>CANMKX010000012.1 GCA_947498595.1 uncultured Aquimarina sp.
GCTGGGACTGCCTCTTCGAAGAAAAGTTAAGAAACGTTTACCAGCCAGAGTAAAAGAACCTTTAGAAGTACCTGTAGTACCAAATCATACTTGGAGTATGGATTTTTTAACTGATGTATTAGAGAATAAAAGACGCTTCAGAGCTTTTGCTATTATGGATGATTTTAATCGAGAAGCTCTTCATATAGAAATTGATTATTCATTCCCTAGTAGTCGTGTTGTTTATGTGTTAAATCATCTTTTAAAACGCAAAGGGAAACCAAAAAAAATACGAATGGATAATGGTCCTGAGTTCATTGCCAATTTAACGGCTACTTGGAGTGAAATGCATGAGATAGACTTTCAGTATATACAACCAGGAAAACCCACGCAGAATGCATTTATTGAACGATTTAATGGTTCATTTAGAAGAGGTGTACTTAATAAATATATTTTTGAAGATATTAACCAAGTTAGAGAACAAACACATATTTGGATGTACGATTACAATCATTTTAGACCACATGATTCATTAAACGATTTGGCACCAATTCCCTATGCTAAATTAAAATTGGGAAAGAATAACTATATTGAACCTTTAGAAATTTAAGCAGTTCTAATTTGGGGAAGCCGACATAAGTAGATCTTTTTTTAAATAATTGTTCTCCTCCAAAATCTATGATAGAAATATCAAACTTATTGGATGAAAAATAGTTTCTCACAGACCGTCCATTTAAACTTTTGTAAAAGGTGTTGACTGTTATATACCCTAATATTCCGTTTTCGTTTAAATTTCCCATTCCTATTTCAAAAAATGGAATATATAAGTCTGGTTTTCCTGTTTTAGAAACACTCCAATTTACTAATAAAGCTTTTGTTTCTTCATCCATTTTAGAAGAGCTAACATAAGGAGGGTTTCCAACAATAGCATCAAAGCCATTATTTTCATATATAGTTTCTATCGTTTTCCAATTAAAGCTAAGAGCATTACCGCAGTATAAATTGAATTCATATGCAATCCTATCTTCATCATTGATAATAGCTAGTAATGAAAGTAATATTTTAGTTCTTAGAATACTATATTCTTGAATATCTAAGCCATAAATATTATCCCTATATATTTCATAAAAACTTTTCTCGGTATTATCTCGATAGTATTCCGTTATTGTTTTAAAAAAACCACCACACCCACAAGCAATATCTCCAAATTTCAAATCGGATAAAGCTTCTGAATTTTGTTTTTCAATGGTCTTTTCTACAATATGTTTTCTAATATATTCAGGGGTAAAAACTGCTCCGTTTACCTCTTTATCTTGAGGAGAAATAACAAATTCAAATAGTTCAATTAACTCTTCTATATCAAAAGAATGCTTATCAAACAATTGAATGAATTCTGTTACCTGATTTAATTCTTTTTCTTCTGATATAATAAAATGATTAATGAATGTATTTTTTACCTTTTTAATTTTATTGACAACCAAAAATGAAGACACCAAAAGACGATTGACATCTTTGGTATCATAAGAGTAATTTTTTAAATATTTTAGTATGCTTTGATTCATGCTAGTTTATATACAATGGAAAAAGTTTATTCATTGTGAAGTCTTGATGTGTATTTATAGAATCAAAAGCTTTAAAATATGGAGTCCACAATCTTTCCTGAGCTCGTTTTATTATTTGTTGATAATCATAATTTCCTTTTAGTTCATTTACAAAAGAGTAATCTTTCGAGCTATAAAAATTCGAAATAATAAAATGAAACCCTAAAAATATATCCATTGGTGGATGTGGTAATCTTGGGCTGGAAAAAATTGAAATTTGACCTGTATCTAGACCTTCTAAATATTCACCTCCAAAATGAAAATGATATGTTGGGTGGGTGTATTTGGGTTCAGAACTATCTATATGTTTATCTAAATGCCAACAATTTTTATATGGCTCACCATCTTCATCTTCAGTACTTACATAAGAATCAATATTTAATTCAAATAAATAATTTTCAACAATATCGTTTAATGCAACATCTTTTTTATTTAATGATATTGTATTATCCAGTGATATTTTATATTTATTTAAAGTTTCAGGCATTGTACCAGATATTCTTTTATTTAAATTAAAAACAATACCTTTAATTTCGTATTCAAATGAATCTAAAGAATCCATTCTACCTATAAAATTATATAATGAGGTAAAATCTCCTATTTGATATGTATTTATCAGTTCTAAGAATTTACTTAAATCTTGTCTTAAATTTCTTAAACTCCAATTATCCATTCGCTCTTTCATTTTTTACTAGTTCACGAATAGCTTTTTTATCAATAGCACTTATTTGATTTTTGTATACTTCCATTTGACCAGCTAAGGCGGAATCAATAGAAATATACTCTTTTTCTTGCCAAGGTAAATAATCCTTTAAAAGTTCAATTCCATCAAATGGGTCTAAAGCTTCCTTTGAAAATTTACAAACTGTCCAAAAGTTAGAGCTTAAAGAATGTTTTGTTTTTATTAATGGGATTAAGTTTTCTAATCCTAATTTTGAATTTAATAATTCAACTCTTTCTCCTGCGTTTAGTCGTCTTATTGAGGTATCGGAAGATATACTATCGTTCCACCATTTATTAACTTTATCCATCCACCAACGTTGTTTTATATCTGAAAAAACACCTGTATACGAAGCTGTTTTTAAGGATTCTAAAACTTGAGGCCAATTATCAGAATCCTGAGAAATACCTAACCTTGCAGATAGAACATCTATACCTATAGTTAAGCCGATTGAACAAAGTAAGTTATCATAAATTAATGAGCTTATTTTAAAGTGATTATTGTTTAATTTTTCATAGTCTGAAATAAATCTGGAATGTAAAATAATTTTACTTTCATCTATACCTAATGACTTAGATAAGTTATTATCTGATTTTATCTTTTGATAAGCAGAAATAAATGAATTTAATTTTTGACCGAATATCTCTTTATTTGAAACAAAGTCTTGTTTTGTAATTGTAAAGTCAAATAAATCTTGACTAGTATAATCATTATTATAGTAATCAGTGAAATTTGTTTGATTTGACATTAAGACTATTGGAATGTTAAAACCATCAACAGAATGCATAGTTCTAACAAATTGAGCTATTGTTGGTGCATCAAAACAAGCCTGTTCACCTGTGCCTTCTGTTAGTTTATAATCTAAAATTAAAGCATTAATACCGTCTTTTACTTTTAATTCAATTTCTTTAAAATCATTTGTGGGGTCATGGGTTATTACTTCAAATCCTAATTCTTCGAAATCTGCTTTTCTACTAGCAGTATCTTGATCATCTATATATAATATTTTATAAGCCATTTTCTTCAGAAATTCCATCCCCTGTATCTGAAAACTCTAGAAAAACATATTTATCATTAATTCCACATTCAATCTTTATTTCTCCAGTTTTTTTGTTCTTTTTATTGCTTTTTTTGCATTGGTATAAAAGTTAAATAAAATAGAAGACCATTCTGAAGGATGCATTGGTCTAGAGTACAAATACGAACCATTTCTTATAGGTCGGGCGAATTTAATATTACTTTTTTCAGCATCATTATTCATAGACTCCCAAAAATTCTCAGAAGTATTCTGTACTTCAATTGGTTTTAATTCTCTAACTACATTTTGAGAGATTACATTGTCAAAATAAGAGGTGTAACTTTGAAAAGTAGCTACATTTTTTTCCAAAATAATTAACCGCTCTGTTAGCGCTGTATCTGAACGTAATTTTTCTAAAAGAAATTTTACATCAGATTCCATGTTTATAACATAATCTCGTACTTCATGAATAAACTGACCAATAGTAATGCCAACACTACTTAAAACACGTAACATTGATTTCTCTTTTAGCATCTTGTTTGTTTCTTTTTTCTGTTCTTCAGCTAACTTTTCTATATCATTTTTTAGTTTTTGTACTTTCTTTCTCCTTTTTCTTTTTACTTGCAGACTACCTTCTCCTTTTTCTAACTCAAGGTCTAAAGCCTCAAGTGTATGTGCTATATCTTTTATTCGAACCTCAATTTTCTCCCAAGTTTTCCCTTCTTTTTTCTGACCAGAAACAATTTTTACATTTCTGACTTCTGCAACTTTTAAAACACCAGTCATTATTGTTCTATATATAAAATTTTGAAGTTGAACTAAGGCTTCATTTTCCATTAAACCTTCACGACTTGAAGTTTCATTGAATGTTTTTTTATCATCTGTAATTTCAACAAACCCAAAAAAGTTTTGATTATTATGAACTGGAAGGATAGATCTTCTTGAAACTGATTCATCTAATTTTAACCAATCATTTCCAGTTTCACCATAAGGTAATACTCTAAAACCATTTCTATATAATCTAATACCTCCTATAGTTTTTGATAATCTTTTAATACTAGTTTCGTGCATTTTTGGAATATGACCTGAATTATAGATATAATAATAAGCCTTAAAACGAACATTTCTTAATTCTGTAAAAGGAGTTGTCATATCATCTGGATCGCTTCCTATTTTTCCTGTTTCGTTGATGTCTAGACTTTTACTTTCAACAGAATAAATACCTAAGCCTTTATCATCAATCCACCCTTCAATTTCTGCTAATGCATGGTCGTAGATCATACTAGATTCATCTGCAATAATTATTTCAGTTGAATCTTCAATTTTCTTAAAAGTAGTTTTAAATCCTGGATCTATTATTTCTTTAACTTTAATTTCATATCCAGTTTCGATATTTTCTTCTTTTAATTTTGAAAGTGGAAATGGTTGAATAATTGCACTTACATATCTATAAATTCTTTTTATAGCAGCCTGTGTCCATTTATCTCTTAAATTTTCTATTTTTAAAGTAGTTCCTTCTTCTTTTTCTTTTTCTATCGAAACAATTTTATTGGTAATATTTACTAAATCAATGTCTCCTTTGTACTTATCCCATTCTATTGTTAACTCTAAAGCATTATTACTATCTTTTGTTTGTGTCGTAATAGTCAGTTTTTCACCCAATCTTTGAACTGCAAACCTTCCAATTCCTTTTTGTCCAGACCTTTTTCGTTTATATTTTAGTGATAAAGGATTATGAAGTTTATCGGTAGAAGAAATACGCATAAAACCATTAATTAACTGCTCTCTGGTCATTCCAATTCCATCATCTTCAATTAGTAAAGTTCCTCCAATGAAGTCAGAATCTTTAAATTTTAAGATTACTTCTTTTGCATCAGCATCATAAGAGTTTTTAACTAATTCCGAAACTGCGGTTTCTTGTCTAGCTACTAATTCAGTACCTTATCTGTCAATTACACCAGCATCTACACTAAAGCGAATATTATCTTTGTCAAAACTTGCTAATTTTGTAGATAATTCTAAAATTTTACTGTAATTACTAGAATCATTGGCTAAGGTTTTTTCTAATTCCTCCCTAATTTGTTTTTCTTCCATCATTACATTTTTTTAATTCTAGTGTTCAATTCAGTAATTCTTTCTATCAGTTTATCAAAGTTAATTGTAGAACCATAAAACATACTTTCTTGCATTGTTTTATAGTCCTTTTCCCAATGCCTAATTGTTACTTCTGGTGGAACAATGTTTATTGATTTGGGTATGTGATTTGCATAATCAATTCCTCTTATGGTGTTAAAGTTTTGTCTGTGCTCAACAATTATATTATATAGAATGGTATCTTTTAAAGCTTCTATTCCATGAAGAGTATCCATTAGTTTTTCTAAATCATACAAATGACGACTCATTCTTTCTACACGTATAAATTTGGTTTCTTTTTGAAACTCTTCATGCAATAGAAATATTTTTTCTAAGAATGTACGTTTTGGAGATACTACAGGAATTGTAATTTCTTTTTCTGCAAATGGGAGTTGGCTAAATTCACTTGAAACTATTGAAATAATTGCTTTTTCATCCATAGGTTCCATTAAAGACCTTGCACCAACTTCGATTAAAACTCTAGGCTTTAGATAATCCGATGTTTCTGTTAAAGATTTGTATCGTAATTCAATAATTAATGGGTCAGTATCGGTGTTCTTTGTTTCTTGAATAATTAACTCATAGTCTGATACACCTAACTTTATTAGTTCATTATTAATGTCATTATAAAATTCTGTTCCAATAAAAGAGTAAGAAGCTTTTCGTAGTTTTTTAACTTGTGTCTTGCTCAATTCTCCTTCAAAACCAAGATGTTTTCTATCTATTACTAAATCTATATCTTCAGAAAAACGTTCAATTAAATCCCAAGCTTTGCTAAGAGAAGTTCCGCCTTTAAAAACTATTTGATTTGCATATGGTAATGAGAAGATAATATTTAAAGATAAAGTTACCCACCAATCTTTTTCTACAGCAGAAGAAGGTAAACCAGAGCGTTCACTTGTCTGATTAAAGATATTCAGTTTATCTTTTTTGCTAAGTTTTATAAAGTCCTTCATTATTTTATATTCCTTATAATTTTAGATATCCAAGCAGGAGCTAGTTTTGAATCATGTTCTATGATTTCTTCTTTTTCTAATTTAAGATGTTTTGAAATTATTTCTATTTGTTCTTCAGTTACATTTTCTTTTCCTATCTCTTTTAATGCTTGTATAACTAAACTTGTTATTTTTCCTTTTACAGCTAAGTTTTTAGGTGTAGTTCTTTTAAATTTAATTGTCCTTTTTCCAACAGCTATACTACGAGCTGCTCCATCAGTAAGAAATACAATGTTCATAGGTATTTGATTAGATAAACCAAGTTGATTTAATGCTTTTATTCCTGTTGGAATAATTCGTGCTTTATCTCTATTTGCAATTGCGTTTGCGATTTCTTCTATTGAAGGATATAGTACGCCTAATAATTTATCCTCTTTGGGGTATAAATATATTCCATGAGCGAGTCTTATAAGAAATTTTTTGTTCTCCAGTCTTAGTAGAGATTTTTTCACAACTTCAACATTTCCAATACCATCAAAGTTAGAAGGGAATAGAATACTCCCTCTTTTCATTGATTTTATTTTGTTTTCAATTCTGTTTTGAACTGAGTTATTCATGACAATGTTGTTTATGTCCCAAATTTAGTAAATATTTGGGACAATAATTTCATATCATATCTTTTGTAAAAAAAGACAATAGTATTTTTTAAATTTCGAGTTCTTTTGACCTAGAGATGTTTCATTAAAAAATAATACACTACGCAAAAACACTGCGCAACATGCTTTCATTTTTGTACTGTTGTTTAATTAAAAACATAGTATATGTCGCTAAAATCAGTAAGCAATCTTTATATCGAAAAACGAACAACTATTATCAATAATAAAAATCATTTTAAAATTGTCAATTATTTTGAATTCATCATTAATGGAGAAAAACCTTATCCTTATGGAGATATTGTTGATATTACAAATTTTAAAGCTTCATTAATTAGCAATGGAATCTATTATATTTTCAATTGTTCATGTGGAATTCCTGAATGTGCTGGTAGAACAAAAGGTATAAAAGTTACCCATATTAATGATTCTTTAATCTGGGAGGATCTTGATTACAACAAGAAATGGCTTTTTAATATTCATCAAATTAAAACCTCTTTAGATAATATTAAAAAAGAAGAATTAAAATCTAAAAATTATTTTAATAAAAAAGGAGTTGATTTCATTCCTGTACTAATTCCTTAAATCATGAAAACAAAACTTAACAACATCGCGATAGCACGCGATATCGATATCCTCTACGCTTGCGAGTCGGGTAGTAGAGCATGGGGATTTGCTTCTCCTGATAGCGACTACGATGTTCGTTTTGTATATACAAAAGAACTCTCGTGGTATCTCTCAACATCTGAAGGTCGTGACACCATCGATTTTATAGATGGTGATTTCGATGCTGTAGGTTGGGAATTACGCAAACAATTACGATTACTAAAAAAATCTAATGTATCCGCTTTAGAACATCTCTTTTCTCCTATTGTATATCTAGCAGAAAACGAGGTTTTAATCGAAACATTAAAATCTATTGCTTTGGAGTGTTTCTCTCCTATTTCATGTATGTATCATTATAACAGTATGAGCAAAAAATATCGCGATAAATTAAATGGCGAGACCATAAAGTTAAAGGATCTTTTTTACGCTTTGCGAACGGCATTAGCAGGAAAATGGATTTTAGAATACAAGAGTATGCCTCCTGTTATTTTCAGTAAAATGCTTCCGCTAGTTACTACTAATGAGAACAATGAAATTCTAAATCTTATGGAAATAAAAGCAACTCAAAACGAAAATTATAATCATAACAATAATACTATTGTTACTGCATTAGTTTCAAAATTAATTTCTGAAAATGATATCTATGCTAAAACACTTCCTAGCGGAAGTGTAGATAATAAACGTATTGATAATTTTTTATATCATACACTTACTTCATAAACTCAAAAAACTACGATATAGCTTTCAAAATAAAATATCATGACAATAGCAGAACTTAAATCATCTGGATATATCATATTTGAAGCCATTAGTGGAAGTAGAGCCTATGGTTTAGCTACTGCTGCTTCGGATACTGATATACGTGGAGTATTTATATTACCAAAAGAACATTTTTATGGACTTAATTATCTAGGTCAAATAAATAATGAGACCAACGATATTGTTTATTATGAACTTCGAAAATTTATGGAGTTACTTCATAAAAACAATCCAAACATTATCGAGTTACTGCACATGCCAGAAGATTGTATTTTGTACAAACATCCACTTTTTGATCGCATTAAAATAAGTGATATACTTTCTAAATTATGTAAAAATTCGTTTGCAAATTATGCTTATGCACAAATTAAAAAAGCACGTGGATTGAACAAAAAAATAGTTAATCCGATGGCTAAAAAACGAAAAACTGTACTTGATTTTTGTATGGTACATTTAGACAAAGAGGTTATTCCTTTTAGTGTTCTTTTAATAAAAAAAGGGAAACAAGAGGCTTTTGCTATTGCAAAAATAGCACATATGAAAGATTGTTACAACCTGTTTTACAACCCCTTAAATCACGGAGGCATTATAAAAGAAGGTGCTAACGAACTTCATGTAAGTTCTATCCCTAAAGGAGAAAAACCTATTGGAATTCTCTATTTTAATAAAGATAAATATTCTAATTATTGCAAGCAATATAAGGAGTATTGGTCTTGGGTAAAAAACAGAAATGAAGCACGTTATGAAAACAATATTGCACATGGTAAAAATTATGACACCAAAAATATGATGCATACATTTCGATTATTACATATGGCTACAGAAATCGCTAAAGGAGAACTTATTGTAAGACGTCCAAACCGTGATTACTTATTAGCTATTAAACATGGGGAATTCGAATATGAAGAT
Source organism: uncultured Aquimarina sp. (assembly GCA_947498595.1). GTDB lineage: Bacteria > Bacteroidota > Bacteroidia > Flavobacteriales > Flavobacteriaceae > Aquimarina. The sequence continues at coordinate 9,315 of CANMKX010000012.1, forward strand.
CTCCTTCATCAAGCAGATGCCCTAAAAAAAAATCTAGATTCTCTTTTTGAAAAAACATCTTTGCAAGAAACTCCTGATAGTAAAGTAATCAATCACTTACTTTTTTCTATTAGAAATAATTACTATAATGTATCATGAATTCTTCCTTAATTTTCTCACAATTAACTCAACTTAAAACTTATTTATCCAAGGAGTGGTTATTAAAATATCACAACATATTACATGAGGAGCACTTAAATAAATTAGCCATTCAGTTATCTCATTTCAAAATAGAAGGAGCTAAAAAATTATTACCTCCACCTAAATTTGATGAAGAAATCACTCCCTCTATCCATGACAGTTTTGTTGTTTTTCAACCTTGGCTAAATGCTATAAATAGCTCAGAATCTCTTGATAAATTAGCGTTTTTATTTGAACAAATTCCTTTTTCTAACATTCTTTTAATTTTGGGTCAGCGCTTAACTTCTGCTAGTATTCAAAACGATCAAGCCATCCCTCCTAGTTATGATATATTATTAAAGAGTTGTATGCAACCATTTAATAATCAAATTAAAGTTGCTACTCGAGCTTGGGAAAAGCATATAGGTCGTTCAACAGATACTTATTGGGGCAAAATCTATGGAAATTCAAAAGAGAAAGAGAAAATGGTCTTCAATCTTATTACAAAAATGCTTAAAAACTATACTTGGTGGAATGTCTTTTATCACTATAAACATGAGCTAGTTTTCGAAATTCGAGTAACTAGTGGTCATGGTATTAGGTGGAATCACACTGGCACTATATTTATTGGGTTTTTAGAGCCTTTTTAGAATCAATTGAAAAATAATTTTATGTCGTATACAAAACGTAATCGTGGAAAAGAAGCTAGTGATGATCGCTTATTTGGTACTACTATTATGCATAATAAATTAAAAGAAGCTGCAACAGACATGTGTTACTTACTCACCAAAGGGTATGCTGAAAAATCTGCGGTGCAACTTGTTGGTCATCGTTATCGATTAAACTCTCGTCAAATAAAAGTTTTACAAGGAATGAGTGCTAGCAAGCAAGCTATCGATATTAGGCAAAAACGTGCTATTTCTCCCAACGATTTAAATAATAAAATTGTAATCATAGATGGTTTTAATTTATTAATCATATTAGAAAGTGCATTATCTGGAGCTTATTTATTTAAAGGTTTAGATGGTTATTATAGAGATATTTCTAGTGTTCATGGTACCTATAAGCGAGTGCAAAAAACAGAAGAAGCTTTAATTTTAATCGGAAAAATCTTGGGTAATTTACAAATCAAAAAAGCTCTTTGGTATTTTGATTCGCCTGTTTCTAATAGTGGACGCTTGAAAGCTTTGTTATACGAAATCGCAATTAAATATAATTTTGCTTGGGATATCTATTTGGATCATAATCCAGATAAAATTATTGCTACGAGTGAGCATATCGCTATCAGTGCTGATGCTTGGATATTAAATCAAGTAAAACATAATTGTAACTTAGGTGCATATCTCATTGAAAATTATATAACTGATCCTCTTATTGTATTTTCTTCTTAATTTAATCATACAATAGGTCATTTCGCTCATCAACATGACCTGTTCCCTCATTTATACTTTCAATACAAGTACTTTCGATATATATTTGAATCAAATCAAAAAACGAGGTTTCTATCTCGGCTGCGTCGAAGCAGCAATTACATTTAATTTGTTGGTTATGTTCGAAGAACGGATACGATTTGGGGTAATCGTATCCGATTTTTTTATAATATCCAATGATTCTTTTTCAGTTTTAACCCTATATTAGCAGTATTCTTAAATCATTAAAAATGAAAAAAATTTTGATTCCTTTTCTAGCATTAACAATATGTTTTGCTTGTAAAGACGATACTAAAAAAACAGTTCCTGAGGTTTCTCCAATGGTAAAAAAAAGTAGAGAGCGTACACGTACATCCGATAAAACTCCAACTTCTATTAAAACTGATTCTCCTGAAATCAAAAATTCCATTTCAAATACGAACGAGTCTGAATCTTCTTCTCCTTCTTTCAATTTGTCTGCAGCTGTTACAGATTTTATTTCTTGTAAATCAAATGCTACCGAACGAACACAATGTAGAAACCAAATAACAAAAGTCATTAGTGAAACATATCATATTTCAGACTTTGAAGATTCAAAATTAGGATATGTACTTTACGATAGTATTCGTCCTATAATTGAGCGCTCTAATAAATGGAGAAGATTAGGTAGTGCTTTACAACAAAATAATATCGATAAAGCAATGGATAATACTAATAATGGGGGGCTATCTCTTATTATTGATACTTCGCAAGTTTATGGGCATGTTGTAATGGTTGTTCCTGGTAAGGCTACTAAATCATCTTCTTGGAATTTACAATTACCAACAGTTTTATCTTTATTAAATTATAAGCCTGAAAAGTCTTTTAATGATAAATCTTTATCTTATGCTTTAAAGAAAAGTAATGATCTACAAGTTTATATTAGAAAATAAATTTATATCCTAATTGATAAAAAACGACTGAAACGTAATATTTCAGTCGTTTTTTTACCATCTATAATCAATTAATTTTCAGCAATTTAAAAAATAAATTATTTTTTATTCTTTTTTATGGGTAATAAATCGAGTTAATAGTGAACCTACTAGTGTTCGTCATCATAAAAACAACACAGAGTTTGTTTATTAGGTTTAAAACGGGTACAACTTGGGGTAGTTGTATCCGTTTTTTCATTTTATAAAGCGTTTTATAATTGTTCCGTCTTTTGTAAAAGCTTTAAGTATATAGTGTCCTTTATTAAAATTTTCAACATTAATGATATCATTTGTTGTTGTTAGTATTAAATTCAATTTCTGATCATACACTTCATATTTTACAATTTCTTTAATTGACTTTATTGTTATTTGATCATTGCTTGGGTTTGGATAAATAATTAGTTCTTCTATATCTTTTTCTTCAGCTACTTGTTTTTTTACAGGGCAATCTCTTTTTTCTATTCCTGTCCATCTTATTACCCATTGTCTATTCTTTGCTGTGGTTGCTCTTAATGGATTTGCAAATGCTAAACTTCCTATAGTAGGTTCTTCGGTAGAGTGATCCGTCCACCTTAAATATACTCTAAACCCTGTAGGTGTTGGCTTGTAAATTGCTGGTGCTCCTGATAGCCCCCAATGATATCCTAATTCCTCTAATGACTCTATTGTTATCAAATAATGAGGTGTTGTTTTAAATTCACAACCAGATGTATCTACATCAACATAAATACCTAATGATGTATAATCTTGCCAATCATCTGGACTTGTAACTCCTTGTCCTATATATGCTTCTTGTGCTTGTGTTATTATTGTACATAAAATTGATAAAACAACTAGTGTATTTCTAAATTTTTTCATGATGTTTAATTTTAAAATAATTATTGTCTTTTAAGTTTTTTGTGCCTTATCAATTTAGATATTTATAGGTTTTATCTTCTAAGGGAATTCCATATTCTTTTTAATGTTTAAATATGTTTTATAAAAAATAGCGTATCAATGGGCATATATCTAAAATCAAATACTTTATTGATTTTAAGTATTTTAATAAACTAATTCATTTATTATTCTAATATAAAAAAGCGGAAGGTTTATAATATTCCTTCCGCTTTTATGCTATTTAAAGTATGTGCTATTTCGACTTTTCAAATTCTTTTAGGTGCATTTGCTTTCCATCAAATTCGCCATAGGTATAATACCCGATCCAATCTCCTAAATTAATATATTTTGATTTAGGGTTTAATTGAATTTCCATAGGTAAATGTCTATGTCCAAATACAAAAAAGTCTCGATGTTTCGTTTCTAATTTACGCTTACAGTATTGTACTAACCATTCATTATCTTCTCCTAAATAGGTCACATCTTCATCCCCAGAAATCAATTTATTTTTCACTGATAAATATTGAGCCAATCGTACTCCAATATCTGGGTGAAGCCACCTAAAGAACCATTTTGAGACTGGATTTGTAAACACTTTCTTCATTCGTTTATATCCTTTATCACCAGGTCCTAATCCATCTCCATGTCCTATAAAAAAATGAGTGTCATTAAAAGTAAACTCTTGTGTTGTATGATAGACAGGAATATTTAGTTCTTCTTCAAAATATCCATCCATCCATAAATCATGATTTCCTACAAAATAATATACTGGGATTCCAGAATCTGTAATTTCTGCCAACTTCCCTAATGTTCTAGTAAATCCTTTGGGTACAACTGTTTTATATTCAAACCAAAAATCAAACATGTCTCCCAAAATAAAAATGGCTGCTGCATCTTTTTTTACAAAATCTAACCATCTTACAAACTTCTGTTCTCTTGGAAAACTTTGTTCTGGAGTTGGTGCTCCTAGATGGTTATCACTAGCAAAATAAACTTTTTTTCCTTCAGGTATCTTCACGTGTTTATTTTTTCTTCTGTCTTTTATGTTTTTAAAAAATCACATTATTCATTATCAACAGCATACCATTCTGCACATGATGTTTCTGTTTCTTGTAGTCTTAATGAATGTAATTTTATAGCTTTCGGTAAACGTGCTTTAATTTTTGCAGCAAAATCGATTACCATTTCTTCGCTTGTTGGTTGATATTCTACCAAAATGACATCATGCCCTCTATCTTTTAACTCTTTGGCTAATTCGACATGAGGTGTATTTTTATTAAAAACTGTAGCATGATCAAATACGTCTACAATTTCTTCTTTTACTATTTTCTTTAGATCTCCAAAATCTATAACCATTCCATGTTTTACATGAGACGTATCAGCTATCGGTGTTCCGATTACGGTTACTCCTAGTTTATAACTATGTCCATGTACATTTTTACATTTACCATCATATCCGTATAATGCATGACCTGTTTCAAATGTAAATTGCTTTGTTATTCGTATTTTGCTCATTGGTTCTACTACTACCTATCGTTACATTGTTGTTATTAAGTTGCAAAGTTAAGGAATCCTTATCTTCCTCTTCTACGGTTTACAAAGTAAACTATTACTAAAACGATTCCTAATATTAAGAATAGTCCATTTCCTCCTATAAAACTTAATATTTCCATAATTCTCTTATTTTTTAAATTTTTCTAATGCTTTTTTTGTAAAATCTGATAGTATTAAATTTCCAGATATTTTTGCTCTTTCAAATAATAAAGTTCCCCATGCTTCTGTTCCTTGCCAGGTTATTTTTTTTAATTCTTGTAATGCTTCTGGATTGTAACTTGCCAATTTTTCTGCAAATAATAATACTTCTTTATCTAATTCTTTTATGGTTTCAAATACTCTTGCGTAAAGTCCATGTTCTTTTCCCCAATATGCATTTTTCCAACTTGTAGGGTCCCAGGATAGCATTTCAAATGCTGTCTTTCCTACTTTTCTAGAGATTACTGGTTCTATTACAAAAGGGCCTATTCCTATAGATAACTCGCTTAACTTTACTGATGCTGCTTCTGTAGCCAAACTATAATCACAAGCTGCAATTAATCCAACACCTCCCCCTACTGCTTCTCCTTGAATTCTACCTATAATTGGTTTTGAACATTCTCTCATAGCATTAATTACTTTAGCAAATCCAGAAAAAAATTCTTTTCCTGCTGCTATTGTTTCTATTTCTGCTAATTCTTCAAATGAAGCTCCTGCACAAAAAGTTTGATTCCCTTCGGATTTTAAAATTATAACTTGTACATTTTCTTGTTCTGATAACTCTTGAAATACCATTGTTAATCGGTCTAACAACTCTAATGGTAAAGAGTTATTTGCTGGGTGTCCAAACTCAATTATTGCTATATTATCTTCAATTGTTGTATACAAACTTCCATTTGATCGTGTTGTCCCCATTATAGCTGATTTTATTCAAATTTACTGTTTTTGAATAAGGGGGAGAAATGTCTTTCTAAATTTTAATACTAATAATATTCCTCTAAGGAAAATCCATACAACCAAGGCTATCCAAATCCCTAACAACTTAAGGTCATAGTATTTAGATATATATATTATAGGTAAAAAACCTGCAAATGTTGAAACCAATAAAACATTTCGCAATTCTTTCATTTTCCCTAATCCTTTAAATAACGCATCAAAACTAAAGGCAATAGCATTTAGAGGTTGACATATTAATACCATATAAAATACGGTATAAAATATCGCTAATACTTTAACGTCTTTATTAAATAACAATCCTATTTGTTTATATAATAAAGCTCCTACAATTATCAATATTAGACTAACTATTAAGTTATATAAGCTTATTTTTTTAGACAGTTTCCATAGTCCTTTATAATCTTTAATTCCTAATAATTTACCTCCTAACGCATTTCCTGCTGCTCCGTATCCATCTAAGAAAAAGGCAGTAAAAAACCATATATTAATAGCTATAGCATGCGCCGCTATATATTCTTTACCTATTTCTGTTGCTTCTCTTACTGCTATGATTAAGGCAATGTTTAAAGCTAATGTTCTAATAAATAGGTTTAGACTCATCATTAGTAATCGATTGATTTCTGGATGAATTTTTCTTTTAAGTTTTAAAGTAATATTTGTTTTCTTTAGTAAAAATAGCACTGCTAATAATGCCATTACAATTTGCGAAATCAAACTTGCCCATGCTGCTCCTCGTATATGCATAGGTTCTATTAATCCTTCAATTCCGTATACCAATATAAAATCTAATCCAATATTTAACATTGCTCCAATTACTGCAACTATCATTGGCCAAAAGGTATTTTGCAATCCTCTAAAGATTCCAAAAATTGCAAATGTGAATAACGAAAAAGGAAAACCCCATACTCGTATATTATAATATGTAATACTATATTCTAGAACTTCTCCTGATGCATTAAAAAATTTAAAAATTGCCGATGTAAAAAAATAGGTTGAAAATAATACAACAAGACTAAAGGCTATATTTAATACTATTGCCTGAGCTGGTAAATCTTTAATTTCTTCTATTTTTCCTGCTCCTAAATATTGTGCTATTATTGAAGATATTGCACTCCTTGTTTGTCCTAATACCCATATCAACATCGATAAAAACGATCCTACCACTCCCACTGCAGCCAATGATGCTGTTCCTTCTCCTGTTATATTACCTACTACTGCCGCATCTGTTGATGATAGAACTGGCTCTGCTATTCCTGCTATTATTGCTGGAATAGCTAGTTTATTAATATTCTTAAATGATATAATTGATGTATTCACAAGATTAATTCGTAACAATAAAATGGATATTCACTTTGTGTTGGAAAATAAACATTTCCTAATTGCTTGTATCCTCGTTTTCTATATATTTTTTGATTCCGTTCATTTTTACTAAACGTATCTAATCGTATTGATTCGTAATTATTTTTTCTAGCATAATTCTCTGCAAAATCCATCAACTTTTTTGCAATTCCTTTTCCTTGATGTAATGGATGAACTGCTAATCGATGTATGTATATATTTTTATTTGTATTTGATATCCAATTTATGGTTTTATATTCTTCATCCATAAAATCACTTATCACTATTGTTCCTATAATTTCATTTTCTTGCTCAAATACATATAATTCATTTTTAACAATATCACTCTCAAAAGCTTCTCGAGATGGATAAGTATCATTCCATTGATATATTCCATTAGCAATCATATACTCAGCGCAAGCCCTTGTTAATTCTAATATTGAAGAAATTTCTTCACTTTTTGCTATTCGAATCATTTAATTATTACATCTTTTTCAAATTAAAGTGTAAATTTAGAGCTTATCTTTATATTTTTTACATCTCTTTTGTAAGACTTATAATAGAATTAACACTTATTAATACCATTTGTGTTAATTCAAATACTTGAATTAAAAAATATTATTATAAATGAAAAACATTCTCGTTCCCTTAGGATCAAGTGATAAAGCCATTAGTACTTCTCAATTACAATATGCCATTGATTTTGCCAAAGAACTAGGCGCTACAATATATGCTGTAAGACTTTTTAAAGATTTGCCTCGTACCGGTAGTCTCCCTGATGTAAATAAAGTTTTACGTGAAATTTCAATTAATACAATCGAGGAAGAATTTGCCGGTGTTGATCGTAAAGGTGTAACGATTATATCTCATCCTCTTGAAGGTGATTTATTAGATGCTATTTCAGAATTTAGTTTGAATATGTCAATAGATCTTATTGTATTAAGCCCACAATATGCTGATATTAAAGATCCATACTTCTTAGGAGAAATTTCGGGTAGCATTGTTAAAAAAATGAACTTCCCTGTATTAATTATTCCTGATAATTATGAGTTTAAGCCTATTAATCGCATTTTAATGGCAGTTAAATCTGGAGTTGTTCGTAAACCTAATGCATTAACTCCTGTAAAGAAATTACTTAAAGCGTTTAGTGCTGAAATGCGCTTATTACAAGTTAAAACTTCGACTTTTTTGCCTGAAGACACTCAATTTCAGAAAGAACTAGGTGAAATTACTTCTTCATATAAATCAACAGAAAATGCTACTGTTTTTCAAGGGGTTCTTGAACATTTAAAAGAGAATGACCCTGATATATTATGCGTTTTTAGACGTAAACGTGGTTTTTTTGCAAAGCTATGGGAAGATAATAAGGTAATGAAAATTGATTTTGAAAGCAGAATTCCTTTGTTAGTTTTAAAAGGTAAGGGTGCTGATGAATAATTTTTAATATTTATTCTAATTATAAAAAGTGCAATTAATTTTAGTTAATTGCACTTTTTATTATCGTGTAGATAAGAAATATGGTTCTGGAAACTTTTTTACATCTCTATTATTAATAAGACTAAAAATTATATTGGTAACCAGTGCTGCTGCTATATTAGAGCCTACGATCAATTGAGGTGGTGTTATAATTTTTGATTTTTTCTTATATGCTTCATAAAATTCATAAAACCAATCTAAATCTACATCTTTTCTATTTTTCATATATGCTATCATCTTCTGAATTAGTATTAATTCAAATCTCTCTTCATTTCTAGCTACGTCATAAATTTGTTCACTTTCTGGTGTTACTACATAGGCTGCTCCAGCCCAACCAAAGTTTAATGGATGAATTACAGGAATTTCTGCTTCTTTACATTTTTCGTCAAACACGAATGGAGTTTCTTTGGTATCGAAATCTATTGCATTAATTGCAATATCTGCTCCTTTGATATATGTTTCTATGGTAGCTGGTTCTAAAAACAAATGATGATATGCTACTTTTATTTCTGAGTTTATTGCTTTCAACCTACGAGTAATTGACATTACTTTAGACTTTCCTATATCATTTTCATTATAATTTTGACGATTTAAATTAGATTTTTCTACATCATCACCATCTATAAATATAAAATTTTCAAACCCTAGTCGTACTAATGATTCTGCAATTACACTTCCTAATCCAACACCACCAAATACTATTTTTACATTTTTTATTCGATCTTGCTCTTCTGGTGTTATATACAATACATTCTTATGATATCTTTCATTAGTATGCATTTCTGGAATACTCTTTTTAATACTCACTATTTTTCTTTTTAATATATTAATTCCATTTGTTTTGCTAGCCAGTTATTAATTTCTATCCCTGTTAACATTACTGGATATGTAGGACTTCCTAAACATTCTTTTTGGGCTCCAATTATCTTCATTTCTAAGCCTAGTTCTTTAAAGATTTCATGTATTAAAACATCGGATTCTGCTATCATCAAGCTTTTATCATTTTCTCCGATTACTCTTAAGGAATGGAGCAACAAATTTTTTAATATCTCTCTAGAAGTTAAAGTAGTATTTTCTTTTTTCAATCTTTCAGAATCTATTGCCAATCGTCCTAAATGCCATACCTCTTCTATCTCTAACTCTTTTTCCTTTATTATTTGTTTTATATCTATTCCAAATTCATATTCTATCGGAAATATTATATTCTCTTTTTTTAACGTTGCTTTTATAGTACCTATCAGCAAATTCTCTCTACTTTTATAACCAAAATACACTGAAGAGTTAAACTGTTCTCTGTCTGATTTTTCCATAGATATCAAATCCTCTTCTCTAGGTATCCATTTGTATTTTTTTTTATAATGATGTGCATACATTTTATAAACAAACTGAGAGAATTCTTTTAAGTTTTCACTACCTATTTGATATAGTTGAATTGTATCAATTACAGCTATAAGACTGTCTTTTTCTTGTAGATTAATTATTCTTTCCATTTTTTAATTGATTTCCCTTATAATTAATTCTTACAAAACTACTTTAGGAAAACCGTTGCATATTCACCCATAATGGGTGATTTTATTAAAAAATATAATTTAGGTAAAATGTGAATATAGTATTAAAAAGATCGCTTTGTAGGAAAAATACAATCGTAAATAGTCTATAAAAAAACAACCCTCAGGGTAACTAATCCTGAGGGTCTGAATTGAAACTTTAATTAATGTTAACACAAACTCAACTTATACATAATTATGAATGTTTCAATTTTATTGTAATGCTGTCAAATCATCTTTGTAATGGTGAATATACCACTGATTTAACGAACATGAACGTTTCTAATTATCATTTAACAATACTATAATATCATATTAACAATCTGATATTCTTATAAAATTGCTATATTAAAATCTACTTCAATATCTGTTTCTCCTCCAAAATCATCTCTCACATTTCCAGTCTTTTGACTTGGTTCATGAATTAGATATGCTCTTACAGTTCCACCTGTAGAAGTAGTACTAATTTGCCAATTAGTATCAATATTTATGCCAATATTATTAGTGTCAATAATATCATTTGTACTACTACTAATAGTTAATCCATTAACAGTACTATCATAAAAAATATAATGCTCGTCTTTCTCTTCAATTACTTCTTCGGTAATATCCTCTATATCACTAGGATTAGATTCATCTAAGAATTGAATTCTAACGTTATATGTTTTATTTTGCTCTAATGTAATAGTAGGTAAATTGTTTGTCCCATTAATTCCCTGTATCCAACTTACATTTTGTGTATTAGTCGTTCCATCTTCAATTACTGACAGTTTTACCGTAGTTATTGTCTCTTCCTCATTAATTACTTGTGGTATATCATCGTCACTGGAACATGCGGCAAATATAGTAATTACTGTGATTATTAAAAACTTACTGATAGTTTTCATCGTTTTAAAATTTAAAATTTATATTAAGTGTTATATTTCTCCCTATGTTATCGGCATAAAATCGTTGCCTATTTAAATAGTCTCTGTAAGATGTATCTAATATATTAGTGATACTCATTCCTAATGACAGGTCCTTTTCATTTAAAATTGACATTTTATATTCTGCATACACATCAAAAACAGTATATGCTGGTGGTGGTGTAGAAATATCTACTACCTCTTCTACTATGACTCCATCTCTTAAAAACTCCGTGGTAAAATTATTATCTGGATATCTAGTTTGTTTTAAGACTGTTTCATTGGTCAACTTTATATTCCATTTTGGTTTTTCGTATGTTATCCCTGATCTAAAATTAGGAGCAGGCATGCTAATTAATGGAGTCTCATTTTTAAGGTCTTCTCCATAAACGTATGAAAATCCTGTTTCAAAGTTTATTACATCAGTAAACTTTACTTTATAATCTATATCTATTCCATACAATAACGCTCTGGTTTGCTTATACTCCCATACAGGAAAAGCTCCTCTAATTGTTTGTTCAACTCCTGTAGGCTGTAATAAAATAAAATCATCTATTATACTTACATGCGGCGATGCTATAAAACTACCTTTTGATTTTAAAAAGTTTTCATTGCTATAGCTCCCTGAAAATTTCAATGCTTTCTCTTGTTCAAATCTTAAGTCTCCTAATTCAATAATAGCAGCGCTATGATGTAATCCGTCACTAAATAATTCTACTGGATTAGGTGCTCTATTAACAAAGGATGCATTAGTTCTTATTCTTTGCTTTTCTTTAAGTTGGTAATTAATTCCTGCCGATGCCGAAAAACTATGATAATCAAATGTTGGTTCTGTAAACCATTGTGTATCAAAATCAGCTACAATTATAGATTCAAAATCCGTATCGTATCCTCTATCTTCCCAAAAACTTTTCAAATAGAATTTCTTTGCTTCTATTCTAGAATAATCATATCGCCCCCCTATATCTGCTTTTAATTTATCATTAAGTTCAAAATCTGTAATTGCAAATATTCCAATATTATTTTTATCATAATCAGGTACTAATCTTCGTATCCCTGTTTCTGGATTAGGAGTGTTTTTTTGTGTTAATGCTTGAAATCCTATCGTTTTTTTAAATGAATTATTAGAATCAAATACAAAAGACCCATCCAATGTATGTGTTTTTAATTCTAGATCTAAACTCGCTTTATTTCTATCATCTCCTCGACGAATATCAAATTCTTTTCGATTATTTAATTGAAATGCATATTGTAAATTTAATTTCCCTGTGTTTTTGAATCTTTTATAAAACTTCAGTTTTCCTAAGTGATGATTTGTTTCTTGTTTTGGCGCATTAATATCATAAGAGAAAGAATCTATTACCAAAGGTTCATCGCTATTGATTCCTCTTACTAAATCTCCTACATTACCTATATGAGAAGCTCTTAAAATTCCTTGCTTAGCGTTATAGAAACTATAATATCCTTCAAAACCATATTCAAAAGTTGTATATCCTATTGCTGCTGATAAGCTTTGTTCTCTAAAACCTGTATTCGTTAAAATATAATCTGGAGCTTCACTATCCCCATAATGTTTTATTGTTCCTTGTATTTTAGTACTCCAATTATTTTTAAATCCAATATTAAGTGTAGAGTTTATACTTCCACCTCTTCCATTTGTGCTACCTGTAATTTGAGTTTTTCCGAAAGTTGTATCTCGCAACGTTGTTAACTTGTTCTTTCCTATTACAACACCTCCAATTGCATTTCCTCCATATTGTAATGCTCCTGCTCCTTTTATTACTTTTAATTCATCAAAAGCATTTATATCTATATTTGGGGCATGCTCTTCTCCCCACTCTTGGTCTTCTTGACGAACGCCGTTATTCATTATAATTATTCGACTACTATGTAATCCTTGTATAACAGGTTTAACTATAGTGTTTCCTGTAGTTAAGCTATTAACACCTGATAGTTCTTTTAATGCATCTCCTAACGTTAAATTACTATATTTTTCTAATTGCTTTTTCTGTAATTGTACTTCTGTTTGGCTATTAGTTTCTCCTTTTTTTGAAACGTCTAAAATATCTACCTCTTCTAAATTTGTATAATGATGTTCCAAATAAAAATCATGTTGCTTTTTTTCTCCTATATCTATTGTTACAACTTGTGTATTACAATCTGGATGCGTAATTGTGAACGCATAAGCTATAGGACATAATTTTTCGATTAAAAATTCGCCTTTAGAGTTCGTGATTACTTTTTGATTATCAACAGTAATCTGAGCTTCTTTTAGGGGTAATCCATCGTGAAAATCAATAACACGACCTCTGAGTTTATTCTCGCAATCTTGCGAAAATAACTGAGCACTCCCTAAAAGAAACATTAATAAATAAAAATGCTTCTTCATTTTAAATAAAATTGAGGTAATAGCTAAACAAAGGGTTTATATCTTAAAAAAAGATATACCTTGTTTAATAAAAAATACGTAAATAAAAACTTAAGCTCTAGGTGGAGCTTTATTATTGTAGTTAAATAATGTAGTTGAATATACAAAAGATACTGTATGTTTTAAAACTACAGTATCTATAGGTATTTCAATTGGTGTAGTAATCGAAATAACTTCAGGCGTTAAAAAACCGTCTGAAGAATTATCTATAGAAAGTTGACATATATGACATTCTATATCATTAGCATCATGACCTACAATATGTAGATCTGCTAATTGAATGATACTAAATATCATCAATAGAAAGAATGCTATTATATGTCTTCTATTTTTCACAGAGACAAATTAACAAAAAAAAATAGATAATCACATCTCTTTCAGGGAATAGATTGTTAATTCTTTGCAAAAGTTATTGATTTCTCTGTAATACACCTTAAATGTTCTGGCAATTTTGTTTCTAACCAAGGATGTTTTGCTCCAAACACATGATTTGCACCTTCTAATAAAAACAATTCACTTTCAAGGCTCCAATTATGTAGCAAATTAGCTTCGCTCTTTAATACAGCTTTATCTTCTGTCCCATGAATAATTAAATAAGGTTTTTTTTGTGTTTTTACGGCTTTAGAAATTGTTAACCTTTCTTCATTTTTTTTAAAATCTTCGTAGAACTGAATATAATGAGGCATTTCTTGTAATGTTCTTCCATTCTTTACGTACATTACTTTTTTATCCTTCCACTCCTGTAATGCTTTTTCTACAGGGAACCTTGAACCATAGTCTGATACTCCTGCCCATGTTATTACTTTTGTTATTCGTTGCTCTTCTGAAGCTTTTAAGTTCACAATTCCTCCTCCTCTAGAATGACCTATCAATATAATTTTATTAATATTAATATCATCTTTGTAAAGATTTTCTCCAATAACCCAATCGATAACGCTTTGTAAATCGTCTAATTCTTTTGAATAATTATTATTACCAAAAGCTTCTAAATCTGGAAAATCTATTGGAATTTCTTTTGTTCCTCCGTTATGAGAAAAATTAAATTTTATAAAAAAAGTATCATTCAATGCAAATTGTTCTCCTACTAAATCCCAAGCTCCCCAATCCTTAAATCCTTTATACCCGTGACAAAAAATAACAACAGTTTTTTTAATATCATTTTTTTTATAAAAAACATCAGTTATTATTGGCTTTTGATGCACCCCATCTATTGAGATGTTTTTAGTTATTGTTATCATATTACACTTCTTTTTCAGTAAATGGAATGTGTTTATCATAGATTTCTAAAATCAATGCTTTTAACACTCTTAAATATTCTTCTAAAACATCTGTCGTAATACCATTGTCTTTTTTACGAGACATCGGAGAAGGTTTTGTTCCAAATTTTAAAAATCCTCCCTTTAAGTTTTTAAAAGATATAATTCCTGCATGGGCTGGTGCCTCAAATTCATTTTTACAATATTGCATATACGAATACGCCAAAACTTGAATTATTTTACTATGCTTATAATCTGTTGTTATTACGTCCCAATCAACAACTTCAACATCTCCTTGGTTTACTTTTCCTGTTTTATAATCAATAATTCTAAGTTGTCCATCCAACTCATCTATTCTATCAACTTTTCCTTTTATAAAAACAGGAAAATCTAATTCTGGAATTTTAATCTGGGCTTTTAAATCACTTTCTATTGCTATAATCTTAAGCTTTGCTCCTTTTAAAATCGTTTTTTCTTCTTGTTTTAAAAAATTATAGATATATCTTTTTGAAACTTCATAAATCAATAAATTCTTCCCTTGTCTAATATCTAATGTTGAATACTCTTTCTTAAATTCTTTCTTTACTTCATCATCTATTAACGGAAACATATTTTTTAAAGCCTCACTCGTTATATATTGATTCAAATATGGTTTGTAAAAATTCTCTAAAACATTATGGATAACTGTACCCATTGTATTCGCTGCTATTGTTTCTTCTACATCTTCACTTTCTTTTACTCCTAAAGCATATTTATAGTAAAAATCCATAGGATTTCGAATATAACTCGTTATTGCTGATGGTGATAATCCATAGCTCATTAAGTTACGTAGTTTTAATAAAACTTGTTCGTTTTTCTCTACAGTCATCTGTCTTTTCAATACTTGTGGTACTGGTGTAGAAACAATGAATTTATTTAAGGAGTGATTGGGTAACTTATCAACATCTAATTGCAATAAAAAACGACTTTTTTCACCTGCACTTACTCCTTCAACCTCTGTATTATACAACAAGTATACATTCTTGGCTCGCTGCATTAGATGATAAAAATGGTATGTATAGATTGCGTCTTTTTCTTTATATGTAGGTAATTGATATGCTTTTTTTAAATCATATGGTATAAATGAATTTGCACTTTTTCCTGCTGGTAATACCCCTTCATTTACAGATGTTAATATTACAGTTTCAAAATCTAGACATCTAGATTCTAACATTCCCATTAATTGCAATCCTTTTAAGGGTTCTCCTTTAAAGTCTAAAGTTTCAGACGTTATTATCTCTTGATACAATCGATATAATGCTGTTAAGGACTCTATATAGTTAAATGTATTATTAAGCTCTTCTAATCTATTAAAAACTGTGTGAAACCTATATGTATATTCTAATTCTAAAAGATGTTTTTCTTTATCTAATTTATCTTTTAAATAGTAAATAAGCTTGTGTGCATTTTCAATACCATGTCGCGCTGTTTTCCAAGTAGAAAACATTATTGTTAATATCTCTTTTTCTTTCTTCTCTTCTACCAATTCATTTAAGCGATCAATCGTGATATAAATTAAATTTTCTTGATTAATAACATCTGTTATCTTTCTCGCCACTCCGTCTAATAATCTATATGAAATTTGAGTATTTAATACTTCTAAGAATGTTTTATAATAAATCCCTTTATCTGAAGGTTGTTTATGGAGCTTAAACAATAATTCAAAAAAAGCTGCCATTGGCACTTCCTTTAATGGTAATCCCATCGTAATATTAATTGCTTCTATATTTTCGGGAAAAGAATTTAACATAGGGAGTAATAAAGCTTCATCTGCTAAGACTACTGCTGTATTTCCTATTTTATTTTCAGGAATCGTTTTTAATATTTCACCGACATATTTTGCTTGACCAATATTTTTAGGAACTCCGATTATGTTTACATTTTTGTTAGAAGAAAAATTATCTGTTATCCAATCAAATTTATTGTCCTTATAATATTTCCAATTATTCTTATAGCCTCTTAAAAATAAAGAAGCATCATGATTTTTATCTTGAATAAAATAACGATCTATATCCCAATATATTTCTGCTTTTGATTTTTCTACTAGAACTTGAAAAATTAATTGTTCTGCATTATTTAATGCATTAAATCCTAAAAAGACATGCTTCTTTTGAGTAGTATCAGCATATTCATGTATTTTATTGGCTGCTTCTCTGTACAATAAGCCTTGATAGCCTGTTTTCTTGGAAAGTAGTTTTTTTGAAAATTCGGCATAATATATATGTAAATTTTTCCAAAAAGAGATGTAATTTTTAATCATTTCAGTTTTCTCTTTTTGGAGATACCAATGATTAATATCTTGTATATCTGCTAAATAATTAAAAAAACTATTATGATCTATACAGTAACGATCTATCTCATTAAAATCATATATTAATGTTTGTGCCCATGCACTAAACGTCTCAAAATTTTCTTTTACAGTGTCAACATTTGTTTGTAAATATGTTTCATAAAACTCAAACAGTGTTTCTGTATTATTAATGAGTTGCAATTGTGATAATTCAGCTATAAAGTCTTCTATACTTAAAATTATAGGAGCAAATAATGTAGTATTAGAATAAAATTTTGCTATTTCCTTTTTCAGAAATAATCCAGCACGTTTACTTGGTAAAATAAAAACCAGCTCACTAATCTTTCTATCCTGATTATCAATATATTTTACTATTTCTTCTAGAAAACTTTTCATTTTCTAAAAATAAAAAACGCCTCGATTAAAATCGAGGCGTTTCCTTATTATTTTATGAAGAAATAATTCTTATTTTACTAAGTTAATTTCAACACGTCTGTTTTCTTTTCTACCAGCTCTTGTTCTGTTTGAAGCGATTGGTCTATCTTCTCCATATCCAACAGCAGTTAATCTAGATTGGTCAATTCCATTTTCAACTAAGAAACTCTTAACAGCGTTAGCTCTTGAATCAGATAATCTCTGGTTTAATTTAGCACTACCTGCACTATCAGTATGTCCTTCTACAGTAAACTTAGCAGTTGAGTATTCTTTTAATATCTTGATGATATCATTTAATACTTCGTTAGATTGCTTTTTGATAGAAGATTTACCTGAATCAAATAAGATAGTCTTAGCATACTCGTTAAGAGTGTTTTGAACATCTTCTGTTACTTCAGGACATCCGTTGTTCGCTTGAGTACCAACAACATCTGGACATTTATCATCTTTATCTAATACTCCGTCACCATCTTTATCTTGGTAAGGACATCCATTGTTAGCAGCAGGACCTGCTTCTTGTGGACAACCATCTTTAGCATCTGTAATTCCATCAGCATCAGCATCAGGACATCCATTTAATGAAGCTAAACCAGCAACAGTAGGACACTCATCTTTAGGATCAGCAATACCATCACCGTCAGTATCAGGGCATCCATTAAATTCTACACTTCCAGCTACATCAGGACACTCATCTTTAGCATCAGTAATTCCATCACCATCAGAATCAGGACATCCTTTAAATTCAACTAAACCTGGAATCTCAGGACACTCATCATCTTTATCATATACACCATCACCATCAGTATCTTTCCCACCAAAAGCGAAAGTAACACCTATAGAATGTTGTAAATGAGTTGCTAAATAATCTTCAAAAGAATGCTTATAAGTAGATTGGAAATTTACAGCTAAATTTTCAGTAGCCCAAAGATTAACTCCTACAGATCCATTTAATGTTCCTGCACCAATATCGTCAATCCAAGTATATCCTCCACCTACACCTAAGTAAGGGTCAAACCATTTAGATTTTAATATGTTTTTAAAGCTATAACTAATTCTAGCGTCAGCACCAAAATATGTTAAATCGTCTGCAGTTACTTCTGTTCCGTCTTCTAGCTCTCCTAACTTTTCAATTTTGTTAACAGTTCCAGCTACAGTAAGAGTGAAACCATCTCCTATATATCTTCCAACAGATAATTTAGATATAGAAGGAAGAATATTCCAGTGATCTGTTACGTTAAAATACTCATCAAAGATTCCTCCTTGATATATTTCATCACCACCAGTAGGGTAAAGATCTACAGCATTAACGCCAATAGATACAGCCCAAGGGTTGTTTTCGTCTTGCGCATTCGCTGTACTAAAACCAAGCACAAACAGCGAAGCCAATAAAAATCTGCTAAGATGTTTCATATTCAATAATTTAATTTTTTAAGTGTTAATTAAAGCAAATGTAATATGTTAAATTTTATTAACAAAGACAAAACTACTAATTTTTTCTTAATAGACCAGTGTACATCACGCTTTACAGATGTAGTAATAAATGTATTAACATTTAATTCTTCTGTAAAGCGCAATGCAATGCATATATTAGAAATTATTAAAATAGTTGATGCTTTTAATAATTATGGTGCAATTATAAGATAAAAATACCTTTTTTCTATACCTTTTTTCTAGTAATTATCAAAAAGACACTTATTTATATGTATTTTATTTTTATATCTTCATTTATATAGATTAAAATTCTTTTCCCCATTTGATATCCTAATTTTTCCAAAAGTGCTCCATACTCGTATACTTGCTCTTCATGGTAAGAATCATACAATCCCGTTTTATAATCTATTACTGTTGCTATATTGTTTTGATCAATCACAACTCTATCTGGTCTATAAATCTTTCCGTTAGATAAAATATCTCTTTCATTTAAAATTTGATTCGTATCTTGATAATATTGATTTAGTTCTTTATTATTAATAATATTATATATTTCTTTTGTCAGCTCTTTTTCTTGAGTTTCACTTATAATTCCTTCTTTATGAGCCTTACATAAAACAAAATCAAGTTCTTTTTCTGTTTTTATTTCTGCTAAAAGATCATGAAGTAATATTCCTTTTTCTACAGCTACTTGTTGTGTTGTATTCCATAATTTCCCCGTATTTGTTATTATATTAACGTTGTGTTTTTCTTTTGGTGTATTTATAAAACTTTCTAAAGTTAATGTCTCTTTATTTTCAGATTCTATTCTATTTTTATTAATTATTTCTTTATTTCCAAAAGAATACTCTCGTACATCTTCCTCCCATATTCCTTTGTATTTTAAATAATTAATAAATTTACCTGAAAACTTATTTGTATTACTTTCTCCTTTAGCATTCAAATCAAGTTTACTTATTATATATAATTGTTCTTCTGCCCTTGTTAATGCAACATATAGAACATTAATAGCATCTAATTCTAATTGTGATTGCCTTAATTGTACTAGTCTTTCTCCAATTACTCCGTACTCAGCTATAGATTTACTATAATTAATGAATACCTCATCAAAACCTTCATAAACATCTTCTTCAATAGGGTACCACGTTTTTGGTTCTAATTCTCTATAAATATCAACATTTGCATATGGATATATTACACACGGAAACTCTAATCCTTTCGATTTATGAATCGTCATGATTTGAACAGCCTCTTTTCCTTTTGGAGCAACAATACTTAATTTATCTTTTTTACGCTCCCAATAAGTTAGAAATCCTATGATTCCTTCTGCATTTTTTTGAGTAAAATCATATATCACATCTAAAAAGAATTGAATATAAGCAGACACTTCTTGTGTTAGTTTAAAAGCTCTTATGATATACTCAACACTTTCGTAAAGAGGTAAAATAAATAATTGATTCAAATCGAATATAATATCCAAACTTTCTAAATATAGTTGAAATTCCTCTACTGTATTTTTTACATTTTTATCTAAAAAACCCGCTTTATCTTGGATATTATAAGCCCCAATAAGATAGTATAAGATTGTTATTCTCAATAATAAATCATCCGGTTTCAATGATAATTTTAAAATATCAATAATAAATTGTACTTCTTTCGAATTGTTAATCAATAAGGTTTCTGAAGAAACAATTGCTATTCCATTTTCTGTTAAATAATCAGCTACAGCAATACCTTCTTTTTGTCTTCTTGTTAGTATACAGATATCACTTAAACTATATTTTTTTTCTTGTAATTCTAATATAATTTCTAATACTCGTTGAGGATACACCTCATTTTCTTCAGTAATAGTTTCGGCCTCTATTAGCGAAATATTTACATATCCATTTTCCTTAAAGTTTATCTCTTGACAATTTCCTTCTTTATATATATCTTTATGGGTTATATCACTAAAATCTTGTGACAGAAACGTAAAAAAATCGTTATTGAATTTTATAATTTCAGCATTACTTCTATAGTTTCTAGGTAAGTTTATTACACTTTTATCCTGCGTTACAAATGGATCTTCATCATTTGATAGAGATATAAATTGTTCTGCTTTACCTCCTCTCCATCTATAAATAGCTTGTTTTGCATCTCCTACAATCACCAACTCTCCTCGTTTTCCATCTAACGATTCTGTTCCCATTGCATTGTCTATCAAAGGAATTAAATTCTTCCACTGCAACTCTGATGTATCTTGAAATTCATCTATAAAATAATCTTTATATCGTTCTCCTAATCGCTCATAAATAAATGGAGCTGGTTGATCTTTTATTGCATCACTTATAATGGAATTAAATTCTGAAATCAAAAGAATATATTTTTCTTTTTTTATGATTTCTAGTTCTTTATTAATTTCGTTTAATACAGATACAGGCGTTAAATTCTTTTTTATATTTTTTAGAAAACTAATCTCTATTAATTTTTCTTTTGTTTTTAAAAAAGTATTCTCTATCTGATTTCTTATTCCATCAATACTTTCCTTTTTTCCGTTTTCAAGTTTAGCATTATAAAAAGGTGTCGTTTCAATATTTTGCTTCCAAGCCGCTGTAAAATCAGTAAGTAACTCTCCTTCGGATAATTTTTTAAAATGTGTAGGGATTGATCCACGCGTAAAATCCCCTTTTTGAAGTCCATTAGAATCCAAGAGTTCTAAGATTTTCTTTGATTCATCAATTATATATGCAGTAGAAGTTACCTCAGTTTTTTTAAGTTTTTGCTTTAATTTCTCAAAATCTTGCTTTGTTTTCCCTGATAATTTCTGAATAAAAAATCGTTCATTTTCACTGAGTAAAAGCTTCGCTGTTTTATTTAACTCTAACGTTATATCCCAACTTTTATCATCATCTAATTTATTAAAAGCAAAATCAATTATAATTTTTGTTAAATCTTTATCTATACCTGCTTTATTGATTAGCGAATCCACAGCCTCTTGTAAAAGAGAATCTGTATCCATTTCAATCTCAAAATTCATCGGGATTCCTAAATCATGTGCAAATGTTCTGATAACCCTATGTGTAAATGTATCAATAGTAACTACATCAAAAGCTGCATAATTATGAAGAATGCTTTTTAATATACTTGTTGCTTTATTTTTTAATACAATTTCATCTTCTCCCGTTTCTTTTTGTATATCATTAAATATTGCTTGGTATTTTTCAGAAATAACAGGTTCACTTATTCCTTTTAAATTTTCTAATATTCTTGACTTCATTTCTCCCACAGCTTTATTTGTAAAAGTTATGGCTAGAATATTTTTATAATTATCCTTATATGTTCCTGTAAAAAGCTTTATTAGATACTCTTTAACAAGTGTATAGGTTTTTCCTGCTCCTGCTGCTGCATTATATACTGTAAAGGAATGATTTGTTTTCAAAAATTTATTTTTTACTAAAGTAACAAAACCTCGTCTTTTTTATAAAATATCTTCCATTGCTTTATACAATCTTCTTCTTTATTCAACTGACATTCTTTGTTTTAATTAATTTATAACATATAAAAATTTTAAATCCCCTTAGTTATTCCTAAATTTGAGGTCATTTTTTATTAACTAAATAGATAATTATGTCATTCGAATTACCTAAACTAAACTATGCTTTTGATGCATTAGAACCACATATAGATGCTCGTACAATGGAAATTCATCATGATAAACATCATGCTGGATATACAAGCAAACTAAATGCTGCTATCGAAGGATCTGATTTAGCTGGGAAAACTATAGAGAATATTCTTACAAACCTAGACATGTCAAATGCTGCAGTTAGAAATAACGGTGGTGGATTTTATAATCACTCATTATTTTGGGAAATATTATCTCCAAACGGAGGTGGGAAACCAACAGGAGAACTTGCTAATGCTATAGACACTGCTTTTGGTTCTTTTGATGCTTTTAAAAATGAGTTTTCTAAAGCTGCTGCAACACAATTTGGATCAGGTTGGGCATGGTTATGTGTAAAAGATGGTGGGGTATTAGAAATTTGCGCTACTCCTAATCAAGACAATCCTTTAATGCCAGAAGTTGGTTGTGGAGGAACTCCTATTTTAGGTTTAGATGTATGGGAACATGCGTATTATTTAAACTATCAAAACCGTCGTCCTGATTACGTTTCTGCATTTTTTAATGTAATCAACTGGGAAGAAGTTTCTACGAGATTTGCTCAAAGCAAATAATCACTAGATTTAATAGTAAAAAAAGGGGTTATGTATTTGTAAATACGTAACCCCCTTTTTTCAATAAACAATGTAAAAAAAACAGTATTTATTAAAAATAAAAAAAGGTGGAAAATCCACCCTTTTTTGCCCCAAATCTACCATGAACTTAACCTACTTATGCTATGGCAATGCTAATATAATATGATATTTATTACATAAAAAAACTTTTAGACCAAACACCTAAATAATTGTTGAAATACACAATTTAACGCTTTTTAACAAAACTTTATTATTTTAATAAGCTCTTTCATTTCTACCTTCATAGAAATTAATAAAAGCTTTATTTACAACTCTATTTCCTCCTGGTGTTGGATAATCTCCTGTAAAATACCAATCCCCTAAATTTTTAGGACAAGCAATATGTAAATTTTCAACTGTTTGATAAATAATCTTAACTTCAGCTGAAACACTATCATCACTCAATAATTCTGCTATTTTATCACTTATCTCTTGTGGTTCAAAGCCATCATAAATCTCTTTTACATAATTTACTACTTCATTATCTTTATAAGATTCTTGTGCTTTACATTTATCATAGATTTGTTCTACCAAATCATAATTCCCATTCTCTTTTAATAATTCTAATGCTGCTTTAAAAGCGATTAAACCTTCTAATCTAGCCATGTCAATACCATAACAGTCAGGATACCTAATTTGTGGAGCAGATGATACGATTACTATTTTTTTAGGAGATAATCTATCTATCATTTTTATGATACTCTTTTTTAGAGTTGTACCTCTTACAATACTATCATCTATTATCACAAGATTATCCTCTGGCTTAACAACTCCATAAGTTACATCATATACGTGAGCTACTAGATCATCTCTACTACTATCTTCAGTTATAAAAGTTCGCAATTTTGCGTCTTTAATCGCAATTTTTTCTGTACGTACTTTATACCTTAATATTTGTGCTAATCGTTCGTCTGTTAGACTCTCTCTCTCTTTTAGTATCGTTTCATTTTTTTGTTTATTCAGCTCGTCTTGAGCAGCTTCAACCATCCCATAAAATGACGTTTCTGCTGTATTAGGAATAAATGAAAAAACGGTATTAATAGTATCGTAATCAATTTCTTTTAAAACTTGTGGCATTACTAATTTCCCCAAATTTTTTCGCTCTGTATAAATTTCGGCATCACTACCTCTAGAAAAATAAATTCTTTCAAAAGAACATGCTTTTCTCTCTAAAGGCTCTATTATTTGGTCGATAGAAATTTCCCCATTCTTTTTAATAATAATTGCATTTCCTGGATCTAATTCTGTTACCTTATCAAATGGTACATTAAATACTGTTTGTATCACAGGTCGTTCTGATGCAACTACAACCACTTCATCATCTTGATAATAATATGCAGGTCTTATACCAGCTGGATCTCTTAATACAAATGCATCTCCATGTCCTAGCATTCCTGCCATTGCATATCCACCATCCCAATTCTTAGAAGATTTTCTTAATATTTTTGCAACATTAAGTCTCTCTACTATTTCTGGTGAAGCGTCAACTTTACTAAATCCTTCTTTTTTTAATTTTTTATATAATTTAGCCACCTCAGAATCTAAGAAATGTCCTATTTTTTCCATTACAGTAATGGTATCAACATTATCTTTTGGGTGCTGTCCTAACTTTACTAAGTTCGCAAACAATTCATGATTATTGGTCATGTTAAAGTTTCCTGCAACTATTAAGTTACGATGCATCCAATTATTTTGCCTCAAAAATGGATGTACACTTTCTACTCCATTTTTACCAAAAGTTCCGTAACGTACATGTCCTAAAAAAACTTCTCCTATATAAGGTATGTTTTCTTTTTGAGCTTGTACATCATGTACATATTCTGGATGTTCAACTAATTTTTTATTAACTCGCTGATTAATTTTCGCAAAAATATCCTGTATCGGTTGCTGTTCACTTGAGCGCACTCTACTAATATATCGTTGACCTGCTTTCATATCAAGTTTAATACTTGCTAATCCAGCTCCATCTTGGCCTCGATTATGTTGTTTTTCCATCATGAGGTACATTTTATTTACTCCATAAAATGCACTTCCGTATTTCTCTTTATAATACTCTAATGGCTTTAAAAGTCTAACTAATGCTATACCACACTCATGTTTTAACGCGTCGCTCATTGTAAACTATACTATTGTGTTGTTGTGTTATTAATATAATAAAAAATGCCCCGAAAATTCAGGGCATTTTTTGTTTATGATAATTCTATTTCAAATTGAGTCAATTCTTTAAATCTCTGAAGTCGATTTCCAATTTCAGTTCTTGAAAGTTCTTGCATGCGTTCTGTTCCAAATTTCTCAACACAGAATGATGCTAAATTCGATCCTTGTATAATTGCATTTTTCATATTCTCAAATGAGATATCTTCGCTTTTTGCTATATACCCTGCAAAACCTCCTGCAAAAGTATCTCCTGCTCCAGTTGGATCAAACACTTCTTCTAACGGTAGTGCTGGTGCAAAGAATACTTGCCCATTATTAAATAATAAAGCTCCGTGCTCTCCTTTTTTAATCACCACATATTTAGGTCCCATTGCTTCAATAACACGTGCTGCTTTAACTAAAGAGTATTCTCCACTTAATTGTCGTGCTTCTTCATCATTAATTGTAATAACATCAACTTTAGCTATTACTTTTTTAAGATCATCTAAAGCAATGTCCATCCAGAAATTCATTGTATCCAAAACAGCTAATTTTGGTTTAGCGTCCATTTGCTCTAAAACACTTAACTGTACTAATGGGTGTAAATTCCCTAACATTACAATTTCGGCATCTTTATATGCTTCAGGCACTACTGGATTAAAATTCTCTAATACATTTAATTGTGTTTCTAATGTATCTCTTGAATTCATATCATTATGATATCTACCACTCCAAAAGAAAGTTTTACCATCAGGTACTATCTCTATAGCAGAAGTATCAATATTATGTTTTTGTAACATCTCTATATATTCTGCAGGAAAATCATTTCCTACTACAGAAACTATAGCAGATGGTATATTAAAGTTAGAAGCAGCTAATCCAATATATGTTGCCGCACCACCTAAAATCTTATCAGTTTTCCCAAAAGGTGTCTCTATAGCATCAAAAGCTACAGTCCCTACAATCAGTAATTTGCTCATATAACAGCGAATAATTTTTTTGCAAATATAAGGGTTACATTTTATAGTATTTAAAAACCGTTTCTAAAAAGTATTCTTAAATTATTTTCTTCCAAAATCTGCAGGGATTTCTCCCCAAGCTTTTGTTTCCCATTTAACTATAATAGTATCGTATTCATTAACTTTTAACCAATGAATTGCTCTATCCACTAGTTCAAACATTTTTTGATTTCTTGATGAACGTACTAGCTTTGTTTTACAAGTTTTTTGTTTAACCCATCCCATTGCTATCCTAGAATCAGTATATAATAATCTATCGCTTTTTTGTTGTTTTAAATATGCCAATCCATGTACTAAAGCCAAGAACTCTCCTATATTATTAGTTCCTTCAGGAAAAGGCCCTTGATGAAACAAGCGTTTTCCTGTTTGAGTATCTACTCCTTGGTATTCCATTTTACCAGGATTTCCGCTAGATGCTGCATCTACTGCTATTGAATATAAATTAGGCTCGCCTATTATCTCTAATTGTTCTGCTGTTAAAGATGATTTATTTTTACTTACTCCTTTATATTCTTCATAATCTCCTTTATAAGCTTTTTTAGCCACATCAAAAGAAAGGAATGATTTATACTTTGCACCAGAATATCCATTAATAGCAGCTTTACAATCATTCCATGTTAAATAAATCCCTGGTCTATGTCCTTCCCATACTACATAGAATTTTTCTTTTTTAGCCATTTTTTAGTCTTCTAATCCCGGGAACAATATTTTTTCTATTGTAATTGGAAAATATTTATATTCTAATTTATGAATATTTTTAGCTAAATCTTCTGCAGTATCATCTATTTCAATTTTTGTTTTTGCTTGAAAGACAATCGCACCTTTATCATACTCTTCATTTACATAATGTATTGTAATTCCGCTTTCCTGTTCTTTATTTTTAATTACTGCATCATGAACATGGCTACCATACATTCCTTTTCCTCCATATTTAGGAAGTAACGATGGATGTATATTTATAACTTTATGAGGAAACTCTTTCAATATTTTTTCTGGAAAAATCCATAAAAATCCTGCTAAGACTATAAGGTCAGGATTTGCATCTTTTAATATTCTCAATACTTCATTAGATTCATAAAAAGAGGTTCTATCAAAGTGTAATGATTTCACTTTTAACTGATGTGCTCTTTTTAACACTTTAGCACGTTGATTATTTGAGAACACATGAGTCACAACAGCGTTCTCTTTTTCATTAAAATGTTTGATAATATTTTCGGCATTAGTTCCTGATCCCGAAGCAAAAATGATAATACGCTTCATAAATGATAAAGATTTTGTGTTGTTAGTGACGCAAAAAAAAGAATTATTCTCCACTTAAATGTAGTAAAAACTAAATACTTGCCTTATTTTTGATAAAATTGAAACACATTTTTAAAGTAAAATGGGGTTTTAAAATAAAGTTTTTTATTTTTGCCACTTAATTAAAAATTAAAATTAAACATTATGTCAGACATTGCATCAAGAGTTAAAGCGATAATCGTTGACAAATTAGGAGTAGACGAGAACGAGGTTGTAACAGAAGCTAGCTTCACAAACGACCTTGGAGCTGATTCATTAGACACTGTAGAATTAATTATGGAATTCGAGAAGGAATTCGATATTCAGATTCCAGATGATCAAGCTGAAAATATTGCTACAGTTGGTCAAGCAATATCATACATTGAAGACGCAAAATAAATAACTTCCACAATAACGTATGGAATTAAAGCGAGTTGTAGTAACAGGTTTGGGTGCATTGACACCTATTGGTAACAATATCCAAGAATATTGGGACGGATTGGTGAATGGTAAGAGCGGTTGTGCTCCTATCACTTATTTTAACACCGAAAAGTTCAAAACTAAATTCGCTTGCGAGATCAAAAATTTCACTGTTACCGATTTTATCGATAGAAAAGAAGCTCGCAGGCTCGACAAATTTGCTCAGTATGCTATCGTAGCATCTGACGAGGCAATCAAAGATTCTGGTATGGATCTCGACAAAGTAGACAAAAGTCGCGTTGGGGTTATATGGGGAGCTGGAATAGGAGGTCTTGAGACTTTCCAACAGGAGGTTACTTCTTTCACAAAGGGAGATGGTACACCACGTTTCAATCCATTTTTTATTCCTAAAATGATTGCAGATATCGCACCTGGACATATTTCTATTCGAAACGGTTTCATGGGGCCGAACTTCACAACAGTATCTGCCTGTGCATCATCTGCTAATGCTATGATTGATGCACTTAACTATATCCGATTAGGTCATAGTGATGTTATCGTTACTGGAGGTAGTGAAGCAGCAGTGACTCAAGCGGGTATGGGTGGTTTTAATGCTATGCATGCTCTTTCGACAAGAAATGATAGCCCTGAAGCAGCTTCAAGACCTTTTGACGCAACCAGAGATGGTTTTGTATTAGGTGAAGGTGCTGGTGCTCTAATTCTTGAAGAATATGAACATGCAAAAGCTAGAGGAGCTAAAATTTATGCAGAAATCGTAGGCGGTGGTTTATCTGCTGATGCGCATCACATGACTGCACCTCATCCTGAAGGGATAGGAGTAATTGCTGTGATGAATAACTGTTTGAAGAATGCAGGATTACAACCAGAAGATGTAGACGCTATAAATACTCACGGTACCTCAACTCCATTAGGAGACGTTGCCGAACTTAAAGCGATCACAAAAGTTTTTGGAAATCATGCTAAAACATTAAATATTAATTCGACAAAGTCTATGACTGGTCATTTACTAGGTGCTGCTGGTGCAATAGAAGCTATTGCTTCTATATTAGCTATAGAGCACAGTATTGTACCACCAACAATCAACCATACAACGGTTGACGAAAACATAGATCCGTCATTAAATTTAACGTTAAATAATGCTCAAAAACGTGAAATCAAAGTGGCAATGAGTAACACTTTTGGTTTCGGTGGACATAACGCTTGTGTGTTATTTAAAAAATTAGATGAATAAGCGTATGAACGTTATTCGTAACATATTAAAATCCCGCTCTGAAAAGAACGGGATTTTTTTTACTAAAATTCAGAAAATACTCGGTTTTAAACCCAAAAACATCTCTTTTTACGAAAAAGCCTTCACTCATCGATCATTAAACCTTAAAAACAGCAAAGGTAATGCTGTAAATTATGAGCGTCTTGAGTTTTTAGGTGATGCGATGTTAAGTAGTATTATTGCTGCTCATTTATTTAATGAAGTTCCTGAAGGTAACGAAGGATATCTTACTAAAATGAGGTCTAAAGTTGTTAGTAGAAAGCATTTAAATGAATTAGGAAAAGATTTACGTCTTATTGATTTAGTGCGTTCAAATATTCCTAAAAGTCAATTTGGTATCAATATTCATGGTAATATCTTTGAAGCTCTTATTGGTGCTATATACTTAGATAGAGGTTTTTCTTATTGCGAAAGATTTGTAAAAGAAGCGGTTATTGATCCTTATATTGATATAGAAAGTTTGGAAGGACAAGTAATTAGTTACAAAAGCTTACTAATCGAATGGTGTCAAAAAGAAAAGAAAACATTTAAATACGAAATCTATGAAGATACAGGTAAAGATGAAATGAAACATTTTGCTGTAAAACTTTGGCTTAATGAAAAAGTAATCGCAAAAGCAAGGGCTACATCAAAGAAAAAAGCAGAAGAAAAGGCTTCTAAACGTGCTTATTTTGCTTTACAATCCCGAATCAACAGAAAATAAGATAAATATATTTGTTATATTTATGTAGTTGAAAGGGGAAAACTTATATATCAACATCATTTTTCTTTGTATATTAATTCTAGGTGGGGTATTACTCTATTCTGTGGATAGATCTATATGGCAAGAAGAAATCCAAAAGCGTACTTTACGATTAGAAAATATAAACAAAGAAACTAAAGAGGAACTTGAAGAAGGTCTCTCTAAATTTGCAGCGCTCGTTTCTGGAATTAAAATTAAAATTGAAACTTCTGATTCTCTACCTACTGCTGAAGCTGCTCAATCTTTTATGATTTCTCAACTCAATAGTATTCATAATACAGACTCTTTAGCTGTCTCTTTTATAGATACCAATCATTCATTCAAATATGCTTTTACAAGAAATCATATAGATCCATACCATCTTACTAATACCTCTGTAATAGATATTCGTCCTAATTATAATATTAAACGAATGGATAGTTTGATGAAGCGTACTGATCTTTTTTCATTATACCCAGTAAATATAGTTGAAGGCTGGGTAGGTATACCTTTAGATTTTGGCGTCATCAAAAATGAGAAACCTATAGGATATTTTGTTGCTATCACAAATTTTAAAAGTATCATTCAAAAGGTTTACAATAGAGATATAAAAAACGAATTTGTTTTTCATTTTAAAACATCCTCAGGAATAGATCTTGATAGAGAATCTGTTTATGATGATACAATTGTTTATAACACCAATATAGATCCTGAATATTATAAAAATTTTGAAATTCCTATTGAGGATTTTATTTATTCAAACATACATTTTTATGGCTTGGATCTTATGGTTGGAACAGCTTATAAAACTCCTTACAAAAGAAATGTTTATTTAACTGGTTTTTTATTTTCTTGGTATTTTATCTTATTTCTATTTTTTATTTTTTTTCTAAAACAGGTTATCCATTACAAAAAGGATAACATAAAAATCACCAAACAAAAACAGGAACTTACAAAATTGATCGCAACCAAAAATCGTTTTTTTTCAATTATAGCTCATGACCTAAGAAGTCCTCTAATTTCTACAATAAATTTTATGGACATGCTTAGTGAAGAAGAATTCAAAAATAATACTACTCAAGAAATTTTTGAAGCTTTAAGTACTTCAACCAAAAATACATTATCATTACTTGATAATTTATTAAAATGGTCTCGTGTACAAACAGGAGAAATTAAATTTAAACCTTCTGTAATTAACATTCATCAAATAATCAATCAAGAAATTGAAATATTAAGATTACCTATGATTGATAAAAAGATAATACTCAAGCAAATTTTTTGTACACAAAATATGATCTATGCTGATAAAGACATGGTTGCTATTATTTTTAGAAATTTATTATCTAATGCTATAAAATTTACTCCTTCAAACTCATCTATTATTGTTAAAACTTATGTTAACGATGATAAGATAATTGTTAGTATTAAAGATCAAGGAATCGGAATTCCTTCAGATATACAAAAATCATTATTTGACATTGATAATACGATTACTACTTCTGGTACTAATAATGAACAAGGTTCTGGTTTAGGTCTCGTAATTTGTAAAGAATTTATAAAAATGCACAAAGGTCATATTTGGTTACAGAGTCAAAAAAACAATGGATCTACCTTCTTTTTTTCTATTCCTTTTCAAAATAATAATTAATTCTTTACAAAAATATCAACTCAATCGTTTTCGTGTAATATCTTTATAATTCGATAAAGTTATACCTAGATTTTATTTGTATATTTCGCATTGTTTTTCAGATAACATTTGTGATCCTATGGCTGCTCAACGCTTAATCTTAGAGATGGTAGAAGAAGACGATTATCAATTAATCGCCATTCATTGTTCTGTTCCATCATATCGTTTAGCTTTTTTATTAAATCAAAATATTGGATTGCAATTTGCTAGAAAAGAAAAAGATATTTTTTTTGAGTTCAGTGATATGACTGCTTGTTTTCCTTTTTATCAATACCATGACGAATATCAATACAATTCGTTTAGTTTGATTGGTAATAAATACAGAACCAAAGTGGTTCGTAAAGCAAAAAATAGTGAAGGGTTATTTACAACTACTATTGAATCTAGTCATATTACTAAGTATTTGGTTCCTGAATTAAAAAAAGTGGATTATTTTTTAAAAATAGAAACCGAAACACTCAATTTTCCGTTAAAATCTCTGATTGCTAATATGGTTAATATACCGCAAATCATAACTGCATATACAGTAGATTACACACAATTAAAATCGAAGAATAATTTAATATTTGAATAATGCCAAAACGTAAAAAAACAAAAATAGTTGCAACCTTGGGACCGGCAACCAGTTCTAAAGAGGTATTAAAAAATATGTTGCAAGCTGGAGTAAATGTTTTCAGAATAAACTTTTCTCACGCTGATTATGAAGTAGTAAAAGAACGTGTTAAAATTATACGTGAACTCAATGAAGAATTTGGATATAATGCAGCTATACTTGCCGATTTACAAGGTCCAAAATTACGTGTTGGTGTTATGGGGGGAGACGTTATAGTAAACCCTGACGATACTATTGATTTTGTTACTGGTACCCCTTTTGAAGGTAACAAAGATCGTGTGTATATGAATTATAGTAATTTTCCTAAAGATGTAAAAGCAGGTGAACGTATCTTGCTTGATGATGGAAAGTTAATGTTCGAAGTAGTTGCTACTAATAAAAAAGATACTGTTACCACTAAAGTAATTCAAGGTGGACCATTACGTTCTAAAAAAGGAGTAAACCTTCCTAATACGAATATATCTTTACCTGCTCTTACAGAAAAAGATGTTAAGGATGCTATTTTTGCTTGTGGACTTGGTGTAGATTGGATGGCTTTGTCTTTTGTTAGACATGCACAGGATCTTATGGAGTTACAAGAGTTAATCAAAAAACATAGTGAACATAAAATTCCTATCGTAGCCAAAATTGAGAAACCTGAAGGGGTTGAAAATATTGATAAAATTGTAGCATATTGCGATGGTTTAATGGTAGCTCGTGGAGATTTAGGTGTTGAAATTCCTGCTCAAGAGGTTCCTTTAATTCAGAAACAATTAGTTTTAAAAGCAAAAACAGCAAGAATTCCTGTTATTATTGCTACGCAAATGATGGAGACTATGATCGATAGTTTAACTCCTACTCGTGCTGAAGTTAATGATGTTGCTAACTCTGTAATGGATGGTGCTGATGCAGTAATGCTTTCTGGAGAAACTTCTGTAGGTAAATACCCTGTACAAGTGATTGAGACTATGTCAAAAATCATCAACAGTGTAGAGAGTTCTCCTTTGATTCAAGTACCGCAAAACCCACCACATATTAGAACAAATAGATTCATTACAAAATCTATTTGTTACCATGCTGCACATATGGCTAATGATATTAATGCAAAGGCTATTTGTACTTTAACAAATAGTGGATATACTGCATTCCAAATATCTGCATGGAGGCCTGATGCTCATATTTTAGTATTCACAAGTAATAAACGTATTTTATCTCAATTAAGTTTATTGTGGGGAGTTAAAGCTTTTTATTATGACAAACATGTAAGTACAGATCAAACTGTTGAAGATGTAAACATCCTTGCTATGGAACGCGGTTTTGTAGATAAAGGTGATATGTTAATCAACCTTGCTGCGATGCCTATTGCCGAAAAAGGTATGGTTAATACACTTCGTGTTTCTGCTGTATAATCAATCTTATAAGTGTTAAATTCAATTAAGGGTCTTAGACAATGTTATTATTGTCTAGACCCTTTTTTATTATTTATTTAATTTCTAAGTCAGAACTTGATTTTTCTTTTCCTTGAGAAAATTCAATATTATATTTCCCCACTGGTAAGTAGTAATTCCCATCTGCTTTCTTTTCTATCTTTTCATCTGGAAATTCTTTTACTATAACTTCTTTTTCTTTTGCTGTGAGGGTTAAATCATATTGCCAATAATTAAATCCTTTTATTGCAGCAATCTTTGATGTTTTTATAAGTTTACCTGATTTACTCAAAACACGAACTGTAACTTTTCCTTTTTGATTGGTATAATATCCAACTGTTATTTCTGGTTGAAATGGTTTTACCCATGTATTCCAAGAAGTTCCCCAACGGTTTGACCATCTTACTTTATCTATCGCAAAACTTTGCAATCCTTTTTTTAGGTCTACCATTTGCAAAGGGGCTATATTGGCTTTATAAAGACTCCTTCCATGCGTTCCTAATATCAAATCATTCGCTTCTGGTTGTAGTACTAAATCATGGATTGCGACATTAGGTAATCCTTTTTTAAATGGTTCCCAAGTTTCTCCTAAATCCAAAGACACATATACCCCATTATCTGTACCTATGTATAATATATTAGGATTTTTGGGATCTTCTTTTATCACATTAATTGCTCCTGTAGGAAGTGTATTTCCTATAGTCTTCCAAGTATTTCCATAATCATTACTCATATATACATATGGTGTAAAATCATCCCATCGATATCCATTAAGTGTAACATATACGCGTTCTTTTTTATATTGAGATGCTATAACTCTAGAAACCCATAAGTCTTGTGGTAATTTATTAGATATTTTTTTCCAGCTACCTCCGCCATTCTTCGTTATTTGAACAACACCATCATCACTTCCTGTATATAATAATCCGAATTGCTTAGGTGATTCTGATATTGCTGTTAAAGTTCCATACGCTACATTTCCTTTTTTTCCTCCATTCGTTAGATCTGGCGAAATAACAACCCAATCTTTACCTTGATTCATTGATCGCATCAATTTATTCCCTCCATAATACAAGATATCTTGATTATGTGGTGATAATAAAATAGGGGTTTGCCAATTAAATCTATAAGGAGCTTCTCCTAATTCGTGTTGTGGTTGAATATAGGTGCGTTTTCCTGTTTTTCTATCAATCCTAAAATAGTTTCCGAATTGAAATCCTGTATAAATAATATTAGCATCACGATTATCTATCTGTATTTGCATTCCGTCTGCTCCTAACAGATTCTCGTAGGCATATTTCCCTGTGCTTTGCCATCTGGTTGATTCTTTATTTGTATGTGGTCCTACCCAAACTCCGTTATCTTGTAAACCTCCATAAACATTATAAGGTTTTTCATGATCTATATTTACATAATAAAATTGCCCTACACTTGGTTCGTTTGCTTTTACCCAGTGCGCACCTTTATCGTATGTTATATTAACTCCTCCATCATTTCCGTTAATTAGATGTCCAGATTTATTTGGATTCACCCACAATGCTTGATGATCTGCATGTACATTTTCTTTACCTATAGATTCAAATGTTTGCCCACCATCCTCTGATTTTAAAATAGCTACTCCTAATAAATAAATTGTCTTTGGATTTTTAGTATCTACTCTTATTTCTCCAAAATAATACCCATAGCTAGAATACAAATCGTTAATATAATCTTTATGTGTTTTTTTCCATGTTCTCCCTCCATCAATTGTTTTATAGACTTCTGCTCCTATTACTGGCGTATCATGAGTAATTGCGTTTGTATTCTCTAAATATTTTACTAAGTCTGATGGTTTAATACTTTCGCTAGCTATTAATTGTTTTACATTTTCTGCTCTATATTTTTCTTGAAAACCATTTCGCTTCAAATACATATTTAAATCTTTAGCTTCTAATTCTAAAAATTCTTCTTTCGTTATTGTTTTAAATGTATCCTTTGTTAATCCTTCTATTTTCTCTTTTTTTTCAGCTTGACGTCGAAATTGATTATCATGTAATATGTAAACTTCATTTTCGTTAACAGCTGCTAAACCTATTCTTCCTACTCCTTTTCCGATAGGTAATCCACTAGATTTTGTTGAGATTTTATTCCATGTTTTTCCTGCATCTGTACTTTTATAAATTCCTGAACCTTCTCCACTTCCTTCAAAATGCCATGCTTTTCTGTCTCGTTGCCAAGATGCTGCATACATTATCTTGTAATTATTAGGTGCGTGTACTAATTCAATTATTCCTGTATCATTATTTATAAATAATGTCTTTTCCCATGTCTTTCCTCCGTCTAATGTTTTATAAATTCCTCTTTCAGAATTTGAAGAGTACAAATGCCCTGCAACTCCTATAACAACTTCATCTCCATTATCTGGATTGATCAAAATTTGCCCTATATGGTGAGAATCTGGTAATCCAACATGTTTCCATGTTTTACCTTGATCTGTAGATTTTAAAATACCAATACCTGCATATGATGATCTAGAAGAATTATTTTCTCCAGTACCAACCCAAATTGTTCTTGTTTTCCAGTCTATAGCTATATCTCCTACATTTTGAGTTGGTGCATTATCTAATATCGGACTAAAACTAGTTCCGTTATTATTCGTATACCATACTCCCCCTGATGCGTATCCTACATAAAACTCTGTTGGATCATTAGGGTTTACATCAAGATCAACGACACGTCCGCTCATTACTGTAGGTCCTATATTAGTAAAAGGAACATTTTTTACAACAGAATTATTTGTCAGTATTTCTTTTTTCTGAATTCCTTCTTGTAATACGGCTGCATTTGTTGCCGGGGTT
Source organism: uncultured Aquimarina sp. (assembly GCA_947498595.1). Lineage (GTDB taxonomy): Bacteria > Bacteroidota > Bacteroidia > Flavobacteriales > Flavobacteriaceae > Aquimarina. The sequence goes on from CANMKX010000012.1 coordinate 46,048, forward strand.
TGAGCATAAGCATTACATCCTATAGTAATGGATATTGCTAAAGCATACATTTGATTTTTCACTGATTTTATTTTTTGGTTATTTTAAGTTTTCTAAATGTATTGAATGCTAATGCTTTCTCAAAAATTTTATTCCAAGTTTAACAGCTTAATTTACTCTATGTAATTTGCTTTTTTTTATAATGACGAGATAAACAAAATCATTTATATTATATTTTTCTTTTGGCTTATTATCTCAAAAAAACATTTTATTTTTGAGTTGCATTAAAAAAATTAAACATGAAATATCAAGCGATAGATAATACACTCTTTATAAAAAACCGTGCTAAGTTTTCTGCACAAATGAAACCTAAAAGTATTGCTGTTTTTAATTCCAACGACATTTTTTCTACAGGAGCAGATGGTGCATTACCTTTTCACCAACATAGAGACATTTTTTATTTAAGTGGTGTAGATCAAGAAGAAAGTATTTTATTGTTATTTCCAGATGCTATCAATCCTGCACATAAAGAAATAGTTTTTGTTAAGGAGACTAGTCCTCTTATTGCTATTTGGGAAGGTGCTAAACTAGATAAAGAGCAGGCTACTATTGTGTCTGGTATCAAAACTGTGTATTGGTTATCTGATTTTGATAAAGTTTTCTTTGATCTAATGACCGAAGCTGAAACAGTATACTTTAATACTAATGAGCATTACCGCCAATCTGTTGAAATGGAAACTAGAGAGGATCGTTTTATTAAAAAAGTAAAAAATGATTTTCCTGCTCATACATGGGCAAAAAGTAATCCAATTTTACAAGAAATAAGAGGAGTTAAAGAATTTATTGAAATAGACTTAATTCAACAAGCATGTAATATTACTAATAAAGGGTTTCGTCGAGTTTTAGATTTTGTAAAACCTGGTGTTATGGAATACGAAATTGAAGCAGAATATATTCATGAATTTACTCGTAATCGTTCTAAAGGGTTCGCTTATACTCCGATTATAGGATCTGGATATAGTGCTTGTGTTTTACATTATATTGAGAACAATCAAGAATGTAAAGCTGGAGATATGTTATTAATGGATGTTGGTGCAGAATACGCTAATTATGCTAGTGATATGACACGTACAATACCAGTTTCTGGACGTTTTACAGATCGTCAAAGAGCAATTTACAATGCTGTTAATCGTGTAAAAAATGAAGCTACAAAAATGTTAACTCCAGGAACTTTATGGGGTGAATATCATAAAGAAGTTGGTCATATTATGACTAATGAGTTACTTGGTTTAGGGTTAATTGATAAAGCTGATGTGCAAAATGAAGATCCTAATTGGCCTGCGTATAAAAAATATTTCATGCATGGTACTTCTCATCATATGGGATTAGATGTACACGATTATGGAGCACTTAAAACTCCTATGAAGGCAAATATGGTATTTACTGTTGAACCTGGTATTTATATTCCTGAAGAAAACATGGGAATTCGTATTGAGGATGATGTTGTTATTCAAGAGCAAGGAGAGCCTATAAACCTTATGCGTGATATTCCTATCGAAGTTGAAGAAATTGAAGATTTAATGAATTCATAAATCTTATTGATTATATAAAAGCGAAGGATAAACACTTCGCTTTTATTTATAATTTACAAAACAATCTACATTTATATGATATCTACACCTCGTCTTACATTATCATTATTAACTCTAGAAGATATTAATGAGGTACTTATTATGTTTAAAGAGCCTAATACATTTAAATATATAAAACATATGCTTGATGCTACTCCCGAAGAATGTCTAGCGTTTTTACATAAAAAAATCAGTAATATCAATTCTAAAAAAGGATATTTTTGGACAGCTAGAACTCTTGACACAAAAGAGTTAATTGGTACTTTTAATTTATCACCTATTCCTTCAGATCCTGAAAAACTTCAAATAGGATGGCAAATAAAAACAGTACATCGTGGACAAGGATATGCTTATGAATGTGCACAAGCGATCATGAAATATGCTATCAACACATTAAAGTTATCGATCGTTTATGGTGTTTACGAAGTCGAGAATATTGCTTCAGAAAAGTTATTCAATAAACTTAATTTTTCTTTTGTTGAGACTAAAACTCCTCCCAATAATGTTCCTATTAATATCTATAAGTACATCGTCTAATTTCTTTTTAAAAATAACTTCGGTATACTCATTAAAACAAATGTAGTTATCGCTGGTAATAACCACCCTAAACTAACATTTCCTAAAGGGATCATAGTTAATATCTCATCCATTAATGTAGTTTTTATATGTATCGATTTTAAAAAATCTGGAATACTAAAAAGGATGGTTACAAAAACTACAGTTTTAAAGACTTCTTTAGTTCCCCATTGTTCTGATAATAAATTCAGTATAATTAAAATAATGGTTATAGGATAAATAAACATTAATGCAGGAATAGCTACAATAATGATATCATGTACATCTAATTGTCCCATTAACACTCCTAGAATACATGCTACTATAGCTGTTACGATGTAAGCTACTTGAGATTCTTTGCAGATTCCTTTTATAAAATCTGCTGTTCCTGTTGTAATCCCTACTGCTGTGGTAAAACAGGCTAATCCTACTAAGACACTTAAAAACACATTTCCTATATTCCCTAATGTAGCGATGCTCAACGCTGAGAGTAAACCTGTACGACTTATTTCGGTCTCAAAAGTACTATTAAATAATGCTCCGTTATAAATCAAACCTGTATATACTATTAGAAGTCCTATACCAGCAATTATTCCTGATTTTGCTATCAAAGATTTACTCTCTTCATAAGTATGCTTTCCATTAATACGCAATGATATAACGATCACTCCACCTATTACAACAGCACCTATGGCATCAAATGTTTGGTATCCTTCTAGGAGTCCTTTGACTACAGGTATTTTTGTTAATGTAGACGAATTCATTGGAGCATGAGTCGTAAATATTCCTATCCCGATAATACTCAGGATTACTATAAAAATAATAGGGGTTAAAAATTTTCCTAAATAATTAATTATTTTAGATCGATTGAGAACAAAAAACAAAACCAATACAAAATAAATACTACTTGTTACTATAGAACTTGTCCCAAAAAAAGGAGCTATAGCCATTTCATGTGTAACAGCTGCCGTTCTTGGCGATGGTAATGTTATCGATATAGCATACACAATAAAACAATATATAATACTAAAAACAGGAGATACTTTTTTCCCGAAATCAAACATAGTTCCCTGAATACGAGCATGTGCTAAAATCCCTAATAACGGAAGTATTACGGCAGAGATAGCAAATCCAATAGTCACCCATAACCACATATCTCCTGCTTGTATACCTAAATTTGGTGGTAAAATTAGATTCCCTGCACCAAAAAACATAGAAAACAATGCAAAACCAGTAATCAATGACTCTTTTGTAACTTTCATAAATATTCTTTTTCTAATTCATAACATAGCTTAAATCAAGCCATCAACTTCTCAAATATGCATTTATTTTTCAATCAAAAAAAATAAACTTGTAGCTCTTATTTAAGAATATACCTTTGCAGCATCATTTTTAATTTCAATATATACCGTAAGAAAGTGTTTTCTTTTTAATAAATACGTTATATAACAATAAGATTTATAGTATACTTTTAAATGACTTTAGAATATAAACAAGGTAACATCAATTACACCTCAACGGGTCAAGGACATCCTTTAGTTTTTTTGCATGGTTTTTTAGAAAACAGTACGATGTGGAATCAATTAATTCCTTATTTCTCCAATAATTTTCAATGCATTACTATTGATCTTTTAGGACATGGAAAAACTTCAAATTTAGGATATATCCATACTATGGAGGATATGGCTATTGCTGTTCATGCTACCATTAATCATTTACAGATACACAATTGTACATTCATTGGGCATTCTATGGGAGGTTATGTAGGGCTTGCTTTTCTTGATCTATTCCCTAATATCGTATCAAGGCTTGCATTGCTAAATTCTACTTCAATGCCAGATAGTAAAGAACGAAAATTGAACAGAGATCGTGCTATTGCTGTGGTTAAAAAAAACCCAAATGCATATACGAGTATGGCTATTGCTAATCTTTTTGCTCCAGAGAATAGAGATCTTTTTTCTGATGAAATCTTATTCATTAAAGATCAAGCTGCACAAACATCATTACAAGGGATCATAGCAGCTTTAGAAGGAATGAAGATACGCAAAGATCGTTCTTCTATCTTAAAAACTTTTAATGGTACTAAATTAATTATTGCAGGAGAAAAAGACCCTGTACTTTCTTTTGAACAACTTAAAAAAGAAGCCACTTTCACAAACTCTCCTATTCAAGTATTAAATGGAGGCCATATGTCATATTTGGAAAACAAAACATCTGTAATAGATCTATTACACTCATTTTTAAACAAATAAGTTCCTAAAATCATAAACACGTAATTTTATCGACAAGAGGTCTAAAAATTAAGTTAAAAAACTCATTTTGCTGTTATCTAATTGTTAATATTAAGGTAATTCGTATGTTTTTCAGCCATTTACGTGGATTTTACAAAAAAAATCATTATTATTGTTTTGATAATGAACTTATAACCCCAATTAAGAATGAAAAAGCATTCCCCCCACTCAACTTTTTCTATGTCTAAAATCTATTGTTCTGTTTTTGGTCATAATTACAAAATCTCTAAAAGAGTAACACATCACATTAATGAGTATACTTGTTCTCATTGTAAAGAACAAATCACTACAAATAGTAATGGAAAATTAGAAATACTAACTCCAAAACTTAAAGAAATTAATCAAGCCTTGGAGTTTGTACATGCTAAAAAGCAAGCTAAAAAAAGAAATCAAATTACTCAATTTCAATCAGCATCTTAGTTATTTTCTTTTATTGGGTTCCAACCTTGTGCTTGTAGTGCTATTTTTTCGTTTGCTCTAGTTATTAAAGCAGCCCCTTGTCCCTTATCAGTAATATGACCTATTATTGTTAAATTAGGATTTGCTTTAATTTTTGGATAATCGTCTTGTGGTATTGTGAATAATAATTCATAATCTTCACCTCCATTTAAAGCAACTGTAGTACTATTTAGATTAAACTCTTCGCAAGTAGCAATCACTGTTGGATCTAATGGGATTTTATTCTCATATAGGTGAGCTCCTACATTTGATCTGTCACATAGATGCATAATTTCAGAAGATAAACCATCACTAATATCAATCATACTTGTTGGTTTTACATCTAATGCTTTTAGCAAGCTTGAAATATCTTTACGTGCTTCAGGTTTTAATTGACGTTCTATTAAATAGCTGTATTGCTCTAAATCAGGTTGCGAATTTGGATTAACTTTATAGACTTCTTTTTCTCTTTCTAGAACTTGAAGTCCTAAATACGCAGCTCCTAAATCTCCTGTGACTACTAATAAATCATTCTCTTTTGCTCCATTACGGTAAACAATATCCTCAGCTTTAGCTTGACCTACAGCTGTAATACTAATTAACAATCCTGTTGTAGAAGATGTAGTATCTCCCCCAACTAAATCAACTTTATAAATATCAGCTGCCGTTTTTATTCCTGCATATAATTCTTCTAAAGCTTCTAACGGAAATCTATTAGATACTGCTATAGAAACTGTTATTTGAGTAGCAGTCGCATTCATCGCATATACATCTGATAAATTAACCATTACTGCCTTATATCCTAAATGTTTTAAAGGTACATACGACAAATCAAAATGTACACCTTCTACTAATAAATCAGTAGTCAACAAGCATTTATTTTCTTCTAAATCTAATACCGCAGCATCATCTCCAATTGCATATTTTGTACTATTTTGAGTAACATTAAAATGTTTAGTAAGGTGATCTATTAATCCAAATTCTCCTAAATCAGACAATTGCGTTCTTGATGTGTTTTTATCTTCTAACATAGATACAAAGGTAAAAATTCTATAAATCATACCTATTATCTAATCTACGATTTAAATATACTCTTTTATTATTTTCATAATTTATTATATTGGTAGGGTAAGTGGTACTACTTAACGTTACATTTAAAGATAATTATTTTAAAAAAATCACTTTTAGTGTTAAAAAAATACAAATATCATAGCTACATTCTTTTAATCATCTCAAAAACAATATTTTTATAAAAAGCGGTTCTTTTAACATGAAATTATCATATAGTTCTATCTCGATCTACTTAATATTATGTTTATCAAGTTGTGATAGTGATCATAGTTTGAATAATGATATCGTTAATATATCACCCACCACAAATGCTCCTTGCGTAAATGGTTTTGCTGGAATATATCCATGTCATAATTTTGATCTAATTTCACATATTTCATTATCTCAAATGAATGCTAATATGGCTAGCGATATTTGGGGTTGGACAGATCCTACTACTAATAGCGAATATGCGTTAATAGGTCTTGATAACGGTACTGCTTTTATTGATATTTCTAATCCATCATCTCCTGTATATTTAGGCAAATTAAATACTGCTTCTGTAAACAGTCCATTAAGAGATATTAAAGTATATCAAAATCATGCTTTTATTGTTAGCGAAGCTCCTAATCATGGTATGCAAGTTTTTGATTTAACCAAATTAAGAGATATAATTAATCCTCCTCAATTATTCATTGAAGATGCTCATTATAATGGTTTTGGAAATGCTCATAATATTATTATCAATGAAAATTCGGGATACGCATATGCAGTAGGTACCGAAACGTTTCAGGGAGGCCCACATTTTATTAACATTCAAAATCCTACAAACCCAATAGCTGCTGGTGGATTTATTTCAAATGGAAATGATCCTTATAGTCATGATGCCCAAATTGTTACTTATAATGGTCCTGATAGTGATTATACAGGTAGGGAAATTTTAATTGGTAGTAATCAAATTGAGGTGGTTATTGCAGATATTACTGATAAAAGTAACCCTGTAACTATATCAACTATTAATTACAGTAACGTAGGATACACACATCAAGGTTGGTTTACCAAAGACATGAAATATTTCTTATTAGGAGATGAATTAGACGAACAAACTATCGGTTTCAATACAAGAACAATTATATTTGATTTTCAAGATCTAGATAATCCTGTATTTCATACAAATTATATGGGAGTTACATCTGCTACAGATCATAATGGTTATATTGTGGATGATATTTATTATTTAGCAAATTATCGCGCTGGAATTAGAGCTATTGACATCTCTAATATCGAAGATAGTAATTTAATTGAAATAGGTTATTTTGATACTTTCCCATCTAATAATAATGTTGGTTTTGATGGAGCATGGAGTATATACCCTTATTTTCAAAGTAAAAACATAATAGTCAGTGACATTAATAGTGGATTTTTTTTAATTAATAATCCAAGTAATTAATTCTTAAAATCATAAAAAACTCAACAAATGCTTAAAAAATTACTTTTCTCATTAAGTCTAATTCCTATCAGTATGTTAGGACAAACCATTTGCGAAAATGGAATGGCTGGTCAATACCCTTGTAATGACTATGATCTCATGTCAGAAATTTCATTAGCAACAATGGGAGCTAGTGCTGGTAATGACAGCTGGGGATGGACAGATCCTGATACTAATAAAGAATACGCTTTAATAGGTCTTAATAATGGTACAGCTTTTATTGACATTTCTAATCCTACAACACCTATTTATTTAGGAAAATTACCTACAGCAACTGGTAATAGTTCTTGGAGAGATGTTAAAGTATATCAAAATCACGCTTTTATTGTTAGTGAAGCTTCAAATCACGGAATGCAAGTATTCGATTTAAAACGTTTACGAAACGTAGCCACTCCTCCACAAACTTTTAATGCTGATACGCATTTTACAGATTTTGGTAGTGCTCATAATATCGTTATTAACGAAGATTCTGGTTATGCATACGCCGTTGGTACTAGTAGAGCTGGAACTTATCAAGGAGGTCCTGTTTTTATAAATATACAAGATCCTTTAAATCCAGTATCAGAAGGAGGTTTCGCATCAAGTGGTGCTAGACAATATAGTCATGATGCACAAGTAATTAATTATAATGGACCTGATAATGATTATACAGGTAGAGAAATTCTTATAGGAAGTAACGAAGTAGAAATTGTTATTGCAGATGTTACTGACAAAGCAAATCCTGTTAATATTGCTACTATTAATTATCCTGATGTAGGATATACACATCAAGGTTGGTTTACCGAAGATATGAAATATTTTATTTTAGGTGATGAAACCGATGAACAAGGCGTTGGCTTTAATACACGTAGTATTATTTTTGATTTCCAAGATTTAGATAATCCACAAAGACATATGATATATAATGGTCCAACAGCAGCTATAGATCATAATGGATATGTTCTTGGAGATAAATTTTTTCTAGCAAATTACCGTGCTGGTGTAAGAGTCATTGATATTACAGATATTGAAAATCAAAACATTAGTGAAATTGGTTTCTTTGATACATTCCCTTCTAATGATAATGCTGCTTTTAATGGTGTATGGAATGTTTACCCATATTTTACTAGTGGTAATATAGTGATTAGTGATATTGAAAAAGGATTTATATTAATACGTCAAAGTAACACATTAGCAGTTAATGATGTTGCTACTCAAAGTAGAAGTTTACAAATGTACCCTAATCCTGCTACTCATGATGTTACCTTTAAAATAGGAAGTACATCGTCATTAAATACTATCGAATTTTATAATGTATTAGGTAAAAAAGTAAAAGAAATTTCTTTAAGAACACCTGTACAAGAATTCAACGTATCTACCACTAATTTAACAGCAGGAATCTATATTGTTAAGATAAATAATTCTATTACTAAAAAACTTATTGTTAGATAAACACTATGTTAAAATTCAAAAGCATATCACATTTATATCGAACAGGATTTATAATCCTATCATCACTATGCATTCTTAGTTGTGGAGAAGATGACGATACTTCTCCTGATCAAAATACTACAGAACCTAGTTTTACAGGTGAAATAGATTGGATCAAAACTTATGGAGGAAGCCGAGAAGATAATGCATTATCTGTAATCGAAACTATAGATCGTGGTTATGCAGTTTTAGGTTATACTCAAAGTATTGATGGCGATATCACTGATAAAACAGCTACCGATAGCGATTATTGGTTATTAAAATTAGATACTGATGGTGCCATCCAATGGAGTAAAACATATGGAGGAACCAATGATGATCGAGCCGAAAAAATAATACAGACAAATGATGGTGGATATGCTATGGTAGGTTACAATCGTAGTAATGATGGAGATGTAAGTAATAATGAAGGTTTACAAGATTATTGGATTGTAAAAACAGATGCGAATGGAACTATTTCTTGGGAAAAGAGCTTTGGTTTTGCAGGAATTGATCGTGCTTTTTCTATTATACAATCTCAAGATGGTGGTTACTTTATTAGTGGCTTTTTAGATGTAACTGCTAGTGGTGGTGATGGTAATAGCTTCTCTAAAAACAATAAACATGGTGTTGGTGAATTTTGGGGTATCAAGCTCAATGCAAATGGAGACGTAGCATGGAGAAGGTTTTTTGGCGGAACTAATAATGATCGAAGTTATGGAGTTGTTCAAACTCCTGATAATGGATTCATGATGATTGGTTCATCAGAAAGCAATGATTTTGATATAACTAATAGTAAAGGAAGTTATGATTTCTGGATTGTTAAGATAAATAATCAAGGGACTTTATTATGGGAAAAATCATATGGTGGATCCGAAATAGATGTTGCCTATGCAATAACACCCACTGGGGATGGCAAATATGTTTTAGTCGGTGACTCTAGAAGTAATGACGGTGACATATCTTCTGCAAGTGGAAATGCCGATTTATGGATGATCCAAATAGATGGAAATGGAAATTTATTATGGGAAAAATCTATTGGAGGTACAGCATTTGATACAGGAAGAGGTATTTCAAAAATGCAAAATGGCTCTTTTGTCATCACAGGAAATTCTAGAAGTAATGATATTGATCTATCATCCAATAACGGTCAAAGTGATATTTGGAGTTTAATTGTCGATAATAATGCCGAAGTAACTTGGCAAAAAACACTAGGTGGATCACAATCAGATTTTGGAAATGATTGTTTAGAAACTTTTGATAATAAATTAATTATCGTTGGTAATACAGAAAGTAATGATATCGATATATCTCTTAATAAGGGATCTAAAGATGTTATTATAATAAAATATAAATAAAAAATTATAAAGTAAAATTGCGCATTTTATGAAAAAAATAGCTTCACTTCTTTTTCTAGTTATTACTATTATAGCTTGTAAAAATGATGATTCGAATGAATTAGGAAATTTAAATATTGATTTTAAAAATACAATTAATACAACTCCTTTAGTTCTAAATACTGAGACATATACTAATAGTAGTAATGAAGATTATACAGTTTCTGAATTAAAATATATTATTAGTAATATCTCTTTAATAAAAGCTAATGGAGAAGAGTTTGTTTACCCTGTTGATCAAAGTTATTTTGTTATTAACGAAGGTGTAGTTACGAGTAAATCAATAAACTTAACTGGAATTAATATTGGTGATTATTCAAAAATAAGATTTGGATTTGGTGTTGATCAATCTAATTATCCACTTAATGGAATGACAAACTTTATCCCTACAGCAGAAGAAAATGGAATGTTATGGAGTTGGTCTGCTGGATATAAATTTCTAAAATTTGAAGGTACTTATACTCCACAAGGAGGAACTCAAGACGACTATATATTACATGTAGGAAGTCATGGTTCAACCCTTGATAATTATAAGGTAATTACATTAGACTTACCATCTGTAATCACTATTAGTGAAGCTAATGCAGCTACAATTAGTATCAATGCTAATGTTGCTAAAATATTTGATGGCACTAATACACATTCCTTAGCAACAAAAAGTGATATTCAAGTAGATCCTGTATATGCACCTATATTAGCTGAAAATGTAAGTACAATTTTTACTATAAATAACTAATTTTTTTTCTTTGAAATTTATCGCATACATATTTGTCCTTTTTTTAGGTATTGGTTGTAGCTCTGATAAAGATGCATACGTTCCTATTTCAAAAAACCCTAAATTAGAATTTACAGTTCCGTCCAATTTTCCTGAACCAAGCTATAATATAGCATTAAATCATCCTACAGAAAAAGGATTCGAATTAGGGAAAAAGCTTTTTTATGATGGCAAATTAGCTTCTGACGGTGTAGTTTCTTGTGGTTTTTGTCATATTCAAGATTTTGCCTTTACACATCATACTCATATTGTTAGTCATGGTGTTGATGGTGCTTTAGGAACTCGTAATGCACAACCTTTGCATAATCTTGCATTTCAAAATGAATTTACTTGGGATGGAGCTGCTATGCATTTAGATTTACAACCCATTATCCCTATTACTGCACCTGTTGAAATGAATGAAACATTTGCTAGTATTATTGATAAGCTGGGACAAGATGACACATATGTTGCTTTATTTTCTGAAGCCTTCGAAGATCAAAAAATATCCGCAGATAATATACTTAAAGCTTTATCTCAATTCATGATTATGATGATTTCTTCAGATTCTAAATATGATAAAATAGAACGTAATGAAGGAGCTGTTTTTAATGAATCTGAAGCTAGAGGTTTAACTCTTTTTAATACAAAATGTGCCTCTTGCCATCAAGGCACATTATTTACAGATCAATCATATCACAATAACGGCTTACCAATTGACCCAACATATAATGATGTAGGTCGTAAACGTATTACTGGACTTGATACAGATCTTTATAAATTCAAGACTCCTAGTTTGCGAAATATCGAAGTTACCTTTCCGTATATGCATGATGGTCGCTTAAGAACCTTGCAAGATGTTCTTGATCATTATAGTGATGGTATGGTTAATTCTGAAACATTAGATCCTATCTTTAAACAAAATAACATTGTAATAGGAATTCCTATGTCAGCATCAGAAAAAGAAGATATTATCGCTTTTCTTAAAACTTTAACAGACGATAATTTTATCGCAGATGAACGTTTTTCTGAATTTTAATATTTTTAAACAACTCATATTAAAAGCTGTTTATCATTAAATTCAATCTTACCATAAACTTTTCTTATATCTCCATATATTAGAATAATGTTAGGTTTTGTGCATAAAACCTACTTATGTAGTATATTTGCGCATAATTTAGAATTAATCTATTAACAATCAAGCATGATAAAGGTTTCTGACATAGCAAAAAAGAAAATCATCGAGTTGATGAGTGATGATGGTTTTGACTCTACCATAGACTTTGTAAGGGTTGGTGTTAAAAGTGGTGGATGCTCAGGCTTATCCTATGATTTAAAATTTGATAAAAATCAAAAAGAAGAAGATAAAGTTTTTGAAGATAATAATGTAAAAATTGTTGTTGACAAAAAAAGCTTCTTTTATTTAGTTGGGACTACTTTGGAATATTCTGGAGGTCTTAACGGAACAGGTTTTGTATTTAATAACCCCAATGCAAGTAGAACTTGTGGATGTGGTGAAAGTTTTTCACTATAATTTTTAAATAAATATTCTGGATAATATTCAGAAGAAAGAAGATGGCATATACTGAAGACGATTTAAAAAAAGAATTAGAGACTAAGGAATACGAATATGGATTTTATACTGATATAGAATCTGAAACATTTCCTGTAGGTTTAAATGAAGATATCGTTCGCGCAATTTCTAAGAAAAAAGAAGAACCAGAATGGATGACAGACTGGAGATTAGAAGCTTTTCGCGTTTGGAAAGAAATGGAAGAACCAGAATGGGCTAATGTAACTTATGACAAGCCTGATTTTCAAAATATATCATACTATTCTGCTCCTAATAAGAAGCCTAAATATAATAGTTTAGATGAAGTTGATCCAGAATTATTGGATACATTCAAAAAGCTTGGTATTTCATTAGATGAACAAAAGAAATTAGCTGGTGTTGCTGTAGATATTGTAATGGATTCTGTATCTGTAGCTACTACATTTAAAGAAACATTAGCAGAGAAAGGAATTATATTTTGTTCGATTTCTGAAGCAATACAAGAACATCCAGAATTAGTAAAAAAACATTTAGGAACCATAGTTCCTACTAAAGATAATTTTTATGCAGCTTTAAACTCTGCTGTATTTAGTGATGGATCTTTTTGCTACATTCCTAAAGGTGTTCGTTGTCCAATGGAACTTTCTACATATTTTAGAATTAATCAAGCCGGTACAGGGCAATTTGAACGTACCTTAGTTGTAGCTGATGAAGGAAGTTATGTAAGTTATCTTGAAGGATGTACAGCTCCTTCTCGTGATGAAAATCAACTTCACGCAGCAGTAGTAGAATTAATCGCATTAGAAGATGCTGAAATAAAATACTCTACTGTGCAAAATTGGTATCCAGGAAATTCTGAAGGAAAAGGTGGTGTATTTAATTTCGTAACTAAACGTGGTTTATGCGAGAAAAATGCTAAAATATCATGGACACAAGTAGAAACAGGATCAGCTGTTACTTGGAAATATCCATCTTGCGTTTTAAAGGGAGATAACTCAGTTGGAGAATTTTATTCAATTGCAGTAACTAATAATTACCAGCAAGCTGATACAGGTACAAAAATGATTCATTTAGGAAAGAATACAAAAAGTACAATCATTTCTAAAGGAATATCTGCTGGTAGATCGCAAAATAGTTATCGAGGTTTAGTTCAGATCAATAGCAGAGCTAAAAATGCTCGTAACTTCTCACAATGTGATTCACTTCTAATGGGAGATGAATGTGGTGCTCATACATTCCCATATATAGAAGCAAAAAATAAAACGGCTCAAATAGAACATGAGGCGACAACTAGTAAAATTGGTGAAGACCAAATTTTTTACTGTAATCAAAGGGGAATTGATACAGAAAAAGCAATTGCATTAATTGTAAATGGATTTAGTAAAGAAGTTCTTAATAAATTACCAATGGAATTTGCTGTAGAAGCGCAAAAACTTTTGGAAATTTCATTAGAAGGTTCTGTAGGATAAACAACTAAACTAACTCTCAATACAATTTAAATGAAAAAAATAGTAGCATTATCTATTTTAGCAATCAGTGTTATTTCTTGTAAAAAAGAAAACAAAGAAGCTGAAAAAAAGCAAGATGAAACAACTAATGTTGTTAATGTCATTCAAAAACCTGAAGTACGTTTATATACTTTTGATGGTGGTAACATTCAAGTTAATAACCTTAACCTTTTTGCTCAAGGAGATAAATACAAAGGTGATTCGTTAGTTTTAGCGGATGCTTTTTATGTAATAAAACACCCTAAAGGAAATTTATTATGGGATGCCGGACTACCTGAAAATTTAATTGGACAACCAGCTTATACATCCCCTGATGGTGCTTTTACTGTTACTAGAAAAGATTCTATTGTAAACCAATTAAAATCAATAGACTTAACTCCTAACGATATCAATTACATCGCTTTTTCTCATATTCATTTTGATCATACAGGATCTGCAGATAAATTTGGAAACGCTACTTGGTTAGTACAATCCCCAGAATTTGATTTTTACAAAGGAGAGGAGATTAAAAATAATAGTCTTTATGCAACAACTGTATTAGACAAATTATCTGAAATAAATAAATTAAATGGAGATCACGATGTATTTGGTGATGGATCTGTTATTATCAAATCAATGCCAGGTCATACACCAGGTCATCAAGTATTATATTTAAATTTAACTAATAATGGTCCTATATTGCTTTCAGGAGATTTATATCACTTTAAACAAAATAGAGCTGAAAAAATAGTACCTCAATTCAATTATAATGTTTCTGAAACAGACAAAAGTATTAAAGTTTTTGAAGATTTTGCAAAGCAAAACAATGCTAAGGTATACATACAACACGAAGTAAAAGATTTTGCTAAAATGCCTAAGGCACCTAAATATATGAACTAAGATGAAAAAAACACTTTTAATTTTAGCCGTACTTAGCTTAACAGTAATAGCTTGTAATAAAACAGAGAAAACTGAAAAAGTTACTGAAGAAATTGTAGTAACTCAAAATGATGAGTCTTTAACTTTCAAAGGAGATTTCATTTATACAAATGATGCAGCTGTTCTTAAAGGGAAAGACTTTATTTATGGAGTTAAACTTGATGAAAAAGCAAAAGAATTAGCCAGTAAAACTACTCCTTTGCAACGTGAAGAATACGATATGGTTCCTGTTGTTATTAAAGGAAATTTAAAAGATAATCCTAATGAAGGATGGGAGCAAATCATTGAAATTACTGAGATTGTAAAAGTAAATGTGCCAACATCAGAATTAGTTACTAAAATTAAATCTTCTACTACAGAAGGTAAAAATTCAGGAACAAAGCCTACTGAATAAAAATTAACAGGCTATTATCAATAAAGAATAATAATCCTATTGTAAAAGGGATACAACGATAGATTAAAATGTTAGAAATAAAGGATATCCACGCAAGTGTAGAAGGAAAAGAGATTTTAAAAGGTCTTAACCTAAAAGTAAATGCAGGAGAGGTTCATGCTATTATGGGACCAAATGGTGCTGGAAAAAGTACTTTAGCTAGTGTTATCGCTGGTAAAGAAGATTACGAAGTTACTCAAGGTAATATCCTATTAGAAGGAGAAGATATTGAAGAACTAGCTATCGAAGAACGTGCTCATAAAGGTATTTTCTTATCATTTCAGTATCCTGTAGAAATTCCTGGAGTTAGTGTTACTAACTTCATGAAAACTGCTATTAATGAAACACGTAAAGCAAAAGGCTTAGAAGAAATGCCTGCTAAGGATATGCTTAAAATGATTCGTGAAAAATCTGAATTATTAGAAATCGATCGTAAATTCTTATCTCGTTCTCTTAATGAAGGATTTTCTGGAGGAGAAAAGAAACGTAATGAGATCTTTCAAATGGCTATGCTAGAGCCAAAATTAGCTATTTTGGATGAAACTGATTCTGGATTAGATATAGATGCCTTACGTATTGTTGCTAACGGTGTTAATAAACTAAAAACAAAAGAGAATGCTGTAATTGTTATTACACATTATCAACGTTTATTAGATTATATTGTTCCTGATTTTGTACACGTATTACACAATGGGAAAATTGTAAAATCTGGTACAAAAGAATTAGCCTTAGAATTAGAAGAAAAAGGATACGATTGGATTAAAGAAGAAGTAAAAGGATAAAAATGGAATTAAAAGATAAATTAGTATCCTCATTTTTAGCTTTTGAAAATACAATCGATGTAGATTCATCTGTACACGATATTCGTAGCGAAGCTATCAAGAGATTTGAAATGCAAGGTTTTCCTTCAAAAAAGGAAGAAGCATGGAAATACACTTCTTTAAAAAATGTTTTAAAACATGATTATAGCATTTTCCCAAAAGAAGGGAATGCTATAGAATTTAAAGATGTAAAGAAGTATTTCATTCACGATATAGATACTTATAAAATTGTATTTATTGATGGTATGTATTCATCTCATTTGTCTGAAACTACTCATGATAAAATAGATGTTTGCTTAATGTCTTCCGCTTTAACGAATGATAAATACAAAGCTGTTATTGATAATTACTTCAATAAAGTTGCTAAAGAAGATGGATTAACATCCTTAAATACTGCTTTTTCAAAAGAAGGTGCATATATCCATATTTCTAAGAATCAATTAGCTGATAAGCCTATACAAATTTTACATTTTTCAACAGGAAGTGAAGCTGCGCAAATGTTGCAACCTCGTAATCTTATTGTTGTAGATGAAAATTCTCATGTTCAAATTATCGAGCGTCATCAAAGTTTAACTAATAATCCTGTACTAACTAACTCTGTTACAGAAATTTTTGCTGATAAAAGAGCTATTGTAGATTATTATAAAATTCAAAATGACAATGAAAATGCTTCATTAATCGATAATACTTATATAGAGCAACAAGGACAAAGTATCGTTTCTGTTCATACTTTTGCTTTTGGAGGTAATATCACTAGAAATAATTTAAATTTCTATCAAAAAGGTGAAGGTATTGATTCTATCCTTAATGGTATTACTATTATTGAAGAGAAGCAACATGTAGATCATTATACATTAGTACATCATACAGAACCTAATTGTGAAAGTCATCAAGATTACAAAGGTATTTTTGATGAAAAAGCAACAGGAGTTTTTAATGGTAAAATTATTGTTAATAAAGAAGCTCAGAAAACAAATGCTTTTCAATCTAATAATAATATCCTTTTAAGCGATAAAGCTACAATAAACTCGAAACCTCAATTAGAAATTTTTGCAGACGATGTTAAATGTTCTCATGGTTGTACTATTGGGCAATTAGATGATAGTGCATTATTCTATATGCGTGCGAGAGGTATTGGTGAAAAAGAAGCAAAAGCTTTACTAATGTATGCTTTTGCTAATAATGTTTTAGAAAGCGTTAAAATACCTCAACTCAAATCTAGAATTAATAAACTAATTGCAACAAAACTTAACGTAGATATTGGTTTTGATCTATAAATAACATTAATACATATTTGGTATTATACAAATAATAAGAGGCTATAGTTGTAACTATAGTCTCTTTTTAATTTTATAGAATTCTATTGTTAATTACGTTAACAATTACACAAAAAAAAGCATTTTTTTTACAGTTTTACCACAAAAACATATTAATAAGCTGTTAAAATAGTATCACTTTGATAATTACATCATGGTTTTCTCGTTTCTATCTTCACACAAACCAAATTTTATAATTATGAAAAAATTAATGCTTAGCGTTGCTACACTAGCAATGATTGTCGCCTCTTGTTCAAAAGACGCAGATATCGTTGAAGATAACGCAATCACAGAAACTGAAATAACTGAAACTGATAACCAGTCAAAATCTAGACGTTGTTATTCTGCTGAAGTTTATGAAAAACAAATAAGTCAACGTCCAGAAATTCTTAAAAACTTAGAATTAATAGAGGCAAACGCAAAACAGTACCTTAAAAACTCAAATCAAAAAGCTGCTTCTGTAGTTACAATTCCTGTATATGTTCATGTATTATATAGAACCAATCGAGAAAACATTAGCTTATCACAAATTAATTCTCAAATTGATGTTCTAAATGAAGATTTTAGAAGAACAAATTCTGATGCAAATCGAGTTCCTTCTCAATTCGCGAATTTAGCTGCTGATACTCAAGTACAATTTAGATTAGTAGATGTAGATAGAAGACGTACTTCTAGAAGATCATGGGATCCAAATAGAGAACGTATGAAATTCGCTAGTCAAGGTGGAATTAATGCTGTTGACCCTACAAATTATTTAAACATCTGGATTTGTAATATTCAAGGTGGTACATTAGGATATGCATATCTTCCTGGTACGGCACCAACACAAGGACATGATGGTGTAGTTATAGGGCCACAATACTTTGGTACAACAGGATCTGTATCTGCTCCATTTAACCTAGGTAGAACGGCAACACACGAAGTAGGTCACTATTTAAACCTTAGACATATTTGGGGTAATGGCGGATGTAACGTTGATGATCGTGTAGCAGATACTCCTGTATCTAGTACAGCTAATTATGGATGTCCATCATTTCCTACTACACACTGCGGTACAACAGATATGACAATGAATTATATGGACTATGTTGATGATAGATGTATGTACATGTTTACCGAAGGTCAAAAATCACGTATGAGAGCTGTATTAGCATCTAATGGTTTTAGAGCTGAATTAGTACGATAAACAAATAACCCCCTACCCATATTTTTTTATTAAAAGAGGTGCTTTTTAAGTGTCTCTTTTTATTTAGAATCAAATTTATAAGATTCCTTAAAACCCTCTATTAATCAATTTTCAATATCGTAACTTTGCTCTATTGAAAAAGATTGAACAATGTTAGACATACAAAAAATAAGAGAGGATTTTCCTATTCTAAAAAGAACTGTAAATGGAAAACCTTTAGTTTATTTCGATAATGCGGCAACATCGCAAACTCCTACTGTAGTTATTGATGCTATTGTAGATTATTATACAACATATAATGCAAATATTCATAGAGGCGTTCATACTCTTTCTCAAGAAGCTACAGATGCCTATGAAATTGCAAGAAAAAAGATACAAGCTCATTTTAATGCTAAAGAGTCTCATGAAATTATTTTGACTTCAGGGACAACACATAGTATTAATATTATTGCTACAGGTTTTACTTCATTGTTACAAAAAGATGATGAAATCATTGTTTCTGCTATGGAACATCATTCTAACATCGTACCTTGGCAAATGCTATGTGAACGTACAGGTGCAATACTAAAAGTAATTCCGATGAATCAAGAAGGAGAATTACGTATGGATGTATATGATGATTTATTATCTCAAAAAACAAAACTTGTTTTCACAAATCACATTTCTAACGCACTAGGTACTATCAATCCTATTGAAGAAATTATTTCCAAAGCGCATCAATATGGTGCAGCTGTTCTTATTGATGGAGCGCAATCTTGTCCACATATAAAACCCGATGTACAGGTTTTGGATGTTGATTTTTATGTTGCCTCTGCTCATAAACTATGTGGACCAACAGGAGTAGGTTTATTATATGGAAAAGAAGAATGGCTAAATAAACTTCCTCCATATCAAGGAGGTGGAGAAATGATTGATCAAGTAACTTTTGAAAAGACTACCTATGCAGGATTACCTCATAAATTTGAAGCTGGTACTCCTAATATCTGTGGTGGTATTGCTTTTGGAGTTGCTCTTGATTATATGAATAGTATCGGTTTTGAAGCTATTGCAGCTTATGAAAATGAGTTACTAGAATATGGTACACAAAAATTATTAGAAATCGAAGGTTTAAAAATATATGGAACTGCAAAACAAAAAACCTCTGTAATTTCTTTCAATATTGATTCTATACATCCATACGATATTGGCTCTATTGTTGATAAATTAGGAGTAGCAGTACGTACAGGACATCATTGTGCACAACCAATTATGGATTTTTATAAAATACCTGGAACTGTTCGTGCTTCATTTGCTTTTTATAATACTAAAGAAGAAATTGACCTTTTAGTCGATGCTGTTAAAAGAGCAAAAATGATGCTTAGTTAAAATCAAACCATTATAAAAATCACTTTATGAAAAAATTACTTTTTCTATTTTGCTTATTACCATTTTTACAATCTTGCAAAGAAAAAAAAACTGTTTATATCGCTGCTAATCTAGTAGATTGTCAAGGTGTAGGCACTCAAAAATGTATGCTTGTAAAAGAAAATAAAAATGACAAATGGGAATATTTTTATGACTCTATTAATGGGTTTACATATGAGTCTGGATACGAATATATGCTAGAAGTCGAAATTGCTTCAGTTAATAATCCTCCAGCTGATGGTTCTTCTTTAGCATATACTTTAAAAAAAATCATATCTAAGACAAAGAAATCATTACCAATAACTATTGAATACTCAGCTATTTCTAGAGGATTTAATACTAATATAAAAATTAACAATACAACATGTACTATCAAAAAAAATGGTGTAAAAGGAAATGCTAACATTTCAAAAGAAGTACATAATTGGGATGCTATCACACAGCTTGTAGAGGCTATAAATTTAGATGAAATTAAAAATTTAAAAGCACCATCAGATGATCGTTTATTTGACGGAGCTGCTATTGCTACCATAAATATCACTGTAGGAGATAAAACATATAAATCTAATAGTTTTGATGATGGAACTCCTCCTGAAGCTATTAAATCTTTAGTTAATCATGTTTTAGCTTACTTAAAAGATTAATAAACTATTAACGTACTCTCATATTGATTCCATAATTAGAATTTGTCAAGGCTAGTTTCTTATTGTATTTTTGCAATAAAATTTTACTGCATGTCTATAAAAGAAATACAAGAAGAAATCATTGACGAATTTGCCATGTTTGATGATTGGATGCAACGTTATGAATATATGATCGAATTAGGGAAATCACTTCCTTTAATTGATGAAAATTATAAAGTAGACGAAAATATTATAAAAGGATGTCAAAGTAAAGTTTGGGTTTATGCAGAAATGATTGATAATAAAATTAATTTCACTGCAGATAGTGATGCTATTATTACTAAAGGTATTATAGCTATATTAATTCGTGCTTTTTCAAATCAACATCCTAAAGATATCATAGATGCTGATACTTCTTTTATTGATGATATTGGATTAAAAGAACATTTATCCCCTACAAGAGCTAATGGACTTGTTAGTATGATAAAACAGTTAAAAATGTATGCTATAGCTTATCAAACACAAATAAATTAATCTAGTTCAATACAAAAAAACTATGAGTGATAACACTGAACAAATAGATACTAATGAACTTGGAGAAAAAATAGTTCGAGTTTTAAAAACAATTTTTGATCCTGAAATACCTGTTGATATATATGAACTTGGTTTAATTTACGATGTTTTCGTTAATGAAGATTACGATGTAAAAATTTTAATGACATTAACTACTCCTAACTGTCCTGTTGCTGAAACATTACCTGTAGAAGTAGAAGAAAAAGTTAAGTCTTTGGATGCTGTTAAAGATGCAGAAGTAGAAATTACTTTTGATCCTCCTTGGACTCAAGATTTAATGAGTGAAGAAGCTAAATTAGAACTAGGAATGTTATAATTTTCCCTATGGCAGATGAAATTATAAACCGTGTAGCAAACAATGATAAATTAATCACTTTTGACCTTGAGGAAATTTATCCTCAAGGTATAAGAGTTATTTTTGATGTTAAAGATTGGCTTTTTGAAGGTTTTTTACTACGTGAAAAAGACTTTAGAGCAAAAATAGCATCTTATGATTGGTCACAATATCAAGATAAATATATAGCACTTACATGTTCTACAGATGCTATTATACCAGGATGGGCATATCTTTTATTAACTTCTAATTTAATTAAATATGCAAAAAAAGTTGCTGTAGGTTCTTTGGATACCTTAGAAACAAGTATTTATAACGAAATTATTAGTACCTTAGATATATCTAAATATCAAGATAAATATATAATCATTAAAGGTTGTTCTAATAAACCTGTTCCAGAAAATGCATATATTACATTAATACAAAAACTACAACCTATAGCCAAAAGCATTATGTATGGAGAAGCTTGTTCTTCTGTTCCTTTATACAAACGCTAACCCCCCCTCTTGGTCGATTGATTATGTTTTTTGTCGAAATTATTGTTTTTAATAAAATATACTTTAATTAGAAATGGCTATGTAAACTATATTTGCAGCCGCAAAAAATCTGAAAATCAAAAAAAGATATGAAAAGAATTGTACTATCATTTGCTTCATTACTTTGTGCTACATTGGGGTTTGCACAAGAAACATCAACACAAGAAGAAGGTCCTAAAGATGGATGGACACGTCAAGGAAATGTATCCTTGCTATTTAATCAATCTGCCTTTAATAACGAATGGCAAGGAGGTGGAACTTCAAACATTGCAGGAAATTTATCTCTTTCTTATGACTTTAATTATAGAAAAGGAAGTATTACTTGGGATAATAAAATTTTAGCTGATTATGGTCTAACAAAACTTAAGGGTGAAGACTTTACTAGTAAAACGAATGATCGTTTAGAGTTTAATTCTTTATTAGGAAAGCAATTACAAGATTCTAACTGGTATGTATCTTTCTTTGCTAATTTCAAGACTCAATTTGATTCTGGTTTTGTTAATAATGATGATGGAACAAGAACTAAAACAACTCATTTCTTTTCTCCTGCATACCTACAATTTGGTCCAGGTATGTTATGGAAAAAAAGCGATAACCTAAAAGTTAACATTGCACCTGCTACAGCAAAATTTGTATTTGTTCACGATGAATTTACAAGAGTAGATACAACAGATCCTCTTGCTGTTGCTGCTTATGTACCATATTTTGGAGTAGATGCAAATGAGACCTCTCGTTTTGAGTTTGGAGCTTCTTTAAGTGGATATGCTAAATTTGATTTAATGAAAAATGTTTCTATGGAAAATACATTAAATCTATATTCAAACTATCTTGAAGATCCTCAAAATATTGATGTAGACTATACTGCTAATATCGTTATGTCTATTAATAAATACTTATCAGCAAATATTATTTTCCAAGCAATTTATGATGATAATGCTGTTAAAGCTTGGCAAATTAGAGAAGTTTTTGGCCTAGGTATTAATTACGGTTTCTAAAAAATATATCCTTATTAAAAGGCGGTTTCTACTATGTAGAAACCGCCTTTTTTTGTAAAAAAATTCTCTCATTTTGAAACTTTTAAATAGAAATAAGTCTTTATGTTTGTAACATAAAAACAATGTAAAGTATCTATGAGACAATTAGTATCCGGCTTACTTATAGGACTATCTGTAATAAGTCTATCCGCTCAAAATCAAAAAGTAACACAAAACGATTCTTTAATTTATTGGAAAAATAAAGGGAATTTTTCTCTGCTTTTTAATCAAGCAGCTTTTAACAATGAATGGCAAAGTGGTGGAACATCAAATGTAGCAGGTAACGCTTCTATTAATTATGAACTCAATCATAAAAATTATGGTTTTTCTTGGAATAATAAAATTTTAGTAGACTTTGGTTTAACTTTTTTAAAAGGAGAAGATTTTTCTAGAAAAACGAATGATCGTATTGAAATTAATACTCGATTAGGTCATCAAATTAACGAGAGTTGTTGGAACTATTCCTATTTCTTGAATTTCAAATCTCAATTTGCTACTGGATATCGATATGACAAAAACGACACAACTCAAGAAGTAACACGTACCGAAGAAACTCATTTCTTCTCTCCTGCAACGATACAAACAGGTCCTGGTTTATTATGGAAAAAAAGCGAATTACTCTATTTCAATGTAGCTCCTGTTACCTCTAGAATGATTTTTGTAAATGATAAATTTACTTCTACCCCTGAATATGTAAATGGTAGTTATTTTGGTGTAGAAACTGGCAAAAGTTCTAGATTCGAATTTGGAGGTTCTCTTAATGTTTATGCTAAATTAAGTCTTATGGAAGATATTACATTAGAGAATAAATTAAACTTATATTCTAATTATATCGAAGATCCTTTAAATGTTGATATAGATTATACTGCTAATATTAACTTGGTTGTTAATAAATATATATCTAGTAGTTTAGTTTTTCAAGCTATCTATAATGACAATGCGGCTCGTGGCTTTCAAATACGAGAAGTTATTGGTATTGGCTTAAATTACAATATCTAAAAAAAATGCTTTGGAGATCCCAAAGCATTTTTTTTATTCTTCATTTTCATCACTTTCTTCATACATGATTTCTGGATATAGAAAATTATTATAAGGAAAACGAGTTACATGTATATCTCTAACTTCTTTATATACTCTACTCCTAAAAACATCTATATTTTCTTTTTGAGTAGCCGAAATAAATAATGCACTATCACCTATTTTATTCATCCAAGTTTGTTTCCACTCCTCTAAAGTATAATGGGCTTTAGTACGCTCAGTAGTTAAATCATCCTCTTCTATCTCTTCATGTTTATAACTATCAATTTTGTTAAAAACCATGATAGTTCTTTTATCTGTACTATCTATCTCTTTCAAAATATTATTCACAGACTCTATATGATCTTCAAATTGCGAATGTGATATATCGACTACATGTAATAATAAATCAGCTTCTCTAACCTCATCTAAGGTACTTTTAAAGCTTTCTACTAACTGCGTAGGTAATTTGCGTATAAATCCAACTGTATCACTTAATAAAAAAGGTAAATTACCTATCACTACTTTGCGTACTGTTGTATCCAATGTTGCAAATAATTTATTTTCTGCAAATACATTACTTTTTGCTATAACATTCATCAAGGTAGATTTCCCTACATTGGTATATCCTACCAAAGCTACTCTTACCAATTTACCTCGATTTCCGCGTTGCGTAGCCATTTGTTTATCAATCGTTAATAACTTCTTTTTTAATAAAGCTATTCTATCTCTAACAATACGTCTATCTGTCTCAATTTCTGTTTCTCCAGGTCCACGCATACCTATACCACCCCTCTGGCGTTCTAAATGCGTCCACATTCCCGTTAATCTTGGTAATAAATATTGATATTGCGCTAATTCAACTTGTGTACGTGCATAGCTTGTTTGTGCTCGTTGTGCAAAAATATCTAGAATCAAATTGGTACGATCTATAATTTTTGCTTTTAAAATTTTCTCTATATTTCTTTGTTGAGCTGGAGTTAGTTCATCATCAAAAACTACGGTATGGATATCATGTTGTTCTACATATGCTTGAACTTCTTCCATTTTACCTGTACCGATAAATGTTTTAGAATTAGGCATATCCATTTTTTGGGTAAATCTTTTTACGACCTCTCCTCCTGCTGTATAAGTAAGAAATTTTAATTCGTCTAAAAATTCTTTTAATTTTTCTTCATTTTGATTTCTAGTAATGATCCCTATTAATATAGCTTTCTCGTATGCAATTTCTTTTTTCTCTAACATATAATCTTATTCTCTAATGGTATTCTTACGAGGTTAAAAATACTTTTATTCTTATTTATTAAAAGGTATTAATTTACAAAGGTACAATATTGTATCCTTATGAATTCGTACTTTAGCTCGTTGAATAAATATTTTTATATATGTCTACTTCCATTTTTAGAACTAAAAAAGTTACTGATTTATATACTGTTGCTTTTTATAATTTAGAAAATCTTTTTGACACTCATAATGATCCTACAGTTTTGGATCACGATTTTTTACCTGATTCTGAAAAAAAATGGCATTTAAAACGTTACGAGAAAAAAATCTTTAAACTAGGAAATGCTATTTCAAATATCGGATTTCCTCGTTCTGGAAAATCACCTATTCTAGTAGGTGTTGCCGAAATTGAAAATAAAACAGTGCTTGAAGATCTAATCAATTCTAAGCATCTAAAAAATAAAAACTATGGTATTGTTCATTATGATTCTCCTGATGAACGTGGTATAGATGTTGGTTTGTTATATCAAAAAGATCACTTTGAAATAATTCATTCTGAAAGTATCTCTGTTTATATTGAAGAAGAAAATGGAATACGCGACTATACTCGTGATATACTTTGGGTTGAGGGAAAATTACATAATGAAACAATACATATCTTAGTCAATCATTGGCCTTCTAGAAGAGATGGAGCATTATCTACCCAATTTAAACGTATCATTGCTGCTGAGAAAAACAGAGAGATTATTGATCAAATTACAATTGATACTCCTGATGCAAAAATCATTATCATGGGAGATTTTAATGATGACCCAGCTAATGAAAGTATTAAAAACCATTTGGTTAAAAATGATCTCTTTAATCCTATGGAGCGTTTACATACTCGACATCAAGGTAGTTTAAGTTATAGAGACAGCTGGAATTTATTTGATCAAATTATCTTTAGTCACAATTTTCATCAATATCGAAAAAACACCCATACATTTTCTAATGCTGCCATTTTTGATAAAGAATTTTTAAAACAGCACAAAGGAAGATATAAGGGAACGCCGTTTAGAACGTATTCAGGTAAAAGATATAAAGGTGGATATAGTGATCACTTTCCTGTATATGTGCAATTAAAACTTAATAAATAAATTAAAAAAGCGACAGATAGTTCTGTCGCTTTTCAATTTTTAGACTAAAAACTCACTTTAAAACAGTTCTGTTTTTATTTTTTAAATTCTTTCTTTAGTTCTGCTGTTGTATAAACATGACTTGCAATCATCTTAAAATTGATCACAGCCGCTTCATACGCGTCCATTCCTGGTAAAATAGCTCCTGCAGTTGCGTCTGATACTACTGCAACTCTAAATCCTTGTTCTACTAGTTCTCTCATATGAGATTCTGTACACAAATTAGCAGACATCCCTGCAAGAATAACATTGTTAATACCTCTTTTACGTAATTGTAATACTAAATCATTTGTATCAGGCCCGTATACTTTATGAGGGCTTGTTACAACAATATTATCACCTTTAATATATTTTTTATATCGATCTAACCAATCTGCTCCAGATCCTTCAAATCCTTCTAATGACAATGCATCTGTACGATCAAACATCTTTATTTTATGCATCAACACTTCTAAAGATCCTTCAGTTTGCCATTTATGATCATGTGGAAAATAATAATGAGGAGAAACAAAAGTTAGCATATCATTCTTTTTTGCTAATTTGAATAGTGTTTCTAAATTTTCAACTGTATTATTTTTAGTCACGCTCTCTCCTACTACACCCCAAGCTACACCTTTAGGACTTAAAAAATCATTCTGTGGATCTGTTATTACTATTGCTGTATGCTCATCTATAACAAATCCTGGATCTGGTAATTGCGCAAATACATTACTTGTTAACGAAATTACTAATCCTAATGTTAAAAATATTTTCTTCATCTTTATATATTATGTGTTAATATTATTCTTTTTATAGTTTTTTAGCTAATGGAAAATCAACAGGTACTTGAGTTATTATGTGTGTATAGTTTGTAAAACTAATAGCAGTAACAACTGTTATTAAATCTATTAATGCTTTTTCTGTAAACCCTTGTTGGTAAAAATTATCTATAATTTCACTATCTGCTCTACCTCTATTTTTAGCTATTGAGGCTGCTAATTTTGTTATTGCTGATAGTTTAGTGTCTTCTGGAGTCGTTTTTCGTAAAGCTATCGTTTCTTCTTCTGTAAAACCATTCATTTTACTAATAGCAGTATGTGCTGCTAAACAATATTCGCATCCATTTACTTCTGAAACAGCTAGATTAATTGCCTCTATTTCTTTTGCTGAAAAAGAACTTTTACCAGCCTTTCCTGAAAAGCTCAAGAAATTTTCTAATGCATCACTAGAATAACCTATAGTTGCATATAAGTTAGGCACCATTCCTAACTGTGATTTCAATGTATCAAAAATTCCTTGCGCTTTTGTATCTACGGTATCTCTTGAAGGGACTGTTATCGTTTTCATATATGTTTCGTATTTGTTATTATTATTTTACAAGGCAAAATTGCGATAATAACAAGCACTAGTACATGGACAAAAGTTCCCTAGTATTGGATTTTTTTCCTACAGATTAAGATTTCTGCTCTATTTTAAAGTTTAAAGGGGATTTTCCGGTAGCTTTGGTAAAAAAGCGAGTAAAGTATGCTGGATCTTCGTATCCTAAATTATACGCTATTTCTTTTACATTTTTATCTGTATAAATTAATTCTCGCTTTGCTTCCAATATAATACGATTCTTAATAATAATTCCTGGACTAGATGTTCCTATACGTTGCAGATGTTTTGTTAATGATTTTGAGGTAATCCCTAATCGCTCTGCATATTCTGAAACTTTATGTAGAGTTTTAAAGTTTTGCTCTACTAAAACGCTAAAATTTTTAAAGACTAATGATTCTTCTTGATTTAATTCAGGAACCATTGTTTCTTTTTTTGCTCGAACAGATAAGATTATAAACTGCTTTAAAAATGATTGTAATAGGTCGTATTGTGCTGTATCTGGATGTTCAAACTCATCTATTATATTTTCTAAGACTCTGTTTAATTGGTTTGAAACCCGCTGTTGTGGTTTAACAAAAGGAGTTTCATAAGTGTTATTAAATAACACTCCATTACATGATATTTCTTTATCATGAGTTGCTATACAATAAAAATCTGGAACAAATGCTAACATATATGCTCTCTTAACTTCTTCAGAAGTAATCGAAAACACCTGTCCTGGTGTTAAAAAGAATAGAACTTCTCCTTCAAAAGTATATGTTCTAAAATCTATATTATAGCTTCCTTTTCCTTCTTTTATCCAATAAATCTTGAACGAATCAATTTGTGCTGGTTCATTAATAATACATGCATCATCAAAATTTATAATACTTAAATTAAATGTATTATTTTCCTTTTCTTTAAAATGGTATTCTTTAATTAATTCTAGAGACATCCCAGCTTTTTTATGTTAATTCTAATTTCTCTATAATAGCGTGTTTTACTTCTTTTTGTAAATGTGTTTTTGCTTCTGCATAAGAAATATTGTAAACTCTTTGAAACGAACAATATTCCGGAGGATACTTACTACTCAATTTGTCATAATATAAATCTAGTAATTCCTTACTAGGCGTTTCAAACTTCAATTGCAATTCAAATCTACGCATGATAGCTTCATCAATACTAGCTTTCAAATTTGTTGCTGCAATCAAAATAACCTCAGCTGGTAAATAATCTATTTGCTGTAATAGTACATTTACTACTCGCTTCATTTCGCCGCTATCCTTTTCTTCATAATCTCTAATTTTTCCTAGAGAATCAAATTCATCAAAAAACAAAACTGCATTTTCTATTTTAGCTTTTTTAAATAAATCTGCTATATTTTTTGCAGTTTCTCCTAATCTAGAAGATATGATTGTTGCTAGATTTACTAATATTATTTTCTTTTTAAGAGTTCTTGCAATTGCTTTTGCTGTCATTGTTTTACCACAGCCTGTTTTTCCATACAATAAAATCTTATGATGAACAGGTAGGTCATACTCTTGTAATACTTTTAAATATTTAAACTCTTTTAGTAATTGAGTAACTTGCTTTTGTAAATCTTCATTGTATACAATATCATCTATAGTTACCTCTTCTTTATCTATTATATATAAATTACTTTGCATATTCTTCTTAATAAAATTTCATCCATAAACAATCTTGGTAATCTGTGAACATATGAAATAACAATCCTATTCCTATTATTCTTGTTTTAGAAAAAAATAAAAGTATAACATATCCTATCATCGCATAATATGTATGCAATGGATGAAAATTAATACTGCATCGATTTGGTGAAAATATAGGATCTGCTAATAAATGATCAAAATCGACTAACATCGTTAGTATTATAAGTAACCACGCTTTTTTCCATTCTTTTCTAAAAAATATGTATCCTATCAATCCTGGAACTAAAAAATGTAAGCTATAATGTACTATGGGTTGCATCAAAACAACATCTGTATTAAAGTTCTTGCAATATTATAAAAAAAAGAAACCCTCTCAGATAATTCTAAGAGGGTTTCTTTATAGTTAAATAGATTTTATCTTAGTTAGCATCAATGCTAATCTCATCTAATTCGTAAGTTCCATCAAATCCTGCATCTCCATTTCCTGTATATCTAAAAGCAATATAAATAGTTCCTGACTCACAAGATAAATCAACATTTCCTGACTCTATCCAATCTCCAAAGAAATCAGAATCCTGAACTACAGTAGCATCTGGAAAAATCCCCCAAGTTGCAGAAGTTACATTTGCTTCTGTACCATCCCAATCTCTTGAGAACAATACTTCCATATCACTTCCATCAGAGAAACTATTTGATGTTTGGAATCTTAATGTTTCTCCGTCTTGAGCATCTAAATCTATTTGAGGAGAAATTAACCATGCAATTGTACTAGCATCACCTGAGTTAAATGATCCTACTCTAGCAGAAATACCTAAAGAAGCATTCGTTCCTCCAGAAGTATACGCTTCCCAAGTTTCTGTTCCTTCTTGCTGGTAATTAGTCCATCCATTTCCTGTAATAGGACTATTAGTTGTTTGACCTGTTTCAAAATTATCTGCAAATAAGTTTGTAGTACCTATATCTGTTGCTAATCCACAAGCAATTTCTTCTGCATCACAACGATCTGTATTTGAAAAATCTAAATCAGCTACTTTGTTAACAATGATTGTATAAAAATCATCTCCAAAATCTCTTGTTAATACACCACTAATACTTCCTCTATTTTGAGGTAATAATACTGATTTAAAATCAGCAAAAGTACTCGTACTTAAGATCGTTTGCATTCCTGTAGCACAACTTTCTAAAGTTCTTTCTCCATCAAAACTATCTGTTGGTTCTCCTGAAAAAGTTAAACGATCATTTCCTAAAGCTATACTTTTAGGGAATTGAACATCTGCTAATTTAATATAAGTATTTTCTAAAGCTTCGTCAAAATCTGCAATATTAACTTCTGTAGGTACAATTGTAGCTAATTCTGTAGATCGTACAATAAAATTATCTAATTGTGCTTCTTCTAATTGACCTAAACTACTTCCACTAGCAATCCCTAAAGAAACAACTCCATTTGTTGGTGCTGCACTTAATCCTTCTAATTTGATATAGATTTTTCTACCAAATTCATATTTATTAAATAATGAACCTACATTAGCACTAATACGGATTCCTGCTGTAGGATTCTCTGCACTATCTTGTACTATAATTTCTTCAAAAAAGTTACCACTAGCATCACTCGATACTACATATCCTTCAACATATAAATCATCTGCTGTATCTTCAAAAGTTACCAATCCTCCTTCTTGAGCAACTGCATCTTTAATTGCATCAATATCTGTTAATGTTCCTACAATTACTGGTTCTGCTCCTGTAATTGCTTCTGGTGTTTTAAAATCGTCATCTTGTACACATGAAGTCACTCCAATCGCAGCTAATGCACAGATTAATAATATATTAATTTTATTCGCTTTCATACTAAAAGTATTATATTGTTTTTCCTTATTTCTTGTTTAAAATCTAATGTACGTGTTTACAAAATAGTTGGTACCATTTCCGAAGAAATATCTAGAACCAAATAAAGGTGTTTCACGCTGGCTTTCTTCAAGTGCATTTCTATAGTCGGCATTTCTTGATTGTTCAAATCCACCTGTTCTATATTGCTCATTAAAGACATTGTTAATTCCTGCAAAAAATCCAACAAAATATTTACCTATTCTCCAAGATTTTCCTCCTACTGCATTTACTAACATATAATCATCAAATTGTTCTTGACGTAATAATTCTCTAGCAATTGCTGGATCATAATCTGAAAATGGTATTCCTTCTTCATCTAATGCAAATGCGTCTGATCTTGTTAAAGGGCTAATATCAATATATGTATTAGAGAAATGATTTGCTGTAACACCAACCCACCAGAAATTAGGATCACGGTATTCAAACCCTAATTGAAAAGCTCTTTCTGGTCCACCAGATACATGGTAATCTTTTAAATTAGATTTTGTTCCATTTGGAATTCTAATATTAGGGTCATCTGATCCAATAGTTATACCTGGATTGTTTTGATATGTATATTGTCCTACAGAAGCAACCCCTTTTAACTTTATAGTAGGTGTTACTTGAGCTTCTATACCTAACTCTCCTCCTATTCTACGCTCATCTACATCTGTAAGAATTTCTTGTACAAAACTTCCTAAACCATTTGTAAAGAAGAAAGAAATATCTGTACCATCTTTAAAATCTGTATAATATCCCGTTAATCTAGCTTTTACTATTGGAGATCTATATACATAGCTTAAGTCAATAGATTGTACTTTTTCACTTTGTAACTCTCCATTATTAGAAATTGTTAAGCTTCCTGTATTTGGATCAAAATCTAACTGTTCTCCAACTACTAAATTATTTTCTCTAGCATTAATAAATGAATTACGAATTGTTGGTGCTTTTGTATAATATGCTCCATTAGCAGTAATTAAATTACGCCCATCAATTTTAAAAGTAGCTCCTACTTTTCCTCCGTAATTAGTAAAACTTACATCTCTTCTTTTTCCTAAAGATAACTCATCTTGGAAGCGTCCATTATTATATAAACCATTACGCTCATAGTTTGTTTGAGAAATATTACCTCCAATATAAAAATCAACTTTGTTATATTTAAATTGAGCTTGAGCAAATCCTGTAGCTACTTCTGCATTGATTTCATAATTATATCTAAAAGTATCTCCTTCACCAACAATACGATTCGGGTTTTGTAAATCATTTTGAGCTCTATTTATATCAAAATTTTCACTACCAACACCTAATTCATCTGCAAATGAATTTACATCTAAATATCCAGTTCCTCCTAATAGATCTAATACTTTAGCATAGTTTTCACTCTTTAAAGAAGTATAACTAGCTGAAGCATTTAATGTAATATGATCATTTAAGGCTGCACTTAAAATAGTATTTGCAGTTATTTGCGTATCATCTGTTCTATCTTCGTATAAGATATATGTAGCATTGAATCCTTGGTTAGCATTACTTTGATTTGCTAAATATAAAGCATCCCAATCTAATTGTCCGTCATTCAAAAAGTCTTGTTCTGCTATATATGCATTACTTAAATCTTCTGTTGTTGGATTAGCATCTTGTAAAAAGAAACTTGGTAAATTTCTAAAATAATCTGGTGAAGGGTTTGATGCATCACCAAATACAAAATCTCCTGTAGATCCTAAAGTAGTACCTCTACTTTCGATTCTACTATTTCCTATTTTACCTGTTTGAAAAGATACATTTGTATTTAAACTTATTTTATCAGACATATCCCAATAATGATTTAACATTACTACTGGTTCTTCTATTTCACGAATTCTAGAGTTTCTTTGCTTTCCGTCTTGATATCCCCAGTTAGGATTATATTTTCTTCCTTTTAAATCGAATACTTCTTGAGTTAATGCAGTAGAACGTCCTCTCCTATTTGGTGCATAAAAACTAACTAGATTTAAACTATGTTTAGCATTTATTTTCTTTTCTATTGCAGCAAAATATGAATTTGCATCATATAATGTACCATCAATAAATCCTTCATCTCCAAATCTTCTTGAAGCTAAAATAGAATATGACCATCCATTACTCTGTTGCCCAGAATTATATCCAGCCATTACTCTTCCTGTGTAACTTCTATTTGCTATAGAATAAGATACTCTACCTCCTTCGCGGTATTGAGAAGCTCTCATAACAATATTAGTAGTTCCTGCTAATCCTCCAAATGTATATTCATTAGGAGTTAATCCCATCGTGAATTCACGATTACGTTGTACATCATTTAAACCACCCCAATTAGCCCACTGTGGACGTCCTGTAGATAATTTATTCATTTCAATACCATTGATTAAAACTTTACCATCAGCATTGTCTAGACCTCTAGGTCTAAAAAAAGCTGCACTAAAATCAAAAGCAGCTGCATTAAGAAAAACATCTCTAGAAGATTGAAGTAATCCAGAAATATTATCTGTTGCACCTTCATCCTGATCTAATTCACTATCAGAAAGACTAATAGTTCCAATTTGTAATTGTTCTTGATTAAGGTCGTACTCTAGACTAACTATCTTAATGTCTAAAATATTCCCTTCATTAATTGTAACAGGATAACGTTTCGTAACAAACCCTTCTTTCGAGATTGCTGCGATTTGTTCTCCTAAAGGAAGTTCCTCTACTCCAAATGTAAACTCTCCTTGGTCATTGGTCAAAGCAAAGATCCCCGATCCTTCAATTGTAACCAACACTCCTTCGAGGTTTTCGTTCGTAGCAGCATCAACAATTTTTCCTTTAAATCCCGTCTTTTGTGCATGCATCACAAAAAACGAACTTAGAAAAATCAATAAAAAAACACTGATTTTTTTTGTGTACGATATTCTCATTAAATACTAATTTAAGTTAAGAAATTATAATTTCTGACGAGCAAAAGTACATTTTTTAAATAGAAAAGCTAATTTTGTCATAAAGTTTGGGTAAAACTTAGCGTTAATTTAATATTATATATTTTACAATGAAAAACATAAGTATCTTATTATTAATACTTTCTGTATTTCCTTATTCATCAGCGTCGGCTCAGGGAAAGAAAACTTACAAAGTAAATACCGTCGCTTTCTATAATTTAGAAAACTTATTCGACACCATTGATGATCCTATCACATTTGATGATGATAGAACTCCTAATGGGAAAGATCACTGGACAGAAGAAATTTATCAAGATAAATTAAAAAAAATGTCTAAAGTAATTGCTGACATTGGTTTTGATGTAACAAAAAACGCTCCTGCTCTTTTAGGAGTTGCTGAAATTGAAAACAGAAAAGTTCTTGAAGATCTTGTCAATCAACCAAAATTATTGCCTAAAGATTATGGTATTATACAATTTGATTCTCCTGATCGTCGTGGTATTGATGTAGCTTTATTATATCAAAAAACTCTTTTTCAACCTATTAATATAAGTAAACATGAATTACTTATCTATAATGATAAAGATAGAAACAAACGTGTTTTTACTAGAGATCAACTATTAGTAAGTGGTTTGTTAGATGGTGATAAAATTCATGTAATAGTTAATCACTGGCCATCAAGAAGCGGTGGTGAAGCTAGAAGTAGACATAAAAGAGAAAAAGCTGCTGCTTTAAATAAAAAAATTATAGATTCTCTTCATAGTATAGATCCTTATGCTAAAATCATTACAATGGGAGATTTAAATGATGATCCTACTAATAGTAGTGTTAAAAAGGTTTTAGGTGCTAAAGATTCTAAAGACAAGGTAAAGCTTAAAGGATTATATAATCCTATGGAAAAAATGGCTAAAAAAGGAATTGGTTCATTAGCATATAGAGATAGTTGGAATTTATTTGATCAAATTATAGTTTCAAAAGCTTTATTAGATAATAATTATTCATCTTATAAATACTACAAAGCAGGTGTTTTCAATAAAAACTATTTATCTAATCCTAAAGGTAGATATAAAGGGTATCCATACAGAAGTTTTGCAAACGGAGCTTATACAGGTGGATATAGCGATCATTTCCCGGTATATGTATATCTTATTAAGGAAATAAAATAATAGGAAGACTCACCTCCTATTTTAAATAATAAAAAAAGCTTCTGGAAATTCCAGAAGCTTTTTTTATTAACTTATTTTGATTAATCCTGACATGTTAATGTTGAATCTTCTTCTTGTAAAGTAATAAACTCTTCAAAAGTAAGTCCACTAAGGTCAACTTCTTCTTCTTGTATAGTACCATCAATAGCTTCGGTTCTTTTTCTCACTGTTCCATCTCCATTATCACAATATTCTATATTTATTGTAAAATCACCAATATTCGCTTCACATTGCTTACATACAAGTTCCATTTCTTCTTCCTCTTCAACAACCTCTTGTTCATCATTTTGAGATGAATCATCACTGTTACTACAAGATATAGTAATAAAAAAAATAGATAAAATCGTAATACTAGTTAGTAAAATTTTTTTCATAAGATTTGGGGTTTTATAATTTTATTTTTACTCTAATTAAAGCAAAAATATCATTTTATACTCTTTTTCATCAGTCAATTTTAACATTTATTTATAGAATAGTTTGCAATCATGATTTATGACCTTCTTATACATTGTTTATTTGATTCATAAAAAACTGATAGTCACTTGAAAGTCAAAAAATAACCCGTAAAATTTCTTTATAATCCAAAATGTTTTAAAAGTTTTTAAATGCTATCATCTTCATCTAAATTTTTCTTGTTAAAATAAAAATTATATATTTTGAGCCAATTTGTAATATCTATGTAATAATTTTACAACAAAATAGACTTTATATTCGGATAATAATTTTTTATACAGATAAC
The DNA here is from genome assembly GCA_947498595.1 of uncultured Aquimarina sp. Taxonomy (GTDB): domain Bacteria; phylum Bacteroidota; class Bacteroidia; order Flavobacteriales; family Flavobacteriaceae; genus Aquimarina. The sequence continues at coordinate 82,477 of CANMKX010000012.1, forward strand.
TATTGATAAATATTCAACAAAATAGATTTAAAACCATATTAATTGGTATTGCCTTCTCTCCTAATTTAAAAAGTAACATTTACGAAGCTATTCGCATGATTGATTACTTTAATGCAAAATTAATTTTAGTTCATGTAGGTGAAAAATCAAAAGATAAAGAATACAAAATCAATTCTTTAATAGCTGGATTATCTGAGCAAAAGGAGAAAATAACTACTATTTGGCAAGAGGGTAATCCTGTAGATGTAATTATAGATTCTGCTAAAAAATTTGAAGTAGATTTAATTATATTAGGAGCCATGCAGAGAGAACAATTTTTTAAGTTTTATGTAGGTTCTATTGCTCGTAAAATCACAAGAAAAGCTCATTGTTCTGTTCTTTTATTAATCAAACCTTCTGAAGAACGTGTCCCATGTAACCATATTGTTGTCAATGGTTTAAAAGATAAAAAAACAAAAGAAACTATTTTAACTTCATTTGAAGTTGCGCAAAATTTAGGAACTCCAAAAATTACTATTGTTGAAGAGATTTCTCAACAAGAAGTTTCTTTTAGTGTTCAAGATGATGAATCACTAAGAAAAAATATTTTAAGAAAAGAACAACTAAAAAGAAAAGAAGATCTTAGAGTTCAAGATATCCTAAAACAAATCCCTGAACATTTAAAAAATAACATTGCAATTAAAACACAATCTATATTTGGTAAAAGAGGTTATTCAATAGGTCACTATGCAAAGGTAGTAGGGGCCGATTTATTAATCATGAATGCTCCCAATAAAACATCTTTATGGGATCGTATATTTACTCATGATTTAGAATATATTTTATCAGAACTTCCTACTGATGTGCTAATTGTAAGATAATATATGGTAAAATCAAAAAATAATATAACCGACTTTTTTAATAGCTTACCCAAGAATATTTTTTCTGGGTTTGTTGTTTCATTAATAGCTTTACCATTAGGTTTAGGTTTAGCCATTGCATCTGAAGCTCCTCCAATAGCTGGAATTATAGCTTCAGTAGCGGGTGGGATAGTAGTCTCCATTTTTGGGGGATCTAACGTTACTATTACTGGACCCGGTAATGGTTTAGTTATTGTGCTTTTAGGAGCTATAACGACATTAGCGAGTGGCGATTTATATCAAGGATATTTATTTACATTGGCTGCAATTATATGTTCTGGAGTGCTTTTAATCCTTATAGGTATATTACGTTTAGGAATTCTTAGTGATTTTTTCCCTTCTTCGGCTATTCAAGGTATGTTAGCTGCAATAGGTTTAGGGATTTTGGCTAAACAATTTCATGTAATGTTAGCTAATACGAGCATAAAAGGAGGAACTATTTCTCTTTTATCTAACATTCCTAAAAGTATCATTGATTTATTTAATACGGATCAGCAAGGACTTGTTATAGCCGCTATAATAGGAGTTTTAAGTTTTTTGATAATGCTATTTTATGGTAAAATACGAAATAAGTATTTTCAATTAGTTCCAGCTCCAATGTGGATTGTATTATTTACTGTAGGATTAAGCTATTATTATGAATTTTTTTCAGAAAAAGATTATCCTATTGATAAAAGTCTTTTAGTTAATATTCCTAAAGATCCTTTATCTAATTTTCCTTTTCCTGATTTTTCTATTATACTTGAACCTAAGTTTATAGGAGTAGTAATAGCTATTACACTTATATCTAGTATTGAATCTCTATTAAGTATCAAAGCTGTTGATAAACTGGATGCTAAAAAAAGAAGATCAAACATTAATAAAGATTTGAATGCCTTAGGAATAGCTTCAATTGTAAGTGGTTTTTTAGGTGGTCTTAATGTGGTTACTGTAATTGCTAGAAGTTCTGTTAATGTCAATAATGGAGGTAGCAATCGTTCTGCAAATTTCTTTCATGCAATATTTCTTGTTTTATTTATTTTATTATTCCAAGATCAACTTAGTCGAATTCCTCTAACTGCTTTAGCTGCGATTCTAGTATATACTGGTTATAAACTTGCAGCACCAGAAAATTTAAAAAGTATCGCAAAAATAGGAGCGGAGCAAGCTATTATTTTCTTTGCAACTATTATAGGTACAGTTACTACAAACCTGATTACTGGTATTATTACTGGTATTGTTACAACAATTATTATACATATAATACTTAATAAAAGTATTATGTTGTTTATCCGTAATTTCTTAAAAACTAACGTATTAATGTTTAAAGAAGATGGGGTAGATGGTACCTATTTTGTTAGTGTAAAAAATTTCTCTAGTTTTTTAAATTTCACAAAATTAAAGCAAAAATTAGATGCTATTCCAGAAGATAAAGATGCGATCATTGATTTTTCAATGTGTACATTTGTTGATCATACTGTCCAAGAAAATTTATTAAATTATCAAGAAATCTTTACTAAAAGAGGTGGATCTTTTGAAATTACAGGCTTAGATGCTCATAGTACATCTTCGACTCATCCTTTAGCTATAAGAAGTGTCTTTTCTTTTAATAAATTAATTAAAATAGGAGCGAACCTGACTAAAAGACAAGAAGAATTAAAAAATATAGCAAAGCAATTTTCTTGGGATTATATTCCTAAAAGAAATGAAGATACATTATCTCTAAATGATTTTGTTTATTTTAATACCAAATCAATAGATTTTAAATACAATACAATTACTGATGCTGATAATACTTTCGAAATTTCGGATATCCTTTTTTCTGAAGGGGAGTTTATAGCAAAAGAAGTTGTTAGAACTACTATAATGTCAATTAATCTAGAGCATCCAATTCCAAAATTTACGTTGGATAAAGAAGGTTTACTCGAGTTCATATATAAGTTTGCTGGATTCAAAGATATTGATATATATAATCATCCTGATTTTTCTAAAAGATTTTTCCTTTTAGGAGAAGATGAAGAAGATATTCAGTGTTTTTTCTCAAAAGAATTAGTTCTTTTCTTTGAAAGTAATCCTTACTATCATATTGAATCTAATGGTGCTACCTTATTATTAATGAAAAAAGAGCGTCAGGCTAGTGCCAAAGAAATAAAAGAAATGTTGGACTATGGTTTACGATTATATAAAATTATTGATATGGTATTAAAGCCATCTATTTGTTAAAAAGTATCCAATTTCAATACATATACTTTAGTTTTTTTCTATTTTGCAAGGATTTAATGTACACTATGTAAGAAAATAAGCAATAAATTAGTGATTTCTATACAATCACATTATAAATAACATTGCTTAAAAAAATATAATACATGAAATTATATCCTATAAATGCAGGAAATTTCAAACTAGATGGAGGCGCTATGTTTGGTGTAGTTCCTAAAGTTTTATGGAATAAAACAAACCCTGCAGATGCAAATAATTTAATAGATATTGCAGCTAGATGTTTATTAATAGAAGATGGTAAGAGGCTCATTTTAGTTGACACAGGAATGGGAGAGAAGCAATCTCAAAAATTTTTTAGTTATTATTCCTTATGGGGTGATGATTCTCTTGATAAATCGCTTGCTCAATATGGTTTCCATAAAGATGATATTACAGATGTCTTTGTAACGCATCTACATTTTGATCATTGTGGTGGGGTTGTAGCTTGGAACGATTCTCGTACTGGATATCAAATGGCATTTAAAAATGCTAAAATATGGAGTAATGATGCTCATTGGAAATGGGCTACAGAGCCGAATGCTAGAGAAAAAGCTTCTTTTTTAAAAGAAAACATTTTACCTATTCAAGAACAAGGTCATCTTAATTTTATAACTAGAGATCATACTAATTTCCAATCCAGTTCAGAACTAGATTTTGGGATTCATTTTATGGATGGTCATACCGAAAAACAGATGTTACCTCATCTAAAATACCAAGGAAAAGATTTAATTTTCATGGCTGATTTACTACCTACAGCAGGACATATCCCGCTTCCATATGTCATGGGATATGATACTAGACCACTATTAACACTAGACGAAAAAAAAATATTTTTAGATCAAGCTGCCACTCATAATTGGTATCTATTTTTAGAACACGATGCACATAACGAAATTATTACTGTGCAACATACCGAAAAAGGTGTCCGTCTTAAAGACACATATACTTTAAACGAATTATTTAATTAACCCCCCTTCAATTTAACAAATGAATACATCAAAAAAAGCATCTATTTTCACATTAGCATCTACTTTAATGCTAGCTAGCTGTGGTGCTCCAAATATAATTTCTACACCTATAGCAAATATTGACGCTATTCCTTTAAAAACAAAAACATTAACTGATACTCAGTTAAAACACTGGAATGCAGCTGACCTTACTAGTGATACTATACCTGGTATGAGTGTAGAAAAAGCCTATAACGAATTAATTAAAAATCGTAAAGGTAAATCCGTTATTGTAGCAGTAATAGATAGTGGGGTTGATATAGAACATGAAGATTTAAAAGGTCTTATTTGGACTAATAAAAAGGAAATTAAAAATAATGGAAAGGATGATGATGGTAATGGTTATATAGACGATATCCATGGTTGGAATTTTTTAGGAGATATTACAGATGAAAATCTAGAATATGTTAGGATTTTGAAACGATTAAAACCTAAGTATGAAGGAAAATCAGAAGCTTCTATAGCTGCAGCTGACTTAGAAGAATACAAGCTATATAAGGAAGTTACTGCAGAATACGATAAAGAATATAATGAGACTCTTCAAAATAAAAACAGGTATGAACTCTTATTTCAACAAATATCTGGTGCTCATAAAGAGGTTAGTCAAGCCATAGGAAAAGAAAATTATTCTAAAAAAGAATTACTCGCATTAAATCCTACTACTACGCAAATGCAACAAAACGTAGGTGGATTATCTCAAATGTTTGGATATCTTGAAGAAGGTGAAACGATTCCTGATCTTATTAAAAATATCAAAGATGGTATTGACCACTTTACAAGTTCTCTTAATGCTAACCTTAATTTAGATTTAAATGTTAGATCAAAAGTAGGAGATAACCCTGATAATATTAATGATACTAAATATGGTAACAATAATGTTATGGGATCAGATCCTAAAAGAGATAATATAAAACATGGTACACATGTAGCTGGAATTATTGCGGCTAATAGAAAAAATAAAAAAGGAGGAAAAGGAATCGCTCAAAATGTAAAGATTATGGCTATAAGAGCTGTTCCTGATGGTGATGAATATGATAAAGATATTGCTCTAGCAATTCGTTATGCAGTAGATAATGGTGCTAAAGTCATCAATACTAGCTTTGGTAAATATTATTCTGCTCATCCAGAATGGGTTTATGATGCTATTAAATATGCAGCTGATAAAGATGTTTTAATAGTAAATGCTGCTGGAAACGAAGGTATAAACTTAGACGAAAAAGCTGTGTATCCTAATGATCAAAAAAATAATACTACAGAAATATCAGATACATTTTTAACAGTAGGAGCGTTAAATTATGAATACGGTTCAAATTTAGTAGCAGATTTTTCTAATTATGGAAAAGAAAATGTAGATGTATTTGCTCCAGGAGTTAAAATTTGGGCTACAACTCCATTAAATACTTACGAATATCTACAAGGGACATCAATGGCTGCTCCTGGTGTAGCTGGTGTGGCTGCCTTGATACGTTCTTATTATCCTAATTTAAAAGCTTCTCAAGTAAAACAAATAATCATGGATAGTGGTGTTAGTACATCTAATACTGTAGTAATAGGAGGAGAAGCAACGCATACAGGAAAATTTACCGATTTATCTAAGTCCGGTAAAATGGTAAATCTATATAATGCTATGATTTTAGCTAAAAAACTCTCAAAATAATATTTATTATGAAAAAAATATTTTCATTAATATTTCTTTTTGGAATATTAAATATCACAGCTCAAAATAACACTTCATATTGGCAACAACATGTTGATTATAAAATGACTGTAGATATGGATGTCAAAAAATATCAATATAAAGGTTCACAAGAGTTAGTATATACAAACAATTCTCCTGATACATTACATCAAGTTTTTTATCATTTGTTTTTTAATGCTTTTCAACCTAATAGTGAAATGGATGTTAGATCTCGAACTATTGCTGATCCTGATGGACGTGTAAAAGATCGTATAAGTAAGCTTTCTCAAGAAGAAATAGGATATCTTAAAGTTACCTCACTAAAACAAAATGGAGCTCTATTAAAGCATCATACAGAAGGTACCGTATTAGAAGTTTCTCTTGATAAACCTATCTTACCTGGTCAAAAAGTTACTTTTATGATGGAGTTTAACGGGCAAGTTCCACAGCAAATTAGACGTTCTGGTCGTAACAATAAAGAAGGGGTTGCTTTATCTATGACACAATGGTATCCAAAAATGGCTGAATATGATTTTGAAGGATGGCATGCAGATCCATATATAGCACGTGAATTTCACGGAGTATGGGGTAATTTTGATGTGACAATAAATATTGATAAAAAATATATTTTAGGAGGATCAGGATATATACAAAACCCTAATGAGGTAGGCTATGGTTACGAAGCACCTGGAACAAAAATAAAACGTAAAGGAAAAAAGATTTCTTGGCATTTTATAGCTCCAAATGTACATGATTTTACTTGGGCTGCTGATCCAGAATACATTCATGATTCTGTAAAAGTTCCTAATGGTCCTGTTTTACATTTCCTTTATAAAGATAATACTGATATCATTGATAATTGGAAAAAACTACAACCAAAAACAGTTGAATTAACGCAATATTTTAGTGAACACATAGGTAAATATCCTTATGATCAGTACTCCGTAATTCAAGGAGGTGATGGAGGTATGGAATATGCAATGTGTACATTAATTACTGGACATCGTAAATTTGGTAGTTTAGTAGGCGTAACTGCTCATGAGATGGCGCATGCATGGTTTCAACATATTTTGGCTACCAATGAATCAAAACATGAATGGATGGATGAAGGTTTTACTAGTTATATTTCTAATTTAGCTATGAATAAAGTCATGAATCAGAATAGCTCTAATCCTAACCTTGGTGCTTATAAAAGTTATTATAGATTAGCTCAATCAGGTATTGAACAACCTCAAAGTACACATGCTGATAGATATAGTCATAACGCAGCATATGGTGCCGCAGCATATTCTAAAGGAGAAGTGTTTTTAGCACAATTAGGATACATTATAGGAAAGCAAAATTTAGCTAAAACGATTAAAGAATATTATAAAGAGTGGAAGTTTAAACATCCAACTCCTAATGACTTTAAAAGAATTGCTGAAAAAGTATCAGGAATGCAATTAGATTGGTATTTAACTGACTGGACACAAACTACAAACAAAATTGATTATAGTATACAGTCAGTAATTGAAAACGGAGATCAAACTACTATTACATTACAACGTAATGAAATGATGCCAATGCCTATTGATATTACTGTAAAATATATAGATGGTACACAAGAAGCGTATTACATACCATTACGTATGATGAGAGGAGAAAAAGAAAATCAAAATCCTTCAATAAAAAGAAACATTCTTAAAGATTGGGCTTGGACTCATCCTACGTATTCTTTTAACATCAAAAAAAATAAAACTGCAATAAACCAAATCATCATTGATGAAAAAGAAGGAATGGCTGATATTAATAAATCAAACAACTTGTATAAAAAATAAAAAGTATCACATTTTGTTAAATTCTTAGAATTAAGTGTAATCTTTTAATATTTTTGCAGACTTATTACTATTGATACTATATAATAATTCAAAAAATGAAAAAAAGAAAACTACTACTACCATTTTCTTTTCTTTTATTAGCCGGAGTTGGATTTTATTATCTGAATTCAGATAACAATACAACAAGTAATATCTCAAATGATATAGCTAAGTCTTACAAAAAAGAAAAGAAAACAAAAAAAACTACTGAAGAGAGGCGTTTATTTAGTGAAGAACGCGCTAAATACGAGCTTAACCTTCAAAAAAATCCCACTACAGGAGAAGTTCCCAGATTAGATAAAATTTTAGAACTTAATGAGGCTAAAACAATGATGGCTGTTAGTAAATCAGCTTCAAATGTTAATGCTAGTAATAATACATATATATCTAGAGGTCCTTCTAATTTGGGAGGAAGAACTAGAGCTATAGTTATTGATAAATCTGATCCAACTGGAAATACTATATTAGCAGGTGGTGTTAGTGGAGGTGTTTTTAGAACTACTAATGGTGGTGACGATTGGTCTAAAGTTTCACCTAATGATGAAGTTTTTAATGTTACTGCTATTGCTCAGGATCCTCGAGCTGGATCAGAGAATATATGGTATTATGGAACAGGTGAACTTTCTGGAAATAGTACTAGTGGTGGTGGAGCTTTTTATCTTGGTCAAGGTATATGGAAATCCGAAGACAATGGTTTAACTTGGACAGTAGTACCTGGTACTACATCTACTTTAAACTCTTTTGATTCAGAATTTGATATTGTTCATCGTTTAGCTGTACATCCTGTAACTGGTGATTTATACGCAGCTACTGTTAATGGAATTCGCAAATATGATGGAAATACATGGTCTGTTGAAATAGATACTAATGCTACATCTCATTCTGACATAGTTATAACTAGTACAGGTATAGCATATGCTTCTTTAGCAAATAATACAGGACCAGCTGTAGATGGTGTATGGAAATTAGAAAATGGAGGTGCTGCTTGGTCTAGAATAGGTTCTAATGCTACTACTGGTTTTGGTTCTATTGGACGAAATGTTATAGCAGTAGCCCCATCTAACGAGAATATTTTATATTCTTTTATACATACTGCTAACGATCCTAATAATAGTACTCAAGTTGTTCAAACTGGGTTATGGCAATGGAATGATGCAACTGATACTTGGGTTGATTATTCTTCAAAAATGCCAGACGAACCAGGTGGTAATTTACGTGGTAATGATCCTATATCTATACAAGGAGGTTATGATATGGAAGTTTCTGTAAAACCTGATAATGAAAATTTTGTTGTTATTGGTGGAACAAATGTTTACAGAATTGCAAACATTACAATAAATCCTTCTTTTACTAGAATTGGAGGATATATAAATAATCAAAGTTATGGTTTATATGATTTAGGAGGAGGGGATACTCACCATTCTGATATTCATTCATTAGTATTTGATCCTAATAATCCTGATAGAATGTACAGTGGTACAGATGGAGGAGTACATCGTACAAATGACATTAATGATATAACAATCTCTTGGACAAATTTAAACAACAATTACCAAACATATCAATTTTATCATGTAGACATCGATCCTCAAAATGGTTCAGATATAATTTTAGGAGGAGCTCAAGATAATGGTACTGTAATTGGAGGTACTGATGCTGGTTTGGCCAATAATACCGAAATGAATGGTGTATTTGGTGGTGATGGAGTTGCTGTTGCTATTTCTAGAGATGTAACATCTGTTCCTAGATTTATGGGAGTTCAAAATGGTCCTATATTCAGAATAACAAATAATTTTGCTGAAATTACACCTACTGGATCTGCTAGTCAATTTGTTACTTATTTCTATTTAGATCCAGATAATAACAATGCTTTGTATTATGCAGGTCAATCTACTTTATTTAGTACAGATGATTCTTCTAACGTAACAGAAGGTTCATGGACAAATGCTGGAAACTTTAGTTCAAATTCTGGTATACCAAATCAAAATATTTCCCAAGTAACTACTTCTAGAGGTGCATACACTTCTTCTAGTTATTTATTAGTAGGTGGTAATCTTGGAAGTCTTTTACGTGTTAACGATCCTCAAAATTCAACATTAAACAGTGCTGTTAATATAACTCCTGCTGGGATTTCTCCTAACTCAAATGTTAGTGGAATTTCTGTACATCCAACAAATCCTGATATAGCTATGGTTACTTATTCTAATTATGGAGTTCCTAGCATATTTATAACTAATAACGCTACAAATGCATCTCCTGTATGGACACAAGTAGAACGTAATCTTGAAACGTTTTCAATTCGTTCTGCTATGATTACAGAAGTTGACGGAGAAACTCGTTATTTTGTAGGTACTGCTAGAGGTTTATATAGTACAACTAGTCCTACAACTACAGATTGGGCTATCGAAGCACCAGACCAAATAGGTTTTGCTGTAGTAAGTGCTTTAAGATATAGAACATCTGATGATAAGTTACTGGTAGGTACTCACGGTAATGGTGTATTTGAAGGTACTATACAACGTTTATCAGTTGATGAATTCAATGCATCTTCGGATAATGCAATCGTAATGTATCCTAATCCAGCTTCATCAACTATTAATGTTTCTTTAGAAGCATCTTTTGTTGAAGGAGACTTAAATTATGCTATAGTTGATATTACTGGAAAAATTGTAAAAAATGGACAGTTATCAAGTAATAAGCAAATAGATATAAACTCATTAAATAATGGTGTATACTTCTTGCAATTAAGATCTAATGCAAAAACAAAAACATCTAAGTTTATAAAAATATAATTATTAAATTATAGTAATTATTATAGCCGCTTATTTAATATAAGCGGCTATTTCTTTATAATAAAATAGAACTCTTTATATCTTATTAGTACTTTTATCCCTTATGAGTGAAAGACTAGAGAAAATCGAAAAGCTAAAAAGTAAAAAATTAATTGATTCCTTATTTATAAGCGGGAAATCAGTATCTAAATATCCTATTAGGTTAATCTATAAAGAAATCACTAACAATGATTTAGAATCTCAATTACAAATAACAGTAAGCGTAAGTAAACGCAATTTTAAAAAAGCTGTAGATCGTAATTATTTAAAGAGATTATTAAGAGAAGTTTATCGGAAAAATAAGTATCTTGTATCTGACCATACTAACCGACAATTTATTTTTATGTTCTTATATGTAGGTAAAGATATTTTTGAGTATTCCGAATTAGATGTAAAAATGAAAAAATTATTAAAAAAATTCATAGAACAAGAAATTGAAACTTTATTATGATTAAAAAAAGAGTTTTAGTCCCTAGTATTGCTATTATTATACTTTTTACAACGGTTAGTTTTACCTTTAAATCAGACTTTTTTGAAATAGCAAAGCAAATTGAAATTTTCACAACATTATTCAAAGAATTGAATATGAATTATGTTGACGAAACTAATCCAGCTGAATTAATGGATACGGCTATTAAGTCCATGCTTGACGATTTAGATCCTTATACTAAATATTGGAACGAGCAAGATGTTGAAGCTGCTAGGATTAGAAATTCTGGAGAATATACTGGTATAGGAGCTGTTGTACGTACTATAAAAGACAAAATAACAATCATTGAGCCTTACAAAGGATATCCTGCAGATAAGGCTGGTTTAAAAGCTGGAGATGAAATCATTCAAATAGGAGATATTAAAGTTATAGATTTTAAAGAAGATGCTGGCGAATTATTAAAAGGTGCTCCTAATTCTAAAGTAGCTATTGTTTATAAAAGACAAGGTAAACTTAAAAATACAACCATTACAAGAGAAGAGATTGAAGTAAAAGCTGTTCCGTTTTACACCTTATTAAATGATAAAACTGGTTATATTATTCTTAAAAAGTTCAATCAAAAAGCTTCTTCTGAAACAATTGCAGCTTTAAATGATTTAAAAGGTAAAGGAGCTGATAAAATCATTTTAGATTTAAGAGGTAATCCAGGTGGTTTATTAAGTGAGGCTGTTAATGTTACAAATATTTTTGTACCAAAAGGACAACTTATAACAACAACAAAATCTGTAATTAAAAAATATAATAAAGAATACCGCACAAAAAAAACTGCCATCGATGTAGATATTCCATTAGTTGTTCTAGTTAATGGACGTAGTGCTTCTGCCAGTGAAATTGTTTCTGGAAGTATTCAAGACTTAGATCGTGGTGTAGTTATAGGAGCTCGTAGTTTTGGAAAAGGCCTTGTTCAAAGGCCAAAAAGCCTTACGTATGGTACGCAATTAAAAATAACAATATCCAGATATTACACACCTAGTGGTCGTTGTATCCAAGCACTAGATTATTGGAACAGAGATGAAAATAATGAAGCTACACGAACCAAAGAAAAAGATTATAATGCTTTTAAAACTAAAAACGGACGTACCGTATACGATGGAGGTGGTATTCAACCTGATATCGAATTAGAAACTTCAAAATATAGTGGTATCACAACTGCTTTATTACAAGCTAATGCTATTTTTGATTATGCTACAGAGTATTATTATAACCATACTTTAAAGAATCCTTTAAAATTTAAATTCACAAATACAGATTTTGAACATTTTAAAACATATTTAAAATCTAGTAATTTCAACTATAATACAAAAACTGATAAGGCTTTAGAAAAGGCACTAGAATCAGCCAAAAATGAAAATTTCGATAAAGCTATAACAAATCAATACAAAGCGTTATTAACAGCTATGGATAAGGCTAAAAACGATGCTCTTGATACAAGCAAAATTGAAATAATTAGTTTATTAACAGATGAGATTATTAAGCGCTATTCTTATAGAGAAGGATTGTATCAATATTATATTATAAACAATCCTGAAATTATAAAAGGACAACAAATTTTAAGTAATAAAAAACAATATAATAAGATATTAACAGCTTTATAATTATTGTTAATAAGCTGTATTAATCTGAAAAAGAGCAAATTTATAATAAATTTGCTCTTTTTTTATTCCTGAAACATAGCTATATGCGGAATATCATCTTCTAAATATTCATCCCCATGTTTAATAAAGCCGTGTGATTCATAAAATTTTTTCAAATAAGTTTGAGCAGAAATTTTAATCTCTTTTGTTTTATAATAGTTATGAACAGCTTTTATACTTTCTTCAATTAATTCGTGTCCGTAACCATATTTTCGTTCATTTTTAGCTACAACAACTCTACCAATGCTGGCTTTATCAAAATACTCTCCAGCATTAAAAATACGCGTATAAGCTACTATTTTATCATCTTTAGTACCGATAACATGTAATGCTTTAATATCCTTACCATCAATATCTTGATAAACACAATCTTGCTCTACAACAAAAACTTCTGCGCGTAACCTTAATATTTCATATAATTCAATACTTGTAATTGCATTAAATTCTTTAACAACAAAATTTATCATTTTTAATTATTCGATTTAAAAACTACACTTATTAACAATTAGATATTTTATGAATTCTATTTAAATGACGTCCGCCTTCAAATTCTGTATCAATAAACGTCTTAACCATTTCAATAGCCTGAGGAAGTGATGTAAATCTAGCTGGTATACTTAATACATTAGCATTATTATGTAATCTAGTTAATTCTACAATTTCTTTTGTCCAACACAAGCCAGCTCTAACATTTTTATATTTATTAGCTGTCATTGAAACGCCATTTCCACTTCCACAAATAAGAATTCCAAAATCTACAGCATTGTTATCAACATCTTTTGCAACTGGGTGAACAAAATCAGGGTAATCAACACTATCTGCTGTATCTGTTCCATAATTTACTACTGAAATCCCTTTAGATTCTAAGTATTCAACAATAGCAAACTTATAATCTGTTCCTGCGTGGTCATTTCCTAAAGCAATTTTCATCAAAATATCATTTTTTTATAATGTATTAACAATACATTAATAAGGTTATATATAAAGTAACTAAATCTCGAATTAATGATAACAAATATACTTGAAACCGAAAATAACTAAATCTCAAAAACTCAATATTTTATAGATTTAACTAGTATTGTTAATAACTACCCTTACTCTGTTAATATCCATTGTGAATAATTTGTGTCTAAAATCGAACAAAAAAATTTGGTAATTAAGATGAGATTTCGAATAGCGTAATTTTTTTCAAATAACCTATTTAGTTATTCATTTTTTCTAGGAGAGTTTTTAAACATAGTTACAACGTTATTAACCGTAATTTTGATATTATTTAATTAAAAAAAGAATGTAAATATCGGTTATTCACAATTGTTAATAACTCAACTCTATTTGTTATTATGTAAATAAAATCAATACTTTAGTATTATAAAAAGATGTTTATTACTTGGTGATAACCTGAGTTAACTTATAAAACAAATAAAATATCTAAAAGTTATTCCACTTATTAACACACTATAATAATCATTATTTTATTTTTTTTTTAAAGAAAAGAAAAAGTATATAATAGTAATATATGTTAAGAAGTATTATTGAAGTCGTTATTTAGAATATAGATAGAGTGAGGAGAAAATTAAATTAAACGATTCTCAATTTTGAATTGTTTTTGAGATCTTCGATTAGTTTTTTTACGCGATCAGAATCTTTTGGGTGTACTCGTAGATGAATACCTCCTAACGCTTGAGAATAGAAAGGAAATACTCCAGCCATCGTTTCGTTTTCAAAAAAATAACTTATTTGTTGTTGTTCTAGTAATAAGCGTAAAACCGTGTATTCAAATGAATATGTGAAAGTTGCAACTATAACAGAATCTTTCATGAAATGATCTTTAGTTAAAAATTATTAATTAAAGATAAGAAATAACAGATAAAAACGTATTGTTAATAACTATTGATTTATATTGATATATAGTTTTTTACACTGTATAAATAGTTAATAAAGTAATGGTTTATACTTGTTAATGTGTGAAACGATAACTTTTTTAGTAGTATATTTAGATATCAGATATTATTTTTTATTATCATATGAAGTTCTAATAAAAAAGTAATACTATTACAAAGTAAAAATATAAAAATGTAATAACTGTTTATCAGTGTATTACATATAATTAAGAATAAAAAAACTACGTTGATTAACAATAGTTTAATCTTAAGCTTACAATAATTAATAGATTAAGCGTAATTTTATAACGTATTATATAAGAGAGATTAATGAAAAGAAAGAGTAGAGGAAAGAAAAAATCTGCAAAGATTGAAAATGTAGCTCAAGGAATACTAAAAATATTAAAATCAGAACCTTCCAAATCATTCAATTACAAACAAATAGCTGCTAAATTTAATGTCAATGATGCGAGTAGTCGTAATCAAATAATTAAAAAATTAGCAATATTAGCATCCAAAAAACAAATTGAAGAAGTTGATAGAGGTAAATTTAAAATTGTACCAAATATCAATACCTATACAGGAATCTTGGATATAACAACCAAAGGTGCTGGTTATGTAATGGTAGAAGGCCTTGAAAACGACATATTTATACCTAGTAATAGCCTTAATAAAGCTTTACACGGTGATGAAGTAGAAGTATATGTTTTTAGAAGAAAAAGAAATGGTAAAAGTGAAGGAGAAGTAACCAAAGTTATTCAACGTAAACGAAATGAGTTTATTGGAGTTATTGATATTCAAAAAAGCTATGCATTTGTTAACATTCCGGACGGAAGAATGTATACAGATATTTTTGTTCCAAAAAATAAAATTAAAAATGCAGAAAATGGTGATAAAGTGTTAGTAAGTCTAGCAGATTGGCCAGATAAAGCAGATTCCCCATTTGGAAGAATTATTCAAGTTTTAGGAAAACCTGGAGAACATAATACTGAGATACATGCAATCTTAGCTCAGTATGGATTACCTTATGAGTTTCCTGAGACTGTTGAAAAGTATGCTAATGATCTAGATACTAGTATACAAAGTGAAGAAATAGCAAAAAGAAGAGATATGCGTAAAACATTGACTTTTACGATAGATCCTAAAGATGCTAAAGATTTTGATGATGCCTTATCATTTAAAGTTCTTAACAATGGTAATTATGAAATAGGAATTCATATAGCCGATGTTTCTCATTATGTAAAGCCAGGAACAGTACTAGATGATGAAGCTTATGAAAGAGCTACATCAGTGTATCTTGTAGATAGAGTAGTACCTATGCTTCCAGAAGTATTATCAAATAATGCCTGTTCATTAAGACCACATGAAGAAAAGTATACTTTTTCTGCAGTTTTTGAACTTAATAACGAAGCAGTAATTGTTAATGAATGGTATGGTCGTACTGTAACATATTCTGATGCTCGATTTGCATATGAAGAAGCACAGCATATAATAGAAACTAAAGACAATCAAATACCTGACGAAATATCATTAACAGGAACAGCATATAAAGCTGATATAAAAATAACCGAAGCTGTACTTAAATTAGATGAGTTAGCAAAAATAATGCGTAATAAGCGTATGGGAGCTGGAGCAATATCATTTGATAAAGTTGAAGTAAAATTCAATCTAGATCAAAACAGTAATCCAGTAGGAGTATTTTTTAAGACTTCTAAAGATGCTAATAAGCTGATTGAAGAGTTTATGTTATTAGCCAATAGAAAAGTTTCAGAGTTTATTGGAAAACAAAAACCAAAGAAAACATTTGTTTATAGAGTACACGACGAGCCAAATGACGAAAAATTAGCTGCATTACAGACCGTAATTGGACGCTTTGGATATAAGTTAGATCTAAAGGATAGAAAAAGCACTACAAGGTCTTTAAATGGATTATTGCAAGAAGTACAAGGTCGCAAAGAACAAAATCTTGTAGATACTTTAGCGATACGAAGTATGAGTAAAGCAGAATACACTACTGATAACATAGGTCATTATGGATTAGCTTTTGATCACTATTCACATTTTACCTCGCCAATTAGACGATATCCAGATGTTATGGCACATCGTTTGTTACAACATTATCTGGATGGAGGAAAATCAGTTAACGAAGAAGAATTTGAAGAAAAATGTAAGCACAGTAGCGAAATGGAAAATTTAGCAGCTAGTGCAGAACGTGATTCAATCAAATTTATGCAAATACGCTTTATGCAAGACCATAAAGAAGAGCAATTTTTGGGCGTAATTTCTGGAGTTACAGAATGGGGAATCTATGTTGAGATCACAACTAATAAATGTGAAGGAATGATTCGTTTAAAAGATATGCATGATGATACTTATACTTTTGATCAAGAATTGTATGCAGCTGTTGGTAAATCAACAAAAAAAGTATATCAGTTGGGAGACGAAGTATATGTAAAA
The DNA here is from genome assembly GCA_947498595.1 of uncultured Aquimarina sp. Taxonomy (GTDB): domain Bacteria; phylum Bacteroidota; class Bacteroidia; order Flavobacteriales; family Flavobacteriaceae; genus Aquimarina. The sequence goes on from CANMKX010000012.1 coordinate 99,447, forward strand.
GTTAAAAATGCAGATTTGATAAAGAGGCATTTAGATTTTACCCTACTAGGAGCTAAAGATGAAATAGAATAAACGACTATAGATATTCGTTATCTTTTATAGAATCATAAAAAAAATAATATGAAAAGAATAGTATATCTATTCCTATTTTTAATAGGAATAAGTGCAGCAGCACAAGAAACTGTCGTAAAACAAATCACAAAATTTAATGAACTTAAAGTCTATGATAAAATACAATTGACATTGATAAAGTCAAATGTTAATAAAGTAGAAATATCTGGAATTTATAGAAATAAAATAGACGTAGTTCAAAAAAATGGAAGATTAAAAATAAAGATGTCTTTGGGAAATTTATGGGATAATAACAATACAAAAGTAACAGTATATTATTCATACATAGAAACCTTAGATGCAAATGAAGGAGCTGTAATCGAAACAAAGGATGTTATTAAAAATAGTACTGTAGTTTTAAAAACACAAGAAGGAGGTAAAATTATTGCTCCTATAGAAACTAATAAATTAATAGCAAGAGCTATTACAGGAGGCTATATTGAAACATCTGGTGATAGTCAACAACAAGATATAACCATTAAAGCTGGAGGAGAATATGTAGGAAAAGAACTTAAAACAACGAATACTTTAATCAAGATTAGTGCCGGTGGAAGAGGTAGTGTTTATGCAACAACTTATGTAAAAGCAAATACCAATGCAGGAGGTACTATAAAAATTTATGGTAATCCAAGAGAGATTGATAGTAAAAAAGTATTCGGAGGTAAAATAATAGAGGTAAACTAATTAGTATTTTCTAACTTTGCGATAAATTCACAATCTCTATATGATCCAAGATATACAAGCGGCAATACCGTTAGGTTTCTTTTTAGCCTTTTTAATAGGACCAGTTTTTTTTGTATTACTAGAAACAGCCGCTATTAAAGGAGTTAGAGCCGCTATATCATTTGATCTAGGCGTAATTTTAGCAGATATTGTTTTTATAGCAATAGCATATTTAAGTAGTTTTCAATTATTAGAAAATCTAAGTAATGAACCAGGACTATATGTTTTTGGAGGTGCTATTCTAGTAATATATGGTTTGATTACTTACTTAAAGAAACCTACTAGAGAAATGCTAGATCCAGATAGAATAAAAGTTAAGAAGAGTAATTATCTAGGTTTGTTTATTAAAGGATTTCTTCTGAATTTTATAAATATTGGAGTACTAGTTTTTTGGTTAGGAGTAATTATTATAGTTGGTCCAAGTTTGGATAATGATACCAATCGCTTGATGATTTTTTTCGGTACCACTGTAGGAACATATTTTGCTACTGATTTATTAAAGATTGTGTTAGCAAAACAGTTAAAAAGAAAATTAACACCTAGAAGAATATTTAAACTCAAAAAACTCTTAGGTTTTATTCTTTTAATTTGTGGAATCGTAATGATGGTTAAAGGTTTTTTACCTAAAGATAAACTTAATATCAAAAAAGGTATCGATCGAATAAATATTGAACGTAAACATTAGAAACTTATAGAAAATAAAAAAACCTTTATCAAATGATAGAGGTTTTTTTTGAGGTGTCGAGCGGATTCGAACCGCTGTAGATGGTGTTGCAGACCACTGCCTAGCCACTCGGCCACGACACCCAATTGTTTCGTTATTGGATGACAAATGTAATAAAATTATATCATTACATAAAAACAAAACATGAATAAAATTATCGTTTTTTTGACATCTGTATCGTAACCATCTCAACGTTACCACCTATAGGAGGATTAATTTTGGAAACATTAACAGTTGTTTTCTTAACCATTGGTAACTCTTTTAAAATTCGAACCAATATTCGTTCAGCTACATGCTCTAATAATTTAGACCGTATAGCCATTTCTTCTTTTACGATATGATTTAAATGCACATAATCTACAGTATCAGCTAAGTGATCTGTTTTTGATGAAGTAGTTAAATCTGCTTTTATAGTCAAATCAACACGATAATCAGATCCTATTTTTTTTTCTTCTACAAGGCAACCATGATAGGCATAAACCTTTATATTTTCTAGCTTAATTATTCCCACGAGAATTTTTTTTACAAAAATATGAATTCTCTTATTGATCTATAGATTTTAATATTTCAAATATCTACCTCTTGATCATTTGCTATAGAAGTTTTATTACTAAGTGGATTATTATTTTTTATCTCAATTAAATTTTTGGGATCATAAGTTCTTGCAACATAGCTATTTTGATTCCCATCATGAATAGTATTTTTTATATTGTTTATCATAATGTGTTTTTATATAAGTATTATTTATAGTTAATCGTTTTTTATAAAAAAAACTTACATAATCAGTTTCATAAAAGGAAGCTATTTTAAAGAAGCAATTTTTAGTAATTTTGCAATCATATTTCATAAACTTATGACAGAAGAAAAAAAGTCGCTCAATTTTATCGAGCACATCATAGAAGAAGATCTAAAAGAAGGTATGAATAGCGAAAATTTGCGTTTTCGTTTTCCACCAGAACCTAATGGGTACTTACATATAGGTCATACCAAAGCTATAGGTATAAGTTTTGGTCTAGGGTTGAGATATAATGCACCAGTAAATCTTCGTTTTGATGATACAAATCCAGCTAAAGAAGAACAAGAATATGTTGATGCAATAAAAAAAGATATCCAATGGTTAGGATATCAATGGGATAAAGAATGTTATTCGTCTGATTATTTTCAACAATTATATGATTGGACAGAATTATTAATAAAAAATAATAAAGCTTATGTAGATTCTCAATCTGCAGAAACTATTGCTATGCAAAAGGGAACTCCAACAACAGTTGGAACTAATAGTCCTTACAGAGATCGAACAGTAGAAGAAAACTTAGATCTTTTTAGGAAAATGAAAGCTGGACAATTTGATGAAGGAGCACATGTTGTTAGAGCAAAAATTGATATGAGTAGTCCCAATATGTTAATGAGAGATCCATTAATGTATAGAATATTAAAAAAAGCACATCATAGAACAGGAGATGATTGGTGTATTTATCCTATGTATGATTGGACACATGGAGAAAGCGATTATATAGAACAAATTTCACATTCACTTTGTTCTCTTGAATTTAAGCCTCATAGAGAGCTTTATGAATGGTTTTTGGATAATGTATATGACAATTCAAAATTAAAACCAAAACAGCGCGAATTTGCTCGTTTAAACCTTAGTTTTACTATAATGAGTAAACGTAAACTCTTACAATTAGTAACAGATGGAGTTGTTTCTGGTTGGGATGATCCAAGAATGCCTACTATCTCTGGTTTAAGAAGAAGAGGGTATACACCACAATCTATTCGTAAATTTGTTGATACAGTGGGAGTTGCAAAAAGAGAAAATGTAATTGACGTTTCATTATTAGAATTTTGCATACGTGAAGATCTTAATAAAAAAGCAACTCGAGTAATGGGAGTTTTAGATCCTGTTAAACTTATAATAACTAATTATCCTGATGGAGAAGTTGAATATCTTGAGGCAGAAAATAATCCTGAAGATAAAGAAGCAGGAATAAGAGAAATACCATTTTCGAAAGAGTTATATATTGAAAGAAATGACTTTAAAGAAGAAGCTAATAAAAAGTATTTTAGATTAACCTTAGGTAAAGAAGTTAGACTTAAAAATGCTTATATCATTAAAGGAGAAAGTGTTATTAAAGATGAAAACGGGACTATTACCGAAATTCATTGTACGTATGATAAAGACAGTAAATCTGGAAGTGGAACCGAAGCTTCTAAACGTAATGTCAAAGGAACGTTACATTGGGTATCTATAGCTCATGCAATCCCAGCTGAAATAAGAGTATATGACAGACTCTTTAATGATGAATCACCTGATGGACATAATGATAAAACTTTCATGGATTTTATAAATCCAGATTCACTTAAAGTACTTAATGGTTTTGTAGAACCAAGTTTGAAGAAAGCAACTGTACTTGATCAATTCCAATTTCAACGTTTAGGTTACTTTAATGTTGATATTAACAGTACTGTTGATAAGTTAGTATTCAATAAAACTGTAGGATTAAAAGAAGGCTGGGTTAAAAAGAAAGATACACCTAAAGAAAATAATGGTTCTCAATTAGCTGCTAAAACTCAAAATAAGGTACCTTCAATAAATGAAATCCTTAAAAGTGGTAAGAAGTATACAAATTTACCTGAAGCTAAAAGAGAAGCTTTGAAATTAAAAATACTAAATGCAGCCGAAAATGTAACTTATGAAGAAGTAGAAAAGCATTTTGGTACTGCAATTAAAAAAGCTGGAACAAGAATTGCTATAATGTTAGCTTTAAATGTACTTATTAACAATAAGAATATTACATTGAATGATGCTATCAATAAGTTTTTATTACTTGGTTTAGAGGATAAAAACGAACTTTTGAGATATGAAAGTTTAGACTTAATTTCTAAGAATTCTATACTTATTAACAAGTTTATTAATGAAATTAATAATATAAAAAGTGTTGAAAATAATGCAGAAATAAAAATGCTATTAGCTACATTATAATTTCTTAAAACATCAAAAAAAGCCAAGCATTTATTGCTTGGTTTTTTTTTGCCTTTTATATAAAAATAATTATTACTATTAATTATATCAATAGAGATAATTATTTATTTACCTTATTATTGAAATATACTATGTTAAATTTTTATTTTATAAAACTTAATTATTATAAGATATATTTATTTAGAACGTAATATAAAATCAATTTTTTTAATTTTCAATAGTATTTATATAATTTATTATATTTCTATTTAGCATAATTTTATCTGATTAATAATGGTTCATAATAAGGCTATTTAAATGTTTTTAATTCTATAAATATATATAGATATAGTAATAATTGTAAAGGTTGCTTAAAACTTCTTATTTTAATCATTTTATCTTTTATAAATATTAATTATCAAAATTTCTATTTAAGTAAAATTATTTTATAATAAATTGCTTTATTAATATTTCAATTATTTATTAAATATATTTTATTAATAATTAATTCTTATTATAATGCTTTCTTATTCATTTATACTTAATAAATAATTTTTTTTGATTTAAATAAGTTATTACTATTTGTTATTACTATGTTTTTTATAATAATTTTAATTTATTATAAATGGTTTTAAATAAGACTTTTTAAAGAGCTTTATTTTTTTAATGAGTGTATTGTATAAAATTATTTTTAGGGTAGGAGTATAGCTCTTATTTTAGTTTTTTTGATTTTTTGATTTTTAATAATAATTGATTATTGAATTTGATGTCCAAATAAGATAACGTTATAAAAACTTGGTTATAAAATTAAATAATTGAAATGTTATTTGTTATTGTTTTTTATTATGATTTAAAAAACTAAGATTATAAAAATTATTTATGTAAAATATTTTAATATCATTTTTACTTATGTTAAATGAATTAAATAAAGCTTATATAAGAGCTTTAAAAATTAATATTATAGAACATTATTAAGTTACTATTAAAAGAAGAATGAAAAGCTTTAAAATGATTTTTAGTCAAATTAATCAGGAGTAATTAAGAATTTAGTATAATTCTAACTATGTCGATAAATATATCTTATAGTAATAAATAAAAAAGGCACATCTAATGATGTGCCTTTGATTTAAGAAAATAAAAATAGTTTATTCCTCTTTTTTCTTTTTTGCTTTATTTGAATTATTTTGTTTCATAGCTTCGCCAATTTGATTAGAAGCAGTAAATGACGCTACCATGTTATTTAACATTTCACTACCAGCTTGAGGAGAGTTTGGTAATAATATTAAATTGCTATTAGTTTCTTCTCCAATTGATTGTAAAGTATCATAATGTTGTGTTACTACAATTAGGGCAGAAGCTTCTTGAGAATTAATACCAACATTGTTAAGTACATCTACACTTTCTTCAAGACCTCTTGCTATTTCTCTACGTTGATCAGCAATACCTTGACCTTGTAAACGTTTACTTTCAGCTTCAGCACGAGCTTTAGCAACAATTTTAATTCGTTCAGCTTCAGCTTCATATTCAGCAGCAACCTTTTCACGTTCCGCAGCATTGATACGATTCATAGCTTCCTTTACTTGTAGATCAGGGTCTATATCTGTTACTAATGTTTTTATGATATCATAACCATAATCGACCATAGCTTCATTTAATTCTCTTTTAACAGCAATTGCAATATCATCCTTTCTTTCAAAAACATCATCTAATTTCATTTTAGGAACTTCTGCACGAACTACATCAAATACATATGAAGTTATTTGATCATGAGGATTTTCTAATTTATAAAAAGCATCATATACTTTTTCTTTAATAACTTGAAATTGTACAGAAATCTTTAAACGAACAAAAACATCATCTTTTGTTTTAGTTTCAACAATAACATCCAATTGTTGAATTTTTAAATTGATACGACCAGCGATACGATCAAAAATCGGAATTTTGAAATGCAAACCAGAATTACGTATACTTAAAAATTTACCAAAGCGTTCCACGACTGCAGAAGTTTGTTGCTTGACCGTAAATATTCCGGATAATAGAATAATGATCCCGAATATGACCAATGGTATAAGTAAATAGCCCATAATAATTTTAGATTTTAATAGTTAGTATTGATTGATTTTATTGCTTTTTGCAATATAATAGTTAAGTAAATATACTATGTTGATTTAGTTAATACTCTTAACCTTATAATTATTTGTAGCTTTTTAACACAAAATGTTACAAATAAAAAAAACGCTGTATTTTATTACAGCGTTTTTTTTGTAATATTTTTAGAAAAATTAAAGTGTTTCAATAATTTTTTCAATTCTATTAATAGTTTCTTTTTTACCCAATGTAGCGGCAATGATATATACATCGGGTCCTTGTAATGATCCAACTAAAGCCAAACGTAATGGCATCATTATTTTACCAAAACCTATTTCTTTACTAGTTATCCAACTTTTTATTGTATTAGTAGTAACTTCTGGTGAAAAATCTTCAATCCCATCAATGACAGAAATTAGTTCTTTCATTAGAGTAGGGGTATCTTCTTTCCATGCTTTTTTACTAGCCTTTGCATCATAAGTAGCAGGAGCAATAAAAAAGAAAGAACTTAAATCCCATAGATCATTTACAAAAGTTGCACGTTCTTTTATCATTGAAACTATCGTATCAAGATTCAATGAACTTTCAATATTTTTATTTGTCAATAACGATCTGAATTGAGAAGTTAATTTCTCAGTATCTTCCTTTTGTAAATAATTTTGTTGAAACCATTTAGTTTTTTCAGGATCAAATTTTGCACCAGCTTTATTAACTCTTGACAAATCAAAAGCCTGAATTAATTCTTCTAAACTAAAAATCTCTTGATCTGTACCAGGATTCCAACCTAAAAAAGCTAACATGTTTATAACAGCTTCTGGTAAATAACCATCCTCTCTATAACCACTAGAAATATCATTAGATTTTGGATCTGTCCATTCAAGAGGAAAAACAGGAAACCCTAATTTATCACCATCACGTTTACTTAGTTTTCCTTTACCAACTGGTTTTAAAATCAAAGGTAAATGAGAAAAAGATGGACTTTCCCAACCTAAAGAACGATATAATAATACATGCAATGCCAAAGAAGGTAACCATTCTTCACCACGAATTACATGAGTAATTTCCATTAAATGATCGTCAACTATATTTGCCAAATGATAAGTTGGCATACCATCACTTTTAAATAATACTTTATCATCAAGAAGATTGGTGTCAATTTTCATGCTTCCACGAATTTCATCTTGCAATGCTAAAGTTTCATTTAGAGGCATTTTATATCTAATAGAATATGCATCACCATTATCAATTCTTTTTTGAACCTCGTCTTTAGACAATGTCAAAGAATTTTCTAAATTCATACGTGTAGTATGATTATATATAAATGTCTCTTTTCTACTTTCAGCTTCTGTACGAAGTTGTGATAATTTTTCAGAAGAGTCAAATGCATAATAAGCATCACCAGACAAAATTAATTGATCGGCATATTCTCTATACAAATGCTTACGTTCACTTTGTTTGTATGGACCAAATTTTCCTTCTTTACCAGGACCTTCATCAAATGGAATTTTACACCACTCAAGTGATTCCTTTATGTAAGTTTCTGCACCAGGTACATAACGATTTTGATCCGTATCTTCTATACGTAAAACAAAAGTTCCGTTGTTTTTTTTGGCATACAAATAATTAAACAAAGCAGTTCTTACACCACCTATATGTAATGGTCCTGTAGGACTAGGTGCAAATCGCACTCTAACATTCTTCGACATAATCTTAATTTTTATGGCGCTTAAGTAAATAATTTATAAAAAATAAGAGCAAAGATACTCTTATCTAGCCTTAGATTGTGATGATATTACTTTAATATTTTAAGCTTTATTATTTTTTTTGATTTAATAATTAAGAAAACTATAAAACGCTATGTAAAAATAAAATTGTAGTTTTAATAGTTAAAGCTATTTCAAGCTATAATGTGTTGATCAGGAATACTATTTTGAACTTTTTAATAAGACAAAACGGTAGGTATTTTATTGTTTATACTAAAGAAAATTGCGCTATGAATCATTATGAAATTGTAAAAAGTAAACTCGAAAAATTTATTCATCGTTACTATGTAAATGAATTAATTAAAGGGTTGATTTTGTTTTTTGCAATAGGAGCACTGTATTTTTTATGCAGCGTTTTAATAGAAAACTTTTTTTGGTTAGATAAACTAGGAAGAACAATTCTTTTTTGGTTGTTTATAATTGTTGAAATTATATTATTTACAAGATTTATAATACTACCAATTTTTAAATTATTTAGAATAGTAAATGGAATTAATTATATCAATGCTTCAAAAATAATTGGAGATCATTTTCCTGAAGTTCAAGATAAATTATTAAACATATTACAATTAAAAAACAGTGATAACTCTTCAGAATTATTACTAGCTAGTATCGAACAGAAATCTGCAGAATTAAATCCTATCCCTTTTAAACTAGCAATTAATTTCAACAAAAATATCCAATATCTAAAATATGCAGCAATACCAATTTTATTATTTATTGCTATTTCATTGATAGAAAGTAAAGATTGGTTTACCAATAGTTATGATCGAATGGTAAATTATAAAGTAGCTTATGAAGCACCAGCGCCTTATAAATTTGTGATATTAAATGAATCTTTGAATAGCAATGAAAGTGAAAATTTTAAATTAATAGTTAAAACCGAAGGGAAAGTTTTACCAGAACAAGTAAATATTCACTTTAAAGAGGAAGTATATTTTTTGAAAAATAGGGGAGATGCTACTTTTGAATACGAGTTTATAGCCCCAAAATCTACAATAGAATTTAATCTTCAAGGGAATGATGTTGTATCTAGAAATTATAAATTAAATATTTTAGAAGTTCCAAAAATGCAACATTTAAAAATGGAACTTCATTTTCCAGAATATTTAAAAATGAAAAATGATGTTATAGAAGGAACTGGTAATACAACGATTCCAGAAGGAACAATTATTAAATGGATAGTTGATACAAAAAACACCAAAGAAGTTCAATTTAAAACGAGAGATACAAATTTACTTTTCAATAAAAAAGATGACCTATTTGATTTAGAAAAAAATATTTTCAGTAATATCAATTATACAATTAGCACTACTAACGATCATTTAAAAGAGTATGAAAGATTAACTTTTGAAATTAATGTTATAAAAGATCAATACCCAGAAATAAAAATACAATCCAAAATAGATTCTACGAATAGCGAAATAAGATATTTTTTAGGAGAAATATCTGATGATTATGGTATTCAAAAATTGCAACTAATCTACTATGATATTAAAAATCCTGATGCAATTAAGGTTAAAGAATTAGAAAATAATAATTCAGTTTATGATCAATTTGCAATTCAGTTCCCAGGAGAATTAGATATTAAAGATGGTAATAGTTATGAGTTTTACTTTGAAGTTTTTGATAATGATCAAATTCATGGATATAAAAAAACTAAAAGCGAATTATTTAGTTACAATAAATTGAGCTTGTCAGAAAGAGAGAAGAAACAATTATTACAACAAAATGAAACAATCTCTGATATCGATAAGACATTGGATAAATTAAAAGATCAAAACAAAGAATTAAAAGAGATCAGTAAACTTCAAAAAGAGAAGAAGAATTTAAACTTTAATGACAAGAAAAAACTAGATAACTTCTTGAAGCGACAAAAGCAACAAGAACAGATGATGCAGAAATTTGGTGATGAACTTAAGAAGAATTTAGAAGAATTTGAAAAAGAAAATAAAGACGATTCTTTTAAAAATGAATTAAAAGAACGATTAGAAAGAAATGAAAAACGCTTAAAAAAGAATGAGGAATTACTTAAAGAACTAGAAAAAGTACAAGACAAGATTAGTAAAGAAAAGTTGAGTAAACGATTAGAGAAATTAAGTAAACAAAATAAGAGTTCACAAAAAAATCTAGAGCAATTATTAGAATTAACTAAGCGATATTATGTTTCAAAGAAACAAGAAAAAATAGCAGATGAATTAGAAAAGTTAGCTAAAAAACAAGAAGAACTTTCTAAAGCATCTGATGAGCAAAATAAAAAAGAAGAGCAAGATAAATTAAATAAAGAGTTTGAGAAAATACAAAAGGAATTGAAAGATCTAAAAAAAGAAAATAAAGATCTTAAGAAACCTATGAAAATGGAAGAAACTCAAAAAGAAGAACAACAAATAAAGAAAGAACAAGAAGAAGCTTCAGATAAATTAGAACAGCAAGAAAAATCTGAAGCTCAAAAAAAGCAAAAAAGTGCTTCTCAGAAAATGAAAAAAATGAGCGCTCAAATGAAATCTAACATGAAGAGTGGGAGTAGCGAAAAAAATCAAGAGGACATAGAAATGCTTCGACAAATACTAGATAACCTTGTAGAATTTTCTTTAGGTCAAGAAGTATTAATGAAAACATTTAAATCTATTGAACCTAATAATCCTACATACGCTAATAAGCTTAAAAGGCAAAGTGTATTAAGAGAAAACTTCAGACATATCGATGACAGCTTATATGCATTAGCCTTACGTAATCCAAAAATAAAAGAGGAAGTAACTGATAAACTAACAGACATAGAATATAATATAGATAAATCTCTAGAAAGATTGTCCGAAAATCAAATTTCTCAAGGAGCTTCTAGCCAACAATACACCGTTACAGGAGCTAATGATTTAGCATATATGCTTAGTCAATCTTTAGATAATATGAACATGAGTATGTCTTCTTCAGGATCTCAATCCCAAGGAAAAAAATCACAAGGATTTCAATTACCAGATATTATCGAAAAACAAGAATCTTTAGGAGAACAAATGAAAGAAGGAATTAAGAAGGGAAAGAAAAAAGGGGAAGGAGAACCAAGTAATAGTGATGAAGAAAGAAACTCAAAAGAGGAAAAAGGGAATTCTGAAAATAAAAAAGGAGAATCAGAAGGAAAAGGAAAAGGAAAGGGAAATAAAAATGGAGAGAATTCTAATGGAGGGGAAGGAGATTCAGAAAATTCAGAAAATGATAATGAAAAACTCTATGAGATATATAAACAACAGCAACAGTTAAGAAATGATTTAGAAAATAAATTAAAAGAAAACGGTTTATCTCTAAATGAGAAAAGAGTATTAGATCAAATGAAGCAAGCAGAAAACGAAATCTTGAATAATGGATTCGATCAAAAAACGCTAAGCAGAATGATTAATATTAAGCATCAATTATTAAAACTCGAGGATGCTACATTAAAACAAGGAGAGAAAGAAGAAAGGAAAAGTGACACAAATGAGCAAGAATTTCAAAATTCTATTGAAGCTAACGAAATGAAAATTAAACAATATTTCAATAGTACAGAGATTTTAAATAGACAAGTATTACCTTTGCGGCAAAATTTCAAAGAGAAAGTTCAAAAATATTTTAAAGAAAAGAATGATTAATTTTTTTTACGAATCAGGAAATAAGAAGATAGAAGAAGATAAGTTAATAGCATGGATTGAAGATGTTATTGAATCGGAGAGTAAAAAGATAGGGGAGATCAATTATATTTTATGTGATGATGAATATTTATTAAAAATAAATCAGGATTTTCTTAATCATGATACTTATACAGATATAATAAGCTTTGATAATAGCTTAGGTAACATGTTGAATGGTGATATTTATGTGTCTGTGGAAAGAGTAAAAGACAATGCAGATAAATTTAAAGTATCAATTGAAGAAGAGATGCGTAGAGTTTTGATTCATGGTGTTTTACATTACTGTGGATATAAAGATAAAAGTGATGAAGAAGCAGCTTTAATGAGAGAAAAAGAAGATGAAAAATTAACTATGTTCCACGTGAAACATAGTTAATATAAGTGTTCCACGTGGAACACGTACAAGGTTATAAAGAAAACGTTCCACGTGGAACGTTTATTTGAAGTAAGATTGTCTTTGTTCCACGTGGAACAAAGATTTAAAGTTTAGAAAAGATGTTTGATAAAGTATACGATGTAGTAGTAGTAGGAGGAGGGCACGCTGGAAGTGAAGCTGCTGCGTCAGCAGCAAATTTAGGATGTAGTACCTTGTTGGTTACAATGAATTTGCAAAACATAGCACAGATGAGTTGCAACCCCGCTATGGGAGGAATTGCAAAAGGACAAATTGTAAGAGAGATAGATGCCCTTGGTGGATATAGCGGAATCGTTAGTGATAAGACTGCGATTCAATTTAAAATGTTGAATAAGTCAAAAGGACCTGCTATGTGGAGTCCTAGAGTACAAAGTGACAGAATGCGATTCGCAGAAGAATGGAGATTGATGATGGAAAGAACACCTAACCTTGATTTTTATCAAGATATGGTTTCTGGATTGATCGTTGAAAAGGGAGAAATAAAAGGAGTGAAAACTTCATTAGGACTTGAAATAAGAGCTAAGTCGGTAGTACTTACTAATGGTACTTTTTTGAATGGACTAATTCATATAGGAGAAAAACAATTTGGTGGAGGTAGAGCAGGAGAAAGAGCAGCTACTGGAATAACCGAAGATTTATTGAAATTAGGATTCGAGTCTGGTAGAATGAAAACAGGAACACCTCCTAGAGTAGATGGACGTTCTCTTGATTATTCAAAAATGACAGAGCAGCCAGGAGACGAAAATCCTGAAAAATTCAGTTATTCTAATATAACAAGTTCCTTAAAAAATCAGAGATCATGCTATATGACGTATACATCTAATGAAGTTCATGATTTATTGCGTGAAGGATTTGATCGCTCTCCTATGTTTAATGGGAGAATTAAAAGTTTAGGCCCTAGATATTGTCCTTCTATAGAAGATAAAATAAATAGATTTGCAGACAAAGATAGACATCAAATTTTTGTTGAACCAGAAGGATGGGATACAGTTGAAGTATATGTTAATGGATTTTCAACATCATTACCAGAGGATGTTCAATTTAAAGCGTTACGCTCTGTAGCTGGTTTTGAAAACGTGAAATTCTTTAGACCGGGATATGCAATAGAATATGATTATTTTCCGCCAACACAATTAACACATACATTAGAAACAAAAAAAGTTTCTGGTTTATTTTTTGCAGGACAAATTAATGGGACAACAGGTTATGAAGAAGCAGCAGCTCAAGGGTTAATTGCTGGAATGAATGCAGCATTAAAAGTAAAAGAAAAAGATCCTTTCTTAATTAAAAGAAATGAAGCTTATATAGGAGTTCTAATAGATGATTTAATAACAAAAGGGACAGAAGAACCTTATAGAATGTTTACCTCTAGGGCAGAGTATAGGACGCTTTTAAGGCAGGATAACGCAGATTTCAGGCTAACGCCTATGTCATATGCTGTAGGGCTAGCAAAAGAGGATAGAATGCGTCGTATGGAAGAAAAAGAAAAAGAATCTGCTAATTTTGTAAATTTTTTCAAAAACACGAGCGTAACACCAGATGAAATAAATCCTATTTTAGAAAGTAAAGGCTCTTCACCAGTAAAACAAACTGGAAAGATGTTTAAAATATTTTCTAGACCGCAAATTGACTTAGAAGATCTTAAAAAAGTTAAAAAGGTGTCAGAATATATTAAAAGTAATAATTTGGAAAGAGAAGTTTTAGAACAAACAGAAATTCAAATTAAATATTCTGGATATATTGAAAAAGAGAAAAATAATGCAGATAAACTAAGCAGATTAGAAAATATTAAAATTCCGACTAATTTTGATTATAAAAAACTGAAATCTTTATCTTATGAAGCATGCGAGAAGTTAACAAAGATTAAACCTGTTACAATTTCACAAGCTTCAAGAATAAGTGGAGTATCTCCAAGTGATATTTCTGTATTGTTAGTTTATATGGGAAGATAAAAAGTTCCACGTGGAACAAAATATAAAAAGAGCATTTGTTTTATAACAAAATGCTCTTTTTGTCTATAAAAACAAAAATATAAGTTCAAAATTCTAGAAATTAGTTTTCAATTTTATTTTTATTGTAACTAGAGAAGATAGGAGAGAGGAAATGATAAATTGAACTACTTCGAATTTAAAAAAGAAATATTGAGTCATAAAGTTAGTATTGATGAAAACTTAAATAATCATATAATACATTTTATGAATATCAAATGGATCTGATACGAAAGAATGAAATTTAAAAAGAAGTAATACTTAAAATACAATATAAATGTAAGTAAATCTAACTTAACCGTATTTTGAGAGAGTTAAATGAAATTATAATTTAGTTTTACTTTTATAGATACAGAAGAAGAAAAATAGAAAAAAGATAGAATAATAGAGGAAAACCTAAATATTGTAATCTTATTAAAAGAGATCAATTAATAATTTCAAGTGAATTTTAAAGTGATTGATTATAATATATATTAATCTTAAGTAAAAACAGAAAATATAGTACAGCATATTTTAATGTTATTTTATAATGAAACATAAAAGAATGGAAATTAGTTTAGTAGATTACTTTGATGGTTATTTAGTATAATATCACAAATTAGAATAAAATATGAGATTAAAACTTTAAAATTTATATCTAATTTAAAAAAGGAATAAACATTCAATCATTTAAAGAGAAAAAGCAGAATAGATATTTTTTGAAATGAAAATATAAATGCTCGTAATAAATAGAATAAAATGAAAAATAACCTACATAATATTTCATTATTAAAATATAAAGACCATACTGTTTCAGGCGAAGAATTTAATTTGCAGTATAATGATAAATTCGAAATGTTTGAAACAATTCCTAAACCAGAAGAGAACAAACTTGATAAATATTACCAAAGCGAAGATTATATATCGCATACAGATGGAAGTAGATCGTTATTTGAAAAAGTATATCAAATAATAAAGAAATATGCATTAGCAAGAAAAGTAATTTTAATTAATTCCTTTAAAACAAAAAATAGAGAATTATTAGACATAGGAGCAGGAACTGGTGATTTTTTAATGATGGCTAAAAAGAATAATTGGAATGTAGTAGGAGTAGAGCCAAATAAAGAAGCTATTAACTTGGCAGAAAAAAAGGATTTAAAATTATTAAAGGATACGCAAAAATTAAAACAAGACAGTTTTGATGTAATCACGATGTGGCATGTTTTAGAACATGTTTTTAATTTAGAAGAACAAATAATAGAATTAAAAAGATTAATTAAACCAAATGGATACATAATCATTGCAGTACCAAATTATAAATCATATGATGCAACTTACTATAAATCTGATTGGGCTGCGTATGATGTACCAAGACATTTATGGCATTTTTCAAAAAAATCAATTGAAGTATTATTCCAAGAACAGAATATTATATTGAAAAAAGTGCAACCAATGAAATTTGATTCTTATTACGTGTCCCTTTTATCCGAAAAATATAAAACAGGTAAAATGAATTTTTTAAAAGCATTATGGATAGGTTTTTTATCAAATTTGAAAGGGATTAAAACAAAAGAGTACTCTTCACACATTTATATCCTTAAAAATGAATGAAAATAAATTAGAATGCTTCTCTAGCTCTACGAGAACCTTATATAGATAATTATATTAACTTTTTTTTAAAACGTCTTAAAACGCCTTATTTCAAGGCGTTTTTGATAGTTTTTTAAAATAGAGCTCTGTTGTAATTATTATTTTTCTTTATCATAAATAAAAACACTTAGATAAGCTTACATGAGCTTATCTTTTTTATTTTTGCATAAATTAATTTTTAGACAAATGAAAAAAATTTTATTAATGGCTCTTGTTGCTACAGTAATGCAATCATGTAATCAACAAGCTGAAAAAACAGGTTATATTAATAATACAAAAGTTGTAACTGATTATACAGTTATGAAAACTGCGCAAGAGAAGTGGACAAAGCGTAATGAAGAATTGAGATTAGAACTTGAAGAAAAAGCAAAACAATTTCAATCAGAAGTTCAAGGTTTTCAAAATATAAGTAAATCAATGAACAAAGCTAATCAAGAAAAGAAGCAAAACGAATTATTAGCAAAACAACAACAGTTACAGCAAGAACAACAAATTAGAATTAAAGCAATTCAAGACGGAAGTCAAAAAGAAATAGATTCTATTATTACTACTGTTAAGGATTATATTAGAGAATATGGTAAGAAAAATGGATATACATATATCTATGGAGATAATGAATCTAGTAACATTTTATATGCAAAAGAAGGCTTAGAAATAACAGATAAAGTTCTTGAAGAATTAAATAGTTCTGACAAGTAAAAAACATTAAAATAAATAAAAAAGAGATCTGTAATATATAATTGCAGATCTCTTTTTTATTTATTTTAATATATAAAATTGTTTAATTAGAAATTAATCTCAATAAAATAATCGGTAAAATAATAAAATAATGGTTTTTTTTTTATATTTTTTATCCACTATTAAAAATGAATAGTGATATGTGACATATTAATCATAAAAAATAAAAGAATGAATATGAAATAGTTATGAGTATATTATTAATGTAAATCTATAAAAAAAGATTATTTGTAAAATATTTATTTTGGGTAGGAATATTATTACAATAATAATGCATTTTTAGGGTTTATAATAATTATATAATTTATAATTTTATGACTTTGCAATAAATATATCAACAATATTATTAACAAGCATCCCAAATTGCAAAATAATATTGCATATATCAGCATTTTATAAGAATGTGATACTATGAATAGTAAACTTAACCTGTCGTCATTGTTAATGGTGCTATCCCTTCTTTTTTCTACTCAAGGGATTCTAGCACAGAATATTTCTATGCCAGATTTAAATGGTAGTGGTACAGCTGATATTGTATGTGCTAGCCAGATAGTTGGAGGAAATACCCATTTTGTTGAAGCTACCTATAGAAACGCAGCAGGTTTTAATCCTGGAAATGATTTTATACTACAATTATCAGATGCAGATGGTGTTTTTGATAATGTAGTTGCCAACAATATTGAATTAGCTAGAATTAATAATTTAAGTACGCCTGCACCTTCTCCTACAAATTTAGATTTTGGAAACTTTTCAATGCCTACAAATGTTAGAGGAGAAAATTATAGTATAAGAATTGTAACTACAGATCCTGAAATGATTGGTGATGTAGCAACAAATATTCCTTTATACTATTTTGATAGCAGTGAGCCTATTTTATTAACAGGACCTAGTGACAGTCCTATAAATGCAGCTTTATGTCCGTCTCAAGCGATTGATCTTTCTGTTACACCTAGTGACTTTCCTTCATATACTTGGCTTCGAAATGGAATTGAAATCCCAGGAGAAAATGAATCAACTTTAAGTAATGTAACACAAGCAGGAATATACAGAGTAAGAATAGATTTTGGTTCCTGTAATCCGCGATATGCATTTAATGAGTCAAATACAATAAACGTCATTGATTTTACACAAGCAAACGTCTTTATTAATGAAGCACCTGCAATATCATATTGTCCAGAAGATGTAAAAGTCTTAAATTGTAATATATCCGATACAGCTTTTACTTATGAATGGTTTAAAGATGGAGTTGCAATAGAGAATTCTAATACACCATCTTTAACGTTACCACAAAGTAACTTTCAAGGAAATTATCATGTAAACGTAAGAGCTAGTGATCAATGTAACGTAAATACTAGTGTTGTCACAGTTACTAATTTAGGATCAAATATACTAACACAACCTCCACCACAATTAATATTACTACCAGGAGAAATACTTACTCTAGAAATAACAACAGACGCACCAGCTGGAAGTACTTTTCAATGGTTTAGAAATGGAATAGCTATAACAGGTGAAACAGGTTTATCTATAACAACCAATGCACCAGCTACTTATAGGGTAGAAGTCGTTACAAATGATGTCTGTGGAAGCACTTTGGTTGCTGAAACAGAAATTTTTATACCCACAGACTTTAATGTCGTAATAGGCCATGATGGACCTATAGATTGTAATGCAGAAGATGCTGATTTGGTCTTAGAAGATATATTTGGAATAACAGGAGCAGGAATACAAGTTCCATTAATACCAACACAGATAACAACATTTGATTTAGAATGGTTTAGAGATGGAGTAACAACAGGAGATACAGATTCTAATTACACAGTAGCAAGTATAGATGAAAACGGAACATATAGTATGGAAGCTACTTTTTCTGCAGGAGGTTTTGATACAGATGTTTCTAACGATTTAATCGTAAGTATTTTACCAACTTCTATTCAAATCACAGGTACTCCTGATTCTTTACCAGTAGGAGGTACTGTTGTTTTAACAGTACCATTAGTTGATGGATATACATACCAATGGTTTAGAATAATAGATGGAACCGAAACAATAATAGATGGAGCAACAAATAATACTATAGATGTTCAAGAGTTAGGTGAATATTATGTTATTGTTACTGCAGGAGAATGTGAAACAAGAACCGATAACTATACTGTTACGAGTCAAATAGTTTTTTCAGGAATAATACCTAATGTCGTTACTCCTAATGGAGATAATATAAATGAAAACTGGACTTTACCAACAGAATTAGTTAACCAACAAGATGTAGAAATAACGATTTATGATATACAAGGAAAAGTAGATTTTACAGCTACCAATTATCAAAATAATTGGCCTGAAGAAAATTCTAAATCTCTTGGAAGAGATGCAGTGTATTATTATATAATAACAAAAAATAATTCCGTAGTTAGAAAAGGCTCTATTACGGTAATGAGATAATTTATGATAAAAAAATTATTCTTACTTACGATATGTTTGATCTCTTTTAAATCTGTTAAAGGACAAGAAGAGAGTACTAATTTTGGTGTATTGCCTTCAGATATACCTACGCATAATTTAGTAAAATATAATAGATTTTATTTTAACCCTACATTTTCTTTAGTCAGGGAAGATAAAACTTCTATAAACATTTATAATAAGATCCAATGGTCTAGTTTTAATGATAACCCAAATACTTATTTGGTAAATTATACAACTAATTTTGATGACAAAACCGGTGTAGCAATAGGCTTATTTCAACAAAATGAAGGAATTTATAGATACTTTGGAGGAACTGCTAATTATGCATATAATGTCGAGATAAATAGAGAAATGAATTTAACCTTTGGGTTAAATTTTAGTTTTTCACAAAGTGGAATAAAATCAAATATTGATGAAGGAACTTTAACCAATGGGTTTATTCAACAAAATGGATTGCAAGTTAGTGATCCAGTCGTTTTAAATTATGAAAACAGCTCTGTCTTTTTGTTAAGTCCTGGAGTTAATTTAAATTATGAAGAATTTGATGTTGGTGTAGCCGTAAATAATTTAGTGGCATATAATTTAACTGCAAGTGAGTTAGCTACAGATAATTTAGCTATTCGAGGACATGTAATGTATACGACTAGTTTAGAAAGAAGATCTGATAAACTAATTAGAGCAATGGCATATGCAAATATGCTTGCAGATGCAGGGTTAAGATACGGTGCTAATATGATTTTAGAATTACCAAAATTAGGATGGGCACAAGCAGGTTACAATAGTTTTTATGGTATTTCTGTTGGTATCGGAGGTAATATAAACCCTAATGTTTCTGTAGGATATACTTTTGAAAAAGGATTCGGAGATACGAGTAATTTTGGTTTAACTCATGAAGTTGGTTTTGCGTATAATTTTGGAGATGATAGAACAAGACGTTCATATAGACGAGGTACTAGAGGAAGAAGAGCTAAATCAGCTTTAGAAAGAAAGTATGAGCAAAGAGATTCCGAAATCAGAAGATTACAAAAAGAAATTCGAGAGCAAAACCAAATTATAAAAGATTTAAGAGGAGGAGTTGTTGATACTATAGTTGATAGAAGTAAATCTAGAAGTAAATTACAAAGAACGATAGATGAAGCAGATAAGGAAAAAGAAGAAGCGGCTAGAAGATTAGCTATAGAACGTAATCGAGAGGCTCAACTGTTAAATAAATCTCCAGAAGAAATAGAAGAAGAAGAAAGAGTTGCTGCAGTAGCTGCTGCAGCTGATGAAGAGGAAAGAATCAAGAGAGAAAAGCAATTGCAAGATGAGATAGATGCTAGGAAAAATGCAGGATTGTCAGACGAATTGATTGCTGAGATAGAAGAAGAAGAAAGAAAACGAATAGCAAATGCAGAAAGAATTCAAGATATAGAAGATGAGAAAAATCGTATCGCTATTGAAAGAAAATTATTAGCTCAAGAAGCTGAAGTTAAAAAAGATAGAGCTAGTGTAAGAAGAAGAAGAGAATTAGATGCTGAATTAGCTAGACAAGAAGCTGAACAAGAAGCTAAATTACAAAGAGAACGTAGGTTACAAGCTGAAGCTAATGAACAAGAACGTCTAAGAAAAGAGAGAGTACTTGAATCAGAAGTTTCTGAACAAACTGAAGAGGAGCGTTTAAGAAGAGAGCGAAGATTACAAGCAGAAACGGCAGAACAGCAACGAATCGAAGCTGAGAAAGCAGCAGAAGAAGAGCGTTTAAGAAGAGAGCGAAGACTACAAGCAGAAACGGCAGAACAGCAACGAATCGAAGCTGAGAAAGCAGCAGAAGAAGAACGTTTAAGAAGAGAGCGAAGATTACAAGCAGAAACGGCAGAACAAGAACGAATCGAAGCTGAGAAAGCAGCCGAAGAGGAGCGTTTAAGAAGAGAGCGTGAGTTGCAAGCAGAGATAGCAGAACAAGAACGAATCGAAGCTGAGAAAGCAGCAGAAGAAGAACGTTTAAGAAGAGAGCGAAGATTACAAGCAGAAACAGCAGAACAGCAACGAATCGAAGCTGAGAAAGCAGCCGAAGAAGAGCGTTTAAGAAGAGAGCGTGAGTTGCAAGCAGAGGTAGCAGAACAACAACGAATTGAAGCTGAGAAAGCAGCAGAAGAAGAACGTTTAAGAAGAGAGCGTGAGTTGCAAGCAGAGGTAGCAGAACAACAACGAATCGAGGAAGAGAAAGCAGCCGAAGAGGAGCGTTTAAGAAGAGAGCGTGA
>CANMKX010000013.1 GCA_947498595.1 uncultured Aquimarina sp.
ATTTCTTGTATTTCATATCTCTAATATATTAGTTTGAAATTTAAAATTACACTCCGAACTATTAAGGGGCTAAACTACGATCTTCCAACAGGGAAAAGTTTTTCTGAAATTGTAAATGCTTATGATACTTTTAAAAAAGCAGGTTTCACCGTTGATTTTGTTAGTCCAAAAGGAGGAAGTGTACCTTTATCTTACATCAATACATCCGATTCGTTATCAAAAAAGTATTTGTATGACCAAGATCTAATGTTTGCTTTAAAATATACACACAAACCAAAAGATATAAATGCTAAAAATTATAAGGCAGTTCATTATGTAGGAGGTGGAGGAGCTATGTTTGGGGTTCCAGAAAATTATGAAATTCAAAAAATATCAATGACAATTTATGAGAAATATAATGGGATTATCTCTTCAGTATGTCATGGAACGGCTGGTATTGTAAATTTAAAGACTACAGATGGGGATTATCTTTATAAAGGTAAAATCGTTAATGGATATCCAGATTCTTTTGAAAGAAAAGAAGCAGAGTATTTTAAGTATTTTCCTTTTTTAATCCAAAAAAGGATAGAAGATAGGGGGGGAGTATTTAAGTTCTCACCAAGAAATGTTTCCCATGTTGAAGTTGATGGAAATTTAATCACAGGGCAGAACTATTTATCGTCTAAAGATGTAGCATTAAAAATAATTGAAATATTGAACAGTCGAAGAAATAACCCAGCGCATTAATTATCGCTACATAAAATGTTTCTTGAAATTATTTTGATCAAGTAATTTGGAAATTGTTATTGTAATTAAAATCGAATTTAAATAGACATTACTTTTTATAATTGAGAATTTTCGGTAATAAAAAACTGTTTCAATAATAACAGGTTATCGTTTTTTAATATCAATTTTCTCAATTTTTCCTTAGTTGAATAGAATTTTTCCTGCACTCATTAGAAATGTGTTTTTTTAACCCTATAACCACTATAGTTTTGGAGTAACATATAATTCTATTTACAATGAAAAACACACTAAAAGAACTCGTATTTTTAAGAACATTTGCAATTACTACAGTCTTAGGTATATTAACATTTAGTTTAATAGCATTTAAACAAACAGGAAATAAGAAATTTGGAACTATTGATGTCGAACGCATTAATATTATCGAAAGAGATGGAACGGTTAAAATGGTAATAACAAATGTAGCAGAATTTCCTAATGGAGAAGATTCTATAAACGATAGACCTGTAAATGCTAAACGTAAAAAACGTGCAGGGATGTTATTTTTTAACGAAGATGGTATCGAATGTGGAGGATTAATATATGATGGTAAAGAAAATGAAAACGGACACAGTTCAGGCTTGTCATTAACTTTTGATAAATATGATGGAGATCAAGCAATGCAGCTTCTACATACAGATGTAAAACGTAAAGGGAGAAGAAGAGTTAGAAGTTCTATACGTTTTAATGATTTACCAGAAAATTCAACACAAGCAAACGTAGCAAAAGCCAACGAAGAATTGGATAAAATTACAGACAAAAAAGTATGGAAAGAAACATATGATGCGTATGTAAAAAAAGGTATTTTAGGAATCACTAAAAGAATTGAAGTTGGAAACCTAGGTAAAGGTCGCCCAAATGGGATGTTCTTATATGATGATGAAGGTAATATGAGAGCGATGTTTTGTATCGATTCATCCAATAATGTTCGATTAGAAATGTTTGATGAAAATGGAAACAAGGTAAACTCATGGCCTACCAAAAAATAGTATTGAAAATTGCGATGATTTTTAAAATGTAATTATCATCGCAATTATTATATAATTATCAGAGTTAAGTTATGAAGAAAATAATTCAATTTCTAAGAGAGAACCAAGTTTTTGTTCTTTTTTTATTTGTTTTTAGCTGGATTTTTACACTTAAAAACAAAATAGGATTTGCTAGTTCTTGGGATGATTTTGTTTTCCATCCCGATACTTCGGTTTGGGTTTTTATAGAAGCTCTTTTTATATTTATATTCATAAGTTTTGTGAAAAAAAGAGTTGATAGAAGTGATATAAAAACAGTACCATCATTTGGTAAATACGCAAAATTCTTTGTGATAAGTCTCATCAGTTATTTATTTCTTGCCAATATATTTGGAGTACTACTTTCGTTAATTTTTGACACTTTTTCTAGAAACTTTCATTCTTCTTATCAAATAACGTATAGAATTTTTAGGCAAATTATAGATTTTACCATTTTTGGAAGTTTTTCTTTAGCGTATTTATATTCTAAAGAAAATAGAAATTATAGAAAAAGATTGAGTACCTATGAAATAATAAATTCTAAGAGTAAGATTCAACAACTAAAAGCGCAACTAAATCCTCATTTTTTATTTAATAATTTAAATATTTTAGATCAACTTATAGAAGAAGATAAAGAAAAGGCTTCAGCTTTTTTAAGTCAATTCTCTGAACTATACCGTTATGTTCTTAGAAATGCTGATAAAGAACTTATAAGTATACAAGAAGAAGTGATTTTTGCACAGAATTATTTTGAATTAATGGAAAAAAAATACCAAGGTTATTACCAGTTGATTATAGATAATTCAATTTATACGAATAAGAGTATTGTGCCACCTTTTTGTTTACAAGTATTAGTAGAGAATGCAATTGTACATAACTTAGGAACGAATAAACAGCCAGTAATGATTAATATTACTGTTGAAAAAGGAATAAAAATCACAAATAATAAAATAGCACAAAATAAAAAGAAAAAAAGTAATGGCATAGCCTTGAGGAATCTATCAGAACAGTTTCAATTATTAACAAATACACCTATTGTTATCGATGAAACCGAAGCTGTTTTTTCTGTTACCATGCCTTTAATTAAAACAGTTGAAAATGATTAAAGTAGTAATTCTTGAAGATGAAGTACCAGCAAGAAAAAAAATAAAGAACTTTCTTGATAAAATTGAAGACCCCATTGTTATTATAAAAGAAATTGAAACAATTAGCGAAGGGCTTATTTTCTTTCAGACAATGCCAGATGTAGATTTAATTTTATCTGATATAGAGTTAAGAGATGGTAATGTTTTTGAAATATATAACCAAGTTAATGTAACTGCACCTATAATTTTTATTACTGCCTATGATCATTTCTGGATGAATGCTTTTGAGACTAATGGTATAGAATATTTATTAAAACCTTATTCTTTTTCTCGATTTGAAAAATCATTACAAAAATTTAATTCTTTAAAAAGTAATTTAGCCACTACTGATAACGATATATTTAAAAAAATAGATGCTTATTATCAAAGTAAAATAGATTCGCAACCAACTTATAAAGAATATATTCCGGTGAAGTCAGCAAATGGTATTTACTTTTTAAAAATCATAGATATAGCATTTATTCAATCAGATTATGGAGTTGTTTTTGCTTTCGATTCAAACAATAAAAAACACTTATTAAATCAAGCATCTCTTAAAGAAATTCAAGAAATACTTAATCCTGATATTTTTTTTAAAATTAATAGAAGTGAACTCGTTAGTAAAAATTATATCGAAAAAATAAATCGCTATACAAAAAACACTATAGCTATTTATATAAAAACCCACATTTTAAAAACAAGTCAAAATAATACAGCTGCTTTTAATGCTTGGATGGGATTAAAGTGAGAATTAAAATATGTGTCATATAGAATTGAAAATGATTTTTATTTAAATAAAATGAGATTTTATAGTTAACTTTCAGTAAGAGAAAATTTTTAAAACAAACTAACAATAACATCAATAAAAAACAACAACTTAATAATAGCATGAAAAAAGTAATTATCAGTTTAGTATTATCTTTTATTTCTTTGGTTTCATTTTCACAGGAATTGAAAATTGATAATATTAAGACTAAGCAACATATTCAAATCAAAGGAACGAAGTATTTTATAATTCCGCCAGATGCTAATTATCTAATTTCTAGTCAATCTAATGGGATTTATAATGAAAAATATGAGAACGGTATTAGTTTTACCGAAATGCCTATGTCTTATTCAAATGTTTTACAAATGTTTACTAAAGATTTACCTCCTAAAAACGGTAAATTATTAGTTGACAAAGATTTGAAAATAAATGGTTTTACTGCTAAATTATTTAAATCTAATACAGCTCAAAACGCAAATACAGATGATTTTGATAAAGTTGAAGATTCAGATAAAACAATTACATGGATTTTACTTTATGGTAATAAGGATTTTTGTATAATAATTTCATCATCATATAAATACTCTTTAGATAAAATACTATCTAAAAAAACAGAAAATTCACTAACCTCTTTTTTATACCTCAAAGAATTAGACATAAACCCATTAGATCAACTGAGTTTCACTATTGATGTTGAAAAAACATCGTTGAAATTTGCAACAGTTTTAATGCAAACAGGAGTAGCTTATACTTTAGATGGAAAATTACCAACCCAAGCTGATAAAAAAACTAGTTATATAGTGATGGTAATACCCCTTGGAGTTGAAGAAAGTAAAAGAGAGGAAAGAGCAATAAAAAATTTAGGAAAGTTAGCAGATAATATACGAATAGATGAAAAGAATGAAGTAATTATTGACCGTTTAAATGGATATGAGATTGTAAGTTATAAAGTAGAAAATCAAGAGAATAAAAAACTACAATATGGTGTTACTTTATTTGAAGAAAATAAACAGTATATTATTATTGGAAATTCAAATCATGAACTTCAAAAAAGTTTATCACAGTTTCGAGAAATAACAAAAACGTTTAAATTAAAAAATAAATAAAAGTAGTTGATTTAATATCAATGAATTCTTTTTTATTTTAAATGATAAGCTAATTATAGTACTCAAGGGAAAAACAATAAGATTTAATCCAAACGAAGAGACAATAACCAATAAATAGTAATGCTAGTAATTAAAACTGTTGATTTTAAATTAATTATGTTTAGTTTACTTGAATAAAAAGGAATAAAATGAAAGTTACAGCTGAAAAAAACGAAAAAGTAGCAAATATGATTTTCTCATCTATTTACCCACATTATGTGAATAGATTGGAAAAAAATGGAAGAACCAAAGAAGAATTACATCAAGTAATAGAATGGTTAACAGGTTTTGATGAAAAGACATTACTAGAATTAATTGAAAGTAAAATTACTTTTAGAACATTTTTTGAAAAAGCAACAATACATCCTAATGCGCATTTGATTAAAGGTGTTATTTGTGGGTATAGAATTGAAGATATTGAAGACGAATTCGAATTGTATAGACAATGCAGATATTTAGATAAACTAGTTGATGAATTAGCGAAAGGACGTAAAATGGAGAAGATTATGAGAAAGGAAAAAGCATAATGCAATTACAATAGAATTTAAATGTTACAAAACACTAAGCATAAGTATTATAGATAATCTAAAAGTGAATAGGTCAAGAAGTAAGAAAGAATATTTAAAAGGTAAATCAATTTTTATTGTTTCTCTTTTAGTAATCGGAGTTACAATATTAACTATCTATCTTACAGGAGAAAATTATAATCGAAGTCTTACATTAAACCTATATATATCCTTATCAATAATTGGAACTGTACTTTTTTTATTCATGACATATGGACTTTATCGAGGAATAGAATTGACAGATGATTTTCCAAAATTCCGTAGTTTTAAAAATAGAAACATCGTAAAGAATAAGTCCTTAATTATTGATTCTCCTCCTGTGGATTTAGGAGGTGGAATCATAGAATTAATTATATCGGTTTTACTTTGGATTGGAATGGCTATTTTGATTATTATTTTAATGGTATTACTCGAAGCTGTATTTTGGTTGTCATTTTTTATCATTTTAACAACACTTTATTGGGTATTCTTCCGTGCATTGAAACTCGTATTTTCAAAATCGAGAAATACCAAAGGAAACATAGTAATGTCAATAGTTTATTCTATAAGTTATACTATGTTATATTTAGGTTGGATTTTTGTAATTGTTTATTTCTATTCGTAAAAGCTTAGATTAAATCAATATATAAATGATAACCTTAGAGATCATTTTTTATAGTATACTACTCATTATAGCTATTTATTACATTTCAAAAGTTTTGTAGGATAAGAAAGACTTAAAATAAATTTAGAATCAGGTACGTGTTCAGTTGAAATAACTGAAAACGGATATAAGAAATGTGAAGATTTATGATGAATAAGACTTGCAAATCATAATGTTACAGTTGGTGAAGGGAAAAATCTAAGCTAAATGTTCTTGAAAACTCATTAACAATAGTTTTACCAAAAGCGAAAAAGTCAAAGCATTCGTATATTAAAAAAACTCTTCCAGACTTTATTATCATATTTGTAGTACCTATCATGCAAATAATTTAACTAATAAACGGTCGAGCATAATAAAAATATGAAACACGTAAGTAGTATTCTTGACGATTTTATAAATAAACTAAGTACAATTAACTATTAAAAGGAACGTTGTCAAAATTGGTAAATTAATTGAGAATAATATTCTTTTATTACTTCTAAATTAATTATTATAAAAGATTTTTTACTTGGGCCAAACAGAATAGATTTAGAGCTTTATAGTATATTTACAAGTAATTAACATAATGAAAAACACAGTTATAAACATTAAACTTTTTTTAATCACTTACAATAATTAATTCTTATTTATAAGTAAAGTTAGATACTATACAATAACTATGACTAAAATAAAAATACTGATAGAAGCATATGGTTTAGATGCTCATGGATATGAAGGAAAAGAAATTCAACAAGAAAAAAGTATAAGTAAAAATGAAGACGAAGATAAATTAACTCAGATAGATTTAAAGAAAATACTAGAGATAATCATTTCTTCTATTGAAGAAATAAAATCTTTATACCCAGATGAACAAACTAATGTGAATTTTAATTATGATAACAGATTAATAAGCATAAAATTTGAAATCATGTATACTGATACTTTAGGCGCTGATCATACGATTGAAGAGAAATCATTTTTCGAATTGGTAGCAAAATACGATAGTTTAATACCGTTAATATTGAGTTACTGCAATGTCACAGAAAATGGAGAAGAAAATACTCGAATAATGATAACAGACGAATATGACGAAGGACCTCCTGCAGGAACATACGCCATTCTTTCGTTAGTAAATCAAAATAAACGATGGATATCTAATTATATAGCGTTTTTAAAAACTAATGACTTGGATCATGAAGTAAATCAAACATGGGATATTGAAGGTATAATTGAAAAATATGGATGGTGTCAAGAAACGTATGATCTAGTAATAGCAAGAAATGTGAGTTGTTGCGGACAAGCCGGGATTACACAATTTGAAAGATTGATAAGTAATGGTAATCTAGAGAAATCACTTAGTTATGAAAAGAACAGAAAAGTATTTTTAGATAGCATTTTTAAAGAATTTCAAGATTGGAAAAGATTAAAATCTATATTAGATAATGGAACAAAAAAATATTATCTAAAACATGTAGTCTCATACGCAAAGCACTTTGACAAAATATTGACAAACGTAGAGATAACCAATATAGAAACGTTTTTATTGCAAAAGTGGGATGATCATAATCCTACAAAATAATATTGATCTTTTAGAAAAATTGATAGAAGAGATTGAGAACCTGTTTTTATTCTAAAAATGAATTAAATATTCACCATTAATAATAATGGTAAAAAAAGCAGCTAATTTTCACAATCAATATATTTAACTATAAAATATAGTAAATTTACTTGTAGGTAAGAATTATGATATTTTAAAAATGAACAATTATAAAGAGAGCATAGATAACTATATCATTGAAGCATTAGCTTATTTGAAGCAAACTAAAAATTTATGGATAAAAGAAGATCATCCAGAAATTATAGAACGATTAGAAAATTGGAATTGGAAGACTGATTTAGCAACTATAGAAGAACGATTAGCCCTCGTATATCAAAAGAATTCTTTTGAAGAAAAAATAGGAACAATCGCTATTAATTGGGATGATTATTATAACAATGGTATAACTCTTTATTTTGGTACAGAAAATGAATATCAAGAATGGGGAGATGAAGATTGGTTAGATTGTGAG
This sequence comes from uncultured Aquimarina sp., assembly GCA_947498595.1. GTDB lineage: Bacteria > Bacteroidota > Bacteroidia > Flavobacteriales > Flavobacteriaceae > Aquimarina. Next base: position 8,062 of record CANMKX010000013.1, read on the forward strand.
ATTGATTTAGACGATATCGTTCATCAAATATTTAAAGATATCGATGGTTGGTATGATGAGATGGAAGTAGAGTTAGATCTTTTTAAAGATTTATTTTTAGGACTTGTTGAGATTGCAGTTATTAATTCTGTGGAAACAGAAGAGTTTAAAAAATTAAAAAAACAAGAAACGTATTTAATCTCCAGTGCTGCTTGGCATGACTCAGAGTATGATATGATTTTTAATTCTAAAGAGACTGTTGAGTATGACTTGATTCTTCGTACTGAATATAAAATAGTTGAAAATGAAGTCTTAAAAGAAGGTTTTTATAAAATTTTTGGAGAAGTATATGATATTTCAACAAAACAAATTATAGGAAATAAAACAAAAGAAGGAACAATACCTAAAGAGATAGCTTTATTTAAAAATTTAGAAATCCTTCAAGCAAAAAATGAATATTTAAAAGATCTTCCAGAAACTTTGTTTTCGCTAGTTAAATTGCAAAATTTAGATTTATCTCATAATAAATTAGAGCAGATTGATGATAAAATTGCAAAACTTAAGAATTTAAAGATATTAGATATATCAAATAACAATTTAAATAACTTACCAGATTCTTTATGCAATTTAAATGAAATAGAACGATTAAATGTTGATTACAATCAACTTAAAAAATTACCTCCTTTAGAAAGCCTTTCAAAACTGGATTCATTAAGCGCGTATAATAATGAAATAATAAAGCTTACGACGCTTCCAGAAAGTCTGACTTGGCTTAATTTAAACACTAATAAACTAAAAAAACTCCCTGAATCAATAACCAAATTAAAAGAGCTAAAAACCTTAGTACTATCAAATAATTTATTTGACTCTTTCCCTGAAGAAATTTTCCAATTAAAATCATTAGAACATCTTGATCTTGGAGGAAACCCAATAGAAGATATACCAAGAGAACTCCTTTCTCATCCTAAGCTAAAAAAGATTAGAATAATGCCTAATAAATTTTCTGTTGAGAAACGTAAAGAATTAAGAGAGCGCTTTGGTAATATTTTATTTGTAGGTTATGACTCTGATGACAAATCATTTATGTGAAATATAAAATACTGAATTAAAAAATACTCTTAAAACCATTATGAGCTTAGTAAAAAACAAAAAAAATGCAATAGAATTTTATAAAATGGCTTATAATGGGAATCCTAAAAAAGCGCTAGCACTTTATGTAGGAAACGAATATATTCAACACAACCCAGAGGTAGCAGACGGACTTTTAGGGTTTGTAGAGTATTTTGAAAGAATGAAAATAGAATATCCAGATAAATCTATTAAGTTTATAAGATGCATAGCCGAAAATGATTTGGTCGCATTACATACACATCAAACTTGGCCAGGTAACGATCAATATGTAACGATGGATTTTTTTCGATTTGATAAAAATGGAAAAATTTGCGAACACTGGGATGCTATTCAACAGGTACCTAAAAAATCAGCTAATCCAAATACGATGTACTAAAATTATTAAAGAGTATATTCTATAAGAGTCTGAAAATTAAGTTTAAATATATTAGACATTAAATGAAATCAACAATTTATAGATTGCTAGTTTTAGTCGTAATGATTGGAATAATTTCTTGTAATCAAATTAAGAATAAAACAACTAAAATTACTGTTACTACTAAAGAAGAGTTGAAAAATCAAACTCAAAAAATAGTTGAAGAAATATTCCCTGTGTTTGATTATGATAAACCTGACACTAAAAACAACAAGAAGAGATTTAAAGATTTTTTGAAAATTGAAATTACTCCAGATGTAAAAAATATTTATTGTTTTGATGATACCATAGGAATTGATGCAGATTATATGTTTGCGTTCAATTGTAACTCTAAAACTTCAAATCGGATTATTGAAGCACATAATTTAGTAATTGACACTATTAATTTGAGTAACGGATTTGAAATGCAACATGATTTTGAATGGTGGGATAAAAAAAGAATAAAAAATCTTCAAAAATATAGCTGGACAGATAACAATCAATATTTTAAATATTATTGGTATGACGGAGTAAAAGAGAAAGCGTATTTTTTTGATTTTGATATGTAAGTACTCTTATTTACATTTAGAAAAATCCTAAAATATTATTTCAGATAAATTAAAAATAAAGAAAAGTTCATATAATTTTCATTAATCAAAAATCATAAAAAATGTTAGATAAAGAAATCGTAGACCAACTTAAGTTTTGTCTCAGTAAAGGAAAGAAAATATCTTTTTTAGTAGAGGCTGGACTTTCAGCAGAAAGCGGAATACCGACATTTAGAGGAAAAGATGGGTATTGGGTATCGGGATCAAAAAATTACAAAGCTGAAGAAATAGGAACATTTCGAATGTTTACTCTAGCATCAGAAGAAGTGTGGAAATGGTTTCTTTATAGAAAATCTGTAACAGAAAAGGCAAGTCCTAACGAAAGTCATTTGTTATTAAGAGAAATAGAAGAATCCTTAGGAACTAATTTTGCATTAATATCACAAAATGTAGATAGTCTTCATCGAAAAGCAGGAAGTTCTGAGGAACAGACATACTTAATTCATGGAGATTTTGATTTTGTACGATGTGGAGAGGAATGTTCAAAAGAACTATATCCATTTCCAAAAGAAATTAACCTGTTAGATAGAGATAAAGATACTATCACAGGGAGCGAATGGAAAGCATTAAGGTGTCCTAAATGTAATGAAGATTTAAGGCCTCATGTATTATGGTTTGACGAATATTATGACGAAAGATATTTTAAAAAAGATAGTGTATTAAAAATATCAAAACATACAGGACTTCTATTTGTAATTGGTACTTCAGGAGCTACTATATTACCTCAAATGATAGCCAAAAACGTTTTGGCAAAAGGAGGAATGATAGTCGAAGTTAATATAGAAGAAAGTTATTTCAGTCAACTTCTTAAAAACAAGAAAAAAGGAATTGTCGTCAATCAAAAAAGTACTCCTTTTCTAAAAGAATTAAATGTAGAGATTAAAAAAATAGTAAATACTATTTGAATTTTAATTAAGAAAACTACTAAAGAAGCGAATTAAGACAATTGTTTTAATTCGCTTCTTTTTTTTGTAACCAGTAGTCTTATTTAGTTGTAAAATACCATAACACCAATAATTTGTAAAATAATTGTGATTTTATGAATGATGTTATTTAGTTGATTATTAGTTTTTAAGAATTGATTCTGTTGGCTTTTAAAATTTTTTATAGAAAAAAATACAATTAGAGGGTAACATATAGCTTCATACATTCTCCTGTATACAAATAAACAATTGTTTGTGGTCTGATCAACCTGATATTAATAAAACGCGGTAGCAGAAAAGCGTATGAGTAAGCATTAATAAAAAATCAAAACAATGAAATTCAAAAATACAGTATTATTATCATTTATGATAATTTTCACGAACTGGATGATGGGGCAAAATCTAGTTTCTAACGGAAATTTTTCGCAGTATACTACAAACTGTAATAATTATTCTTTTGCATTTGGAAATAGCAATTGTGTTCCTAATTGGACTCGTTTTTCAGGAAGCCCATCTTTACATGGAGTACCTAATAATCCTCATGCATGGATGTGGTCAAGTGGATCAGCTAATCAATTTGAAGGAATTCAAACAGCAGTAAACTTTGAAGAAGGAAAATGTTACTCAGTATCTTTCAAAGTAAGAACAAACGATAGAGGTGTTCAAGCAATAAGGGATAATGGAACTATCAATCTAAGAGCAATTAATGCACAAGGAACAACTATAACAAGCCAGCAAACAATATTTAGCAATACTATAGGAGCATATTTAGGTGGATGGACTACTGTAACAACAACATTTGTAGCCAATGCTAATTATCCAACGCTATTAGTTAATCCTTCGTATGTTGGTAGTGAAATGCAAGCAGAGATGTCTATTGATGATATTGTAATTACAGAAAATAACTTATCAGTAGCCTATCATTTTGAAAATGAAAGTGGAGCTGCAGAAAATACTTTCTGTAAAGGAGATAAAATCTTTTTAGATGGAGCAGCTTCTCAAGGAGAGAATAGATACTTTATAGATGCATGGAGACGTCCAATTGGAACAACAGGAAATTTTCAATATGTATCAGGACTTGGATGGAATTGGAGTCAATTAGGAACAGTTGATTTAACAACACTTTTTGGTGCCAACGGAATTGTATTTCAAGATGGATACGAATATCAAATTAAAGTAGCTTTAGGAAACTCATGTATTGGTTGGTTACCAAAGAAAATGGAATTTAAAGTTTTACCTAATGGTTCCTTGAATTCTAATTTTACAATGAATACGGTATGTGCAAGTAATGGAAAAATAAACGTAACGGTGACAGCAAACGATCTTACAGCTAATCAATGGTGGGGATTATTTGAAACTACAACAGCAACTAATACAGGAGGTGTACAAGTAGGAAACATCCAAGGAGGTACTACTACATCATTTACAGGTTTAAGCAGAACAAAACACTATTATATCAAACATGGAGTTTGGAAAGATAAAGACGATACACATTGCTACCCATGGAGAGAAACTAGAAAACAAATTTCTAACTCAGTAAGTTGGGCAGGATATACTACTAATTTTGCTATGAGTGTTAGTAGTGATTTTAATGGTAATGCAAGTGTAAGCGTTTTAGCAAATCAAAACCCAGTACATGTATATCATGGATGGCAAGTATACGATGCAAACCACAATTTGATTAGTGGATTCTGTTGTAGTTCTGATACAGCATCTTTCTCGAATTTACAAATCAACACATGGTATTACGTAAAACATGGTATATGGAATGATTGTAAAGAATGGCAAGAAACAAGAAAGTATTTTAGAATACAGATTCCTTCAGCAGCTAGAAATAACGGAATTAAATTTATCCTAGAAACAAAAGAATATCCTTATGAACCAGATAGTGGATACACAGCTCAAATTGAAGAAGAAATTCTTTCTGGAGAGATTTTTGAAAAATATCCTGAATTTGAAAAAGATAAAGTAACATTAGAATCAATGTTGAAAGTATCTCCTAATCCAGCATTGATAGGTGAAAACCTTGAAATCACACTACCAGCTGCTGTTGATATCGCTACAGTTGAAATCGTAAACTTAGCAGGTCAAAGTAGAGAAGTAAGATTAGATAAGAAAAATAGAAACGTACTTTTAGAATTGGATAGAAGAAGCTTTAGCGGTATGTGTTTCGTGAGAATAACAACAAACTCTGGAGAAACATTAGTAAAACAATTATTAATTAAATAAACACTAATTACTACACCAACTACGGATATAATAGTTGGTGTAGTATCATATATTATGAAGAATATAAAATTTATAATTATAATAAGTATAGTGTGTATTATATCACTTATACAAGCTTGTGACAAAGAGCAATTAACTTCTGAAGAAAGTACAGCAGAACTAATCAAAAATCGAGAAGAAAAAGAGAATAAGAATGGACAACTGCTAACAGCAAAAAGAGAACCTGTTGTAAATGCAGTTATAAAGATAAACAATGAAAAAGCAGCAGTAAGTGATAAAAAGGGAAGTTTTAGTATACATAATGATGAATTGCAAGTAGGTGATGTTATAACAATAGAACATATCGATTATGTAACAGTTTCAAAAGTTGTTAGAGAGCATACTAGTCTATTTTTTTCTTTAAAAAAACGAGCAAACAAAGTTATTTTTAATGCAAAGGAGGAGATGGCAATTGCGATAGAATCAGATGGAAAAATGATTATTCCTGAAAATGCTTTTACTTACAAAGGAGAACCATATGTAGGTAAAGTAGCAATACAAGCAACTTATATAGATGTTAATAATCAATCAGAAGTACAAAGTGCTCCTGGAAGCTATATCGCAATAAATACAGACAACAGTTTGTATCCGTTAATGTCATATGGAATGATAGAAGTTAGAGCTGTAATTGCAGAAGAGAATATACCTCTTGATTTAAGAGAAGGAGTAAGTCTTACTACTTTTTTTCCGATACGTACAGCAGAGGTTCCAGAAGAAGTTAATCTTTACGAATTGGATAGAGATACAGGGTATTGGACATTGACAGGAATGCTTGTAAAAGATGGAAATGTTTTAAAAGGAAAAATAACATCGGTTAATAGTGCCTGGAATGCAGATGATCCATGTGCAGATCAATTGGTTTGTGTACGTATTAGAGTGGCATATACAACATATGTTAATCCACCGTATAATATAGGAGCAACAGGCATTACTTATAATGGATTTGATGGACATCATACACCAGATGCAAATGGATATGTTGAGTTATGGGTTTGTCCTAATAGTGTTTTTGAACTAGGGTCTGCATGGATTGGTGGATCTAATCCATTGTACACTACTACAATTGATTTAAATACAGTAACGATGAATCCTAATGGATGTACAGATTTAGGTACTTGGACGATTCAAAACTAAATAATGAAGTTTTAGAGAGTTTAAAATCAATAAGAAGAAAAGATTAATTTTTTTTCTTATTGATTTTAACTAAAATAAAAAGAGCCAATACGATTCCCAAAAGGATATAATACCAATATTTTAGATACAAAGGTTCGTTAGGAAATACTATCATGCTATCATCACCTATAAGAATTAAACCAGCCCAATAAAAAGGAGATAATTCACTTCCTTGATGTGTTTTGATATAATTTAATTTTGCGTTTCTTAATGCCGTTGATTTTTTTAAACCACGATTCAATCCTTTATAAAAATCGATCATTAATTCTTGATTTGCTTTATCATTAGTAGCCCATAAAGAAGAAACAACACTTTTTGATCCAGAATGAAAGAAAGCCCTAGCTAAACTCATAACACCTTCCCCTTTTCTCAAAGTTCCTAATGAAGTTTTACAAGCACTTAAAACAACCATGTCAGATTGATTTTTAGAGGCATAAATAGCATCAAGAGATAAAATGGAATCATTGAGTGCAATCCATGGCATAGTATCATTACCAACATCGGCATGTGTTGATAAATGCAAAATTTTATAATCACTTATAATATCCAAAAAATTTCTAGTAGTAGCTTTTTCTTCTAACAAAGTAGCTCCAGAAAATAAAGAAGCTATAGTCGTTACTTCTTTTTTACTTAAATACAATTCATCTAATTGTTTAGAATTAAACTGTACAGGGGCAATCCCTAGAAAGTCATGAACAGGAGACCTCTTCAGTAAATTATTTTGATTGAGGTATGAAATTGAATAAGCATATTTTATTTCCAAATCTTCAATAAGATAATGTTGTTTTTTTGCTGAGGTATTTAAAACTTCAAATGGGATCTGTTGTATTGTATAATCAGGAATAATAGTTATTTCTTTATCTTTTAATAAAGGATATATATTTTCAGGTATCAATTGATTAAAAATACGATTTGATATGGTATTAAAAGATGAAAAATCTTCTTGTGTTGAAAACCACTGTTTGCAATGATTCCGAAATGCGATAATATCTTTCTGTAGAGATGAAGCATTTTCAATTTTAAAAAAATAAGAATGTGCATTAACGGATAGAATTCCATATCCCTGTTGGTCATTAAGTATATAATGAAGCACAGCTTTTTTAGGAAGCATATATTTTTGAGAAAACTGCGAATATGGCATAACATTAGCTTTCTGCTTATGAAGTATATATGAAGGGAACTTTTGATGTAAAGAATCCATAAACCTTTGATAGGCAATTTTGTGAGTATAGACTTCTTTCTGAGAAACTATAATGCTTGAAGCATCAAGAGGAAGTGATAATTGATTTAAGATAGCTTCAGAATGTTGAATTTTTTGTTTTAATGCATATTCTTTTTTAGCTATCGAATTAGGAATTTTAGCAATCTTCTTAGCTTGCTCATGCGTCACATCTTCTAATAACAAAATGGCTTTGCTTTTTTCCATATAATAGTAAGCATCTTGAGTTTTTTTAAGTAAAAAACAAGCTTCAACTGCTTTCATATAAAAAGTAGCTGCAATTTCTCTCCAATATAATTTAGATTTGTAATCAGAACTTTCAAAACGGATAATATCAACAAGTAAATCTGCCATTTTAAAAGTTTTTAAAGCATTAAAAAGATGCTTTTTATCTTTATCATAATGATAATATGTAACCCAAGCTTGAGCCTTTTGTAGGATATGATGTAATAGATCATATTTATTAGCCGCAATTTCTAATTCACCTTGTTTTATAGAACTATCATATTTACTATCGGCTGAATTAGCAACAGATAAATCAATGGCTTTTTGATAGTGTAATAATGCTTTTTTATGTTGTTTCTTTGCTAGAAATAGATCTCCTAAGTTTTCATAAATAGCTGTGAATTTAGGAGTAAAAGTACTTGCTTTAAGAAGCTTACTTTCTGCTAAAGAATATTGTTGCAAACCTAAATATGCACTACCAATATTATTATAAGTAATTGCAAAATTCAGAGAATCTTCGGGTGGTAATTGTAGTAGTATTTTTTCAAAAAAATCAATTGCTTTTTCCTTTTCGTTATTATCCGAAAGTATTTTTCCTTTAATACCATAATATCGATTGTAATACTTCTTTTTCTTAAACGAATGTTTTTTTAAAAGTTGATCAACAAGTTTCAAATCAATAGAAGCATCTTTTTCATACTTTTTGTATCCTTTTAAAGAATAGATATCCAATCGTTTTAAATAAGCCTGTACTAATCTTTCTTTGTGTAAGGTATCTTGTTTAGTCAAGTTTATCAATTGACTAATAGTTGCTAATGCCTTATCAAAATCACCTATATTTATATATGCATTGGTTTGTGCTCGATAACTACTAAGTGTTTTTTTATCAAGCGGTGGAATCGTAATTAATTCATCATAAATATCTATTGCATCAAAATAACGTTGTTGCTTGCTATATAAAAATCCTAAATTATAGAGTGTTTTTTTGATGGACTTGGCATCAATTTCGGGTAATTTTCTTTTTAGAGCTAATGCTTCTTCCGTGTTTTTTATAGATTTGGTTAAAAGAACCGCTTTTTTTTCTTTCTTCCAGCGTTTATAATACCATTTGTAACCACAATCGTGATAGCAATCTGCGAGTTCTTGTAAAGGGATACTATCGGTAGAGCTTTCAAAAAAACGATTTATTAATTGCTGTTTTCGATCGATACTATCTGAGGATGAGATAATAGATAATAATCGTTTTTGATATTGAGCATTCGCAATAAGTGTAAAAACGAAGAAACAAAAAAAAGGTACAATCGATCTATAATTCATACTATAAAAATATAGAATTATTGATCGATTGCAAGCAGTATATTAATTAGTTTATGGCTAATCTAGTATTTACAATGGTTGTAATCCTATATGCGGAGTAGGAGAATAATTATTAGGATTGATCATATTTTTAACAAGAATTCTTTTATTAAGAGTAAAATTAATAAGACTTCTAGAAGAATAGCCAGAGGAGATAACATCCTGTTTGATTCCCATTGGATTTCCGATATTAGTATCAAAATAATAAGCGGCTCTGGCAGCAGTAAAAGCGCTAGCAAAAGAGGTTCCTTCTACAATTACATTAATAATATGATCTCGTGTACCTAATGACAATTGATAATCATAAAAAGGAGCTACAATGTCAATACTAGCACTACCATAATTTGAATCAGGAGCTTTAACAAGACCACGAATTTGCCCACGATCATCTATACTTGGCATTACACCATCAATATGTGTATACCCACCTACTGTTAATATATTACTAGAATTATAACTAGAAGGAAAATGTTCATTTCCGTTTGCATCAGTATTAACTCCTTCATTTCCTGCCGATGAGACAAACAGAATTCTATCATCAACCTTATCAATTATATTCTGAAGAATATTTTGATTTTTTAAACCATAATATCCAAAACTGGTATTGACAATAAACTTACCTGGTTTTTTAGCAATGAATTTAAAAGCACAAGCAACTGTAAAATATTTTCCTCGACCATGACGATCAAATGCTTTTACAGCCATTAAATGATGCGGTATTTCGTATTGATTTAGTTCATTAATAATAATTTGTGCAACAAAAGAACCATGACCATTATCATCTCTTGGATCATTATCGTTATTGACGAAATCCCAACCAGAAATTTCGTTTTTACAATCATCATCAGTGCTAGAATTATATAAAAATGGATTAGGTTGATAATCATAATCAATTCCAGTATCTAAAATAACAATGTTGACAGCTTCAGGAGAATTTTGCGATACTGTTTTATCAGCAATTGTAGACGAATGTACTCCAGAAATTCCATCATTAATAATCTGAAATGAAAATTGGTAATCTCCTTCCATATCATCCTCATCATCATTTTCTGCAAGGTTTTTGGTTAATTCCTCAATAACTCCTCTTGGGTTTTCGGCATTTATAGTCCATAATTCAATATTTTTTTCGTCACAACTGCAATAATCTATTTTTTCAATAGTAAAGTTAAAGCGGTTTTGATACTTTATTCTCTTTATCTCTTTGATTTCATCTGTAAATGTTTCATTTTTATATTGAATTATAATTTGATTAGGAACTATTTGAGGTGTTGGAACCGTATTATTAGCAGTTTTTTGGTTAGATTCAGTAGTAGTTTCAACTTTAGAAATGGTTACATGATCATCTGTCGAACAATTTGATAGAAGGAAGATGAATCCAATAAATAAAAAGATATTTTTTTTCATAATAAATAGATATGTTTCAAAGCAATTTTTGTTTTCCCCATCACTTCGAATTTTTAATAGATATGATTATTTACAAACAAGAGGCAATAACCTTTTAAATGTTACCCTAAAAAATTAAATAATAATAAACCCCTGAGAAAAAATCAGGTTTAAACCCCTTTACTAGTACTTTTATTATATCTAAGTTTGTACAATAATGAGGACTATTTTAAATCAATTCTATGATTCATAAAAAATACGATGATTATTTGTTGCAAAGCCTTGTGAGTGGAGATGCTTCTGGAATTAAAGAGATTTACAAGAAAGTATATCCCAAAGTTTATAGTTATATACGTAAACATGAAGGGTCTGAAGATGATGCTAAAGATGTAATGCAGAAAGGTTTATTGCAATTATCTGCTAGAGCACAAGTAAAAGAGTTTTCAATTACATCTAGTTTTGAAGGATATCTCTTAACAACTTGTAAGAATGTTTGGAGACGAGAGAAAAAAATGTCAAAAACAAAGGTAACAAATGAAGCTGTAATCAATCTATTAAATGAAGAACGTGAAATAGCATTAGCTGCACACGAACAGGAAAAATGGGAATTATTTCAAGAAAAATTGCAAGAAATGTCGGATAATTGCAAAAAAGTTTTGAGTTTGTATTTCAATAAAATACCTTATTCAAAAATTGCATCAGACATGGGATATGCCACAGAAAATACAGTAAGGCAACGTATTTTTAAGTGTAAAGCAAGATTGAAAGAAATGATCCATAACGATGTTCGTTATAATGAATTGAAAAATTTATGAATGATTTAAATAAAGAAATACAGTTATACATAGATGGAGAAATGACTCCTGATGAAAAAAAGTCCTTTGAAGAAAAAATAAAAGCAAACCCTGAGTTAGAAAAAGAAATTGCATCTTCTCGTGAGATGAGTGTTATTTTGAATGAAAATGATTGGGAGGTTTCTTCAAAATCGCTTAAAAATAAAAAAATTACAACCCACGAAACTTTTCTTAGAAGCGATAAAGGAAAAATGATCGCAGGACAAATTGATGAAGCAGCCAATGATTACTTTTCATCAAAATCTCAAACTACGTTAAAACAAAAAATATATTATGTAGGTGGCATAGCAGCAATTCTGATTCTTGGATTTTTCTCAGTTATTCAATTAAATACAACAGATACGGATGCGTTGTATGCTGAATACAAAAATTGGGATGAACTTCCGTCTTTGACATCGCGTAATGGAAACAATTCGTTAGGAAAAATTGAAAAATTGTTTAGAAGTAAACAATACGCAAATGCACTTACTCTATTAAATAACATTGAAAAAACTCCAAACAATAAAGTCAATACTCAAACCATTCTTTACAAAGGAGCGATCTATTTAGAACTAGAAGATACTAATAATGCTATTAAAGAATTTAAAAAATTAGCTGATAGTCATACATTAGATGCTTTTAAAGCACATTGGTATTTAGCACTTACGCATTTAAAAAACGATGATAAAAAGAAAGCAATAATAGCTTTAGAAACATTGTTGAAAGATGAATATACTTACAAAGACGAAGCCGCGAAAAAAATACTAGATAAGCTTCAATAACAATTAGAAACAAGAATGTAATCAAGTAAATTTAACCGATTATTTCGATGTTTATTTGGTCAAGTTTATTTGTGAATTCTAAAAGCAATAACGGATTCTGGTAATGAATTGACAATCTTTCTTTGGATAAAATTAAGAGACCTAAGTAAAAGATATCAAAAACGGTGTTATAAACTATGTATTTATAGCAATCTTCAGCCATTCATGAAATTTTAACTTCGTGACTACTCTAATACTTAGTGCTTTCTAAAATTCTATATAGAAAGCAATTTATTTCAATTCGATAAAAACAAAATATAATGTAAATAACTGGTATAGTTGTGTTTACTTTTTATAGTGAGAGATAATTCTATTTATAGTATACGATTTACTTTCCTTAGTATAAATTTTAAAATATAATAAAAGGTTCTTTTTTAGAAATATAAATTTAACAAAATAATAGTAATACTATCATTTTAATTAGGATATGCTATTGTATATTTGCATAATACTATTATGAATGTTTTAAATTACATTTATAATAGTTAAATTTTAAAATGATTGATCGTAAATTAAAATTACATTTCTTTTAGACAAGAATAGAAAATAAGATCTTAGCCATAGCAACAGTATTATTTCGTATTGAAACTTAAAAGGAATAGAAATAATTGAAGTCGATTATTTTGATATTTATTAGATGTTATTTATAAAAAATACAACAAAGTTGAAATTAATCAAAAGGTCTTCTTTTATAAAAAATTGTATCGGTATCATAGGGATTCTTATGTTATTGATGAAGCCTTGTTGTTATTTAATTAATGTTGTAACAGAAGATGAAATTTCAGTTATTGATTTTTTTGGAGAAGAAGATACTGAAGAAACAGAAGAGCAAGAAGAGCTTGACAAAAAGGAATTTAAATTGTTGTTAACGTTTGTTCAGTCAAACTTGATAAGTAAAATTAGCAATACTCAATATTTTAATATTAGTACATTATATCAAACAGTGTATAAAGATATATTGATACCACCGCCGGATTTGGCATAACCTGTCTTACAATACTATCCGTTTATTTCTTATTCGGACCCATCCCATATTTTAATAAAAATATATAGTAATCATTAGCTTATGATTACCTGTTTTAATACAATAGAATGCAAGAAAAATTATCACCATGGAAGCGTTTTGTGAACCTTCTAAAATTAGATAGACAAGACATATTACAATTATGCTACTATGCAATTTTTTCAGGATTAGTAGCCTTAACATTACCTTTAGGAATCCAAGCAATTATAAACCTTATGCAAAGTGCACAAGTTTCTACTTCGTGGATCGTGCTGGTAATTTTAGTAACACTAGGAGTTGCTTTTCAAGGAGTTTTACAATTGATGCAGATACGCATTTTGGAACGTATGCAACAAAAAATATTTACAAGAGCATCATTTGAATTTGCATACCGCTTTCCGAAAATAAAAATGGAAGAATTGCATAATTTATACCCACCAGAATTGGCCAATCGTTTTTTTGATGTACTAACAGTTCAAAAGGGACTATCCAAAATTCTAATTGACTTTCCTACAGCAATTTTACAAATTGTTTTAGGATTGATCGTACTTTCTTTTTACCACCCATTTTTTATTCTTTATGGATTATTATTGATGTTTTTGATCTATATCGCATTTAAATTTACAGCAAAAAAAGGACTCGAAACTAGTTTAGTAGAATCCAAAAGTAAATACAAAGTAGCACATTGGATTCAAGAAATTGCAAGATCATTAATTGGATTTAAATCCTCTGGAAGTACTAGTTTTTCGATGGATAAAAATGACGAGCTTACTAGTAATTATTTAGAAGCAAGAGAAAATCATTTTAGAGTATTAATGTATCAATTTATACAAATGATAGGATTCAAAGTATTGGTAACGGCAGGATTATTAATCATTGGAGGATTATTAGTACTTAACCAACGAATGAATATAGGACAGTTTGTAGCTTCAGAAATTATTATTCTTTTGGTAATGAATTCGGTTGAAAAACTAACCAAAGGACTTGAATCATTTTATGATGTTTTGACTTCTTTAGAAAAAATTGGACAGGTTGTCGATAAAGATTTAGAATCACAAGCTGGAGAAATACCATTTTTGAATGATAAAGATGTACGAATCGAATTAAAAAAGTTGAGCTATGTCAATAGTAACGACAAATTAATTTTGGACGAGATTGATCTAGAAATAAGTCGAAATGACAATATCATATTTCAAGGAATTTCGGGATCTGGTAAATCGGTTATTCTGAAAATTATATCAGGATTAATATCTCCATCTCAAGGGGAATTATATATCAATGATATTTCAATAAGAGGTGTTTGGTTAAATCATTACAGAGCACAAATTGGACAAGTTTTACCAGAAGAATTACCGTTTGAAGGAACCATTTTGGAAAATATTACTTTAGGAAAGAAAGAAATTTCAAAAAAACAATTGCATGAAATATTAAAAGAAATAGGATTATCATCATTTGTAAAAGAGCAAAAAAATGGATTAAATACTGTGATTTCCTCTGGAGGAAGAGAGCTACCACTTACAGTTATTAAACGTATAATTTTGGCAAGAGCCATTATTAGTCAACCCAAAATTTTATTGATAAAAGGTTTACTAGATTCCTTTGAAGAGAAAGAAGCATTACCTATAATAACATACTTGACATCGGATGAACGACCATGGTTATTGATTACATCAAGTCAACATTATTTATGGAAAAAATACTGCAATAGAATCGTGCGATTTAATAATGGAAAAATAACTTTAAACACGAATATCAATGCTTAATATATCAAGAAATCAAATACATAAGCAAGTTTCTTTAAATAAGTACAAAGCCTATGAAAAAGCGTTTAATGTTATGCATTACAAAGTATTTAATCGCTTACTCGGAATTTTCTTTGTTTTGATAGGTATAATACTGTTTTTGCCTTGGACTCAAAACGTAGCAGGTAATGGATATGTGACTACTTTAGAACTGAACCAACGTCCGCAAACTATACAATCTCCAATTCCTGGAAGAATAGAAAAATGGTTTGTAAAAGAAGGAGATTTTGTTAAAAAAGGAGATACGATTCTGTTTGTTTCCGAATTAAAAAATGAATACCAAGATCCTTATTTAGTAGAGCGTACCAAAACTCAAGAAGCTGCTAAAAGCAAATCGGTATCTTCATACCAAAAGAAAATAGCCGCAATAGAAAATCAAATTTCTGCATTAGAAAAAGAGCAATCGCTTAAATTATCTCAAGCTCGTAATAAACTTAAACAATCCTTATTAGAAGCTAAAAGTGATAGTATCAAATTAATCGCATTGCAAAATAATTATAAAATAACCATACAACAATACAAGCGTACAGATACTTTGTATAATGAAGGAATAAAATCTAAAACTGATATAGAAACGAAACGACTTAAAATGCAAGAAGTTGAAGCAAAGTTAGTTTCGCAAGAAAATAAAGTCTTAGCAAACAAAAATAAAATTATAAATGCAAAGATTGAAATTAATAGAATTGTAGCTGCTTATGACGATAAAATAGCAAAATCAAATAGTAGTAAATATACAGCAGCGTCCAATCAATTTGAGGCAGAAGCGCAAGTAGTAAAATTACAAAATCAAGCTACAAATTATGAAATACGAAATAGTTTTTACTATATCACAGCTCCGCAAGATGGATTTATAAACAAAGCCATTAGGAGCGGAATTGGCGAAAATTTTAAAGCAGGAGAAGCACTGGTAGGTGTTATGCCTTCGGTATATGACTTAGCAGTAGAAACTTATGTTAGTCCTATTGATTTGCAATTGATGAATATAGGAGAAAAAGTAAGAATTCAATTTGATGGATGGCCTGCAATATTTTTTAGTGGATGGCCTAATACGTCTTTTGGTACCTATGCAGGAAAAATTGTAGCAATCGAAAATTTTATAAGTGAAAACGGAAAATTTAGAATCTTAATAGAACCAGATTTAAACGAAGAACCTTGGCCAAAAAATATTCGAGTAGGCTCAGGAGCTTATACCATAGCATTACTAGAAGATGTGCCAATTTGGTACGAATTATGGCGAAAACTAAATGGTTTTCCTCCTAATTATTACAAAACAACTACGAGAATAACGAAATCAAAAAAATAAGTAAAAATGAAGAAAAAAGGATTTTTTATGAGTATTGTTTTCGTTTTGATGACAATACAAACATCCTATGCATATCAAGAATTAACATATAATGAATTTATAACGTATGTTAAAACACACCATCCGTTAGTAAAACAAGCAAATTTACAAACCGAAATGGGTACAGCAACGATTCTAAAAGCTAAAGGGAATTTTGATCCTAAACTTACCGCAGCTTATGATCGAAAAAAATTTAAAAAGACAACCTATTATGACGAACTCAATACAACATTAAAAATCCCGACATGGTATGGAGTAGAACTTAAAGCAAATTTTGAGAAAAATGAAGGTGTCTTTTTAGATCCAAGCCTAACGGTACCAGACGATGGATTGTACAGTGCCGGAATATCGATTCCGATAGCTCAAGGCCTATTGATTAACGAGCGAATGGCAATGCTTAAAAAAGCACATTTATATCAAAAAGAAACTAGAGCAAAACGAGAATTGTTAATTAACAAGGCGTTGTATAAAGCGAGTATCGCATATTTTAAATGGTTAGAGTTTTCGAGAGCGTATAAGATTCAGAATGAATTTCTAAAAAAAGCAACCGAAAGAACAGAAGCTATTAAAAGGAGTGTTGCCCAAGGAGAAAAACCATTGATTGATATAACAGAGGCAACAATTGCAATTCAAGATAGAGCGTTAAAATTAGAAGTTATTGCTCTTAAAATGAATAAGGCTAGATTGCATTTAAACACTTTTTTATGGTTGGATGATGTACCAATGGAATTGCAAGAAAGTGTATTACCTGTATTTCCTGAAAAAGACGTTTTGCAGAAAACTATTTTTAATAATAATGAAATAACAGCGGAAGCGATAATAGATCAACATCCAAAATTGATGGAAATTGACACAAAAATAGGCGCATTGAAAATAGATAAGCGATTAAAAATAAATAAATTATTGCCCAAAATTTTTATCGAATATAACTTTTTAACACCTAAGTACGATCAAACTTCTTCATTGAATACAGCAAATTATAAAACAGGTATCAATATGAGTTTTCCTCTTTTTTTACGCAAAGAACGAGGAAATATAAAACTAGCCAAACTAAAAATTGAAGCGGCAAAATTTGATAGATTATCCAACTCATTAGCTATTGAAAATAAGATTAAAGCATTAAAAAATGAAATCAAATCAATAGATACACAAAACGAATTGATAACAGATATAGCTAGAAAGAGATTAAAATTAGTTACTGTTGAAGAACGAAAATTCTCATTAGGGGAAAGTTCTTTATTCTTGATTAACTCTAGAGAGCAAAAACTAATAGCGGCACAAGAAAAAGAGAATGTATTGCAGATAAAAAAATTAGTTGTTTTAGCTAATTTGTATCATACAATAGGAAAAGTTAATTTTTAAATTAAGTGTGTTGATATGTGTTTTTTTGAATAATTAAGATAGGGGATTTTAATATAAAACATTACTATTAATTATATTTAGCTAGTACAAATTATGAATGTATAGCAAGAGGAATTTCACACAAATTTTACCATAGGCAATAAAAGAAGATATTAGATGAATGAATTAAAATATAATATATCTCGAATTTTTATAGCTATGAGTACATTACCAATTTTTTTTATAGGACTTTTCTTTTTCATAAATCAAAAAGATACCACTGTAAAATTAAATGAAAGTACACAACAAATTAGCAAAATGCCAAAAACTGCATTTTGGATAGCAAAAGGTGGAGAGGGAAATTGGTATAGCATAGATAGAATATACAATCATAAAAATAAGGCAACAATTTCGATCTACGATAAATCAAAAAAACTTTTAAGTAAGAATCAATATTTTATAAGTTGTCCAATAAATGAACTAAAGTTTATCAATGATTTAAAAAAACAAATTGTTTTTTATGATGGAGAAAATATAACATTAAAAGACAATTGTTATTTGATAAAAAGATAAGAATTACATTTGGTAGAAATAACTTATTCTACCAAATGCAAGACATTCATTTTGTTTTATATAAGAGAGAATTACAACGAATATGTTGTTTGTTGAGAGTGTAGTGCATTAAATTTTAATTAGAGAATTAATTAATGACAATTTTTGAAAAAATAGCGAAAGAATATGTTGAGTCATATGGAGAAGTTTTAACAGGTATCAAATTTGATTTTGATAATCGAAAAGACTTTTTTTTTGAAATTTATTATGATTTTGTTTTTGTAAACATAAAAGACAATAAGAGTATTAATTCTCCTATTGCAGGTGGAGCAGTAGGTTTTACAATAGATAAGAAAACTCATGTAATAAAAACATTATCTTTTAGCGATTTAGGAATACTAGAATGTACTCAAAAAAGGCAAGAAGATCTTTATCAGAAAATTAAGAATATAGATGAAAATACTAAATTATTATCGTGGTTAAAATTTGAGTATGGACTAAACTCTATAGAATTATTAAAAATGAAAAGAATAATTAAAGGAGTTAATTTTACAAAACAAAATGCACTTAAAGAATTAGATGAATTACTAAGAAAATCTCAAGTTAAGAGTTGATTTAAAAAAATGAATGATAACAAATAAAATAGTCTTCATCGATGATTGATATAAAAGAATATTCAGACATTAACGAATATCTTTCTACAATAGGAATTCCTTTGCTCAAAAATGAAGCGTTTTATATTGTGAAGTTTGAGACGGATTCTGTATCAGAAAATCCACCAATAGCTTATAAACATAATTATTTCGAAATTTCGTTTGCTATCGGTTACGATGCAAGTATTATTGTTGGTAGTGATGAAATTAATCATTTTAACCTATCCTTTGTTTCTCCTCAACAGATCGTAACCTGGGATTTGAAAGAAATTCATGAAAACTCGGTATGTTATATGATCTTATTCAAACCAAGTTTCTTACCTTTTTTAGAAGATACATATAATATCTATCAAAGCTTTCCTTATTTCAAACATTATACTTCTCCAGGATATAAATTATCAAAAAGGCAACAAGAATTGTTTGTCGAATTATTGAAAAAAACACATGCTGAACATGAAACACTTACAGATGGTGATACTTTAGAAATAATAAGAGCATATTTAACGATCTTTCTCTTTAAAGCTAAAAAAGAATTAGCTTATACTGAAGATAATGAGTTTTTAATAGAAAGAAGTAAGCAAATAATGTTCGATTTTGAAAATCTATTGACAAAAACAAAACACAAAAGACAAGTCATAAAATATTATGCAGACCAACTTAATATAAGTCCAGTATATCTATCAAAATGTGTGAAATTGATAACTGGTAAAACAGTGAAGCAAGTCATGAACGAATATTTGATAATTGAAACCAAATCCCTTCTTAAGCAATCCAGTAAATCTATTGCAGAAATAGGTTATTCCTTAGGGTTTGAAGACGATTCTTATTTTATAAAATATTTTAAAAGAAATACAGGACTAACTCCTAATCAATATAGAGCACAACTATAATTTCTCTCTTCATTTTATTGAACAATATCATTTATTACCATTATCCTATAATCTATAACCGATAAATAGTAGCAATCTCAGTTTATTTTTGCGACATGATTTAACTAAAGTAGTGTACATATACTATCTATTTCATTTAATTATTAATTTGAATACTTAAATGTGTTGACTTATAGTTAATTGAAAATTAAAATCTTTAGATGTAAACTTAACTCTAGTGTTAATGATAATAGCAATTTTTAATCGTCGCGATAAATTTTGAATAAAAACTAAATTAAAAATAAAATGAAGAAAAAAATAACATTAATTTTAGGTATCACTATAATGTGCTTTTTTTATAGTTGTAAGAATGAACAAAAAGAACAAATAAAAGCGAAAGATACTAATCGAGTAAAGATTGAATTGACTACAATTTTTACGAACGATTTAGTGAGTATGAAAAATTTCTTCAATCAAAAAATGGGATTGATGATTACAGCAGAAAATCCAAATTTTATAGAGTTCAATACAAATGGTTCTCGTTTTTCGATTGGATTGAGAAATTTTATGTTTAAAACATTAAAAGATAGCACGTATTTAGGAAAAAGAAATGGAGCTGCTGTAGGAATTGGTTTTTCTTTTTCTACAAGAAAAGACGTTGATAGTTTGTATAAGAAAATGAAGAAGAAGAATGTTCTCTTTATTCAGGAACCAACATTGATGCCTTGGAACGAATATACAGCATTCTTTAAAGATCCTGATGGAAATGTTCATGAACTGATAAGTAAATAAGCTAAATAATTAAATAGATATGATTATAACTAAAGTAAAAATCACAATAATTTTTACATTCTTTTGTTTTTTGAGTTTTTCTCAAGATATAATTATAAAGAAAAATGGAGATTCAATCATAGCTAAGGTTAAAGAAATGAGATCAAACGAGATCTCATTTCATAAAACTAATAATTTAAATGGACCTGTTTATATTTATTCTAAAAGTGATATTTTAAAAATAGTTTTTGAAAACGGAACTGAAGAGTTATTGGATACAAATTTGTTAAATAGAAAAAAATCTATTAATCAAATTAAAAAAATACTCAAAAAGAATATAGATCTTTATTGTTATGATAGATCAGGTAAATGGAAAATAACAACAGACTTTGAAGGTGATTATCTACGATTTTATTTTAAAAGTAAAGAGGTTGATAGTAAATCTTATAAACGAGATATATACAATTTTGCAAAAGAATGTTTGTTTCATACACTTTCAAAACGCAAAAATGATATAGCCTATATCAATGCATATATACCAAGATTGCTTAGTGGTTCTAGAGAAAAATGGAGTAATGGACATAAATTAATAATAAGAGTTCATGGACACGATAAAGCAGAAGAAATTCTAGATGCTATGAAAGAATATCATTATTTAATGTCAAAATAATTGAAGAATTAACACTTTATATTATTCAACAGCAAAAAGAAATAGAAGTCTTAAAAAAACAGAATTCTCAGATTAAGAAACAACAAAATGATATTAACGAATTAAAATCATTAATTAACAGCCTTTTAAAATCAAAGTAGCTTGAACATTATATCATAATTAGGAGCTATTTATTATTTAAGAAAAGCTAGTTGATCAGATATTAAATGTTGTTTTAATAGAGAAAGAAAAGATTCGTAATTTTAAATTACAGATTAAAAAATAGGAACTCAAATTCATGCAAAGAATTTGAGTTTTTTTTGTGAGAATATTATTTTGTTTAATCTTTTTGTAAAATAGTTAAACAATTTTGTATTTTTGTTAATAAATAATAAAAAGTAGCTATGAGTCAGAAAGTTAAAATAGAAAGGGAAGATATTATATCTATGTATATGGAATATGTCTTAAAGTTTGATGAAGCACCGAAAAGTGTATATTATTTTACAGATAAAAATGATTTTGAAGAAGGAACTTTTTATAATTTCTTTACTTCTTTTGAAAGTTTAGAAAAAGAAATTTTTAAAACATTTTTTGAGCACACAATAACAATACTCAACAAAAACGAATCTTACGTAGAATTTTCTACAAAAGATAAGTTATTAAGTTTCTATTATACATTTATAGAAATACTAACAGCTAATAGAAGCTATGTTTTATATACGTTACGTAAACAACACAATCCTTTAAAAAAAGAACGGTTACTATCATCTTTAAAAAAGGAGGTAAAACAGTATATAAAGAATTTAGAAATAGAGAGAATAGATTTCAAGAATGATAATTTAAATAAAATTCAAAACCGAAGTGTAGAAGAATTTGGTTGGGGGCAATTAATGGTTTTTATTAATTATTGGGAAAAAGATGAATCACCAGCTTTTGAAAAAACAGATATACTTATTGAAAAAACAGTAACAGCATCATTTGATTTATTAGATATCAGACCAATCAAAAGTGTTATTGATTTAGGGAAATTTTTAATCAAAGAAAAGCTAGGCTAAGATGAAAACAATAAACAATATTCCAGTATCAAAACTTAAAAGAGCTTCTAAGTTAATAGGAACAGGAGCAAAGGTAGGAGTGAATTATATAAAGTATTATGGAGATAAAATAATAGGAGATGAAAATGAAGCAAAAAACAAACTCGATACTGCTAATGCAAAAGATATATATGATGGATTAAAAGAGCTAAAAGGAAGTGGATTAAAAGTAGCTCAAATGCTTAGTATGGAAAAAAATATATTACCACAGGCATATGTAGAAAAGTTTTCGTTGTCACAATTTTCTGTCCCACCTCTATCTTCACCTTTAGTAACAAAAACATTTAAGCGTTATTTTGGAAAAAGACCAGAAGAAATTTATGATGAATTCAATCCAAAATCTATGAATGCAGCTAGTATTGGTCAAGTACATAAAGCCGTGAAAAATGGAAAAGAATTGGCTGTAAAAATTCAATATCCAGGAATAGCAGAAAGTATTACTTCTGACTTAGCACTTATAAAACCCATTGCAATTAAAATGTTTAATATTGAAGGAAAAGACTCAGATCAATATTTTAAAGAAGTAGAAAATAAGCTAGTAGAAGAAATAAATTATTTATTAGAAATAGCTCAAAGTAGAGAAATATCTAATGCTTGTAAACATATTCCAAATCTATTGTTTCCAGAATATTATACAGCCTTATCTACTGATAAGATTATTACAATGGATTGGATGAAAGGAGAGCATCTATCAGAGTTTACTGCGTATAATGACAATGAAGATAGTGCTAATCAAATAGGACAGACACTTTGGGATTTTTATATGTATCAAATACATACCTTAAAAAAAGTACATGCGGATCCACATCCAGGAAATTTTTTAATAAACAAAAAGAATGAATTAATAGTCTTAGATTTTGGATGCATAAAAAAGATACCTGAAGCATTTTATATTCCTTATTTTGAATTAGTCAATAGAGAAAACTTAAAAGACCCTTCGTTTTTTAAGAATAAATTGTATGAACTAGAGATATTAAAAGAGACAGATTCCACAGAAGAACAAGAATTTTTTAGTACAATGTTTCACGAACTTTTAAGCCTTTTTACACAGCCATTTCATAAAACTTATTTTGATTTTTCAGATCCTGATTTTTTCGGGAAAATAGCTGCTTTAGGTGAACAGTATTCTAAGAATACAGAGTTACGCAAGATGAATGGTAACCGTGGTTCAAAACATTTTATTTATATGAATAGAGCTTTTTTTGGATTGTATAACCTTATGCACGATCTAAAAGCAACTAATATTGAAATTAACAACTATAAAAATATTAATAGTTAAGTAATATGAAGCGTTTTTTAAAAGATGAAATAACAAAACTGGAGCATCTATATAAGATTAATTTAATCAACAGCTGTTCGGGCTTTAAATCAGCTAATTTGATAGGTACAATGGCTAATGATGGAACGACTAATGTATCTGTCTTTAGTTCTATACAACATTTAGGATCAGAACCAGCTTTGTTAGGAATGATTTTTAGGCCACTTACAGTAGCTAGAAACACTTATGATAACATAAAAGAAACTGGATACTATACGATTAATCATATTTATGAAGAAATATGTGAAGATGCCCATCACACTTCGGCAAAGTATCCTAAAGAGTTTTCAGAGTTTAATGCAACTTCACTAATACCCCATTATATTGATGGGTATAAACCTCCTTTTGTAAAAGGATCACCAGTGCAATTATTAATGAAATATGTAGAAGAATATCATATAAAGGCTAATGGAACCATTATGCTGATAGGAGAAATAATACAATTATTCGTTGAAGAAGCATTATTAGAAACAGATGGTTTTGTAGATTTAAGTAAAGGAAAAATAGCAACAATCAACGGATTAGATGCTTATGCCATTCCTTCGGATATCAAAAGATACGATTATCAACGTCCTAAAAAAGAATTAATACAATAAATATTTTATGAAAAAAGCAATTTGGTATGTACTATTTATAGTATTTCTAATGATAAACTTTGGAGGACTTGCTTTAGGGATTTACTTAATGGATAATGGACCTAAATCTATATGGTATGATACATTAGAAAAAGCACCTTGGTCACCACCTAATTGGTTATTTGGCGTTGCTTGGTCATTAATTATGATTTGTTTTTCTATTTACATGACAAAATTGATTCAAAGAAATAGAAGAAGCTATATATGGTTGTTATTTTGTGTCCAATGGATTTTAAATGTTTCATGGAACTATATATTTTTTAATAAACACGAGATAGTTTTTGGAGCTATTGTTCTAGTTTTATTAGGAATTATAATACTATCAAAAATAATTCTATTTCATAAAACACAAAGAAAATATACATTGCTACTCATTCCGTATTTTATATGGATGTTAATCGCAATTTCACTAAATGTTTATGTCATTTAATAGTATTTTATACTATATAAAGCATGAATTATAAAAAAATATTATAATCCATGCTTTATAAAACGTACTATCACTTAATATTACAAATAATGTTAGGTTTTGTATTCTCTTAATTAAGAATATTATAGACATAAAGATTACATTTAATAAAGAAAAACCTGCAGTGATGTTTCCTATTTCAAAATAATAATAACTATTAATTACCTACCTATTTTACTCTTGCTAAGTGATTTGAATCGGATTAATTTATAAGTACCTTTAGAACGATCTTTTCCTCCATTTAGCGCTGCAGCTTTATGTAATTGATTAATAGTAGCATAAAAATATCCATCAGCACCATAAGAAATGCCATCAGGCCATGATAATTCAGCATTGCTAAATAACAAGCGATAATTATCTTTAGTTGTAACACCAATTCCATTTTCCGAAATTGAAGTAATATAAACATTCCCTTGATTATCAATACTGATTCCGTCTGAAGCAGGTTTTGGACCATACTTTTCTATAGATTGACTAAGTTCAGTATTGCTTTTAGAAAAATCAGCAAGAATCTCTGATTTAATCCTATATAGATATCCAGCATTTACCGTACCGTAATAAATCCATTTGTTTTGAGGATCAATAGTGATCGGATTCAACCCAAGTTTTAATGCTTTTTTACCTTCAGGTGTTGTAACAGTTAAAGGTTCTTTATCAATGTATATCACATTATCATCTGCCAGAAAAGAAGCATGTTTTTCTAATAAACGTTTGCTTTGACCAGTATTTAAATTTATAGCAATGATCGAAGGTGTTTGTTCTCCTAACAAATCAGCTCTTCCCATATTTGCAATATAGATCATATTACGTTTTTGATCTATAGCGAAATCTTGTAAAAAGTCATTTTTATCTCGAATAAATCTTGGGATGTATATTATTTTATGCAACTCATTTTGAGTTAAATCCCAAATAAAAATTTTAGCTTGATTCTCTTTGTCACCCCAATCCAAAACAATGAGTTTGTTATCTTCAGTAGCTTGAATTCCGAAAGCATTAACAATACCGATACCATTATTTTTAGGATTCGAAGCCCATTCTTTAGTAGGAAAAGGAGTGTGTTTTCCTTTTTTATCTACCTTCATAACACTAACATCTGCACCGTCCATTGGGTGCATGGTTACATAAATACTACCATCTTTAGCAATCGCAGGATTAGCAGGTCGAATTCCTTTAAATTCTGCATAAACTTCATAACTTTGAGCAAAGGACGAGATATTTATCAAAATTAGAACTAGATACAATATTATTTTTCTTGACATCATTTTTAGCATTTAATATGTTTTTATGCAAATTTATGGGGGAAATAAAGTAAGCTCAAGTATCTAAAATGGAATTGTATGTACGTAAAAAGGTTTACACGTTTTAAGTAAATATTTTATAGTATCATTGAAGAAGTTAGTACTTTAAAACTTGAAAAAGAAGTGTAATAATGGAAATAGAACAGACATATAAGCCTTTTGAAATACATGTAGAAGAATTAGACTTTTGGAAAAAACGACCACACAAGCACAATTTTTTTGAATTGATCTATATTGATAGTGGAGAAGGCATTCAATGTATTAATGATATAGAGTTTACCTATAAGGAAGGTAATATCTTTTTATTACCTCCATTAGACTGCCATTCATTTAAAATAAAAAAGAAAACAACCTTTTATTTCATTCGATTTACAGATTTATATTTTACCAAACAATCTTTAAAAAATGATCATAGTGAATGGTTTAAAAAACTAGCATATATACTTTCTAATTACAATAAAGTTGCTGGTGATGTTATAAAAACAAGATCTTGTATAGAAAGAACATTGCTAGTGAATCTTATTAAACAAATCCATGAAGAATACATAAATAAAGATGATTATTCGTCTGTGATAATTGAAAGTTTAATGATCAGTATCCTTAATATACTAGCGCGTAATATCGAATTAAAATATGTAGAAGATGCAAATCTTAAAGATTATAAATTTGGAGAAATATTAAGATATATTCAGCATAATATTTATAAAAAAGAGAAAGTAACTTTAGAAAACTTGTCAAAAGAATTTAATATTTCACCTACCTATTTCAGTGAATATTTTAAGAAACATTCTAATTTTACTTTTCAAGAATATTTAATGAAGTCAAAATTAAAATTAGCAGAAAATTATTTCAAACACAGTGACTTTTCAATTAAAGAAGTAGCTTATACATTAGGATTTACAGATGCAAGTCATTTGTCTAAATCTTTTAAAAAACAATATAAAACAAGCATACTAAATTTCAAAAAATTACTAAAAGACGGGAATGTTTGCGTTTGATATATAGGTTAGTTGAAAATGTTTCAAAAGTACCTTTTATCCAAACGATACAATTCGAGATTCTCTTTTTGTCAATCTTTTAAACTATTGAATATTTAGTCTTCTCTTTAATTTTTAAGTAACTATAAATATGAACAGATTTTTCAACAAGACCAGGAATTATATCTTGAATAATCTTTTTTAAGAAAGGTAATCAAAGCCAAGTAAATTAATACAATTCTTTTATTTTTCTCTTAATTATAGGATCCCATAATATGTATCCTGTCGAATTAAGGTGCATTCCATCTTCAATAAAAATAGTTGAACGTAACTGTCCAGACTTATCAAACATAACAGTTGTAATGTCTACAAAATGTAGATTTTGATATTGATTACAATACTTCTCCAGTTTTTTGTTGGTAATCAATTTATTAGTTCTTACATCTTTTCCTAAAAAGTCATCAATAAGAGTAGGTTTCATGGATAAAAGTAAAATTTGAGTTTTAGGAAAATCATTAGAGATTTTTGAAATTAAACCTTTAAAAGCATCTACAGCTACTTCTGGTGATTTACCATTTTCGACATCAATATCACAATAAATAAAAATCATTTTTGGAGCATGCTTAAAAATAACAGTATCATAATAATGCATTATCTCAGGTAAACTAGCTCCACCGAATCCACGATTAATAATTGGTAGATCGGGAAACGAATTTGCAGTTTCCCAATAAACAATACTAGAACTTCCTACAAATAATATAGGGTTTTTTGGTAATGTATTACGAGCATCAAAACGACGAAATCTTTCAATACTTTTTTCAAATCGATCTAAAGGAGGAGTAGATTTTTCCATATATTTTTGTTGATTTTGATGAAATAAATCAATCATTTGTTTATACTTTTTAGGATGTAAGTTATAAGCTATTTTATGAGTATTCCAGTATTTCCAAGCTCGCTCATAAAAAGAATTCTTTACTTCAGAATTAACAGTTTTTGATGCCAATGATTTTTTTAGAAAAGATAAAAATTGAGCATCTGTATCAATTTTATTTTGACCAATGATAAAACCATTAATCATTAATATAATTAGAATAATATAATTTTTCATGTAGTAATTTCTATCAAAGTAAATGTAAAAATAAACTATTTAACCAGGTAAGAAATATTTCTTTTTTGAATATAACGATACGATATTTAAAATATAGATGAATACTATTTTAAGTATATTGCTGATAACTTCTGATACAAGTAATTATAAAATACAATTTAGATATAATGATTCATTTTTCTAGAAATATTAACTTTAGTATTATAGCGATTTTATTTTTTTTCCAGCCTATTAACTTACATTCTCAAGAAAAACATATCGGTAAGATTCTGAAATTAGGAGATTCATTAATTGCGAACAATGAACTGGACAAAGCTATAATATTATTTAATAATGCTATTGATGAATTTAAAAAAGAGAAACTTACTGCTTCATTAGTTGAAGTGTTTATACGGAAGGCAGAAATCTCTGTAATGAAAACAAAAAATAGCAATGAAGCTATATCAACTCTTAAATTGTTAGAAACACATTGTGTAAATTCTAATAACAAAAAATGTTTGATAAGCACATATATTCAATTATCGTATTACTTAAGTTATAATACAGATTATATAAAATCATTAGAGTATAGTGATAAAGCTACTGTTTTACTAAAAGATGTTGATGATTGGTATTTACAATGGAAGTTATTCAATACAAAAGGGCAAATTTTAAGTGAATTAGGATACAGAGATCAAGCAACTTTATATCATAGAAAAGCATTAAAAACAACAAAACTTAAAGATTCATTATTAAGAAGAAGCGCCAGCTATGTTAACATATCAGATAGTATGGTAGATAAAGATTCTGCTTTATATTATGCAAATAAAGCATTGGATTTTTGTAATAAAGAGAAGAAATCAAGAATCTGCTTAATTGCCATGGCAAATAAAGCTATCGCATATATTAAAAAAGAAGAGTATGATGAAGCATTGAGGATTATCTATGAAGATATTGATTTTGAAAATCTAAAATATAGTGTTAAAGATTCATTGTACGAATCTGTTTTGCAATTATTAGGAGTGATATATTATCATAAAAATGATTTAAAAACATCGATTCATTACTTAGAATTATCACTTGATAATTTTAAAAAAAGAAATAACGCAACCGAATTAATTTCAATATACGAAGATCTTTCAAGAAGCTACGAAAAAGCAGGCAATTTTGAAAAGAGCATTAAATTATTGAAGGAATCAAAAATAATACTAAAAGAACTTACCGAGATTAAATTAGAAAGAGAAATAGCGAAGTTAGAAGTAAAAAGGTTACTAACAATTAAAGAAGCCAAAATATTGAATTTAGAAGAAAGAAATTCTAAAATTGATTCTTCATTCAATATGGTTAGATTATTGAGCTATATAATGGCGATATTATTAGTAATTATATTAAGTGTTTTTACAACTTATTATTTCAGAAATAAACTACGTCACTACCAACTTAACGAAGAATTAAGTAAGACAAGATTTAAGTCATTACGATCAGCAATGAACCCACATTTTCTTTTTAATTCATTTAGTACACTTCAAAATTATATATTAAAAAAAGAGAATTTAAGAGCTAATGAATATATGACAGAATTATCTGGATTGATTAGGAATATTTTGGCCAGTTCAGATAGTATTTATATTAATTTAAAAGAAGAATTACAGATTCTGAATTCATATATAACAATAGAGAAGGAACGATTTAATGAAAGTTTCAGTTATATTTTTAAAATTGATAATGAGTTATTAGAACTTAATCCAAAAATTCCGTCAATGATAATTCAACCGTATATAGAAAATGCAATAATTCATGGTTTTTCAGGTTCTAAAGAGCAGAAATGTTTGCAATTGTCTTTTGAAAGAAAAGGGCAAAGAATGTTATGCTATATTGAAGATAATGGTATTGGTAGAAAAACAGCTTCAGAAAATAAATCAAAGAAAAGTTATACTCAACATCTTTCCATTGCAACTAAAAATATAGATGAAAGATTGCAAATATTAAGTAAGCTAGGAAATGGAAAAGCTGAAGTAACCATTGAAGATTTAATAAACGAAGAAAAACAAAATATAGGAACAAAAGTATTAATATCATTACCTATAATTTCTTAAAAGAATGTCATGAAAAAATTAAAATGTATAATAATCGATGATGAGAAGAAGGATAGAGAGAATCTAAAAATATTATTAGAATCATATTGTCCAAATGTGGATATCATTGGAGAAGCTTTTGATGAAGTTTCGATTTTAAAGACGTTACTTACAATGCAAGCAGATATCGTTTTTATGGATATACAAATTGGTTCCATGGCTATTTTTGATATATTAAATCAATTAAAAGAAATAAAATTTAAAATTGTATTTGTTACTGCTTATGATAAATATGCTATAGAAGGATATCAATACGATGCGATTGATTATCTATTAAAACCAGTTGAGGCCAAAAAATTGATATGGGTCGTAGATAAAATTAAAAAAGAAAAAGAAAAAACAGAAGAACAACACCTTAATAATAAAGATTTAAAAGCATTATATAACAAAGTTTTTGATGCTCCTAAGATATCCATTACAGATGCTAAAGGAATCCATATGATTAAAACATCAGAGATTCTTTACTGTGTGAGTGATGGAAATTACACAACATTTGTATTGACACATAATAAAGAAATTGTCATTTCAAAAAATCTTAAGCATTTTGAAATAAAATTAGAGGCGTATAATTTTTTAAGAATTCATAAATCATATTTAATAAACCTTAATCATATAGACTTTTTGATAAAAGAACAAGGTGGATATGTAAATATGAAAAATGGAAAATCCATACCTATTTCAAGAAACAGTAAAAAAGAATTATACGAAAAAATGAATTTACTCTAATTAATTTATTTAACAAGAAATCTTCAATACTACCACAAGATGTTGGTTACAAATGTTGTTTTATACAATCAAATATACATTTAATACAATGTAAGGTTTTACAGTAAATCCATGTAACTATGTTTGTTTTAATTCCTTAAAGGATTAATATAAAACATTTTAAAATGGAAAATAAAAAACATTCATTCATTATTCTAATTTTAGTAATCTGTTCTTTTTTTAATAGTTCTTGTACCAACACAGAAGAAGAAGAGGTAATAGCTAATTTTGAAACTAGTTTAGAAATTACTAATGATAGTGCTATACTCTCTATTACAAATTTATCTGAGGGAGCATCTACATATTTATGGAATTTTGAGGGCGCAACAGAAAGTACTTCTATATTAGAAACTCCTAATCCAATAATATATACACAAAACGGAACATATTCAATAGGGTTAATAGCAACTAATGGTGTTCAAAGTGATTCAAAAACAATAACAATTACTATTGATGACATCAATGATGAAACTGATCAAACAGATACACTAAGTGCAAGTTTTGGAACTAATTTAGTTATAGAACAGACACAAGCAAGGGTGTCAGTTTCTAATACTTCTATAGGAGCAAATACGTATCAATGGACATTTCCAGAAGGAACACCTTCTACATCGAATGAAGAAACTCCAAGCGATATTATTTACACGCAAAATGGAACCTATACAATTACACTAGAAGTCTCTAATGGAACTAATACAGATATTATATCTACAACAATTACAATTAACGGAATAAGTAACTCATCAGATTGTATTGCAGGAGAAGGAACTATCATTACAAGTTCAGTAAATGATTTACCAACATATCATGGAATTCAATTAAAATCTGTTTTTAATGTGAATGTTACAAAAGGAACTGAAAATATGATTTCGATCAATGGGTATGAAAATTTGATAGAACATTTAGACTTTAAAGTCGAAAATGATATTTTGATCTTACAATTTGAAGAGGGATGTTACAACAACGTAAATTTAATAGTTGATGTTACCATAGCAAATCTTAATTTAATTGATAATAGTGGAACCGGAAATATATTGATTAATTCAAACTTTGATGAACTTGAAAATTTAGAATTGAATAGTAATGCCACAGGTTCGATTAAAACCAATGCAGTAACCTTAAATGTAGCAAACAAACTAAGTGTAAACTTAAATGGAACTGGCGGAATTGAATTAAATGGAATGACAAGCTTATTAGAAGTGAATAATGATGGAACAGGAACATTCAAGGGATTTGATATGATAGCTAATGAAGCTGTAATAACTAATAATAGTACTGGTAATACAGAAATTAATGTATCAACCCAGCTAGAAGCCATAATAACAAGTACGGGTAATATTTCATACAAAGGAACACCTACTATCGAAAGTACAATCTCAGGTATTGGACAATTGATTGATGCAAATTGAAAAATATAGTATATAGATTTTTAAATCATACTAATAAAAATGATGTAAAATCCGATATTCAGTTTTATGTAATTTAAATAAAAAAAATATCAGTTAAAGCATCTTAAAATTAGTGGTATTGAAAGGTAATATCGCTAATTTTAAAATGCTTTTATTTATTATGAAGTAATAAGCTGAATAAAAGACTAATTTTACAATTATCACATCTAGCATAATATTATTAATAATAATTTGAAAAAAATAATCCAGTATCATTTGCATAAAGAGCGTCCAGAAAAATTACAATTTCAGGTTTACGATCTGGCGCAATACCTACAAAAAAATGAAGTACATGCAACAAAGCCGCATTCTCATAGTTTTTATCAAATAGTATGGATTTATAATAAAGGAGGAAAACATTATGTAGATTTTGAAGGACATAAAATTGAAGAGAATACGATAATATTTATATCAAAAAATCAAATTCATTATTTTGATAAAAAAGCGAATCATAAAGGGATTCTGTTGCATTTTAATGAAAGTTTTTTGATGCATTCAGATATTGATATATTTTTAAAATACAATGTATTTAACACAAATGAAACACCGTGTTATAGCATAGAATCAAAAAGTATTGAAATTGTAGAAACATATATTACCCTTATAAAAGACGAAATACTTAAAAGCAACCATTTCGGACAGCAACAAGTTATACGATACTTATTAAAATCATTATTAATTGTATTAGAACGAGAACATAGATCACAAATCGATGATACACTACATTTCAGAAATCAATACGAGTTACAATACTTAAGATTTAGAGAATTAATAGAAGAAAATTATACTACAGGCATCACTGTAAATGAATATGCAGAAAAACTTCACATTTCATCAAAAACACTAACGACAATTACAAAGAAAATAAGCTCCAAATCACCTTCACAATTAATCTCAGAACGTATAATATTAGAAGCAAAAAGATTATTAGCATTTACAATATTAAAAATTAATGAAATAGGATACCGTTTAGGTTTTGAAGATGCATCATATTTTGTAAAATACTTTAAAAGATATGAAAAGAAATCACCCGCAAAATATAGAGAACACTTAAACAAATTATAAATATTAATGAAAACACAGATATTCTATACGCAACTCAATCTGGACCTATGTTATTGATTGATGGAGAACTACATTCGAAATTTAGAAAAGGATCCAAGAATTTACATATTCGTAACGGAGTTGGCATTTTGCCTGATGGAAAAATAATATGTGCAATGTCAAAAGAGAAAATAAATTTTTACGATTTTGCTACTTTCTTCAAACAGCAAGGATGTCAAAATGCATTGTACCTAGATGGATTTGTTTCCAGAATGTATTTACCTGAAAAAGAATGGGAACAAATGGATGGAGATTTTGGAGTTATAATAGGAGTAAGTAAGTGATAAACAGAAAAGAGTATAAATGAAAAAAAATATTAATAATAGGAGTAATAACACTAAATATTATAATCATATATACAGCATTTAATGCTATTAAATTTGCAATAGGTATTAAAGGAGAAATTGAAAATAACAAACAAAATAAATCATTACACACTTCTCAAAATGAAATAGAAATTCCAGAAAAGTTATATGGAATTTATGAATATGTATATGAGCACAATACAATTGATCAAATAGAAAATCATTATATAGAATTTAAGAAAAACGAAGCCTTTTATTATGGAACGAGTGATGACTTTGATAAAGGAAGAGAAGGATATTTGCCAGGATACTTTGTAGCAGCTATTCAAGAATTAAAGATACTTGGGAATACTATTGAATTTAATGTAGAGGTAACCGATACAATGATGCATCAAGATGTTGTTTTACCAACATTTAAAAAACCTAATAATGCGTTGTGGACGAATCAACTAAATGACACCTTAAGAACTTATAAAGGCATAATAAATGACAATATAATTGTACTTAAAACAAAAGATTTTGATTCTAGGAAGTATGTAAAAATGAAGTAAAAACCTAAAACACTCCAATGTTGGAGTGCTTTAGATAAATAGAAAAGATTACTAACTAGCAATGCCTTCTTTTCCAGAAAGGAGCTTCTTTCCAGCGTAATTCTTGATTGTAATACAATTTTTTATGATGTAGATAATAATCCCAAATAGCACTTATTTGTTGATGATACGTTTCATGAAAGTCCTTTAACTGATTTGGATACTCTTGTTTAATTAATCGATGTTGAAGCATTAAATCAGCTAATTGCATTCCGCTAGCCATAGCATTAAACATTCCTTGAGAAGAAAGTGGATCAAAGCTTATTGCAGCATCCCCCAAAGCAACCCAATGATGAGCAGAGGTTTTTTTTAAACGAGAAGTATTAGCAGCAACCACGCCATGTAATGACATTGTATCTTTATTAGCTTTTAAGATATCATAAATAGGAGCGTTCAAAGCTGCATATTCTATAAAGAGATGTTTATTTTTATGAAGACTACGATCCACTAAATCAGCATCTGTTTGAAAAGCGACCAGTTGCTTATTATTAGGAAGTGGAGATTGATACCACCAACCATTTTTACAAGGCGAAATCAAACTCATTTGACTCGCTTGATGATGCTCCATTGTAGCCCAAAAAGAAACTAAAGAGTCTAAGTATTCTCGTTCCATATTTTGTTGTCGAGCAAAATGTGCTTGCCGACCACTAGCATCAATAACAAAAGCAGCATTGATTACATAAGTATGACTCTTAGAATCTTTAGGATTTTCTTTAGCAGTAACACTCCATTGATTTGACTCCCATTGTGAACGTACATATTGAGCAGGCCAAATACATTGTACACCTCTTTCTTGAGCTGTTTGCCTAAGAAATGATTCAAATTCTTGCCGATTTAAGTACCAACCCTGACCATCTGGATTACTAATATGATCAATTATTTGTAATCGATTAGTACCCCAATAAGATCGTGTTCCCATATTGACCATATGAGTTTTTGATTGATCTAATGCAGTCAATAAATTCAATTGTTTTAAAATTCGTCTAGCAGTAGGAGCAAGACACTCCCCAATTCGTTTTTGGGGAGTAATCTCTTTATCAATCAAGACTACTTGATATTGATCAGCAAGAGCAATAGCAGCAATACATCCAGCAATTCCTCCACCTATAATCAATAATTCAGATTTGATGGTAGTAGTAGTCATGAAAATTATTTTTTATAACTATAACGCTCAAAACGACCAGCTTTCTCTGTAACACCAAGCTCAACAGTAGGGAGTGCATTGTCTTTAATACCAAACCCAGTAGCTTTAAGAGTCTCTTTGGATGATAATAAAGTTTCTGCGATAGTTACCGAAGCAATAGCTGATTCAGCATCAATTAAAGCATCCGTGTCTTTTAAAGAATTAATAGCGTTTAAAGCATCTTTTTGGAGATCTAATTGAGTTAATAATTTATCATTATTTAAATGATCTAATACAATCGAAATAGACGCATTCGTAGTATTATTTTTAGCTTTGGAAACTTCAATAACCTTGTTTAATTCCTTTTTAGCAGCTGCAATTATTTGTTTTTCGTGCTCAGTACTAGGCAAAATACCCACTTGCATTTGATTAGGCAAATTAGGATCTTCGAGAGCACCAGGACGAGCTTGTACTATAGCCAAACGATCAAAATATTTTATCATACTATTGATTTGGTTTGTATAAGTAGCAGGTTGACCGTCAAGCGGAAGATTATCAAGCCATGCAGTACGATAAGAAAAAGCTTGTTTACGAGTTTCTTCAGATAAAGTAGGATCGATAGCTTCTTGGTAACGTGTCTCATTCAAAATATCGTTAGGAACACGAGCAGGCCAGAAAGTAGGTAAATATGGATCATAGGATGAAGTATACCCATCTCTACAACTAGCTGTATCTGTTTGCCAAGGGATAGCCATCCAACGAGTAACACCCCCAGCGGTTTGTCCTCCTAAAAGAGGTCCTTGAGCAAGAGTAAGAACATCACTATTCATAGTTGCACCAAAATACTGTCTATTAGCAGGAGGTATTTTTCTAGCATGCTTTAATCTAAAAGGAGCCATATACATTCCTGATGTTCTCATAGGCCATGTCATTTCGCATCCTGGATGAAAAGCATCAGCAAGACAAAACTCCATAGCAGCTTTGGTAAGCATATCAGGCTGTTCTGCTATAGGCAATTGGTCTATTGTTGGAGGAGCAGGAATATGCGGACAAGCATCCATATCGATATAATCTGTATCAAAATCTCCTACCACCCATTGATCGAGAAAAGATAATTGCAAATTGGATAAGGTTGTATGTTGTCGTACTGATCCAGTAGGAGGAACGCTAATAGCGTCGCCATATAACCAAGGCCATAATTGAGGACTTTCGGCACCAGAAACATCATACCTACGAAAATTATTCGAAATTGTTCTTCGCATTTCTACATGTGCAGGAGATGGATCGTTCAAGCGTTTTTTCCATTCAGAAGTGGTGTAATCAAATTGACCTTCCCAACCAAAGGCTGCGGCAAATCCAGCATTTACCCATTGTAAATTGGTCATACGTTCAAAAATAGGTAAGATGTCCTTAGTAAACGATGGACGTACAGGGCGTGCTAACATCCCAGAACTTACTGCAACATCTCGCATTAAATCCCACATAGTACGTACCGATTTTTGCATAGGAGCATAATCAGGTGGAGCACAAATTACCCATGATGGAGTTACTCGTAAAGGAACCCCTTGATACGTAACGTTTGCGGTAACAGGACCATCAGAAATATCATCATACCATCCTTCATTATTTGCAAAAGTAATAGCGATTTCTCCATTTATATTTTCAGATTTACCATGACCACCGAGCATTAATAAACGTCCATGTTCGTCCGTTTTCATTTCACCTAGATAAACATCTTTATCCATAAACTTTCCTTCAAATCGTGGACCATTGCTAATATTTTTACCAGTAAGACTATGAGCACCACCATCAATTATTAAACGATTACGATCTGCTACGTTGATATTTCTTAAATTAGAAGCAGGAGCATCTGTAGCTTCAGGAATATCTAATGCGATTTGGAATTCGTACCAAGAAGATTTTTGATTAGCAAGATGCGAATGCCAAGTAATATCTGCATTATCGGCTGTTAATTCTTTAATAGCTTTACCAGCAGCATTAAATCCATAAATCCTAAATTGTGCCGCTTGACGTTTAAGCGCACCGGTTTCATCTCTATAGGCATGCTCGTCATATTCAGTTTGAACTGTATCTACCATTGGCCCTACAAAATACTGATCTTTACTATTTCCTACTCGCATGACTCCAATAGGAGGATAAATTCCAGCACTAACGATGCAAGTATCATCTTCGTCTGTATTTCCTTCAAAATGTGGGTTAATCTCCTTAGGTTGTTGATTTTGTTGCCCATTAGCCTGATGACGTGTACGAGCACTCGCTTCATAAACCACTTTACGAGCTTCGGCAATAGAACCTAAAGGTTGATGTGCAGCCAAAGTTCTCCAAATATTAAAAGCTAAATTACTACCAAATTCTGCTTGACCAATAGCAGTAATATCTTGTTCAGGAAATACTAATTCTGCAATAGGAATGTATGGACTTTCTTCGGTACTCCATACAGCTTGAGCATCATCAAGAGGCATTGTAGCATCATTAGTTCTTAATTGAATTTCAAAACTAAAGCGAGCATCACCATTGCGCAATCGTTGTTGTAGGTCTAATGCTAAATAATTAGGAGCATTAAAAGGAGCACCGCGATCTGCATCTATAGGTACCAATCGATATTTCACAATCTGAGTAGCACCAAATTTAAAAGGAAGTATTGCCCAATAACTAGCACTAAGACAGCTAGCTTCAGGCTTTTTCATGTCTTGTAAAATATGACCAAGTTTTGGATGCGTATCTATATAGGTGTCATAATCTCCATCAATTACACCAGCAGTTGTAAAAGAGCACATTTGTTGCGCATCCCTAGCAAAAAAACGATCAATATTCTGAAAGATAAAATCACAATTAGGTCCTTCATCAATAAGAGTAGGTTCATTAACATCAAAAAGTTTTACTCCCATACCTAATGTACTATATAGATCTGGAGAAGTAGGTGTTGTGTCACTAGAAAAACGAGCAACACATTCATATGACTCTTTTGCAAAAAGTCCAATTTTAAGAGCTGGATCCAAATCGGGATTTACAATAAACCTTCCATAAGCAATACCATGTTGTTTCCTGAAAACGGCACGTTCCGCAGGTTGTTGTCCTTTTTCAATTCGTGTTTTTTGTCCCATTTCGACAAACATCTCTTTTAGACGTTGTGTAACAATATCAATATCTCCATGGCTATCCCAACAAGGAATATCATTAGCGGTAGGTTTGTGATTTTTCATGCGTTTGATTTAATACAATTTATGATTTAGATAAAATTACCGCAATTGTATAAATGTCAAATACGTATAAGTACCCGTTTAATAAAGTGAATTCCGTAGCTAATAGCTATTGATAAAGATAATAGGTATAACGATATATCTAGAAGTAATAATAAAAATGCATCCTAAAATGAAATAGTATAATTCAATAAAACTCATTCACACCCATTTTAACATTATTCACGTCAAAAAAAAGGGCATACACAGCATTCATGAATATAGGGAGTCTATTAGAGAGTATTTTCGAGCTAATAAAACATATCAAGGTACACGAAAATCAAATTTCTAACTAAAATAAATTATCATGAAAAAAAGAGTCGTAGGTTATTTCTTAAACAGTATTACGTTTGAAGAAGTAAAAAAAAAATATGAAGGATATACAGATGTTATATTTTCATATTGGGTAACTCCAAGTAAAATTGAAGGTGCAGCTCGAACTATAGATACAGATAAAAATATACTGAATTTCTTAAAAGAAAATAATAAAAAGTGCATTTTAGGTGTAGGAGGTGATGGTTTTGATCCACTTAATTCAGAATATAAAGATAAGGCAGAGGATTATGGATTTAAATTAGCAGAATACGCCATTAGCAAAGAGTATGATGGAATAAATTTAGATATAACAGCAATAGATCATAGTGAAGAAGGGATAGACTGGTTGATACAAGCTACTATGGCAGTATATTCTTATTGTTTGGGATTAAATAAATCAATAGAGATTTCACATGCGCCACAAGCTCCGGCATTTAAAAAAGAAAAAGGATATAGTAGAGTAGAAAAAGAAACAGGAGGTGTTATTAGTTTTTATAATGTTCAATACTTTAATCAAGGAATTTGGGAATATCAAAAGTATGAGAATTATGAATCGATGTTTGCCAAAGAATATATAAATGAAGCTGGATTTAAAGATACTAACCCAACAGCTGTTCCAAGTATTATAGATAGAGGTATACCAGGAAGTAAGATTGTAGTTGGTAAACCAATAACATCAAATGATACGACCTATGATGGTATTGAAGGAGAAGGTTCAGGATATATTAAGCAAGAAGATCTTCAAGATATATTTGAGAGAGCAAATCAAGACACAAACTTTACTTATGGAGGTGTAATGGGTTGGAAAATAGATAGCGACACTAATGGTGAATGGGGCATAGCAATGTCCGAAACAATGAGTACAGCTGTCATCAATTCATAATAAATAACAAATCTTACCCAATTACTAATACACAAACAATGAAAACATATATTAAGAGTATAGGATTTAGTATCCTATGCGCTATCACACTATCATGTAATACTACTACTAATCCAGGTGGAAATATCATAAAACATAAATATAATAACAACCAAAAAAGAGCTACAAATAAAACTAAACAAGTTAATGACAGTATATGGAATTATTTAAGTTCTAGTACTAATAAAGATTCTATAGATGCAAATAAAGGATTCCTAAGTACAAAAGAACCTCTTGTAATTCATAAAAATAATGATATTACTAATGATGCGATTGTATATGATATGACTCAATATGATTTTTTAAATGAGCACCCAGAAGGAGCTCCAAAGACAACTAATCCAAGTTTGTGGAGACAAAGTCGTTTAAATCGTATTAATGGACTTTTTGAGGTTAAAGAAGGAGCTATTTATCAGATCAGAGGATTTGATTTAGCCAATATGTCTTTAATTAAAAGAAAAGATGGTAACTGGATTGTTGTAGATCCTTTAGGATCACCAGAAACAGCCAAAGCTGGTTTAAAACTGGCTGACTCAACGTTGCAAGCTAACGGTATCATAACAGGTGACTTGAAGGTTTCAGCAGTTATATTTACACACAGTCATTTAGATCATTTTGGTGGTATTAATGGAGTAAAAGATTATTATACAGAAGGAGTAAAGTTTTATGGACCAGAAGGCTTTTTTGAAGAAGCGGTTAGTGAAAATGTAATGGCAGGAAATACGATGGGACGTAGAGCTTCTTATATGTATGGAAATGTTCTCGAAAAAAACGAAAAAGGAACGCTAGGTACAGGATTGGGGCAAACTACAGCTACAGGATTAGCAGGGATTGTTGAAGTTATAGAAATAAATAAAGATAATGCTAATCGTTATGTAGAGGATTTAGGAATTAGATTTATGATGACTCCAGGAGCAGAAGCCCCAGCCGAATTTGTTTTTTATATACCAAAATATAAAGCTTTCTGTCAAGCAGAAGAGATTAACCATACATTACACAATTTATATACACTAAGAGGTGCCAAAGTACGTAACGGTCAAAAATGGAGTCAATATATAGATGATATTATTAAAGAATGGGGAGATGATGTTGAATATTCTTTTGGATCTCACCATTGGCCAAAATGGAATGAAGAATCTGATGATGAAATAAAAATATTTTGGGAAAACCAAAGAGATTTATACCGCTTTATCCATGATCAAACCTTACGTATGGCTAATACAGGAATGACACCGCTTGAAATAGCAAATACGTTAAAACTACCAAAAAATATTGATACGAAATTTGAAAATAGAGGCTATTACGGTACCGTAAGTCATAATGCAAGAGCTCAATATCAATTGTACTTTGGATGGTTTGATGGCAATCCAGCAAACTTAAATAAGCATACTCCGCATGAAGCAGGAAAGCGTTATGTTGAGTATATGGGAGGGATAGCAAAAATATTAGAAAAGGCAGAAGTAACGTATAGAGAAGGAGATTATCGCTTTGTAGCTGAGGTATTAAATCACGTAATTTTTTCAGGAACTATTGATAAAAGCCTAAATAATGATTATATAAAAGCAAAACAACTCTTAGCAGATGCCTATGAGCAATTAGGATATCAATCAGAATCTGGCCCTTGGAGAAATTTTTATTTATCAGGAGCAAAAGAATTAAGAGGAGAGGTAGGAGGAGCTTCTCTTGTTACTGCAAGCCCTGATATGATAGACGGAATGCCTAATGATTTGTTATTTAATTATCTAGCAATGAGGTTTAATGGGATGGATGAAGATGCTCAATTGATGAATAAAAAAATATTAGTTAGATTTTTATATGACGATACGAAAGAACGTAAAATTATAGGTATAAATGAAGATAAACATGTGCTTTTGATTATTCAAAACGGAGTAGTAACACCTAGACATTTGAGTGATAGAGAAGCTAATAAAATAGCAGAGAATGTAGATGAAATTGTTGAAATGACGAATGATAAATTCAAAGAAAAGATTGTCGAAGTTTTATCTGCAAAAACAGAAGAAGAGAAAGATAATATTTTGAAAGAAATAGCAAAATTACATCCAAATTCTGCTGAATTTTTAGGTTATTTAGATGATTTTGAATTTTGGTTTAATATCGTTACACCTTGATAACCAAAATATGGGAGCCTATTTTAGGCTCCCTATTATTGCTTTTAATCAAAGAATATTTTTACAAAACTATTTAATACAATACTATTCATGTCTCAAGAAGCTGAAAAAAATATAAATGCGCTTTTAAAAACCAAAAAAAATGTTCTATTGATAATGGCAGACGAATTTCGTTTTCCAATTCATAAAGATGCAAAGGGAATGTCTGAAGATCTAAAGAATATTCTTGGTTTTCAGAAAATTAACGAAGCGAGAGGAGATAAACCTATTTCTAAAAGAATGGAAAAAATGTTTCCAGGATTTATGAAACTTAGAGAAAATGCGGTGGTTTTAAGTAATCATACTGTAGCAACTACGGCATGTGTTCCTAGTAGATCAGCAATGTTTACGGGGCAATATGGAACCAAAAATAAAGTAACCCAAACAGATGGAGTTTTTAAAGATGCAAATGAAGCAGGTTTTCATTGGCTTGACCCTGAAGGAATTCCGACTATAGGAGATTGGTTTAAAGAATACGGATATACAACACACTATTTTGGAAAATGTCATTTTGCACATCCTCAAAAGCAAAATTTAAAAAGATGGGGATTTGATGATTGGGAGACTTCTTTTCCAGAACCGCATGGAACCTTAAAGAATAATTTAGGAATGTATAGGGATCATGGTTTTACCGATTTAGTAACGACATTTATACGTCGTAAAGCTATGGCACTAGATTATGATCAAGAGGTTGGAAAAATCGAAATGGACGATACTCTTAATAAAAATCAAAAAGAAAGAGCTATTGACGATATAGAACAAAAACCTTGGCTTGCAGTTGCATCGTTTACTAATCCGCATGATATTACAACTTGGCCAGTATTACCAGCTCAAGCCGAAGGGAAAATAAATGGTTGTAACACTGCTCAAGATCAACCTATGGTAAAACCATTGCCAATACCTAAGCCAGGAACAATGAGCACGCCACCAGAAGGAGGAGGAACGTGGACATTTGATATGAATCCTAACGGAATTGGATACAATAAAAAAGGTGAAGAAGATTTTAAAAGTTTAGCGTCAAAACCTACTTCTTGGAAAGAAAAACTAGATGACAAACCAGATTGTCAGTTAGATTATTCTATTAAGTTAGGAATTGCTTTAGCATCTAAAACAGAAGCGAAAACTATTGATAGAAAATTAGCAATTACGAGTAATTCGCATATGTTAACAGGAGTTCCTTTGGTATTAGCTCCAGATCAAAAAGCGTGGACAGATGCGTATATACAATATTATGCGTATTTACATAATGTTTTGGATGAGCAGATTGATAGAATTATGAAAACACTCGATGCCACAGGGCAAAGAGAAAATACAATTGTTGTATTTGTACCAGATCATGGAGAATATGGAGGTTCTCATGGAATGATGATGCAAAAATGGCATAGTGCATATCAAGAAGCAATACATGTACCTGTGGTAGTAAATTTGCCTAAATCCGAAACAAATAATCAAGATAAAGAACCTAAGCAAATAAAGGAGTTAACAAGTCATATTGATATTGCTCCAACATTATTAGGACTTGTAGGCGCAACGCCCGATAACATTGAAGAAATAAGAAA
Organism: uncultured Aquimarina sp.; assembly: GCA_947498595.1. Classification (GTDB taxonomy): domain Bacteria; phylum Bacteroidota; class Bacteroidia; order Flavobacteriales; family Flavobacteriaceae; genus Aquimarina. The sequence goes on from CANMKX010000013.1 coordinate 51,929, forward strand.
AGAATTAGGGAATGAAGTACCAAAATTTGTAGGAGCCGATTTAAGTAAAATAATTCGGGATAAAGATGAGAAAATTAAAAATTGCTTAGGAATTAATATCGAAGGACATCGCGATGCTATCTTATTTACCACCAGTGATATGATAACCGAGCCAATAGATTATAATCCAGAACATGAAGTTCCTTCAGAAAATCAGATGACAGACTATGATGTATATCTAGAAGCAGTTGATAATTATATAGGTTATGCAGATGGAAGACCAGATTTTTCTAATGATCAAATAAAAAGATTAAAACGATTGCGTCCAGGAGCAATTATACAACCAGCAGAAGTACATTGTGTAAGAAAAAATAATCTAAAATTAGTACGTTATAGAGATTACCATAATCCTAGTGATCAAAGTAAATTTCAATGGGAACTATATGATTTAAGTGAAGATCCAACAGAAGTACGAAATTTATTGAAATACAATACAGATATCGAAAATGAACCTCGATTTGTAGCGAATTTACCTGATGTTAAGGGAACTAAATGGACTACTACAGAAAAAATAGAAAATAAAGCAGAAGAATTATATATTAAGATGCTTGAATTAATAGAAGTGATGCTATAAGTTTGAGTTTGTAGTTTATGAAGTTGAAAGTACTTTGCCGTAAAATCGTAATGGGTTGATTTTACGGCAAAGTCGTTTTTGAAATGTAGCATATCAAAATCTTAAAAACTTAGAAAATTATATTAAAAATACGATCTAAATCTGCTTTTGTAACTGTATTAGTTAATTCTCTTTGATTGAAATAAAATCACTGACCTATCGAAAAAGACAGAAATTTTAAAGAATATAAATACAATCTTAGTTATTAAATCACGAACACCATTACAAAAATTGTAATGGTGTTTTTATAGGCAAGTATGGTTTAAGAGTTTAAATATAAGGGTTAATACGTATGTTGTTTACGCTAGTGTTTATAAGGATTTGAAAAAAAACATAAAAAAAACATGTTTTTACGTGAAACCGTAAAATAGAATGAAATAAAGATTTTAGTTTTATGATGTCATTAAGAATGATGAAATATGGAATTTTTCAATGATATAAAAATAAGATTATGAAAATTAAATTCTTAAAAGCAAACAATGGCGATGCGATATTAATTCATTTTAGAGAAGGTTCTATTAAGAGAAATATTTTAATTGATGGAGGTACAGGTAGTACTTACTCAAAGAAACTCCGTAATAAACCAACACCACAAGATTTACAAAAAGCAATTCAAGCGATCAAAGAAAATGGAGAAAGTATTGATTTACTAATATTGACACATGTTGATGATGACCATATAGGAGGTATTCTTAAATGGTTCTCCAAAGATTTTGATGCACTAGATTTAATCAAAAACGTTTGGTTTAATTCGGGGCGAACTATACACAAGTTTTTTGAAGGTGAAAAAAACTATAACAATTCATTAGAACTAAACAGAGTATTATCAACGGACACAAGTATACGTCAAGGTGTTGATTTTGAAGATTTTTTATTAAGCAAACCAGGTGTTTGGGAAGAAAAGGTTGTTATAGCAGGACAGAAACTTTCTCTGTTTGGAATTGATTTTCAGATTTTATCACCTGATGAGGATAGATTAAGAAATCTTAAAGGTAAATGGGAGAATAAGCAGCCAGATTCTTTAGATACCACTCGAAAAAATGACTACAATAAATCAATAACTCAACTTATTCAGGATGATTTTTTTAAGGAGGACACTTCAATACACAATGGTAGTTCTATAAGTTTTATTCTTACATACAATAATAAAAACTATTTATTTTTAGCTGATGCATTTCCTTCTGTTATCGTATCAAGTCTTGAGATACTTGGGTATTCTGAACAATCAAAATTGGAATGCGAATTTGTAAAAGTTTCACACCATGGAAGTAAAGCCAATAGTAGCTATGAATTATTGAAATTCATCAACTCTAAAAAATATATAATCTCAACTAATGGAGCTAAGCATTCACATCCTAACAAACAATTTATTGCAAGGTTAATAAATTATCAAAATGACTGTGAGATTTACTTTAATTACCCTGAACTTATTGAGAAAATTTTTAATCCAGAGGACTATAAGAATTATCCAGAGTTTAAAGCTCTAAAAGTAAAAGAACCATTCTAAAAATTATTGATGAACAAAAAAAAGTTACCATACTATACAACTATTGTAAATAAAGGAAGTGGTTGTTTGTTTCAGCCATCTAGTAGTGATTATAGTTACGTTTTGACAGCAAAACACGTTTTAGAAGATAAAAACACAATAATAAGACAAATTTTAAACGATGTAAATGATGTTGTTCAGGAAGAGCTTGAAATAATTGGTTCTCCATTTGTGAATAATGATGTCAATAAAGACGCTGCTATTATTAAAGTTAAAAAAGTTAATAACATTGAGTCTTTATTAATAGACGATTCTATAGAGTATAATTGTGAAAAATATTTTTTATCTGGGCATCCCTTGTCGAGACAAAAGGATAACTATTCTTTTAGGGATAATAAGCTTGAAATAACACAGCCTAAGGAATATGGGTATATAGAAGCAACTCTAAACAAATCAGCCTTACACCATGAGGTAATTGGACAGTCAGGTGGTGGAATTATTAAAATTGAAGATAGTTCCTTTTTGTTAGCTGGAATACAAAAGAAAATGTCAACTGACGATGAAGTAGAATCTTTGGGTAGAATTGAATTTGCTCCAATATCTTTCTTTGATGAGATAATTAAAAATAATCCAGATGAACTTTCACCATTATATCCTCTATATATGAAAGAATTTCATTTTCTATTAGATGATTGTTTCTCCTTAGAGGTAGATGAAATCGATACTGATAAAATTGCAAGTGCTAGAACAACTCTAAGAAATAAAGCTTATGAAATCACGCAATCAGATATTACACCAATAGGCATTAAAGAGTTATTCAAAGAAAGATTACTTATTAATGAGAAAGAATCTTTCTGTTTATCCCATAAGGTTGTTTGGGTTTCTTGGCTTGAGTTCTTAGTAATCATGAACTTAATGAAGTATGAAGAATTAAATTCTAATTTGCTTTCCGAAATTTTTAATTCTTATCGCCTTAAATATACAGATGCTGATTGGACTGGTATGTTTAGAAGTGATTTATTAAAAACAGATTATGTCGGATTAAAAGAAGATTCAACAATAGTAGTTAATACACGATGTGCACCTAAAACTAATAGACATCTATTAATACCTAAAGGAAAAATGTTAGATATAACACAGGTATACGATAAACGTGGTTTTAGAACTGATAGAGGTATAGATCCATATACGTCATTCAACTTTGTTCATTTAGATTTTTTTAAAACTAAATGTATTATTGAAAAATTAGATGAATATCAAAATTTAGATGAAGTAAGTCTCATAGAAAAATTTAAAAGCGAATACAATGAATTATTCAATTGATACATTATTAAATGATTTGAAAGAGGAATTTGATGGTATTTCTTTTTCATACGAAGAGGTTAACTACCAAGGTAAATTGCCATGTTTTTTTATTGAAATAGATAATGATAAGCTTGCTGAAACTTGGATGAAAATTTCAGATGTAATAGCTATTAATTATCAGTCAAGACTAGAAAATGAATTTAGCAGATGGAATATTTATTTGTTCTTTTTAGTTAAAGAAACTGTTGTAAACGAATTGAAATATTTAATTGAAAATGACACCTTTTCAAGTCGCAAGATTGTTGTTGATAAATTATTAAAAACTGAAGATGTTATTAATCAGCATATACTTAATGCTGATATAAGAATAGAAAGTACTTCAAAAAAAGATATCGATTTTGTGCCTGATTCAACATTTTTTAGTCATGTGAATAACATAGAAGCAAAATCAAGAGTGACCAATACAATAAAAGATGCTTATTTTCAAATTGTAAGTAAAATCAAAGAAGAAAGACATGAAATTTAAGAAAATAGAAATATCAGCATTTCGTATTTATAACAATCCAGAAAATGCTTGTTTTGATTTTACGACTAAGTCTGGTAATACAGCAGATTTTGTTTCTTTATATGCGCCAAATGGTTTTGGGAAAACATCTTTTTATGACGCTGTAGAATGGGGTGTAACAGGTACTGTTAATCGTTTCTTTATTAGAAATAAAGAAATGTCTAAATTGGAAAAAAATCAATCTGCAAAAAATGAAATTCCTTTATTGAGGAACTCTAAACTAGAAAGAGATACATACGTAAAAGTTTTCTCTAACACTAAAGAAGAACCTTTTGAGAAGCTTATATCTAAAGAATCTATAGATTTAGATTTGCCTTTGAAAGCAAATATTGATTCTCATGAATTTCAGAAAGTGATTTTATCCCAAGAGTGGATATCTGCTTTTCTTACAGAGAAAGATGGAGAAGAGCGTTATAGAAAATTCATGGAAAACCCAGAGTTGTCGGAGATTAACAATTATTATATAAATCTAAAACATCTACTTTCGGTACAACAAGCAGAGGAAAATCAATTAAATCAGGATATAAAGAGGCTACAAAAAAAAGTTAAAGATATTGAAGATGAAAACCTGTTGGAAACTATAAATCATCAGATTAACCATATTAATAGTGTATACGAACAAAAGGAACTTCAATCTATTGATATTGAAACTACAAATAAAGAGTTAATTGAATTTAAAGGAGTACTTGCAAAAAAAATTATCCATTACAACAATAAACAAGTTTCTCTTGTAAAAAAAATAGATCAATTAAGGGTTGCAAAAATTGGTAATGAAGATTTATTTGGTTTAAAATCTTTTGGTGAAAGAAAGCAATTACTAACAAAAGTGCTCCAAGAGATAAAGGAAGTTGAACAACTTATTCGAAAGTTTGAAAAGCATGATGAATTAGTTAATCAACTTGCTAAAAATAAAAATATATTAAAAGAATCACTTGTTAAACGTAAGGATTTAGAGTTTGTATTGTTAAAATTCGAACAATATGATATTGTTAGGGATAATATTAAAACTAAAGGAGAATCTCAGACTAAAACTGAAAAAGAACAAGAGGAATTAAATAAGGCAATTGAAGAATTAAAAAGAGAAGAAATTTCTGTTAATGAGCAGTTGAAATCATGTATAAGGCAAATAGAAGATAATCAGGAAAGGATAAAAAAGATCCCTTCATTACAAAAGAGTGTTGAAGAATTAGATGAATCAATAAATAAACTAGAAAAACAAAATACTGAGCAGATAAATAAAAAGGAAGAGTTAGATCATAAATTAAAAGAACATAGAAGTTTAAATTTATATTATCGAACATGCATCAATGAGCTTGAAGAAGCAAAATATTTAACTGAAGCAATAAAAGAAAACCCAGATTTAGTTCAGATAGCTAATGACTTAGAAAGATCTCACGAAGAAATATCTGTAGAAAAAGAAAAACTAAATACCTTAAATAATAAGATTAAGCAACAACAGATTTTGAACTCTGATATTCAGGAATTTTTAGAACAGGGTTTAAATATCGTAAATAAACGTCAATCATCTAATTGTCCTCTTTGTGAACAGCCATATTTTGATTTTTACACTCTTGCAAGTAAAATATCAAGTAATAAGGCATTGAATGAAGTCATACAAGAACTATTTGAACAAAAACAAAATATAAATAATACATTGAATTTGCTTGAAACAAAAGTAAAAGAAGACAAACAAGTATTATCAAATTTTTATCATTTGAAAATTGATAAAGAAAATATTGAAATTGATAAGGTTTCTGGGGAATCTGAAACAATCAAAAAGAAAATTCAGGTAAACGTTGAACAACAAGCAACCTCTAAATCTAAACGATCTGAATTAATGATTTCTATAGAGGGTTTTTCATTTATTGATTATGAGAAAGAATTAAAAGATCAGTATGCAAAATATTTAGTTGCTAAAATTAAACTCACAAGAGATCTTAATATTTGTAAGGAAAGTTTAATTGACAAAAGTGAAGCGAATGAAAAGGTTAAACAACAACTGTTGCTTCTGAAAGACGAAATAGAAACGCTTTCAAAAAATGCAAATTATAATACAGTAATTAATTATTTCAAAGAAAATTACCCGTCAGAAAGTATAAGTAAATTACTGTTAAGTAATTCAATTGAAAATTTAAAAGAAGATCAATTATTATATAGTGAGGATATAAAATCCTTAATATCTTTTATTAGCTCATTGAGCAGTAAATTAAGTAAGTATAAAAAAGATAACCTTAAGGCTCAGAAATTAGAACTTGAAAATCAAAAAATAACTCTTGATAAAGGATTGGATAAATACGCTCTTTTTCTCAAAGAGAATTTTGAAATCAATGTTGATGTTTATGACATAAATGAAATAGAAGAATTAATTGATAGCAAAAGTTCAGGAAGTAAGGATGAATTAAATAAAATAAGGTTAGCTCATGACGCATATGTAGCTTTAGAGAAGAGTAGTGAGCATATTGTAGAATTTTTACAATCAGAACAAACTAAAATTACAATAAAGAAGAAAGAGGAAGAACTTTCATTTTTAGTGTCTACAGTTAGAAAAAGCTTTATGGATGAAAGAGAATCGACAAAAGAGTTTTTAAAAGAAAGGATTAAAGATTTTTTCTTTGAAGATCTTATAAATAAATTATATGAAAAAATAGATCCGCATCCTGATTTTAAAAAAGTGAATTTTATTCCGAATTTAGATGTTGAACCTCCTCGTCTAGATGTATTTGTAAAAAGTGATAATTCAGAAACACTTATTCCAAATTTATATTTTAGTAGTGCGCAAATAAATATTTTAAGCCTATGCATTTTCCTCGCATCAGCATTAAAATCGAAAGATTATGATTGTATTTTTATCGACGATCCAATTCAATCAATGGATAGTATTAACGTCTTATCCGCAATAGATTTATTAAGAAGTCTTGTTGTTAATAATGGAAAACAAATAATCATATCAACGCACGATGAAAATTTTCATAAGCTATTAAAAAAGAAAATGCCAAGAGAAATTTTTAAATCAAAATTTTTAAAATTGGAAAGCTTTGGAAAAGTAATAGAAGATGAGTTTTAAGAATAATTATATATTATTATTAAAATAAATCCAACTCAAAAAAAGCACTTCTACAGAAGTGCTTTTTTTGAGTTTATAATTGATTATTCATAAATTCAATTGCGATACTTACCAGACGGGAGGCAAGTCTTGCAGTAGAATTGTCTATATCATATGTTGGATTTAACTCTACAAGATCCATACTGATTAATTTACCAGAATTACAAATGGTCTTTAGAGTTTGTACCGCAACTCCTGGCGCAAAACCAAATGGAGAAGGAGCACTTACTCCTGGCGCAAAAGCAGAAGAGAATCCATCAAGGTCAATCGTTAAATAGACATGATCAACTTTAGCCATAAAATCCTCTAAAGTTTGTTTTACATTGTCCCAATAATTGATATGGTATTCATGATTTTCGAGATAAGTAACTCCCAAACGATCAGCAGTTTCAAATAAATGACGGTTATTAGCCTCTTTTTGAATCCCTAAACATAGGTAATGAAATTGATCCTGAGGAGCTTCGTGTGCAATTTGATAAAAAGGAGTTCCAGAAGTACCTTTATTACTTACTGTTCTTAAATCAAAATGAGCATCAAGATTGATGATTCCTATAGATTTACCTTGCGGTTCTAAATAGTCTTTAATTCCGTTAAAATGTGCATAAGCTAAATCGTGGCCTCCTCCTAGAATGATAGGGAAAGCATTATACGTTAGCAACTCATGTACAGTAGCTGCCATGGCGCGTTGGGTATTTTCTAAATCATTATCAAGGCATACAATATCTCCAACATCGATCAAATGCGTATCATCATCAAAGTGATTGGATAGTTTGGCTATCATATTACGAATTGCGTTAGGAGCTTGAATAGCTCCAGGGCGGCCGTGATTTCTTTTTACACCTTCATCACAAGCATAACCTAGCAAGGCAAACGTCTTTTCTTGGTTGGCAATACTAGAAAGAGCTGTCTCTTCAAGATCGATACAGCGTACTTTTTCATGCACATACAATTGATCGTTTGATGGACGACCTGTCCAGATAAGAGGATTGGTTTTCTTGTAGGTTTTCATTCAAAAAAAATTAATGACCTACTAACATTACTGTGAGTAGGTTGATGATTATAGCATATTTCAAAGACCTATAATGTGACAATTACCTTTGTATATTTCAAAGGAAACTATAACGATTTAGGGAGGGCAAAAATAATAGGTATAAATGAAAAAGACTACGCAAATTTAAAATTGTTATTCACGTAGTCTTTTAGTTGTTAGTTTTGAAGCGGTTAGAACAACGTATTTAATACATCATCCTCAACAAGGTTAGGAAGTGTTACTTTTAAATCTGGTGTACGTTCCATTTCACGTTTGATAGCGAACATTGCCTCTTTGTTACGAGCCCAAGAGCGACGTGAGATTCCGTTATTAACGTCATAGAACAACATATTCTTTAATTTGGTTGCAGCAGCTTGTGATCCATCTAATAACATCCCAAAACCACCGTTCATTACTTCTCCCCAGCCAACGCCTCCACCATTGTGGATCGATACCCAAGTAGCACCTCTAAAACTATCCCCAATAACATTGTGGATTGCCATATCGGCTGTAAATCGGCTTCCGTCATAAATATTACTAGTCTCTCTGTATGGAGAATCGGTACCACTTACATCGTGATGATCTCTTCCTAATACAACAGGAGCTGTAATTTCACCAGTTGCTATTGCTTGATTAAAAGCCTCAGCAATTTTAGCTCTTCCTTCTGCATCTGCATACAAAATTCGTGCCTGAGAGCCTACTACTAATTTATTTTGATTGGCTTCATTAATCCAAGTGATGTTATCTTGCATCTGCTGTTGGATTTCTTCTGGTGCAGTTGCTTTAATTTCGCTCATTACTCTTGCAGCAATCGCATCGGTAGTAGCTAAATCAGCAGGTTTTCCAGAAGTACATACCCAACGGAAAGGACCAAAACCATAATCAAAACACATAGGTCCCAATATATCTTGTACATACGATGGATATTTAAAATCAATCCCATTAGGAGCCATAATATCAGCACCAGCACGTGAAGCTTCTAATAAAAATGCATTTCCATAATCAAAGAAATACGTACCACGCGCGGTATGTTTATTAATTGCGGTTGCTTGTCTGCGTAACGAATCTTGTACTTTCTCTTTAAAAACTTCTGGGGCAGTACGTATTAATTCATTAGATTCTTCGTAGCTTAATCCTACAGGATAATATCCACCAGACCAAGGATTATGTAAAGAGGTTTGATCAGATCCTAAATGGATAAAAATTTCCTCTTCATAAAAGCGCTCCCAGATATCCACTATATTTCCTTGATAGGCAATAGAAACTACTTCTTTATTAGCCATGGCTTCTTTAGCTCTAATAACTAGTGTATCCATTGTATCAATAATCTCGTCAACCCATCCTTGTTCGTGGCGTTTTTGGGCAGCACTGTGGTTTACTTCTGCACAAATAGTGATACACCCAGCAATGTTTCCTGCTTTGGGCTGTGCTCCACTCATACCACCTAATCCGGCAGTTAAAAAGATCTTACCTGATGGTGTCTCGTCTTTTTGTAATTTTTTTCTGAAGGCATTCATTACCGTAATAGTGGTACCGTGTACAATTCCTTGAGGACCAATATACATATAAGAACCTGCTGTCATTTGTCCGTATTGAGTAACTCCTAAAGCATTATATTTTTCCCAATCATCAGGTTGTGAGTAGTTAGGAATCATCATACCATTTGTAACAATGACTCTAGGGGCATCGATTGAAGATGGAAACAATCCCATTGGATGTCCAGAGTATACATGTAAAGTTTGTGTATCTGTCATCGTAGCTAAGTATTGCATCGTAACAAGGTATTGTGCCCAGTTCTGAAATACCGCCCCATTACCACCATAGGTAATTAATTCTTGTGGATGTTGTGCTACTGCTGGATCAAGATTATTTTGAATCATTAGCATAATACCAGCTGCTTGTGTGCTTTGTGCAGGATACTGATCAATAGGACGTGCATACATAGCATATTCTGGCATAAATCGGTACATATAAATACGACCATATTCATTGAGTTCTTGCGCAAATTCTTGTGCTAGTTCTGTATGCCATGCTTCTGGGAAATAGCGTAATGCATTACGTAATGCAAGTTTTTTTTCCTCTGTAGTTAATATATCTTTTCGCTTAGGTGCGTGATTTGCTGTAGTATCATATTCCTTTTTTGGAGGTAATATGTCTGGGATTCCTTGTATTATTTGTTGTTTAAAATCCATAATTACTATTTGTTACTTTTGTTGTGTTTTATGTTTTTGGTAAGCAAAACTGTTTATGTTTTTCGATGTAAACAGTTTTGTTTATGATATTAGTTGTTATTATTTTCTATGCATTTATATAATGTATTAGAAAATTTATTGATTGAATATAGAGTAATTGATTTATTATGAAACTGTTCGATAATCATTTTTATATTCAATATTTTAAAACACTTTTTTTCCATTTTTCCATACTTGACTAGGAGTTAATTTACCTTGTTGGTAAAAAATCTCATTGACATTATGAGTAGGGAAGAGGTTAAAATCAGCTAAATTCCCAGCTATTAATTGTCCACGATCTTCTAGTTTTAAAGTATGTGCAGCTCTATAGGTAATTCCTGCTAATAACTCGGTATTAGATAATTTCTGAAAAGTCCCTAAAATAGCAGCTTGTGTTAATAAATCTCCCATGGGAGCTGATCCAGGGTTCCAATCACTAGCAATAGCTACTGCGCCTCCGGCATCTAGAATTTTTCGTGCCGGTGTAAAAGCACAGCCTAATCCGATAGAGGCTCCAGGCAATGCAGTACTAACGACATCACTATTGGCAAGTAAATTTATTTCTTTATCTGTACTAGCTTCTAGATGATCAGCACTTACAGCTTCAAATTGTATAGCAACTTCGCTTCCGCTTGTACTAAATTGATCTGCGTGTACTGTAATATCAAAACCAAGTTCTTTTGCTTTTTCAAAATAAGGAGCTACAATTTCTCCAGAAAAAGCTTCTTCTTCTATAAAAGCATCGATACGATTAGCTAACTGTTCTTCTTTTAGTATAGGAAAAACTTTTTCGCTAATTTCGGCTAGATAAGCAGCATGCCCTCCTTCAAAATCTTTAGGTAAAATATGAGCTGCAAGACAGGTAGTAACCAAATCTGCACTAACATGTGTTTTGGCAGCTTTAATGGCTCTTAGCATTTTTAATTCTTCTTCTACAGAAAGACCATAACCACTTTTTACTTCGATTGTAGTTACCCCAGCTTTAAGATGACGATTTGCTCTTGCAATAGTACCTTGTGTTAACTCTTCTTGTGTAGCTTTACGAGTTTGTGTAACAGTATCCCAAATTCCACCGCCAGATTTCGCAATTTCTAAATACGTTTTTCCAGCATTACGCATAGCATAATCGTTCGCTCTGGAACCTCCAAAGCAAATATGTGTATGCGAGTCTACAAATCCAGGAACGCATACGTGTGATCCTTCTAGAGAAACTATTTGTGGTGCTAAGGAAACACTATTTTCTTTTAACTCATTATAAACTCCGATACTATGGATCTTGGTTCCGTGAATAAGAATCCCTGCATCAGCAATAGTAACAAGATCTTCATCTTTAAGCGCTCCTTTGAGAGGTAGACCAGCTAAAGTAACGAGTTGGGTGATAGGCCCAATAAGTGTGTAATTTGCCATGATTTAATAGTTTTCAAATTCTGTATCAAATGGAGTACCAATAGAAACATTGTGCTGTTGTGCAGTTTCTTGGGCTACTTTTATAATAGTTTGCTCTTGTACGATTTTAATTCCTTTTTCGATATCATCGGCAAATACGCGGTCAATTTCTGCAAAAGAAACTTCTTTACGTACTGTTTTATGGATTTCGTCTAGAATAATTCCTGATTTTAAAGGTTTTCTGAATTCGAATGCTTGAGCAGCTGTTAATAATTCGATTGCAAGTATTTTCTCTACATTTTCTAAAACACGTAAAGCTTTACGACCTCCAATAGATCCCATACTTACATGATCTTCCTGTCCTAATGAGGTAGGAATACTGTCTGCACTTGAAGGGAAACATAATCCTTTATTTTCGCTAGCGAGTGCGGCAGTAGTATATTGTAGAATCATATATCCCGAATTGATTCCTGTATCTTTCATTAATAATTTAGGTACTCCAGGAGAGTTTCCTTCTAATGATAAGTAGATACGACGGTCAGAAATGTTTCCAATTTCTGATGCAGCTAAGCATGCATAATCAATAGCCATAGCAAGAGGTTGTCCATGAAAACTACCACCACTAATAGTCAATTCTTCGTTAATGATGATTGGATTATCAGTAACTGAATTTAATTCAACTTCGACTAATTCTTTAAGATGTAACCATGCATTACGAGATGATCCGTGTACTTGAGGGATACAACGTAACGAATATGGATCTTGTACACGTTCACAATTGGCGTGATCTTCCATAATTTCGGATCCTTCTAATAATGATTTCACTCTAGCAGCAACATGTTTATTTCCTTTGTATGGACGTAAATTATGTAATTCTGGAAAGAAAGGTTTTATTGATCCTTGTAATCCTTCGATCATCATAGCACCAATAATATCGGCTTGTGATAAACAACTATGTAATTTTTCAACTACTTTTACGGCATGTGCTAAGATAAATTGAGTTCCGTTAATAAGAGCTAAACCTTCTTTTGGACCTAATTCTACTGATGTTAATCCTGTTTTTTCAAACAAAGTAGCCGTAGTAATTTCTTCTCCTTGGTATTGTACTTTTCCTAATCCAATTAATGGGAGGAATAAATGTGATAATGGTGCTAAATCTCCAGAAGCACCTACAGATCCTTGACTTGGCACTACAGGTATTGCATCATTATCAATATGCCATAAGATGCGGTTTAAGGTAGTTTCTGCAATTCCCGAATATCCTTTGGCTAATGATTGTAGCTTAAGAATAAGCATTAATTTAGCTATCTCGGTATCTATTGGAACACCTACACCTACGCTGTGACTTTGTAAAATATTAGTTTGTAGAATGCGTGTTTCTTCTTTAGAAATCATGGTAGTACATAAAGGACCAAAACCAGTATTGATTCCGTATACGGCAGCGCCTTTTTCTACAATATTTTCTACCACCTGACGGTTAGCATTGATTTTTTCTTTTGCAGTATCAGAAATAATACCTTGTACTTTATTACGAGCAATTGCTAATGCTATTTTTGAAGTTAAATAGCCTTCTCCTAATAAGAATTGTTCTTTTGCCATGACTGTATTTTTGTTCTTTTGTTTTTATATAGGAGTTATATTTTATTAGTTAAATATAACTGATTTTGAGTTGATTATAACTTCCTGAAATGCTCAGAAGGTTTCTAATGAACTGTAGGACTAAAATAAAGCGTAACTTTGATACTTGGAAATACTAATATTGTTAAGTATTAATAACTATGAGTTATCAGTTAGAATTACGACATTTTAAATATTTTATGGCAGTTGCCGAAGAACTTCACTTTAGAAAAGCTGCTGAGCGACTTTATATATCACAACCAGGTTTGAGTAGACAAATCAAACAGATGGAAGAAATTATGGGAGCTGTATTATTTATACGTGACAAACGTAACGTAGTATTAACACCTGCAGGTGAATACCTGAAAACAGAAATAGCTTTTATTTTGAATCATTTGGAATTTACACAACGTCATGTAGGGATGATTGATAAAGGAAACGAAGGGGAGTTGCGTATTGGTTTTTTAGGTTCTGCAATGCAAAATGTAATTCCTGATTTGTTATTGCAAATGAATGCCAAGTTTCCGAAACTGCAATCGAGTTTAGAAGAAATGTCTAATCATGACCAAGTACAGGCTATTTTGCATGATGATTTAGATATTGGTTTTGTGCGATTGGCAAGGGTTCCAGAAGGTATTTACATTCATCCAGTGTATACGGATACATTTTCGTTAGTAATTCCTGAAGCATATCCACTGACTCAAAAAAATTTCACAGGGGTAGAGCAGGTAGCAAATGAGAATTTTATTTTATTTTCTGCAGATTACAGTTCTATTTATTATGATAAGATCATGAGTATTTGCGAGGATAAAGGATTTACGCCTATAGTTTCTCATAAATCGGTGCATGCTCAAACGATTTTTAGATTGGTCGAAAATGGGTTGGGAGTTGCTATAGTTCCTACTTCTTTAAAACATGGTTTTGATCTTAATGTACGTTTTCTTGAATTAGATAATATACCTCAAGAAGCTGTATTATCAGTTATTTGGAAAAAGGATAATCGCAATCCTGCTTTGCATCGAATACAAGCTTTTTTTAAGGATTGATAGAGTAATGAAAAACTTTATAAAAAAACCTCTCAAGATTAATGAGAGGTTTTAGGTTTTAAGAATAAATACCGATTAGCATATATTCTTTTAGTGGTGTATGAGGTGTGATAATTTAATGTTAAGGGGAAAATAAAAAATTACCTTCATACGTGTTGGTTGTTGTGGTTTAATGATATTTTTTTTGCAAAAATGCAGGTATTTTGACGTTTAATTGTAATGCGAATGTTATGTATACATTAAATAGATTGGTCGAAAAGACGAAAAATTAGAAGGAGATTTTATTTTATAGATAAGATGCTCAGTTTATTAGATAGCAAATGTTAAGGGATTGAAGAATTAATATAAAATTAAATTAACCATAACGTAATTACGGTAAAACTTTACTATATTTAGACTGGTTATTTTAAATAACTAATAATCTATTATTTATTGGAAATTTTTAGATTTTAATATTCATAGATTAGTGAATATCATTAAAACTAATCTATGAATACTTAATAGCATAAGTGCTACTACAAATCAAACAAATCAGAACTCAAATAACGATCACCACGATCACATATAATGGCAACTATTGTTCCGTGATTTATTTGTGAAGCTAATTTTAATGCTGCAGCTACAGCACCACCGCTACTCATACCAGCAAAAATACCTTCTTCTTTAGCTAAGCGTTTTGCCATATTTCTAGCTTCATTTTCGCTTACTTCTATAACTTGATCTACTTTGTTAGGATTAAATATTTTTGGTAAATATTCTTTTGGCCATTTCCGAATTCCTGGAATCCTTGAATTATCAGTAGGTTGTACACCTACAATAGTAACATCTTTTGATTGTTCTTTTAGATATGTTGAGGTTCCCATAATAGTACCAGTAGTACCCATTGAGGATACAAAATGAGTAATTTCTCCTTTAGTATCGTTCCAGATTTCGGGACCAGTAGTTTTATAATGTGCTTTCCAATTATCGTTATTAGCAAATTGATTTAGCATTATATAACCATCTTTGACTTTATTTTCAGCATAGTCTCTAGCTCCTTCAATTCCATTGTCTGCCGAAGTTAGTGTTACCTTAGCTCCATAAGCACGCATAGTTTGTACGCGTTCTTTAGTAGAGTTTTCTGGCATAACCAATTCGATATCGAGGTTAAAAACACCCGCAATCATAGCAAGAGCTATTCCAGTATTACCGCTTGTAGCTTCAATTAATTTACTATTAGCTGTAATATCTCCTCGATCAAGAGCAGATTGAATCATATTATAAGCAGCCCTATCTTTTACACTACCACCAGGGTTATGACCTTCAAGTTTAAGATATAATGTGATATTAGGATTTTCAATGAGAGTTGACGCCTTAACTAAAGGAGTATTTCCTATAAGATTAACAAGATTTTTTGACATTTAGATAAGTGTTTTAATTTTACTCTGCGCAGTATGTGTGATTACAGTATTAGGTGGAATAGAAGCGGTAATCCATACATTACCACCAACAACACTATTTTTTCCAATGGTTGTTTCACCACCAAGAATAGTTGCATTAGCATATATTGTTACATTATCCTCAACAGTAGGATGTCTTTTGACATTCCTTAATTTACGATTTACATAAAGACCACCCAGTGTTACTCCTTGGTAAATTTTTACGTTATTTTTAATAATAACTGTTTCACCTATAACGATTCCTGTTGCATGATCTATAAAAAAAGAATTACCTATTTGAGCACCAGGGTTAATATCCGTTCCTGTTAAACGATGAGAATATTCTGTCATCAATCTAGGAACCAAAGGAAATCCAAATTTATGAAGCTCATGACTTAATCTATAGATCGCAATTGCATAAAATCCTGGATATGCCAGGTATATTTCTTCAATAGAATTGGCAGCAGGATCACTTTCGATAAAAGCTTGAGCATCTAAATTTAATTTTTCTAAAATTATAGGTAAACTTTCAAGATAGGATTCCCACATCTTATCACAAGGAGATTTATGTTTCCAACAAGATAGTGCTACTAATTCATTAAAAGTTTGCTCTAATATTTCAATATTATTAGCTACTTCAGTTTCAGAATCAAATAATGTATAAAACAATAAATCGGTAAAATACTCAGTACGTTTTTTTAAACGTAATTTTAAATTAGGATTCTTTTTTTGAAGCGCTATTTTTGATATAATCTTTTCTTTTTCGTTGCGCATTATAGTTTATTTATAACTCTAGTAAAAATATAGAATAAATGTATTTTTAAAATTAATTTTAACAAAATGTATCCTATTTTTATGAAATGAGAAGAGAAGTAGTTTGATTGCTAGTTATTTATCAATATAATGGATTGATGATTGAGAATTAGGTATTAGTTTTTGTAATTTTAGAAAAAAGTTAAAGAGATATATGAGCGGAATTCCAAAGTCAGTTTTTTCTTTTTTAGAAGAACTTAAATTGAATAATAATAGAGAATGGTTCACAGAGAATAAACCTAAATTTCAGAAAGAAGAAAAATTATTAAAGACATTTTATGAAGGAGTATTAGAAGGATTAAATCAAGATGATGAAATAGAAAAAATGAAGGTTTTTAGAATTTATAAAGACGTACGATTTAGTAAAGATAAAACTCCATATAATACACACCGTAGTGTTAGTTTTAGCCGATTAGGAGCAAAATTGCGAGGAGGATATTATTTAAGGTTAGAAAAGGGAAACACATATGTAGCGGGTGGTTTTTTTAATCCAAATCCTTCTGATTTATTGAGAATTAGAAAGGAATTTGAAATGGATGACGAAGAAATAAGAGAAATCTTGAACGCCTCAGAGTTTAAAAAAGCCTTTGGTGGATTTAATACAGAAAATCAAGTAAAAACAGCGCCTAAAGGATTTAGTAAAGAACACCCTTCTATTGATTTAATAAAAAACAAAAATTTTATTGTTAAACACAAGTTTAGCGACAAAGAAGTATATGCGTCAAATTTTGAAGAACAAATATTACATCACTTCAAATTATTGAGACCATATTTTGATTATATGAGTGATGTTTTAACGACTAACTTAAACGGAGAATCATTATTAGATGATTAATTTAAATACTAACTAGAATTGTAAAGATGAAAAGAATAGCGATTAATGGTTTTGGAAGAATAGGAAGAGCTGCATTAAAATTAATGATGGAAGACACCACACTAGAAATTGTGGCTATAAATGATTTAATGACAATTGATAATGCAAGTTATTTATTGAAATATGATAGTAATTATGGAATATATGATAAAGAGGTTGCAACTAAGGAAAATGAAATCATTATAGCTGGAAAATCTGTAAAATATTATACAGAAAGGAATCCTGAAGATTTGCCTTGGAAAGAAGAGAATATTGATATTGTTATTGAAAGTACTGGTTTTTTTACTAAAAGAGAAGATGCAGAAAAACATATCCATGCTGGAGCAAAATATGTAGTGATTTCTGGGCCGACCAAAAGTAAAGATGCCCCTACAGTCGTACATGGAGTTAATACTGAGGATGGTAAAGCAACGATTTTTTCTTGCGCAAGTTGTACTACTAATAATATAAGTCCTGTAGTCGAAATTCTAGGAAGAACTATAGGGATTAAAAAAGCAATTTTAAATACGATTCATGCGTATACAGCATCACAAAGCTTGGTAGACGGATCGTCTAAAAAGAATGCAAGAATGGGAAGAGCAGGTGCTATAAACTTAACACCTACATCTACTGGAGCAGCAATAGCTACAACTAAAGTATTGCCACAATATGAAGGGAAATTTGATGGAGTTGCAGTAAGAACACCTGTTGCTGTAGGATCTTTAAGTGATGTAACTTTTATAGCAGAGAGAGCAACAACTATCGAAGAAGTTAATTCAATTTTAGAGAAAGAAATCCTAACAGATCGATATAAGGATGTTGTAGATGTAACATACGAACCTATTGTATCATCAGATATTATTAAAAATCCATATGCATCTACTGTAGATGCTTCTATGACTAGAGTTGTGGATGGAGATTTGGTAAAAATAATGATCTGGTATGATAACGAATGGGGATTTACAAATCAGATGATTCGTCAAATAAAAGAATTATAAAAATATAGAAGATTTATTTATATTACTTAGTTAAAAAAAAACTAACTATAATTTTATTATAGTTTACTAAAAAATATAAAAGCCCTTAAGAGTTTTCTCTTAAGGGCTTTAACAACAATAAGCTTTTTATATATTTTTATTGCTTTACAATACGTTGGTTGTAAGGCTTCCCATCAATATTAAGTTGTAATATATAGATTCCTGACTTTAATTGAGAGATATTGATAGATTGATTAGATAATGTTCCGTTTAATACAGATTTACCTAACATATCTACAACAGTATATGTAGTGTTTTTCTTAGAAACAGCAACATTTAATAAACTACCATTAGGTGTTGGATTTGGATATACATCAATAACAAATGGTTCAGTAGTAACAGTATTACTAAAAGTAATGTCATTTTCTGTTCTAGAAGAACCGTTAATAGTGATATCAACAGATTCTGAAGAACCAAAACTAGCACCATTAGCAGATTGACCACCTACACTTACAGTATAAGAACCGTTACCATAGCTACAGCATAATCCATCATTAGCACTATCATAGATAGTAAACTTATAAGTTCCAGGAGCTAAACATTCAGTAACAGTTACAGTTGAACCATCAGCTTTATCAGCGTATGTTCCGCCAGAAGCAACAACACTATTAGATGCATCTTTGATATCCCAGCTAGTTTCTTCTGGATAGTTATCTAATTTAATAGATACCGTAACATCAGAACATTGACTTCCTGTAGAAGTAGTAGAAGTATAACTTGCAGCCCATCCAGCTCTTGTTACAGACCCATCAGATGTAAAACGTACAAATAAAGCATTACCAGTTGATGTAAGTTCAGAAGGGATAGAAGTTCCAGAGAATCTACCAATACGAGTTGCAGAAGCACTTGTTCCATCATATACAGACACAAAATCATAATTAGATTCTGTATTGAAACTACTAAAGTTTAATGTTACCGTTCCACCATTTTCTGGTTGAATTAACCAAGAACAATCTTTGTTATTACCATAGTTGTTAGAACCACTACCATCTGCGAAAGAACCTGTATTAGCAGTTAAATTAGCACCTCCATCACAAGGATCGCTTGGGCTTGTAGTACCACCATTTGTAGTAGCATTTACAGTATTACTAAAAGAAGAAGTATTTCCAGCAGCATCTTTTGCTTTTACTCTAAAAGTATATGCAGTATTAGCAGATAATCCAGTAACGTTAGCTGTAGTACCAGTTACATCACCTAATAATTCAGATCCTCTATAGACATCATATCCAGTAACAGCAACATTATCAGTTGCAGCAGTCCAAGAAAGACCAACAGAAGTTTCAGTTACAGTAGTTGTAGCTAAATTAGTTGGAGCAGATGGAGCTTGCGTATCAGCAGTATTTCCATTTCCAAATTTATCAGATAAAGCTAAACTTCTTCTAGCACCACCAACTTCTAATACAGCACGCATACGGTTTTTTTGACCAAGCGTAAATAAATTCATACATGAATCATCAGAGTAATCCATATAATTTTGAACCATATCCTCTGAACCACAAGAAATATGTCCAGTAGAACAACCTCCATTAGATCTATCTGACTCAGGAGTATCTGATACAAAATCATCTTGACCACAAGGACCGTCTCCCCAAATGTGACGTAAATTTAAGAAATGTCCAATTTCGTGAGTAGTAGTTCTACCTCCATCAAAAGGGGCAGCTGCAGTACCAGTAGTACCAAAATACTCATGTACCATTACTAAACCATCCGTAGCAGCATTTTCACCAGGAAATTGAGCATATCCTAAAATACCATCCTGTCCATTAGCTCTAACCAAGTTAGGTACAATCCACATATTTAAATATTCAGAAGTATCCCATGGATTTACACCTCCTTGAGATGCTTTTTTCATATTATCATAAGCAGCACTTGCAATCCAATTTGTTTTAGTTACTTGCTTTCTAGTAACTCCAGTTGTTGCATTTCCATTAGGATCTATAGTTGCTAATCTAAATTCAATTTCAGTATCAGCTGCTTGTGACCATTTATTAGTTCTGTCAGGATTAGTTCTTCTAAAATCATCATTTAAAACTTCTATCTGAGATTCTATTTGTGACATACTTATGTTATTCGTAGAATTTGTATAAAGTATGTGTACTACAACAGGTAATGTAATTACATCTCCAACAACTCTTTGTTGAGAGACACTCATTGACTGAGATCTTTGTTGCGTAAACGCTTCAATTTGTGCCATACGACTTTCAAGACCTGGATCGAATGATTTTCTTTCTTCTAAACGTTCCATAACAGTACAGGTACGTTCTAGGGGTTGTTGTTGGGCGAAAGATGTTCCAACAGATAATAAGCACGCAAGTGCTAGGGTAACTTTTTTCATAAAAACCTAAATTTAATTGAGTTTGAGGCGCCGAATTTAATAATTTCTTAACAAATCAATAACGTTTTAGTGTTTTTGTTGTTGTTTTTAGAGTTTTTTAGTATATTTAATGATGCTTTTTTTGTTTGTTTGTTGTAGAATATTAATCGTTTAAAGGAGTTTTATTAATTTATATATAAAAAAAACAGCCCATGGACTGCTTTTTTTGATAATATCATAAAAATTAACAATTAGCTTATTTTTTTATAAATCGTTTCGAGATTACTTTATTATTTATCTCAAGATGCAATATATATATACCAGTATTTAATTTATTAACGTCTATTTCTTTGGTATGCAATCTTCCTTTTTTAAGGATTCTACCAATCAAATCTGTGATATAATAATCAATATCGTTTTTTGGAAGTACTACATGTAAAATGTCGTTTTCGGAAATTGGATTAGGATAGATTGAAACCATTAATGGATCAGTTGTTATTACTTCTTTGATATGCGTTTCTCTTAAAGAGTTTCCAATAGTAAAAGTAGTAGCCTCAGAAGAACCAAAAGCGCCTCCAGATGCTAAGATTGTTGAACTTGTAGATAATGTATAGGATCCATTACCATACTGACAGCAAATGCCATCTCCAAATGTGTCATTTACCACGAGAGTATACGTTCCTGTAGGTAAACATTCTGTTATGCTGATTGTTGCTCCATCCGGTTGATTATTATAAGTTCCTCCAGAAGCTACTACTTCATTTATGTCATTTAAAATTCCCCAGCTTGTTTCTTCAGGATAATTATCCAATGTAATTGCAAGTGTTACTTCGGTACAATTTGGATTGACAACATCTGTAGATAAGTTAATAGCGTCTATTGCCATATCTCCTTGCCAAGTTGTACCAGTTATTCCATTAAAACGCAAGAGTATGTTCATACCTAAATATGCATTTAAGTTAACCATTGCTGTTTCCCATGAATTGCCTTGATTTCCGCCTTTTGACCATATTGAATTCCAGTTTTGACCATTATCATTACTAATTTCTAAAGATAAACTTCCCATACTATTACTTCCATACATATGATAATTGAAAGAAAAATGGGCTTGTGTTTGATTGCGTAAATCAATACAAGGAGAAGTAATTATAGCATTCTTATTTGGATTATTTGGATTTGAAGATTCTATATATATATAATAATCACCTAAAGAGGCATTGCTAGGACCTGTATTATTTGAAGGTGTATTACCTGATTGTAGAGTCCAATTAAAATCATCGATAGTTTCGTTTTGTGTCCATGTATTAAATGAACTCTCAAAACTTTCGGTATAAGGAAAGGATATTACACCATTTTGACACCCAGTATTAGTATCCATTGGTAAGGTTGTAAAATTGGTTTCAGAACTTAGATCTGAAGTGTTTCCAGCTGCATCTTTTGATTTGATGGCGAATGAATAATTAGTATTTTCGAACAAGCCTGTAGCTTGATACGATGTTGAAGTAACGGTAGTAATATATACAGAATCTTTATAAATATCATAACCAATAACACCTACATTATCTGATGATGAATCCCATGAGATATCGGCAGATGACAGAGTTATATTTGTAGTCACTAAGTTTTCAGGAATACTGGGAGTTTCTGTATCAGATGTATCTCCATTTGATATTTGAAAATCTACGTCAGAAATATCAAAAAAGATATGATTACTGCCTTTTACCATAATTCGGTTATGTAGACCAACGTTATTGGGAACAATAATAGTATGATTTCCATCATTTGTTACATTGGTAGCTAGATTAATAGGGTAGGTATTTCCTCCATCTACAGATAAAAATATATCTACTTGATTAGCGTTAATACCAGAGGTATTAGTCTCAGCAACATCCCATGTAATGGATTGATTACTACCAACAACCCAATTTACGTTTATATTAGGAGCGTTTACAAGAAACGGCCCAGCAGCATTGGTAACGATTACCGCCATATCATCACTATTATTAGCTCCACCTCCGGGTTTATTATCTCTTACAGTGAGTCTAAAATTAAGTGTTCTTGATACCTCAGGAATAGCTTCCCATTGCCAAAATGTTGCACCACTTTTAATCGTTTCCAATCTTGGG
The DNA here is from genome assembly GCA_947498595.1 of uncultured Aquimarina sp. Lineage (GTDB taxonomy): Bacteria > Bacteroidota > Bacteroidia > Flavobacteriales > Flavobacteriaceae > Aquimarina. The sequence goes on from CANMKX010000013.1 coordinate 74,911, forward strand.
AAATAACGAGAGTTTACTGTTGTAGGAGAAAAAGATCTAAACGATACTCCATTTGTAGCAGTAGCACTTGGGTAAGTAGTTACAGCGTTGTTTTCATCTTTCTGCTCCCAACAATATGTTAAAGTATCCCCATCAGCATCAGAAGCTTGTCCAGTTAATACAAATGGTGTCCCTTTAGGAATCGTATAATTAGGACCAGCAGAAACTACTGGAACTGAATTTCCTGTAGAAGTATTTGTTTGACAGGAAGTTGTTTTTATATAATTTGTAACCTGTTCTATGGAGTGAAAATGAAAATATGGATCACTATTCTGTTGTACATCAGTAGCTCCTGTTATACCAGCATATCCCATAATCGTAGAACCACTACCAGGCTCAAAATGCGCATTTGTACTTTCATTCCTAAAAGAAAATGTGTGGTTAGCTCCAAATTGATGCCCTATTTCATGTGCTACATAATCGATATCGAAAGCATCTCCTTGAGGAATATTTCTAGAAGTAAACCCGCTACCTTTTCTACCGTCTACACACACGCAACCAATGCAACCTGCATTTCCGTTATTACCACCTTTTACAAAAACATGTCCTATATCATAATTGCTTTCTCCTATAACGTTTGTCAAGGTATTTTGTAATTGACTATTATAACTATTTGTATATGGATCAGTAGATGGATCAGTATATACGACAGTATCATTATTAGCAATGAGAATCATAGTTACATTAAAATCATTTTCGAAAATACCATTTACACGTGTCATAGTAGCATTTATAGCTGCCATAGCACTTAATTTTGTACCACCATGAAATTGTGTATATTCTCCTGTAGTAGAAATAGCTAATCGATATGTTCTAAGAATAGCATCATTAGCATTTTTTGTAATTGACTTTAATGCTGCTTGTTGAATATTTTCTTCTACTTTACAGCTTATTTTTTCAGATATTGTTGATTTTTCGCTTCGAGTATAGATAGTGTAGGTTTGTTTATCAATACTATAAGGTTCAATAAATTCGGTTGCTGTGTTACCGGATAATTTCATACTATGCATTCCTTGGGGAGAAATACTAAAACGTATAACAGCAGTAGGATCTGTAATACCTTTACCTATGTATGATTTGATCTCTGGATATTTAGCAGCTAAATCAGGGTGCATGATAGATGCTTCTTTTACACTGAAATCTTCAAAAATCCCTTTAGAATTTGGAATGGTAATAATGATAGGAGATGGAAGAAATGATGTTTTATAAGAGGGAGTCTTAAGAAGTGTTTTATTTAATTCGGTTAAATTAAGGTTGAACAATGTTTTTTTTGGTAAATCAGTTTTAGTTTTGATTGTTTTCATATTGGAATGATCTGTTGTAAGACTCCAATAATTGTTTTGTGAAAACCCTGAATACAAGGTGATTAAGAACAACAATAATAGTAGTTGTTTTTTCATGATATAATAGATTTGGATTTGGCATTCTTAAATTATATATATATCAATGAAAAAACTATTTATTTAACAATAATGTAATTTTTAGGCTTTTTATTATGTTTTATCCGTAATTTTCGTAAAAAAATACATTAAATACATAATTTAACCTTTTTTTAACTATGTTTTTACCTCATGCATTTCGTCGTAAAAAAACAGGCTTACATCGAAATGTAAGCCTGTTTTTTGTTAAAAACGTCAGATTTTACTTTAACTATCTGAAAAAGTGATAGTTATTTTACAAATTTGGGATCACTAAAACTTGATCTGGATGGATAATATCTGGGTTCTTTAAAATGCTAGTATTTGCAGAAAAAATTTCTTTATACTTCATTGCGTCTCCATAATAATGTTTTGCGATTTTGCTTAAAGATTCACCACTTTTTACTGTGTGTCTATGGAATACTGATGTATCTTCAACTTTTATGTCTGCTTGAATATCAGATGGAGCCTCGCCGCCAACTTCCTTTATCTTATCCCATAGCGTATTTTTTTCATATTGAGTTTTAGCAGTTCCGCTCACTTTTAAAACGCCGTTTTCTTCTTGAACATCACCGTCTTTAATTTCTAAAGCTTGACCAAGGTCTAGTACTTCTTTATATTTTGATTGTAACATGAATCTATATTTTAGTTAATATTCTGGTTTTCTCAAATATAACATAATTATAATTTTTTTTGAAATAATTAAAATTATTATATATCGATATATCGTTGAAAAGTTTTTTTTTTCGACGAAAATTAATTTATATTTTTAAAAACGTTAAAAACTGTAACAATAATATGTTTTTAGCGTTTCATAGGTAGTTAACAAACTTTAATAAACATTCATGAAATTACGTAATTCTATCTTTCTACTTTCTGCGGGATTGGCCTTAGTAAGTTGTAAAGAAACAAAAACCGAACAGACTGTTGATGAGTCTTTAAAAGTTGAGCAGCATACGGATGCCTCAGGTTTTAAATACGAAACTGTAACCAATGACCCTACAGGTTTACGATTATATACTTTGGACAATGGGCTAAAAGTATATTTAGGTAAAAATGAAGAAGAACCTAAAATTCAAACTTTAGTAGCAGTTAGAGCTGGATCTACATATGATCCTGCAGACAACACTGGATTAGCTCATTACCTTGAACACATGGTGTTTAAAGGAACTGATGAAATTGGAACACAAGATTTTGAAAAAGAAAATGTGTTATTAAAAGAAATTTCTGATTTATATGAGCAACATAAAGCAGAAAATGATGCAGAAAAGAAAAAAGAGATATACAAGAAAATAGACGAAGTATCGCAAGAAGCTTCAAAATTATCAATCTCTAATGAATATGATAAAATGGTTAGCTCGTTAGGAGCTGAAGGAACCAATGCATTTACATCTAATGAGCAGACAGTATATGTAAATAAAATTCCATCTAATGAATTAGATAAATGGTTAACGCTAGAAAGCGAACGTTTTAGCCAATTAGTGCTTCGTTTATTCCATACAGAAATAGAAGCTGTATTTGAAGAGTTTAATAGAGGACAGGATAATGACGGACGTAAACAATATTTTGCAACTTTAGAAGGTTTATTTCCAACACATCCATATGGAACTCAAACAACAATAGGAAAAGCAGAACATTTAAAGAATCCATCATTAGAGGCTATTCATAATTATTTTAATACATATTATGTACCTAATAATATGGCCGTAATTTTAGTTGGAGATTTAGACTTTGATAAGACGATAAAGAAAGTTAATGATTCGTTTGGTAAGTACGAAAGAAAGGAGCTTACACATCCTAATAGACCAACAGAAGCACCAATTACTGCACCTGTAAAGAAAGAAGTTTATGGACCTACAGCAGAATCTATATATGTTGCGTATAGAACTGAAGGGATAGGATCTAAGGAAGAAGTAATGGTTACATTAATTGATTACTTATTAGCGAATTCTCAAGCAGGATTAATTGATTTAAATTTAAATCAAAAACAATTGGTACAAAATGCATCATCATTTACAAATTTTGATAACGATTATGGATTTCATTTGTTATATGGATCACCTAAGGCTGATCAAACACTAGATGATGTTAAGGCTCTTTTATTAGCTCAAATAGATAAAATTAAAGCAGGTGATTTTGATGATTGGTTGATTGATGCAGTTGTAAATGATATGCGATTATCTAGAATACGTCAGTACGAAAATGCTTCTTCTGTAGCTTATTCGTACCTTGATGCATTTGTGCATTTTCAAAATTGGAAAGATCGTTTAACAATGTTGGACGAAATGAAAAATATAACGAAGCAACAAGTAATTGATTTTGCAAATAAGCATTATAAGAACAATTATGTAGAAGTTCACAAATTAAAAGGAGAAGATAAAAACATAGCTAAAGTTGAAAATCCAGGAATTACTCCAGTTGAATTAAATAGAGATAAACAATCTAATTTTATTAAAGAATTTAATAGTTTAAAGGCACCTGCATTAACTCCAAAGTTTGTAGATTATAAAGCAGCAATAAAAGAGAGTAAAACTTCAAATGATATTCCAGTATCCTATATTCTTAATGAAAACAATGACTTATTTAATTTAAATATCATCTTTGATATGGGGTCTGATCACGATCGTAAGATGTCATTAGCAGCTGGATATTTAGACTATTTAGGAACTGATAAATACTCTCCTGAAGAATTGAAGAAAGAATTTTACAAGTTAGGGATCAATTATTATGTTAATACTGCTGCGGATAAAACGTATGTTGGTATTTCTGGATTAAAAGAGAATCTAGATGCAGGATTAGCATTATTAGAACATTTATGGGCTAATGCTGTACCTAATCAAGAAACCTATAGTAAATATGTAGATAAAATTGCAAAAGGAAGAACAGATAGTAAAACTGAAAAAGGAAATATTCTTTGGAATGGATTAATGAACTATGGTAAATATGGAGAAAACTCTAGATTACGTAATATTTATACCATAGCAGAATTGCAAGCAATTAACCCACAAGAATTGGTTGATAAAATCAAACAATTGAAGAATTACAAGCAAAGAGGATTTTATTATGGAAAAGATGTAGATGCAGCTATTGCATCACTTGATAAAAACCATGCGATTCCAGCAAAACTGAATGCTTATCCAGAAAAAACTACATATGTAGAAAAAGAAACTGGAGGGAATGTATACTTTGTAGATTATGATATGGTACAGAGTGAGATGTTATTTATAGCAAAAGGAGCACAATTTGATCCTACTAAAATGGCTGCTTCACGTTTATTTAACACGTATTTTGGAAGTGGACTTTCATCTATAGTTTTTCAAGAAATTAGAGAATCAAAATCATTAGCGTATTCTGCATTTTCTAGCTATCAAACAGCTAGAGAAAAAGGAGATTCTAATTATGTAATGGCTTATGTAGGTACTCAAGCAAATAAAATGCCTGAGGCTGTTGATGCTATGATGGACTTAATGTCTGATATGCCTGAAGCAGAAGAACAATTTAATGCAGCAAAAGAGGCTACATTAAAAAAGATAGCTGCACAGCGTATTACTAAATCAGATATTTTCTGGAATTATGAAAGATTAAAGAAAAGAGGAATTGATAATGATAATCGTCAAGAGATTTACAATACAATAAAGGATATGACATTGGCAGATTTAAAAACATTTTTCAATGAAAATATACGAGGAGAAAATTATAACGTATTAGTTATTGGTAATAAAAAAGATGTTGATATGAATGCCTTAAAAAAACTTGGAGAAGTTAAAGAAATGGACGTTGATCACTTATTTAATTACGAAAAGAATAACAAGGATATTAAATTGTAATTATTTAAATTATACAATATCAAATAAATACAAGTATGCCCTGTGAGAAATCATAGGGTTTCTTGTTGATGAAGATAAGTATTTATTATATTTGGCTTACAAATCAAAATTAAAAATAGAGCGAATGAAACTCTTAGAAGGAAAAACTGCCATAATTACTGGTGCCAGTAGAGGTATAGGTAAAGGTATCGCACAAGTTTTTGCTAAACATGGTGCCAATGTAGCATTCACTTACAGTTCGTCTGTAGAAGCTGCACAAGAATTAGAAAAAGAATTGAATGAGTTAGGAGTTCAGGCAAAAGGATATCAAAGTAATGCAGCTAATTTTGATGATGCACAAGAATTAGCAAAGCAAGTTCTAGAAGCTTTTGGTAGTATAGATATCTTAATTAATAACGCAGGAATTACTAAGGACAACCTTTTAATGCGTATGGGAGAAGCGGATTTTGATAAGGTGATAGAAGTAAACCTAAAAAGCGTTTTTAACATGACCAAAGCAGTACAGCGTACCATGCTTAAACAACGTAAAGGAAGTATTATCAATATGAGTTCTGTTGTTGGAGTTAAAGGAAATGCTGGACAAGCAAATTATGCGGCTTCTAAGGCAGGAATTATAGGGTTTTCAAAATCTGTTGCATTAGAATTAGGATCTCGTAACATAAGAAGTAACGTGATCGCTCCTGGGTTTATCGAAACTGAAATGACTCAAAAGTTAGATGAGAAAGTAGTTGATGGATGGAGAAATGCAATTCCTTTAAAAAGAGGAGGACAACCAGAAGATATAGCTAATGCTTGCGTATTTTTAGCTAGTGATTTAAGCGGATATGTAACAGGACAAGTACTTAATGTTGACGGAGGAATGTTGACATAATTTAGTATAAGAACAAGCATGTCTTCACAAACAATATTATGGATTATATTAGCAGCAGTCATAGCATTGGGTGCTGCTTTATATCAATATTTTTATAAAGCAAAGAATCTATCCACAAAAGTTATATTCTTTGCTTTTTTACGTTTTTCAAGCGTTTTTTTATTGTTAGTATTACTAATAAATCCAAAATTCAAACAGTTTACTTACGAAATTGTCAAACCAACATTAGTAATTGCAATAGATAATTCATCTTCTATAAAATATCAAAAACGTGAAGAAGAGGTTATAAAATTCATCAATTCATTAAAAGAAAACGAAGAAATTAAAAATCAATTTGAATTAGATATATACTCTTTTTCAGAAGATTTAAAAGATAGTTTAATAACAAATTTTGACGGAAAGCAAACTGATATTGCAGCAACATTAAATGAATTAAATCAGATTTATAAAAATATTAATGCGCCTACAGTCTTAATAACAGATGGTAATCAAACTTATGGAAATGATTATCAATATATCAGTCAAAACTATAAACAAAAAATTTATCCTATCGTAGTAGGAGATACTACACAAATACAGGATTTAAAAATTCAGCAATTAAACGTTAATAAATATGCATATTTAAAAAACGAATTTCCAGTAGAAGCTATTATTATATATAATGGAGAAGAAAATATAACGAGCGATTTTCAAATTACTAATGGAAAAAAAGTGCTGTACACAAAAAAAATAAACTTCAATAATGAAAAAAAATCACAAATAATAAATCTTACTTTACCAGCATCTAATGTAGGTGTTCAATCGTACACTGCAAGTATTTTACCGATTGAAAATGAAAAGAATAAAATTAATAACACTAAAGATTTTGGATTAGAGGTTATTGACCAAAAAACAAATATTCTTGTAGTAAGTGATATCGTTCATCCAGATTTAGGAGCAATCAAAAACAGTATTGAAAGTAATGAGCGCCGCAGTATAGTTTTTAAGAAATCATCAGAAGTTAATGAAATAGATACATATCAATTAGTAATATTATTTCAGCCTACAGCTAGGTTTACGTCCGTTTATAAACAATTAAAGGAATATAAAAAGAACTTTTTTACTATAGCGGGAAATAAAACAGATTGGGGATTTTTAAATAGAACACAAGAATATTATAAACAAGAAATTACAAGACAACCCGAAGATTATTTAGGGAGGTATAATGATAATTATGGTACTTTTATAATAGGAGATATTAATTTTAATGATTTTCCACCATTGACTGGAACTTTTGGAGAAACAAGAATTATGACTCAGTATGATCCTATTTTATATAAAAGAATAGGAAATATAGATACAGACGAACCTCTATTAGCTACTATTGAAGATAATGGAATTAGGCAAGCTGTACTTTTTGGCGAAGGACTATGGAGGTGGAGAGCACAAACATATTTAGAAACTAAAAGTTTCGAATCTTTTGATGATTTTATGGGGAAATTGATTCAATACCTATCTTCAAATAAAAAAAGAAGTAGATTAGAAGTAAATGCAGAAACTTTTTATTATAACAATAGTGTTATAAAAGTTCAAGCATCTTACTTTACTAAGAATTATGAGTTTGATCAGAAAGCAAATCTACTTATAAAAGTAAAAGAGAAAAATACGCAAGAGGCGAGAGAAATACCTTTTGTATTAAAAAATAATATATACGAAGCAGATTTGAGTGGGTTAGTAGCTGGTAATTATGAATATACAGTAATCTCTGTTAATGAAAATCTTAGTCGAAATGGACAGTTTACAATATTAAATTTCGATGTAGAACAACAATTTTTAAATGCAGATGTAACAAAACTTAATAAAATAGCTACTAATACTTCAGGTAACACATATTTTTTAAATCAAGAAGACGAATTGATAAAAAATCTGCTAAATAACGAGAGCTTTAAAGCTATTCAAAAAAGTAGAGAAAATATAGTATCTTTAATTGATTGGAAATATATACTAGCATTGATCATTTTAATACTAAGTATAGAATGGTTTATGCGAAAATATAACGGACTTATTTAAAATTTAATTTAATAAAAAATCATGGAAAAATTACCAAAAATAGGATTACCTATTTTAATAGTAGTCGTATTAGGAATTATTTTTATTTCAAAATCTACTATTACAATCAGTTCTGGAGAGGCAGGAGTTCTTTATAAAACGTTTAGTGGAGGAGTAGTAACAGAAGAAGCTCCATTAGGAGAAGGTTTTCATTTAGTAGCACCTTGGAATAAAGTTATTGTATATGAAGTAAGACAACAAGAAGTATTTGAAAAAATGCAAGTGTTATCTTCAAATGGATTAGAAATTAAATTAGATGCTTCTGCTTGGTTTCAACCTACATATTCAAAATTAGGTTTACTTCATCAACAAAAAGGAGAAAATTATGTAAACAGAGTTTTGTTACCTACAATAAGATCTGCAGCACGTAGTGTAGTAGGTAGATATACTCCAGAACAATTATATTCTAGTAAAAGAGATGTTATACAACAAGAAATTTTTGTAGAAACAAAGAAAATAGTTGAAAACCAATATATTCAATTAAACGAAATACTTGTAAGAGATGTAACACTTCCTACAACAATAAAAGAAGCTATTGAAAGAAAACTAAAACAAGAGCAAGAATCACTTGAGTACGAGTTTAGACTTGAGAAAGCTAGAAAAGAAGCAGAAAGACAAAAAATTGATGCAGAAGGTAAAGCAGCAGCTAATAGTATTTTGAGCGCATCATTAACAGATAAAATTCTAAAAGAAAAAGGAATACAAGCAACTATGGAATTGGCAAAATCTAATAATTCTAAAGTTATTGTAGTGGGGGCTGGAAAAGACGGATTACCTATCATTTTAGGAGACCAATAGTACTATCAAAATAACAAGTGCGGCGACTATGAGAACTTTCTCATAGTCGCCGCACTTGTTATTTACTAGTTTAAAATATTAAAGATGTCGAATAGATTAGTTTTATATTCTTTTATGATGTTTTATATGACTAAAATTACTTAATACAATGTTAAAAGAATGTATTTTTGCAGTAAGGGGAATTAATGAAATAATACCAAAACATGAAGAAATTCTTTTTATTACAATTAATTATAATAATAACTGTATTTAATGCTATAGCACAACCTCACATAGAGGGAACAGTCGAAATTGATTTAAAAACGGGAATGTTTAACTGCGATTTTGTAATAAATAATTTACCAGAGATAAGGAATTATAAAATATTACTAAATCACGGAATGAATGTTAAATATTTTAAAGATTTAGATGATAATCTATGGAATTATAATGGATATTATTCTGGAAAAATGCGTGGAGAAGCGCTAGAATATTTTTTTATAGATGATGACCGAAAGGTTGTAAAAGAGCTCCCTAAAGGCTTTAAAGTTATGTATACTGGAGCATTTCCTAAATATATGGGAGAGGTAAATACATTTGACTTTAAAGGCTACATTGCTATTAATGAAAAAACAATACGAGCAACAGAACAAAGTAAGTGGTATCCAGTAATATATGATGTAAAGAAAAATCAAATTATAAATGAATACACTTATAATCTAACGATAAAAACAAAAAATAGCGAATCAATATTTATCAATGGAAACCCACCAGTAAAAGGAGACGATGTTAAGTTTGAATCGAAAAAAGCTGTTCCTTTATTCTTATTTATAGGAAATTATGACTTTACAGAACATGATGGAGATTATTTGATTAATTCAAATAAAAATTCTGAAGAAATAAAACGCAAAGTATTTAAGCAAATCAACTTGATTAAAAAATGGTACGCAGAAAAATTACATATCAAATTTGAAGATCATATTTATATAATTAATCACGATGCGGTTAAAAAAATGAAAACAGGAAGTAGTTGGGCATTTAATGTATATCCTGCTTTTGGTTTTGCAGGAATAGATTATAATAAAATGTTTAAAGATGAAGAACATTTTATTGACTCTAATTACGCTTTTTTTGGACATGAACTAGGACATAATTATTTTGGTAGTAATATGATGACAGGAAAATTATCATGGTTTTGGTCAGAATCATTTTCAGAATATCTTTCATTTGGAGTAATAGAACGTTTTTCTAATGAAGCTTACTTAAAAAAAAGATTGAGATCTTTTTTAAGTGATATTAAGGATACAAAATTTATTCCTTTAGAAGATATTAAAAGTTCTGATGAAATTGACGTAGTATACCGTTATCGTTTAGGACCATTAATTATGAAATGCTTTGAAGATACTTTTGGAAAAGAAAAAACATATTCGATGTTATCAATAATGGCTAAGCATACAGAAACATTAACGATTGATTCATGGGAAGAGATAGCTGTGTTAATCGGAATTGATAAAAAAGAATTTAAAGATTTTAGAAAGAAATACTTAAAAAATAAAAATTTCAAAGAAAATGTAGTTAAATGGATTCAGAAGAAGTATTAATAATTAGTCTTTTTACTTTTGATAAATTTTAATACCTAATTATAGATTGAATTTTAAATAGCTGTTTTCGCTATAAAAAGGAATATGTTTCTATAATAAAAGTAACAATAAAGACTATAACTAACTTGATTGAAAATAGAAAAGCCAGCAAATTAATATTGCTGGCTTTTATTATAAAGTATAAAATACTATTTAAGCATTTGTTTGCTTCTTTTTACGTAATTTGAAATTTAAGAATTCGATAAATAAAGAGAAAGCTATAGTAAAATATAAATAACCTTTTGGTATAGTTCCCACTTCAGAATCAAAAACACTTAAATGAGATAAATGTGCCGCTTCTGCAATTAACATGAATCCTATTAAAATTAAAAAAGATAAACCTAATATCTGTACAGAAGGATGCTTGTTTACAAAACGGCCTACAGGTGTAGCAAATGACATCATAATCAATACAGAAATAACAACAGCAATGATCATAATAATTAATGCGTCATTAGGATTATCACTTAGACCATTTGTCATTCCAACAGCAGTTAATATTGAATCAAAAGAAAAAACAACATTGATTATAGAGATTTGAACAATCGCATTTGATAAAGAAGTAGAGCTCTTAGCTTTAACCTCTTTTTCTTCTTCTCCTTTTTCATCTACTTTTTGATGAATTTCATGTACACTTTTATATAGTAAGAAAATTCCACCTGCAAAAAGAATTAAAGCTTGGCCACTGATACCACCACTAATCCAAGGTAAATCGATATGCCAAAAAGGAGCTTCCATAGCAACTAATAATGAAATTCCAAAAAGAAGAAGAATCCTCATAACCATTGCAAGTACCAAACCAATATTGGTGGCTTTTTTTTGTTGATCTTCTGGTAATTTGCTTGAAGCGATTGAGATAAAAATTATATTATCAATCCCTAAAACAATTTCAAGAAAAGTTAGAGTTAATAGCGCTACCCACGCATCAGGTGATGTTAAAATGTCAAACATTAGTTCGTTTTTTTTGCAGTTCCACGTTGTTTTTTAGTTGCTCCTACTAGCGAATATTCAAAAGTATATGAATCTTTATCTGTAGTTAAAATTTTCATATGTACAGCTTTTTCTTCAGCCATGCTTTTGGGATGTAATTTCCTAACAATATATTCACAATCATTAATCCACCGAATACTAGAAGTATCGGACTTACCATTATAATGATCTATTTCAAAAGAAGCATTTCTTTCAAAAATAGTTTTTTCTAATGTACCATTTAATAATGTTTCAAATTCAAAAGTGCCAGTATGGAATTTTTTGCAATTACGTTCTTGTTGGTAACAAGATGTAAAAAATGAAAATAAAATTAAAGCAACGAATATATTTCGCATTTAGAAGCAATTTATAGTTGAACAGTGTAACCGTTAATTTAATAAAAAACGAAAGTAAACTTTTTAAAGATATTATAGAAAATAGGAGGTAAAAAAAATGAAATTTAGCGAAATTTTCTAGAGCATATAAATCGCGTATTTTTAAACTTGCAAGATATATTCTCAAATAAACGATTTATAACAATTGATTTTGATTTTGCTGTGTTATTGAATATAGTTATCAAAAGTGCCATCAGAATAGAATATAACAATTCTGTCAATTTTCTTAGATTCTTTCATATTAGAATTTAAAGCAACCTCATTTTTTTCAATTGAATTTGTTTTAGTTTCTGTAATAACATTTGGTTCAGAAAATAAATCTGTAGGATTCGTTTCAACTTGAGGAGGAACAATTTTTTCTTGAGATCTAGAATTTTCAATAACTGCATTTTCTTGAATAGAAGGGGTAGTTTTTTTTGACAACTGTTTAGGAAATGTGTTTTTATTATAAAGCAACCATTCCAATTCGACTTCAGGAAAAGCTTCTATAATTTTCATTACAAAATCCAAGCTAGGTTTATTACGTCCAGATAAAATATGAGAGATAGAAGAACGGCCAATAGCTAAAGAATCAGCAAAAGCAGAGGCAGATAACGAATAGTAATCCATTAACAATTGTATACGTTTTCCAAAATCAGCAGTGTTTAACATTGTAAACCAGTATTTAAAAGTAAGTGTATACAAATGTAATAATAATAAATAAAACAACTGTTTACAAATGTAAAATAAAGATTATTAATATAAACTAATTGTTCAGGTAAACATATTTAACTCTCTAATAATTAGATATTTGACTACAATTACTTATTCTGCGTAATAATCTCTAAAATAATCGTTTACAAGACTAAACTTAGTAATTATAAGTGTTTACTAGATGTAAATTAAGATCACGTTTACAGTGTTTACATTTGTAAATATTAGATTGTTTACTTTTGTAAATATTATAAATTGATTATGAAAATTGAAGAATTAGAAAATAGCTTTATAAGATATAAGGAAAATAAACTATCAGGAAGATACCTGTCTTTTGATCATATAAGACCATTAATAGATAAGTTTGCTAATACTATAGAGGATATTAAAGTTTTAGGAACATCTGAAAATAAAACACCTATTCATCTAATAAAAATAGGAGAAGGAAAAAAACGTTTATTATTCTGGTCACAAATGCATGGTAACGAAAGCACAACTACAAAAGCTGTTTTCGATCTTTTAAACACATTATTAGACAAAAAGAACGAATGGAGTTCCTTAATTTTAAAAGAGTGTACTTTATTTATAATACCAATGCTTAATCCTGATGGTTCTAATGCTTATACGCGATTAAACTATAATAATATTGACTTAAACAGAGATGCACAGTTAAAAACGCAGAAAGAAAGTCGTATTTTCAGCGATTTAGTCCAAGAAATTAAACCTGATATTGCTTTTAATCTTCATGGTCAACGAACAATTTTTAGTGCTGGTAAGACCAATAAAAGCGCTATAATATCTTTTTTATCCCCAGCTGGAAATAAAGAACGTTCGATAACGAATAGTAGAAGGATTGCAATGGATATTATTGTAGCAATGAACGAAATGCTCCAATTACAACTACCAGGCCATGTAGGACGTTATGATGATGGATTTAATATAAACTGTACTGGAGATACCTTAGAAACGCTTAAAATACCTACAATTCTATTCGAAGCAGGACATTATCCGCAGGATTACGAAAGAGAAGTAACTCGAAAATATATTTATTACAGTCTATTAACAGCTTTAAATTATATTACTCAAAAAAACACTCAAAATGATGCTTATTATAAAAAGTATTTCGAAATTCCAGAGAATGATAAATTATTTTATGACATAATCATTCGGGATACTATTTTAGAAGGTAAAAAAACTGATATAGCTCTTCAATATAAAGAGGTGTTAGTCAAAAATAAAGTTAAATTCATTCCTGAAGTTGTTAAAATTGAAAAATTAGAAAATTTTTACGGACACCTTGAAATACAGGCCAAAAGTAGGAGAATTCGTCACTATAACGATGTAGTAGAGATAGTTCAAGAAGTTGAAATGTTAAAATTCTATCTAAACGATGAATTATTCTCATTATAAAGCTCAAAAAACTAAAAAAAACTACAAATCAACCATATTTTTCTGTTATTTTTGCAAAGGAAATAATAGAAAAAACAACAAAAAGCACTTATGGCAAAGTTTAAATTAGACGAGATCGACCACCAAATTTTAGACATGCTAATTAAAAATACACGTACTCCTTTTACCGATATAGCAAAGAAATTATTGATTTCTGCTGGTACTGTTCATGTACGTGTAAAGAAGATGGAAGAAGCAGGTATAATTGAAGGTTCATCATTAACTTTGGATTATAGAAAATTAGGATACTCATTTATTGCATATGTTGGAATATATTTGCAAAATACTTCTCAAACAAAATTTGTTTTAGAACGCATTAATGAGATACCTTATGTAACCGTAGCACATATTACGACAGGGAAATTTAATATTTTCTGTAAAGTAAGAGCTAAAGATACTAATCACGCCAAAGAAATCATCTTTAGATTAGATGATATCGAAGGAGTATATCGTACAGAGACTATGATTTCTTTAGAGGAAAGCATTAATGATAAAAAACGTTTAATGCATTCTATTTTTCAAGAAATGTAAAAGGGTTTCTTTAAACGTACCACATTTAACCCTTTAAGATCTTTTCTTAAAGGGTTTTTTATTGATATTAACCAGCCTAAACCACCACACCATGGCAAGAAAACCAAAGATTGAGCGTTTTAACCAAAACGTTCTTGATAAATATCAAATTTATAATAGCATATTTATCACATTACCGTTCGATACTGTAACCAATACAGGAGTTTTACTTCCTCTCTTTCAAGAGATTTGTGAACAAGGATTTCAAGATAATTTGAATCCAACACAAATTGTTGATCGTTTTTTTAAACAATATCAAAATAATCCAACAGAAAGTGAGCGAAATGACTTGTTGTTTAGATTTATACAATATATTGAGCGACAAGTAGTCTTATTTGATGCAATTGAAGATGCGGCGTTTCCAATTGTAAACAATATGGACGGAAGAGGTACTTTAAGAAGCATTAAAGAAGCTGCAAAAGCAAAAGGACAAGACAATGCTTTAAAAAAATATTTAGAAGATTTTAAAATTCGCCCAACACTAACAGCACATCCTACACAGTTTTATCCGGGTACTGTACTAGGAATTATAACGGATCTAGATGCTGCAATTAGAAAGAATGATCTAATTGAAATAAAAAAATTATTAGCGCAGCTAGGGAAAACAGCGTTTTTTAAAAAAGAAAAACCAACTCCTTACGATGAAGCAGTAAGTTTGATATGGTATTTGGAACATGTTTTTTATCATGCAGCGAGTAAGATATATAATTATATACAAGAGCATATTTTTGAAGGCGAAAATTTTGACAATGATTTAATTAACTTAGGATTTTGGCCAGGTGGAGATAGAGATGGAAATCCATTTGTAACCACAGATACAACAATTAAAGTTGCAAAAAGATTACGAAAAACAATTTTACTGAATTATTATCGAGATATAAGAAAAGTAAAAAGAAGAATCACTTTTGGAGATTTACAGGATAAGTTATCGACAATAGAAAAAGCATTGTATAATGCTTTATACAATAATGAAGAAACAGCAAATCTAACAATTGCTTTTTTAACTGATGGATTATTAGCAATCAAAAATGATTTGATTGAAAAACATCAATCTTTATTTTTAGATGAATTAGAAGACCTTATTAATAAGGTGAAGATTTTTGGATTTCATTTTGGAACATTAGATATCCGACAAGATTCGAGAGTTCATCATCAAGTTTTAACAGAAATAGTTGCAAGAACAATAGAATTAGATTTAAAAATATTTCCAGATAATTATCAAACATTATCTGAAGAAGCCCAAATAGAGATATTATCTAAGGTTAAAGGGGAATTAAACCCTGAGATGTATACTAATGAGATTGTAAAAGGAACAATAGAGTCAATCTACTCAATAAAAACTATCCAAAAAGAGAACGGAGAAAGAGGAGCCAATCGTTACATTATTAGTAATAACGGAAGTGTATTAAATGTCATGGAAACATTTGCAATGATTCGTTTATGTGATTGGCAAGCACCTACAGTTGATATTATACCATTATTTGAAACTGTTCCTGATTTACAAGTTTCTCATTCAGTTATGGAGTCTTTGTATAATACGCCTGAATATATGGAACATATAAAAAGGAGAGGAATGAAACAGACTATTATGTTAGGTTTTTCTGATGGAACAAAGGATGGAGGATATTTAATGGCTAACTGGGCAATTTTTAAAGCAAAAGAAGCGCTGACAGAAATATCTAGAAAGTACAATGTTAAAGTGGTATTTTTTGATGGAAGAGGAGGGCCACCTGCAAGAGGAGGAGGGAATACAAATCAATTTTACGCTTCTTTAGGCCCAACGGTAGAGGATAAAGAAATTCAGTTAACAGTACAAGGGCAAACTATTAGTTCTAATTTTGGAACATTAGATTCTTGTCAATACAATCTTGAACAGTTATTAGGAGCTGGAGTTCAAAACCAATTTGCTGAAAACCAACATAATTTATTTTCAAAAGAAAATAAAAATACAATGGAAAAATTAGCAGAAGTTAGTTATGATACGTATGTAGCGTTTAAAAATCATCCTAAATTTTTACCTTACTTGGAACACATGAGTACGCTAAAATATTATGGTAAAGCTAATATTGGGAGTAGACCTTCTAAAAGAAATAAAGATACATCGCTTAATTTTAGTGATTTAAGAGCGATACCATTTGTTGGTAGCTGGAGTCAATTAAAACAAAATGTTCCTGGTTTTTATGGAGTAGGAACAGCGTTGAAGCATTTTGAAAACGAGAATAAATTTGATAAAGTCGTTAAACTATATCACGAATCTGCTTTTTTTAGAACACTAATAGGAAATAGTATGATGAGTTTAACAAAATCATTTTTTGAATTAACAGCATATATGGCTAATGATGAAGAATATGGAGCTTTCTGGAATGTTATTCATGAAGAATACTTACTGACAAAACGATTGTTGTTAAAATTAACAGGATACAATACTTTGATGGAACATGAACCCGCAGGTAAAGCATCCATAGAAATGAGAGAGAAAATAGTTTTACCTCTTCTGACAATTCAGCAATTTGCATTAAAAAAAATACAAGAATTACATAAAGACGAAAATTTGGATCAAGAATTTTTAAGTGTTTATGAAAAAATGGTAACCAGATCTTTATTTGGAAATATTAATGCAAGTAGGAATTCTGCTTAATAATAAAAAACTGTTAAGAATCATAGAATTAGGGTAGTAATTTGTAATTTCCTACCCTAATTTTTTATAGTTAAAAGTATGATTCAAAAAAATGAATACAATTCATATTACCAATATTATATAGAAAAATCATATACCGATAACCTTATCGAAGGTTTTAATAAAAGTCAGGAAGAATTTATTTCTTTTATAAAAGAAATCCCAGAAGAAAAATTATCCTATGCATACGAAAATGGAAAGTGGACTATTGCCGAAGTGCTATTACATATTATAGATACAGAAAGAATTTTTGGATACAGAGCTTTGCGTTTTTCAAGAAATGATCAAATGCCAATAGAAGGATTTGAACAAGATGATTATGTTATAAATTCAAATGCTTCGGATTTTTCTAAAGATGATTTATTAGAAAACTATTTAGCGGTAAGAAATCATTCTAAAATAATGTTTAAAAGTTTTACAAATGAGATGTTGTTAAGAAAAGGAACAGCAAGTAATAGTCCTATGAGCACTAGAGCAGCAGGATATATTATGATTGGACATCAGCAGCATCACATAGAAGTGATCAATAATAAATACTTTTAAGAGAAAAAAATCGTCCGACTTCATTTAGAAGTCGGACGATTTTTATTTATTCAATTGTAATTGATTTGACAGTTGCAATTTTATTACAATTTTGAATTAATAAAGCAATGTTTTTTTCTTTAAAATCACTTTCTATATGATACACTTTACATGAATCAAGTTTAGTGTTACTTTTAGAAAAAACCACATCACCTTCTATAAGAATGGTAGAAATATCAGCAGTATCAATAGCATGCTGTAGCATTACCTTTGAAGCTTCGTCAGTAAACAAACGATCTTTAATACGAACGTTTTTTAAAACTCTAGCTGTTGGGCCATAAGCGCAAGAAGCTTTTTTTCCTCCTAAAAAGAAAAATAAAAGGATAATCCCTATTACAAAACCACCTGCGTAATAGGCAATACGTTTAAATAAACTCATAAAATTATAATATCAACAAATTAATATCTCTGTAAGCTAAATCAAACCAATCTGCCACAGATTTATTAGTTAAAATTCCGTGGTAAAAATAAAGACCATTTTTTAAACCACGGTCAAAACGTAAAGAATTTTCTATACCACCTTCTTCTCCAATTTGCAATAAATAAGGAGTAAAGATGTTACTTATTGACATTGAGGATGTTCTCGCATATCTTGATGGGATGTTAGGAACTCCATAATGTATAACGCCATGTTTTGTAAAGATAGGATGATCATGCGTTGTTACTTCACTTGTTTCAAAACATCCTCCCATGTCGATACTTACATCAATAATAACAGCACCAGTTTTCATAGACTCCACCATTGTTTCAGAAACTAAAATAGGAGAGCGATCTTTGCCTCTAACAGCACCAATTGCCACATCACAACGACGCAATGCTTTTAATAAGTTTTTAGGTTGAATAGTAGAAGTATATAAGGAACGTCCAATACTGGTTTGGATGCAACGTAATTTTGTGATAGAATTATCAAAAACTTTAACATTAGCACCCAAGCCTAAAGCAGATCGAGCAGCAAATTCTCCAACAGTACCAGCTCCAATAATTACAACTTCAACAGGAGGTACACCACTAATATTACCCATCATTAAACCCGGTCCTTGTGTTGCATTACTCATTAATTCTGAGGCAATAAGGATAGCAGACGTACCAGCTATTTCACTTAACGTACGTACAGCTGGATAGGTACCATCTTCGTCGCGAATAAACTCGAAAGCCAAAGCAGTAATTCTTTTAGATGCTAAAGTCTCAAAATATTTTTTAGTTTGTGTTTTTAACTGAAGTGCAGATATTAAAACTGATTGAGGTGTAATTAGTTCTAATTCATCTATAGAAGGCGGTTCAACTTTAAGTATAATAGGACATTTATATACTTTAGAAGTGTCACAAGTAACTTCGGCTCCAGCTTCGCTATAATCAGTATCAGTAAAGCTAGCTCCTGCACCTGCATTTGATTCAATCATAATACGATGACCATGAGCAGTTAAAGCCGCTACTGCATCTGGAGTTAAACAAACTCTTTTTTCTTGATAGTGCGTTTCTTTAGGAATGCCGATAAACAGCTCTCCCTTTTTTTTAGAAATTTCAAGCATTTCTTCCTGAGGAAGCAACTCAGCTTTAGTGAACGGAGATATAGGTTGATTCATTGTGTTGATTATTCGATTCTTAAATTACAAATAATTTAAGATACAAACCAAAAATAATAGAATTAATAATGTATTATAACTGTTGTAAGGATAGTTTTCTAATGCCTTGCTCGTCCATTGATATTTCAATTTTTTGGCTATGAGCAGGTAAAAGATTTTCTATACGTTCTGGCCATTCGATAAAAATCCAGGCATCAGAATAAGCGTATTCTTCAAATCCAATTGCATAAGCTTCATCTTCACTTTTAATTCGGTAAAAATCAAAATGATAAATTAGATTGTTATTTCCTTCATATTCATTAACTATTGAGTATGTAGGACTTGAAATAGGATCTTTTATACCTAAAGTATTGCATAATTCTTTGATAAGCGTTGTTTTTCCAACCCCCATCTCTCCAAAAAATAACAACACCTTACTAGAGGTGTTGTTAATAATATCTTGAGCAACGTTTGGTAATTCTGCTAATGTATATTGAGTTGTCATTTATGATAGCTTCATTTTCTTGGTTGCAAAGTTACAAAAGGAATTATCATTTCTTCAAGAGAAATCCCTCCATGTTGATAAGTGTTTCTGTAATATCCAACGTAATGATTATAGTTGTTAGGGTATGCAAAAAAATAATCCCCACGCGCAAAGATGAATGAGCTACTCATATTGATGGAAGGTAAATGTATTTCCTTAGGATTTTTTACAGCTAATACTTCTTTTTTATCATAAGTTAAACTTTTACCAGTTTTATAGCGTAAATTAAGACTGGTGTTTTTATCTCCTATAACTTTTGAAGGATTTTTAACATTAATAGTTCCATGATCTGTAGTCAATAATAACTTGAAACCTAATTGTTGAGCTTGTTGTATAATTTCTAAAAGAGGAGAGTTTTTAAACCAACTAGTTGTTAATGATCGATATGACTTATCGTTAGAGGCTAATTCTTTTATCACTTCCATCTCAGTTTTACTATGAGATAGCATATCAACGAAATTGTATACTACGACTGTAAGATCATTATCTTTGCAACCTTTAAAGTTGTCAGCTAACATTTTACCCGACTTTTCATTGGTGATTTTATAATATTCGTGTTTGATATCTAGATTGAGACGCTTTAATTGGGCAGTTAAAAAATCATTTTCATGCATATTTTTACCCCCTTCATCAGTATCATTAAGCCAATATTCTGGATGCCTTCTTTCCATTTCTGATGGCATCAATCCAGAAAATATAGCATTTCGTGCATATTGCGTTGCACTAGGTAAAATACTGTAAAAAGGAGTTTCCTCTTCTTTTTTATAATGATTATTAATAATTGGCTCAAAAGTTTTCCATTGATCATATCTCAAATTATCAATCACAACCAGTAAAGTAGGTTGTTCTTTTGTAATTTCCGGAGCAATTTTATTTTTAAATAATGTGTGAGACATGATAGGTGCATCTTCTGGAGCATCAAACCAATCCACATAATTTTTATCAATGAATTTAAAAAACTGAGAGTTTGCTTCTGATTTTTGAGATTCAAGAATTTCAAACATTCCAGTATCTTCGATACTTTCTAATTCAATTTCCCAGTATATTAATTTTTGATACAATTCGGCCCATTCTTCATGAGAATTAACCATTGCCATATCCATCGCTATTTTTCTAAATTCTTGTTGATAATTAGAAGTAGTTTTTTCGGATACTAAACGAGAATGATCTAAATTCTTTTTGAGGCTTAATAAAATCTGATTTGGATTTACAGGTTTTATTAAATAATCTGCAATTTTACTACCAATAGCTTCCTCCATGATATATTCCTCTTCACTTTTGGTAATCATAACAACAGGGAGACTAGCTTTTCTTTCTTTAATTTCGGTTAAAGTTTCTAGACCGGTTAATCCAGGCATATTTTCGTCAAGAAAAACTATATCAAAATTGATATCATCAATAATTTCTAGAGCTTCAGTTCCGCTCTGACATTTTGTAACTTCATAATTTTTCTTTTCCAAAAAAAGAATATGAGGTTTTAATAAATCGATTTCATCATCTACCCAAAGTATTTTGATTTTATTCATATTTGTATCGTATAATCAATATTAGAATGCCTATTTAAAAAAGTAGTTTATTAAGAGGCTTGATTTGTATTCTTATTTTTTTAATAAGATAAGAGTTTTTCTTCTTCAAATCTTATATTTGTTTTATAAAAGTAAATGTAGCTTGAAAAAAAGAAACAAACTAAAAATATTAAACGATCCTATATATGGATTTATTACAATTCCTAACGAACTTATCTTTGATCTGATAGAACATAGATATTTTCAGAGGTTACGACGAATTTCTCAAATGGGACTTTCATATTTAGTTTATCCAGGAGCACATCATACTAGATTTCATCACGCATTGGGTTGTATGCATCTTATGCAAAAAGCAGTAAGAGTGCTACGATTTAAAGAAATCGAAATCTCTGAAAAAGAAGAGGAAGCATTATTGATCGCAATATTGTTACATGATATTGGCCACGGTCCTTTTTCACATGCTATGGAGCATAGTATTGTTAATGGGGTAAGTCACGAAGCAATTTCTTTATTATTCATGGAAGAAATGAATAAAGAATTTGAAGGTAAATTATCACTGGCAATACAGATTTTTAAAGGTGACTATCATCGAAATTTCTTATATCAATTAATATCTAGTCAGCTAGATATGGATCGATTAGATTATTTAAAAAGAGATAGTTTTTATACAGGAGTAGCCGAAGGAAATATTAATAGTGAACGTTTAATTACAATGTTGAGCGTTGTTAATGATGAATTAGTTGTTGAAGAAAAAGGTATTTACTCTGTAGAGAAATTTTTATTAGCTAGGCGATTAATGTATTGGCAAGTGTATTTACATAAAACAGGACTTGTAGGAGAACAACTATTGATTAGAGTATTAAAAAGAGCAAAAGAGTTATCAGATAATGGATATCAATTGACAGCCAGTAAGGGGCTGACGTTCTTTTTGCAAAACAAAATAACTTCAACTAATTTCACTTCAACGGTGTTAAATACATTTTCGACATTAGATGATTATGATATTATTGCTGGAATGAAAGAGTGGAGTTCTTGTGATGATTTTGTATTAAGTACATTATCAAAAATGATCATCAATAGAGATTTATTGAAAGTGAAAATTAAAAAGAAACCATTTACAGAAAATAAAATAGAAAAATGCATATCAAGATTTTCTGAAGAAAATAATATAACAAGAGAAGAAGCTAATTATTTTGTCTTTAGCGGATCTATTTCTAATCAAGCATATTATCAAAATAAAGAGAATATAAATATTTTACATAAATCACGTAAAATAGTTGATATTGTCAAAGCAACAGATCAATTTAACCTAAAAGCGTTATCAAAACCAGTAACCAAATATTTTATGTGCTTTCCAAAGTAAAAACTAGCACATTTTTTATACTTTTGCGAGAATGATTTTTACAGCCACACAAATTGCAGGTATTTTAAACGGAGTCGTCGATGGGGACGAGACAGTTGAAGTATCTAAATTAGCAAAAATTGAAGAAGGAACGAAGGGGTCGTTAACTTTCTTATCAAATCCAAAATATACACCATATATATATAAGACAGAAGCTTCAATAACAATCGTTGATAAAGATTTTGAAGTTGAATCAGAAATAACTACTACTTTAATTCGAGTAGAAAATGCATACAAAGCTTTTTCACAATTGCTAGAATATTATAATAAAGTAAAGATGAATAAGCATGGAATAGAACAACCAAGTTTTATTTCTGAAAGTGCTAGTTATAAAGATGATATTTATTTAGGTGCATTTTCTTATTTAGGAGATAATGTTACAATAGGAGATAATGCAAAAATTTATCCTAATGTTTATATAGGAGATAATGTAACATTAGGAGATAATGTTGTAGTTTTTGCAGGAGCAAAAATTTACTCAGAAACTATTATAGGAAATGGTTGTGTAATTCATAGCGGAGCTATTGTAGGTGCAGATGGATTTGGGTTTACTCCAAATGAAAAAGGAGAATACACAAAAGTACCACAAACAGGAAACGTAATTATAGAAGATAATGTTGATGTTGGAGCAGGAACTACGATTGATAGGGCAACATTAGGATCTACTGTAATACGTAAAGGAGTTAAACTAGATAATCAAATCCAGATAGCACATAATGTAGAAATTGGTGCTCATACAGCTATCGCTGCACAAACAGGTATAGCAGGATCAACTAAGATAGGAAAACATTGTCTTATAGGTGGACAAGTGGGAATTGCAGGACATTTAATTATAGGTAATCAAGTAAAAATCCAAGCGCAATCTGGAATAGGAAGAAATATTAAAGATAAAGAGACCATTCAAGGTTCTCCAGCATTAGGATATTCTGATTACAATAAATCATATGTTCATTTTAAAAATCTACCAAAGATTGTAGATACAGTATACAAACTAGAGAAAAAAATAAACAGCAATGAGTAACACTGTTGTAAATAAACAAAGGACAATTAAAAATGAAGTAACACTTAAAGGTGTAGGTCTTCATACGGGGAAACAAGTTATTCTAACATTTAAACCTGCTCCAGAAAATCATGGTTATGCATTTTGTAGGGTAGATTTAGAAGGAAGCCCAATTATTGAAGCTGATGCTAACTATGTTGTAAATACACAACGTGGAACCAATTTGGAAAAAAATGGGGTTAGTATTCAGACATCAGAACATGTATTGGCTGCTTGTGTAGGATTAGAAATAGACAATTTATTGATGGAGTTAGATGCTTCTGAACCTCCAATTATGGACGGTTCGAGTAAGTTTTTTATCGAAGCTCTTGAAAAAGCCGGAATTGTTGAACAAGAAGCAGAAAGAGAAGAATATATCGTAAAAGATGTTATTTCTTATACAGATGAGGAAACTGGAAGCGAAGTTTTGATCATGCCTTCAGATGAGTATCAAGTAACAACTATGGTGGACTTTGGTACTAAAGTTTTAGGAACGCAAAATGCTTCTTTAAAACATCTTTCTGATTTTAAAGCTGAGATAGCAAGTGCAAGAACATTTAGTTTTTTACACGAATTAGAAATGTTATTAGAGCATGGACTAATTAAAGGTGGAGATCTTAATAATGCAATTGTATATGTAGATAAAGAATTGAGTCAAGAGACAATGGAGCGATTAAAAGTTGCTTTTGGAAAAGATTCAATTACAGTTAAATCTAATGGTATTTTGGATAATTTAACATTGCATTATCCTAATGAAGCTGCAAGACACAAACTATTAGATGTAATTGGTGATTTAGCATTAATTGGTACTCGTATTAGAGGTAAAATTATAGCAAATAAACCAGGACATTATGTGAATACACAATTTGCTAAAAAAATGTCTAAAATTATCAAAATTGAGAAAAGAAATAAAGTTCCTCAATTTGATTTATCACAAAAACCATTGATGGATATCAATAAGATAATGGATATGTTGCCACATAGACCACCATTCTTATTAGTTGACAGAATCATTGAAATGTCTGATAAACATGTGGTTGGTATGAAGAATGTGACAATGAACGAACCTTTCTTTGTTGGTCATTTTCCAGGAGCTCCTGTAATGCCAGGTGTATTACAAATTGAAGCAATGGCTCAAACAGGAGGAATTCTAGCTTTAAGTACAGTACCAGACCCAGAAAATTACCTGACTTATTTTATGAAAATAGATAAGGTAAAATTCAAACAACAAGTATTGCCAGGTGATACTTTAATATTTAAATTGGAATTATTAACACCAATCCGCAGAGGGATCTGTCATATGCAAGCTTTTGCGTACGCTAATGGGAAACTAGCGACTGAAGCAGAACTTATGGCACAAATTGTAAAATCTAAATAAAACAGATGAATCAACCATTAGCATACGTTCATCCAGGAGCAAAAATTGCAAAGAATGTAGTAATAGAACCTTTTACTACAATTCATAATAACGTAGTGATAGGAGAAGGAACTTGGATAGGTTCTAATGTAACTATTATGGAAGGTGCTAGAATTGGAAAAAACTGTAGTATTTTTCCAGGAGCAGTAATTTCTGCAGTACCACAAGATAAAAAATTCTCAGACGAAGATACTATTACTGAGATAGGTGATAATACAACTATTAGAGAATGCGTTACTATTAACAGAGGGACTACTGATAAGATGAAAACTAGTATCGGTAAAAACTGTTGGATAATGGCTTATTGCCACATTGCTCACGATTGTATTGTAGGAGATAATTGTATCTTTTCTAATAATAGTACATTAGCAGGACATATTACTGTAGGTAATCATGTGGTTTTAGCTGGTATGGCAGCAGTGCAACAATTTTGTAGTATCGGAAATCATGCATTCGTTACAGGAGGATCTCTTGTACGTAAAGATGTACCACCTTTTGTAAAAGCAGCTCGTGAACCATTATCTTATGTAGGGATAAATTCTATAGGTTTGAGAAGAAGAGGTTTTTCAACAGAAAAAATAAGAGAAGTTCAGAATATATATAGAATTCTTTATCAAAAAAATTATAACAACACACAAGCTTTAGCTATTATTGAAGCAGAAATGGAAGCAACTCCAGAAAGAGATGAAGTGTTAGAATTTATAAAGAATTCGCAAAGAGGAATCATGAAAGGATATTTCTCAAATTAAATAAAATAAGAAATAACGAATAAAAAGACATCATGGCTAGTACTAGTGATATTAAAAATGGATTGTGTATTAAATACAGTAATGACATTTATAAAATAATAGAATTTTTACATGTTAAACCAGGAAAAGGGCCTGCTTTTGTAAGAACAAAACTAAAAAGTGTAACAACTGGAAAAGTTGTAGATAATACATTTTCTGCTGGACACAAAATTGAAGACGTAAGAGTTGAAACTCATAAATTTCAGTTTTTATATCCAGAAGGAGATACGTATCATTTTATGAATATCGTAGATTATGATCAAATCACTTTAGAAAAGAACACATTAGATAATCCTGGATTACTAAAAGAAGGAGAAGTGGTAACTGTGATTATTAATTCTGAAGACCAAATGCCTTTATCAGTAGAAATGCCTCCAAGTGTTATACTTGAAGTAACAGCTACAGAACCGGGTGTAAAAGGAAATACAGCAACTAACGCGACGAAACCTGCTACAGTTGAAACAGGAGCACAAATTATGGTTCCATTATTTATCAATGAAGGTGATAAAATAAAAGTTGAAACCGATAAGGGTACGTATAAAGAGCGTATTAAGGAATAAATAAAAAATCCCCTCATAACGAGGGGATTTTTTATTTTAAAAATGGTCATTCTTATCTGTAAATTATTCGATAAAGTTAGGGGTTGTATATTGCTATATAAGAAGAGTTTAGTGATCCTATCTTGTTTGATTCTAAAACGAAGAATGATATTTAATATTAAAAAGTTATTTGTTACATTCAGTAATGTGCGAAACGAAATAAAAACACTAAGTTGAAAATTTGTAGCATTTGATGATTGAATATTAAAACAAAACTTCAGAAACTAAAAGAACGCCCTTCTTTTTTTACTCTCATATCCATAATAGTTGCAATTCCAATTATTAGTAGTGCAATTGAAGCCACACCAATTTTAATACTGTAATCTATATTGTTTTGAACAACAAAACTAATAGAAAATGAAAGTCCAAAACTAATAGCCCATGTTGCATAATAATTGTTTGGCATCAAACGCAAATTACTTTTTAAATATTTTTTTAATTCGATAAATTTTTGTTTAAAAACGTCATTCTTAAATGATGGTATTTTTTCAAGCTCTAGATATTGTATGTAACTTTCAATTAATTTTATTTGATTAGAATTTAAATTTTTATCGTTTAACTTTTGTAAGAGTATTATAAATTTTTGAAATGTTTTTATCTCAGACTTATGATTAGCTTTAGAAAGTTTTTTCTTAAAAAAAATTATGGCCGTTTTTAGATCGTTTACCGCCGGAATCGATTGCGAACCAATTAATTCATCTAATTCTACATCTAACGCAATGGCTATTCTTTTTATAGTTTCTCCTGTTGGTTCTGATTCATTATTTTCAATTCTCTGAATTGTTCTTAAGCTCACTCGTGACTCATCAGCTAAATATTCTTGAGACATTCCTCTAATACCTCTTAAATTCTTTAAGTTCTTCGCTATTTTTTTTGTTTTCATTTTTGAGATTATTTATTGTTTCAACAAATGTATATTGAAAACATACTTATTTATTACGTCAAGTTAACGACATCTTTACGTCAACGGTGTTTAAGTAATTGATATAATTCAGATTGTGTGTTAACTAGGTTTCTTGAATGATAAATGTAAATTAATGTTCAAAAATTTCCAAGTAGTAATTTTCGAGGTGAAAAAACGAATATTCATATCAAAGAAAAAATAATAAACTCAATTTGATAATGAAAGAAGAATGATTTACTACCAATTTTTCTTTTATATTTTTTAATTATTGAAGCAAATTAAGAGCTTAAAAATAATAAATGCTATCACTTAAATTAAAGGTATGCTTCTTAAAAAACAATAACATGAACTCTAAAAATTACTCTGAAAATATAAAAGCATAAGATTTAAATAAAAGAAAAAGGAAATTTCATAATAATTCTTATTTTTAGAGCTAGAATCTAAATTAAGATATGAAGTTTCCACAAACTTATACATTACAACAAATAGCTACCATTATTTCTTCAGAATATATTGGAGACTCTGATTTTCCAGTCTTGGGAATGAATGAAATTCATGTTGTTACACCAGGTGATATCGTATTCGTAGATCACCCTAAATATTATGATAAAGCTTTAGAAAGTGCTGCTACAATTGTACTAATTAATAAAAAAGTAGCATGTCCATCAGGAAAAGCATTGCTAATTTCTGATGATCCATTTAGAGATTTCAATAAATTAACTGATTTTTTTAAACCTTTTAAAAAAGCAGATAAAAATATATCTGACTCTGCTTTTATAGGAGAAAATACAATTATCCAGCCAGGTACTTTTGTAGGGAATAATGTTCATATAGGAAAAGATTGTTTAATACATAGTAATGTAACTATATATGATGATACAGTTATAGGAGATAATGTAACTATTCATGCAGGAGCAATATTAGGTGCTGATGCTTTTTATTATAAAAACAGACCTGAAGGATTTGATAAACTAAAATCAGGAGGTAGAGTTGTTATTCACAATAAAGTAGATATAGGAGCTCTTTGCACTATTGATAAGGGAGTTACTGGAGATACAACGATTTCTGAAGATACAAAATTAGACAATCAAGTACACATAGGTCATGATACTGTTATTGGTAAAAAATGTTTAATAGCATCACAAGTAGGAATTGCTGGATGTGTTGTTGTAGAAGATGAAGTAACTATATGGGGACAAGTAGGGATTACCAGTGGTATTACCATAGGAAAAAAAGCAATTATCTCAGCCCAATCAGGAGTTAGTAAATCACTAGAAGGAGGAAAAGGGTACTTTGGAACACCGGCAGATAGTTTTAGAAAAAAATACAAAGAGATTGCTGCAATTCGTCAAGTACCAGATTTAATTGATAAAATGAAAAACATATGAGTATTACGGCAAAAGAAAGAGTTAAATCTTTTTATGAAAAAGACTTATTAAAAGATCAAAGTGCCTTTGTCGAATATTTACATCCTGATGTAACGCTAGATTGGAATAGTAGTTTTGGCTTTAATCAACGTAACTATAATGAATTAGTTGAAATGTTTGCAGACATGGGAAATTCTTTTATGTCTTTAAGATGTGAAATAAGTCATTTGTTAGAAGAAAAAGATGTAGTTACGGTTCGATATACATATTTTGCACGCCCCATAGAAGAGCCAGAACAAGAAGATGCAATAGCTCATTTTGTTACTATATGGGAGCTAAAAGATAAAAAACTATACAAAGGATATCAGATAAGTCAACAAGCAGACAATACTTTAGAAACCTTATCATCATTTCTTTTAAAATAATTAAAATTTCATTTTAACTATAGTCTTCAAAAGCTTACTTTTGGGACATCCAAAAAATAAATCATAACGCAATGAGTGTTTTAGTAAATAAAGATTCAAATATTATTGTTCAAGGATTCACTGGGAGCGAAGGGACTTTCCACGCTGGACAAATGATTGAGTACGGAACAAATGTAGTAGGTGGTGTAACTCCAGGAAAAGGAGGACAAGAACACTTAGGTAAACCAGTTTTTAATACAGTTGCAGAAGCTGTTGAAAAAGCGGGAGCTGATACTACAATTATTTTTGTTCCACCAGCATTCGCAGCAGATGCTATTATGGAAGCAGCAGACGCTGGGATAAAAGTAATTATTACAATTACTGAAGGAATTCCTGTAGCTGATATGATCAAAGCATCAGATTATATTAAAGGTAAAGAGTGTCGTCTTATTGGACCTAATTGCCCAGGTGTAATTACACCAGGAGAAGCGAAAGTTGGAATTATGCCAGGTTTTGTATTCAAAAAAGGAAACGTAGGAATTGTATCAAAATCAGGTACATTAACTTATGAAGCTGCTGATCAAGTAGTAAAAGAAGGATTAGGAATTACAACTGCTATCGGTATTGGTGGAGATCCAATTATCGGTACTACTACAAAAGAAGCAGTAGAGTTGTTAATTAACGATCCAGAAACAGAATGTGTTGTAATGATTGGTGAAATTGGTGGACAATTAGAAGCTGATGCAGCAAAATGGATAAAAGAAAGCGGTACAAAAAAACCAGTAGTTGGATTTATCGCAGGAGAAACTGCTCCAGCAGGTCGTACTATGGGACATGCAGGTGCAATTGTAGGTGGTAGCGAAGATACTGCTGCAGCTAAAAAAGCAATTATGCGCGAATGTGGAATTCACGTTGTGGATTCTCCAGCAGAAATAGGTAAAAAAGTAGCTGAAGTTTTAGGATAAACACACAGCAATACCATAATAAAAAAACCTCTTGAACTTTCAAGAGGTTTTTTTATTAAAATTAATTCTTAAACAAAAGAATACCAATATCGATGAATTGGTTGTTTTATCGAATTTATAATATAAAATCATGGATGACATTTAAAAGGAACGAATGACATTTTGTATTTTTATATAAACAAAAAGTGATTTTATAAAAGAACAAATAAAAGTATCCATCAATATGAAAACAAAAAGAATAATTGTAGCGTTAAGTGCAGTAGGACTATTTTTATCCTGTGCAACAAATCCATTTACAGGAAAGAAAACATTAGCACTAGTACCTAATACTCAGATTTTTCCATCTGCTTTTCAACAATATGATCAATTTTTAGGAGAAAACAAAGTAGTTAAAGGGACAAAAGATGCTCAAATGATAACTAATGTAGGGCAGAAAATATCCAAAGCAGCAGAGCGTTGGCTAAATGCGAATGGATATCAAGGATACCTGAAAGATTATAAATGGGAATACAATCTCGTTGATGATAAAACAGTAAACGCTTGGTGTATGCCAGGAGGTAAAATAGTATTTTACACAGGAATTTTGCCAATAGCAAAAGGCGAAAGAGGTGTTGCAGCAATTATGGGACATGAAGTAGCGCATGCATTAGCGAATCATGGGCAACAAAGAATGAGTGCAGGACAAATTCAGCAAGTAGCAGGAGTCGCAACATCAATTGCTGTTAGTGGTAAAAACGAACAAACACAACAAATCATTGGAACAGCTTTTGGTTTAGGATCACAATTTGGTGTAATGTTACCTTTTAGTCGTAGTCATGAAACAGAGGCAGATAGAATAGGATTACAGTTAATGGCAATTGCAGGTTATAATCCAGATGAAGCAGCAGAATTATGGAAAAGAATGAAAGCAAATAGTGGAGGAAAATCTCAACCAGAATTTATGAGTACGCATCCATCTAATGACACTAGAATTAATAATTTAACAGCTTGGGCCCCTGCAGCAAAAGAAGAAGCTAAAAAATTTGGAGTAACTAGCTTTAAATAATTGTAAATTACTTTTAAATATAAAGATAATACTTAAATTAGAAGCTGTACTAGAATTTCCTAGTACAGCTTCTAATTTTTATAATGATGCGAAAACTACCAAAAGGACACAATAAATTATTAAATGCTTGGGCATTTTATGATTGGGCAAATTCTGTATATAGCTTGACGATTGTATCAGCGATTTTTCCGATTTTTTATGGAGCATTATTTGACGATAATGAAACCATTCAAATATTTGGATCTGATATACGGAGTACTCCATTAATTAATTATGCTACAGCTATTGGTTTTGTAATTGTAGCAATTACTTCGCCTATACTATCAGGAATAGCAGATTACTTAGGAAATAAAAAGTTTTTCATGAAATTTTTTAATTATCTAGGTGCATTATCTTGTATAGGACTGTATTGGTTTAGTAAAGAAACTATTTATTTTAGTTTAATATGTTATATACTGGCATTAGTAGGTTTCTGGGGGAGTATTGTTTTTTATAATTCATATTTACCAGATATAGCATATCCAGAGCAGCATGATAAAATAAGCGCAAAAGGATATTCTTTGGGGTACGTTGGTAGTGTATTGTTATTGGTAGTAAACTTAGTAATGGTACTGACAGCCGAAGAAGGAGCTCCGCAAATTGAGGCCATGAAAAACTCTTTCATCATGGTTGGAATTTGGTGGATATTATTTAGTCAGTACTCGTATTATTATTTGCCAAAAGGAAATACGGGACACAAAATGACTAAAGATATTTTCTTTAAAGGTTTTAAGGAATTAAAAAGCGTATGGAAGGCTTTATCTCAAAATTTAAGATTAAAAAGATATTTAGGAGCTTTCTTTATATATAGCATGGCTGTACAAACAGTAATGTTAGTAGCAACTTATTTTGGAGAACAAGAAATAAATTGGGGAGAAGGAAATGGAAAAACAATAGGCTTAATTGTTAGTATATTAATTATTCAGATTGTAGCCGTTTTCGGAGCATTTTTAACATCTTATTGTTCAAGAATATATGGTAATATTACAACTTTGATAGGAATTAATATAATATGGATAGTTTTATGTGTATATGCATTTTTCATTACAGAGCCTATTCAATTTTATAGCACAGCTGGTTTTGTAGGATTAGTCATGGGAGGGATACAAGCGTTATCAAGATCAACGTATTCAAAATTTTTACCAGAGACAGAAGATACAACATCCTATTTTAGTTTTTATGATGTTTCAGAAAAGGTTGGAATTGTAATAGGAATGATTATTTATGCTACAGTTGATTTGATAACTGGAAGTATGAGAAATGCAATACTATTTTTAGTTGTATTTTTTATCTTAGGAGTATTCTTATTATTTAGAGTTCCTAAAGAGAAAAATGCATAAAAAGTCTTTTTTATGTAAAGAATCAATAAAAATCTCGACCATAGGAGTCGGGATTTTTTTGTTTTACAAAAGATGAATTTATGAAAAAGCATTCATATATCGTAGTTGTAGGAGGTGGATTAGCAGGATTGACTAGTGCAATTGATCTGGTACAAAAAGGGATTGAAGTAACACTTATAGAAAAAGAGATATATCCTAAACATAAAGTTTGCGGAGAATATATTTCTAATGAAGTGTTACCATATTTAGAACAATTGAATTTAGATATTTGTAGTTTAAAACCTGTTAGGATATCTAATTTCATGATTAGTACATCAAAAGGAAAAAAAATCGAAAGTGAATTGCCTTTAGGAGGTTTTGGAATAAGTAGATATACACTAGATAACTTTTTATGGGAGCAAGCTAAAAAACTAGGTGTAAACTTAATTACTGATCAAGTAATAGATGTTTTTTATCAAGAAGATACTTTTGAAGTTAAAACAGCTAAAAATGGAAGTGTTACTAGTGATTTTGTAATAGGAGCTTATGGTAAACGATCTGGATTGGATAGGTCTCTGAAAAGAGGATTCAGTAATAAAAAGTCTCCTTGGTTAGCTGTTAAAGCTCATTATAAAGCTGCATTTGATGAAAAATCCGTTGCGCTTCATAATTTTGATGGAGGATACTGTGGATTGTCAAAAGTAGAAAACGAAATGGTCAACGCTTGTTATTTGGTTAACTACGAGAGTTTTAAAAAACACAAAGATATAGACGAATTTCAGAAAGAAGTAATGTCAAAAAACCCATATTTGGCAGATTTTTTTGAAAATGCAGAGATTGCTTTTGAAAAACCAATCACTATAAGTCAAATTAATTTTGAAATGAAAAACCCAGTTGTAAATCATATTTTTATGTGTGGAGATGCAGCTGGATTAATTCATCCGCTATGTGGTAATGGAATGGCTATGGCAATCCAAAGCGCACAAATTATATCTTGTATGATTTCTAAATACTATTTTGGAATGGAAATGAGTAGAGAAAAATTAGAAAAAGCATATACTAAAGAATGGCAATCTCAATTTGGAACTCGATTACGTACAGGTAGAATACTTCAAAAAATATTGTTAAATCCAAAGCTACAAATCCTAGTTCAGAAAATAGCTCGTATATTCCCAATACTAGTTCCGTTTATTATAAAGAAAACACATGGTTCTCCATTAAAATGTTAGTCAATACACAATATAGAAGCAATGAAGAAGAGTGGATGGATGATTTCCAAATGGAAGGAGATGTCTTAGAGAAAACATTGAGAGATATTGCTAGAATAAACTATTGGTTAGGAGGAAACAAAATTACTTTAAACGGAGTTAAAGAATTACTTAAAGACAAATCCAAGAATAAAAAACATACAATTGTCGATGTTGGTTGTGGTAATGGTGATATGCTTAGAGCCATAGCAAAATATGCAGATAAGAAAGGGTATAATCTTGAATTAATAGGTGTTGATGCAAATTTATACACTATAAACCAAGCTAAAAAACTATCCGAAGATTATCCATCGATTCGCTATCATTGTGAAAATATATTTGATGAAGCATATAAAAAAAGAAGATTTGATATCCTTTTGTGTACGTTAACATTGCACCATTTTGATGAAACAAAGGTTGAAGAGGTTTTAAAGATTTTAGTTAAACAATCAATGATTGGAGTAGTTGTTAATGACTTGCATCGAAGTAGAATAGCGTATTATTTATTCAAAATAATTTGCACAATCTTTGTTCATAATCCTATGGCAAAAAACGATGGATTGATTTCTATTTTAAGAGGGTTTAAACGGAATGAATTGAATAAACTTACTTTATCTTTAAAAAATAATAAGCATAGTATTAAATGGTGTTGGGCGTTTCGATACCAATGGATTATAAATACGATTAAATAATAAATTTAAAAGGAAATATTTTGAGTGTAAGAATAACAACAGTGACTAAAGAATTACCACCTTATACTCGTTCTACAAGTGAAATACTTCCTTTTGTATCCCAATGGTTAGAAGGGCAAGAAGAACGATTTAAACGAAAAGTTTTAAAAATATTCGAGAATGCAGCAGTAGACAAACGGTATGGAATTATGAGTATAGAAGAAGTGTTTACGGCTACTTCTTTTGAAGCTAAAAACGATATATATATTAGGGAAGCAAAAAAAATGGGAAGTTCAGTTTTGCAGAAAGCATTAAAAAAAGCAGCTTGGGCACCAGATTCTCTTGATTATATTATTACAGTAAGCTGTACCGGAATCATGATTCCATCATTAGATGCATATTTAATAAATGAACTTAATTTGCGTCAAGATATTGTAAGATTACCCGTTACCGAAATGGGATGTGCAGCAGGAGTATCTGGAATTATTTATGCTAAGAACTTTCTGAAAGCAAATCCAAGAAAAAGAGCAGCAGTTATTGCTGTTGAATCCCCTACGGCAACATTCCAATTAAATGACTATAGTATGACTAATATAGTGAGTGCAGCTATTTTTGGAGATGGAGCTGCATGTGCATTATTATCATCTGAAAAAGAAGCTACAGGTCCTAGAATAGTAGGGGATGGTATGTATCATTTTTATGATTCGACAAATATGATGGGGTTTAAATTGAGGAATACAGGTCTACAAATGATTTTGAATCCTTCGGTACCGGAAACAATAGCTATACATTTTCCAAAAATTATAAATCCTTTTCTTGAAAAAAATGGGAGAACAATCAATGACATAACTAATTTAATATTTCATCCCGGAGGTAAGAAAATAGTACATACAGTTGAACAATTATTTGGGTCAATGGGGAAAAATATTGATGATACAAAAGAGATACTTAAAGAATATGGAAATATGAGTAGCGTAACTATTTTGTATGTATTGGAAAAGTTTATGAATCGAAATCCGAAAAAAGGAGATACAGGATTAATGTTGAGTTTTGGCCCTGGTTTTTCGGCTCAACGTGTTTTATTAGAATGGTAATAAAATAGATACTATGACTAAGGAAGAAATTATTTCGCACTTACCCTATACTAAACCGTTCCATTTTGTAGATAAAATTACCAAAGTATCTTTAGAAACGATAGAAGGAGAATATTTGTTTAAAGAAGATGAGTTTTTTTACAAAGGACATTTTAAAAACAAACCAATAACTCCAGGAGTTATTCTAACAGAATGTATGGCACAAATTGGATTGGTCAGCTTTGGTATATTTTTATTAGGAAATATTGTTAAAAATGAAGAAATATCATTAGCAATGAGTAGTACGGATATTCAATTTTATAAAGCAGTATTACCTTTAGAAAAAGTAATAGTAAAAGCTGAAAAGATATATTTTAGATTTAATAAACTTAAGTGCGAAGTTTCTATGCTTAACGAAAATAAAAAGATCGTAGCAAAAGGAATTATTGCTGGAATGATTATTAAAAACGAAAATAAAAATTAAATATATGAGTAAGCGTCGTGTT
The DNA here is from genome assembly GCA_947498595.1 of uncultured Aquimarina sp. Lineage (GTDB taxonomy): Bacteria > Bacteroidota > Bacteroidia > Flavobacteriales > Flavobacteriaceae > Aquimarina. The sequence goes on from CANMKX010000013.1 coordinate 111,323, forward strand.
GTGATCACTGGTTTAGGAGTTGTATCTCCTAATGGAATCTCTTTGCGAAGTTTTAATAAAGCAATTCAAAAAGGGGAAAGTGGCATTAGATTTGAAAAAGAATTAGAGAAACTAAAGTTTTCATGTCAACTAGCTGGAAAACCAATATATAGCGATGATTATTTAAACAATTACTTTAACAATATTGAGTTACGAGGATTAAATGCTTCAGGTTTGGAATACGGAGTAATAGCAGGGTTAGATGCTTGGAGAGATGCAGGATTTGAATTAAATAATAGTGATGAACCATTATGGGATGTCGGAGTGATTTTTGGAACAGGAATTTTAGGCGTTGATAAATTTAGGGAGGCAATTTATAAAGTAGACGAAGGTAAAGTAAGAAGATTAGGGAGTACAACTGTACCACAAACTATGGCTAGTGGAATAAGCGCTTTTTTAGGAGGTAAAATTGGATGTGGAAATATTGTAACGACTAATTCTTCTGCTTGTAGTACAGGAACTGAAGCCATTTTAATGGGATATAATCATATTTTAACAGGGCAGGCAGAGGTTATTTTAGCAGGAAGTACGAGTGATGCAAGTCCGTATGTTTGGGGAGGCTTTGATGCGATGAGGATTTTACCTAATAAATATAATGATAATGAATCTAAAGCTTCAAGACCTATGAGTGCTTCTGCAAGTGGATTTGTTCCAGGGAGTGGAGCTGGGGCTTTAATAATAGAAAGTTACGAACATGCAATAAAGAGAGGTGCAAAAATATATGCCGAAATTTTAGGAGGTAATAGTAATAGTGGGGGACAACGCAATGGAGGTAGTATGACAGCTCCTAATAGTATTGCTGTCCAAAAATGTATAAAAGATGCTATTAAAAATGCAAATATTACAGCAAATGATATAGATGCTATTAATGGACATTTAACAGCGACAAGTAAAGATTCAACAGAAATAAAAAACTGGTGTGAAGCGTTAAATCGTTATGGAGATGATTTTCCTTATATTAATTCACTAAAAGGAATGACTGGTCACTGCTTAAGTGCTTCAGGTAGTATAGAAGCTGTAGCTACAGTTTTAGAATTAAATAATGAGTATATTTTTGGGAATATTAATTGCGATGATTTAAATCCTAAAATAACAGCGTTAATTTCAGAAAAATCAATACCTCAAAAAACAATATCCTATCAAGCAAATATTATAGCAAAAGCTAGTTTTGGTTTTGGTGATGTAAATGCATGTATTATTTTTAAAAAGTATAAAAACGAAAAATAGTTTTATGAGTAAAGAGATTAATATAGAAGAATTAAAGTCGATTATAGAACCTTATGTTCAAAATAAAGAAAATTGGGATAATCTTACAGATGAAACAGATTTTATTAACGATTTAGAAATCAATTCAGCAAATTTAGTAGACATTGTATTAGATATAGAGGATGCATTTGAAATTGAAATAGATAATGAATCAATGGAGCAAATGTTGACTATAAAATCTTCTATAACCGTTATTAAAGATAAAATTAATAATAAATGATAGGGAACGATCTTGTTGATTTAGAGTTAGCAAGAAGTTTGGGGAGTGATAAAAAAGAACGTTGGCTTGAAAAAGTATTTACCAAGGGAGAGTTAGATCTTATTGATAGATCAGATAATCCATTTCTTAAGGTATGGCAATTTTGGAGCATGAAAGAGGCTGCATATAAAAGATATCATAGAGAGTATGCATTAGCACCAATTTTAAATCCAAAACAGTATGAATGTATTACGAATTCTAAGATACGCATTGCAAACGAAGAATATTTGACTACAACCAAAATAACTGAAAATTATATTCATAGCTTTACTTCTGCCTCAAAAGTCAATACTGTTGGAATTACTCTTAACACTATTACTGCAAGAACGAAATTAAAAATGCTTATAGCAGAAAGATTCCTATTAGACTTGTCAAAACTTAGGATAGATAAAGATAGTTATAGAATCCCTAATTTATTTTATAAAAAAAAGAGATTAGACCTAAATATATCTCTAAGCCATGATGGTATTTATTCTAGTTACATAGTTAATCTATAAGTTTAAGTGGATCTTTTAAGTATTTTTATACTAGTTAATTATGTGTTATTGATTGGTCTGTATATCGAGTAGCTTTAAAAGTTTTAAATAAGAATCCTTTATAAGCTCTAATATAACAAGTATTAATATCTTCAGGATCAATCCAAACTTTAACGGTGTATGTTTTTCCGCTATCAGCATTGTATATAGTTCCACCAGATAACTCTCCATTTTTAAATTCTAGATTGTCTAATATAGTCATCCCTATTAATTGTCTTTTTCTTAATTTTTCATCAGGATTTTTATTATCTAACCCATTTAGATTACTTCTGGGGGAAATAGCCCTTCGGTTTATTTTACCATAAAAAAGATCTTTTTCCTTTACTATTTCAATGATAGAACCACCTTCTATTTGCCATTTTGCAATGTACATTTTAGAATCTACTGTGGCTGTTACTGATAAAGAAGATATAAAGAGAAGTATAAAAAATTTCATTTGATAAGGGAATGGATGACAGTTTACAGAGTGTAAGATATATATTATTGTTAAGAAAAATACAATAAAACTGGTTTTTTAATGTAGTTGTTGAGGGTTTTTATCTTAATTTATTATGATAAATACAAATGTGTCGCGATTTTATTAGCGATTAAACTGTCAAATTCACCTTAAGCTCGATAAGAAATATATCGTAGTGATATAAGAAAACGCCTTTAATAGTATTATTATTAGAGGCATTTTCTAATAAATTATTGCCTTATTTGAGCTAAACGATTTTCTAAATCAATTTTAGCATTGTTATCTTCTATACTTAAAGGAAGTTGATTAGTATTAAGAAGATTAGGACTTTCTAATGGATTTATTGATAAGTTAAATAAAGCTTCTGTTCCATTATTAAAAACTATATACTTATGTGTTTGATTTCGGATAGTATAGTCAGTTCCTCCTGTATCTTTTCCTATTTCTGCATATGAATAGTTACGAGTTGTACTATTAGAATTTGACAATAAACCCTTAAAACTCTGGCTATCATTAATTGATGAAATATTAATTCCTGCCAAATTTGCAATTGTAGCAAACAAATCGGTTGTATTAAGTAATGCGTTTTCGGTTTGATTTATTCTAGATACTTCTTTTCCAGAAATTACCATGGGTACATTTATGCCTCCTTGATATATAGTTCCTTTTGCTCTCATGCCAGGATATTCCTGAACTACTTGTGCAGGAGTACCATTATCACCAATAAAAATAAATATAGTATTGTCTTTTTCTTCTTGACTCATGCTATTGAGTAAACGACCAAGTTCAGAATCCATAGCTTCTAACATAGCCATATAATAAGGAATTGGATTAGCATCAATACTGGCTTGATCTTCGGGTAAATTACCTTGAGAATGAAGTTCTGTAGGAGGAAGGTGAAAAGGAGTATGAGGAGCATTATAAGCAAGCCATAAAAACCAAGGCTGTGATTGATTTTGCACCCAATCTATCGCTAAATTTGTGAATTTTGTAGTAGTATATTCTGTAGAAGTAGTTGTTATACTATTTTCAGTTAATCCCCAATTCCAGTAAGATTGAACACCACCACTTAGCAAACCAGCATAATAATCAACTCCCATGATATTAGGATGATTAGGATTATTGGATAAATGCCATTTTCCAATAACTGCATGTGCGTAATTAGAGGCGTTTTGCTCCAAATACTTTTGAAGGGATAACTCTGTGGTAGATAGTTCATCTCCAACTTTGGTGACACCAGTTCTAAAGCCATATTTACCAGTTAAAATACTTGATCGAGTAGGTGTACATGTTGGATTGGCCCATAGATTATTAAAACGAATACCATTATCAATTAAATTTTGTAAAACGGGCATGTTGGGTTTTATAGATCCTATAGAATAACCAGGAGTTGCATCTAATCCCATATCATCGGCTATAATTAACATTATATTTGGAGATGATGGTATATCTGAATCTTCAGATAAATCAGTATTATCATCTTTATTACAAGAGAATGTGATTGAAATTAATAAATTTAGAATTATTAAACGGAAGTAAGTTTTAATTATCATAAGTTAAAAAATGTTAATTATTTACTAAGACCAATAATTATAAAGAAGGTTTAAATCTTATATAAAGTTAATATTAAAAGGATTACTATGATACCATAAATTAAATTTTTAATTTAGAATATGATTATTTTAGGTATATCTATTAATAAAAATGGAAGTGAGCATCATATTTAATAAATTATTTTACAAAATTAGAAATGGAAGTATTATATTTGTAGCGGATTAAGCTTTACTTCATTCGTGCTAATAATTATCGCACAATTGAGATTCGAATTATTTAAATCAATTTATATATTATTTAAGACGTTCGTTTTAATTCCTTATCCTTTTTTAATTACTATTTAAAACTATACTAAATAACTGAATGGCAAAATCGCAACAAACTTTTAGCAAAACTGAAAAAGAAAAAAAACGTTTAAAAAAACGTGAAGAAAAACAAAAGAAAAAAGCAGCGCGTAAAGCAGAGGCTAAAGAAAATGGTGGAGGAATTCAGTTTGCTTATGTTGATCATAATGGAAATTTAACTGATACACCGCCTGATCCGACAATGAAAGTTGCTATTGATGCTGAGAGTATAGAAATAGGAATTCCAAAGAAAAGCGACAGTGAAAAAGAAGAATTTGATCCTGTACGTAAAGGAAAAGTTTCTTTCTTTGATAGTTCAAAAGGATTTGGATTTATTATTGATACTGATACTCAAGAAAAATATTTCACTCACGTAAGTGGATTATTAGATGAAATAACTGAAAATGACAAAGTTTCTTTTGAATTAGAAAAAGGAATGAAAGGAATGAACGCTGTTAGAGTTAAGAAAATATAGTTCTCATTTGAGAAAATAAGCATAAAAAAAGGAGTCTATTTTAAGACTCCTTTTTCTTTTCTGTAATAATTCCTGGTTGATCAGTAATGCTAAAATTAAAAATATCATTTCTACTATAATGACCGGTTACGTCAAAATCTAATTTACTCATTATTATTTCCTCTAGATCTAATTCAGTTAATAGCACACCATTAGTATTAAAAAGAGGACCTTCAATGATTTTACCTAATGGAGATACTATAACCGATCCTCCTGAACAAATATTTTCAGGTTCTTCTTTAAGCAAATGATGATACTTTGTTGGATACATACTTTTTGTAAAGTATTGATTACAACCTAAAACAAAACAACGACCTTCTAAAGCTATATGTTGCATTGTAGCAGTCCATTCCTCTCTTGAATCAGCAGTTGGTGCTATATAGATTTGTACTCCTTTTAGAAACATTGACATTCGTGCTAATGGCATATAGTTTTCCCAGCAAATTAAACCTCCTAATTTACCAATTCTTGTTTCACAAGTAACTAATGAAGAGCCATTTTCTTCAGCCCAAATTAATCTCTCTGTTCCAGTAGGCTTAATTTTTCTATGAACTCCAAGGATTCCATCAGTGGGAGATATATATACCATTGAACAATATAAACTTCCATTAAGAGAGTTTTTTTCGGTTATACCTATAACAATATAAATAGAATAATCTTTTGCTAGATTTTCTAAAAAAAGTCTATCGCTACTCTCTAAATCTATACTGTTTTTATAATATTCAGCATATAATTCTCTTCCTTCTTTAGTTCGACTTCCGATTTTTGCCCCAAATGAAAAACCTCTAGGATATCCAGGAATAAAAGATTCAGGGAACACTAATAGTTGACAACCATTAGATGCTTGTTCTTTAACAATTGAATTTATTTTTTCTAAGGTTTTAATTTTATTAAAGAAAATAGGGTTTTCTTGTACGACGCCAACTTTAACTTTCATATTTTTAGAATTGTTCTTCGAAAAGTAATTTAAAAATAAGATATAGTTAGTTAATAATACCTTAATATAAAATCATTACAGAATCAAACGTTAATTAATTCAGAAAATAAAGAGATGTTTTTAAAGAAATAAAAACTATAACGACTCACTGAAAAACAAAACAACAAATTTTATGAAATCAGTAGTACATTTTATTGCGATTCTAGTCGTCTATGTATTTAGCTTAAATACGGAAGCTCAAATAACAAAAGCTAATTTAAGCCCACAATTAAAAATAGAACAGCAAGTAGGGTTAGCTAATTTTACTGTAGAGTATGGTAGACCAGGAATGAAAGGAAGAACTATCTTCGGCTCTTTAATTCCTTATGGAAAAGTTTGGAGAACAGGCGCTAATTCGTCGACTAAATTTAGTATTGACAAGCAAGTAACAATTGCTAAACAAACAATACCTGCGGGATCTTACGCATTATATTCAATTCCAGGTAGAGATGAATGGACAATTATTATTCATAAAAACACGAAGCTTTGGGGAGCTGGAGGATACAATGATAAAGATGATTTATTACGTTTTAAAATTCCTGTAACAAAACTTAAAGACACACAAGAAACATTGAATATCATTTTTGAAAATTTTCATGCTAATGGAGGAGATTTAGTTATTTCGTGGGAGAATACAAAAATTATACTTCCAGTTTTTGTAGATACAGATGCATTAACATTTAAGGAAATTGAAGAAAAAATTATTAAAGTTACAAAACCAATCAAAGCAGGTACTTATTTTGATGCAGCACAATTTTATTATCATAAGAAAAAGGATTTAAAATTAGCTCAAAAATGGTTTGATAAAGCTATTGAATTAAGACCTAATGCTTTTTGGTATGTATATTATCGTGCAGAATTAGCATACACTTTAAATGATTTTAAAACGGCAAAGACATATGTTACAAAGTCACTAGCCATGGCAAAAGAAAGTGCTTCTGGAGATTATGGATATATTGCTAAATGCACTTTATTATTAGATAAGTTAAAAGGAAAATAAATTATATAATTTTATAATCATACTAAGGGAGGATGTTTCGTATGTTCTTCCTTTTTTGTTTATAAAACATTTTTGTTTTTAAGCTCCATTATGGCTCGATTTAAACTTCGTAATGTTATGCCTAAATAATTTGCTAAATCTATTTTAGGAATTACATCTAAGACCTCCGGGAATTCTTTTTTTAATTGAATGATGTTTTGTGATGTAGCATGTAATTGATGGTATGAATGACGTGAAGCTTTATGTTGTATTTTAGTAGCAATAGCGTTCATTATTAATGAATTAAATTTTTTGTTTTCTAATAATAATTCATTAAAAAGAATTGTAGGAACTTCATAGAATTCTACCTCTGTTATACTCGCAATACTGCAAAATGTTTTTGCTCTTTTGATAGCTTCTATTTCACCAAAGATTGTTCCTATTCCATAGAATTCTTGAACAAAATCATTTCCATTTTCTTCGGTTAAAAAACATTTTGCAAGGCCATTTGCTAATATAAATACCGATGAAATATAAGTTGATTGTTCTACGATAATTTCTTTGGCCATCACAGTACGTTTTTTGATAGTAGCATATTTTAATTCTATACTCGAAATATGATGTAATAAATCAATGTTAGTGCGAATCATTTTTTGTGTTGGGACAATTGTCCTTTGTATTAAAAAAAACTAAAACTTTCTTTGCAGATAAAAGTACTAAAAGGAAGTATCTCATGCTAGAAAATCGTTTACAACAACAGATAAGTTTTATTAAAGAAATAGATAAGCTTAAATACATAGAACGTAAAACAAAATTATTTAATAGTAATCGTAGAGAAAATGATGCTGAACATAGTTGGCACTTAGCTATGATGTCTATAATACTAACGGAACATGGAAATGAAACAATTGATTTATTAAAAGTTTTAAAAATGGTTTTAATTCATGATTTGGTTGAAATAGACGCTGGAGATACATTTCTATTTGACACGAAAAAAAATCATAGCAATACAAAAGAAGAATTACTAGCCGCACAATGTATTTTTGGAATATTACCAGTAGATCAAGCAACAGAGCTTATTACTATTTGGGAAGAATTTGAAAAAGGAGAAACAAATGAAGCTAAATATGCCAAAATGATAGATCGTTTTGAACCAGTTTTACAAAATATTTCTAATCAAGGAGGTAGTTGGGTTGAATTTAATATTCCCTTTGAGCTTATTTATAATAAGATAAAAACAGGTATGAAAGAAGGTTCTTCAAAATTATGGGAATATACAGAAATACAATTACACAAACTTTTAAAAGGAAAGTAAAATCATGAATTCAACCATATACAACTTAAAATTTGGAAGTGTATGTCTTAGTGGGTTATTGTTTTCTACGAGCTTTAATATGTTAATTCCCGAATTACCTTCTTACTTGAGTAATCTAGGAGGAGCAGAATACAAAGGCCTAATAATAGCATTGTTTACATTAACAGCTGGCTTTTCAAGACCGTTTAGCGGAAAATTAACGGATACAATTGGTAGGCGTCCCGTAATGATGATTGGAGCGATTGTATGTATTCTATGTGGAATGTTATATCCAATTTTAACAACTGTTTCAGGTTTTTTACTATTGCGATTACTCCACGGGTTTTCTACAGGGTTCACACCCACAGCTATTGCAACTTATGTTTCGGATATCATTCCTAAAGAACGATGGGGAGAAGCATTAGGACTTCAAGGACTTAGTTTTAGTACAGGTTTTGCTTTAGGACCAGTAATTGGTAGTTTTATCAAGTTGTATTACTCATTTGATGTATTATTCTTAACTTCTTCAGTATTCGGAATTCTTTCTTTAGTTGTTATTTTTAATTTGCAAGAGACGGTTGCCGTAAAGAAAAAATTTACGTTGGATATATTACGTCTCTCTAGAAAGGAAATCATCTCTAGAAAAGTTATACCAGCTGCTATTATTACTTTTTTAACTTATATCTCGTTTGGAATTATCTTAACGTTAATACCTGATTGGAGCGATCACTTAGGATTTAAAAATAAAGGAGTCTTTTTTATAGCATACACTATTGCATCTTTAGGTGTGCGTTTAATAGCAGGAAAAGCCTCTGATAGGTATGGACGCATGCCTATAATAGTAGTAGGATTAATAATTTTATGCCTTTCGTTAGGAACTATAGGAATACTTAAATATCAAAATGGACTGATCATTGGTGCAGTTATTTATGGTATAGCAATGGGGATTTTATCTCCAGCAGTTAACGCTTTAACAGTAGATTTAAGCCCTCCATCAGAGCGTGGTAAAGGGATAGCAACAATGTATATCGCGCTCGAAGCAGGGATAGGATTAGGAGCTTTTGTTTCAGGTTGGTATTATCAAGACATTATTCAACATATACCTATTATATTATTTAGTGCAATTTTATTAGCATTAATAGCACTATTATATGTATTCTTTTATGATAAACTAAAAGTAAAATTGAAAGTAGTTAGCTGAAAGTAAATAAAGCATTTAGAATATTAAGTGGGAACCGAAAAGTTCTCACTTTTTTTATGATTATTTTTAATAGAAGTAATAATAATTTCAAAAACTCAGTAAATACAAGGGATTCCAAGGGAACTTTATATTTACATTAAACATAGATTAAAAAAAAAGCTTTTTTTCTAGATTTGATTAAAAAACTATCTAGATTT
>CANMKX010000014.1 GCA_947498595.1 uncultured Aquimarina sp.
GTTTCTATAGTAGATACATTTACAGACGGAAACGGAATGCCATTAGTATTCACAAGTGGTCCTTCTTTTGTAAGTTCAAGTAGTGGAAGTTTAGAAGGTGATTTATTAGTAGGTGAGACAGCTACTTATACAGCAACTTATGTCATTGCACAGAATGCTGTTGATAGCGGAAGTATTTCAAACAGTGTAGTTGCAAGTGGAGACAGTCCAATGGATACAACGGTAATGGATACGAGTGATGATGGAGATGATACAGACGGAAACACAGATGATGATTCAACAGTAATAACAATTATAGCGAATCCAATTTTAGATATAGTAAAAGTTGTTGATACTATCGTAGATAATGGAGATGGAGAAGTTGGAGTTGATGATGTTATTAATTACGTAATAACTTTAACAAACCAAGGAAATGTTACATTGAATAATATTACAATAGTTGATAACTTGAGAGACAATTTAGGAAATGTATTAACCTTAACAACTGGGCCTGATTATCAGAATACCGGAGGAATTGAAGGAATATTACAGGTTGGAGAAACGGCAACTTATTTAGCAACCTATATAATAACACAAAGCGATGTAGATGCAGGAGGAGTTAATAATAGTGTAATAGGAGATGGAACTGCGCCGGATGGAACAGATGTTACAGATACAAGTGATGATGGGGATGATACAGATGGAAATACAGAGGATGATACTACAGATACTCAAATAGTAGCGACACCAGATTTAGTTTTAGTGAAATTAGGTACATATATTGATGATACTAACGATGGTTTTGTTAATGCAGGAGACCTTATTGAGTATACGTTTACTGTGAGAAATACAGGGAATGTTACAGTAAGTAATATAACAATTGACGATCCATTAACAAATACTGCGGGATTATCTATCACACCAAGTACATTAGCGCCAAATGAAACAGGAACGGTATCTGTATTATATACAGTAACTCAGGCAGATATTGATGCAGGAGAAGTTATTAATAGTGCAACTGTTATAGGAGAAGATCCAAATGGAGACGATGTTGTTGACGTATCAGATAGTGGAGATGAAAATGATGATAGAGATGGAGATAGTGACCCAACAAATGATCCAACAATAACAGACTTATCGTCGCCTAATTTAACATTAACTAAAACAGGAGTTTATGTAGATGTTAATAATGATGGGTTACCTAATATAGGAGACGTTATAGAATATACATTTACAGTAGAAAACTCTGGTAATGTTGAAATTACTAATATAATTTTAGATGATCCTTTACCAGGAATAGTAGTAAATGGAGGACCTATAGATCTATCACCTGGAGAAATAGATACAACAACATTTACAGCTAGTTATATCTTGACAGAAGCAGATGTGTTATCAGGTAGGGTAGAAAACCAAGCTAGCGTTACAGGACAAGATGAAATGGGAGAAGATGTTATTGATGTTTCAGATGATATTTCTGATACAACTGATGTAGATATTGATGGAGACGGAGATGGAGAGGATATTACAGTTATCGAAATTGAAATCGATGGAGATGTTATCATTTATACAGGAATTTCGCCTAATGGAGATGGAAACAACGATGATTTTAGAATTGTAGGATTAAGTGATTTTCCAAATAATACATTACGAATTTATAATAGATGGGGAGTGCTAGTATTTGATGCTAATGGATATGAGCAACCAGGAACTCCATTTTTTAAAGGGATTTCTAATGGAAGAGTAACTATCCAGAAAAGTGAAGAACTTCCAGTAGGAACATATTATTATGTATTAGACTATGAAAAATCAGGAACGATGATACATAAAGCAGGATACTTATATATAAATAGATAGAGATACTTATTAAAAAACAAATTAATATTCAATGAGAAAGCTAATAATATTAATAACCATATTGATGAGTATATCTAGTCTCACTTATGGACAGCAAGATGCACAATATACACAATACATGTATAATACTATAAGTGTCAATCCAGCATATGCAGGAAGCAGAGGTGTTTTTAGCATTGTAGGATTACATAGAAGTCAATGGGTGGGGCTAGATGGAGCCCCACGTACTCAAACTCTATCCATAAATACACCTATAGGAGAAAAGAATAAAGTAGGATTAGGAGTTTCTATTGTGAGAGATGAAATAGGCCCAGTTGATGAAACGTATTTTGACATTGATTTTTCATATACAATACAAACTTCAGAAAGAGGGAAATTAAGCTTTGGATTAAAAGCAGGAGGAAATCTGTTAGATGTTAATTTTAATGAATTGACGAGATTTGATATAAATGACCCTAATTTTGAACAGTCAATAGATAATAAATTTAGCCCTAATGTAGGATTAGGACTTTATTATCACACAGATAAGTTTTATTTGGGATTAAGTGCTCCTAATATTTTGGAAACAGATCATTTTGACGAGAGTAGTACTGTAGGGAATAATAATTCATCAAGTTTTATAGCAAGAGAACGAATTAATTATTACTTAATGGCGGGATATACATTTGATTTAAATTCAGATTTAAAATTCAAACCAGCTATTTTGACGAAAGCTGTTTCAGGAGCTCCGTTACAAGTAGATGTGTCGGCCAGTTTTTTATTACGCGAAAAGTTAACATTAGGAATAGGGTATAGATGGAGTGCTGCAGTAAGTGGATTGGTAGGATTCCAGATATCAGATTCTATGATGATTGGATTAGCATACGATCGTGAAACCACAGAGTTGGGAAATACCCAATTTAATGACGGAAGTTATGAAGTATTCTTGAGGTTTGAACTCTTTAAGAAGTATAATCGTATGATTACACCTCGTTTTTTCTAAGAATTTAAAACACAATTCAACTATGAGATTATTATTACAAAAAACAATATTGTTAATGACATTTCTACTGATATGTGGGAATTCATTTGCGCAAGAACGAAAGCTAAAAAAAGCAAAAAGAGCATACGAACGATATGAATATATAAATGCTCAAGAGACTTATTTGAAAATAGCAGAAAAAGGCTATAAGAGCGCAGAGTTATTTCAAAATTTAGGAAATACATATTATTTTAATAGTCAATTTAAAGATGCAGCAAAATGGTATGGAAAATTGATAAATGAGTTTCCAGAAGAAGTCGAATCAGAATATTACTTTAGGTATGCACAAGTACTAAAAGCTTCTAAAAAATATAAAGAATCGGATAAATATATGGCGCTATTTGCTGAAGCGAATGCAGACGATCAGCGAGGGAAAATGTATATGGAGATTCCAGATTATTTAGAGAAAATTGGATTTCAATCAGGAAGATATGAAGTAACAAATTTAGCAGCAAATTCGTATGCTTCTGACTTTGGAGCTAGTTTTTATCAAGATAAAATAGTTTTTAGTTCATCGAGAGACACACTTTTATTTAATAAGAATATTCATGAATGGAATGAGGAATCATTTTTAGACCTATATCAAGCTAGTGTTAATGACTCTAATGGGGAATTGTCTGATATTAATAAATTAGGAAGAAAAATAAATACGAAATACCACGAATCTACTTCTGTTTTTACAAAAGATGGAAATACTGTTTATTTTACAAGAAATAACTATACGAGACGACGCTATAGAGCATCTACAGATGGAACTAATAAATTAAAAATATATAAATCATATAGAACCTCTAAAGGAGATTGGACAACACCTTTCCCTTTACCATTCAGTAGTGATGAATATTCAATAGCTCACCCTACGTTAAGCGAAGATGAGAAGACACTATATTTCTCATCCGATATGCCAGGTGGAGAAGGATTATCAGATATTTATAAAGTAGCGATTAATGATGACGGTAGTTTTGGAAATCCTGAAAATTTAGGTGATAAAATTAATACAGAAGGAAGAGAAAGTTTCCCTTTTGTAACTAAAGACAACGAGCTATATTTTGCTTCTAATGGACATATTGGTTTAGGAGGATACGATGTTTATGTTACAAAATTAGCACCTCAAACAGAAGAAGAAAGTCAAGTAATCAATATTGGTGAACCTGTAAATAGTTCAAGAGATGATTTTGCCTTTATTTTTAATAAAGATTCTAAAAGAGGGTATTTCTCTTCTAATAGAGATGGAGGAAAAGGAAGTGATGATATTTATAGTTTTCTTGAATTAGAAGAATTACGAGATCCATGTAAAATAATGATTAACGGAATTGTAAAAGATAGAATTACCAAAGAAATTTTGGCAGGAGCTAAAGTAACATTATTTGATAGCGAAAATACACCTTTAGAAACAATTATAACAGAAGCAGATGGAAGATATGTTTTTGAAGCTAAATGCAGATTGAGTTATTTTGTTCGTGTAGAAAAAGAAGAATACTTAACAGAAGAAGAACTAGTAAATACTCCTAATAAAACAACAGATATTTCTATACCGTTGGATATTGAAAAAGAAATGAAAACAGTAGAGATAGGAGAAGATTTAGGAGATGTATTAGCATTGAATACCATCTATTTTGATTTTGATCAATCATATATACGTTCAGATGCAGCCGTAGAGTTAGCCAAAGTAATTGAAGTGATGAATAAATATCCTACAATGAAAATAGAAGTAAGATCGCATACAGATAGTCATGGAGACGCTGCATATAATTTACAGTTGTCTGATAAAAGGGCAAAAGCTACTGTGGCTTATATAATAGAGCAAGGGATTGACGCAAATCGTATAACAGGAAAAGGTTTTGGAGAATCACAACCAATTAATGATTGTATTGATGGATCCCGTTGTAAAAAATCAGCTTATGAACTTAATAGAAGAAGTGAGTTTATTGTTGTAAAGTAAATTTAGAAATACATATAACGTTTAAAATAAGCGTTACAGAAAACAAAAAGCAATGATGTAATTACGTCATTGCTTTTTACTTTCTATAATAACAAATAAATATAAAAAGCTATACAGGACTATAAAATAAAAAGAGATACGAGCTAAAATATAACAATAAGTTATAGAGTGTTGTAAGTTAGTGTTTTGATGTTTTTCCGTATTTTAATTACTTTTATGTTATTATGAAATGGTGATGCTATTTTGTAATTTTGAAGCAATACAAAAAAATGGAAGAAGAAAAAGTTATTCTAGTTAACGAAAATAATGAACAAATAGGTTTGATGCCTAAACTCGAAGCGCATGAAAAAGCTTTATTGCATAGAGCTTTTTCTGTTTTTATTATTAATGGTAAAAATCAATTAATGCTACAACAAAGAGCAGTGCATAAGTATCACTCACCTGGGTTGTGGACTAATACATGTTGCAGTCATCAACGAGATGGAGAAACTAATATAAAGGCAGGAATGCGTAGATTAGAAGAAGAAATGGGGTTTACAGTAGCTCTAAAAGAATCTATTTCGTTTATTTATAAAGCACCCTTTGATAATGGTTTAACAGAGCATGAATATGATCATATATTGTTAGGGAGTTATGAAAAAGAACCAGTAATAAATCCAGAAGAAGTTGCTGATTGGAAATGGATGGAGATTGAAGCTATAAAAGAAGATATAGCGATACAACCAGAGATATATACAGCTTGGTTTAAAATTATTTTTGATAAATTTTATTCGCATATAACTATATGAAAATGAAAGTTTGCAGAAGAGCACATTTTAACGCGGCTCATCGATTATATAGAAAAGATTGGACTAACGAAAAGAATAAAGAAATCTTTGGAAAATGTAGCAACCCCAATTATCATGGACATAATTATGATTTGATTGTAGGAATTATAGGCGAAATTGACCCAGAAACAGGATTTGTTATCGATTTAAAAATAGTAAAAGACCTTATTAAAGAAGAAATAGAGGGAGCTTTTGACCATAAAAATTTGAATGAGGAAGTCGAAGAATTTAAATCATTAAATCCAACAGTAGAAAATATAGCTGTTGTTATATGGAATAAATTGAGAGCGAAAATAGAATTACAATACGATATCGAAATTACATTGTACGAAACTCCGCGTAATTTTGTGATTTATAATGGAAATTAAATGGCATTAGAAATAGGAGATAAAATACAAGAATTTATAATTAAAGACGACCAAGGAGAAAATTTCAATAGCAAAGATTTAATAGGAAAAAAAGCATTCGTATTATATTTTTATCCTAAAAATTTTACTCCAGGATGTACTAAGGAAGCTTGTTCTTTTAGAGATAGCTATCAAGATTTTTTAGATTTAGGAGTAGAAGTAATAGGAGTAAGTTCTGATAGTGTTGCTTCTCATCAAAAATTTAAAGAAAAATATGGATTACCATTTAAATTTTTAGCAGATATAAATGGAGATTTAAGAAAACAGTTTGGTGTTAAATCGAATTTATTAGGATTGTTGCCAGGAAGAGAAACTTATGTTATAGACAAAAAAGGAATTATACGATTAAAGTTTAATAGTATAAATGCAGCTAAACATAAAAAAATAGCATTATCAATCATTAAAGAAATAACTTATGAGTAACCAACTATTACATATACTTAAGTTTGAACCAATATTGAAAGATAAAATATGGGGAGGAAGGAAGCTACATACAATATTGAATAAAGAATCAGAGAGTCCTAATGTGGGAGAAAGTTGGGAAATAAGTGATGTAGATGGAGATTGCTCTGTAGTAAATTCTGGACCTTATAAAGGAGAAGATTTAAAAACATTACTGAGTAAATATAAAGATGAGTTAGTTGGTAAAAGTAATTATAATAGATTTGGAGATAAATTTCCATTACTAATTAAATTTATAGATGCTAAAGAAGATTTATCAGTACAATTACATCCTAATGATGAATTAGCAAAGAGAAAGCATAATTCACTAGGAAAAACTGAAATGTGGCATATAATACAAGCCGATCCAGAGGCTAATATAATTATAGGGTTTAATCAAGCAGTTGACGAAAAAGCCTATCAAAAATATGTGTTAAATAAAAACATAAAAGAAATTCTTAATTATGAAAATGTATCTGAAGGAGATACTTTTTTTGTGCATTCAGGATTGATTCATGCAATAGGAAAAGGAGTAATGTTAGCCGAAATACAACAAACATCAGATATCACATATAGAATTTATGATTGGGATCGAGTTGATACAAACGGACAAGAGAGAGAATTACATCAAAAAGATGCATTAGAAGCAATTGATTTTAAATCTGATAAATCATATAAAATAAACTACCAAAGTAAAAAAAATGAAATAACAGATTTAGTAAAATGTGAACATTTTACAACAAATGTTATTGAAATAGATAAAACAATGACTTTGTATCATAATGAATTTGATTCTTTTGTGATATATATATGTTTAAAGGGGGAAGTAGTTATTAGAGGAAAGATGAATGCACATAAAATTAATGAGGGAGAAACTATTCTTGTTCCAGCTACATTAAAAGAAGTTTTTTTAGAAACAAATAACGCTAAGCTGCTACAAGTATACTTATGAACATAGAATAAAGTAATAACTCATAGAATTTTATGATTATTTGATTTGAAAACAGTAATTTTGCACAAAATTATTTTAAGATGGCAAATAAAAGAAACCTAAAGAAAGATATCAATTACGTATACGGAAGTATCATAGAAATGGTATATGCTTGGGAAGCGAACAATCCTGGTAAGAATACAGAAGCAGGAGAGGCTATTATAGATGAGGCAATTGCAAGTTTTGACGCAATTATTGTTAGAGTAAATGATAGAAATCAAGAAAATGTTGCAGCACATTTTAAAGCAATAAATAAAGACTTAGAAGCATCAGCTGCAGCGTTAATTGAAAAAATTAATGCATTATAATATAAAAAGTGTTTGCAAATGTAAAAAATGATATTATATTTGCAACCGCAATGCCGATGTAGCTCAGCTGGCTAGAGCAGCTGATTTGTAATCAGCAGGTCGTGGGTTCGAGTCCCTCCATTGGCTCAAAAGGTCTCAATTTTTAATTGAGGCCTTTTTTTTTATTCAATAAAATATATTTTAAAAAAAAGTGCTTAAATGTTTTGTGAGAATGTGAAATAGTTTTATATTTGCAGCCGCAATGCCGATGTAGCTCAGCTGGCTAGAGCAGCTGATTTGTAATCAGCAGGTCGTGGGTTCGAGTCCCTCCATCGGCTCAAGAAAGTCTCAATGAAAATTGAGACTTTTTTTTATTCAATAAAGAAAAGTTTTATGCCCTATGAAATAATAGCATACAAAAGATATTTAAATTTCTTTATACTGAAAATTTGGACAAGAAAGGAAACCAAATTTAAATACCTATTTGATAGAATTATTCTCTGTAAAAAATAAATAATAATGGTAGTAACTAAAGGACTTGATCAAGAGAATATAAAAACACTATTTTTTAGATACTATAAGCCTATTTTAGTGAGTTTATTATCTATAACGATACATCAGATAGTTGATGGTATTATTTTAGGACATAAAGTAGGTAAAGAAGGCGTTGCAGCAATTGGGATATATGCTCCAGTATTGATTATTTTTATAGCACTTTGTCTTGCTATAATGATTGGTGGAGGCATAATGTTATCCAAAAATATTGGTGCAAAGAATTTTAATAAAGTACAAGAGATTTTTGAGTTTACTACTACTATAACCATACTACTAGGGATAAGTGTCTCTGGAATATTTATTTTTTTTACAGATGAAATAGCAGGATTATTAACAGGAGAGCAAGAGAGTGCTTTGTATAACAATACTCGAACCTATATGTTTTGGAGCTTTGTAGGACTTCCTTTTTTCTTAATAAGAATTGTTTGGGGTGGATTATTAAATAATGATAGTGCTCCTAAAATAGCCAGAAATGCATCTATATTAGCAGCTACAGTTAATATTGTATTAGATGTGTTATTCATTATTGTTTTTCCGTTTGGTATTGCTGGCGCGTCTATAGCTACAGCAATTGCAATAATTAGTGCTGTAATTTATATTTTTTGGTATATTAGAAAAGAGAAAAGTAGTTTTTCAATACGAAAATTTCAATTTAGAGTAAAATATGAAGAATGGAAAGAATTGATAGCTTATGGATTCCCATCTTGTATATCAGAATTATGCTTTGCATTAGGTTTTTTAGTAATTAATAATAAACTAATTCAATATGGTGATATGGCAGTTGCTGCTTTTGGTATTATTAATTATATAAGTTTTAGTTTCTTAAGATTATTTACAGCAGCAATGCTAGCAATGCAACCTATAATATCTTATAATATAGGAGCCAAATTACCAGATAGAGTATTAGAAACTCTTAAATACACTATTAAGTTTTCAGTAATATTAGGAGTGTTTGTTTACATGCTAGGATATTTTTTTCCTGATGTATTGCTTCAAGTTTTTTCTAATGAAGAATCCGAAGAGTTTAATACGTTAGCGATAAATGCTATGATGATTTATTTTACGCTTTTTTTTGTGGCGGGTCCCAACTATATTTTAATAATGTATTTGCAGAGTATAGGAAAAGCGCAATTAGCGACTATTTTTAATATTTTAAAAGGAATAGGATTAGTGATTGTTTTTGTTACTATTCTGCCTACTATAGAGGCATTAGGGCTAAATGGAATATGGTGGACTAGACCTTGTACAGAAGCTACAGTGTTATTGATAATTATAGGGTATACATTGTCTTATAAGCAACATTATTATAGTAAAACCGCTATTTTAAAAAAATAAATAAAAAACGGAAGCTATAAATCTAATTATAACTTCCGTTTCTTATAAATAAGATATAATTATATTATTCTTTTGAAGCTTCTTCAGAAATAGTGTTTTTCTCAGCTTCATATTCTTTACGATCCTTAATATATTTAATTAATTGAGATCCATAAATTGATTTCTGTACCTTAGGTGATAAACCATTAGCAATGGTGTCAAGGTATTTTACATTAGCATCAAATATTTCATTCATTGTTACATAAGGAGCAACTTCAAGATCTTTGTTATTCAAGGCAAAATTTACAGTATATAAATATCTGCGCTTAACCATTCGTTGGTATTCTAAATCATTAGCGGTTAATAATTCTTCGTTTTTCTGTTTTCTAGCTTCAAAAGAAGATTTTAAAAGACGTAAATGTTGATCATTAAAACGACGACTAATTAATTTAAACTCATAAAGTTTTTCCTGATTTTTAGCACCTACAATTTTAGCATCTTTTTCAAAATCTTCTAAAGTTGTAGTAATAATAGTTTCACCAGGCTCTACAAAAAAATCAAAACGATCATTAAATTCTGCACCATCTTTTTTATCAAGGTGTAAATAATAAACCTCAGGTTCAGTTACATTTGTGTGCATCGTAAATTCAGATAAACCATCTATGATTACTGAGTCTACGGCAACAACCATAGTATCTTGGATTTTTTGTAAGAATATTGTTCCTTTTTTTAATCCTTTAATATTTCCTTTGATAATAGCATTACCTTCTGGTTTTGGTTCAGAACAGCTTATTAAAAGTGTTAAGAAAAATAAGAATGAAGCAATTTGTTTCATTGGTAAAAAGAGTTGTTTTTTGTTTATTAATTAGCGTTAAAACTAATTAAGAATATTTTTTAAGTAAAATTTAGCGAGCAAATATCATATAAATAATAATGATATACTAGTCTAGGATGCAATTTCCATAAGCCATGTACATAACAAAGCTCCATATGTACCAACTACATATCCCATTACAGCTAAAAGTACTCCTACAGTTGCTAATGATGGATGAAAAGCAGCAGCTACTACAGGTGCAGAAGCGGCTCCACCAACGTTAGCTTGGCTACCTACAGCAAGGAAAAAATAGGGTGCTTTGATAAGTTTGGCAACTCCTATCAATAGAATAGCATGTATTGTCATCCAAACTAGACCAATAGCAATTAATCCAGGGTTTTCGAAAATTAAACCTAAATCCATTTTCATACCTATTGAGGCAACAAGAATGTATATAAATACACTTCCTATTTTACTGGCACCAGCTCCTTCATATTGTTTTGCCTTTGTAAAAGACAAAAGAATTCCTATAATAGTAGTGATAGTAACCATCCAGAAAAATTTAGAAGTGAATGATGATAACGCAGACGATTGGTCATTAAAAATTTCGAAATTATTTAGGTAACTAGAAATTCCACTAGCTCCCCAATGAGCGATTCCTACAGTAACAAAAGCAATTGATAGCATAACCATGATATCTGTAGTTGTTGGATTACGAACAACACCTGCTGAGTAACTAGAAACACGTTCTTTTAAGTCTTCTATTGCTGAGGTATCTGCTTGAAGCCAATTATCTATTTTTTTACTTTTTTCAATTCCAATTAATAATAAAGCCATCCATAAGTTTGCAACGACGATATCAACTAGAACCATACCTCCATACTTGTCAGGATTGTATTTGAAAATTTCTAGCATGGCAGCTTGATTTGCACCTCCACCAATCCAGCTTCCTGCAAGAGTTGATAAGCCTCTCCATACTGCATCTGGTCCAACACCTCCAACTATATCTGGTGATATAAAAGAAATTAATAATATAGCAAGTGGTCCTCCAATAATAATACCTATGGTTCCTGTTAGAAACATTATTAATGCTTTGGGACCTAAGTTAAATATAGCTTTTAAGTCAATACTTAATGTCATAAGAACCAAAGAAGCAGGTAATAAATATCGACTAGCGATATAATATACTTTAGATGTTTCTGCATCAATGATACCAAGAGAATTAAAAATAGCAGGTAATAAATAACACATTAAAACTGCAGGTATGAATCGATAAAAAACTTTCCAGAAACCTTCCTTTATTGATGAAGTATAAAATACAAAACCAAGTGTAAGCATAATGATTCCGAAAACAATGGCATCGTTAGAAAAATAGGGTGTAGTGTCTTCCATAAAAATAGTGCATAAAAAAATCGTATTGCAAAATACGATTTTTTATATAAGATTGAGGTTTAAATAAGATTAGTCGTTAATCCATGATTTTAAAAGAGAAGTTTGAGATGGAGTAGGATCTACTACAGTTTGTAATATTTTTTTCTCTAGTGTTGGAGTTTGTACTTTTCCTTCTAAAGAAATCTCCTTTCCGTTTCTTTTTATAACAAAAGTAATGGAATCTCCAATCTTCCATTCATTTGGATCCTTTAATAAATCATAGACATTAGCAAGTGTGTATTTTTTATCATTAATACTGATTAGAACATCACCTCCTTGTATTCCTAACTCCTTTAAAAAACTATTGTAAGTAATTCCAGGAATAAAAATAACTTCCCCAGTTTCTTCGTTACCAGTAATATATGGTTGTTGTTCATGGATAAAATACATAGAAGGTATGGTTGCTATATTGAATTGTAAACCCGCTTTTTCTAAATATGTATCATAATTAATAGGAGTTCCTTCAATAATATGAGTTTTTAGAAAATCACCAACTTCAGGATACGTAAGTTTTGTAACTACGTCAATTAATTCACTATCATCAAATGGTGTGTTATTACCATATTTTTGCGATAAATTTTTCATGAGATCTAGAATACCTTGTTTTCCATTACTTTTTTCTCGAATAATCAAATCAATACACATAGAAATCAAAGCTCCTTTTTCGTATACATTAGCGTAATTTTTTTTATAAGGTTCTTCAAGAATATTTTTACTCATGGTAGTAAACGACATCGTATCGTCATAAAATTTAGCATTATTAATCTTGCCTAGCATGCGATTAAAAAATTCTTCTTTAGAAACTAATCCTTGATTAATTTGAAACAGTTGAGCAAAGTATTCTGTAGTTCCTTCATACATCCATAAATGTTGAGACATTTTAGGAGTGTTAAAATCGAAATAATGAATTTCTTTTGAATGAATATTTAGAGGCGTTACAATATGAAAAAATTCATGAGAGACAACATCTACCATTGCTTGATTTAATCTTTCCAAAGGAATTGACTCCGGTAATACAACAACTGTAGATGTATTATGCTCCAAGGCTCCAAATCCAGTAGCATCTGTTGGTTGTAATGTAGATAAGTATAATAAAATACTATATTTTTTAGTTGAGTTAATATCGCCTAAAAAGTTTTTTTGAGCACGCATCATGCGTTCCATTTCTGGTTTTAATTTGGCAGCGGTATGAATCTTATTAGGAGAGTAAACACGTAAAACAACTTCTATATCATTTACCTTAAAAATTTCTTCATCTGGAACTGAGTACATGATTGGTGAGTCAACAACATCTGCATATCGATTGATATGAAAAACATCAACATTAAAAGAATCGTCAGTATTTGTATCTGAAATTTGATCTCTTATTAAAGAAGTCGCAGCAGTTAATTGCTTAGGATGTTTAATTAGTAAGGTATACTTATTTTGTTTTTTACCATAAAAATATCCTATAAAAGCATGTAAATTTAAAATGTAGTTTTTGTTTTTAATAATATTAGATCCAGCAGGAGAGAAGACATCATGAGTATCTTCTGTATCAAAAGTATCATTAACCAAATAGGTGATTTTATTTAAATTTTTAGCATTATTAATTAACCATCTATTATCGTCTATTTTAGAATAAGTTAGAGGATTCCCGTTTGAATCAAATACTTTAAAATCGTCTATATATTTACCGTAATTATCATTAGAGTATGTGCCAGGAATAATTTTAGGTAATTGATAACTGATTGTATCTGTTGTAATTCCAGTAAACTTTAATGTGACTTTAACTTGATCATTTTTTACATCTACGAGATCAATAGTGGTGGTTATTGGAGTCTCCTTAATAGAAAGATTACTTTTTGTAGACCCACAACTAATGAGGAACAATGTAATCATTGATAGAATTAAAAACGGTTTTAGTTTGTTCATATATTAATGAGCTATGATTGTTTATAGAATGTTATTTTTTATGTAAGTGGCAACACCATCTTCTTTTCCTGAAAGGGTAACGTGATCAGCTATTTTTAATACTTCGGGTTTGGCATTAGAAACAGCAATACCAGTACCAACTTGTTGTAACATAGTTAGGTCATTATAATTATCACCAAAAGCAGTAGCTTTACTTAAAGGAATTTTATAATGTGTATCAAGAAGAAGTTTTATAGCAGTAAGTTTAGAAATATTTTTATGAGCAATTTCTAAATATGTTGCCTTAGAACGGTATAAATGCAACGCGTCATTGAATTTTTTTTCAAGATACGCTACAATTTGATCAATTGCTTGTTCTTCTCCCATGCACATAATTTTGTGAGCACCTTTAGATTGTTGTTGCCAATCAGCAATGGTTTTATCAATGTTTTGAATCGTTGGTTGAACTTTTGTATTATTAGCTTCTCGTTGAGCCCAATAATCCATTTCAGGTACATACCAATCATCATTATTATAAAGACTGATATGGATACCAATATTTTTATTATAAGATACTAAATGATTTACGATTAAACTAGGAATAGATGTCGAATGGATTATTTTATTATCTAGTAGAACCAATCCTCCGTTATAGCAAATTAAAGGTTGTTCGATAATACCTAACTCTTTTTGAAGATGTTTCATAGCGCTAGGCATACGAGATGATATCAAAATAAAAGGAATTGTATCTTTAATTCTTTTGATTTCTGAGATAGTAAAAGAAGAAAGCTCTCTTTTGGCATTTAATAGCGTTCCGTCAATATCCGAAAACAAAATACGTTCTGGCATAAAATTAATTTTTATTATTGAATTGCAAATTGAACCAAGGCATCAATTACTTCTGGCATAATTTCTCTCCAGGGTTCATTATAAGATTTTTGATTTTCTAAACTACTTTTAGAAACTTTTTTTAAAATATGATTCATACCATTAACCACCATGTATGTAGCATCAGGGACAGCCTCATTTAATTTTTTTGATTCTTCAACAGTAACTTGAAGATCGTTGTCTCCTTGTAAAATTAATATAGGAATATCCAATTTTTGGATTTCTTGAACAGGATCATATTGTAACCAAGTACGCATAAATGGTTGTAAATTATATCTAAAAATAGATTCTAAAGCCGATAAGTAACTTGTAGCTCTTCCGTTTTCTTTTAATTCTTTGAAAGCTAAAGCTGCGTTTTTATCTAGTCCAGGAGCTTGAATTTTTAACTGATCAATAATTACTTTATCTATAGATTGGCCGTTTCCAGCGATAGAAATAAATCCATCGACATTGTTTTGAGATGCAATCATCCCAACTAATGAACCTTGACCATGACCAGCAATAATTATTTTGGAATAATTACTGTTTTTTTTAAAATAATTAATAATTGCTTTTGTGTCCGAAATGAAATCTTTAAATGAAATTTGATCTTCATAAATTCCTAATTGATCCATTCTAAATAATCTTTTATCATAGCTATAACTAGCAATACCTTTTTTTGCTAAAATTTTAGCCAATACTTTAAAAGTATCATTTCTGGCCATTCTACTGTTACCATTTCTATTAATTGCACCAGCATCCATGATAAAAATGATTAAAGGAATTTTTTCGTTAGAGAAAGGGGTTACTAGAGTACCATCAACGTATTGATTGATTTTTACTTGAGCACCATTAAACTCTATTTCTTGAGTATAAGCGTAGGTATTTAAAAGTATAAATAGAACAATTAGGGCTTGTTTCATTTTTAATATGATCGTTTAATTTTAGTATTAGGGTAAATTTTTAATTAATTATAAGTGATTAAAAGTATTCAATATATTAGAATCAATTTCAAGTGTTTAAATAATGAATAGTATATAATTAATAAAAGATAAAGTTAAGGTATATTTTTAAATAGTGTTCAATATAAAAATTAACTGTTCTATAACAAACCCTTTTTTATATTTGCCAAAATTTACTTATGAGAATGCGATTATTTATATCAATTCTTATAAAAAACATTAAAATTAATAGTTAGAATACATGAGATTACGTTATTTATTATTTGGAATAGTATTATTTTTTAATCTTCAAGTTTTTTGTACTGATTTTTATTGGGGTCAAACAGGACATAGAACTACAGGAGAAATAGCAACAGCACATTTAACGAAGAGAACAAAACGAGCTATTAATAAATTATTGAATGGACAAAGTTTAGCTTTTGTATCGACTTTTGGAGATGAAATAAAAAGCGATAGAAGTTTTAGAAAATATAGTGCATGGCATTATGTAAATTTTCCTTTTGATAAAAAATATGGAGAAGAAAAACCAAGTGAACGAGGAGATTTAGTACAAGGAATAGAGCATTGTATAAAAATATTAGAAGATAAAAGTGCTTCAAAAGAGGATAAGATTTTTTATCTCAAAATGCTAGTTCATTTTATGGGAGACCTACACCAACCATTACATGTTGGAAAAGGAGAGGATAAAGGAGGAAATGATATACAAGTTCGATGGTTTAATAAAGGATCGAATTTACATAGAGTTTGGGATAGCGAGATGATCGATTCTTATGGAATGAGTTATACTGAATTAGCAAATAATAGAGCTGTATTATCCAAAGAACAAATCAATAGCATAGAGCAAGGATCTATTGTTGATTGGATTCACGAATCTCGAACATTAGCAAAGAAAGTCTATTCTTCTGCCAGTATAGGAGAAAAATTGAGTTATAGATATAGTTTTGACCATCTAACTACTGTTAGATCTCAATTGCAAAAAGGGGGAATTAGATTGGCAAAAATTTTAAATGATATTTTTGGTTAATAAATTTTAATTCGAATCTTTTAAATTAGCATCTTTCCTAAATTGCTTAGGAGAGGTGTTATAATGTTTTTTAAAAGTTTTAGTTAAATGACTTTCATCAGTATATCCTAATTGATACGCAATTTCTGCAATTGTAAAATCAGTATTGAGCAAACGATGTTCAACTAATTTCATTTTATATTTGGTAATGTACTGATGAATTGATTCTCCAGTTTGTTTTTTGAAATAAGTACTAATAGAACTTTGTGACATCCTAAACTTATTAGCCATAAAATTAATTTTAGTAACATCATTGTTGTAGATGTTTTGATGTATATGGCTTAATATGTCATCTATTTTACTCCGCTCTAAATTAATAGAAGTATCTTTTTTGAGCTTTTCATATGTTTCAGATATATTTCTAACGATAATACTTAAAATAGTACTTATAGCATTCGAAATAATTTCTTTATAATAAATTTTTTCACGTTTAAACTCGTGCATAACAAGTTTATGAATATCCCAAATAATATCACGGTCTTCTTCATGACAAATAACATCTCCTGGTATTACATTAGGACGATGTAAAATTTGTTCAATACGTTGTAACCAATATTTTCTATCCGGTAAATTGATACGATTTGAAAAAAGAAGTTCTGTAAACTTAAAATAAGTGAAGGTAGAACGTTCTTGAATTTCAAAATGATGGGTGTCCTCAGGTGCCAACAAAAAGATGTCTTTTGTTTTGTAAGGAGTACGTACCTCATTTATGGTGTGAAAACCTCGACCATTTTCAATGAAAATGATTTCAAAATAATTATGACTATGCGGCTGAGCTTTCCAAGAATCAAGCTCATTTTGGTGCACTACAAAAGTCTCATGTAAAGAGTATCGGTTCATAATCAGTGGGTTAATATTCTAAAGTTACAAAATTTAAATGAATAAAACTACAACTCATTCTACTAGTTTAAATTAACTATAACGTTTTCGTGTGTTAATAAGTAATTAATACTTACTCATTTGTACAATTTTTTTGAAGAAACTTACAAGAAGATTACAGGTTGTTGGCTATACTTTTGTGCCGCTTTAATGGTTAAAATGTATTCAATTGAAAATCAGAACTTTGTTTTATGCGTGCTTAAGAATAGTAATAGGAAGTTATTTAGTGCTCTATGGGTTGTATAACGTAATCCAATACTCAACCTTTTTAGAAAGAGTAGATCAGTATTTTGTGAAAGCGCATTTTTTTGACATTACTTTTTTAGAAGCCTTAGCACCACTAGTTCCTTTTGAAGCATTTATAATAGGGTTGTTTTTGGTAATAGGTTTTTTTACGAAAAGAACATTGAAAATAGGAGTATTCTTATTTAGTTTTTTTAGTCTATTCTTAATAGATGTAGGAAGATTAGATTATGCGATTATATATGCCGTAATAGTTTTTATCATGGCAATTTTATTATTAAAAGATAATTACAATTTATATTCAATAGATTTTAGAAGAGATTCTTTTTTGTTTTTATAATAAGAGAGTTTTTTGAATAATAGCGTTTTTTTCATAGTATAGATTTTTGTTTAGATTAAATAACCCTCCGTAACGCAGAGGGTTTTTTTATATAAAAAATGAATAAAATGATTTTCAGAAGACCTTATTTGTTGAGGTTTGTATTTATCAACTTATAAAAACACAAATTAGTTTTATAAAGAGTATGATGTTAATTATTTATGAATGCTACTTTTCTAAATCGTAACGCATTCCAGTTTTCATTAATACTTTTCTTTTCTATGGGTTTAATTAAATAATCACCTAGAACTCCCCAACCTTTATCCTTAGATAATTTTGAAGGATATTCAGTTGAGTTTTTTTTAGGATAAGCAAACCATAGTACTGCATCTCCAATAAGTTTTGGATACAGCGTTTCTATTCGTTTTTCTATTTGTTCTTTTTGAGTAACAAATACTATAGCGAAACTAACTTCGGAAACTTGTACCAAAGATTCTACTATTTTTATTCCAGATAATTTATCCAATTCTTTACAAAAACCTTTAGGTTCGTTAAGAATTAGAATTTCATCTAAGTTTTCGGGTAATTGGAGTTTTTTAAAGAGAGAAGTCATACTAAAAGATTTAAAAGAAGATAACTTAAAGATACAAAAAAAACCGTTGTTAAACGGTTTTAAATTGTTGTGATATAGTGTTTTATTTTATTTTTTTAGCGTTTTCTGGAGCTTTGAATAAAGATGATTCGTCATTTAAAAAGACAATGTTAGAAATTGTAGCTTTCCCTATTTGATCTTTGAAACCATCTTTCTTCGTCCAGTTGTAAAACTCCCAAGATGTAGCGAGAGGGATATTTTCAATAATTTCAAAATTTTTATAAACTATGGCATGTGGATCTTCTTCGGCTTTTGCAGCATCCGTACCCCCATAAGTTACGATATATGCGGCGGCAGTTAGTAATTTGGATTCGGTATCAGAATATACTATATACCAATCATTAGGACTATCTCCAGTATTGGATTTAAAACTTAATTTTGCAGTTTGATATTCGTTATTTTCTAAGATTCTGGGAGTATTTAATTCCCATTGCGTACCTGGATCATTTAATTTATATGGAAGTCCAAAAAAATATGTCCAAGTAAACATATCAAAACGAGCGCTTTTTGCTTCTTTTTCTTTAGGACAGAAATAAATATCAGTGCCATCATAAATAAGCTTACTATGATCTTTATTATCGATTCGTATTTTTGAAGAATTGGTTAGCATTGTTATTCTCGCATCTAATCTTTTTTTACCTCTAAAAAATAATGCTACATCAAAACTAACAGCTTTTTTACGTAGAAAATCATTTTTATGATGCGCACTTTCGATAGATTTTAAATAATTATCAATAATAGAGATACCACCATTTCCAATTCCTCCATTAGGTTCTACAGGAATACCTTTTGTAGTTTTATTATTAATGGGTTTTTTACTTTCTTTTTTAGTAGATGTATTACAACTTAATACAACCAATACAATAATTATACTCCAATACTTTTTCATATATATTGATTTTATTTTATATAAAAATACTAAAAGCTTTTGTAAAGATTAATAATAAAAAAAGCAGCTTAGTATTTATTATACCAAACTGCCTTTTACAATATTATAAGAGTAGTATCTTATTTTATAAGTTCAAAACTACGTTTTACAAAGTTTGTAAGATCTTCACCTTTTAGTAAATTTTGAGATAATTTAGCTAGATCCAAAGCTTGTTTAACAAGAGCATCTCTATCAGCATCTTCATTCTGCTCCATAATCTTACCAATCAATTCATGATTCGTATTAACAACAAGGTTGTACATCTCGGGCATATTACCAAACATGTTCATACCACCTCCACCAGTTTGTTGCATCTCTTTCATACGACGCATAAATTCTGGTTGTGTAATCATAAACGGAGATGTAGTACTATCTAACGCTTCTAATTGTACTGTATATTTAGTAGACGGAATTACTTTTTCTAAATTTGTTTTAAGAGTTTCTTTTTCTTCATCAGATAATTTAGAAATAGTCTCTTCCTCTTTTTTGATCAAGTTATCTACGTGATCAGAATCTACACGAACAAAAGTAACATTTTCTTTACTTGTTTCTAATTTTTGAATTAAATGAGAAACAATAGGAGAATCTAATAATAATACTTCATATCCTTTATCTTTTGCAGCTTGTACGTATGCATGCTGCTCGTCTTTATTAGACGCATACAATACTACTAGTTTACCATCTTTATCTGTTTGAGAATCTTTAATTTTCTCTTGTAATTCTTCAAAAGTAAAATGTGTATTATCTACTGTAGGATATAATGCAAATTTGTCAGCTTTTTCAAAGAATTTATCTTCAGAAAGCATTCCGTATTCTATAACAATTTTGATGTCATTCCATTTCTTTTCGAAATCTTCACGATCATTTTTGAATAAAGAATTTAGTTTATCAGCAACTTTACGAGTGATATAACTAGAGATTTTCTTTACAGCACCATCTGCTTGTAAATATGAACGAGACACATTTAAAGGAATATCTGGAGAATCGATAACACCGCGTAGCATTGTTAAGAATTCAGGAACAATACCTTCCACGTTATCAGTAACAAATACTTGGTTTTGATATAATTGAATTTTATCCTTTTGCATGTTCATATCCTGACCTAACCTAGGGAAATATAAAATTCCTGTTAAGTTAAAAGGATAATCTACATTAAGATGTATATTAAATAAAGGCTCTTCAAATTGAGAAGGATATAATTCACGGTAGAAACCTTTGTAATCTTCATCTTTAAGCTCGCTTGGTTGCTTAGTCCAAGCTGGAGTTGGATTGTTGATAATATTATCAACAGTTATTTTTTCAGCTTCAGCATCTTCTGGAGCATCTTCAGCTTTAGGTAACGTTTCTTCTTTAGTTCCAAATTTAATAGGAACTGGCATAAACTTATTATACTTAACTAAAAGTTCGTTAATACGACTTTCTTCTAAAAATTCTGTAGAATCTTCTGCTATATGTAAAATAATTTCTGTTCCACGATCAGCTTTGTCTGCTATATCTAAAGAAAACGTAGGAGAACCATCACAAATCCAATGTGCCGCAGCATCATCTTTAAAAGATTTAGTAATAATCTCTACTTTATCAGCTACCATAAAAGCAGAATAAAAACCTAATCCAAAATGACCGATAATACCAGCATCTTTTGCTCCGTCTTTATATTTGTCTAAAAATTCTTCGGCACCAGAAAAAGCAACTTGGTTGATGTATTTTTCAACTTCGTCAGCAGACATTCCTAGACCTTGATCTATGATATGTAACTTTTTATTTTCTTTATCAATTTTAATTTCTATCTGTGGATTCCCATATTCAACTTTTGCCTCACCAATGTTAGTTAAATGCTTAAGTTTTAAAGTTGCATCTGTTGCATTCGAAATTAATTCGCGTAAAAAGATTTCGTGATCAGAATACAAGAATTTTTTAATTAAAGGAAAAATATTCTCTACCGATACATTAATATTTCCTGTTGCCATATTATTTAAAATGTTTTGTTTATTAATTATTGACCATCAAAACGTGTTTTATTTCTGATGATATGGTGCTATAGTCAAAAAAAATACCAAGATGGAAGTGCTGACAAACTGGCATTTTGAAAAAAAATATATATCCTATGTAAGTAATAGGAATTAGTAGCGACTTACTGAAAGAATAATTACAATAGAAAAGATAAGTTTATCTAATTATCAATTGTTTATATATAGAAGCCCTATCTGTATTAGAATTTTGAAATTACTATGAAAAAGAAAAATTAGATAAACGAAGTACTTTTTGAAATTGACAATTCCCCCAGATTGTCAATTTTAAAAGTCATAAAAATATTAAAAATAATAATCCCGGTGTCAGTATTTTACTGGCCGGTTTGTTTATTTATTGGTTAGGTTGTTAGAAAGGCATGCAATGATCAGCATGCCTTTCGCTTTTTTTATAATTATTCAGATTTAAACTTCCTTATATGAGAACAATTTAATTTTTAGTAGTTTTGCTTACAGAAAACGGAAAAATTAAAGACCAATATCCTTAATTTGGTTTACATTCATTAAAAAAACAATCAAAAAATGAAGAAATTACTGTCTTTAGTAATTGCTATGCAATTTTTATACGGGTATACTCAAGAAAAAATTGAACAAGTTGATAGAGAACAAGTTTTTCAATCTATAGAAAAATTTGCATCTCAAAAAGAATACGATAAATTAATCGAAAGTATTGATAAGGTTAGTGAAAACGATTCGCTTTACTATGATTTTTTAGTAACCAAATCATACTACTTGATGCAACAAGAAAAGTTTGAAGAAGCAATAGAGGTAACTGATCAGGGTATTTATGATCAGGATAAAACATCTAAATATTCTTTTTTCTTAAATAAAGGAATCGCATTAATTGGATTAGAAAAATATAAAGAAGCAATTAAGCTATATGATGAAGCATTAATTGTATATCCCAAAAATTATTTATTGCATTATAATAAAGCTGTCGCATACGAGAATTTGAAAGAATATGATCGTGCTGTAGCATTGTATAAACAAACAATTAACCTAAACCCTTTTTTCGAAAAAGCACATCTACAATTAGGAAAATTAAGTTTTATAGAACACAAAATGACACAAGCCTTAATGTGTTTTAATATGTACTTAGTTTTAAATCCTGATGGAGAGAATTCATTTAATTTTTTAAAATCGGTAAATCAATCGTTGTCTGTTAAAAATACAAGCGAAGCTATAGGATTTGAATTGTCTGTAGATGATGAAAGTTTTGAAGATATAGATGATATTATTAGTAGTCAAATAGCACTCAATAAACAATACAAATCAAAACACAAAATTGATATAGCATTGACGAGGCAAAATCAAGCTATGTTGGAGCAATTAGATGATTTTGAAGGAGAAGATGGCTTTTGGTCAAAGAGATATGTTCCATTTTTTAAGTGGATTGTAGAAAATGATTTGTATGATTCTTTTACATATACAATCAATTATTCTATTAAAAATGAAAAATACCAAAAACTGGTAACCAAACATACACAAGAAGTAAAAGAATTTATTAATGTAGCTTTTAATAAATGGATAGAAATAACGAGCGAAAATGAAGAAGTTTTTAATGGAGAAAAGCAAATCGTAACTCATTATTTAGAAAATAAAACCCTTAAAGGAATAGGGAAAAAAGAGAACAATATCATGGTAGGATATTGGGAAATCTATAATGATGAAGGACGGGTTTTTGGAAAAGGACATTTTGATTCTGAAGGAAAAAGAAAAGGAGAATGGTTGTGGTATGATGATTTAGGAAGACTAACAGATAGAGAGACATATGTTGATGGAGAACTTACAGGGCCATACACGACATACTATAAAAGCGGAAAAATAGCCACAGATTTTTATTATAAAAAAGGAAAATTGGATAGTATTTATAAAGCATATAATAGTAAAGGAGCTTTAGTAGAAGAAAAAGTATTTGGAGAAGGAGAACTTAATGGAGTGTATAAATCTTTTTACCCTTTGGGAGAAAAGTTTATTGAGTATAAGACAACGTATAAAGAAGGAGAGATTGTAGCAGATGTAGATTTGTTTTATGCTAATGGAGATTTAAATACTCATACACCATATAAAAATGGGAGTATTAATGGTGAACTAAAAGAATATTATAGAGGTAATAAAATAAGAGAAAAGAGAACTTTTATTGATGGCGTGTTGAGTGGTAAGAAATTAACTTATTACGTTAATGAACAACAATCTGGAGATGGAGAGTTTATTGAAGGGGAATATACAGGAACCTGGAAAACATATTATAAGAACGGAACCCTTAAAAATGAATTTACATACAATAAGGGGAAATTAGATGGTATTTATAAAGAGTTTACGAATGAAGGAAAACTGTTTGAAGAATTTGATTACAGAAACGGATTACTAGTAGGATATCGATTTTATAATTCTCAAGGAAAATTAATAAAAGAAGGTAAAAAGAAGAAAGGAGAATTCTACTATGAAGGATATTCTGAAAACGGAACCTTAATTACAGAAGGATTATATGATGTTAAAGGTGGGAAAACGGGATTATGGAAATATTACACCGATAATGGTGTGAATTATGAGAAAATAAATTATGTAGAAGACGAGCTTGAAGGAGAAAATACAACTTATTATAATGATGGAGTATTAGCTTCAAAAATGAATTATAAAGGAGGATTAGCTACAGGTTATTTTGAAAGCTATTACCATAATGGACAAATAAAGAGACATGGATGGTATAATAACCTTGGACAAATGGATGGTTTGTGGAAAGAGTATTTTGCTAACGGAGTTTTAAATACAGTTAATTATTATTACAAGGGAGAACTTAATGGAGAGCAAAAACAGTACGGTATAGAAGGAGAAATCTATAAAGTGTCAAATTATGAATTTAATAAATTATTATCTGAGCAATATTTTAAACCTGATGGAAAGCTTTTAGAAAAAATCGAATATCCTACGTTAGAGAAAATCGAAAAGTTTAAACATCACAACGAAAAACTGCATTCTACATCAGAAATGATGTATGGAATAAAACATGGAAAACATGTAAGATATGCTTTTGATGGAACTAAGATAAAAGAAGGAACTTATTTTAATGACGAATATCACGGGAAATGGGTTTGGTATACCAAAAAGGGGAAAAGTAAAGAAGGAAGTTATTTATATGGAGATGCTCATGGAGATTGGAAAGAATATCATGAGAATAAAACACTAAAAGAAGAATACTCTTATGAATATGGAAATGCAAATGGAATATGGAAAAGCTATAATGATGCAGAAGTTTTAATACGAGAGCATGAATATATTGATAACGAAAAACATGGAAAATCGAAATTCTTTAGTCACGATGGTAATTTACAAATGATTAGATACTATAAAAAAGGACGTATAATAGGATATAGTTATTTAGGGGCAGATAAAAAACCAGTACCAATGATTCCTATAAATAATGAAACAGGAGAAATAAAAGCGTATTTTGATAATGGTAAAGTATCTATGGAAATCGAATTAAAGAACGGAGATTTTGTTAATAGTTATGTTGCTTATTTCCATTCGGGTAAAATAGAAAGAAAGACTAATTATGTTTCAGGAATGTTGAATGGTGAGTACAAACGATTTTATTCAGATGGAACTGTAAAAGAAGCTCTTAATTATAAGAATGATAGATTAGATGGTACTTATGTTAAATATTATAAGAACGGAAAAGTAAAAGAAAAAACGCCATATATAATTGACGTAAAGAGTGGAGAAGCTTCATATTATGATCAAAAAGGAAAATTAATAAAGAAAAGAAACTACTTTAATAATGAAGTTTACCAAGAAGAAATTTATTAGTACATGCTTGTTGTTAATATTGTTTTTTATACAAGGAACAATAAATAGTCAAGAATCTGAAGTTTATAAGATTTATAAAGAAAAATATCCAAATACTCATTCTGTAAGACTCCTAGAGCGTACAGAAATAGATATAACATTAGAAGATTCAGAGATTGTAATTAGAGAATCAAGAACCGAAGAGGACTTATATCTTGATGAAGCTGCAACATATGGATCAAAAAGATCGATTGATTACTCTACTTTTTTTCAGATGGAATCTATAAAAGCATCTTCTTTTGTATATGAAAAAAATAAATATAAAGAAATCAAAGTAAAAGACTTTATAGAAAAAGATAAGTTTTCGAAATCATTTTACGACGATACAAAATCAATTAGTTTTATCTATTCCAATTTGCAAAATGGGGGAAAATCAAAACTTGAATACACGCAATTAATTAAGAATCCAAGATTCTTGAGTGGATTTTACTTTGGATCATTTTCGCCAATTATAAATAAAGAAGTTGTTATTAAAGTTGATAAAGAAATAACACTAGATTTTAAGAAATTTAATATAGAAAAAGTAACTCTTGACTTCTCTAAAGAAGAAAAGAGAGGTAAGATTATTTATCGATGGAAAGCAACAAATATAGCGGAATATGATACAGAAGAAAGCACTCCTAATTTTAGAAATATATTTCCGCATATTGTCCCAATAATAACTGAATATAAGGTGAAAGATGAGGTGATTCCTCTGTTAAAGGATGTGTCAGGATTATATAAATGGTATTATTCGTTGGTAGAAAATATTAATAAAGAAGAAAAAAATGAAAATTTAATAGCCTTAGTCGAAGAATTAACAAAAGATAAGAAAACAGAATTAGAGAAAGTTAGAGCGATATATTATTGGGTTCAAAACAACATAAAATATATAGCTTTTGAGTATGCCTTAGGAGGATTTATTCCTAGGGAGGCGAATGATGTTTACCAAAAAAAATATGGAGATTGTAAAGACAATTCTAGTATTTTATATGAAATGCTAGACATAGCAGGTATTAAAGGAAGTTTAACTTGGATAGGAACTAGAAGCATTCCTTATCGTTATGAAGAAGTACCTACTCCAGTTGTAGATAATCATATGATATTGACTTATGAAAATGGTGAAAAAACATATTTTTTGGATGCTACAGGGCGTTTTATTCCTTTAGAAATGCCAACATCTTTTATTCAAGGAAAAGAAGCCTTGGTAGGGAAGAATAAAGATGAATATGAGATTAAAAAAGTCCCCGTGATTGAAGCTTCAAGAAATAAATTTGAAGACTCAATTTCTATAAAAATAAAAGACAAAAAAATTGTAGGAATTGGGAAAGCAAAATTTACAGGATATCAAAAAATAGATGTTTATAATAGATTAGAAGGAAAAAAGAATAACGAAGAGGAAATTAAATTTTATGGATACTATTTAGAAAAAGCAAATAATACATTTCTAGTAGATAGTGTAACCGAAATTAATAAATATGATTATGATAAAGAATTTGCTGTAATATATGATTTTCATGTTGATGATTATGTAACCGAAGTAGAAGATGAGATTTATATAAATCTAAATTTGAATAGAAGTCTATCAGGATTGAAAACTAAAAAAGATAGGAAACACGCAAAAGAATTTAGATATAAAAATCAAGATATTTATACCACTGTTTTAGAAATACCAGCAACAAAGAAAGTTCAATACCTACCAGAAAATTTTACAATCGAAAACGATTTTTTTAAGGCTAGTATTACATATAAACAATTAGCAAATAAAATAATATATACGCATAGTATGACATTTGATTTTTTAGAACTTGATACTCAACAACTAGAAGAGTTGAATGTGATGATAAAAAAAACAGATAAAATGTATAAAGAAGTAATCGTTCTAGAAAATAAATAAATCAATGGAAATCAAAAACGAATTTATGTATTTAAAGCAAAAAGTAACTGTACTTTGCTGTACCTTATTAACGGCCATAACATTTGCACAAGATGCATTCTATAAAAAATATGATTGGTCAGAGACCCCAGAATATATAGAAAATCTTGTTGTTGATGTTAGCAAAGATATTATAAAAATAAAAGACAAAAGAGTTAAAGAATTTGCTTTTATTGATAAAAATGGACTCATAGAATATGCATTAACGCATAAAGTATTCTGGTTAAATTCTGATGAAAAAATAGAAGAACATAATAAAGTATACTTGCCATACGCTATTAATTCTCAATTGATGATAAGTAAGGCTAGAGTAGTTACCAAAGAAGGTAAAATAATAGAACTAGACGAATCAAAAATATTAACAGCAACGGATGATGAAACAAAGAGAGCTTATAAATACTTTGCTCTTGAAGGTGTTGAAAAAGAAAGTTTTATTGAATATTGGTATGTTGTGAAAAAATATCCAACATATACTGGGAGGAGAATTGTTTTTCAAGATGAAAATGAAGCAAGAAATATTAATTTTGATTTGTATGCACCTAAAAATCTAATATTTAAATTTAAAAGTTATAATGGATTACCTTTAGTAGAAAAAGATACATTATCAAAAGATAAAAACCATTGGACATTACAGGTAGATGCATTAAAAGGAGTTAAAAAAGAAGGGCAATCTCCATATTTAACAACATTACAATCATTAATTTACAAGTTAGATTACAATACAGTAACCAAAGACAAAGGTGTTGTTTCTTATGCCAAGGCATCACAAAATGTATACAATTCATTTCATCCAGAAATGGATAAAAAAACAAAGAATGCGCTACAAAAATTTGTTAAAGAGTTACCTGTTAAAGAAGAAAGTACATTAAAAGAAAAAGTAAGAACGATTGAAAATTATATTAAATCTACAATTTTTATATCTGAAGTTAAAAAAGAAGGATTAGGAGATTTAGCAACGATCATAAAAGATAAAGTAGCTAATCAAGAAGGAATAATAAGAGTATATGTAGCCATTTTTGAAGCACTCAAGATTAAATACCAAGTAGTATTAACGAGCGATAGAAAAAATAAACTTTTTGATAAGGAATTTGAAGCATATAATTTTTTAGAAGATTATCTACTATATTTTCCAAAATTAAAAATGTATACATCTCCTCATAAATTAGAGTCAAGATTAGGATTTCCTCCAGGATATTATACCGATAATTATGGGTTGTTTATAAGAGAAGTATCCTTGAGTGATTTTAAATCAGGAGTTGGAAAAATAAAATACATAAAACCAGTATCGCATAAAGAGACAAAGAATAATATGAAAATTGATCTCAAAATTGATGCAAATGACATTACTAAAGCATATATCGATTTTGAATTATCATACTCAGGATATTACGGAGCTTATATACAGCCTTTTGCTCATTTAATGAAAAAAGATGATCGAGAAGAGATTATTGAGAACTACATAAAAAATGTAAGTAAAAATGTAGAGATTATAGAAAAAGAGATGTTAAATGCAAATCCAGAAAGTTTTGGAATATTGCCTCTTATTATTAAAGCTAAAGTCGAATCTGAACATTTTATAGAAAAAGCTGGAAAAAAATACTTATTCAAAATGGGAGAATTGATAGGGCCTCAAAGTGAATTGTATCAAAAAGAGAAGAGAGAATTGGCATTGATGGAAGAATTTAAAAGAAGCTATGATAGAGTTTTGAAAATTGAAATTCCTAAAGGCTATAAGATTAGTAATCCAGATGTAATAAACATTGATAATTCATATAAAAATGATGGGACTACATTTTTTAAGTTTAAATCTTCTTATATAATAGAAGGAAATATAATGACGGTTAATGTTGACGAATTCTATAATCTGAATACAATACCTGTAGAATTATATGAAGAGTATAGAACTGTAATTAATAGTGCAGCAAATTTTAATAAAGTAGTACTTGTTTTAGAAAAGATATAACTACTTTTTTTAATTGATAAGTTAATTAAAAGACCTAATTCATATTCAATAATATGGATTAGGTCTTTTTGCCTAAAAAAATATGAAATTAAGAAAGGAAATATTATTTTTGGAAACTTATTTTGTCAAAATTTTATCAAAAACGTAATAATATATATATTGTAATGCGTTTTTTTTATAAAAAGAACCTAAAAAATAGAACATATACAATTTATGAGTATGTACACATCAAAAATAGCAGGATTAGGAAGTTATGTTCCTGATCACATAGTGACAAATGATGATCTTTCGAAGATTATAGAAACGAATGATGCTTGGATACAAGAGCGAACAGGAATAAAAGAACGTCGTCATATACAAAAAGGAGATGGTAATAGTACAGCGATAATGGGAGTTAAAGCTTCAGAAATTGCGTTAGAAAGAGCAGGACTAGTACCTAATGATATTGATTTAATTGTTTTTGCAACGTTAAGCCCAGATATGTATTTTCCAGGGTGTGGTGTACAAGTACAAGAAATGATGAATATGCGAACTATTCCCGCTTTGGATGTACGTAATCAATGTAGTGGGTTTGTGTATGGATTATCTGTAGGAGATCAGTTTATTAAAACAGGAATGTATAGAAATGTTTTAGTAATTGGAAGTGAAAATCATAGTGGTGGTTTAGATATGACTACAAGAGGAAGAAGTGTTTCTGTTATTTTTGGTGATGGAGCAGGAGCAGCTGTTTTAACACGTAGTGATAAAGATGGAAAAGGAATACTATCAACTCATTTACATAGTGAAGGGGCACATGCAAAAGAATTAGCTCTAATGGGACCAAGTACAGAACATTGGGTGCCAGAAATTATAGCTGAAAATCCACAAGAAAATATTCCGTATTATCCATATATGAATGGACAATTTGTATTTAAAAATGCTGTTGTGCGTTTTTCTGAAGTAATTAATGAAGGATTAGTAGCAAATGGATTATCTGTTGAAGATATTGATATGTTAATTCCTCATCAAGCTAATTTAAGAATCTCACAATTCGTGCAGAAAAAATTTAAATTATCAGATGATAAAGTCTATAATAACATTCAAAAATATGGAAATACAACAGCAGCATCGATTCCTATAGCATTAACAGAAGCTTGGGAGCAAGGTAAGATAAAAGATGGAGATACCGTTGTATTAGCAGCTTTTGGAAGTGGATTTACATGGGGAAGTGCTATTATCAATTGGTAGAATATTATAATAACATATATAAATCAAAAACGCGAAACATTTGTTTCGCGTTTTCTTTATTATATATCTAAAGTTATTTTTTTATTCAGAAGGCTAATTCAAATAATAAATAACAATCAGATGTTATAATATAGACGAATTGATTGATGAATAGTTACAGATTATTTTTAATTTTTACATTTAATTAACATACGATAGTGTCATTATAAAATACCTCCTCCAGATTTTTCGTTTTTATCTCTACGTTTTCTAGAAACCTTACGATTTTTACCGCCTCCAAAACGATATGATAATCCTAAGTATACTGTTTGTGTTTCTCCTTGAAATTCACCATTTTGTTGAAATGGAACCTCACCATCAAACCTGAATTTCATAGTGTTAAATATATCATTGAAGTTTAAGCTAAAAGTACCTTTACCTTGTAAAAAGTTATATCTAGCACCGGTATTAACAAAATAAAAAGGTTTAGATTTAAATTGGATTCCGTCCTGCTCACTTCGGTAAAAACCAAATACTTGAAATGTTAAATTTTTAGTGGCTTTAAAATTATTATTTAGTCTAAAGTTATAAGCAGTTGTAGATACTTCTCTTGCGATATTGGATACAATTCCTTTTTGAGTTTGACTAAATAAATCAAAACTAGCATTAAAATTCCACCATTTCGTTGGTCTATAATTACTAGATATTTCTACCCCATAAGATGAATTGTCATCAAAATTATCATAAGTTAGTAGTTGGCGAGTGTCATCTTGTGGATCGATTAATAATGTTTGACTTATCTCATCATTAATTTGTCTATAAAATACACCTCCAGTAATCGATCCTTTATTTAAACGTCTAGTATAATTAAATTCAATTGAATTTGTAAATTGAGGATCTAGTGAAGGATTTCCTACTCCAGTTATTCTAGGAGTACTCCATTCTCTAATAGGATTCACTTGATTTAATCCAGGACGATCAACTCTTCTACTAAAACTTACTTGATAGCTGTTTTTTTCTTGAGGTGAATAGCTAATAAAAGCAGATGGATATACAGTGATATAATCATCTTCAAAAATTTTGTTTCCATCAAGTGTTGCTTCAACATTATAGTTTTCAACACGAGCACCTAACTGATACGACCATTTATCAAAATTCTGACCGTATGTAGCGTATAATGTATAAATATCTCTATCATATTGATATATAGTATTATCAAAAAGTGTTGATTGATAATCATTATCCGTTCTTCTAAAACGTGCTTCTCCTCCTAATTCTAGTTTAGTTGTTTCAGAAAGAGGATTGATATAATCTAAGTTAATAGTAGTATTTTTTCTTTCATTATCAAGAATATCAGTATAAGGAGTAAAAGTATCAATACCACCAACTCTGCTAAAATTATCATTATTATCGCTATTAAAAATATTGTAATCAATTTCTAATTCAATATTATGGCCTTCTTTTTTAAAGTCATGTTTATAATCAAAGTTGTATGTAGATCCTAAATTATCTCCATCATTAGATGTGATTTGTTCAAAACTATTAGTGATATCGTTTAATAATAGTACATTGGTAGAAAGAGCTGTTTTTCCGTCAAAAAGATTTTGATTTGTATAAAATGAAACAGTATTATTATCATTGATATAATAATCTAAACCTACTTTAAATAAATGAGATTTATTGTTAGATAGAATATCTAATTCTTGTCTTGAGTTATCATCTTCTCTGGAAATAAAACCTCTTTGTTGATTTTTAGAAATATTATTACCATAATTACCATAGATATTAACTTTTCCAGCTCTATAATTTAAATCGATAGAACTATTAAATCTAGCATTTTCATCATAATTCAACCCTAAATTAATAGTACCGTTAAAACCAATATTAGTATTCTTATGCAATACAATATTTATAATACCACTCATTCCTTCGGGATTATACTTAGCAGACGGATTTGTTATTAATTCTATTTTTTTAATAGAAGTAGAAGGGATTTGCTTTAACAATTGAGAAGCGGTAATATTAGTAGGTTTTCCGTCAACCAAAATTCGCACATTTTGATTACCACGCAATGCTATATTTCCATCTTGATCAACATTTACAGAAGGAATGTTATTCATAATCTCAGCAGCACTTCCACCAGTAGTTGTAAGATCTTTACCAACATTAATTACCTTTCGATCTATTTTTTGTTCTATTGTAGTTCGTTCAGCAATAATGGTTACATCATCAAGTTGAGCTATTTCTTCTTCTAAAAAAATTGTACCAGCATTAATATCTTTATTTTTTCTATCAATAATAATAGGTTGACTAAAAGTTTTATATCCTATAAACTGTACTTTAAGAATATAATTTCCTTTAGGAATATCTGTAATCATAAAGTTACCATTCTCTTGAGTAATACCTCCATTTATTACTTTATCTGAAGTATCGCTAATAACTATTGTTGCATAAGGAATTGATTCTTTTAAGTTTTTATCCATAACAACTCCTCTCACTGATCCTAAAACAACATTATTAGAAGAGGGTTGGGCAATTGCAGAAATGCAACACCACATCGAGAAAAGAAATACGGTGATTTGTTTGTTTAATGTTTTCATAATATTTTGATTATTGGTTATGCATTGTACTTTGTAATGCATAATACAAAGACATGACTTGCTAAATTTTTTAAGTAATCGATAACTTGCTTATAAAATGTATGACGATCACAATAAAAATCTGTTACAGTTTAAATGATTTTTAACAGTTTTTAAGAAGAATCTGAAAGATGTATACAAGGAAAAAGCGCCACACAAAGTGCGGCGCTTTTTTTATAATAATCAAATAGTAACACTAACCATCAACTATGAATAAAATTTGATTATTAAGTAACTAACTAACTAAATTTATGAAAAATCATAATCTTTACAAATAAGACGTCAGTTAGTTATTTATGTTACAGCATTTATGTGTTTTTAACAAATACAGCTTTTTTTTTAACGTTTAAGACATGTGTTAGAAAATGTTTAAGATCTAATAACAAGTCAAATATAATGATTACTTATAAATCTGATTCAAGATGTATTGAACTTTTACGAATAAGGGTTAATCCTAAAAATGTGATAAAACCATTAACTATTAAAATAAAAAAGCCAAATTCAAAATTGAAAATTGATGAACTATAATAATCAATACATAAAGCTAGTATAGGTGAAATTATAGCAATAATTGGTACTAAGAAATCTTTTACAGACCATTTTGTAAATAGACCAAAGGCATATAAACCTAAAAGAGGTCCATATGTATATCCTGCAAATTTGAAAAGCTTAGAAATGACACTAGTATCTTTAATTAAGTATTTAAAAATAATAATAACTAGAATCAGAATAATAGAAAAAGCAATGTGTGTTATTTTACGTATATAAACTTGCTTATCTATAGGATACTTTTTTTCGATGTTAAGAATATCTATACTAAAAGAAGTAGTTAAAGAGGTTAGGGCACTATCAGCACTGCTATATGCAGCAGCGATTAATCCTAGAATAAAAAATACTGCAATCCCGATACCTAGATTACTTTGTGTAGCGATCGTAGAAAATAGTTGATCCTTATGTGCATCCATTCCATGACGACTAGCATATTCAGTTAATAAAATTCCTAAACCAAGAAATATAAAATTGACAACAGTAAGTACCAAAGTAAACCAAAACATGTTTTTTTGTGCATCTTTTAAAGAACGACATGTTAGATTTTTTTGCATCATATCTTGATCCAATCCAGTCATTACGATAGCGATGAAAGCACCAGAAAAGAATTGCTTCCAGAAATAATCCCCACTTTTAGGATCTTCAAAGAAAAAAGTTTTAGATAAATCACTATCCAGAACATACGTTAATAAATTGGATGTATTAATTCCTAAGTCTGAAGAAATATAAAAAATGGCAACACCCACAGCAATTAACATAAAGAGCGTTTGTAAAGTATCTGTCCATACAATAGTTTTTATTCCAGATTTGAATGTATATAACCAAATGAGTAAGATTGTAATAATAACAGTAACCCAAAATGGAATGCCTAGTGCATCAAACATAATGCTTTGCAATACATTTGCGACAAGAAATAATCTGAAACTAGCTCCAATAATTCTAGATATTAAAAAGAAAGAAGCTCCAGTTTTATAGGAATAATAGCCAAAACGTTCTTCTAGATATGTATAAATAGATGTAAGATTTAATCTATAATATAAAGGTAGTAATACAGTTCCAATGACTAAATATCCTAAAATATATCCTAAAACTACTTGCATGTAGCTAAATTTAGAAGCTTCAACCCAGCCAGGAACTGAAATAAAAGTTACTCCACTTAATGAAGCACCGATCATTCCAAATGCAACGAGATACCATGGAGATTGTCGGTTCGCTTTAAAAAAAGCATCATTACCAGAATTTTTGCCAGTGAGATATGAAATTAATAAAAGGACTCCAAAATATGCAG
Organism: uncultured Aquimarina sp.; assembly: GCA_947498595.1. GTDB lineage: Bacteria > Bacteroidota > Bacteroidia > Flavobacteriales > Flavobacteriaceae > Aquimarina. The sequence continues at coordinate 35,103 of CANMKX010000014.1, forward strand.
CAATTAAAAGTAGAATATATATAGGTTGCATCTATTCAATAAGATTAAAAATTAACTCAAAGCAAAATACAAATTAATCCCAAAAAGGATATAAAATGTAAAGGTTTAATTAATTATAAAGAAATTAAACGTATAATGTTTGAGGTAAATCCATACTCATAATACGTTAAAAATAAGTAGTATTATATAAATAAAAAATTAAATATTTATAAGATGCTTAAATCAGTTTTAAACTTAGGGAACATTATTACAAAAAAAGAACAACAAACGATTAAAGGAGGTCAGGACTTCGAAACTTGTGCAGCTTGTTTTGACGATTGTTTTCAGAAATATCCAGATAGAGGAGAATTAGCTCAGTGCTTTGATGTATGTCAAGTTGTAGCATGTTAACATATAAGTAATAACATTTATAAAACAACTCATTATGTTACAATCGATTTTAAACGCAAATAATATCATTACTAAAGAAGAACAAAGAACTATTCAAGGTGGAATTGATACAGAATTAGTTTTTTGTATCAGAGAATGTAGAGATGCAAATCCTGATCGTGAACAGTTTGGAATATGTGTCCAAGAATGTTTTAGGTAAAAAATAAAGCACAAAAAACAGTTGTATACAGGACTGTTTTTTGTGCTATGTACTAGATGTAATAATATTGAGGTTTATCCGTAGTTCATTTCTCAAAAAAAGAAGTACTATTGTTACATCTTATGATTATTAGATTAGAAATAACTACAGTTTTGATTTTTAGCTAATTATAGGTGAAAATTAAATTTGTAGTATTAGAATATGTTAAAAAGAATTCAGAAATACCGACTAGAAATTACACTACTCATTCTTTATATAGTAGTATTAGTAATTACACTTCAAGTAATAGAATAAATACAATATTTTATTTACAATTGATAATGCCTAATGATATAGGTGTTAAAACGGCTGTAAAATGTTAAATAACCTAGACGAATAATCTCAAAAGAGTATTTTTAGATTTATACCTAAACAATATTTATATGAGAAAATTTATTCTATTCTTTATTTTATTAAACAGTAGTATATCTAATATACAGTCTCAAGAACAAACAGTAGAATCTGTTTTTCCAGAACTGTTAAAGCAATTTCCTGCTATAAGAGATTTTACAATTTTAGAAACAAATAACGAAGCTTATTTTACTGCGCAAAGTTACATGGGAGAGCTTTCTTCAATTGTGAAAGTAATTAAAGAGCATGGACAATGGAAATTAGATGGTATTGCTCCTTTTTCGGGTAAATATCAAGATTTAGAGCCATTTTTATCACCAGATGGATTACGATTATATTTTGCTTCTAATCGACCCTTGTCTGGAGGTACAGCACATAAGGATTATGATATATGGTATGTAGAAAGAAAAAAAATTAGTAGTCCATGGTCTAAGCCTATTAATTTAGGCAAACCAATAAATACTGAAGAAGATGAGTTTTATCCTATATTAACATTATCAGGAGCACTATATTTTACCAGTGTAGGAAAAGGATCCAAAGGGAAAGATGATATTTTTTATAGTGAATATAATGATGGAACATATAAAGCACCTATTTCTTTAGAAAGAGAAATCAATTCTGAAGGATACGAATTCAATGCCTATATCGATCCAGAAGAAAAGTATATGATATATACAACTTATAATAGAAAAGGAGGATACGGTAGTGGTGATTTGATGATTAGTTATAAAAAGAATGAAAAATGGACTATAGCTAAAAATATGGGAGAATTAATCAATACGACAAAAATGGAATATTGTCCTTTTGTAGATGTGAAAAACAAGATGCTATATTTTACGAGTAAGAGAAATTATATAAAACCTGAAAAAACTCAATTTGATTCAATACCACAGATGTTAGAAATAATGAATAGATATGAAAATGGATTGAGTAGGATTTATAAAGTTTCTATAAAAAACTTTATTGAATAAAAGTAGAAAAGGTGCTTGTTGAAGAAAATAAGCACCTTTTTTTTTATGACTAAATATATTATTTTTTAATATCACTTTCAATAACACCATCTCGTAGCCTTATAACACGATGTGCATATTCGGCAATTTCTTCTTCATGAGTTACCAAGATAACAGTATTTCCAGCAGCATGAATATCATTAAATAATCCCATGATTTCTACAGAAGTTTTAGAATCAAGATTTCCTGTAGGTTCATCAGCTAGGATAATTGATGGTTTATTAACTAAAGCTCTTCCAACAGCTACACGTTGACGTTGTCCTCCTGATAGTTGATTAGGTTTGTGATCCATACGATCAGCAAGCCCTACATCAGTTAAGACCTCTTCGGCACGTTTGATTCGGTTAGCTTTTGATGTCCCAGCATATATCATAGGTAACGCAACATTGTCAAGAGCAGTAGTTCTAGGCAATAAATTAAATGTTTGAAAAACAAAACCAATTTCTTTGTTTCTAATTTCGGCAAGTTGATCATCAGTCATAGTACTCACATCAGAACCATTTAGAACATAAGTACCACCTGTAGGAGTATCCAAGCATCCTAGTAAATTCATTAATGTAGATTTACCAGAACCAGAAGGCCCCATAATAGCGACATACTCACCGCGATCGATATCCAAATCGATTCCTTTAAGAACGTGTACTGTTTCTTGCCCTAATTTAAAATCTCTAATAATTCCTTTGATTTCTATGACACTACCCATGTTGAAGCGTTTAATGATATTTAAAAGTACGTTTTTATTAAATACAGTAGATGAGATATATTATAATCTTTATTACTGAGTATTTAATTTTTGTCATGCTATAAGCAAAGACTTTATAATCATAGTATATGACGCTAATTAGTAAAAGTTGTTACATAGAAAAATTAAAAAAAATGAAAAGCTTTTATCAAAACTGATAATCATCAATATGTGATAAGGTAAATAGAATAGAGTATGATTTTTGTCATTTTAAATAGCTCACTATAGTTCTAATTTTACATAGAACTAAAAAAATCTAACTTTATAATGGCAATTTTTAAAAGACCGACTCCTGTAGAAGAGGAAATCATTTTGGATCCTGAAAAGACGATCATGAGTAAGACTAATCCTAAAGGGATTATAGAATACGCAAATGATTATTTTATGAATATTTGTGGATATGAAGAGCATGAGTTAATAGGACAACCACATAATGTAATTAGACATCCAGATATGCCTAAAGTCATTTTTAAATGGTTATGGCAACGTCTACGTGATAAAAAAAATATACATGCATTAGTGAAAAACTTAGCCAAGGATGGGAGATATTATTGGGTGATTACAGATTTTGAGGTGAAATTAAATGATATGGGAGAAGTTAATTCTTTGTTTGCTAGAAGAAAAGCACCACCAAGAACTACAATAGCTATAGTAAAAGATTTATATAAAAAACTATTAGCAATAGAAAAAGCTCAAGGAGTTGAAGTATCAGAGAAATATTTAGTAGGTTTCTTAGAAGAAAAAGGAATGACATATGATGAGTACATTGAAGATATTTGCTTTTTGAATCAACCTAAATCAAATGATCTTAAAGATTTACAATATCATAAACGAAAAGGATTGTTTGTTCGATTATTTAGATAGGATAAAAACCTTCGATTAAAAGAGAATAAAAATGACATGTTTTTTTACTAAAACATGTCATTTTTAATTAAAAAAAAGTTTTTTATAAATTAAAAGATGGTTGTACCACAAAAGTTTGAATGTTTAAAAATAAATAATTGACAAATATCACTTTTCTAGATTACATAAGGCTTAAAGCTGATTTTTGTCATTTTTTTTAAAAGGACTTAATACTAGATTTACGCTGCAATACTAAAAACAAATCAAACATGACTATAGTTAAAAGGCCGGTACCTGTGAATGAAGAAATCATTCTAGATCCAGAGAGAGCAATCATGAGTAAAACGAATCCAAGAGGAATTATAGAATATGCAAATGATTATTTTATGACGATAAGTGGATATGAAGAGAAAGAATTGATTGGGCAGCCACATAATGTAATTAGACATCCTGATATGCCTAAGGTTATTTTTAAATGGCTATGGAGAAGATTGCAAGAGAAAAAGAATATGCATGCATTAGTGAAGAATTTAGCAAAAGATGGAAGATATTATTGGGTGATTACAGATTTCGAAGTCAAATTAAATGATATGAATGAGGTTTCTTCAATTGTTGCAAGAAGAAAAACACCACCTAGAATGACAATCGCTTCTATTAAAGATTTATACAAAAAATTATTGTCAATAGAACAAGCACAAAGTGTTGATATCTCAGAAAAGTATTTAGTAGGTTTTCTAGAAGAACAAGGTATGACTTATGATGAGTATATAGAAGATATATGTTTTATGAACGAACATAAAAAAGAAGTAGTTCCAGAAGTAAAAGAAGAGAGAAAAGGATTGTTTTCAAGATTATTCGCTTAATATATGAAAGAACTTTACTTTAATAAAAAAGCCAAGAAACATTCATGTTTCTTGGCTTTTTTATTTTAACCTTCTAATTTGTCAGCAAGCTCAAACCATCTCATTTCTTTTTCTTCGATTTCATTAATGATTTTTTGTAGCTTTTGAGAATGATCATTGATTGCATCATTGTCTAAACTGCCGTCCAAAAATAAAGCCTCTATTTCTTTCTTCTTACGCTCTAGTTTTTTTAAATCTTGTTCAATCCTATTATACTCTTTTTGTTCGTTATAAGATAATGTAGGTTTGTTGTCCTTTTTCCAATTCTTTTTCTCTTTAGTTGTGTTTTCGGTATCTGGAGAGGTTTTTTCTACAGGACGACTCCCCTCATAAACACGATAATCAGTATAATTACCAGGGAAATCTTCAATGACACCATTTCCTTGAAAAACAAATAAATGATCTACAATTTTATCCATGAAATAACGATCGTGAGATACTACTAATAAACAACCTGGAAAATCTAATAAAAAATTCTCAAGAACATTTAGAGTAACTATATCTAGATCATTGGTAGGCTCATCTAATATTAAAAAATTAGGATTCTGAATTAAAACGGTACATAAGTATAAACGTTTTCGTTCACCACCACTTAATTTTTCAACAAAATCATACTGTTTTTTACGATCAAATAAAAAACGTTCGAGTAATTGCTGAGCAGAGATTTGACGTCCTTTTTTTAAAGGAATGTAGTCTCCAAATTCACGAATCACCTCAATTACTTTTTGTTGAGGTTTAATTTCAATTCCTTTTTGAGTATAATAACCAAACTTAACTGTTTCACCTACGATAACTTTTCCTTGATCTGGTTGTAAACCACTAGTAATCATATTAAGAAACGTAGACTTACCAGTTCCATTTTTACCAATAATCCCAATACGTTCTCCTTTTTTAAAAACGTATTCAAATTTATCTAATAGAACTAGATCATCAAAACGCTTAGATACATTATGGAGTTCTAGAATTTTACCACCTAAACGTTCCATATTGATCTCTAATTGAATTTCATGATCATTACGACGTTTATGAGCTTTGTCTTTGATTTCATAAAAATCATCGATTCTAGATTTAGATTTAGTGGTACGAGCCTTAGGTTGTCGCCTCATCCAATCTAACTCTTTTTTATAAAGTTGCTTTGCTTTATCAGTAGTGATTTGCTCATTAACAATTCTAGATTCTTTTTGTTCTAGATAATAAGCATAATTTCCTTTGTAACTATATAACTGACCATGATCCAATTCTATGATTTCATTACATACATTTTCTAGAAAATAGCGATCATGCGTTACCATAAATAACGTCAAATTTGCTTTTGCAAAATAATCTTCAAGCCATTCGATCATTTCAAGATCTAAGTGGTTGGTAGGTTCATCTAGAAATAATAAATCAGGCTTACTTAATAATATATTCGCAAGGGCTAGTCTTTTTTTCTGTCCACCAGATAACATTTCAACCTTGCGATCAAGAATTTCTAATTTAAGTTTAAATAGTATTTGTTTGTATTGCGTTTCAAAATCCCATGCTTGTGTAGCTTCCATTTGTTCGAAAGCTTTTTGATAAGCTTCGGCATCATCAGGATTTTGTAGCGCTTTTTCATAATTTTTAATAACCCTTAGGATTTCATTATCAGATGCAAAAATAGTTTGCTCAACTGTTAACGATGGATCAAGATTAGGTTCTTGAGAAAGAAAAGCGACTTTTAAATTTTTACGAAATACAACTTGGCCTTCATCAGGAAGTTCATCTCCAGCAATGATATTAAGCATGGATGTTTTTCCTGTTCCGTTTTTGGCTACAAAACCTATTTTTTGACCTTCATTAATTCCAAAAGATATGTCTTTAAATAAAATTCGTTCGCCAAACGATTTACCAATATTTTCTATAGATGCAAAATTCACGTGTATATGGAGAGTTCTTAATTAATATAAAAGTTAATAATCAAATTCAAGTGCAAACTCGATAATGAATAACATTACAAAATAAACACAAATATTTAAGGTAGCTATGCAAGATGCTTATTAAATCTTTTTTCGACGCTTACCAATAGCGAATAAAAAAAGTAATACACATAAAAAAGAGGCAATTCTAGCTATGTAATTACCAGTTTTAGCATAAAAAGTAAGAGTGGTGTTACAATGTATAGATGAGGTTAATGCGCCTTGTGTACCATAAGGAAGTGACGTAGTAATATATCCTGTTTGATTTATAAAAGCCGAAATCCCAGTATTAGCACTTCGAGCAACACTTTTTCTGTTTTCTATAGCACGTAAACTTGCATAACTAAGATGTTGACGATGCCCTTGAGTATTTCCCCACCAAGCATCGTTTGTGATGATAGCAAAAAAGTCAGCTTGATTTTTACTATATCCTGTTACAAATTCACCATAGATACTTTCATAACAAATAATAGGAGCTACACCGATACTATCTTTTGTGAAAAAGACTTCACGCTCTTCTTGTGTTGTTTTTTTAGCTACAGTTCCTCCTAAATCAAGCATAACATCTCCAAGAAGAGGTTTTAATAAGTTTTGATATGGGAAATTTTCTACTCCAACAACGAGTTTCGTTTTATTATATAATTCAGTACTACCATCTTGTCGTACAATGAATGCAGAATTGAAATCATCATAATAATCATTTTCTCTAATATAATTCGTTTGTTTATGAACCTTAGCTGGATTGCTAAAACGATCGTACATAGAGATACCACTAATGAAATTTACATTAGGATGTTTATTAATAAAACGTTGTCCTGTTTTTTTGGCAATAGAAACAGGAAATTGACTCAAGCGATTGTTGTCTGCAAAGACAGTTTCTGGAGCTATTATAAAATCAGTATAATTAGATATTTTAGTTTCAGCTAACGAATCTAATAACTTACTAACAGCTTTATCTGTAGTATTATATTTTTCGGTATACGGATCAATATTAGGTTGTAAAACAACAACTTCAACTGTGTTTCCTTTTTCAGTATATGTTTTTAATATAATGAACGAAATTAAAAGAGGGATAATGATTGATACACTACTTTGTATTAGAGTTCTTTGTAGTATAATCTTATCCTTATGTTCTTTATATAATAGTATTCCTTTAAATACTATAATATTTACTGTCCAAACCCATAATGAACCACCAAACGTTCCTGTATACTCATACCATTGTATCCATGAAGGAAATGATGCAAAGCCATTACCTAAGTTTAGCCATGGAAATGAAAAATCCCAATTGAGATGCATATATTCAAAACTCAGCCACAGAGAAACTAAAAATAGAAGACTTAAGTTAAAAGGAAGTTTTTTAGCTAAGATATGATACAACCAAAAAACGAGTGTCATTAATAAAGTGTTTACTAATACGGCAAACCACATACCAAAACCCGAAGAATTGTAAATCCACCAGGTAGTAATTATATTCCAAATAAAGAAGGATATATAACTAAGACCAAAAAAACGACCCTTACTTTTAGGTGTATTTCTTAATTGATATTCGGTAAGAAGAAGTGGAACAAATGCAAAAAATAAAAATAAAGGGAAACCATATGTAGGCCATGCTATTGCGAGTAAAATCCCTGTAAGTGCTGCAAATAAAATTTTCTTCACAAGATTGTTTTTATAGAGTACAAGTAATAATTATTTGAAAACGCTCCAGTCTACTTTAACAGAGAAAACATTAGAATAAATAGCTGCGCTTTGGTCACCAATATCAGTTAAAGCATAATCAATAGAAATTCCTTTATACTGGAAACCTACACCAAAATTTGGTTGGAATCCTAAGTCTGATGAACCATCAAATTGTTCTATGTTTTGAAAATTTCCTACACCACCTCTAAGAAAAACTAGGTTTGAATACCCTAATTCAAATCCAAAAGCAGGAGTAGCACTAACAGACGAAGAAGATATGATATCATTTGTTTCAGCAAAACGAACATTCATATCAATTTCAGTATTTAAAAGGAAATCCTTACCTAAGTCAAAATCCCTTGAAAGACCCACTTGTAATTTAGGTAAAGTAATTTCGGTAGTTTCGGGTAATTCTTGATTACGACCGTCAATAGGTGTTGCTTGTTGAATACGAGCAACAGCATCTTCTTCAATAGTCCAAGCATTAAATGTAGTTGTAATATCTTTTGCAATTGCACCAAAATGCCATTGGTTACGATCATATTGAACTCCTACATCAAAACCAAATCCCCATGAAGATGCAAAATCTCCAATAATTCTACGAACAACTTTTGCAGTTGCACCATAGCGTAATCCTTCGATATTTGTTTTACGAGCATATGAAAATGAAAAAGCCCAATCTGCAGTAGAAAATAAGCTGATACGATTATAATCAATATCTCCATTTGCATCGATTAATTGTGTTGTATCTAAAATATCATCAACACCAAAACGAACGATATAGAATGCGACAGCACTTTTTTCGTCTATAGGAGTAGCAAAAGCACCATAATTGTAATTTGCAATTCCAGCAAAATACTGGGCATGCATTAAAGAGATTTGCTTGTCTTCTAGTAATGTTAAACCCGCAGGATTCCAGTAACCAGCATTTACATCTTTTGTAGTTGCTACAACAGCATTAGACATTCCTAAAGCAGCTGCATCAACTCCAATATTTAAAAATTCGTTTGAATACTTTCTAACAGCTTGAGCAGACACATTTACTGTAGCTGATAGAAGAACTAAAACAATAATTACCTTTTTCAATATCAATATTTTTATACTAAAACGTAAAGTTTTTTGTAAGATTATAATTTTGCTTTCGCAAGGTAACAAAAAACTCTCCAGTGAACCTCGTTTTTATTATAAAACCCCTTTGTATTTAACAATGTAGCCTTTAATTTCGTGTTAAAAAGTGTTATTTATATAAATGAAATTAAAGAAGAAATGAATTGTAAAAACTCTTTGATATTCTCGTATTAGGCAAGTTTTAGTCGAATAGTTTATTATTTTTGCTCAAAAACGAAAAATATGTGGATGAAAAAGCAAATACCTAATATCATTACCTTATTGAATCTTTTTTCAGGATGTGTTGCTGTAATTTTTGCAGTTATAGGAAAGTTAGAATTAGCAGCTTTGTTTGTAGTAATAGGGATCTTTTTTGATTTTTTTGATGGATTAGCTGCTCGAATGCTTAACGTACAAAGCGAATTAGGATTGCAATTAGATTCATTGGCAGATATGGTAACAAGTGGAGTGGTACCTGGGATTGTAATGTTTCAATTGCTAAATAAAGCAGTTGGATTTGATTTGATAAGTGAGAATATTATTTCTTCTGGAAATGGGGTAACCGTACAATCATATATCCCATTCATAGGCTTGATAGTAATATTAGCTTCAGCATATCGATTGGCTAAATTTAATATTGATACACGTCAAACTACTTCATTTATAGGAGTGCCTACTCCAGCAAATACATTGTTAATTGTAAGTTTACCTTTAATTCTTACATATCAATCATTAGATTGGATTGAAGTATTGATCCTTAATCCATGGTTTTTAATAGGATTAACAATATTATGTTCGTATTTGTTGAATGCAGAAATAGGATTGTTTGCTTTAAAATTTAAGACATGGGATTTTGGAACAAATAAGCTTCGATATATTTTTATAATAATAACACTGCTAATGATTATAGGATTACAGTTCGTTGCAATTCCAATGATAATTTTATTATACGTATTGTTATCGGTGTTATTTACAGAAAAATCAATAGCGTAAATGAAATAAATTAAAAGAGAATAATTTAAAGCTATTATATAAAACAAAGAAGACTATCATGAATATTGATAGTCTTCTTTGTTTTATATAGGAATATAATTTTATTTAGAAGATTGATTAAAATCAATTTTCGTTTTTCTTAATTCAAAATTTTGACCTAAATATACTTTACGTACCATTTCGTCGGCAGCAAGTTCTTCTGGTTTTCCAGCTTTAAGAATACTACCTTCAAACATTAAATACGTTCTATCGGTAATAGCAAGTGTTTCTTGTACATTGTGATCTGTAATTAAGATTCCAATGTTTTTATTCTTTAATTGAGCTACAATACGTTGAATATCCTCAACGGCAACTGGATCAACTCCCGCAAAAGGTTCATCTAATAATATGAAATTAGGATCCGTGGCTAAAGCACGAGCTATTTCAGTACGACGGCGTTCACCACCACTTAATAAATCCCCTCTGTTTTTACGAATATGACCTAAGTTAAATTCTTCAATAAGAGATTCCATTTTATGTAATTGCTCTTTTTTTGAAAGCTTAGTTAATTGTAAAACACTTAATATATTATCTTCAATACTTAATTTCCTGAAAACTGAAGCTTCTTGTGCAAGATATCCAATACCATTTTGTGCACGTTTATACATAGGGAATTTTGTAATATCAGTACTATCTAATGAAATAACACCTCCATTAGGTTTTACCAACCCTACAATCATATAAAAAGAAGTAGTCTTTCCTGCACCATTAGGACCTAGAAGTCCAACAATCTCACCTTGATTAACTTCAAGAGAAATCCCTTTTACTACTTTACGACCTTTATAAGATTTGATTAAATTGTCTGCTTTTAACTTCATAGCGCATGTAATATTAATAATTTCGAGACTATCGAAATGTTACTTCTTTTATAGTGCTAATTTTTTGCAATATACTAAACAAAATTAGGAATTCTTGCTTTCAAGAACTTCCCAGTATTCATACGCTCTTCTTAAATGAGGGATCACAATAGTACCACCAACAAGTGTTGCAATACTCAATGATTCCATTACTTGTTCTTTAGAAAGCCCTTCTTTATGACATGTTTCTAAATGATAACGAACACAATCATCACAACGCAAAACAGCAGAAGCTACAAGCCCCAATAATTCTTTAGTTTTAACATCTAATGCGCCTTCCATAAATGCATTGGTATCTAAATTAAAGATTCGTTTAATAACTTTATTGTTATCACTTAATATTTTATCGTTCATGCGTTCTCTGTACGCATTAAACTCATCTACGATATCACTCATTATACAGTAGTTTTTAATTTTTTATTTTGCTTTTTTATAACAATTCTAGAGATCACAATACTTACTTCATATAAAATAAGAACCGGGATAGCTACAACAACTTGACTTGCAATGTCTGGAGGAGTAATTACGGCAGATAATATTAAAACCATGACCAATGCATATTTACGATATTTTCGTAAAAATTCAGGAGTTACAATTCCGACTTTTGTTAAAAAATACATGATTATTGGTAACTCAAAAATTATTCCACAAGCAAGAACAGATGCCCTAACCAATCCTATATAGCTACTAATATCGATATCATTATGAATTTCGGTAGTTACGGTGTAATTAGCTAAAAAGTTAAGGGATAGAGGTGTAATGATATAATATCCAAATAAAACTCCTAAAAAGAATAGTATAGAAGAAATAAAAATAAATCCTTTAGCACTTCTTTTCTCGTTTGAACGCATTGCTGGTGCAACAAATTTCCAAAATTCATAAATAACATATGGAAACGATAAAATAAAACCTGCAGTTATAGAAGTCCAGATATGAGCAGAAAACTGCCCAGCCATTGTTCTACTTTGTACTTGAAAAGGTAAATCTTGAGTACATAGAGATTGATCCAAACCAAAGAATTGAGATATTTGACATAACATTCGGTAGGTCCAAAAACTAGCTTTTTTAGGTCCAAAAAGTAATACGTCGAAAATAAATTCTTTAGCTATAAATGCTATTGTTCCAGCCAAAAGAATAGCGACTGTAGCACGTATTAAATGCCAACGTAATTCTTCTAAATGATCCAAAAACGACATATGTTGAGGATCTTTATTTTTGTGTGTAGTCATATCTAATTATAAAATACCTTCTCTCATAAGATCATGAATATGCAACATTCCAGCATAAACACCATCTTGTACAGCGATTAATTGAGAAATCCCATTTTCTTCTAATTGATCTAAAGCGTCTACAGCCATAGATTCATTATCAATAGTTTTTGGGTTAGGAGACATGATATCTTTTGCAGTTAAACCTTCAAAAGAAGTAGAGTTACTTAACATTCTACGTAAATCCCCATCTGTAATAACACCTACGACAACATTATTATCCAAAACAGCAGTAGCTCCAAGACGTTTTTCTGTGATTTCGACAATAACATCATTTATATTTGAAGATAACGTAACTTGAGGTTTTTGATTTTTAGATGTAATATCTTGAACTCTTAAGTATAATTTTTTGCCCAATGCTCCTCCTGGGTGGTATTTAGCAAAATCTTTACTAGAGAACCCTTGAAGGTCTAATAAGCATACAGCTAAGGCATCACCTATAACTAATTGTGCTGTTGTACTGGTTGTAGGAGCAAGGTTATTAGGACAAGCTTCTTTTTCTACATAAGCATTTAATACATAATCAGCTTCTTTACCTAAAAATGAATCTTTGTTAGCAGTTAAACCTATTAAAGTATTTTTGAAGTTTTTAATCAAAGGGACTAAAACTTTAATTTCAGGAGTATTTCCACTTTTTGAAATACAAATAACAACATCATCTTCTAGAATGGTACCTAAATCTCCATGGATTGCATCTGCAGCATGCATGAATACAGCAGGAGTACCTGTAGAATTCATTGTAGCAACAATCTTTGAAGCAATGATAGCACTTTTACCTATACCAGTAATAATAACCCTACCTTTTGAATTATGAATGATTTGTACAGCTTCAGCAAATTCAGTATCAATAAATTGCTCTAAATGCGCTATAGCTTTAGCTTCTGAAGCAACAGTTTGCTTAGCAAAAGCAATGATAGTATCTAAGTTCTTCAAAGTTTAGAAAATTTGTAAGTTTTTTAAATAAAGATTTAATATCTTTAATAGTACAAAGGTATGTAATACAGAATGAATTTTAAATACAAGATTAAAAAAGGTTTAGCAATAAAAAAATTTGTTAATACTATTAACATTGTCTATATTCGTCGGTTACATGCATAAAACTTAATTTTGGGGAAACGAGTTTTAATATGTGAAGAATTTTTTTGGTATATAAAATTAAGCTAATTGATGAGTTTGAAAGAGATCGACTTACAGAGTGCTTTGAAAAAGCATTTTGGTTTTAGTCAGTTTAGAGGACTGCAGGAGAAAGTGATCACCAGTATTCTTGATAATCGAGATACATTTGTAATAATGCCTACTGGTGGAGGAAAATCGTTATGTTATCAGTTACCAGCAGTAATGAGTGAAGGTACAGCTATTGTTGTTTCACCCCTTATTGCATTAATGAAAAATCAAGTAGATGCTATTAGAAGCATTTCCTCAGAAGAAGGAATAGCGCATGTGCTCAATTCGTCATTAAATAAATCTGAAATAAAAAGGGTAAAAGATGACATTGTAAGTGGAGTAACAAAATTATTATATGTAGCTCCAGAATCTTTAACAAAAGATGAGTATGTAGAATTTTTACGAACAGTGAAAATTTCATTTTTTGCTATTGATGAAGCACACTGTATTAGTGAGTGGGGACATGATTTTAGACCCGAATACAGAAACTTGCGAAATATCATAAAGAGAATAGGTGAAAACATATCTATAATAGGATTAACAGCGACTGCTACACCTAAAGTTCAAGAAGATATTATAAAAAATTTAGGAATGAATGATGCTAATACTTTTAAAGCATCGTTTAATCGACCTAATTTATTTTATGAAATACGACCAAAAACAAAAAATGTAGATACCGATATCATACGTTTTGTAAAACAAAATGCAGGAAAAAGCGGAATCATATATTGTTTGAGTAGAAAACGAGTAGAAGAACTAGCACAAACATTAGAAGTTAATGGTGTAAAAGCTGTTCCCTATCATGCAGGTTTGGATGCAAAAACTAGAGCGAAACATCAAGATATGTTCTTGATGGAAGATACAGATGTAGTTGTTGCAACGATTGCTTTTGGTATGGGGATAGATAAACCAGACGTTCGTTTTGTAATTCATCACGATATCCCAAAAAGTATCGAAAGTTATTACCAAGAAACAGGAAGAGCCGGAAGAGATGGTGGAGAAGGTCACTGTTTAGCATACTATGCATATAAAGATATTGAGAAATTAGAAAAATTCATGAGTGGTAAGCCGGTAGCCGAACAAGAAATCGGGCATGCTTTACTACAAGAAGTGGTTGCTTTTGCTGAAACTTCTATCTCTAGACGTAAATTTATTTTGCATTATTTTGGAGAAGAATTTGATAGTGAAACTGGAGACGGAGCGGATATGGATGACAATGTACGTAATCCAAAAAAGAAAAATGAAGCTCAAAATGAAGTAGAATTACTATTAAAAATAGTTCGCGATACAGGAGCTATTTATAAATCCAAAGAATTAGTAAATACTTTAATAGGGAAAAGTAATGCACTAATTATATCGCATAAAACTCACGAACAATCGTTTTTTGGATTAGGTAAATCTAAAGAGGATAAATATTGGATGGCTCTAATACGTCAAGTTTTAGTAGCAGGATTCCTTAGGAAAGATATTGAGACTTACGGAGTTATAAAGCTAACGGATAATGGACGTGCTTTCGTTGAAAATCCTACTAGTTTTATGATGACTGAAGATCATATTTATACAAGTGCGAGTGACGATACAATCATAACAGCTGCCAAAGGAGGCGGAGGTACAGATGATAAGTTGGTGGCAATGTTACGTGATCTAAGGAAAAAGGTAGCTAAAAAGTTAGGAGTACCTCCATTTGTAGTTTTTCAAGATCCGTCACTAGAAGATATGGCATTAAAATACCCAATTAGTATTGAAGAAATGGGGAATGTGCATGGAGTTGGTGAAGGGAAAGCAAAAAAATATGGAAAAGACTTTGTAGCTCTTATAGCAAGATATGTAGACGAAAATGAAATTGTAAGACCTGATGATTTTGTAGTAAAAACTACAGGAGCTAATAGTGGACTTAAATTATACATAATACAAAATGTAGATAGAAAATTGCCTTTAGATGATATATCTTCAGCTAAAGGAATGAATATGCAAGATTTCATTAAAGAAATGGAAGCTATTGTATATAGTGGGACAAAATTAAACATTAGTTATTGGATTGATGATATTTTAGACGAAGATCAACAAGAAGAGATACATGAATATTTTCTAGAATCTGAAAGTGATAAGATAGAATTAGCACTTGAAGAGTTTGAAGGAGATTATGACGATGAAGAATTGAGATTGTATCGAATCAAATTCATTAGCGAAGTAGCTAATTAATAAAATTAAAACAAGATATAAAAGACTGCTAGATAAAAGCAGTCTTTTTTTATACCAATAAGGTTGATCCAAGGGGGTACATTAATAAATGTTTTTTAATGAGCTAGGTGAAACTGTATGATATGTCTTTATAACATATAGTAATTATTATAAAATGGAATTTTGAGGATATAGTTTGTCTAGTAAGCTGGAGCATACATAGAATAACTTAAGAATTTTATATTTAATAAGGATGAAATAATAATGTGACATAGATCAAGATTAAGATTCTACAAAATAACTATCTTTGCAACTTTAAAAATAAGTTTTAAAACACATTGCAATGCAAGACGGATTATACGCAAAATTTAATACAACAAAGGGGAGTATTTTAGTAAACCTAGAATATCAAAAAACACCTGGAACAGTAGGTAACTTTGTTGGATTGGCTGAAGGTCAATTAGAAAATAAAGCAATCGATCAAGGAACACCATATTATAATGGATTAAAATTTCATAGAGTAATTCCAGATTTTATGATTCAAGGAGGTGATCCTCAAGGTACAGGTTCTGGTGGGCCAGGTTACCAATTTGATGATGAAATTCATCCAGATCTTAAGCATGATGGACCAGGAGTTTTATCTATGGCTAATGCAGGACCAGGAACTAATGGAAGTCAATTTTTTATTACTCATACAGAGACATCATGGCTAGATGGTAAACATACTGTTTTTGGTAAAGTAGTAGAAGGACAAGATATTGTGGATGCAATAGCGCAAGGTGATGCAATTGAAACTATTGAAATAGTAAGAGTAGGGGCAGACGCAGAAAACTATAATGCCGTTGAGTCTTTTAGACAATTTAATGGAGCAAAAGCAGAACGTGAAGCAGCTTCAAAAAAAAAGGCAGAGGAATTATTGGAAGAATTAGCAGCTGGTTTTGATAAAACTGAAAGCGGATTACGTTATAAGATTTTTCAAAAAGGAGAAGGTGATAAAGCAGAAAAAGGTAAGACAGTATCTGTACACTATAAAGGAAGTTTACCTGATGGAACTGTTTTTGATTCTTCATATAAGCGTAACCAACCAATTGATTTTTCTTTAGGAATGGGACAAGTAATTGCAGGATGGGATGAAGGTATCTCTTTATTGCAAGTTGGAGATAAAGCACGTTTTGTAATTCCATCGCATATCGGATATGGTGCAAATGGAGCTGGAGGAGTGATTCCACCTAATGCAACATTAATTTTTGATGTTGAATTAATGAATGTTAAGTAGTCTTAGAATTACTAAATCAACAATAAAAAAATGGCACTCTATCAATAGAGTGCCATTTTTTTTATTTCCATTTTATATTACAACCAATACTCGGTTTTTGCGTTTCAGAAACGTTTGCATTTCTTAATACTGCATCTAATGCTTGACGAAGATCTCTACCATTAACAGGAATACCATTACTTGGCCTAGAATCATCTAATTGCCCGCGATAAATAAGTTTTAAGCCTGCATCAAATAGATAAAAATCAGGAGTACAAGCAGCATCATATGCCTTAGCTATTTCTTGAGTTTCGTCATATAAATACGGAAATGTATAATTATTCTTTTGAGCTGTAGTCCACATATGTTCTGGAGCATCTTGAGGATAATTGATAATATCGTTACTACTGATTGCAACAAAACCAAACCCTTGTGTTCTATAATCATTTGCAATTCGTACTATTTCTTCATTTACATGAATAACAAAAGGACAATGATTACAAATAAACATAATAACAGTTCCTTTTGTTCCTTTGATATCATTTAAAGAAACAGGAGAATTCGTGATTGCATTTGTAAGAGTAAAATCAGGAGCTACTGTCCCTAATTCTAACATATTTGAAGGTGTTCTAGCCATAATAGTTAATATCAGATTAATATAAACAAATTAAAAGAAGTATTAGAAGGTTTTTTTAAACACAAAAAAATGAAATACTACTACTAATATGTCTAATCAATATGTGAATTCGTTACATTAGATATATGTTAATAGAATGAAATACATGTAAAAAAACTTCTTAACAATAGAAGAAAAGAAGTTTTATATATGATGTATGATAAAATATTACATATTGTCATCAAAAAAGATAGCATTCATAAGGAGCTTATTTGTACCGTACCAAAAGGCTCTAAAATTTGTGTTATCTGTAAAAAGAATGCTATTTCCTTTACCATAACTATGATGTTTAAAAGGAATTGTGTTTTTTAATGAATCGAGATTCGTTTTACTTATGTATCCACTTAAAAGAGGTGCATCAGTATATTGTATAGGATTGTTATAACTTTGTTTATCTGCTTTTACAAAAATTGTAGTATTTCTAAATAATGGAATGTTTTTATTGACATATCCAAAATTAATAGGATGAGAACGGTCTATTTTAGTTTCAAAAATAGCACCACCGATAACTTGAGCTCCAAAATAATCTCTTCGTTGTTCAAAACTAATGTTAGTTGCAATGCGATCATTTGTAGCTAATTCTAATTTCATGAAATCATTAGCGTTAAAAAAATAGGCTGCATTTCTATAACCAATTAGGGTACCACCGTTGCGAACCCAATTTTTTAAATGAGAAATTTCTGTTTTATTAAAAGGATTTCTACTATTTACCAAAATGATATGTGTGTATTGAGAAATATCTTTTCTACTAAAATTATCAGTGTCTAATTTTGTAATTGGTATATCATAACGTTGATCAAGTACATGCCAAATTTCTCCTGCATCATAGGATGTAATACCATTACCTACTATCAATGCTATTTTAGGAGTTTTTAAAGCTCTAAATTGATTACTACCTAAATCTATTCCATCTGTTAATCCAGTGTTGACACCAGTAATTGTTATATGATTTTCTTGTGCAATTTCTTCTAAGAAAGCGGCTAATTGAGAAGCCGAAAGAGATTGATTCTGTACAGGAATTAATATAGTACCATAATCATAATTAGTACCTTCTACAGTAAAAGGTTGCATTCCTACTTTTGCACGTAAACCTTTGTCTAAGATCTTGTATAAAGCTTTAGGACTATAATACTCATGCCATTCCATAAGATAAGCATAATCGCTTCTATTTACAGGTTTAGGAGTATGGAATTGTAATTTTGTAATTTCATTTCCAGCGTTTGACATGGCTGCATTTTCAGAATAATCCAAATTAAAAGCCAAAGGAAGTGTCCATGCAGAGACATCATAAAATAGGCTGTCTTGAAATTTAGTCCTACGTTCAAAAATAGCTTTGATGAGTCTACTTTGACGTTGGCTTTTTGGAACTATGTAACTAAAATCTTTTTGATATTTTTTTCCATCAATCTTTACATCCTGTTTTAACTCATGAAAACGTATTTTGTGACGCTCCAGTATTTCGGCTAAATGATAAGTAGATGCAGCATCTTTTTTATTTCCAAAGATATAAGCATCTTTACCAGCTTCTTTTCTAGCGTTGTTATAAAAATCTCTCTGGTATTGCAAGATTTGATTTTTCATATTACTTGCAGCTTCCAGAGTTGATAAAGTAGCTGTAAACTGATTTTTGATAGTGAAAGGAAATGTTAAAATACCATTTTCAGTCATTTGAGCATGACCTCTAGAACTTCCTTGTTCAAATAAAATACCGATCCCACCATTTATATCAGGAAAAGTAGATCCCTTTCCATAATAAAAATCATCAAAATTTTCTTCAGTATAATATAACGAACCAATTTTATCAAAAGCTTTGGCGTGGTAATTTCCGATCTGTTTAGTTAGTTCTTGATTTAATTTAGGTGTTAAAGGATGCGTTCTAGATTGAATACCAGGTTGAAAGAAAAAAGAACTATTAGATCCCATTTCATGGTGATCTGTTAAGATATTTGGATACCATTTATGAAAAGATGCTATACGAGCTCTAGATTCAGGTAACTGTACAGGAAGCCAGTCACGATTCATGTCAAACCAATAATGATTAGTTCTAGCTCCAGGCCATACTTCGCTGTATTCTCTATCCTGAGGATCTGTACTTATATTTTTACTTTTATTTGTATTGGCCCAATATGAGAAACGTTGCAAACCATCTGGATTTAGAGATGGATCTAAGAGAATTACTGTTTGATCTAATAAAGCATCAATTTTTTTACCTTGAGCGGCTGCTAGATAGTATGCCGATAATAATGATGAATTTGATCCACTAGGTTCATTACCATGAATAGAAAAACCTTGATAGACTACAATTGGCATCTTAGAATGATCAAGAGTATTACTATTTGTTTCAATGTTTTTTAAATGCTCTTGACGAATATCTTCTAAACGATTGTGGTTTTTTTCAGATGTTATGGTTAGTAATAATAAAGGACGATCTTCAAATGTGCTACCTCTATTCTCTATTGAAATTCTAGGAGAAGCAGCAGCTAAAACTCTCATGTAACTAATCAATTGATCGTGACTTACATGCCATTTACCAGGAACATATCCTAAAACGTCTTGTGGAGTTGGTATTTTGGAATTATAAGTAACATCATTAGGTAAATAGTAATCAAGTGTAGGATTTAATTGTGCAAATCCGATATAACTTGATAATACTAACAGAAAAGAATAGCAATATTTCATTTAGAAAGAGATTAGTGAATCATTAATTGAAATTGTTTTTTGAAATATAAAAAAACCGCTTCATGTAGATGAAGCGGTTTGCATAATTTTAACTTTAATTCTGGTGAGATTAAATATCATCAAAACTTACATCAGTAAAACTACCAGTAGAAGATGCTACTGTTTCATTTTCTTGATCATAAGTCTTTTGAAAATCTTTTTGGTGTCTTTCACTAATTACTTCTTCACCTTTTTCGTTTACGATGTAATCAGTCATTTCGTTTAAGATTTCAGTAAAGCCAGCAAAATCCTCTTTGTATAAGTAGATTTTGTGTTTTTTGTAATGAAAAGACCCATCATCATTAGTGAATTTTTTACTCTCAGTAACTGTTAAATAATAGTCACCAGCTTTAGTTGCGCGTACGTCAAAAAAGTAAGTTCTTCTACCTGCTCTTAAAACTTTTGAGAAAATTTCTTCTTTCTCCATCATTCCATTATCGCTCATAGTTCCGTCTTCTTAATATTAATTAGTTTATAATGTTCGTTTCAAAAATCCAAAAAAAATGTTATCCACACAACTAAATAATTATAATTCTTTTTCATTTAGTTGTTTTAAATACGATTCTTTATAATATCCTTCAGTGTTTATTAGTTGATTATGAGTCCCTTGTTGAGTTATTTTGCCGTTTTCAAGCACAATGATTTTATCAGCATTTTTAGCAGAAGAAACTCTATGACTTACAATAAACGTAGTTTTGTTTTTTGCTAATTTGTTAATGTTACTTAAAATTTGCTCTTCGGTCTCAGTATCAACAGCAGAAAGACAGTCATCAAAAAGGTAGATGGAAGGGTCTTTTATCAAAGCTCTAGCAATAGAAACACGTTGTTTTTGACCTCCTGATAATGTAATCCCTCTTTCTCCTAAGATGGTTTTATATCCTTTTGCAAAATTTACAATATTCTCATGCACAGCGGCATCTTTTGCAGCTTGAAATATTTCTTCATTAGTTGCATTTTCTTTTCCAAACTTGATATTATTCAAAATACTGTCACTAAAAAGAAAAGCATCCTGAGGAACATATCCAATACTTTTTCTTAAATCATTGATGTTTAAATCTTTAATATTTATGCCATCGATGCATATTTCTCCTGAGGAAACGTTGTATAATCGCCCAATTAAATCCAAAATAGTGGATTTTCCAGATCCAGTTTTACCTATAATAGCAATGGTCTCTCCAGTATTTATTTCGAAAGAAAGATCATTTAGCGCTGTTATATTGGTGTCTTCATATGTATATGAAACATTTTTAAAACTAATATTCCCTGAGACTGGAGTATGTTTAGTTACTGTATTAACAACAGAAGGTTCTTGCTTTAAAAACTCATTAATTCTTCTTTGTGATACTTCTGCTTGCTGTATAATCGATGTAACCCAACCTACTGTTGCTACAGGCCAAGTTAGCATGTTAACAAAAATGATAAATTCAACAATAACACCTAAATCTTTGATAGTTCCATCAATATATTGTTTTCCTCCAATGTAAATAACCATAATATTACTGAGCCCAATAAGCAGTACCATTAATGGGAAAAACAATGCTTGAACTTTTGCTAAATCGATATTTTTATCTCTACTATTTTCTGCAAGTGAAGAAAAATCAGTGTTAATGCTGGTTTCAATCCCATATGCTTTAATTACAGATATACCACTAAATGACTCTTGAGTAAAGGTTGTTAACTTAGATAAATATTCTTGAACTACAGTACTACGTTTGTGTATTGAGACACTTAGTTTATAAATAGAAAAAGATAAAATAGGAAGTGGAGTTAATGTATATAACGTTAACGTTGGAGCAATACTAATCATATAACTAATCACAATAACAAATAATGTTAATGTGTTAACACTATACATAATAGCTGGGCCAAGATACATCCTTACCTTAGTTACATCTTCACTAATACGGTTCATTAAATCCCCTGTTCTATTTTTTTTGTAAAAAGAAAGACAAAGTTTTTCGTAATGCTTAAATACTTCGTTTTTGAGATCAAACTCAATATATCTAGAAACTACGATAAATGTTTGACGCATTAAAAAAGTAAAAAAAGCAGCAATAAATACAGACCCTAATATTAAAAAAATATTAATGATTAATTGACTTTTTACAATCTCTAAATCAGTTGTTTCTTTACTAATATAACGACCGACTATATCTACAGAGTCACCAACAAATTTAGGCACAGCAATAGTAAACAAACGAGCAGTGATAGTTATGATAATACCAATAAGAAGTCTAAGTCGATATTTGAAAAAATATTTATTGAGATGGCGTAATGCACGCATAGAGTATTTTTATTTAAAGTGTTTGTTTTAATATATTATTCGTACAATTGTGAGATAAAAAATCGTAAATTAATAAAATAAGTGTATTTTTACACGCCAATTTTGGTAATTATATAATTTCTAACATTTTAAAACATTATAAATAATGGTCACAGATGTACTTACAGCAAATCAATTAAAAAAAGAAGCACCGGTATTTGGTCAAATGTCTTTTGATAATCATGAACAAGTTGTGTTTTGTCATGACAAAGATACAGGTTTAAAAGCAATAATTGGAGTGCACAATACGGTTTTAGGTCCTGCACTTGGAGGAACTAGAATGTATAATTATAGTACAGAATGGGATGCGTTAAACGATGTACTACGCCTTTCGCGCGGAATGACTTATAAATCAGCAATTACAGGTTTAAATCTAGGTGGAGGAAAAGCTGTTATCATTGGTGATGCTAAGACTCAAAAGACACCTGAGTTAATGAAACGCTTTGGTGAATTTGTACATACATTAGGAGGTAAATATTATACAGCTGAGGATGTTGGTATGGAAACTTCGGATATGGATACAGTAAGAGAAGTAACTCCATATGTAACTGGAATTTCTGAATCAAAAGGAGGAGCGGGAAACCCATCTCCAGTTACTGCTTACGGTGTTTATATGGGAATGAAAGCAGCAGCAGAATTTAAATATGGAACTAATAAGTTAGACGGGAAACGCGTTTTAGTACAAGGAATAGGACATGTAGGAGAAGAATTAGTTCGTTTAACTGCAGAAGAAGGAGCAAAAGTTGTAATCAGTGATATCAACGAAGAAAGATTGAATGAAGTAAGCACTAAGTATGGTGTTGAAATTTATAGAGGAGAAGATGTTTATACAGCAGATATGGATATTTATGCACCTTGTGCTTTAGGAGCAACTGTAAATGATGCAACTATCAATAAATTGAAAGCTCAAATTATAGCAGGTGCAGCAAATAACCAGTTAGCAAACGAGAATATTCATGGAGCATTATTGCAGCAAAAAGGAATTGTATATGCACCAGATTTCTTAATCAATGCTGGAGGTATCATCAATGTGTATGCAGAAATCGAAGGATACGGTAGAGATGAAATCATGAAAAGAACAGAAAATATCTATAATACTACATTGGACATCTTCAATAAAGCAAAAGAAGAAGGAATTACAACGCACGCAGCTTCATTACGTAAAGCTGAAGAAAGAATCGCTGAAAGAAAAAAAGCGAACTTACAATAAAATTGATAAAAAATAATATTATTTTTGCAGGGTGAAAGCAACATGCTTTCACCCTTTAATTTTAAACAATTAGTTCTTTGTAATCTATGTTAACCAGAAGACATATTCGAGTAAAAGTAATGCAATCTCTCTATTCGTTAGAGCAAGCAAAAAGTGATAATCTTGATAAAGAAAGAAAGTTCCTGCTACACAGTATGGATCAAATGTATGACCTGCTTCTAGTTAACCTTCAACTATTGGTAGAAGTTCGTAAACATGTTGAAGATTTTATTACTAAAAGCCAAAAGAAATTTTTAGCTACCTCAGAAGACAAAAATCCAAATCAAAAATTTGTTAACAACGCAGTATTTAAACTTTTAGAAAGTAACCTTGCTTTAAAGGAAGGACTTGATAAAAAGAAACTAAATTGCTGGGAGTTAGATAGCGAATACGTAGTGATTATTTGGAATGAAATCAAGGAAAGTGAAATATACAATAAGTATATGAATGTTTCTGAAACATCATTTGAAGAAGATAAAAACTTTTTATTGGAGATTTTTAAAGAAATCGTAGCTCCTAATGATAAATTATACGATTATATAGAAGACAAGCAAATTACATGGGTAGATGATATTCCGTTAATTAATACTGCTATCGTAAAGTTTTTAAGAAGAATCGAAGAGACTGATGATGAAAATTTAGTGCTTCCAAAACTATATAAAGATACAGATGATAAAAAGTTTGCTTTAGATTTATTTAGAAAAACAGCATTAAATACAATAGAATTCGAATCAGAAATTGAAGGGAAAACACCTAATTGGGATAAGGATAGAATTGCCGAAATAGACAAAATTAATATCAAAATGGCAATTTGCGAGTTCTTGAAGTTCCCGTCAATCCCTGTAAAAGTAACTATTAACGAATATTTAGAATTATCTAAAGAATACAGTACACCTAAAAGTAGTATCTTTATCAACGGTATTCTAGATAAGATATCAAAAGAGTATCAACAAGCTAACAAATTAAATAAAATAGGTCGTGGACTTATGTAATTTAAAAAAATTAGTATTTTTAACCCTTAGAAATAATTAAAAACCTAAGTAATGAAAAAAGGAATCTTAATCCTAGCTGGAGTTGTAGCTTTTGCTTTCACATCTTGTAAAGAAAATGCAACTGAAAAAGTTAAAGAAGAAAATGTAGCAACTGCAGCAGCACGTGATGCAAAAGTAGCTGATTTCCCAGTAATGACATTCTCACAAACTGACCATGATTTTGGAACAATCAATGAAGGAGATGTTGTAGAGCACACTTTTACTTTTACAAACACTGGAAAATCTCCATTGGTAATTGTAAGTGCTAAAGGAAGTTGTGGATGTACAGTACCAAGTTATTCTAAGGAGCCTATCGCACCGGGAGGATCTGGAGAAATGTTAGTAAAGTTTAACTCTAATGGTAAACCTAACTTACAAAACAAAACTGTAACAATTACAGCGAATACTGAAAAAGGAAAAGAAACTATCAAAATTAAAGCGTTAGTAACACCTAAAGCTAAACCAGCTTCTGGAACTCCAGCTGCTCACTAATTTTATATGGGACAAATACAAGACTTTCTTCCTTTTGTTTTAATGTTTGTGGTATTATATTTTTTTATGATACGTCCGCAAATGCAAAAAGCAAAAAAAGAGAAAAAATTTGCAAATGAGCTTAAAAAAGGAGATCGTGTAATCACTAAAAGTGGTTTACATGGTAAAATCTTCGATTTTAGCGAAAAAAATAATACGATTGTTATTGAAACTGGTGCAGGGAAACTTACTTTTGACAAATCATCAATATCGATGGATATGAGTCAGAAGCTTAATGCTCCTCCGGCAGAGAAGAAATAAATAATTGTATAAGCATATAAAAAGCGGGATAATTAATTATCCCGCTTTTTTATTCCCTATAAAAATTAGGCGATTTATTTTAGGAGAGTTTCTTTTCGGCTGTAATTTGAGCAATATTGACAATCACTTCTATTGCTTTTTGCATACTCTCAACAGGAACATATTCATAACGACCATGGAAATTATGTCCACCAGCAAAGATATTAGGACATGGTAATCCCATAAAACTTAATTGAGAACCATCAGTACCTCCTCTAATAGGTTTAATAATAGGAGTGATTCCAGCTTTTTTTATTGCCTTTTCAGCAATATCTACAATATGCATTACTGGCTCTACTTTTTCACGCATATTAAAATATTGATCATTGATTGTAATTTCAATAGCGTCTTGATTAAGGTCAGAATTAATAGATTTAACTAGAGCAATCATCTCTTCCTTTCTTTCTTCAAAGCGTTTTTTGTCGTGATCTCTGATAATGTATTCTAATGTGGTTTGCTCGACTTCTCCTTGTATGCTATATAAGTGAAAGAAACCTTCTCTACCACTAGTATGTTCAGGAGTTTCTTTGGCAGGTAATGCATTAATATATTTTTGAGCAATATACATACTATTGATCATTTTACCTTTTGCATATCCAGGATGTACAATCTTACCTTTAACAGTTACAACAGCTCCTGCAGCATTAAAGTTTTCATATTCTAATTCTCCAATTTCACTACCATCCATGGTATAAGCCCAATCTGCCCCAAATTTTTCAACATCAAATTTGTGAGCACCACGACCTATTTCTTCATCAGGAGTAAAGCCTATTCTAATGTTTCCATGCTTGATTTCAGGATGATTAATAAGGTATTCCATTGCAGAAATTATTTCAGCAATTCCAGCCTTATCATCAGCACCCAAAAGTGTTGTGCCATCTGTAGTGATAATAGTTTGACCTTTGTATAAAAGAAGATCTTCAAAGTATTGTGGAGAAAGCACAATGTTTTCTTTTTCATTTAAAAGAATATCTTTCCCATCATAATTTTCGATAATCTGTGGTTTTACATTTGCTCCAGTAAAATCTGGAGTAGTATCAAAATGAGAAATGAAACCTATAGTAGGTACTTCGTAGTCCAAATTTGAAGGCAATGTAGCCATAATATATGCATGTTCATCAATGGTAACATTTGATAAACCAATAGACTTTAACTCATTAACTAATTGATGAGCTAAGTTCCATTGTTTTTTTGTGCTAGGAGTTGTTTTACTACTGGGATCACTTTCTGTATCTACGGTTACATAGCTTATAAAACGATCTATTAAATGTTGTTTTGAAATCATTATTATAGGTTTTTTTAGTCTTTGTTTGTGATTATTGTACGTGGCTGATCATTTTTTTACGGTTAAACCACGTATTTTATTAATATTTTGATGATAATTTAACATATGATTAATATTAAGTTACCTTTGGGGCAAATTAAAAAAATATTATTATATGTTTAAACATTACATCTTTTTGTTACTGTTTTCAATGGGGCTAACAGTAACAATATCGGCTCAAGACGTTACGGGGACTGTTCTTGACGACCGTTCACAACCTTTACCGGGAGTTTCTGTAATAGTTAAAGGTAACGATTCAGGAACTGTTACAGATTATAATGGGAAATATATTTTACAGGCTGAACAAGGTTCTGTATTAGTTTTTTCATTTATAGGATTTAAAACACAAGAAGCTACCGTATCAGGTAATACTGTAAATGTAACAATGGAATCTGGAGTGGCTCTAGATGAAGTTGTATTAGTTGGATCTAGGAGTGCAAATAGAACAGTTATAGAATCAGTAGTACCTATTGATGTTATAGATGTTAAAGAAATTTCTAATGCTACGCCACAAGTAAATTTAAATCAAATTTTAAATTATGTAGCACCTTCTTTTTCATCAAACACACAAACAATATCTGATGGAACAGATCATATCGATCCTGCATCTTTAAGAGGATTAGGACCAGATCAAGTTTTGGTATTAGTTAATGGGAAAAGACGTCATACTTCTTCTTTAGTAAACATAAATGGAACTTTTGGAAGAGGAAATGTAGGAACAGATTTAAATGCAATTCCTGCTGCAGCAATTAAGAGAGTTGAAGTACTTAGAGATGGAGCTGCTGCACAATACGGATCAGATGCAATTGCTGGTGTAATTAATATTGTTCTTAATAATTCAGTTAATGAATTAAATGTAGGAGTAACTACAGGAGCGAATTTTTCTAAAAATGCAAACGGACAAGAAGGTGGAGTAGACGGAGAAACAGTAAATGTATCTGCAAGCTATGGACTACCATTAGGAGATAAAGGAGGGTTTATTAATTTCTCTGGAGATTTTGATTATAGAGAAGCATATAGCCGTATGAAAGAATGGGAAGGATCTGTTTTTAACGGATATAACTCTGTAGAATGGGTTGCTGCAAATAGTGGAGCTGATTTATCCGATTTGAGCTTTAGTGATATTCAATTTTATGCTCAAGGAGTTACTCATTTTGGATTAGGACTTAAAAATGATATCAATAATGCAACAAGTTTATCTCAATTACAAGGATTGTTGGATTTTGATACAACAGACAATGAGTTGATAGCTAGAGGTCAAGAGAGATCAGATTATAATATGAGAGTTGGGCAATCAGAACTTAGAGGAGGTCGTTTCTTCGCTAACTTCTCGTTACCATTAGATGATAAAGGAACAGAATTGTATTCTTTTGCAGGAATAAGTACAAGAAAAGGAAATTCTGCAGGGTTTTATAGATTACCAAATCAGGCGAGAGCATATACTCCTTTATATATTAATGGATTTTTACCAGAAATTAATTCTAATATAAAAGATCAATCATTATCAGCTGGAATAAAAGGTAAGATAGGAGATTGGGATGTAGATTTTAGTAATACTTGGGGAAGAAACTCTTTCTTATTCGTAATATCTAATAGCTCTAATGCATCTTTACAGACAGCATCACCTACAACATTTGATGCTGGTGGATTTGCTTTTACACAAAACACGACAAACCTTGATATACGTAAATATTACGAAGATGTATTAAGTGGATTTAATGTAGCTTTTGGTGGTGAACACAGAGCAGAAGTATATGATATTATTGCAGGAGAAGAGGAGTCTTATACACAATATGATGTAGATGGAAATCCTATTATTAGTACATCACAAACAACTCCAACAGACTTTTTTGGAAGAGCTAGATTAGGAAGTTCTCAAGTATTTCCAGGATTTAGTCCAGATAATGAATTATCAAGAAATAGAAGTAGTGTAGCAGCATATTTAGATTTAGAAGCTGATATTACTAAAAAGTGGTTAGTAAGTGGTGCTGCAAGATTTGAAAATTATAGTGATTTTGGATCTACAATCAATTTTAAATTGGCATCAAGATATAAACTAACAGAGAACTTTAATATTAGAGCTGCCGGAAATACAGGATTTAGAGCACCATCATTACACCAATTGAATTTTAACTCTGTATCTACACTATTTGGAGATGATGGAGAACCTATTGAAGTTGGTACATTTACAAATGATTCAGATATAGCACAACAATTAGGAATTCCTGCATTAAAAGAGGAAACATCACAGAGTGTAAGTCTTGGGTTTACAACAAAAATTCCTGCAGCGAATTTGAGTATAACTGCTGATGCATATTTTGTAGCAATCGAAGATAGAGTTGTGTTAACAGGACAATTTGATATTCCTGATGAAATTACAACAACAGCAGAAAGAGCAGCTTTCTTTGCAAATGCAATTGATACAGAATCAAAAGGATTAGATGTAGTAATTACTCATAAAGCTAACTTAGGAAGCGATTGGAAATTAAAATCAGATTTAGCAGCTACTTTTTCACAAACACGTAAAGTAGGTGGAATTAAAGGATCAGAAATTTTAGCACAGTCAGGGCAGTTAGATACTTATTTTGATGAAAATTCAAGAGTATATTTAGAAGAATCAGTACCACGTACTAAAGTGAACTTATCAAATAACTTATCTGCAGGTAGAGTTAATGTGTTTTTACGTAATGTATATTTTGGAGAAGTTACAGGTGCTAATAATAACCCATTATTACAAGAAGACTTTAGTGGTAAAGTAGTAACTGATTTATCAATAGGATTTAAAGCAACTGATCAATTTACATTTACTGTTGGAGCTAATAACTTATTAGATGTGTTCCCAGATAGAGCTTCTACAGGAGATTTAGATCCAACTGTAGCAGGAGTACAAAGTAATAGAAGTAGTGGTCGATTTGATTGGTCAAGAAGAGCACAACAATTTGGAATCGGAGGAAGATTCTTATTTGCAAGACTAAGCTTCGTTTTAAAATAAAAAATTGAAATATGAAAAAATATATATATTATACATTAAGTTTAATGCTTGCCGCTTGTGTCGTTTCATGCGATTCTGATGATGATACAGTTGCAAATGAAGAATTATTAGTAGTACCCGATCAAGTTACTATTGGTTTTGCAAATGTTGATTCTCAAATGACTGTTTTGGAAGATGGTGGAGTAGCAAATTTAGAAGTTGTATTATCTCAAGCATTGCCTTATTCAGGAGAATTAGTATTTGAAGCAACATCATCTGATGGTTCAATTGAAACTGTAGGAGCTGATGATGCTGTCATTAATGAAGTAGTGATTCCTCAATCGGTAGTGATTCCAGCAGGAACGACTTCGGTTGCAGTAGATTTTTCTTTTGTGAATGATAATATTTGTGATCCATCAGAAATCTATACTTTAAGAATTAGAGATTTTGTAATGGATGCAGTGGATGTAAACTCTTATGTTGTTGGTGGAGATGTTGAAGCAACTGTAAATGTGGTAGACGAATTACCTAGAGTTGTAACTGTAGCTGATGGTGATGTGACTTTTTCTTTATCATTTGATGCTTCATTAGATGTAGATTTTGGTTTATTTTTTACAGATCAAGTATTTGATTTAGCTCTATTAGTTGATGCTGGAGCAACTTTTGCAAACCCAGAGACACTTACATGGCCAGCAGGTAGTGCAGATGGTAGATATTCTGTTAATATGCAAGAGTTCGGTAATTCGTATCCATTTGATTATGATTTAACAATCACTTTTCCTGATGGATCAGAGCAAGTATATTCTTGTTTTATTACAGAAAATTCTTTTGAACTCTTAATTGATAGAGTAACAGATGGAGGTAATGTAACTTATACATTTACCCAAATTTAATTTTAAACTGAAAGGCATATGAAAAACTTTAAATATATAATAGTACTTACAGTACTTACCATGTTTACATTTACATCATGTAGTAATGATGATGATGTGGTATTTACACCAAGAAATATAACATTAGTAAAATTAGCAGTATCAGGAGATGTAATTGTACCAGCATCAGTTACAGAACACCCTGTAGTTGTAGAATTAGGAACAACATTAGAACGTAATGCATTATTAACATATACAGTTAATGGTACAGAATTTAATGAAACAGTACAGGCAGGAACAGCTACTTATGAAATCATGGTAACAAATACCTTAGGTCAAATAAACGAAGTTGTATTAAATAGCGTAGCTGTTTTATACGATGGAGATTTTGATATCGATTTTGATAATAATACAACTAGAATAATAGGTGGGCCAGAAAGTGATGAAGACGTTTTTGTAAGTATGACTTTTGATGGTGGAGCATATGATTTGGATTTATTTATAAAATCAGGTGCATCAGATTCAAATGGTAGTACTATTGTATCTAGTGAAGGAGTTACAGGAACAGAAACAGTAACTTTTCCAAGCACAGCAGCAGATGGAATTTACTCTGTAGAAGTAATCGAATTTGATGGGTTCTTTACACCAGCAACAGGAGATACAATCTCGTATCAATTATTAGTAATCCATCCAGATGTATCAGATTCAGGATTTGCTATATATGATAAAGAAGTTGTGTTATCTGGTTTCCCATTAACATTAGAAAAAACAACAGATGCAGGAAATTCTAGTTTTACTTTTACTGAATTGTAAAAAATAGAATACACAAAAAGATTAAAGGCTTACTCATAATTGGGTAAGCCTTTTTCTTTTAATATGTATTTCATTACTTTGTGTTAAAGGCTTACTTTTGCGAAAACTAAAACCATAGCAACACAATGTATAAGTTAATTTTACGACCGCTACTTTTTCAATACGATCCAGAACGAATACACCATATCACTTTTAAAATGATTCGTTTTTTTTGTAAGATACCATTCATGAAAAACATTTTTAAAGGGATTTATTCAGTGAATGATCCAAGGTTAAAAACAGAGGTTTTTGGTTTAGAATTTAAAAACCCAATAGGATTAGCGGCAGGTTTTGATAAAGATGCAAAACTATACAATGAGTTATCCAATTTTGGATTTGGATTTATTGAGATAGGTACGGTGACACCAAAACCTCAAGAAGGAAACCCTAAAAAAAGACTATTTAGATTAAAAGCTGATCAAGCTATTATTAATAGAATGGGGTTTAATAATGGTGGTGTTCATGGAGCTGTAGAACGATTGAAAAATAATAAAGGAGTCTTAGTAGGAGGAAATATTGGAAAAAATAAAGTAACACCTAATAATGAAGCTGTAGAAGATTATAAAATATGCTTTGATGCATTATATCCTTATGTAGATTATTTTGTAGTGAATGTTAGTTCGCCTAATACGCCAAATTTAAGAGCATTACAAGATAAAGAGCCTTTAACAAAACTATTAAAAACATTACAAGACAAGAATAATTTAAAAGAACAGCAAAAACCAATTTTACTAAAAATAGCACCAGATTTAAGTAATGAACAGTTGCTAGATATTATAGATATAGTAAAAGGTACTGCTATAGCTGGAGTTATTGCTACAAATACAACTATTGATAGAAGTAATTTACAAAGCCAAGGAGCTATTACAAAAGAGGCTGGTGGTTTGAGCGGAAAACCTTTAACCAATCGATCTACTGAAGTTATTCGTTTCTTAACTAAAGAAAGTAATAATGCGTTTCCTGTAATTGGAGTAGGAGGTATACACACAGTAAAAGATGCCATGGAAAAAATTGATGCTGGAGCAAGCTTATTGCAATTATATACAGGATTTATTTATGAAGGGCCACAACTTATAAAAGATATTAATAAAGAAATATTAAAAAGAAAGTAAAACTAAAATGTTAGATCAAATAATCCCTTTTTTAATAGCTTCGATTTTGTTAACAATATCACCAGGTCCTGATAATATTTATGTGTTAATGCAAAGTATAAGTCATGGAAAAAAAGATGGAGTAGCAACTACAGCGGGTCTTGTTTCTGGTATTTTAATACACACTACACTAATTGCCTTGGGGGTTTCGGCTATTATTAAAGAATCCGAAATTATTTTTTTAGTTATAAAAAGTTTAGGAGCGGGATATTTATTTTATTTAGCATTTAAAGTGTACAAAACTCCCCATCAATTAGATTTATCAGGAGCTAATATTGAGAAAAAGAGTAGTTGGAGCTTATTTAAACAAGGATTTATTATGAATGTATTAAATCCTAAAGTTACAATCTTCTTTTTAGCTTTTTTTCCGGCTTTTATTGTAGAAGAAATAGGAGGAATAACACAACAAATT
The DNA here is from genome assembly GCA_947498595.1 of uncultured Aquimarina sp. Lineage (GTDB taxonomy): Bacteria > Bacteroidota > Bacteroidia > Flavobacteriales > Flavobacteriaceae > Aquimarina. The sequence goes on from CANMKX010000014.1 coordinate 68,473, forward strand.
TATATGCTAGGTTTTTTGTTTATGATGCAGGCCTTTGTTATTTTTTCAGGAATAGCAATACTAGCAGGAAGTTTAACTCATTTTTTAAGAGGAAATGATAAATTTACATTATACCTAAAGTGGCTTCAGATAATTGTATTTATTGGTATAGGTGTTTTTGTGTTTATATCATAATTGATTAATATCATTTATGCTTTTTTTAATGATTTCTAAGATTTGTTTTCAAGAAAATAGTATTAATTTTACAGGATAAGCAGTATACTGATTATTTATTGAGAATATTCAAATTAAAGAGTTGAAATCTATGAATAGAGTGAAAATAATTGAATGCCCTAGAGATGCGATGCAAGGAATAAAAATGTTTATTCCTACAGAAAAAAAAGTACAATACATTCAATCATTATTACGCTGTGGATTTGATACAATAGATTTTGGGAGTTTTGTTTCTCCTAAAGCAATTCCTCAAATGGTAGATACAGCAGCAGTGCTATCTCAATTAGATTTATCTACTACCTCAAGCAAATTGTTAGCTATTATAGCAAATGTAAGAGGAGCCATGGATGCTGTAAAGCATAAAGAGATTCAATACTTAGGATATCCTTTTTCGATTTCAGAAAACTTTCAAATGCGTAATACGCATAAAACTATAGCACAATCTGTAGAAACTCTTCAGGAAATTTTAAATATAGCAGATAGAGCAAATAAAGAGGTTGTAGCATATCTTTCTATGGGATTTGGAAATCCTTATGGAGATCCATGGAATGTAGAAATTGTAGGAGAATGGACAGAAAGATTGAGTAAAATGGGTGTTAAAATATTATCTCTATCAGACACTGTAGGAACTTCTACTCCAGAAATTATTACTTATTTATATTCAAATTTAATTCCACAATATCCCGAAATTGAATTTGGCGCACATTTACATACAACACCAACTAGTTGGCATGAGAAAATAGATGCAGCTTATAAAGCAGGATGCCGAAGGTTTGATGGAGCTATCCAAGGATTTGGAGGATGTCCTATGGCCAAAGATGAGTTAACAGGTAATATGCCAACCGAAAAAATGGTTTCTTATTTTACTGCAGCAAAAGCTGAAACAAATTTGAAAGCAATGAGCTTTGAATCTTCATACAATGAGGCAACTAAAATTTTTACGGCATACCATTAAAAAAGTGATGGTTATCATAGAAAATGTTAAAACCCTTCTTTTAATTTAGATTTAGTATAGATAAGCTTGCGTAATTATAAAATGTATCTTACGTTTGCATTCGATTAATTATTTATAGTAAGTCTAAATAAAAAGCAATGAAAAAATCATTTTACACACTTGCACTTGCAGGATTGGTTTTAGTATCATGTTCATCAGATGATGACGCACCAGGAACTCCTAATGTAGAAGCTCCAGCAACATATGTATTCCAAAGAAATGGAGAAACTACTGTTAGTTTTAGCGGACAAACTACAAGAATTAAGATGTCAGAAGAGATTCTTAATGCTTTTAAAGTAGAAACAAATACAGAAGCTATTATTGATGGGATGTATAACCATCAAGAAGGCGGAAATGATTTTAGCGAAGCAGATTTGAATGCTTCAGAAAAAAATCCAAGAAGTAAAACAGCAGCTTCTAATGATTATTTTTCTACAAATACAGCAGAAGCAACAGAAATAAAAGAAGTATTTGATGGGTATATTGCAGATCAGGTTAATGATGTATTCCCAAGATGGGGAGAACTTGCATCAGCTGGTGTAGCAGGACAAATAGCAGATGGTTCAAGTACACGTTATATTAACGATAAAGGATTAGAATTAAATCAAGCATTTGCAAAAAGTTTGATCGGAGGATTGATGACTGATCAAGCTTTAAATAACTATTTAGGGACTGGAGTGTTAGACAAAGGTACTAATAGAGCAAATAATGATAGTGAGACTGTAGCTGATGGTAAAAACTATACAACTATGGAGCACAAATGGGATGAAGCATATGGATATCTATATGGTACTTCTACAGATGTAACTAATCCAAATCCTACGATTGGTAGTGGAGATAGTTTCTTAAATAAATATATAGGTAGAGTTGAAGGTGATTCTGATTTTGCTGGTATTGCAGCTGATATTTGGAATGCTTTCAAATTAGGTAGAGCTGCGATTGTAGCAAAGAATTACCAAGTAAGAGATGAGCAAGCAGCAATTATTAAGCAAAAAGTATCAGAAGTAATAGCAATCCGTGCTGTATATTATTTACAACAAGGTAAAGCAAACCTTAATCCTACTGATATGGGACCAGCTTTTCATGATTTATCTGAAGGGTATGGATTTATTTACTCATTACGTTTTACTCAAAACGCAACTACAGGAGTAAGTTATTTTACAAAGACTGAAGTTGATGGATTTATCAGTAGTTTAATGGGAGACGGAACAAACGGATTATGGGATGTTACTCCAGCTACATTAGATAGTATTTCTGAAGCTATAGCAGCTAAATTTGGTTTTACAGTAGCACAAGCAGCTCAATCATAAAAATTGATTTAAAGTAAGATTTATAAATTAAGTAGCTGATACTATTGTATGTCAGCTACTTTTTTTATTTTTGCACAGCTTTAATAAGAATAAATAAAAATAAGGTTATGAAAAAAATTATTTATGCTCTAATTGTTTTAGTATTAGCTAGTTCATGTGGGTCTAGTGATGACGGAACATCTGGAGGAGGAACAGATAATTTTGATCGAGGAGCAATGTTAGTAAATTGGGCTGATAATATTATTATCCCATCGTATGAGGCATACAATACAAAGCTTACCGAATTAAAAAATACAACGACAACTTTTACAACTACTCCTAATGAGACTAATTTGGTAGTATTGAGAAATGCTTGGCAAAGTGCTTATGTTTCATGGCAAGATGTATCTATGTTTGAAATTGGAAAGGCAGACGAATTGCAATTGCGTAATTGGACAAATATTTATCCTGCTGATGCAACAGAAATTGAAGATAAAATTGCTACAGGAACATATAATTTAGACCTTCCTTCATCAAATAATGAGCAAGGCTTTCCAGGATTAGACTATCTGATAAATGGAGTTGCAAATACAGATGCTGATATTGTAGCGAAGTATACTACAGATACTAATGCAGCAAATTATATAGCATATTTAACAGACTTAGTTAACAAATTATCAAATTTAACAACTCAGGTTGTAGATGATTGGAATGGAACATACAGAGCAACCTTTGTAGCAAATACAGAAAATACAGCTAATGGATCTGTAAATAGATTAGTAAACGAATTTATTGAATATTATGAGCGTTTTGTGAGAGAAGGTAAAATAGGTTTTCCTTCTGGAGCAAGAACGGGGACTCCATTACCTCAAAATGTTGAAGCTTTTTATAAAGAAGATATCTCTAAAGTTTTATTTGAAAGATCATTAGTTGCTACAAGAAATTTCTTTTTGGGAAAACACTTTAGTTCAGCAACAACAGGTTCAAGCTTAAAAAGCTATTTAGATACTTTAAACAGTATGTCAAGCAATCAATTATTAAGTCAAGTAATTGAAACGCAATTAACAGCTACAGAAAGTAAAGCAGCAGAACTTAGTGATAATTTTATTTCGCAAATAGCAACGAACAATCTTGTAATGTTGCAAACTTTTGATGAGTTACAAAAAGTAATTGTATTGTACAAAAACGAAATGGTTTCGGCACTAAACATCAATATTGTTTTTCAAGATAATGATGGAGATTAATCTCATTTAAATTTAATGAATACAAGAATTCAAAAATATCTAAATAAAAATACAGAGGCTGCCCCATTGGCGGTCTTTCGTATTTTATTTGGAGCGATGATGTTTTTAAGTATTGTTAGGTTTTGGAATAAGGGATGGATTGAAACATTATATATTCAACCCAAATTCTTTTTTTCGTATTATGGATTTGAATGGGTAAAACCTTTAGGGAATTTTACATATTTGATTTTTATTATTTGTGCTATTTCGGCATTAATGGTAATGATAGGATATAAATATAGAACAGCAATACTACTATTCTTTCTAAGTTTTACGTATATAGAATTAATGGATAAGACTACATACTTAAACCATTATTATTTTATATCAGTGATAAGTTTTGTAATGCTATTTCTACCAGCACAGTCATATTTTTCTATAGATGCAAAACATAATAAAGAAAAAGCAAAACAATTGATTCCTAATTGGACTATTGATAGTGTTAAAATATTATTAGGAGTCGTATACTTTTATGCAGGGTTAGCTAAACTTAATTCAGATTGGTTAGTAGATGCAATGCCTTTAAAATTATGGTTGCCTTCAAAATACGATATACCGTTATTGGGAGATTTAATGCAAGAACAATGGGTTCATTATGGATTTAGTTGGGGAGGTGCATTATATGATTTATTAATACCATTTATGTTATTATACCGTAGAACAAGAATTTTAGGGTTTATAGCGGTTGTGTTTTTTCACGTAATTACAAGAATTTTATTCCCTATAGGGATGTTTCCATATATAATGATTGTAAGTACGTTAATATTTTTTAATGCATCATTACATCATAGAATTTTAAAAAATGTAGCTGTAGTATTTAAAATAAATAAAGAATATTTTGATAACGGAAAGTTATTTGAATTACAACCGACTACACGTAAAATTTATGGAGGAATACTTACCGTATTTATAGCAATTCAATTACTTTTGCCGTGGCGATATTTAACCTATCCAGGAGAATTATTTTGGACAGAAGAAGGATATCGATTTTCATGGAGGGTAATGTTAATGGAAAAAGTTGGATTCACTGAATTTAAAATTGTTAATGGGAAAACTAAAGAGCAATTTTATGTGGATAATGCTGATTTTTTAACAGCATTTCAAGAAAAACAAATGTCTACTCAATCTGATTTTATATTAGAATATGCACAATTTCTTGGGGAATATTATGCAGATAAAGGAGTAGGTAATATTGAAATATATGTAGAAAGCTATGTAACACTTAACGGAAGAAGAAGTGAATTATACATAGATCCTACAATTGATTTATTAAAACAAAAAGAATCATTCGATCATAAAGATTGGATATTACCATTTAAGGATGAAATTAAAGGACTTTAGCTTCTTTGTAATTTTAGGATTACTATCAATAGTTACGCATGCTCAATATTCTATTTCTGGAACGATAACATCGAAAGATGATAATACACCAATTAGTAAAGTAGAAGTATATAACAAAACAACAGGAACATTAGCAATAACAGATCAAGATGGGAAATTTGTTTTTGAAGATATAGAACAAGGAGAATATAATATCTCTATTTTTACATTCGAATACGAATTATTAGAAAAGGTTGTCAATGTTACAGAGAACACAAGTATTGTAATTCAATTAAAACCTTTAGGAGAACAGTTGTCTGAGGTTGTATTGACTCAGCGTCGCGAAAAAATATTTGGTTTAAAAAGGTTAAAACCTGTTGAAGGAACAGCGATTTATGCAGGAAAAAAAACAGAGGTAGTAATAGTAGATCAAATCACAGGAAATTTAGCTTCAAATAATGCAAGACAATTATACTCACAAGTTGTAGGGCTTAATATTTATGAAAATGGAGATGCAGGGCTACAATTAAATATTGGAGGAAGAGGATTAGATCCTAATAGAACAGCAAACTTCAATACCCGTCAAAATGGGTACGATATTAGTGCAGATGCATTAGGATATCCAGAGAATTATTATACACCACCGGCAGAAGCTCTTGAAGAAATTCAGATTATAAGAGGAGCAGCATCATTGCAATATGGGCCACAATTTGGAGGATTGATAAATTTTAAACTTAAAAAGCCAAACCCTAAAAAGAAAATTGAATTGACTACAAGACAATCTGTAGGATCTTATGGATTGTTAACTAGTTTTAATAGTCTAAGTGGTACAGTAGGTAAATTTAGCTATTATACTTATTTCCATTATAAAGAAGGAGACGGTTTTAGGGATAATTCAGGTTTTAATTCTAGAAATATATTTACTCATTTAGGATATCAATTTACAGATAAAACTAAAGTGAGTTTTGAAATGACATATTTCGATTATTTGGCGCAACAAGCTGGAGGATTAAAAGATCGACAATTTGAAGAAGATCCTACTTTTAGTAATCGTTCTCGTAATTGGTTTGATGTAAATTGGAAGTTGTTTTCATTACGATTGGATCATAAATTTTCTAAGAAAACGGATTTTAGTTTAAACCTTTTTGGATTAGACGCATCAAGAAAAGCTTTAGGTTTTAGAGAGAATAGAGTTTCTCAAGATGATGGGGCTTTAATAGAACCAACACCAAGAGAATTATTAATTGATAATTTTGCGAATTGGGGAGCAGAGGCGAGACTATTGACTAAATATGATTTTTTTGATAAAGAGTCAGTATTCTTGATAGGAAGTAAATATTACCAAACATCAAACGATTCTAAACAAGGACCAGGATCTACTGGATCAGATGCCGATTTCACGTTTGTAACAGAACAATTTCCAGATTTTAATAGGCAATCTGAATTTGAATTTCCAAATACGAATGTATCAGTATTTACTGAAAATATATTCAATATTACAGATCAATTTTCGGTTACTCCTGGAGCTAGATTTGAATATATAAAAACAGGAAGTGAAGGAACGTATCAAAATATTAGACTAGACTTAACAGGAACACCTACTGTAAATGAAACCTTAACTGATAATAGAGAATTTGAAAGAACATTTTTATTATTAGGATTGGGAGCAAGCTATAAAACTCAAAATAGATTAGAATTTTACGGTAATATTTCTCAAAATTATAGATCAATAACCTTTAATGATATTAGAGTTGTAAACCCTTCATTAGTGATAGATTCAGCAATAACAGATGAAGAAGGATTTACTGCTGATCTTGGATTTAGAGGGAAATACGATAATATCTTATCATATGATGTAGATGTTTTTGCTCTGTCTTATCGTGATAGAATAGGAGAGGTGTTAACAAGAGAAACGATCACTAATGCATCAGGAGATGAACAAGAAACAGGTAGAACGATTCAATTTAGAACCAATGTAGGAGATGCTATTATTTATGGATTTGAAGGTTTTATAGATTGGAATATTAAAAATACATTTTTAGCTGAAAATAAAGATTTTAAACTTAATTATTATATCAATACTGCAATTACAAATTCTGAGTATACAGCTTCCAGACAAAATAATGTTGAAGGTAATAAAGTTGAATTTATACCAACAGTTAATTTAAAAACAGGATTGAAATTTGGATATAAAAACCTTTTAGGTAGTATACAATACACTTATTTATCAGAGCAGTTTACTGATGCGAGTAATGCTAAAGCTAATTTTAGTTCACAAAGTGGTATTATAGGAGAAATCCCTTCGTATGATATTTTAGATGTATCCCTATCTTATACATATAGAAAATGGAAATTAGAAACTGGAGTAAATAATATATTAGATAATAGTTACTTTACAAGAAGAGCAACTGGATATCCAGGACCTGGAATTATACCAGCAGAACCATTAACATGGTACACAACATTACAATTCAAATTTTAAAAATAGCTGTTTATTAAAATTTTAACTATTTAGAATCTTTTTAAATAACTATATTTGGCGATAATTCAATAATACAATAAAAGACCAATTATGAAGTATTTAGTGTGGATCAGTGTATTTTTTTTAGCACTATCTTGCAAAACAGATAAAAAAAATGAAGCAACAGAAAAGGCTCCTGAAGTAGTTGAAACTAAAGAAGTGAATGTTTATACGCATAGACATTATCCATCAGATCAGGAATTATTTGCTCAATTTGAAAAAGAAACAGGAATTAAAGTTAATGTAGTAAATGCAAAGGCAGATGAGTTAATGCAAAAAATGACATCAGAAGGAGAGCAGTCTCCAGCAGATGTTTTGATTACTGTAGATGCAGGACGTCTTGTGAGAGCAAAAAATAAAGGATTGTTGCAAGGAGTAACTTCAGCAGTTTTAGAAAAAAATATTCCGGCACATTTAAGAGATAGTGATAACGCATGGTTTTCATTAACAAAAAGAGCGCGTGTTATTGCTTATGCAAAAGATAGAATTAAGCCAGAGATGTTATCTACATATGAGGATTTAACTTCGGATAAATGGAACAAAAAAATATTAATAAGATCTTCTAGTAACATTTATAATCAATCATTATTAGCTTCTATTATAGCACATGATGGAGGAGATAAAGCAAAATCATGGGCAGAAGGTATGGTTGCTAATATGGCAAGATCTCCAAAAGGAAATGATAGAGATCAAGTAAAAGCAGTTGTAGCTGGAGAAGGAGATATAGCTGTTGTTAATACATATTATATTGGTAAATTATTAAACTCTAAAAATCCTGAAGAAGTTAAAGCAGGAGAAGGTGTTGGAATCTTTTTTCCAAATCAAGAGACAAGAGGAACACATATTAATGTAAGTGGAGCAGGAGTAGCAAAATATGCACCTAATAAAGAGAATGCAATTAAATTTATAGAGTTTTTAAGTAGCAAAAATGCACAAGAAGTTTTTGCAAAAGCAAATTATGAATACCCAGTAAATCCAACTGTTGCACCGTCAGAGTTATTAGCTTCATGGGGAACATTTAAAGAAGATGTTTTACCTTTGGCTAAATTAGGAGAAAATAACAAAAAAGCAGTACTTACTTTTGACGAAGCTGGTTGGCAATAAAAATAAAATTTACTCATTAGAGAATAAAGCAAAACGCTTTAAAAGAGATATTAACCAATGGTCAATAATTACATTGATCATTGGTTTTATTATAGCTATACCTATAGCTACTATTTTCTTTAAATTGTTTTCCGGTCCAGGAGAAACATGGAATCACATAGTATATACGCTACTGCCTAAATATGTTTTAAATACAGGATATCTAGTTGTTGGATGTTCGATTTTAGTATTATTGATGGGAGTTTCTACAGCTTGGATAGTTTCAAGATATGACTTTCCGTTCAGGAAACAATTAGAATGGCTATTGATTTTACCATTGGCGATACCATCTTATATTACAGCCTATAGTTATGCAGGTGTTTTTGATTATGGAGGAACATTAGAACTATTATTACGATACTTTTCTATTTCAGCTATCAAAATTGATATTATGAATATGTATGGATTAATATTGATACTAAGTTTATCATTATATCCATATGTTTATGTAAGTGCTCGTACAGTGTTTTTGACACAAGCAAATAATCTCATTGAAGCATCAAGATTATTAGGCGTTGGTGAATTTAAAACTTTTTTTAGACTATTATTACCTTTAGCTAGACCAGCAATTATAGGAGGATTAATTTTGGTTTTAATGGAGGTGCTAAATGATTATGGAGCTGCAAAATATTATGGAATAAGCACGTTCACTACAGGGATTTTTAGAGCTTGGTTCGCTTTAGAAGAACCCGAAACAGCAGTATATCTCTCAGCAATATTAGTTACCATAATCTTTGGTTTAATTTTATTAGAGAAATGGCAAAGACAAAAAATAGGATACCATAATGATATAAAAAGTGCTAATAGATTATTGAGAAAACAAATACAATCCAATAAAAAATGGTTTTTATTAAGCCTCGCTAGTATACCAGTAATTTTAGGGTTTATAATTCCTGTAATGCAATTATTATATTGGGTAGGATTAACTTATGAAGAAGTTTTTTCGTTTGAGTTTTTATCTATAGCTGGACAAAGCTTAGGAGTAGCAATTTTGGCAGCATTATTGACAACTATTTTTGCTTTAGGATTGATCTATTTTACCAAATGGAATAAGCTTCATTTTATAAAAAATCTATCAAAAATTAGTACATTAGGATATGCTATTCCAGGAGCCGTTATAGCAGTAGGTGTGATGATTCCTACATTATTTATAGATAAATGGTTGTATAAAGTATTTCGCTCTGTATTCGAAATTAATATAGGATTGTTTATTAATGGAACAATTATAGGCTTAACATATGCTTATATGGTTCGTTTTTTAGCTGTAGCTTATAATCCTATAGAATCCAGTACTTTAAAAATAGGCGATAAAATATCAGAATCTTCAAAAATACTAGGTAAAGGAAACTTTATAACTTTTTTTAAAGTGGATTTACCATTGATAAAAAAAGGAGTTTTGAGCGGATTATTATTAGTGTTTGTAGATGTGATGAAAGAATTACCACTCACGTTAATTTTGAAACCGTATACAATTTCGACTTTAGCAGTAAAAGCATATGAATATGCAAGTGACGAATTAATAGCAGAAGCAGCTTTGCCTTCGTTATTAATTATCTGTACAGGGATACTTCCTGTTATTTTCCTGAATAAACTAATTACTAAATAAATGAATCTTTTAGAAGTAACTACATTAAGTAAATCTTTTGATCATGGTAAAACAATGGCACTTGATCAAGTTTCGTTTTCTATCAAAAAAGGAAAAGTAATTACAATAGTAGGAGAAAGTGGTAGTGCAAAAACAACGTTGATAAGATTGATTTCTGGTTTAGAAACACCAGATTACGGAGAGATTTATCTAAAAGAAACATTAATATCTTCAGTTACTACTATGATTCCTCCAGAAAAGAGAAATATAGGATTAGTTTTTCAAGATTATGCATTATTTCCGCACATGTCTGTAGCTGATAATATAGGGTATGGAATCAAGAATAAAAAGGATAAAAATATACGAATTCAAGAAGTACTGAATTTAGTTGGACTCGAAGGATATGATAAACGATATCCTCATCAACTTTCTGGAGGGCAACAACAACGAGTAGCATTAGCAAGAGCTATTGCACCCAAACCTGAATTATTGATTCTAGATGAGCCTTTTAGTAATCTGGATACGATGCTAAGAGAACAATTGAGGAATGAAATTTTTGAAATAATAAAAGCAACAGGGATTACAGCTATTTTTGTAACACATGATACAGAAGACGCATTAGCCGTTTCAGATAAAATATTAGTATTAAAACAAGGAAAGCTGATTCAAAAAGATAAAGCAAAAACACTATATAAAAAACCTGAAACAGCATATGTAGCTTCTCTCTTTGGAACTATAATTGAGTTAACTCCTTCTATTTTAAAAGAATTTGATTATCCATTAAACGAAAAAAAACAATACGCATTAAGAGCTCAGGATATAAAAATAGAAAAGAACACAGACTATACCTTAGATGCGTGTATTGTGAAATCTCATTTTATGGGAGAATATTACCAATTAGAAATGGAAAGTCCAAAAGGGAATCATTTTCTAATTCATGTCAATAAAAAAGCAAAAAAACAAAAAATGTCAATTGGATTTAATGAAAAAGACTTGATGATTTTTGAAAATGAAAACTAGTTGATACTTAAATCTTCAAGTATTGTATTTAATTCTATTTTAAAGAGAGTTCCTTGTACTAAATTTCTAATAGCTTTCAATTCAATGGCATTTACTTTTATCTTTAATTCAGAATATTGTTGTGTAAATTGAATTGCTTTACAACGAGATAAAGAATTGCATTTGTTGCAAGTACATTGCATTTTTGTTTGCGAAATTGCAGATAGAAAATCCTTTAAATCCCAGAAAGTAATTTCTAAACTGATATCAAAAATTTTTAATTGAAATACTTGATCTTCTTCTTCTATAGAATAATTTGAATTCCATAAATAAGACATTCCTATGTTATTTTGATAAATAATTTTTGCAGTTTTCAAGAGTAGTAATAATGAATTAATATAAAAACAAATATAAGAATATTATTTATATTGATTCTAAATAAAAACGAAAAGATAGATTTGTAAATCCTATCTTTTCGTTTTTATGAATTTGAAAAAAGAGAGTATTATTTCTGCTCTAATAAATCTACCTGTTTTTGTAGTTGGGTTAATTTTTCGATTAAATCAGCTATGATGACTTTGTCATCTTTTAACGATTTAATTTCTTCTTTTTGCTTAATTATTTCTTTTTGTTGTGCAATTGTATATAATGTTAATTCTTCAATTTTTTGAAGTAATTTAGCGTCCATTTCACCTAAATAAAAACCATTTCTAGCAACTTCTTTTGCACTTGGGATATCTTTAAGGTGCCCATTATTATGAATATGTTCTTCGACTTCTTGAAGAGTAGGTAATTGATAATCTTTTTCAAAAACAAAATCAGACCAGTTAGGTTGTAAAGCAATTTTTATTTCTTCTGCAATAGCTTTGCCCGCAATAGCTAATCTGTATTGATTAGTATTGTTTGTCCCAATACCCACATTACCATTAGCAGCAATTGACATGACAGGGCTATTTACCGAATTTCTAAAAGAAATAGCATCTGTCCCTCCGCTGCTCCAAGTTGATCTAATAAATGCACCATCATTATCTGCTCCTAAAATAATTCTATTATTTCTAGTTGCGTTGTTATCAAATAAAGTTAAGGTTCCTCCAGATCCTAAAGTATTACTAATTGTGCCATTTATCTCAAGTTTTGAACCAGGAGTAGTAGTACCAATTCCAACTTTTCCGTTGAGGCTGTAAATAGTATGTTGCGAATCATAATCATGATCTTGAGCGTTGATACTTATTGAAGTACCACTAATAATAATTCCAAAAAGGAATACATTTAATTTATTAAAATACATATGCAATTGTTTTATAACATTTATAAAACCAAGAATACTATACTATTATATATAGCTTTGAATATAAGAAATATTGATTTCGTTTTTTGATTGTATTCTTAAGTTTTTATTCTTAGGGACAAACTTATTAAAAAAAAAAAGAATAATTTTTTCTATGATCAAATAAAAATCAATAGTTTTAATTTAGAATAAATTAAAATAGCTATTTTTACAAAAATTACAAATTATGAGTGCGCATATAGGGATATTTTACGGTTCAGATACTGGATGTACTGAAGAAATTACCCATGATTTAGTAAATTATTGGGATAGTTCTGAAGTAAAGGTAATTGAATGTAATCAATTAAAAAAGGAAGATTTTGAAACGTTTGACTTTTTAATATTAGGATTGTCAACATGGTATGATGGAGATTTACAGAGTGACTGGGAAGATTTTTTTGATGATTTCAAAACGATTGATTTTACAGGAAAAACAGTCGCAATTTATGGTTTAGGAGACCAGGTCGGTTATGCTGAGTATTTTGTAGATGGTATAGGAATCTTAGCCGAAGTTATTATCGAAAATGGAGGAGATGTAATAGGAGAGTGGTCTACCGAGGGCTATGAATTTACAGAATCAAAAGCAATTAAATCCGAAGGATACTTTTATGGATTAGCATTGGATGAAGATAATGAATCAGATCTATCAGCAGAAAGACTAGAGCGTTGGGTGAAAGAAGTAAAGCATTCGTTTTCAGAAATTAAAGAGAAGAATTTGATAAATGTTTAAGTAGTCTCATTTTAAATTATCAATAAAAAGGAATTATCACTTTAAAAAATAATTGACTCATTGAGATTTTATGTACTTTAGATATGAATAAGAATATAGAAAGATATAGTATGATACCTGAAATAGAAAAATCACTAAACGATCAAATACGTTACGAAGCAAAAGCTTCTGCACAGTATTTATCAATGGCATGTTGGGCAGATGTAAATGGGTACAATGGAGTAGCTGAGTTTTTTTATACACAATCTGAAGAAGAACGTGTACATATGACAAAACTTGTAAAGTTTATAAATGAAAGAGGCGGTCAAGCAAATATACCAGCATTAGAAAAACCGAAGGACGATTTTAATTCTTTAATGGAATTATTTGAAACTTTTTTATCAAGCGAAGAATTTGTTACGCAACAAATAAATAATGTAATTTTTCAGTGCCTAGAGCATAAAGATTATAATGTTCATAATTTCATGCAATGGTACGTTTCTGAGCAATTAGAAGAAGAAGCTTCTGCTAGAACATTATTAGATAAACTAAAAATTATCGGTGATGATAAATCAGGACATTACATGTTTGATAGAGATATTAATAAAATGTTGCCACAAGAAGAGACTACTAACTAGTATAAAATAGTTAATTTTAATTAAAAAGGTTCTAAATAACAATTTAGAACCTTTTTTTAGTATATTTGCCACTGTTTATAATTAGTATAAATAAAAACAAGTAATGATTACCATACAAAACGAAGCAATTACACCTTGTATTATAGTAGACTCTGGATGTTCCATGCAATGTGGAGTCAAAAAGAAAAAATGTTGTAAGAAATATAAAAAGAAAGGGAAAACTAATTGTAAACGTTGTCCAAAATTATAATTATAGTATAAAAAGAATAGTTCTGTTAAAAGAAAAGGGAAGTTTTAATTTTAAAACTTCCCTTTTTATTATTTTTTTCTTTTTGCCTTTTTCTTTTTGCGCCTGTGTAGATATAACATGACACCAGTAATAGGCATAGATGCACCTATTAGGCCTGCTAGAAAGATTAAAATCTTACCAGGGAGACCTAAAAGACTTCCGGTATGTATATCATAATATAAGCTGTTAAACTTTTCACCAGCATTTTTATCTTCATCATATTTAGTTTCTATAAATTCACCAGTATCTGGATGTGCATAATAATTATCAGTATTTCCAAATTGATCTTCGTCAGGAGAACTCATAATCCATAAAGGATCTGTGTTTTTATTTGGGAGATAATAAATGAATAAGCCTTTATCGTCTCGTTGAGGGACAACACGTTTTTTTAATTGATCCAAAGTCGTAAGCTTAAAAGTTGTTGAATCAATTTGTAATTCTTTTTTCTCCTTTTTTGTCTCGAAAGTTACAGCAGTATATAAAGCATTATCAACCCATGTAAATGTCCATGCAATACCAGTAATAGATAAAACAATAAGAAGAGAAGCAGCATAAAAACCTAAGACGCTATGTAAATCATAAACAACCTTATTTTTAGGACCTTTTAGTTTTAAACCAAATTTAGATTTTCTACCTTTTTTGTTTTTAAAAACTTTAGTGTTTTTTGGAAACCAAAGAATAAGTCCCGTAATTAAAGAAATGATGAACATGATTACAGACCATCCGATGACTTGGGTACCTAATTCACCTAATAATAATGTAGTGTGTATAAATAATACAATAGTGAAAAAATCGGCCGCTAATCGTTTTTCTTGAATAAAATCTCCAGTATACGGATTTAAGTATATATAGAAATATTCGTTGTTTTTTAAAGTCAATAGAACTGTCGAACGATTTTCTTTTTTTAAATCATAGATTCGTAGAATTTTATGATCGTGTTCTTTTTGATATTTTTCAATTAAAGTGGATAATGGAAGATGAGTAGAATCCTCTGTATGTTCAACAGTAAAATAAGGATAAGCCGCAAGTTTTATTTCTTTTTGAAAAGAATAAATACATCCAGTAATGCATACAATAAATATGATAAGGCCAGTAACTAGACCTAACCATAAATGTATGGTACGAGCAGTTTTTTTGAAAGATTTTTTCACGCTAACTAAATTTTAAGCTAATAGGAGTTTGTTTTGAATAAAAAATTATAAAAGCAGAAAACACCTTATGCTTTTTGCATAAGATGTCTCTGTATTTTAAGAATAAAAGAATACCTTAATCAAGATAAAAAATACCTTTGGCATAATTTCCTTGAATAGTAGCTCCTTTTACAGCTGTAGCAGTTGCAGGATCAACAATGTATACTGCAGCTTCATTAGAGTGACTTATATTAATATATACTTTTCCATCATTTACTAAGTTACCTATTCCCCAAGCTCCACCATGGGCAGGAACATCTGTGATAGGAGTAACTGTTTTAGCTTCAAAATCTATAACACCTAAAGTTAATGCAGCAACGTTTTGATCAATTGTAGGAGCATAAGCAGCCCAATAGTATTGTTGAGGAACAACAGGAGGTTCTTGAAACATACGAACAATAGCTTTCCCATTTCCAGCATATAACATATCATTAATTTTATAACCACCACTAGCAGTTTGGAAATCAAAATGATAAGAAGCATCAAACTCACTCTGACCATCTTTAATTCTTAAAATACTAGAAGGTTGAGCAGGAGCAGGGATAAATCCACAAATAGCAGAAGCACTAGAGTAAGTATAAAGATCTCCGTTTTCGACTTTAACCATAGCACCAGTTCCAGCATAAACTCCAAGAGAAGCAGATCTAGTATCTGTAATGATTTTTTCAAATTCTAACTCAGGATATGAGTATACAGCTATTTTTGCATCTTTAGCAATTGCAGTACCAGCACCACCAGCAGCTGTAGGTATGAAATAATATGAGATAAATAATTTACCATCATTAACAGCTACACCAGTAGGAAATGCAATTAAATCTTCAGCTGTAATTTCATCAATTTTAGTTTCTACAGTTTTCGAAATAGAGTAATTTGATTTATCTATTAAATAGATTTCTCTATTAGAGTTTCCTTCACGTGCTGCACCAATAGCTATAAAATTATTAGCATCTACATTAGCCATTGCAAAAGGAGACAATGTTGTAAAAAGATTATCTGTATTAGTCAATTCACCATTTACTTTTTTATAGATTTTCATTTCGTTATCTGTAGAAAATCCTTGAGAAACGATTGCATCTCCCAAACTTGTAAATGTCATCCATGCAGGCTGTACAATTCCGTTATTGATCGGGCTAATAGTACCTTCTGTTAGGTTTTCTGCAGACACTAATACATCTACATTATCTGTACCTTGTACTCCTATAAAGAATTTAGGAGAATTATCTGGAGGAGTTGGTGTAGAATCATCATCACTGCTACATGAAGTAAACAATACGCTAGTAGCAAGTAGTGTTGTGAATAAAACTTTTTTTAAATGTATCATTTTAGTAATATTAATTTAATTTATAAAATAGCGAGCCTTGATATAAAAAGCTCTTCCTGCTTTTTGTTGATTTAGATTGTCATAAACAAGTTTGTCAAAGATGTTGACAACATTGAATGATAGATTATATTTTCCATTAAATAAACCGTAAACAACTTCGATATCATTAGTGAATTGTGAAGGAATTATAGGTTTGTTGCTATCTCCAGTATTTTCGAAATTGAATGAAAATTCATGTGTGTATGTATTGATTAAAGAAACTGAAAAGGTATCATGATTACTGAATAATTTTTTGTCTCTATATGTTGCAATTCCACTTCCAAATAAATAAGGTTGATTAGGAATACGTTGCCCTCTCTGAAAATCTTCTTGACCTCCTTGACTTCTTGCACTACTATTATTATTTCTTTGATCAAGATAAGTAGCATTAAGACTTAAGAAATATTTTTTAGTATAATTGTATTGCACTCCTAAATCAATCCCTTTGGTTAAAACTTTTTGTTGGTTTTGATAAAAACCTCTTGCCCCTCTACGTTCTAGACGGATAAAGTTTTTTGAATCTCTTAAGAATAAATTGATATCAGTTTTTAATTGATGCGTATTTGTTAGGTTAAAATCAGCTCTCGTACCGATATTGAAATTATCACTTTCTTCAGGGTTAAGATCAATTGCTGGAAAAATAGATAAACCATCTCCAAATAGCTCTACAGCTTCTGGCAATCTATATGTTTTTTCAAAAGAAGCTTTTATTTGAATATTATCTGTAAAGAAATAAGTTGAAGCTAAACCATATCCTAGATGTGATTGATTATCTGTAAATTCCTCACGATCATCACCTGTAAATTGGTTTGCGGTATATGCTTTTAAATCATAAAAATAATTTTTAGCAAAAACAGTAGTTTTTAATTTATCATTAAAAGCAGCATTAGTATAAGATACTCCCGTAACCTGTTTTCTTACAGTACTAGGTTCTCCAAATTGAGCGTTTTTAGCATCACTAAAAGTATCTTCTCCTTCTAATCTAATTTGATTTAAAGAATAATTAGCGGCAATATTATGATGTGGTGCAATCTCATATTCGGCATTAATATTGGCTAAAATATTTAAACGATCTAGTTCAAAAAGAGATTTATTAGTATCCAATTCTCCTCTACCGATATAAACTCCTTCATCAAATGTACCATCCCAGAAATAACGATTATTACCAATATCTTTATAAGTTTCTTTTGAATTTACAATCGTGAAATATGTAGAAAGATTTAATTTATCAGTGAATAAGTTGTTCTTTTTAAAAGAAAAATTTCCGATCCATTTTTCATCCTCAGTAGTAACTTCACCAAAAGGTGTTTTTGATGTTCCTAGCGAAGATGGATTTTGTTGTACTTCTTTAAAATTGTCAGAATATAAAACACCGATGATTAGTTCGTCTAAGTATTTAGTTTTAACTAATCCTGTTTCTAACCAAACCATTTTAGATTCATATGCATCATGAAAACGCTCTACGTCTGTATAAAAGTCATCTTCTCTTCCTGTAGCGATATCAAATAATTTTACCCTGTTTTTGTAATTATTATCAGAGTAGTTATAGAATGATTTTAATCGTACCATAAAACCTGTATTAGGATCTCTATATTGACCATTTAAAGCAGCTCTATGAGTGTTGAAAGATCCATAAGAGTATGATGCATCTAAGAAATTTTTTGCAGTTTTATTAGTAACAATATTGATGGCACCTCCTAAAGCATCAGAAGATAAATGTATAGGAACAACACCTTTAAAAGTATCTATAGAACTTACTAAGTTTGCAGGAAAATTATTTAAAGAAAGTGACGACCCAAAATAATCCATAGGGACACCATCTATAAAAATACGAACTTGATTTCCTGTTAATCCATTTAAAGAAAATTGAGTGTCTGACCCTAATCCACCAGATTGACGGACATTAACCCCTGAAGAAGTATTTAAGATTTGACTAATATCAACACTCGTGTTTTTTAAACCTTCGGTAGAAATACTTTGTACAGCGTATGCCTGTTCTCTTGCAATTTGCGAATTTGATTTGCTAACAATTACAACATCACTTAATTGATTCAGATTTTCTTTTAATACAATATTTAAGTTTAATTTTTTTTGATCGGTGATTACTATCTTTTTGATATAATCTTCAAAACCAAGATAACTTGCTATAAGTGTATATGTACCTGGAGTAAGCGAAATTGAAAACTTACCATCAAAATCTGTAACACTACCCGCATCAGGTATTTCTTTTATTGTAATAGAAGTACCTACTAATGGAGTTGAAGTTGGATCTAAAACTATACCAGTAACACTACTTTGTGTGTATGCATGAACACTAAAAAGGACCATAAAAATGCTGACAATCATTTTTAATTTTGATCCATGAATGAAATTAACTATCAAAATATTTTATTTATAATTAGTCTAAATAAATCACTGCAAATGTATGCGCTTGCTTAATAAAATAATGACGTAATTGGGATAAAAAAAGACGAATAATAAAGTGTTTTTTACGGTTAAACCTTAGATGTTGTTTTTTAATTGACTGTTATTTAGGTGTTTATTGTGTTTTTGGAGTTGTTTTGAAGTGAATGCTGATAGAGAGTTGTAAAAGAATAAAGACGAAGTGTTTGAATATTTATTTATATTTGGTCTAAATAAACATGGTATTGAAAGTACTTGTTTATTCATTAATATTACTAACGTAAAATGGATAAAAAAAGACGCGGAAAAAGCAAACAAGCTGATTTGCAATTCGCTGAATCCCCTAAGTTTTTTCTAAACGCAATGACTCAATTGACTCGATCGATTGAGCATGATGGTATACATTATAAAGAGTTTTCCTTTTTACCAGAATATGGAGAAGGAACTTATGATTATTATTATTTTGATGGGTTGTATATAGGAATTATAGATGTCGATTTGCAAAGAGATATAGAAGTAGTAAGTAAAAATACAACTCATATATTAGAACTGTCATTTTTAATAGAAGGAGAACAAATTATACGATTATCTGATCGGAAAGTTGATTTAGCTTATGAAAATCAAGAAAGTTATTTGGTATATTTTAAGGATATAATAGGAACTTTTTTTTATCATAGTAATAAGCATGTGAAAGAATTGCGCATTCGAATGGATGCAAATTTCATGAAAAAACATACTTTAAATGTAAATACTGAGCTAACAGATCGATATGCATTGCATAAGATGAATAGAGATTTTATAAAACCATTTTGTTCAAAAACTCAAGAAATATTAGCCGAGTTATTATCTCCCAATTATAATGGTTTATCTAAACGTTTATTTTTAGAATCAAAAGTTTTAGAACTTTTAGCGCTTAAAATGGATAGTGCAACAATGCGAAGAGAAGAACGATTAGGGATAGATAACATCATAAAGAAAATATATGAAGTAGAAAATATTATAGCTTCAGATTTAACTGCACAATTTTCTATCTTACAATTATCTAGAATTACAGGAGTTAATGATTTTGTGTTAAAAAAAGAATTTAAACGTGTTTTTGGAAAAACAGTATTTGAATATACTACGGATTTGAGAATGTCTAAGGCTAAAAAACTATTGAAACATAGTACAAAACCTATCTACGAAATTTCTGAAATTGTCGGTTATAAAAACTCAACACATTTTACTGCAGCATTCAAAAAAAAGACAAAAATCACTCCTAAAGTTTATAGGAAATCGCAAATACATCAACCACAATTAGATGGATGATTCTTCTTTGTTAAATAAAACCGATTTATGATTTCATTCTGAAACTCATTTAGTATTATTGTTTTCTAATAGTTATAATTAAGCAATATGTTGAGTTTTATTAAGAATTTTTTTAAGGCAATATCAAAATCACCCTCATTAGAGAAAGGAAAATTAATGCTTGAAGAAAAGGAAGAGGAACGACAATTATATGTATTGCCAAAGGATGAAATAGTAGAAATTTTGCTACCTCAAATCGAGGAAAACGTAAAAGGATATAGCTTAGAGAATTGGTTAGTAAAAGAAGGTGATATTATTAATCATGGAGATGTACTAGGTGAATTTTCAACAGATAAGGCTACTATGGAGTTTGAATCTTTTTATGGTGGTGAGATTGTTTTTTTACATGAGAAGAGTGAGTCAATTCCTATAGAAACAGTTGTTTGTAAAATTAAAGGAATTTAAAAAAATGTATAATAAAAGTATCTCAAATTATTCGTAATAATTTGAGATACTTTTATTCAACTAGTGAATAGCTAGATTTGACCTATTTTCTTTACGTTGTTTTATAGTAGATTGTATTCGATCCATTAGATACCTTGTTAAGAAAGTTAATGTTAAGAATAAAATCATAAGAAATAATACGGTAGATTCTTTTGAGTTTTGAAAACCAAAGATTCCCATTCCCCAACATATTAAAACCCATTGTATAATATAAACAGAAGTAACGTTTTTGCTGCAATAATATAGAAATTTAAAAATTGGATTGAATGGAATTTTCTTTACTAATAGATTAAAGAAACTAATAACTGTAAAATTCCAACCAGCAAAATATATCACGCCGCCTAGTCCCATGTGAAAGAAATCATTGAAATGATATTCAGAATTCGTAAAGACTAAAGGAGCACCTGCAATGATCATCAAAACCCCCCATAAAAGCATGGCTTTAAATAATGCTTTTTCATTTTTATTCTCATCGATATATAATTTCCCAAAGAACATTCCCATTAAGATAAAAGATAACCAAGGAAAAACAGGGAAATAAACATTATACTCACTACCCCATAATAAATCTAAGAGGTAGTCAATACCTTCGATATTCAATCTAAAACCACTTAATTCTCTAGAAATAGCAGCTACGATAAAGGCAATAACAAGTATGAAATATTTGTTTTTAACAAACCTTCTAACTAAGCCCATAAACAATAAAGAGATTCCTGCTAATTGTAAGATATCACCTGTTTGTATAAGATAAATATATTGCTCCAAATTTAAAGGGGCCTCCCAGCCATACGCTTTAATAAAAGAATCAGGCATAAAACCTAGAATAATAGGAACAATAAATTTCATGAAATTCATGAAAAATGCAGCAGCAAGAATCCATAGACCACGCTGTATAGAACTTTTAAGATTTTGATTGCGAGAAATCATAAATGAAACTCCCATTGTAACTAAAAAAACAGGAGTACCTCTTCCCATAAAATGAACAAAGTGCCCTAATGTAGAGGTTTCTTGTGTGTGTAAATCTGCATACATCCATAATGTATGAACAATAGCAAGTAAAGATACGCTGAGTCCTCGGCCAAAATCAATGGCTAAAATTCGATCAGTCTTCATAATAATTAAGATGTTTTTGTATATGTAATTGTGGTATTTTTATCCCAACTAAATTTTTTACTTAGAGGGCGTCTTTTTCGTTTTGTGGGTGTTTTTATGTCTTGATAGTATCCCATATAAAAAATTCCCAAACAACGCTCAGAAGGATGTAGGTCAAATTGATTACCATATGAAATAGCACCATCACTACTATCCCAATAGCAACCAATTTGTTGAGCAGTACAACTTAACCACATATTTTGTACAGCACATGAAACTGCAGCAATTTCTTCCCATTCAGGAATATCTATACGCTGACTGCGTTTCATTATGATAGCGATTAATGTTGCATTTTGAGGGTATTTTATAGTACTCTCATATCTAGACGCAGGATATTTATGTATTGGTAGCTTGGCTTGATAAAATTCTTTTAAATAATTACCCAATGCTATTTTATGCGAAGAACCTAAAGCGATAAAACGCCAAGGTTCTGTTTGTTTATGAGTAGGAGCCCAGGTAGCATTCGTAATGATTTCTTCTAAAAGAGCATCTGGAATTTTACGATCTATATACGAATCAGCATATACCGTTTTTCGATTCCTGATAATTGTAGATAATTCGATTAGTGTATCCATTTTAATCAATTATGAAACTTCTATAAGTGCAGGTTTATATTTTGCGATCGGGTTTTCTAGAATACCTACAAATTGTAAGCTTTCAATAGGATCTGCTAAGTCAAGCATTTGTTTATTATTACTCAATTGAAGACGATTTAGACAACACCTTTTAAATTCTGAGGTGAACATATCGTATCGTTTAAATTTATCTTTATATTGAGGATGAGCATCTTGATATTTAATGACGCATTGAGCAACTTGAAACCAGAATTGATCTTGAGAATACGATGTTTGCGTTTCAAAAATATTCCCCATAAAACGGAAAAAACAATCGAAAATATCGGTGAAAATAGAAAGCAATTTGGTCTCATCGGTTGTTTTTGTAAATAAACGAGCTACTTTTTCAGGGAATTTCATTTGTTCGTTAAATACAATTACTTCTTCAGTGATATCTTTCATTAATGCTTTCACTGGAATGTTATTTTCCATAAGCATGATTAGATTTTCTCCATGCGGCATAAACACTAATTCATACGCATAAAAACAATGTAATAGAGGACTTAAATAAGCATGTAGATACCGTTGTAACCATTCGTCAATAGAAACACCAGATGAAGCGATAAGTGCAGGGAGTAATGCTTTGTCATTAGAGTCTATATGAAGAAAAGCGGCCATGGTCATGACGTCTTGATTTTTTTCAAGAAGACTGATAGGACTTTCTCTCCATAAAGCAGAAAGCATTTTGTTATGAGCAATCGACCTGCCTAGAGGTTCGTAATTTAAATTTCGATACCCAACTGTAGCAACCTCTCCAAGCATTGTGAAACCACAATCATTCAAATACGAATCATTTTTAAATAAGGCGGTAATCCATGTTGTAATTTCTGGAGTACTCTCCATATAATAAGGAGAAAGTCCTCTCATAAATCCCATATTAAGGATTGATAAAGATGTTTTAGTATAAAAATTAGTAGGCTTCGTTACATTAAAAAGCGTACGAATAGATTGTTGAGCACTATAATGATCATTACTATAATCTAAACATATTAATTTTTGGGATGCAATATCAGAAGTGAAAATGCGAATTAATTTATTATACCACTGCCAAGGATGCGCAGGCATAAAAATATAATCGTTAGGATTAAGATTTAAATCAATTAGTTTTTGATTAAAAGATGCAATCAAAGTAGCTCCTAATTCTTGAGCCATTAATGTGTCATATGATAATGAATCTATAGCAGTATATGTGGCTCTATCCTTATGAACAGCTAACCATATAATTTGAAATGGCGTATCGGACTCTGGAGTGTATTGAGTATAATCTATGGCATTGAACCCGATACGACCATTATTTGCAACAAAGCATGGATGTCCTTCAGACATTGCATGTTCAATTTCTTGAAAAGTAGCTTTTGTTAAAGCAGCACTGTCAAATTTTTCGTTTTGATATTTGTATGCAGCACTGTATAAAGTACTTGTTATTTCCTCGAGATAAGTAGGTAGGATTTTTTCAGGAATTCCTAATTGTTTTTTAAACTCAATTATAAAATGTAATGAATCCAACGATTTCTCATTTCCATTGTCTTTTTTTATGATAGATAATGGATCAATATGCCAATGATCTAAAAGATTCCGCTTGGCTTTAAATAAATATATAATATCAGTTTGATCGGCATTAATTTGATATTCCTTCCATTTTCCATCATCATTAATCGCTACAGGGGTAATTAATAATTCATGAGCAAATTCACTAATTGCTTTACGAATATGCATTCGATTAGCATATGCCCAATTTTGAGGAGAAATATGTTTAATACTATGAGATGGTTTCATAAATTATAGTGTAATTAAATCAAGTTTTCTTTAGCAAAAGCGTTGTGGAATTGCTCAGGAGTACAAAATGCTAAGTGTGCCTTTTTGTGAGGCAATGCTATCTCTTTGTAATATTGAAAACCAGCGCGTTTGTTTAATACGTGAATTTTTTTATTGTTAATATCTGGTTCTACAACAACTCTTTTTACTGCGGTAGTGCTAAATAAATAAGCCATAATTGTAGAAAACACATGCCATGTAAATTTTGGTATTCGTTCTTTAGGAGGTCCTACTAATATGTGCATTCCATAATCCCCATCAAGAGCATTATAATAGTTTGCAATAGTATCTTTGGAAGCTTTATAACGTTCCATTAAAAAAATAGGAATATTATCAAGAGTACCTATAAAAGTATCGTGATGAGGGGTATCAATAATTTCTTGATATTGTTCTTGTACATATTCAAGATTGGTGTTTTGCATACCCCAATATGTTGCATAAGGTCTATTAACCCAATCATGAATGATTTTTATATCAGTTTGTATATGTAAAGGTCGTAGTTGAATCGTACCTATTCCAGAAATCTCTCTGGAATATACAGTAGTGTCGTTAGTTGTATCCATATTAAGCTTCTATAGGTGATATATTATATTGAGCTATGGGATTTTGTAGCTTGCCAGCGAACTGTAACAAAGCTACAGGGTCATCTAAGTCAATCATTTGCTTATTATTATTAAGCTGTAAACGATTTAGACATGAAAGATGAAATTCTGAAGCAAATAAATCATATTGATCAAATTTAGCTTGCAATTCAGGATAACGACTCTGATATGCAATAATACAAGAAGCAACCTGTTTCCAGAAATCGTTTTCAGAATATGCTGCATGCTCTTCTAATATGTGTGCCATGAATCTGAAAAAACCGTCAAAAATATCTGTAAATACAGAAAGTAATTTTACATCTTCTGGTACAGGAGCATACATACGTTTTAAATCTTCAGGAAGCGCTACTTCAGGGTTAAGTATAACAGCTTCTTCTGTAATATCTTTTAAAAGTACGCTTACTGGTAAGTGATCTTCAATAACCATAATAAGATTTTCTCCATGTGGCATGAATACTAAATCGTATTGATAGAAGCAATGTAATAAAGGACTTAAATAAGCTTTTAGATATGATTGTAACCAAGTATCAATAGATACACCAGAAGCTTTGATTAACTCTGGAAGTAAAGCGTTATCATGTTGATCAACATGAAGAAATGCGGCCATTGTCATTAAACGCTGATTAGATGCAATAGCATTTACAGGGCTTTCTCTCCATAAAGAAGCCAACATCTTATTGTAATCATTATGAATTCCGAACTCTTCATAATACGTGTTAACAAAACTAACAGAAGCTATTTCTCCTAACATTTTAAAGCCTGTTTCTTTAATATAGGGATCACTATATAATAGTTTTTCAAGCCAAATAGCCATTTTAGGAGCAGTTCCTAAATAATAAAGAGGTAAGCCTCTCATGAATCCCATATTAAGGATAGATAACGCTGTTTTTGTATAGAATTTATGTGGATTTGATACATTAAATAATGTACGAATCGATTGTTGTGCATTGTATTGATCAGGGCTGTATCCTAAGCAAATTAATTTTCCAGTAGCAATTTGCGGAGCATAAATATTAGCTAATTTATTAAACCATTGCCAAGGATGCATTGGGATAAAGAAATAATCATCAGGATTATGACCTAAATCAGAGATTTGTGTAGTGAAATTAGAAATAATTTTTTCTCCTAATTCTTGTTTGATTAAAGTATCATATGACAATTGCTCTGTAGCTGCATAAACGGTATGATCTTTATGACCTGCTAGCCATAATAATGAAAAAGTGTTTCCAGATTCTGGAGCATACGATCTGTAATCACTACTATCAAAACCTACACGACCATTGTTTGCGACAAAACCAGGATGTCCTTCCATCATGGATTGTTCAATAGTTTGGAAATCTGCAATAGCTAGATCTTTTGCAATAGGATTTCCTTTTAGTAGTTTATAGGCACTTCCATAAAGAGTGCTTATAATTTCTTCAAGGTATGTTGGCATTTTTTGAGCATCAATACCTAATGCTTCTCTGAATTCTTTAATAAATAAGATAGCATCTAGAGGAAGAGGAGTATCTTGATCAAATTTTTTGATAGAATTTGATATGATATATAAGTGGTTTAAAGCAAGAGGTTTTGCTTTAAAAGTATAAAGAATCGTAGTATTATTTACTACTAATTGATATTGGTTCCAATCTCCGTCTGAAGAGGTAATTGTAGGAGTAAGTAGTAATTCGTGAGAAAACTCGCAAATGGCTTTTTTAATTAATAAACGATTCGCTTTTTTCCAAACTTCTGGTTGGATATGAGCGATAGATTGTTGAGGTGATACAGTATTATTGATAGTGTTCATAGCACTTCTTTTGATAATTTTTTGTGTTTTTTTGATCTGCTGGTAACGTTCTTTTGTTAAAAATGCTAGTTGCGCAGTTTTATGAGGGAATGTGACAATTTTATCTAATGTAAATCCTATACGCTCACATATAGCAAACATTTTTTTATTTCGTATATCAGGTTCAACAAGAATACGATTGGCTTGTTTTACTTGAAAAGTAAACTCCATGATAGCCCTAAAGATATACCAAGTAAAATTAGAAATAGGAGTAGATGGGGGCGGTGCTATTAGTATATGAACACCAATATCTTTAGTTTTGGCAGGATAATAAGAACCTATGCTATCTTTTTGAGGGTGATATCTTTCTAATAAAAATGAGGGCTTGTTATTATGAATGCCTATAAAGATTTCATATTCTTCTTGAGCTATTAATTTAGAATATTCACGAACTACATCTTCAATAGATGAATGTTGCATTCCCCAAAATTCAGCATAATCTCTATTAACCCAATCATGTATTATAGTAGCATCTTTTTTTAGATTTAAACGACGAAAATAGATCGTATCAAAATCAGGGAAAGTGCATGAAAAATCATATCCAGAATTTAAATTATCGTATGTAGTTGTTGAAATATTCATATAGTATAACAATAAAACTTTGGGTCATAAATCGCTGAGCCTACCTGAGTCTAAATAGTGATCGATTAATTATTTATGTGTGATAAGCTCAAGACGATTAATGAGTTAATTTTTAAATTAAGTTTTAACTAGTTTTTTAAGAGATTGTATTTCTGTTCTAAAAAATATGACATAAAGTAAAAGAGTAAAAGCAAAACCAACTAAGGCAACGATAAACGGAATTTGTAATCCAAAATGATCGACCAATATACCTATGAATAGCGATCCAAATAGAACTCCTAAATTCTGAAAAAAATGAACTTTGCTATAATCTGTAGCATAAGATTCGGGGGTACTTAATTCAAATAAGAGAACATCAAATTGTACAACGCCTTTAAAAATGGCCCAACCATAGATACATCTACCAATAATCAACAACCAATCAATAGCAGTTGCTTGTAGCATAAGACCAATAAAACCAATACATAATATGGGAACGATATTATTATATATATTATCTTGAGGTTTCGTTTTGGTCTTTGTAGTATACCATAATGCAATTAATGCGATAAAACCAGGTATTGCGTAAATAGTACCAGCTATAATTTTACTATTGGATTGTGAAATAGCTTCCCAAAAAAGAGAGAAGAAAGGACGAGTTATAAAATCACTGAAATATAAAATACAAGTAACTAAACCAATTTTTAGAATCAGTTGATTTGAAAGAATAGGTTTTTTTACAATAGTATCATTATTATCTACAGCTACTCTAGCAGTACTAAAGCGATCGCTTTTTAAGAGATATCCGCTGATTCCCATTTGAATGAAATCGCCTATAGCCATGACTAAAAAAATATAATTGGCATCAATAATGTCAACAACTAAACCACCTATAATGGCTCCCATAATACCGCCCAAATGAACTACAACAGAAAGAATTCCGATAGTTTTAACATGCTCTTCTTTTTTGATAATTTTTAGGATATATGGATAGACCAAAAGGTAACTTCCTTTAAATAACACCATGATTAAAGAGATGATCCAAAAATTGAGATATGAAGTGATTGTAAAACAATATAAAGCTAATATACCAGCTGCAAATTGTGTGTAAATTAACAAACGTAATTCAGCTACTTTACGAGCAACATATGCCCAAAAAGGAAATGAAATCATCACCATAGCACAGATTGCTGCAAAATAATATCCTACCGATTTAGGATCTGTAATTCCAAATCTAGCCTCAAAAAACTGAGGGTAGAAAGGATGTAGTAAATAATCACTTACTACAGCAACCAATGTCATAAGGATAAGGAAAGCTCTTAAATTCAAAAGTTTTTAGTTTAAATAAGTTATGCTAAAACAGTAGGAGGGATTTGTAATTTTACCTCTTCGTCTGTTGTCACTTCAAATTGTTGAAAAGCAATTCTTTTTTCTATAGGATAATGCTCAATACCAGTTAATTCTTTAATGATATATGAATTTCGATAACAAGCCATCCCTAAATCAGGAGTAACAAATCCATGAGTATGTAATTCTACATTTTGAACAAATATTTCATCTTTATTACGATCTATAGAATAATTTCGGTTGACATCATATCTGTTTTGTGCATCCCATTGAATACGATCCGTAATACCATCAATAAAAGGTGGCATTTGATATCCATATCCAGTTGCTAATACCAACGCTTCGGTTGTATGTTTGTAAGATTTATCTTGTTCGTTTTGATGAAAGAATACTTCGAATTGTTCTTTATCTTCATCAAAATTAGCTTGAATCAATTCAGAATTTGTTCTTAAACCTGTTTTGATTTCATTGGTAATGTTTTTTGCATATAAAAGATCAAAAATATCTCCAATTAAATCTTGATTGATTCCTTTGTATAAATGTTTTTGATTTTTAATTAAATGATCTCTTTTTTGAGCAGGAAGATTATAAAAATAATCTACGTATTCTGGAGAAGTCATTTCTAAAGTAAGTTTACTATACTCTAATGGGAAAAAACGAGGAGAGCGAGTAATCCAATTTAATTCATATCCTTTAGTATCGATTTCTTGAAGAAGATCATAATAAATTTCTGCTGCACTTTGTCCACTACCAACAATCGTGATTGCCTTTTTATCTTGCAATGTCTCTTTATTACTTAAGTAAGAAGAAGAGTGAATAGCTTTCCCTTTTAATTGCTTGCATTGTTGTGGAATGTATGGAGATGTACCAGTACCAAGAACTAATTTCTTTGCTTTATAGATAATGGTCTCTTTTGTTTTTGTAGCAATAGAAGTAATGATATAACATTGTTCTTCATCACTATATTGTACATGAGTAACTTCAGTATTAAACCGAATGTTATCTAATTGTTTGATAACCCATTGACAGTATTGATTGTATTCGTTACGTAATAAAAGAAAGTTTTCTTTGATGTAGAAAGAATACATTCGTCCTTGTTTTTTTATATAATTAAGAAAACTATACGGACTAGTTGGATCGGCAAGAGTTACCAAATCAGCCGTGAACGGAATCTGTAAAGTAGTATCCTGTAATAACATTCCAGGGTGCCAGTTAAAATGTTCTTTTTTATCAAGAAATAATCCCTCTAGTCCTTCTATAGGAGTTGTTAAACATGCTAGACCTAGATTGAAAGGACCTATACCTATGCCTATAAAATCATATATTTTTGTATTCATGATATATTGTAATTCTTTAATTATTTTTTTGGTAATAATTTCCTTTTTCTTTGATAAGATGGATGATATGCGAAAGCTTTTCTATAGTGATAGTAGGATTTAAAAGCGTGAATTTTAAATAAGTTACGCCATTAAGTTTTGTGCTAGCAATTGACGCTTGTCCAGATTTGAATAATGTGTCTTTGATATGCAAATTAATCGAGTCATGTATTGTATCATTATCAATACTAAGAGCTTTGTATCTAAAAACTATAGTGCTTAGTGCAGGTTTATGCACGACTTCAAAGAAAATATCATTTTCCAAAATTGAATATACATCGAGCGCTTTATAATGAACAGTTTCTAGATAAGAAGCTAATGTTTTTTGTCCAGTAACTTTAAGTGTGAACCATAATTTTAAAGCATCAAAACGACGTGTAGTTTGTATCGATTTAACAATTAAATCAGGAAATTCATTGTCTTTATTTTCAATTGGATTTAAATAGTCTGCATAGTGAGATACATATTTAAAATGATCATTATTAGCAACTAGAAAAGCACTAGAGCACACTGGTTGAAATAATGTTTTATGAAAATCTACTGTTACAGAATCAGCGTATTGAACACCTTTAAGTAAATGCTTATGTGTGTCTGTAACTACATAACAACCTCCATAGGCACCATCAACATGTAACCATAAATCATATTCTTTAGCAATAGCGTTAATGGTTTCTACAGGATCAAAGCTACCATAATCAGTAGTACCTGTAGTAGCTACTACCGCTATAGGAATATTACCCTGTTGTTTTTCTTTTTCTATAGCAAGAACCAATGCTTCAGGTTCCATTTCAAAACGTTCATTAGTCGAAACAGGAATTACAGAATTGTAACCCAAACCAAGTAATGCAGCATTTTTTTTGATACTGAAATGTGATTTTTCTGAACAAAAGATTCTGAATTTTCGAATAATATCGTTTAATCCGTTTTCTTTAATATTAAAACCAAAATGTTTGTAAGCATAATGATCACGAGCCATTAAAAGTCCCATGAAGTTTGACTGAGTTCCACCACTGGTAAAAACTCCATCTGCAGTTGTAGGCAACTTGAATAATGAAGTAATCCAGTTAATAACTTCTTGTTCTATAAATGTAGCAGATGTGGATTGATCCCATGTTTCTACGGCTGTATTTACAGCTGTAGCTAATACTTCTCCAACTAGAGCAGGAATTAAAACAGGACAATTTAAATGTGCTACATAAGATGTATTATGAAATGAAATAGCATGATCTAAATATAATTCTTTAATTTCTTTTAAAGCTTCATCTATAGATAAAGGAGCAGTGTTTTGTACAGATATTAAATCCTTTTTTTTACGTAATTCATCAATTGAAATTCCGCTATAAAAAGTTTCGTTATCCAAGAAGTTTTTAACATACTCAACAGCTTTTTCAATGCTATCTTGATATAATTCTTTTGAATTGGTATCAAACAATTGTTGAGTGTCAATGGCTGAGGTTAGTGTGGCTGTAGTCTCTAACATTGAAATTGTTTTTATTTAATCTAAATAAGTTCAGTGCAAAAGTATAACCTAGAATAGGTATAAAAATGACGTTTATAGGATAAAAAATGACGTGGAGATAAAGTGTATAAGGATCATCTAATTACATTAACGAATAAGATGATCCTTGTTGTTTATTATGCTGGAGTCATGTTAAAAGTAACAGATGGTCTCCCTGCTACCGGTTCATCACTAATATTTGTAACTTGAATTCTACCTGTTGGGTTTAAAGGAGTAATCTGGACACTATAGTTTCCACCAGCTGGTATAGATTGAGGAACTAAATTTGTATCGTTACCATTTAATACTTTTACAGAAGCAGGATAAGCAACATCGTTGTTTGATATTGAAATTTTATAGTTGTTACCTGGAATTCCTTCTAAATTTGAAAAATGATAAGGAGCAAGGGTTACATTATTAGTAGCAGTTAATTGTACTAGTTTTTCTGAAATAGTTTGATTACTCATGATTTTTTATTTTAAAAGTTTACTTAAATAAAATACTGACAGTTATAGTTGAGCGCTCTTAAACTAATAGTGTAGTATATTTTTGTTGATACTCTAAAATTACAATGAAGTATATTAAGAATATATTTCATGCTATTTCATGATATAAGAAAAACCAGTAGTATGTATAAAATCACTACTGGTTTCTAAATTAAAAAAAATATAAACGGGGATCTTTGTTTACTAATTAGTCTCCATCATTATCTGTTGGAGTTACAATGATAGAAAGTGTACTTCCTACTTCATTATTTAATAATATAACCAATTCTTTAATGCGATTATATGCGTCAGATACTGCTGGTTTTTCAACATCTATAGCTAAATATAATGGTTGATTAATTGCAGAAAGAGCAGTGTATATTGATTCGAATTGATTTCTTACTTTAGTATTAATTTCTTCATTACCAGTAATACCTTGTACATTGTTTGATAAACCAATACCATTAGTGTTAAAATAAATAGCTTCTATAGATTTAATGTTTTTTTCAATTAAATCTAGTGATATTCCACTTCTGAATGCTTGTAATGTTTCTGGATTGGTTGCACTAGTATTTTCTAAACCAGCTGGTTTTCCTAGCTTGGCTTTTTTTATAGCTTCAGAAACATTATATAAACCATTAAATAACATATTTAAAGAACTTTGCAATCCAGTATCGGTATTATTAATAAAGGTAGTAGCATAATCTTCTCCAGAAACATTCCAAATAGAATGTAAACGATTGGCTTGATTTTTTAGATCAATACTTATTGCAGTTAAGTAATTCAATCTGTTTTGATCTGAGAAAGAATCTAAAACATTGGTATTTGTAGCGGAGATATCTCCAAATAATAAGTATTCAATTCCAGTAAGGCCTTTAGCTTTACTACTTATTTGATCAATTTCTATTGATGTACCACTCGCAATTGCATTTTCGATAGCAATTGTAAAAGCAGGCCAATTAAATAATAATTGATGCATGAATAATTCTTTGGGACGACCAATATTAAAGCTATAAATACCAGCATATTGCTGAGCAGCACTTTTCCACGAATTTTGAGCAAGATTTAGATTTACAGCTGTAGGAGTAGCTGTAAAAGTAGCAATGCTATTTTCCAATGTGCTGATCGAGGTTACAAAATTATTAACATTAGGTAATATTACATCTTGAGTAACATCAGTAAGCATGGCTTTGGTATCAAAAGAACTTGTATTACTATCGTCGTTTTTACATGAAAAGAAAGAAAAGAAACATATAATGAAGATTACTAGAGGAAATTTTATTTTCATAATATTAGAAAGTGTAATTATAAAGAATTGATAAAGGCGATTAGCTGCTCTCTCTCTTCTTTGATGAGGTTTTTAAAATTGTTTTTACTCTGTTCTGCTTCTCCGCCATGCCATAAAATAGCTTCTTCGACTGATCTAGCGCGTCCATCATGTAATAAAAAGGTGTGATTATTTACTGTCTCAATCAAACCAATTCCCCAAAGTGGTTGCGTACGCCATTCATTACCTGTCGCTTTAAATTCTGGGCGATTATCAGCTAGATCATCTCCCATATCATGAAGTAAGAAATCTGAATAGGGACTGAACTTTACTCCTTCAATAATAGGGGTTGTAGGAGAGCTACTTGCTACAAAATTAGTTTTATGACAAGCAATACATTGTAAGTCATTAAATAATTTTTTTCCTTTTAAAACATTTTCGTTCTTAAAGTTTCTACGAATAGGAACGGCTAAAGTACGTTGGTAAAATAATACTCTTTCTAATTGCAATGCTGTGACCTCAGGTTCTCCACCATTTGGAGCATTTAGACAATCAACTTGCCCGTCGGGGCAATTATTATTAGGAAATAAAGATGTTGTGAGCCCCATATCTCCATGAAAAGCACCAGCTACTTGTTGCTGTAAAGATGGTTGGTTAGATTTCCATCCAAATTTTCCAATATTTAGTTGGCCAGCAATAACATCCCAAACATAATTAGCTTTACCAGAAATGCCATCATTGTTAGCATCAAACTCGTCTGCATTTGCTAAAATTGAATCCTCAGAAAGTGCATCAATTAGACCTAAACCAATTGTTTGTTGGCCAATTCGAGGAGAAGTCATAACGCCTTGTAAAGAACCAAATTGCTCATTGTTAATTTGATATACAGGTTTGCGGAGTTGATAGGTTTCACCATCAGGATAAGTACCTTCAATGGTTTCAAAAGTAACCTCAACTTTGGCTTCAAAAGGAATCGAGCTATTTGCCATTTCTTGAATTTGCCCACCATAATTAGGTACTGGATTAGGACCTCCATGAGGATCTGTTCCAGGAACACTAATACGCATTAAAAAACCTACAGAGCCCATGATTGCAGAAGGAGTAATTGGACGACCTCTCCCATCTTTTGCATGACAACTAGCGCAAGCTCTGGCATTAAATGTGGGACCTAAACCATCTCTAGCTGTTGTTGAGGCTGGGGCAGATACCCATGCTTGATTAAATAAAGAGTTACCAATACCAAATATAATTCTATCAGAATCGGATAGTGTAGGGAAGGAGTGACCAAATGCATTATTACTCTGAGAATTAATACTTAAATCACCAGCTAAAAACTCTTCACCTTCTTCATAAATAGATTGGTTTACAGGCGTCGTATCTGTATATTCATCTTCAGAACAACCACAAGAAAGAAAGATGAATATCGTACAAAAAGAGAAAACTAAAGGATGAATTCCTTTCATAATTTGAACTTATTTAAGAATATGCTTAAAAACAGAAAAGCCCAAGTATAAACTTGGGTTCTTTTCTTTAAAAAGTATGATATAAATACACGAATTTTTCCAACGAACTATAATTCAATGTTTATACTAGAAGCAGCAGCACTGATTTCTGCAGCTTGAGTTTGTAATGCTCCTACGGCTTCCAAAATAACTCCTGGACTAGAGATTGTTTCTTGACCAATAAGAATATCAAATTTACTGTCAGAATTTACAATTACATTAACTTTTGCCGTAGCATTATCAGCAGCTACTTTTAGTTTTTCGGCTTGTATTGGGTCAGTAAGATTTACTAAATCATAAAATGAAGCTCCAGTAATATTTCCATAACGACCAAAGATTACATTGTTAACTCCCAATGCATTTCCATTAATATCTCTGTGTGTATTATCTGAAAAACATGAATGCTCGTCTTCCTGAGATTGTTCTACAGCAACAGACATTCTTTCAACAGCTAATTCATTACCACTAATAAAAAAGGCACCATTAATTATATTTTTTAAAGCAGTATCTTCTGGTAAAGCTAAAAAAGTAGTTCTATAAGTACCACCTTCTACCCATGTATCAACTAATGCTTTTAAATCCTTAACCAAAATATCTGTTACTACTTTTAAATACGTAGCTCTTCGATCTTGATTTTGATTAGTTCCAATAGCACCTGTAACATAATCTGTATATGGTCTTTGACCAGCTAAACCATTTGATGGATCTGCAAAATCTTGTCCCCATAATAAAAATTCAATAGCGTGGTATCCAGTACTAATGTTTTTTTCAGGAACTCCAGTTCCACCTTCATTAGCTCCAATTAATGTAGCTTCGTCAATGGTAATGCTAGTATCATTAATAATACCGTTAGAAGTAACACCACCACTACCATCTCTTACATAATCAATATAGTTTTCATCTAGCGGCCAAGCATTAATTTGCCCTTCTGTACCACCATCAGGAGTATCAATAGGACCGTTAGTTTCTCTGTATACTTCAGTTTGACCGTACGGCTCACGAGCAGTTAACCATGCATTTTTTGCGCTTGTAAAGTTTGCTTCTGTAGGAGTATCGGTAAATGTATTGATTGCTGTTTGTAACTCTACAGCTCTATCATACGAATCTTTGTATGATTGATAAACGATATTTGTATAGTTTTGAATAACTGCAGCTTTTGTTGCTGGAGGAGTAATAGGCGTATTATTATCGTCACTGCTGCAATTTGTAAACATCAATAAAGCAGATGCTGATAGAGAAAGTAATGCTTTAATTTTCATTTATATTTAATTTAGACTCATTTAAAATAATGACACAAATGTATTGTTTCTCATGTACTCACACAAATTTAATTTAGATTTAATTTAAATAAAAAGAGACTTGCTCTTTTACAGAACAAGTCCTTTCTCTGAGAGATAATAGATCAAAAAAACTCCTATAAAAATCTATTATTCTCAGACGCAAGATACGGTCGTAATAACTTTCAATGCTGTTTGATGGTAGCTTACGTTATTGATGAAATAGAATAAAAAAAATAGAATTATGAATAGTATGATTTTTACAAATCCTAAAAATTACGATCTCCTACATTAGGATTATAAGTATAATTAAAAGTGAAAAATCTTGAATCTGTTCCATCAGGATTTGTTGGAGCATCTTTGTAATAACTTAAAATTTCTACTTTGGCATAATTTCCGTTTGATGTTTTAAATACGATTACTTTTCCTGCAATAGGTAAAATTAAATGATTAGGAGGTCCTGTATATGTATACCAACCATTACCACTACCTGTTGGAATCGAAAATCCAGTTGTACTATCTTGTGTGTATCCTGTTTCTGGAGCAGAAGTTATACTAGCAAAGGTACCGTCAACAATAATAGCTTCTGTAGTTCCTGTACGTGCTGGTTCATCTGTAGTACCTGTAACTTGTCCACCATTAATAGCAATTGTACTACCTCTAAAAGCAATATCCCAATCGTTACTGTCGTTGGCTACTACTGCACCAGTAGAGAAACTAAATTTAGTAAAATCACCACTTGCTGGCTGTCCACCACCACCTTGTTGTGGAGCAGGGATATTTTCGGCTCTTGATGTAACTACAGGAGAAGTTATAGTTCCGGCATCATCATCATTACTACAAGATGTAAAACTTATTGCTATGAATAATAAAGTTAAAAAATTAAAATGAATAGTTTTCATTGTATTGAAATTTGAAAATTGAGGTTATTAAAATTGTATACGGAGTTTACCGTAAAATAGTTGTCCAGAAATATTGCTAATGTTTTGTGGATCTGTGAAATCAAAAACATTATCTATTCCTAAACCTAATTCGTAATGTTTGTATAAGGTTTTATTGATTGCCCAATCGGTAATAAAGTATCCATCAACAAATGGATCATACGTATCTAGATATCCATTTCCATTACTATCAGATAATCCATATTTACTGCGATATGTTGTACGTATATTGGTGTTCAATCCCCATTTCTGGAAATCATAATATATTTTTAAATTGGCCATATGTTTGGATCGATTAAATAAACCGAAATAGTCACTTTTTTGTAATTGAACAGTAACTAACGTATTAGGATCTCTTGCAAAAGCATTTATTCCGTTTTCTAAATCATTTACTACTTCTTTATCTTTTGCAATTAAATATTGATACCCTCCACTTACTTTTAAAGCTGTAAATGGTTTCCAATTAAAATTAAATTCAGCTCCTTGTGTATATACTTTATTAACATTGTAATAACTAAAAACGTTTTGCCCATTTGTTTTGCTAGCAATGACTCTAGTGTCAATAAGATCACTAATGTTATTCCTGAAAAGGTTCGCTTCTAATTTTAAATTACTTACTGGCGTATATTGAAAACCAACATTGAAACTAACAGAACTTTCAGGTTTTAATTCATCATTAAAATTTGAAATAGGAACAAGTATGGTATTAATTTGCCCTTGTTGTTGCAATTCAGGAATTCTTGTCTGTACAGCATTGTAACCTAATACAGTATATCCTACTGTAGAGTTCGTGAAATCAAAATATAATTGCCTGAAATCAGGAGCCTTGTATCCATATCCTACTGATCCTTTGATAGCAATTTTATGTGTTATATTATATCGTAGAGCTAGTTTTGGGCTAAATTGCGATTGATATTCACTATGATTATCAAATCGAGCTCCTACAATTACATTTAAATCTTCAAAATAATTACCATCATACTGCGCATATACATATTGAGAATCAAATGTTGGATTTGTTGAAAAGAAACTACGATCTAATGTTTCGTGATTCCATCCAATTCCTCCAGTAAATTGATGATTATCGTTGAGAGTGTATGTGGCTCTTGCTTCTGGACGTATTAAAAGTTGGTTGAAAAAACTACTGTCGAAAGACGAACCATCAGGAGTATTCAAAAATTCGTCAGCTTTATACCTCGTAGCATATAATTCTAAATAAGTGTCCCATTTTGAATTGAATTGATGATTGATTTTTAAATGTGAATTCCATTCTCTTAATTTACTATCTCCAGTTAATAGTTCGTCGTTTGAAATAGCAACGTTATCTTGATCTTGAAGATAATATCTAAATGATAATGAGGCGTTCGTTTTTGAATTAAACTTATATGAAATCTTAGGATTGAAGGTATAATTCTCAAAAGGTTCAACTGTCTTGGTACCACCTTCTATTAAATCAAAACCTTCGCTACTATATCTATTGATATGTGTGCTAATTGCTAATTTATTTTTTTTATAAGTAAGACCTAGGCTTGTATCGTGTGTATCAAATGTTCCAGTTCGGTGATTTAAATGCCCATTAAAACCGTTTTTTGGTGTTTCGGTAATGATATTAATCACGCCTCCTAAAGCTTCAGAACCATATAAACTAGAAGATGCACCTTTTACGATTTCAATCTGTTTAATATTGCCTACTGTTACTCTACTTAGATCTAATGTTCCTGCTGATCTACCAACTAGTGGTACTCCATCAATTAGGATTAAAGTATATTGAGAATCTAACCCTTGTAATTGTACTCCCTCACCGCCACCAAAATCTGAAATGGTAATAATCCCTGTTTGTTCGTTTAAGATATCACTTAAACGCACAGTATTAGTATTAGAAATTTCTTTTTTACTGATAATCTGTGCAGGTAATGGTAATGAAGATAATTGCCTTTTTGTACGTGTTGCACTTATAATTACTTCTTCTAACTCATTTGTTTTTGTAGAGTCATTAACTTCTTTTTTTATTTCCTGCGAAAAAGTGAAAGAAGCTAAAAAAAGTATAAGTAATAGGATTGTATGTTTTTTGTTTAGAATCATTCTTAATAATCGAATTGAATGCAAATATATTATTTATTTTTATTTAGACTTATTTTAAATAAAAGAATTTTAAAAATTAACATTTGTTGGTTTTCAATGAATTAAAATAAGTTCAATAAAGAGTAGGGATAGGCTTTGACAACCTTTTAGTGTCATTAAAAAGTTGAAAAAAACATCTGATTAAGAATAGTTATACCAATGATTTTGATGTTTATTTGGCATTAATCAGATGTTTTTATACAGATAACTGCTTTAAATGAAAATGAGATCGATTAAGTGTTATTCATGATGATTATGATAGTTATATAAGACTAAGATTCTCTTTTTCGTTTGATAACTCCCCAAGAAATAGCACCTCCTAGTAATAAAATCAAAAGGATAAGTGTAGAAAGATTTTCTTTTACAATTGTAGAGACATCTTCAAGAGAGAGCTCTTCTTTTTCTAATACCATTCCTTCATCAGTTTCTTGAGATTGATTTTGTCCGTCTCGAACAGATGCAATCTCTTGTGTGTATGTTTCTTGTAGGTCCGAACCAGCTAAGAGCTCAGAAATCATTTCTTTTAATTTAGAATTATCACAAACAAAGCCACTACAACCAGCTTTGTGGTCTTTGATTAGTTGAGCATGCATTTGTACGATATCTTTAGTAACGGTTTCACTTGGTTTCCAATATCCTTTACGAATTGTTTCCAGCATCACAGCCGTCATCTCTTGTAATGCATATGGGTTTGTTTTTTTAAAGAAATCTACAGTTCCTAAATTATCTTTATCCTTTACATAGATGTCATAATACCCCTCCCAAATTTCATTATCGATAGCATCAGGTTTCATTACGTTCCATCCATAAGTATCTCTAAAACTTTCAGCAAAACCTTCGGCAGCACTTTCTCCTTCAAGCATTTGTGCTTTGATATATTTTGGATTAAAAAGATTGGTTCTAGTTTCTATCCAGATAGCTTCTTTTAATCCTTGTACTTTTGGATTGTAGCGATTTCTATAATCGTTAAAATAACCATCGGGATCTTTTCCAGTTGTAACTCTAATACTTGCCGTTAAACCTCCCATAAATTCGTATACGTGGTCTAGCGAAATAGGACCTGTTTCGTTTGATGATCTTGGATGCATAACAATTTCTGTATTGCTCATCATGGTTTCAAAAAGCCCTGCTTTATAGTTAGCCCAATTACCTTCTGCATACATGGCTCCCATATTTTTGATATAAGTATCAGCAATTTCTTGTTCTGTTTCCCATTTATCACCTTGCTCTACTAATCCCATTATAGCAGTACCATAATTTCCGTTAAGTCCTCCAAATACTCTTATTTTTGAAAATTGTTGAGCTTCTTCGGGAGAAAACCCTTTTTCTTTCATTTGTCGCTCTGCAAGTGCTGTTCCTTGTTTTACATAGTTTTGATATTTTTCATCATCTTCAGCATCCGAAGCTAATTGGATTGCCTTATGAATAAGATTAATTCTAGAAGCAGCCAAATCTCTAAATTGACCAGATGTTTGTACCAATACATCAATACGTGGGCGTTTTAATTGTGTTATCGGAATTAGCTTAACATCGTGAACACGACCATAAGAGTTTCGTATAGGTTCAACGCCAAGCATATAAAATATTTGACCAATATTTAATCCTTGATTACGAATAAATTCTCCACCCCATAAAGAATAAGCAATCTTTTTAGGATACTCACCGTGTTTGGCTATATGCTTTTGTAGTACTTGTTGCGCTAGAATTTTTCCAGCTTCAAAAGCTTCTTTAGTAGGAGTTACTTGTTCGTTTATAGAATATAAGTTTTTTCCAGTAGGTACTGCCAGTGGATTTGATACAGGATCTCCTCCAGAAGATGGGGAGATATATCCTCCATTCATCCCATTAACAAAAGCATCTAATTCTATCGAAGGAGAAATTTTAATTCCTTCACGATAATTTTTAATGTCAAGTAGACTTTCTTTTAATTGTAAAAGAGCTGATAATGTCTGTTTTTCTTTATTTTGAATACGAGTCCATTGTTTAGCAATAAGTGCTTTTTTATTTAAAAGTATTTCGCGCGCTTTATTACTTTTAAGAATTGCTTGAACTGCTAACAAATCATTTTGTCCATCGAGCGATGCTTCTGTAATAGCTGAGGTATTATTTAAATAAAAATCTACATTTTTTTGATGCTCTAAAACAACAGATTTTGTCGCTGATTTTAATTGTTTTATTAAAACATTTTCTGAAGCTTTATAGAGCTGTAAAAAAGATGTTAAACGATCTTTTTCGTTAGCCTTTTTTAGTATTCCTTCATCTATCTTAGAGCGATAAGATTGTATTCTTTTTTGAATAGAAGTATCATTTATCAAAGATAATACAGCAATTTTTTGTATACTATCTTGGATAAACTCTAAGAATTGTTTAAAATATTTATCCTT
This sequence comes from uncultured Aquimarina sp., assembly GCA_947498595.1. GTDB lineage: Bacteria > Bacteroidota > Bacteroidia > Flavobacteriales > Flavobacteriaceae > Aquimarina. The sequence goes on from CANMKX010000014.1 coordinate 110,294, forward strand.
TAAAACCTGTACTTTCCATGCTACATCATTATTAAAACTAGCAGTAGTTTCAAATTGTTTCAAGCTTTTTGCGTCTAATAATCCAGAGAATTCCGTATAACCTTCAAGAGTATTGATATGTTCAATACCTTTAGAAGTATTTCTATTAGCAGAAAGATGTACTAGAAGACCTTCAGCTTTCTTGAGTGTCATTTCCTCCTTTTGTAAGCTAGATTTAGGAACCATGGTATGTGTTTTTATATCATATACCATTTCTTCCTTATGATTGTTTGCTACTTTTTTAGTTTCTTTTTTCTTACGAGCATAACTTCCACCATAATAAGCCGAAATAGGGCTTTTTTCTAGAGTACCATAAGTTTCTTGAAGTTGAAGTAATAAAGTTTCGTTATTGTTACCAAAGAAATGCAAAGGATCTTCATCTTGTAAAAGAATTTTTTTGATCATAAAACTTGCTTGTGCCTCAAAATCATCAGGAGCTATAGCTGCTAGAGAATGATATTCTAGTTGATGCGTATTCGAGTGTTTTTTATGATCATGCTTGTGGTGATGTTTTTTTACTGCTTGTAGTTTGGTGTTATTAGTTAATGAAGCTAACTGTTTTAGACTAGAAGCAATAGGATCTATAGCCATCATACGAACAGTTTCGTTTGTTTCGTCTACGGTTTGCGAAACTCCGTAACTATGTAATCCCATGATAATTTTTTCTCGCTCTACTTCATGTAAATAGTGATGAATATCATCGATCGTTTTACTACTTAATTCAGATACTTCTTCTTTGCTTAATTCTAAATCTTTATCAAGGGATAAAGAATCAATTACAGTTAGAATTTTACTTTTTAATTGAGCTTTTACTGTCGGATTTTCTACTTCTCCATATTTGTGTAATACTTCCGAAATATTTTTTAGATCCCCATATAATTGCGAATCAGAATACGGAGGAGTAAGGTGAGATACCATGGTAGCATATGTTCTACGTTTAGCCATCATTGCTTCACCAATATTATCAATAGAATAGATATATAAATGAGGAACAGGTGCAATTAGTGCTTCTGGCCAATCTTTTAAAGACAATAGTAATTGTTTCCATGGAGTAAACTCTACACTTCCGTGTGCTCCAAAATGAGCTACAACATCGGCATTGAAGCCTTTTCGTGCCCATAGATACGAAGCTATATATGCATGTGGTGGAGCCTTAGGAACTCCATGAGCTAATTTAAATTCGTTTTCGCCTAAAGCAGCAGCAAGTACAGGCATAATTACAATATTACCAAATTGTACTCGTGGTATTGCTAGGTGTGGAGTGTTCTCTTTTTGAGTGACCATATAGGTTCCAGGAGCTTCGCCATAACTATCTACTACTTGTTGGAAACTTTCTGGATGTAACTCACTTGTTGCCCATGATTTGTAGGTTTCGGTATCGATTAAAGCAGGATTTCCTTCTTGAACAAATTTTTCTAAAGTACCCAATGCATAATCACCTAGTAAAGGACCTTCTGTATGAATGCGATTCATGAAATGATCAAAATCATCGGTTAAGTTACCTAGGTTGTATCCTTCTTTTTTTAGGCGGTGTAAAACACTAAAAATAGATTGACCAACTTCAAGGCCACCAGCAGATAAAGCATTTTTACCATTTCCTTTATAATAATAAATCACAAGTTTTTTGTCAGCATTAGCTTTTTCTTTTAAGCTTAACCAACGTTCGGCAGTTTCGCAAAAACGATCTATTCTACCAGGAATTGGTTGGTATGAATGAAAGCCGTTTTCGTTGATATACTCGGCTGCTACTGCAAAAGGATGAATTGCACCATCTAACTCTGGAACAACAATGTTTTGCCCCATAATTCCTCCAGAAATTCCTTGCTGATCATTTCTCCAATCTTCTTCTTTTTGATATACTAATTGAGGTGTGAGGTAAAGGATATTTTCTTGTTTTAACCAATCCACAGCTTCATCACCAAAAGATATTCTCCCATGAGGAAAATTGATGACCATATCCGGATGTAATTTTTTTAAATTTTCAAGTTTCTTTTTAAACCCTTCTAATACTACAACATTAAAATCTCTTTTTTCAAGAGAAAGAATCATCTCATCCATATACGAACGGAATTGAGATTGAGAACTGCTATTGGCACTCATTAGAACGATGGTAGGTTTTCCTTCTTTATAAAGTCCTTTTTCTTTGTAATACTCCCAATATGCTTCAGGTGTTTCAAAATAATCTGTAGTCCCTATTCGGTAAAATAAATCCTTAGGAAATACTTTAGGAGGTGTAATTTCGTCTACAAATAAACTACGCTTGTCAAAAACTTTACGCGAATAGTTTAAAAAACGTTGAATATTAGTAACCCCTTCGTTGTCAAAACAATCTTTGATATAAGTAAGATCTTCTCCAGTAATATTACTAAAGTCATTCTCTTTACTAGTAGCAAGTAATACGTGTACTTTACTACCATTATCCATGGCTTTTTTTAAATTGTTTTTTTGAACCTCGGTTAAAATACTGATATGGAATAAATAGATAACAGGGTAGGAGGTTAACTCTGAAAAATCATTGGTTTTTGGATCAATTTGTACAGTATTAATAAATTGATTTTTATTGGCCTCAACGATCTCGGCCATTTGCGAATCTCTAAAATTAATCAATCCGATAGTAGTGATTTGGGATTGATACCAAGCATAACTACCTATAAGAAAGAGAAGTAATGCAATGGTTATTTTTATGAAAGTATTCCGTTTCATGTGTTTTTACTATTATATAAATTATTCTTCTGGGATATAGATGATTTCTCCGTTTTCGAGTTGATAAGCAGTACCTACTTTTTTACCTTTACCTTTAGAAGATTTTCCTTGTGTTCCTTTATATTTTTCAATTGTTTTTCCTTTTTTCTTAATGATCTCCATGTTAGCCTTACCAGGATTTTTAACAACAGTAAAATCTTCGTCAGCTATCATTTCTGTCATTTGGAATCGAGTCACTAATGCCACCATTAATGCTACAGCAAATACCATTGCGAGATCAAATAGATTGGCCATTCCAGACATGGGATCATCATCGTGATCAGATTTTAAGAAATGACCTCTACGCATCGATTTGTTTTTTATGATGAATACTCTTAGCTATAAATTCAAGGTTATTTAAATCTGCAACGTACCATCGTTGTTTAACCAATTGAGTTACATATCCGATAGCCCCAGCAAACAATCCAACTACGGTTGTAGAAAAAGCTACTTGCATGTTTTGAGCCATAGAAGCAATATCACCTTGAGCTAACCCAACAAGCGCAGGTCCCATAGGGATTAGAGTTCCCATTAAACCTATCATAGGCCCCAATTTCGCCAGTGATTTAGAACCACTCAGGTCTTTTTCAGAAGCTAATTCGAAATCGGATAGTATTTTTTCTACAACATGGGCTTCATTATTTACAAACATACGTTTGACATGAGTGTTGAATAATTTGTTTCCTTTTAAGGATTGTTGAATATCAGCTGTAATAGAGATATCTTGAAGATTGTTTAGAAATTCTTGTTGGTATTTTTCGTGTTTTAAACGATTAATATACATCCCGAAAAAACCTCCTAATAGCATTAGAGAGCGAATAAATCCGAAAAGTAAAAGTGCAATTACAGGGATTAATAATCCTGTCGATATCCAATATAAAATGTTGGTTACGTTATTCATGAAATTGAGTTGTTGTTACGTTTGTATATAAAATATCCGATGCCTACTAACGCAAAAATGACACTAGCAGTAAATAGGATAGGGATAAATTCTATAGTGATTTGAGAAAAAGTTACTTTATTGCCTTTTGCGATGAGCGGTAAAAACATGGCAGATAATAATTGAAAAACTATAATTAATGCTTTAATTTCTAGCCTAGCATTCCAATCTTTAATTGTCTTTTTAACTAAAAATATAGATACTAGAAGAATCAAAATGAGTGCAAAAACAAATGAAAAAGCTAAAATGCTGTATGGAATATTATCAATAGCCAAAAACAGGTATGTCTGTAAAAAGAAAAGACCTGATAAGAAAATCGCAGATGGAAATAAAGTAATCCAAGCAGTCCAATTAAGAAATTTAGGAGTAAAGTATCCTTTTAATTGCAATACAGTTAAGCATAACATTAAGAAACCTTCAAAGACCTGTAGCATGGCGATTCCTGAAACAATTGAAGGTTGGTTACTGATCCATTCTAAAGTTTGATTGGTTTGTTGAGCCGAAAATCGATACAGTACTAAAGGAACAATTGCTATTGAAAAAAGAGCAATCCCATAAACTTTTTTTGATTGGGCTAAAGAAAGATGCATTACAGTATATATGAAGGTAATGCTGAAAAAAAATATAATAAATATCCACATGGCTTTATATTTATGTAGACTAAATCTAAATAAAGTACAAATATATAGGTGAAGTGTAATAAAACAAATTTTATTTAGATTAAATTTAAATAAATAAAATAAACTGATTTAAAAGTATTGGTAAATAGTGGTTTATGTTGTTGTTTTTGTGAAGAGGAGCACAGTTTTGACAATTGAAAATGGGATAAAATAAGGAAGTTTTGTGCAAGAAATGAAGAGAGAATCCAAAAATTAACACTAGCTAGTTAGAATTCTGTCAAGCGTTGTTAAAAAATCGTTTTGATTTTTAGGTTAGCAAGCATAATTGATTAATGGTATTTGATCAAGTTGTTTGTAAAAGATACATATGTTCGTTGAGGATATCTTTAGGGATTTTTTGAGATGTAGCATATGTTGATTGTAAACTATGAGCATCTTGATGATCAATAAGACGATACGATTTAAGATTTTTATAATAAGTGTCTGGTATAGTTTGGTAAGAAAACCCTTGTAATCGACGATTGAAAAAATCCAATAAACGATTAAATGCCGGTGTTGTCTCTATGGTATCTTGAAAAGAAACACTACCTACATAACCTCCTGTTTGTTGTAAATGAGAAAAGAAATGAAACAAGCGATCAGTATCTTTTCTTGATAAAAAAAACAAGACTCCTTCTATTAAAATAAAAGAAGGCATATTTTTTTGTATAGCTTCAATTTTTGATAATAGCTGTTCCTCATAAGCAGTATTAAAATCGGTAGCGATATAATGAATATTTCTTTTAGGAACGGTTTTATCTGTTTCCCAGATAGAAACTTTTTCTTTTTTATACGAAATCACATTGGGTTGATCGATTTCTATATGGATTAAACCTTCGGGTAACGCATATGGATACATACTAAAACCTGCTCCAAAATTAATAAGTACCTTGATTTTATCTGAAAGAAATAAGTGTTTGATAGTTTCTAGAAAATAGCGATTTCGAAGCGAATGTAAAACAGCTTCGTATGGAGATACTTCTTTAGCAATATTACGAATCCACACTTCGGTTTTTGGATGAGACCATAGGTATGCATAAGGATCTTTACTAATATCTTGGTGCTTTTCTCTGTAAATAGAAGTCATAAAAGCAGTTTCATGTATAGCTATGTTTTTTTCCATAAAATATAGTTAATAGATCATTTTTCTAAGATAGCTAATATATACCAAAAGAGCCTGATTCTGGAAGAGAAAACAGGCTCCTATAATTAAATGACGTAAAAAATTTATAACACTTATTTTTTTGAATAGTTTATGGACTATCCGATTGTCATTTAATTCTGTATACTTAAAATAATAATTAAGAGAATCAATTGTACAAGTTTAATAACGATGATTTTATGTAGAAGTTGCAAAAGGAATCGTAATTTTTTAAATAGTGAAATCATTAATAAGAACATGATTTCTAATTTTCTACAGGAAACGAGTTTTAGGATTTTAAAAAGAACAAAAAGTATGTTGTATGTATGTTTTTAGTTATCAAAGTGGCTGTGTTTACAAAAGGATGCTAGTGAATTGATCTCTAGATTTTATTACCATTGAGGATATTGTATGTAGGTATTATATATTGTGAAAAAAAGAAATAAATTCTACTACATTTTTAAAAGTTCATCTATAGGCATCTCAAGTCCGTTAGCGATTTTTATTAAAGTAAGTAAACGTGGATTTGTTCTGCCTTTCTCAATCATGTATAATTGAGTTCGACCAATCTCACAATCAAAAGCAAAGGATTTTTGATCAATCTCCTTTTCTTCTCGTAATTGCTTGATTTTAGCACCTAAATTTTGAAAATATTTTTCTTCTTTCGTGTTCACTATACCGAATTTCGATAAATTATTTACATATTGTGTTCGGAATAACGAACACTGAATAAATGAATCTATTTAGAAAACTAAAAATCTATCAAAAATACCAACCTCGTGAATGGAAATATATAGCTGTTCCAGAAATTAGACTTGAGGGAAAATGGTTGAGAGAACTCGGATTTGAAATCGGAAAAGAAATTAAAGTTGAACAAAAAAAGAATAAATTAATTATTACGCTGACTGACAAATAAGAAGAAAAACTAATGCCAAAAACTAAGCATTTGGACAATTCACAACGCAAAATCTGAATGCAGTGTTGATTAAGTTCTACGTATCACTATAGACTTAATTTAAGTGTATAGTATTCGAATATTATACGTTTAAAATACTGATACTAATACTGAAAAATTTTTGTTAGTCACTAATTTCATTAACTTCATTAAAAAAGAACTAGTAAATAACTTCAGAACACTAATTAATTTAATTACCTTTAATAAAAGAAAAATATAAGAGATATATAGTTACCATGGTAACTATATATTTATGTTGTGTACCATTAAAAGAAGGATAAATATTAACCGATAATAAAAAAACTAAATGGCTAAGAGTAATCAAAACAAAAACTTAACTCAAGCTAAGAAAAATAAAAAAGATGAATTTTACACTCAACTTTCTGATATTGAAAGAGAGTTAAAACATTATAGAAAGCACTTTAAGGACAAAGTTGTTTACTGTAATTGTGACGACCCAAGAATTAGTAACTTTTTCCATTATTTCTCTTACAATTTCGAAAAGCTAGGGTTGAAAAAATTAATTACCACTTGCTACAAGAATCAGAGTATGGATTTGTTTAGTCAAAATGAATCAGAACAAGCCATATATCTCGAATACAATGGTGATAAAAACGGAAACAATGTGCCCGACCCAGAGGAGATTGGAATTGTTAATTTAAAAGGTGACGGTGATTTTAGAAGTCAAGAAAGTATTGAATTACTAAAACAAGCAGATATTGTGGTTACAAACCCTCCATTCTCTCTTTTTAGAGAATATGTATCTCAGTTAATTGAATACGATAAAAAATTCATAATCGTTGGTCATCAGAATGCAACAAAGTACACGGAAATTTTCCCTTTGATAAAAGAAAATAAAATATGGCTAGGGTTCGGGTTTAAAGGAGGTGCAGGTCATTTCATAAATACTCAATATGAAGATTATGCTACTGCCGGTGACCATAGAGAAGGCATGATTAGGGTTTCAGGTGTTCATTGGTTTACAAACCTAGATATTAATAAAAGACATGAAGATTTAATTTTATTTAAAAAGTACACTCCTGAAGAATATCCAACTTATGACAACTTCAATGCAATAAATGTTGATGTAACAAAAGATATTCCAGTTGACTATGATGGTTTAATGGGTGTTCCAATTACATTTTTAGATAAATATAATCCTGACCAATTTGAAATTATTGGTTTAGGACAAGGCAATCTATACAGAGAACTAACACCTAAAGGATTAAGTCAAAAATTTGTAGATGATTACTACAAAGCTGGTAATACAGGAAAAATAAAAGAAGACCATCCAATTCTAGCTTATTATGACAATAATGGTAACCCAGTTATACCATACATGCGATTAGTTATTAAAAACAAAACATTATAAATGGATATACAACTTAGAGAAATCACTGTTCGAGATTTAACAGAAGATTTCGAAGATAATGAAGAAGCCGGTGTTATTGGTTTTAAGGGAGAATTAGACATACGTCCACCATATCAAAGAGAATTTATTTACAAGGATAAACAAAGAGATGCCGTAATAGATACTATTACAAAGGACTACCCATTAAATGTAATGTATTGGGCTGAAAAAGAAGATGGGAAATATGAAGTGATTGATGGTCAACAAAGAACCATTTCAATTTGTCAGTATGTCAATGGTGATTTTGCATACATGTTCAAGTATTTCCACAATTTGCAAGAAGATGAAAAGGAGCAAATTTTAAACTACAAACTCATGGTTTATGTATGTAGTGGTTCAGATAGTGAAAAACTTGAATGGTTTAAGACAATTAATATTGCAGGTGAGAAATTAACAGAACAGGAATTAAGAAATGCCGTTTATTCAGGTACATGGGTTTCTGATGCTAAAAGATATTTCAGTAAAAACAATTGCGCTGCATATGGTATAGGTAGCGATTATCTGAATGGCTCACCAATTAGACAAGATTACTTTGAAACTGCAATAAAGTGGATTTCTAAAGGGAATATTGAAGTGTATATGTCTCAACATCAACACGACCCAAATGCAAGTGCCTTGTGGCGTTATTTTCAAGACGTAATATCTTGGGTAAGTACAACATTTACTAAAAAACGCACTAAGTTTATGAAAGGTGTGGATTGGGGTACTCTTTACAATCAATATAAAGATGAAATATTTGATACCAAGGAATTGGAGTCTGAAATAGCAAAATTAATTGCGGATGATGATGTTCAAAAAAAGAAAGGTATTTACCCATACGTTTTAACTAGGGATGAAAGACATTTAGGTATTAGAACATTTTCTGATTCTATGAAGCAAAAAGTATACGAGAAGCAAGATGGTATTTGTGTCGAGTGTACGGAACATTTTGACATTGCTTTTATGGAAGGTGACCATATTACACCATGGCACGAAGGGGGAAAGACAATTGAAGAAAATTGTCAAATGCTTTGTAAAGATTGTAATAGAAGAAAAAGCGGAAAATAAAAACGGCACACAACAATGGTAATCGTTGCACAAGCTAATAATTACAAAATATAAAGGAGAATAAAAGCCTTTTTAAGAGGCTTTTATT
>CANMKX010000015.1 GCA_947498595.1 uncultured Aquimarina sp.
GTTACTAATGAAGTATAATCAGGTAAAAGAGTATTACAGTCCAGAGTTTGATTAGTAGGACATGTGATTACAGGATCTACAGTATCAGAACCATCAGAAACTACAAATGAACAAGTCGCTTCTTTTCCTGAATCATCGGTTACCGTGATAGTAATAGTTTGTGTAATTAAGGACGGTGTACCAGCTATAGGAGATTGAACAATATCAAGCATCATATCACAATCATCGGAAATCGACAAACCAATAGTATAATCAGGTAGTGGAGTACCAATTAGTAAAGTCTGATCAACAGGACAGTTTGATATTTCAGGAGCCTCTAGATCGGATATTTCTTGACCATAGAAAATAAAGACAAATCCGGGATCTGCATTTAATTTATAATCAAAATTTCTTGAAGGTGCTCCAATAGCAATATCACCTATACCATCATTATTTAAATCTCCAATACCCTTAGCAATAAGATCAAAAGTACTATCAAGTTGATGGTTTATTAATATACGTAAGTTTCTAGGTATATTTGATGTTGATAGATTAATAGATGACTCCCAATCAGATTGCCCAAAAATAATATGATAAGAAGTTCTACTACCAAAAATAAAATCATCAATACCGTCATTATCAAAGTCATTGATACCGCTTAACGAACTATCAGAAGTAGGGAGAAATGTTTCTATAGAAAAACCGTTTGTACCATTAAGTGTATTTAAATCAAATTGATTTGGATACGTAGTACTTCCAAAAAGAATGTATAAAGATCCAAAACCAACATCGTTTAAACCATCGTTATTGATGTCACCTAATTGTGATATATTTCTATTGATTGACTCTGTTGAATGAAAAACAGAAAAACCATTAGTTCCATTTAATGTATTAATATCGAAAACGGCTGGGAAATTAGAGTTTCTACCAAAAACAACAAATTGTTTATTTTCATCACCAGCAATAGCAATGTCATTTATAGTATCACCATTAATATCGCCCAATCCAGAAACAGTATAACCAATTGTACCTTGAGCTATAGGAGTATTAGATCTAATTACGAAACCATTAGTCCCATTGATTTGATCAGCAGTTAGTAATGCAGGAAATGGAGATGAAGAACCATAAATAATAAATACTTTTCCTCCTTCGCCAGTTCCTGTTCCAGAACCTTCGATCAAAGCAATATCATCTAAACCATCACCATTAATATCTCCTAGAGTACTAGAATCATATCCAATACGTTCAAATTCATCAACCCCTCTAACAGTAAATCCATTAATTCCATTGATTGATGATAATTGAAAAGTAGAAGGAAAACTAGTATTACCAAATATGATGTATACATGACCTAGTTCCCTACCATCTGCAGTTGAGGGGAAAATATCTGAAGTTATAAAATCATCAATTCCATCGTTGTTAATATCACCAGCAGAACTAATATTATAAGCAAAAGAAGGACTTCCATTAATTATAACATCATTTTGAATCTTGAAACCATTAGTTCCATTTAATGAACCTAGATCAACAGAAGGAGGAAGCCCTGTAGCAGTACCATAAACAATATAAGCTCCACCAAGAATATCTTGTCTGTTAAAAAGAGCATTGGGTTCTATGCGTGCACCTCTACTTCCTTCGGCAGCAACTCCAAAATCGTCGAAGCCATCATTATTAATATCTCCTACATTAGCAATGTCTGTTCCTGCTTTGGAGAGTGGATGTTCACCAAAAAGAATACTTCCGTTGGTACCATCAATGTCTAAAGAATTTAACCTATCTGTATTACAGGTTATGTCTTGTGCAGTGGGAGTAGGATGTACATCAAAACTGCATGAGGCACTATTACCAGAAGCATCACTTACCGTAAAAGTAACAGTAGTATTTCCTGTAAATAAAGTTCCACTTGGAGGCGATTGTGTTAAGGAAAGGTTTTGTCGAAAAGTGCAGTTATCTTCTAAGTTCGTCAACACATAACTATAATCAGGAATTTGTCCTCCCAAAGGTAACCGTTGAGATGAAGACGGGCAGCTGATTTCTGGTAGTATAGTATCTGTAAAACCAATAGTTCTTCCGTAAAAAACAAAAGCTCTATCTCTAGAGTTACCAATAAGAATATCATTAAAACCATCTCCGTTTATATCATTGGCATAACTTAAACTTTGAACAAAAGAGAAGTTTGAGAGAATATCATTATATATTTGATACCCTATATTTCCTGCAATTTGATTCGTTGTTAAAGAAGAGGGAGGTGTATTTTGCCCATATAGAATATATAAAGCTCCTCTATTAGCAATTCCTCTGCTATCAGATATGAGGACATCATCAATATTATCGCCATTAATATCTTTAGCCAAACTAACATCTAATCCTAAATTTGAGTTTTCTCGATTCGCCGTGATAATAGTACTATTACTAGCATTAAAATCATTTATTGTATACAAACTATTATATGCAGTATTCTTTCCATATACGATATATACTCGCCCATTATTAGTTAAAGAGTCGTGATCTGATCTAGGTTCTGAAAATATGAAATCACCAATTCCATCATTATTAAAGTCTCCCGCACTACTAATTGATGATCCTAGACTATCTCCCGAAGTACCATCTATCATAAAACCATTTGTCCCATTTAAGGAAGTTGCAGATAATAGGTTAGGGAAATTAGAGTTTCTACCAAAAACAACTATTATTTTTCCACTATTAGAGATACCAGCATTTCTATATCGAGGTATCCCTAAAGCAAAATCATTTATAGAATCATTATTGATATCACCAATATTTGTAATAAAATTAGAATTCCCTAAGCCTAAAGCAAAACTGTGTGTTATTTCAAAACCATTAGTGCCGTTAATTGTACTAATATCCATTGAGCTGATTGTAGAAGAACCATAAATAATATAAACATTAGGATTACTAGTACCTTCTAGAATACCAATATCGTCAATACCGTCCCCATTAATATCGCCAAGAGATGCTGTAGAAAATCCGAATCGAGTATTTGTTTGAGAAGTAGAAATAATAATACCGTTCGTCCCATTAATATCAGCCTCTGTATAGACAGGCATAAAGCCACCTCCATTGCGACCAAAAATGATAAATATAGATCCAGGAAGATTGTTAGATTGCTGCTGTTTACCAATGATGATATCATCTATTCCATCATTATTTATATCCCCTGCATTGCTAACTGAACCGCCTAACCTTTCGAGATGAGCAACTCCTTTAATAGTAAAACCATTAGTCCCATCAAGAGTTGTAAGATCAAAATCTGCTAATGAAAAAGAATTACTTCCAAAAATAACATAAGCTTCTCCAACATCATCAATACCACCTAAACTGATTTCAGGGGCACCAATAATAAAATCTTCTAAACCATCATTATTGATGTCTCCTGCATTTTTTATTGAAGCTCCTAACCGATCGTTAGAGCCTTTAGCTTGTATCTGAAAACCATTAGAGCCGTCTAGAATTGAAAGAGGTACTTCTGGGCAACCTTCTATATCTTGAGCATGACTTATTAAAGAAATTAAAAAAGCAAAAATATAAAAAGTATTGATTATGAGTTTGTTGAGTTTTTCTTTTTTCATGTAGAATAGAGGAATGTTGAATTACTGCAAAAATAAATGAGGACAGTAAGGTGTTTACCCCTATAATCAGGTGTTTTAATAAGCAAAGTAACCCCCTGAAAACAGGGGGTCATTCTAAAGAATATAGAAAAAAGAGAATACTATATAAATTTCATTATAGATTGATAAAGATTCAGGAGTAATACGATTAAGAAATTAAAACAGTAGGAGAGAATTGAGTATAAAAAAAGGTAGCTTTTGCTACCTTTTTTATACTAGGGTATTATAATTTTATAGTGTTTTAGAATCACCTAATAATTCGGCAATTTTTGCATCTAATTGTGCACCTCTTAAATTTTTAGCAATTACTTTACCTTCTTTGTCAATAATGAAAGTAGCAGGAATAGAACGTACGCCATAAGCTTTAGCTATTGGTTCTTGCCAATATTGTAGATTAGAAATATGATTCCAACTAAGTTGATCTTTTTCTATAGCTTGTAACCAATGAGCTTTATTCTTATCAAGAGAAACGCCTATGATATTAAGTCCTTTTTCATGATATTCGTTATATAAACGTACTACATTTGGATTTTCTGCACGACAAGGTCTACACCACGAAGCCCAAAAATCGATAATAGTAATTTCTCCCATAGCATCTTTTAACGATAGTGGAGTACCATCAGGAGTAGGAGCCGAAAAATCAGTAGCTACACTTCCTACATCTATCTTACCGATAGATTGCGTAATTGTATTTCCTAAAATTTTACCTAATCTAGAACTTTTCAAACTAGGATCAAGAGTTGTATAAATAGTATTGACATGCTTGGCAGGAAATAACTTTAATTTCATAATGTCATTTAATGCCATTACCGAAACTAATGCGTTAGGGTTATTTTTAGCAATTTCTTCTCTAAAACTTTTTTCTTTTTGCTTAAGAGCGATTTGTTGAGACCTAAGATCTGGTAGTTTATCATGTTCACTTAACTTTGAAGCAACTACAAATTGAGTATTTAATTTCTCTAAATCTTTAGCATATTCATTAATTTGAGCTAAATAATCAAAAAATAATTTATTCTCAGAACCACCATTTACGATAGAAGCATGTAAACTATCTTTATAAACAGTCATCTTGATAGGATTGTTTTCAGCAAGGTATAAAACGTTACCAGTGCTGTTTTTGAAGGTGAGATAATGAAAATCTCTGTTTTCTGGAGGTAATAAAGCAACTTTAAAATGGTCATTTTTTACAATAGCAGAATCAAGTATAACAGGTCTATTAGAGTTACTTAATGTATTAACATATATTACTTGACCATCATCAAAACCAACAGTATTACCAGAAACTACGTATCCTTGGTCTTCTTTTGTATTACAAGAGATAGCTAGGAGAGTTAATCCTAAAAGAGCTATTTTTTTCATCATAAATTATTTTTCTAATAAGGCAAAATTATAGAATCCATCTAATATACCCCAAATAATAGTTTTAAAATATAATTAAATGTTAATCTGATTATAAGAATTTTATATTGTTTATTTTTGTAATAAAAGAAAAAGGGGAAAGAATTATGAATTTGATTGGACAAGAGTTTCCACTAGATATGTGGATAAGCTTCAAAAAGTTTTTTGAGACTTATCGAGATCATATTCAAAGTGATAACGTGCTTTTGAGAGATCGAGCACAAACAATATTAAAAATTTCAGAAGAACATCCTGAATTAGAAGAAGGTCTACAAAATGAAGAGGAAATAGAAAAACTTCTTCCTAAAATAGATTTAATTCTAGAGGATGCTTTTACGAGTGTTTTACAAAATAATGAAATAAAAACAGCAACGATACCATTTAGCAATATCGTACTAAAATCTACACAGCGTTATAAGGATATTATTTCTGTAGCTGGAGAAGGTTTTGAACCAGCTATTAAAAACCTTGATGAAAATCATCATTATATAATGGGCTGTAGTATTATTTTAGGATTGTATTATGGTTTCAAAATTGATTTTAAGAGACCATTCTTTTATGATATTCCAGATGCTTATAATATGATGCGTTACTATCGTATTTTATATAACGCAGACTTTATAGATATAGAAAAAACAGCTAAAGCAAAAGAAATTACAGAAGATGATGTAGCAATTTTACTGGATAGTTTTGATAATATAGAAATTTGGAAAAAAATGTTTCCTCCTAAAAGTTGGAAACTTAAAGGAGTAGTGATAGCTAACATGTATGATGCAACAGCAGAAGTTGCTATTTCCGAATTTAAGACGAGTCTATTAAAATACGATAAAGACAAAGAAGATTTTATGTCTCAGTTTGAAGGGGTATTTAAAACTATGTTTAATCTTCCAGACATCAAAATAGGCTTTTCTAATTATAATGATGAAGATAAAATATTTGAACGCATTCCTGCTAAAAATGTTCAAAGTTATATTCTGAATAAAAAACAAGTGAGTTGTTGCCAATCTGCATTGTGCAGTGGTAGTTATGAACATTTGTTTAAAGAAGGGACGTTTTTTCCAATCTCAGATGTAGATAAATGTTTTGAAGAAAAACCTGAAGAGCATTTATATAGAAATTTAAAAGAACAAGATATTAAAAGCGCCATTTTAGCACCTATTACATATGAGAAAAAACTACTAGGAATACTAGAGATAATATCACCTAATAAACAAGAACTTAATAGTATAAATGCTAATAAGTTGAATGATTTAATGCCTTACTTATTAGATTCGGTATTAAGGAATAAGGCACAATCTGAAGATGAAATAGAGCTAGTTATTCAAGAAGAATGTACCTCAATTCATCCAAGTGTTGCATGGAAATTTAGAAAAGAAGCTAAACGTTTTATACAAGGTAAAATACAAGAGAAACCTGTGGCTTTTAGAGAAATAGTTTTTGAAGATGTATATCCATTATATGGACAAATAGATATCAAAGGATCTTCAGAAGCTAGAAATAATGCCATTCAAAAAGATTTAGAATTGCAGTTAGAAGCTATATCTGTGATTTTAATTGAAACATTGAAAAATGAAAAGCTACCTATTTATGAACAAATTAATTATCGAGTTCAAAAATATCTAGATGCTATAAAAGGTCAGTTACAGGTTGATAGTGAGCAAACAATTTTGGATTTTATAAAAAAAGAAATTAATCCATTATTACCGTATCTGAGAAGTAAAAATCAAAACTTAGAAGCAGTAATAGATGCTTACGAAAAAAGCTTAGATATTCAAATTCAGATGGTATATAAGCATCGTAAAGACTATGATGTATCTGTAATGCAGGTAAATAAAACAATGGCAGCATTGTTAGATAAAAAGCAAGAAGAAGCACAAGAAATGTATCCTCATTATTTTGAGCGATTTAAGACAGATGGAGTAGAGCATAATATGTATATAGGTGAGTCAATTACCAAAGAAGTAAGTTTTAATAAAATTTATTTATACAATTTACGCTTGTGGCAATTGCAGATTATGTGTGAGATGGAAAATGAGTATTACCAACTCAAAAAAGAGTTGCCAATGGCATTGGATGTGGCTTCTATGATATTGGTTTTTAATGCATCATTATCGGTACGTTTTAGAATGGATGAAAAACGTTTTGATGTAGATGGTACTTATAATGCTAGATACGAAGTTGTAAAGAAAAGAGTAGATAAAGCAAATATTAAAGGAACCAATAAGCGTATAACCGAAAAAGGAAAGCTTGTTGTAGTATATTCTCAACGATCAGATGAATTAGAATATATAAAGTATATTAACTTTTTACAGGAGAAGAATTATTTAGATAGCGAAATAGAAATCGTAGAGTTAGACGATTTACAAGGAGTTACTGGATTAAAAGCTTTAAGAGTTAATATTCTTTATCATAAAGATAGAAATGATAAAGAATATTATACTTATAAAGATTTATTGAAAGAGCTTAATTAAAAGATAAAAAAGCCAATATAAAAGAGCTTACAGAAATAATGATTCCTATCATGAAAACTGTATAAGTGATACGTAAGATTTTGTATTTTCTATGCAATACTTTCCCTAGAAAATACAAATCTTTTATCATGGTATCATAGATATATTCTTTGTCCTCCATTAAGTCATGCATTGCGTTTTTATATTGAGGCAGTGGCATTTTATGGAAATTTCCAAAAAATAATAAATTAACTTTCTTTTCATCTACTTCTTTCTGAGTAAATTCTCCAGAAGTAACATTAGGTCGTGTTGCTAAAACAGATAAAATCATTGAAGCAATACTAAAGATGATAAAAATTACTGTAGGTACAACCAAATATCTATTAGATGGATTATCTAGTTTTGGAATTAAATTAGATAAAGCAAGTGATATAATAATAGCGTTTACAGATAAAAGAATATTGGCTTTGGTATCAGCAATATCACTTAATTTTAAATGATTCCTTAAGGTTACTCTAAAAAGTGTTTGAATTCCTTTCTCTGGATTTTCGTCTTTAAATTGAGCTTTTAATTTCTCTTTCTTCTTCTTTTTATCTTTTTTTAAAGTTTCTTGTTCTTCAAGCATTTTTGCTAAATTTTCTTCTTTTTTTGGATCCCAGTTTTTGATAGCATAATCCGTATAATATTTATGGCCTATAGAAAACATTGCGATATTTTCTTTAAGCCATTGTTTAGGCGAAAAATTTTTGATATCACAAAGTTTCATCTCTTCTCTTAAAAATTCACTTGTTTCTGTATAATAATCTTTAGCAAAATGAGAAGAATCGGCATCCCGAATGATTTTTTCGAGGCGTGTTTCTGGAATAGTATCCATTTTGGTCGCTAGAATACACGCTGACACTTGATTTATAAAATCAGAACTGACTCCTTGCTTGGTTAAAAAATCTTTGGCAATGATAACACTGTTTTCTTCGTGATTTTTAGCTCCTTTTATATAACCAGTATCGTGTAATAATGCAGTAACTAATAAAATCTCTTTTTCTTCCTCAGAAATAATAATGTTATCAATAATTTCTTTTGTACTTTTAAATACTCTTTTGGTATGCGTATAATTATGATAAATACATATTTTTGGCAATTCCTTAGAAAAGAGATCCGTTACAAAATTATCTGTGATTTCAATTAAAGATGACATATCGGGTAAATTTCTTAAAACAAATTAATAAAAAAAAATGACTGAAAACTAATATGAACAAAGATTACACGTATATATATGCTTTAATAACAATATTGTTATCGGCATGTGCTACGTATTCACCTCAATATAGAGTCAAAAATTTTGATGAAAAATTACAAAATAAAACGATAGAAAAATCTTTTTATTTGATTGGTGATGCGGGAAATGCTCAATTTAACAAATCTACTGTTGGATTAAAGCTTTTAAAACAAACGTTAGATACTGTCACTACTACGAATCAATATGTACTTTTTTTAGGAGATAATATATACCCTAAAGGAATGCCCAAGAAGAATGATGAAGGAAGAGCGTTAGCAGAATATCGTATTGACGCGCAATTAGAAGCAGTAAAAGATTTCAAAGGAGAAGTTATTTTTATGCCAGGAAATCACGATTGGTATTCTGATGGTGTAAATGGATTGAAAAGGGAAGAAAAATATATAAAAAGTAAATTAAATGCTGAAAATATCTTTTCGCCTTCTAATGGATGTCCTATAGAGAGTATAGAAATTAGCGAAAAAATACAATTGGTTGTAGTTGATACACAATGGTATTTAGCAGATTGGGATAAAACACCTGCTATTAATGATAAATGTGATATAAAGACTAGGGCTAAATTTTTCTCTGAAATAGAAGGGGAATTAAAGAAGCATAATGGTAAAACAGTAATTTTAGCAATGCATCATCCTATGTTTTCTAACGGAATACATGGAGGGAAATATAATTTTAAAAAACATATTTTTCCAATGAAAAATAAGGTGCCGATGCCAATATTAGGAAGCCTTGTAACTCAAATTCGTTCTCAAGGAGGAATTTCTCCACAAGATATGAGTAACGAGCATTATAACCATTTAGTCAAGAGAATAACGACAATGGCTAGAGATAATGAAAAAATAGTTTTTGTATCAGGACACGAACATTCATTACAGTATATAAATAATAATGGATTACAACAGATTGTATCCGGATCTGGATCCAAAGTATCAGCAGCAAGCTTAGGACAAGACGGTGTTTTTTCATATCCTGGACAAGGATTTGCTGTTTTAGATGTATTTACAGATGGATCGTCACAGGTAAGATTTATAGGGGAAGAAAATGGTAAAATAGCATTAAAATTTAAACATCAATTACACCAAAAGAAAAGTAATTACAAAGAAGGAATCTATGCATCAAGTTTTGAAACCGAAACCGAAGAAAGTGCATATTCTTTAGAGAGTACACAAAAATCAAATTCCTACAAATCTTTATGGGGAGACCATTATAGATACGTATATGGAACCGATATAAAAGTACCAGTAGCTACATTAGATACTTTAATGGGGGGATTTACTGTTGATCGAAGAGGAGGCGGACAACAAACAAGATCACTTAGACTGATTGATAAAAATGGAAAAAGATATAGTCTAAGAGCTGTTAAAAAAAGTGCTACTCAGTTTTTACAAAAAGGAGCTTTTAAAAACACATATTTAGAAGATGATTTTAAAGAAACATTTACAGAAGAATTATTATTAGATTTTTATACTTCAAGTCATCCTTATGCAACATTTACTGTAGGAACACTGGCAGATGCGATTGGTGTTTATCATGCAAATCCTCAACTTTTATATATACCTAAACATAAGGCATTAGGAAAATATAATGAAGCTTATGGAGATGAATTGTATATTCTGGAAGAAAGACCAGGAAAAGAGTTTATTGATGTAGCATCGTTTGGGAATCCTAATGATATCGAAAGCACGGATGATATGATAGGTAAATTGAGAAAAAGTGAAAAGTATTTAATGGACGAAGAAGCCTATATTAAAGCAAGATTGTTTGATATGATCTTAGGAGATTGGGATAGACATTCTGATCAATGGAGATGGGCACGATTTGATGAAGGTGAGCAAAAGTATTACAGACCAATACCACGAGATAGAGATCAAGTATTTTCTAATTATGACGGAAGTTTAATCGATATTATAAAATTTGTAATTCCTTTAACACGTAAATTTCAGGAATATGATGAAAAATTAAAAAACGTACGTTGGATTAATGAAGCTGGAATTCGATTAGATAGAGCATTTGCTTCTAGATCTACTAAAGAAATTTGGTTAGAACAAGCTGCATATATCAATAAATATTTAACAGATGAGGTTATAGATGCTGCATTCCAAAAATTACCAAATGAAATACAAGATGAGGTAACCGCAAAAATTAAGAGGTTCCTGAAAAAAAGAAGAGATAATGTTGTTGATATAGCAGAAAGGTATTATAAATATGTTTCACAACAAGTAATTGTTAGAGGTACTGATAAAGATGATTTTTTTGAAATAATAAGAAGCGATAATGCGACAACAATTAAGATTTCTAGAATCAAAAACGGAAAACCTAAATCACCTTATTTTGAACGAACAATCTACTCTGGTGAAACAAAAGAAATCTGGATATATGGATTGGATGATGATGATGAATTTGTTGTAAATGGTAGTGGAAAGAAACCTATTAGAATTAGAATTATTGGAGGACAAGATGAGGATGCTTATGCAATTGAAAATGGAAAGAAAATAAAGATATATGATCATAAGGAACAGAAAAATGTTATAAAGAAAAAGAATGGAGCAAATTTAGTGATGAGTAATAATTATAATTACAATACTTATGACTATAACAAATATATTAGTAAGACAAATACAGTAACTCCTTTTATAGGGTTCAATCCAGATGATGGAATGAATATAAATGTAACTGATTCTTATATGATAAAAGGATTTAAAAATACTCCATATCAAAGTAGACATAGAATTAGAGGAGCATATTATTTTGCAACCCAAGGATTTGATTTGTCATTTTCAAGTGAGTTTGTAAATACGTTTGGTAACTGGGATTTAAATGTAGAAGGATTATACACAAGTCATAATTTCACACAAAACTTTTTTGGATTTGGAAACAATACCGAAAATTTTGATGAAGAAAAAGGATTAGATTATAACCGAGTGAAAACAAGTATTATTTCTGGAGCAATTGGAATTTCGAAGAAAGGATATTATGGAAGTGAAATTATTATCAAAGGAATGGTAGAAGGAATAGAAGTAGATTCTACCGAAGGTAGGTTTATAACTACAGATCCAGTATTTACGGCAAGTAATGATTTTACATTCCATGATAGGAAATTTTTTGGAGGAGTAGAATTTACTTATAAATATGAAAGTTATGATAATAGAGTGACTCCTTCTAGAGGGATGATTTTTAGAGTAAAAACAGAAGCAAAAATAAATATAGAAGAAACAGATCAACAATATGGATATTTAAACCCTCACTTAGGTTTTTATAATGCTTTAACAACCAATAGAAAATTGGTGTTAAAAACGGATGTGGATGCTCAGATACTAATAGGAGACGAATACCAGTTTTATCAAGCAGCTCGATTGGGAGGAGATAATGGATTAAGAGGATTTAGAGAACAACGTTTTGCAGGTAGGAGTGCTGTAGTATTTAATGCTGATTTACGATATAGTTTTAATAAATTTAAAACAGGGTTATTACCATTACAATTAGGAGTATATGGTGGAACTGATTATGGACGTGTATGGTTGGATGATGAAGATTCAGATAAATGGCATAGTTCTATTGGAGGTGGTTTTTGGATTAATGCCGTAGATGCAGTTTCAGGTCAATTAGGGATTTTCAATTCAGAAGAAGGAACAAGGGTTTCTTTTGGTTTTGGGTTGGATTTTTAAGACGATTAAAAAATCATTTAAAAAAAGTAAGAACGGCTTCTAGAATTTACTCTAGAAGCCGTTTTATATTATACAGAAATAGCCGTGAATTAATTTATTCAGATAGAATATATTGATAGATGCTAGAAGGAGTTTTATTACTTCTTTCATCACTAATATATAAAGTTGAATCATTAATAAACGTGATTCCTTCTTTTTGAGAATAGTGTTTTAGCTTGATTTTACTTACAGTACCATCAAATAAATTATCTTCAGAAAAATTAGACAATATATATATCTTATTGTATGTTAAAAGAGCTATTTTATCTTTAGCCTTGTTAATAGATGCAGCTGTAATGAAACAATCCTTAGCATCACCTCCTGTTCTATAACTAGATATTAAAGTAGCAATATGCTTACCTTCCTTAGCTGGAAGTTTGTACAGTTTAGTTGTTCCGTCAAAAGTTTTACTTCTATTTTTGGTAAATAAATAGAAGCTTCCATTCAAATAAATAAAAGCTTCTATATCAAAATTTCGATGTTTCTTTTTTGGAGGAAATTGAGTTTGATCCTCTAATGTAAACTCAATTTTTGCAATGGTATGTTGAGATTCATTAGGTGAAGTAACTTTGTAGATGACTAAATCCTTACGATCATTATCGTTATTACCAAAATCACCAACATAAATATTTCCTTCTGGATCACGAGCTATATCTTCCCAATCAACATTTTTGGTACCATGTAGCTTGATTTCTTTACGAACTTCTCCATCAAGAGACAATTGATAAAGTGAATTGCTATTTCCAGAATCGTTAATAGCATATAATTTATCATCTATAGAAGAATAGGTAATACCTGAAATTTCTTCCATAAAAGAGGGCAATGTATTGATCTTTCTTAAAAAATTATTGTTTTGACAACTAGCTGTTAAGCTACATAAAGCAATTAAAAAAGAAAGTCTATACATACTATTAAAAATTTGATAATTAATTATTTTCGTTGATTCCAAGCATTTAACATCCAGCTTGTTTTTTCTAATTCACCAATATAAGTACCAGTAATGTCCAAGGTACCATTATCTTCAACATTTTCTGCTAATTTAGTAACAATACTTAGTTGATTTAACAAAATTTCATAATCAGATAATATAGCATCTACCATATCATGATCAATTAAATCTGAATTAGCTTCCTTGATATTAGAAATTTTTAAGTAATCACTAAAGTTACTTATAGGTTGCGCTCTTAATGTAAGAATACGTTCAGCTACTTCATCGATTTTTAACTTTGCATCTTCATATAATTCTTCAAATTTAACATGCAGTTCAAAGAAATTTTGCCCTTTGATATTCCAATGAAAATTACGAAGTTTTTGATAATGCATATGATAATCTGCTAATAATACATTAAGTGCTTCTATAGTTTTGTCGTTAGTATTCATTATAAATATTTTTTATTGTTTTTCTTAACTTGATGTAAAATTATTATAATAAAAGAAAGAAGGAACTATGATTGTGATAATTGTTTTTTATAATCACATTAGCCATATCAATAAAAAAATAGGGCTTTGTTTATAAATGAACAAAGCCCTATTTTTTTATATGTTTAGTCAAAATAACTAAATGTTTCTCCAGATTTTATTTGAAGAAGACTTTCATAAATTAATTTGATAACATTTTCAACATCTTCCCTATGTACCATTTCTACAGTTGTATGCATATAACGTAAAGGTAAAGAGATAAGAGCAGAAGCTACACCTCCATTGCTATAAGCAAATGCATCTGTGTCAGTACCTGTAAAACGGCTAGAAGCCATACGTTGAAAAGGAATCTTGTTGTCTTCTGCAGTATCAATTAAAAGTTCTCTTAATTTGTTTTGTACAGCAGGAGCATATGAAATAACAGGACCATCACCAATCTTAGTTTCTCCCTGTGTTTTCTTTTCGATCATAGGAGTTGTCGTATCGTGACAAACATCTGTAACAATAGCTACATCTGGCTTAATAGTCTGTGTAATCATTTCTGCACCACGTAAACCAATCTCTTCTTGTACAGAGTTTGTAATATAAAGACCAAAAGGGAGTTCTTTCTTATTCTCTTTTAATAAGCGAGCTACCTCGGCAATCATGAATCCACCCATACGATTGTCCAATGCACGGCAAACAAATTTATTTCCATTAAGGATGAAAAATTCGTCTGGATATGTAATTACACAACCTACGTGAACTCCTAATGCAAGAACTTCTTCTTTTGTAGAGCATCCAACATCTATACAAATATTCTCTAATGTAGGAGCTTGTTCTTTAGCACCTTTTCTGGTATGGATTGCAGGCCAACCAAATACACCTTTTACAATCCCTTTTTTAGTATGGATATTTACACGTTTCGAAGTCGCTATTTGGTGATCACTACCACCGTTTCTAATCACATAAATTAATCCATTATCAGTAATGTAATTAACATACCATGAGATTTCGTCTGCATGTCCTTCGATGACTACTTTATATGGTGCATCAGGATTGATAACACCAACAGCAGTTCCATATGTATCAGTAATAAATTCGTCTACGTATGGCTTTAAATAGTCCATCCATATTTTTTGTCCTTCCCACTCGTATCCTGTTGGAGAAGCGTTATTTAGATATTTTTCTAAAAAGTCTAATGACTTTTCGTTTAAAATACTGTCTTGAGCCATGATCTTCAATTTTTGACCAATTTAATAATATTCACATAGATTTTAGAGTTTACAAATGGTTAATTGTTAATTTTGAACCAACTTTTAGAAGTAGTACAGTAAAAAATGCCAAAAACAATATTATACATAGTATCACTTTTTATAACTATAGTGTGCTATAGTCAGAAACAAATACATGTTAAAGATAGTGCAAATAACTATGTTCAATATTATGTAATAGAGGGAGATACCATTCCTATAGATGCCATAGGGCTGGATGAAGTAATTATTTTGGGAAAGCTTAATTTTAAAGATAAATTAGCTAGGAGAAAATATTTAATACTAAGACGAAAGACACGTAAAGTATATCCTTATGCAAAATTAGCAGCTGATAGATTGATTAAATTAAATGATCGATTAGAGAAAATTGAATCTAAAAGAGCAAAAAAGAAATATATAAAAAGAATTCAGAAATATATTGAAGGAGAGTTTACCGATGAGCTGAAAAAAATGACTCGTACCGAGGGACAAATTTTAGTAAAATTAGTACATCGTCAAACCGGAAAAACAATGTTCGAGCTCGTTAAAGAATACAGGAGTGGTTGGAATGCCTTTTGGTATAACAGTGCAGCAAGTTTGTTTGATATCTCATTGAAACGAAAATACGAACCCTTGAATGTGGAAGAGGATTATTGGATAGAAGATATTTTACAACGAAGTTTTCAAGCTAATATATTAAAAGAACAAAAAACAGCTTTAGACTTTAGTTTTTACGAATTAAAAAATAAATGGGCTAAAAAAGACACTGCAGTTTTGAAGAAAAAAGATTAATTAAATAATGAATTTTATCTTAATACTAGCTTTTTAATCAGTTCTTTACCTAAAGCCTCATTTAGATTCGTAATTATTTTTTGTACACCATAACTTAGCTCTTCTCTTAGTACTGATGAATTGAGTTGTACATAAAGAATATCGTTTTTGAGAGCTATATTATCAGTATATTTCATAATTGCAGGACCCATTATTTGTTCCCAAACTTGTTGTACTTCAACTTTATCAAGACCTCTTTGTAAATTGTTTTTATCTACAAACGTTTTTAATAAATCACTGATGGGCAAATTGTCGTTTTCTCTTCTAGCCATTTTATAATTCTAATTTTTGATAAGGTCTATAATAATAGATGTTTCCTGATTGATTTTTTATAATTAATTTCTCCTGATCAGCATTTATGACAGTTTCTTTCCAAGTTGCATGAGGAGTTTTATAATAAATTCTTAAGCTATCATCTTCGATTTTAAAAGAAAGATGCTCATTAGTACTATTATTCGTAATAGTAAAAGTACCATCTAATTTAGGTTGTACCTTTTTTCGGATTCCTGTAGAGTCATTAACTTCAAAATAGTCAATACTAGGATTGAATTTATATTCTTTTTCTGTACCGTCTGTTAATCTTACATGATCAATCTCCCAATAACCATTAAAAAATGGAATATAGGATTCTGGAGATGCACTACTACAACTTAGTACGACTAAACAAATGAAACTATATAAAATTTTTCTCATGAAATGCTTGCTAAACATTAGCAAAGGTCGAATTAAAAAAGTTCTAAAAAAAGAGAAGTTTAGAGTTTAATAATTTTATAGGATTGCGAAATTTTCTTAACCACATTTTCTGTACGATCTGCATGCGTATCACTAATAAAAAGTTGCCCAAAGTTTTTATCATCTACTAATTTGATAATATGTTCGACACGTTTCTCATCTAATTTGTCAAAAATATCGTCTAATAGCAATATAGGATTTACATTGTTACGTTTTTTGATAAAATCAAATTGCGCAAGTTTAAGAGCGATTAAAAAAGATTTTTGCTGCCCTTGACTTCCAAATTTTTTAATAGGATGGCCATCGATTTCAAATGCTAAATCATCTTTATGGATTCCAACACTAGTATATTGTAAAACACGATCTTTTTGTATGCTGTCTTCTAACAAATTTAAGAGAGGAGTTTCTGATAACTTACTTTGATAGCGCAGAGAAACATTTTCTTTACCAGCACTAATAGCTTTGTATCGTTCGAGAAAAATCGGAATAAATGTAGTTAAAAAATCATTTCGTTTATGATGTATAGCAGTTCCATACTCATCCATTTGTTCATTATATATACCCAATGTAGTTGCATCAAAAGTACTATTGGCAGCAAAATATTTAAGCAACGAATTTCGTTGGGATATAATTTGTGTATATTTTAAAAGATGAGAAAGGTATGTAGTGTCACTTTGAGAAATAACACCATCGATAAATTTACGACGCATACTACTACCTTCAGTAATTAAATCTCTATCAGCTGGAGATATAATAACTAGAGGTAAGAAACCAATGTGTTCACTAAAAGTGTCATATGATTTTCCGTTACGTTTGATTACTTTTTTTTGGCCACGTTTAGCACTAACGATAATTTTTTCTTCTCGATCGAGCTTTTCATAAAGACCATCGACTACAAAAAAATCTGCACCATGATTAATATTTTGACTCGTAACAGGATTAAAATAGCTCTTACCAAAAGAGAGGTGATAGATAGCATCCAGAATATTTGTTTTACCAACACCGTTATGTCCTACGAAACAGTTTATTTTTTGATCAAAATCAAAGCTAAAAGATTCGAAATTTTTATAATTAATTAGGGAGAGTTTTTTTAAAATCATAAATCATTTACGACCTGCAAGTCGTGTCCTTTTATAGGTCTTATACATTTGGAAGTGCAAAATATTGAAAAATAACAAATATTTTATCTTTCAGATATGAATAAAAATTTTATTTTTGCGCACCATCACTTAAATAATATTTATGGCAACGTATAAGAAAAGAGGATATAAACCTAAGAAAGAAGCAGAAATAGTAGAAGATGTAATTGATGAAGTATCAGCAGAAAACTCAACGACTGCAGAAGTATTTGATAAGCTAGATGAAGGTGCATCCAAAACAGAAGAGTGGGTTGCTGCTAATCAAAAATATATTTTTATTGTAATTGGAGCGGCAGTAATTGTGTTATTAGGATATTTAGGATTCCAGAAGTTTATTCAGGAGCCTAAAGAAATTGATGCAACAAATGAAATGTTTCAAGCACAAAATTATTTTGATGATGCTTTGAACGGAAATGATAAAATAAGTGATTCATTATACAATCTTGCATTAACAGGTGGAAATGGTAAATATGGTTTCTTAGAAATTATAGATACTTATGGTGGTACTAAAGCAGCTAATTTAGCTGAGTATTATGCAGGTTTTTCTTACCTTAATACTAATAAGTATAAAGAAGCTATAGCTCATTTAGAAAATTTTAAAAGTCAAGATGAGATATTAAAGCCATTAGCTGAAGGAGGAATAGGTGATGCTTTCGCTCAGTTAGATCAAATGGATCAAGCTTTAAAATATTATGAAAAGGCAGCTAATGCTCAAGTTAATGATTATACAACACCTAAATTTTTACTAAAAGCAGGAGCAACAGCTATTACTTTAGGAAAAGCAGCTGTAGCAATCAAGCATTTAGAAAGAATCAAAGAAGAATTTTCTAATACAGTTGAAGCTGGTCAAGCAGATGTATATCTAGGTCAAGCTAAAGCAATGAAATAATTAGATAGCGATTAAAATATATGGCTACAGAAAATAAAAATTTATCACAATACGATAAAGCTACAATCCCAAACTCGAAAAATTTTCGGTTTGGGATTGTTGTTTCAGAATGGAACGAAGAAATTACAGAAGGACTTTTTAAAGGAGCATTTGATGCATTAATCGATTGCGGAGTTTTAAAAGAAAATATTGTGCGATGGAATGTACCAGGTAGTTTCGAATTAATTTACGGATGCAAGAAAATGCAACAAAGTTATGATATGCTTGATGCAGTGATAGCTATTGGAAACGTAATTCAAGGAGAAACAAAGCATTTTGATTTTGTATGCGAAGGAGTAACACAAGGAATTAAAGACTTAAATATACAAAGTGATATTCCTGTTATTTTTTGCGTGTTGACAGATAATACAAGACAACAATCGTTGGATCGTTCTGGTGGAAAACACGGAAACAAAGGTACAGAAGCTGCTATTGCAGCTATCAAAATGGCACAATTACGTAAAGAAGCTAAGTTTTAGTTAAACTTCATTATCTCATAATATTAAAAAATATTTGCGGCATCATCCTTGCTATAATTTTAGCATAGGATGATCTGTGTATAAAATAACTTTATATTGACGCCTATTTTAAGTATATTTGAGTAATAGAAATAAAGAAAGGAGCCTACTGTGAAAGTAAATATTCTAAAGAAAAAAACGAATAGACGATACAACTATACACCGAGATATTATAAAGGAAAAGATATTGGTAATGTCTATGAATTAGGGAATAGAATAGAGAAATATCGAGATGCTACAAATGCAACCGATTTTGGCTCACATTGGGCAGAAGCTCGAAAAAGTAGTAGAACTAGAGGAAATCGCGAAATTAATAGACGAGTAATCTATATAGCGATCTTTTTAATTCTAATATTTCTATATATTATAGACTTTGATTTATCAATATTTACTGCAAGACAATAAATGTCAAATATTATACAATTACTACCAGATCATGTAGCAAATCAAATTGCAGCTGGTGAAGTGGTACAGAGACCAGCTTCTGTAGTGAAAGAATTAATGGAGAATGCCATTGATGCAGAAGCTTCTACAATAAAATTAATCGTAAAAGAAGCAGGTAAAACACTTGTTCAAGTAATTGATGATGGTAAAGGAATGAGCGAAACTGATGCTCGTTTATGTTTTGAGCGTCATGCTACATCTAAAATTAAAAGTGCAGAAGATCTATTTCAATTAAATACTAAAGGGTTTAGAGGAGAAGCGTTAGCTTCAATTGCTGCAATAGCACACGTAGAATTAAAAACTCGACAAGAAGATGATGAAGTCGGTACCGAAATTAAAATAGAAGGAAGTGAAGTTACTTCTCAAGAAATTTGTGTAACTGCTAAAGGAACTTCTATATGTGTTAAAAATTTATTTTATAATATACCAGCCAGAAGAAACTTCCTGAAATCAAATACGGTTGAATTACGCCATATTCTTGACGAGTTTCATAGAGTCTCTATGGCACATCCAGGAATTCGTTTTGAAATGTACCATAATGGTAACGAAGTTTTTAATTTACCTCAAAGTAATTATAGACAAAGAATTGTAAATATTTTTGGAGGAAAAACAAATGAAAAATTAGTTCCAGTAGAAGAAGAAACAGATTTAGTTACTATAAGCGGATTTGTAGGGAAGCCACAATTTGCAAAAAAGAGTAGAGGAGAGCAATTTTTCTTTGTGAATGATCGCTTTATAAAAAGTGCATATCTTAATCATGCGGTTAATTCTGCTTTTGAAGGATTGTTAAAGGAGAAAACACACCCCAGCTATTTTCTTTATTTGAGCGTAAATCCTAAATGTATTGATATTAATATCCATCCAACAAAAACGGAAATTAAGTTTGATGATGAACATTCGTTATATGCAATGTTACGATCTACAATAAAACATAGTTTAGGGCAGTTTAATGTAGCCCCAGTATTGGATTTTGAAAGAGATTCAAGTATGGATACTCCTTATGATTATAAAAATAAATCGGTTTTTACACCCACTATAGAAGTGGATCGTACTTTTAATCCGTTTAAAGAGAATAGTTATGATGCAAGACCGCAACGCACTCCATCAAGATCAGAGTTAAGTGCTCCTAGTACTAAAGAGTTTCCTAAGTATAAAAAAGAACCAACAGCAAATTGGGAAAATTTATATGTCGGATTAGAATCATCTTTGGATGAGATGAAAAGCGGAGATAAAGAAGAAGAAGAAAGTCAAGATGATTTTTCTTCTATCCAATTTGAAAGTACAGCTGTTACAGGATCTTTATTTGATGAAAAAGAAAATGCATCTCTAGAAAAGAAAGATACGTATCAATTACAAAGAAAATATTTGGTAACGACCATTAAGAGTGGAATGGTTATCATTAATCAACATAGAGCTCACGAGCGTATTTTATATGAAGAAATGCTCAAGAATATAACAATGGCAAATGCCGTTAGTCAACAATTATTATTTCCATTATTACTTCCTTTTTCTAAACAAGAAATTGCGATTTTAAGAAACATACAAGAACAATTAGAGAATACAGGATTTGTTTTTGGAGATGTAAAAGAAGAGGAATTAGAAATTATGGGAATTCCAACTGTTGTGACAGAGAGTGAGGTATCTGTACTATTAGAGCAATTGTTGAGTGATATTGAACACGAAGTTCCTGATAGTGGATTCTCTCAAACAGATCTATTGGCAAAGTCTTTAGCCAAAAGTATTGCCGTAAAAACTGGAGTTCATATAGAAGAAGCGCAACAACAGTACATGGTTAATAGTCTTTTTGCTTGTACAGAACCAACAATTACACCTGATAACAAGACTACCTTTATAACATTAACGGTAGACGAAATAGATAAGAAGTTTTAAAATATATGAGAGGAATTTCAGAAACAGTCAAACATATTCTTATTATCAATGTTTTATTTTGGATAGGAACTTTATTAGTTGGACAAAATGGAACATTATTTACGAATTTATTTGCATTTCATACTCCAGATAGCGATCTCTTCAAGCCTTGGCAAATCATAACACATATGTTTATGCATGCTTCAGTAGTTCCAACTACCTCTGGTACTACAATATATTTTCAACATATTTTATTTAATATGTTTGCTTTATGGATGTTTGGAACGCCTGTAGAGAAAGCATTAGGGCAAAAGAAATTTATATTCTTTTACCTTTCAGCGGGATTAGGAGCATTATTATTACATGGGGGATATAATTATTTTCAATTCAATTCTATTTTAGATACGTTGGTAGCGTCTGGATACGATAAAATAGAAGTATTATCATTATTAAATGAAGGAAGGTATGATACTAGATGGGCATCTGTATTGAGTGAGAGTACATTAAATGATTTTACGAGTAGTTTTTTTACTGTTTTATTAGGAGCTTCAGGAGCAATTATGGGAGTACTTGTAGCGTTTGGAATGTTGTTTCCAGATAATAAATTAATGTTGATTTTTCTACCTATTCCGATCAAAGCAAAGTATTTTATTCCAGGAATTATCGCCTTGGATTTATTTTCAGCAATAACAGGAGTATCTATTTTTAGCCCTTCTAATACAGCATATTTAGCACATGTTGGAGGAGCTGTATTTGGATTTATTATGATGTGGTATTGGAAAAAAAATTCGTTTAACAAACATCGTTGGGACTAATGAGTGTAATAAATGATTTAAAAATTAAGTATAATAATTTTTCAACAATTGAAAAATTGATAGCAGTAAATGTTGTTCTTTTTTTACTAAAAACATTAATATTTTTATTTGGGCTACCTAATACAGCTTTATTAGAATGGTTTGGTTTTCCTAAAGAAATTTCAGCTTTTATAATAAAACCATGGACAATTATTACATATGCTTTTATGCATAGCGATTTGTGGCATATCTTATCTAATATGATCATATTGTATTTTTCTGGACATTATTTTTTAAACTATTTTTCAGGAAAAAAAGCATTGTCGGTTTATTTTTTAGGAGCTATATCAGGTGCTGTATTATTTATGTTATCATTTAATTTATTTCCAGCATTTTCTAATGTAAATAGCTACCCTATGGTTGGGGCATCGGCTGCCGTAATGGCGATATTAATAGCCATAGCAACACATATACCAAATATGGGGGTTCGTTTAATGTTTTTTGGAACAGTTAAATTTTGGTGGATTGCAGCATTTTTTATATTAATGGATATTGTAAGAATACCTGTTAGTAATGCTGGTGGGCATATTGCACATTTGGGAGGCGCACTTTTTGGATATATGTATGCTATCCAAATGCGAAAAGGAAATGATATTGGTTTGTGGTTTGAAAGAATTTTAGATAAACTAATTTCAATTTTCTCATTTCAGAAAAAAAGTCCTTTAAAAACAGTTTATAAATCGAAACCTAAAAGAAAAGGAACGACTAAAGGTGAAATTATATCTACATCAAAAATTGAAAAACAGAAAGGAATAGATGCTATTTTAGATAAAATTAGTAAAAGTGGATATGAAAGTTTATCAAAGCAAGAAAAAGATTTTCTATTTAAAGCAGGAAAAGAATAAGAAATATCCTGAAATAATTACTCAAATCATTACATGAAAAAATTAGGCTTGCTTAATAAATTAGTTTTTTTAATTAATTCTCTTGCGGCATTTGCATTGTTGTTTTCATATGTTTTACCATATGTTTCTCCAGAAACGTTTCCAGTATTATCTGTTTTTAGTTTAGGAGTTCCATTATTAATAATCATCAATATTATATTTTTAGGATATTGGATTGTCAAGCTTAAAAAGCAATTCTTATTATCACTAATAATCCTTTTAGGAGGGATATCTCATATAACTTCTCTATACAAGTTTAGTAATAATACAAGAAAGAATCATAGTGAACGAGATATTTCTGTATTGAATTATAATGTGCGAATGTTTAATCATTATCAATGGATAAAATCTGATAAAATTGGAGAACAAATATTAGAATTTGTAAATCAAGAAGATCCTGCAATATTTTGTGTACAAGAATATTATGATAACGAAAAACTTAATTTGAGTAATTTTAAATATAAATATGTCAAATTAAAAAAAGGAAAGAGTAAATCTGGACAAGCTATTTTTACGCAATATCCTATTATTAATAAAGGATCATTAGATTTAGAAAATACGGGTAATAATATAATATATGTCGACCTTTTAATCGATAGAGATACAATTCGTGTTTATAATGTTCATTTAGAATCTTTGAGAATATCACCAGAAGTAGATCAACTGAAAAATGAGGATTCAGAAAAACTGTTAGGAAGAATAGGTTCTACTTTTAAAATGCAACAACACCAAACCGAAATTTTTATTGAACATTTAAAAACATCTCCGTATAAAGTTATTATTAGCGGCGATTTTAATAACACAGCCTATTCTTATATATACAATAAGATCACAAAAGAAGGGATGGTAGATACATTTAAAACTACTGGTAAAGGTTTTGGAAAAACATATGATTTTGACCTATTTCCAATACGGATTGATTTTATCTTAATATCTAAAGAATTAGAAATAGTGGATTTTGAAAATTATGATATAAAATTATCAGATCATTACCCTATTATGTCTAGAATACGAATCCATTAAGATGAAAAAGAGGTGCTATAAAATATAGCACCTCTTTTTTTTGTTTTAAAATGTAAAGAATTAATCTTATATAGATTGATTTTCTAAATAAGTTAAAGCATTAGTCCCTTCATTAAAAAGTAGATCCAAAACACATAAATCAGTAATAAAACCATGTTTGCTATCAAAAACTTGCGTGTATTTATCTAATTCGAATACATTTTTTTTTGCATTCACTATTATACGTTGATCTACTGTAGGCGGTAATATATCTACATTATATTCTGTTGTCTTTTTTAGATTAACTTCTAACTGAAGGCAATCCATTATTATTTGTGTACATTCATAGTTGAAATCAAAAAGAAAATCTTGTTTCTTTTCAAATAAATGTACTAATTCATCCTCATAATATTCAAAAAATGGAGAAGTACGGTAAGCAGATTGCAAAGATTTCCAATGCAATTGCTGCCATTGAAAATCATTTTCTATACGAACATCTTTGTATTTCTGTTTTTTACCTTTACCAAGATGTAAAACAGGAATATTTAATAATAATTTTCCATTAGCACCATAAATATACATTCGATTTCTATACGTTTGTTTTTGATAATTATCTTCATGTTCAAAAATAACGTCAGTAGCTTTTGCCATTGCAGCATATTGCCCTATAGAACCAAAATATGTAGGGTGTAATACAATAGATTTCAAAGTATGTTGATGTTTAAATGATTATAATAAAAAATTAAGCTGATTTCTTACGCTTACGATATTGACTAAAAGCAATCCAAGCACCTAAAGCAATCAAGAAATAATAAAAATATGATTTAGGTTCTCCAGTCCCACTAACGGTTGTGAATAATCGATCCCAACGGATTTTATTCATGATCCCTTTTGCATTACCATCAATACTCATCCAAATAAACACAGGTTTACCAACTACGTGATTAAATGGAGTGAACCCAAAAGCTCTTGCATCTTGAGAGTCATGACGATTGTCACCCATCATCCAATAATAATCTTGCTTAAAAGTATAACTGTCAATAGGATTTCCATTTAATAATACTTGAGTCCCTCGAGTTGTTATTTTATTTTCAATTCCAATCTCAGAACCTTCGTATACTTCGATTAGTCGCTTGTATAATGGTATTGATTTGATATCTATTTTTGCTGTTGTACCAGCTTTAGGAATGTATAGTTTACCAAAATAATCTACATTCCAATCATAATTTTTATTTTGAGGGAAAGAACCATCAGCTTCTCCTTTTTGAGCTAAACGACGTGTGATTTTAGCTACATTAGGGTGATTTTTAAATTTTTCTAAAGCCTCATCAGAAATAGAAACAAAAATATATTTATTATCTCCAGTTCGATATATCTTTTCACTAATGTTATAACGTTCTCTTAAAAACTTTGGATTAAATCCTTGTCCTTTTGATTCAACGTTATAAGAAAATTGAAGCTTGGCTCTGTCAGGTAAATCATTTTTAACTCCATTGATATGAACATATCCATCAACAACAGATAGTGTATCTCCAGGTAAACCAACACAACGTTTAACGTAGTTTGATTTTTTATCAATAGGTTTATAATAATTTTTATCTGCTACAGTATAAAATTTTGAAACTGTATCAGTTGGCCAACTAAATACCACGATATCATTTCTTTTAATTTTCTGAAAACCAGGAAGTCTAAAATAAGGGAATTGAGGTTTACTTAAATAAGATTTAGTTTTCACTACTGGAATTGTATCATGTACCATCGGGAAAGATACGGCTGTCATTGGCGTTCTAGCACCATAATGAAATTTACTTACAAATAAGTAATCACCAACTAATAAAGTGCGCTCAAGCGATGGTGTTGGTATAGTATATGGTTGCATGAAATATGTATGAACAATAGTTGCTGCAACTACTGCAAATACAATTGAACTAACCCATTCACCAGTAGCTGTTCTTGGTTTTAGATCACGATCTTCAATATATGTTACATCTTGTGTGTAATTAATATAGTATGTATAAAAACCTAAGGTTAAGATTACTAAAAAGGTATCAGTAGTAGAATTTTTCCCAAAACTTCGGATTGTTTCAACCCAAATTACAGGAAGCATAATGACATTAATTACAGGTATAAATAGCAATATTGTCCACCACCAAGGGCGATTTATGATTTTGGTAAGAATTACAGCATTATAGATAGGAACAGCAGCTTCCCAAGCTTGTCTTCCAGCTTTTACATATAATTTCCATGTTCCCAAGCAATGTATAACTTGGATTACCATAAAAAATATCAACCATTCAATTAATGTCATCTTTTTGTTTTTTTAGTATAAGTATACACTTTTTATAAAGTGTTACGATAATTTTTTGTTTAAAGCCCTAAAACATCTTTCATAGAAAAGACGCCTTGTTTATCTTTAATCCATTCTGCAGCTATAACAGCACCTAATGCAAATCCATTTCTATTATGAGCAGTATGTGTAATTTCAATACTATCTACATCAGAGTTATAAGAAACGGTATGTGTTCCAGGAACATTCTCGATACGTTTAGCAGTAATAGGTATTGTAGTTTCAGATTTTTGATCTAACGACCAATTATTATGTGAACTATTGGCTATAATACCTTCTGCAAGTGTAATAGCTGTTCCGCTTGGAGCATCTAATTTTTGTGTATGATGAATCTCTTCCATTTCAATATTGTAAGTATTAAGAGGCGTCATCATTGAAGCTAATTTCTTATTTAATTCAAAAAATAAATTAACACCTAAGCTAAAATTTGAAGCATAGATGAAACTACTTTTTTTAGTATTGCACAGTGCAACCATCTCATCATAATGCTCTAGCCATCCAGTAGTACCAGATATTACCGGAATTTTAGCATTAAAACAGCGTGTTAAATTTGAAACAGCAGCAGTTGGGATACTAAAGTCTATAGCAACATCTGCTATAGATATATCATAATCTTGATTTTCTTTGTCAGCTATTAGAACAATAGAATGTCCACGTTCTATAGCAATTTTTTCAATGGTTTTACCCATTTTTCCATAACCGAGTAGCGCAATTTTCATGTTGAAGGAAGTAGTATTTATTTAATATTAAAAACTGTAATTCAATGTAAGTCCATAATTTGGCTTATAATTGAATTCATCAAATTGAATTTGAGGTTTTAGTGATAAATCATCACTTACATTATATTGTTGTAAATGGGCAGCCACGTTTGCATCAATAATATTTAAAACATACAAACCAGCTGTTACGAGTAGTGATAATTCTTGATCTCTTCTAAAACGTCTTTGTAAAGCTATAAGTCCGTCATTTGTTACACGTTCTGCACCAGTTACTGGATCTATAAAACGATCATCTCTAAAACCTGCTAAACGACGTTTAAAAATATCTCTGACTTCGTTGTATTTTTTTGTGTTATCAGCATAAAAATAAATACCAGCACCTAATGCACCGTATACAATAGGTATTTTCCAATATTGTTTATTATATGCTTGACCTAATCCTGGTAAAACAGCCGAATAAAAAGCAGCCTTTGCAGGAGCTAAGGGCTCATAAGGTCTAATCTTTTTATTTTTTTTTACTGCAACTGTTTCTGTTGTAATTTTCATATCACCTTCTTCTTGAGCAAATAATGCACAAGAGAAGGTTAAAAAAATGGATATAATGTAATATGAATTAATTTTCACTGCTAATCAATTTCTTTATGCGTTTAAAGTCTTCTTCAGAAGCGAAAGGGATAATTAATTTACCACTTCCTCGACTTGAAACCTTTACATCAATTTTTGCACCAAAGTATTCTGCAAAATCTTGAATTCCATCTTTTATGTATTCAGGAGTACCTGATTTTTTCCCAATTGGAGTTTTAATATCTTCATCAGAGTTTAATGCTCTTACCAATGCTTCAGTTTCTCTAACTGATAAAGCATTACTAAGTACTTTTTCATAAATCTCTAATTGAACTTGTGTATCCTCAATATTAATTAAAGCTCTACCATGTCCCATTGAGATAAAACCATCTCTAATACCAGTTTGGATAATAGGATCTAATTTTAATAAACGAAGATAATTAGCAATTGTAGATCTTTTTTTACCTACACGATCACTTAATTGTTCTTGAGTTAAATTAATTTCGTCGATTAAACGTTGATATGATAAAGCAACTTCTATAGGATCTAAATCTTGACGTTGAATATTTTCAACAAGAGCCATTGTTAATGACTCGTTGTCATTAGCAATTCTTATATAAGCTGGAACGGTTTTAAGTCCAATTAATTTTGAAGCTCTAAAACGACGTTCACCACTTACTAATTGATATTTATTAAAATCAAGTTTACGAACAGTGATTGGCTGGATAACTCCTAATTCTTTAATAGAAGTAGCTAACTGTTGTAGTGTTTCTTCATTAAAGCTAGTACGAGGCTGAAAAGGATTTACTTCAATACTCTCCAGTTCTAACTCGATAATATTTCCAACAACTTTGTCAGCATTCTTATCTTCTGCAGAGTTAATATCATTTTCAGGATCTTTAAGTAATGCAGATAATCCTCTTCCTAATGCTTGCTTTTTAACTGCCTTCGCCATATAATATTAACTATTTTTTGTTATGATTTCTTGCGCCAAACTTAAGTAATTACTTGCACCTTTACTAGCAGCATCATAATTAATAATACTTTCACCGTAACTAGGGGCTTCACTTAAACGAATATTACGTTGTATAATAGTTTTGAAAACCATTTCATTAAAGTGCTTTTGTACTTCTTCAACGACTTGATTAGATAAACGTAATCTAGAATCGTACATGGTTAACAATAACCCTTCAATATCTAATTCTTTATTATGTACTTTTTGAACTCCTTTTATGGTGTTCAATAATTTACCTAAACCTTCTAATGCAAAATACTCGCATTGGATAGGTATTGCTACAGAATTTGCAGCTGTTAAGGCATTTAATGTTAAAAGACCTAATGAAGGAGCACAATCGATTAATATATAATCATAATTATTAATAACTTCTTCTAGAGCAGCTTTTAACATATACTCTCTGTTTTTTTTATCAACTAACTCAATCTCGATAGCTACCAAGTCAATATGAGCTGGAATAATATCTACATTAGGAGATGTTGTAGGTACGATAGCTTCAGATGGAGTAGCGGTATGCTCTAATATCTGATACGTTCCTATTTCTACACTCTCCACGTCAATCCCTAATCCAGATGTTGCATTTGCCTGGGGATCGGCGTCAATAATTAAAACTTTTTTCTCTAGTACTCCTAGAGAAGCAGCTAAGTTAACAGAGGTAGTTGTTTTACCAACACCACCCTTTTGATTGGCGATTGCTATTATTTTACCCATATAGGAAGATTTGGATTTAAGAGGTAAAAATACAATTTATTATACATTATAAAAATGAAAAGTATTAACAGTTTGTAATTAAAAAGAGACTGTATATATAAATACAGTCTCTTTCCTATGATTTTACTAGCTTAAATAGCTGTTTCTTTATTAGATATGCTTTGTGTTAAAAGATAATTATTTTGCTTTTTTTGATCGAATCATCATTTCAAGCATGTCCCACATTTGCTCAGGAACCTCTTCTAATAGGTTAAATTGCCCAGCACCTTTTAGCCATTCTCCTCCATCTAATGTAATTACTTCACCATTAACATAAGCAGCAAAGTCTGAAACTAAATATGCAGCCATGTTCGCTAATTCTTGGTGATCTCCTACACGTTTTAAAGGAACTTTTTTAGCTAAGTCAAATTTTTCTTTTAAATCACCTGGTAATAATCGATCCCAAGCACCTTTAGTAGGAAATGGTCCAGGAGCGATTGCATTAAAACGCATTCCATATTTGGCCCATTCTACAGCTAATGATCTAGTCATGGCTAATACTCCTGCTTTTGCAGTAGCACTAGGGACTACATAAGCAGAACCCGTCCAAGCATAAGTTGTCACAATATTTAATACAGATGTATTTGTTTGTTTGGTATCAATCCAATGTTTTCCAAAAGCAAGCGTACAGTTTTTACTTCCTTTTAATACAATATCAATGATAGTATCAAATGCATTAGCAGATAAACGTTCTGTAGGAGAAATAAAATTACCTGCAGCATTGTTTAATAAAACATCTATAGTTCCAAAAGCTTCAATAGC
Organism: uncultured Aquimarina sp.; assembly: GCA_947498595.1. Taxonomy (GTDB): domain Bacteria; phylum Bacteroidota; class Bacteroidia; order Flavobacteriales; family Flavobacteriaceae; genus Aquimarina. The sequence goes on from CANMKX010000015.1 coordinate 30,461, forward strand.
TTTATCTCTCATCGCTTCTACTTGATCATAATGACGAACGTCACATTGTAAAGGAAGACAAGTACCTCCAGTTTCTTCTGCTAATTCTTTAGCTGTTTTTTCAAGCTTTTCAAGATTACGAGAAGTAATAGCTACTTTAGCTCCTAACTCTAGAAAGTATTTAGTCATTGATTTTCCTAATCCACTACCACCACCTGTAACGACTATACTTTTTCCTTCGAGTGCTCCATCACGAAGCATTTTATCTTTGTAACTCATGATTCTTTATGTGTTTTAATAGGATAAAGTTACAATAATTTTTAAAATACTATGCTTGCATAGTATTTTTTATTCAAAAGCACTTAATAAGATTTCTAAAATTGTAATTGCAGCATCACTAATTTTTGTTCCAGGACCAAAAACAGCAACAGCTCCAGATTCAAATAAAAATTCATAATCATCAGGAGGGATAACACCTCCTACAATAACCATGATGTCTTCACGACCGTATTTCTTAAGTTCTTCTATAACTTGAGGAACAAGTGTAGTATGTCCTCCTGCAAGAGAAGAAACACCTATGATATGTACATCATTTTCAACGGCTTGTTTAGCTGCTTCTGCAGGTGTTTGGAATAAAGGACCTATATCTACGTCAAAACCTACATCAGCATAACTAGTTGCTACTACTTTGGCTCCTCTATCATGACCATCTTGCCCCATTTTGGCAATCATAATTCTAGGTCTTCTTCCATCTGCTTCTGCAAAATTATTAGCTAATTCTCTAGCTTTGGCAAAAGAAGCATCGTTTTTAATTTCTTTGGCGTACACTCCTGTAAATGATTTTATTTCAGCTTTATATCTTCCAAATATACTTTCTAGTGCATCACTAATTTCCCCTAAAGTTGCTCTTAATCGAGCAGCTTCTACTGCTAATTGTAATAAATTTTGATCGTTAGATTTAGCACCTTCAGTTAATTGAGCAAGTGCCTTTTTAACAGCTTCATTATCTCTAGACGCTTTTACGTTTTGGAGACCATTTATTTGTTGAGATCGTACTGCTTGATTGTCAACCTTTAAAGTGCTAATAGCATCTTCTTGTTCTAATTTATATTTATTGACACCAATAATAATATCTTGTTCGCTATCAATTCGAGCTTGTTTTCTTGCAGCAGCTTCTTCAATTCGCATTTTTGGTATTCCTGCTTCAATAGCTTTGGTCATACCTCCTAAGTTTTCTACCTCTTCTATAAGTTTCCAAGCTTTATCAGCGATTTCATGAGTTAACTTTTCTACATAATAGCTACCAGCCCATGGATCAACGGTTTTGGTTATATAAGTTTCTTCTTGTAAAAATATTTGAGTATTTCTAGCAATCCTAGCAGAGAAGTCTGTAGGGAGTGCTATTGCTTCATCCAATGCATTGGTGTGCAAACTTTGAGTTCCTCCAAAAGCAGCTGCACTTGCTTCTATACATGTACGTGCTACATTATTAAAAGGATCTTGTGCGGTAAGACTCCAACCACTTGTTTGGCAATGCGTACGAAGCATTAATGATTTTGGATTTTTAGGATTGAATTGCTTGATTAATTTTGCCCATAACATACGAGCAGCTCTCATTTTAGCAATTTCAGTAAAATGATTCATTCCAATAGCCCAAAAGAAAGATAGACGAGGAGCAAATGCATCTACATCCATTCCGGATTCAATTCCTTTGCGTATATATTCCAATCCATCAGCAAGCGTATATGCAAGTTCTATATCACAAGTAGCTCCAGCTTCTTGCATATGATATCCTGAAATACTTATAGGATTAAAACGAGGCATGTTTTGCGAACAATAACTAAAGATGTCACTAATAATTCGCATTGATGGAGTAGGAGGGTAGATATATGTATTACGAACCATGAATTCTTTTAGAATATCATTTTGTATGGTTCCTGCTAATAAATTTTTATCAACTCCTTGTTCTTCGGCTGCAACAATATAAAATGCCATGATTGGTAGTACTGCTCCATTCATCGTCATCGATACCGACATTTTATCTAGAGGAATCTGATCAAAAAGAACTTTCATGTCCTCTACAGTATCAATTGCTACTCCAGCCATCCCTACATCTCCAAAAACACGTTCGTGATCGCTATCATAACCTCTATGAGTAGCAAGGTCAAATGCAACTGATAATCCTTTTTGACCCGCAGCTAAATTTCTTCTATAAAAAGCATTACTTTCTTCTGCAGTCGAAAATCCAGCATATTGACGAATTGTCCAAGGCCTACGAACATACATTGTCGAATATGGCCCTCTTAAATATGGTGGGATTCCAGAGGCGTAATCTAAATGTTGTACTCCATCAACATCCTCTTTATTATATGTTGATGAGATGGAAATGCCTTCTGGACTTTCAAAAGTAGTTGTTGTCTTTTTTATTGGAGCGTTTACTACTTTTTTTAACTGTATATTTTGAAGATTTCTTCTTGTCATTGTTAGAATTTGGATCGTTCTATCTAATGACCAAAGTTAGCTTTTTAAATTGATTACTCAAAAAGCACTTTCAATAATCAATAAAATTGAATAATAGATATCAAAAGCAATGTAAGCTTTAATTTCTTCGGTATAAAATTCTTCATCCGAAGTAATATTTTTTAAACGACTAGCAATGATAGAAGGACTTATATTGGCATCTATCTGTAGATCTATTATGCATTGTTTAAAAATATCATTATTGCTATGATTTTTTAAACATTGGATAAAGTCACCTTTATAATTAAATGTTAAAACTTCTTGGTCGGTTGTAGCATTGATAGCATTGCTTTGGATATCAACACTTTGGTTTTCGTATACACTTAGAGGAAGCCACAACGAATTGGAGTCTTTTATTTTTTGCTTAAAAGATCTAGCCATTTCTATAGAATTGTCTGATGGAAATTTACGTAAATCAAGAGATAGACTGGCTACTTCCTTTAAAAACGAGCGATACAAATTAGGAGTGCATTTTTCTGCTTCATAATATGTAATGAGATCGTTTTCAAAAGATTGAAAAGCTTGTTGAGCAAGTTCTCTTTGTGGAATATCCAAGCATTCGACTGTTTGTGAGTTAATTTGACTATAAGTAACACTACAGAACAATAGGATAACAAAAAGAGATGCTATTTTTTTGATATAGCAAAATGAGGGCAAAAATTTCACCTGATGTTTCTTAAATTAGGGGTTAAGGAATCATTTTCCTTGTATAAAAATATCTAACTATTTTAAAATTACAAATTTTTTGTTAATTTTTTTTCCAATTCCTCTGATAATCTTCTTTTTACAATAGGAGAAAGAGTAGTTAAACGCTCTCTTTTTTCTGTAAATGGAGCCTTTTGAAACTTTGGTATTTGTTCTTCGGTATTACGGTATTTATTGGTTCCAGTAAGCGTTATTTGTTCGTTATTAAACAAATCTTGCTCTTTTTGAGCGTTTTCTTTTAACTTACGTTGAATAATACCTTCTTTTAATTGATGTAAGAAACCACCTCCTTGTTCTATACTTTTAAATAAATCCATTGCTTTTTCTGCAAATTGGGAAGTTAGATTTTCTATATAATATGCTCCATCTGCTGCATTGTCTACCATTTCAAAACTACTTTCGTTTTTTAATACGAGTAATTGATTAATAGCAATTCTATTTCCAAAATCATTTGGAGTACTATAAATAGTATCATAAGGTAGATTGTATACACTATCTGCTCCTCCTAAAATAGCACTCATACATTCTGTAGTTGTACGTAACATATTAACATTATAATCAAGTACTGTTTTATTTCTATGAGAAGGAAAGGCAATGATATGACAATGTTCAGGTAATTTGTATTCTGCTGATAAAGAAGCCCATAATAGACGTGTGGCTCTCAATTTTGCGATTTCAAAAAAGTAATTACCTCCTACAGCTACTTTAAAAACTATCGGAAGGTTTTTTATAATCGAATTTTTTTGATTATCAAAATGATTTAGATATTCGTTTGCGTGTGCTAAACTATATGCCAATTGTTGTACAATTGAAGCTCCTGCATTTTGATATAGACTCAAATCGACACTGATAATACTTTTGAAATTAGTGTATTGTGTTACAGTGTCTAAAATTTTATGATCAACGTTACTATCTTCATACCAATTACCTTCTTGTGCTAAATTACCAATGATATCGTGTAAAAGATAGATATCGTAATTTTTTAAAGTCCATTGATATAGGTTTTTAGCAAAATCTTTGGAAACAAATTGAGTTTCAATATAGAGTTTGGTATCTATAGAAATACCATTGAATAATTCTTCAAGATTTGTATCATCAAAAGGGATCAAAAAGAAAAGACTTTCTGCTCCTTCTTTGATAGCTCTTAAAGCTAATTTGTTTGCGTTTTCGACAGTATCAACTACGATATGTTGTCCAATATTCCATTGAGAAGGCATTGCAATTTGTGATGTAGTATCTGCAATATCATCATTATTATAAAATGGTTTGATATTGATTCCTTCGTGGGATTTATGGATTAAGGTATCATTATAATCAGCTCCTTTAAGATCTACCTGGATTTTTTGTTTCCATTGCTTGGTAGAAACAGCATCAAACATGTCAAATAGTTGCTTTGTCATTGTACTTATTTTTTAGGAATACTATCTACAAACTCTATGATATAAATCTCTTCACCATCTTTTTTCATAAAGTATTCTTCACGAGCAAATTTCTCTAATTCATTACTGTCTTTCAGTCGCTTAATTGCTTGTTGATCTTTGTATATCTCTTTTTGATAGTATTTTTTATTATCTTTTAATTCTTCTATTTCATAATCCAACTCATTATGGATAAGCCATGAGTTGGTATCAATAAACAGCATCCAAATAATAAAACCAATGATTATAAGGAGATATTTATTAAACAAAAACGAAGCTGCCATAAATAGCGCAGGAATTTGTTTTATGATATGTGAAAACCTTTTTAATTTTTTCAAAGTGAGAAAGGTACTTTATGTGATGCTAAAGATACGAAACTAATCTAAGCGTTCTTTAATTATTGTTCTAACAATATCTACGGCTACGTTATTATAATTATTATTTGGAATAATTAAATCTGCGTATTCTTTTGTTGGGTCTATAAATTGTTGGTGCATTGGTTTTAAGGTAGTTTGGTAACGTTCTAAAACTTCTTGCATATCACGACCACGCTCTGCAATATCTCTTTTTAATCTACGGATCAAACGTTCATCACTATCTGCATGTACATAGATTTTAATATCTAGCATTTCTCTAATATGTGGATTGGTAAGAATTAATATTCCTTCCACGATAATTACTTTACTAGGAGATGTAGGTACTGTTTCTTTTGTTCGATTGTGTTCTACAAAAGAGTAAACAGGTTGTTCTATTGTTTTTCCTTCTTTTAAAGCTTTTAAGTGCGTGCACAATAACTCAAAATCGATAGACTGTGGGTGATCAAAATTGATCTTCACACGTTCGTCATACGATAGGTGGCTCGTATCTTTATAATACGAATCTTGAGAAATTACACATACTTCATTTTCAGGTAGTTCATTGATAATATGATTTACCACAGTCGTTTTTCCGCAGCCAGTTCCACCAGCAATACCGATAATAAGCATCCTAATAAGTTTTTGCGCAAATTTAAGGATTGCTTTCTAATAAAAAAGAAAATTATTTAAGATGGGGTGAAGATAACACCTGAAGAGGAGTTTTTTTTAGCCCCAGTAACTGATTTTAAGCAATTTACTTCGTTTTTATCTTTTAGTAATCCCATAAAAGCAAAAATTAAAGCCTCTTTAAAATCAATGAGTTGCGTATCGGGTATTATCACTTTGCAAAATAGAATGAGATATGATTGTAGTATTTCAACCAGAAAATCATTTTTTGCACCTCCTCCTGTAATCAATAGCGTATGTTGTGTTTTTGATGTATGTTTTTGCAATGTATTGGTTATTTGTTGTGCTATATGATGTACTACAGTGTGCAGTAGGTTGGGAATACTATCTTTGGTATTTGATAGTATGGGTAACATTTGATCTACAAACCATTCGTAACCTAATGATTTTGGGTATGTTTCTTGGTAATAATTTAACTTATTAAGTTGAGAAAACACCTCAGTATTGAGTGTTCCTTGTCGGGCGATAGCTCCATTTGCATCATAGGAGATATCTATCTGTTTGCATAAATAATTAAGAGGCATATTTGCAGGAGAAATGTCATAAGCGATTCTTTCAGTTCTTTTTTGGAAAGAAAAATTACTAAACCCACCTAGATTTAAACAAAAGTCATATGACGGAAATAATAATTGATCTCCTATAGGTACCAATGGAGCACCTTGACCACCAAGCGCAACATCGTTTGTTCTAAAATCACAAATAACTTTATGCTGCGCTGCATTTGCTAAATGTTGTCCGGATCCTATTTGATATGTCAAGCCTATTTCTGGTTGATGAAAAACAGTGTGACCATGACTAGCAATAAAATCGACACTTAACTGATGTTTTTGTATAAAGAGACTAGTTTGTTCTCCTAACCACGTACCAAATTCGTTATGAAATGCCAATAAAGCTGCGGGAGCTAATTTTACTGTGTTTTTTAAACGTTTTTGAAAATCAGTAGTATATGTAATACTATGGGTTTGTTTTATGATATACTTCCATTGATTTTTTTCTTGATAAAAATGACAATAAGCAAGATCAAGACCATCTAGAGACGTTCCAGACATTAATCCAATTATTTTATAGACACGCATAGATCGATGATTTAGATAGAAGCTAAAATATTAAGAAGTTTCTTATCTACCATCATGATTACGATTTTTGTATGAGGTTTTAGTGTCCTTGAAAAAATGGACTAAAGAAATTTCGATGTGTTTTTGAAGGGAAGACTTATAGAATTAGGTGTAAAAAAGGAAATCATATCTGTTTTGACAAAAAATATAGGATAGTTTCATTATTATCACCTATAAATATGTAGTACCCTGTAATTCGAGAATACTAGAATTACAGGGTACTATAAAATTATTTTTTGATAGCGGCAACTTCTTCAGGAGTAACTATCTTTTTTTGAGTATTTCCCCAGTGATTCATAATATAATTCATAACGTCGGCAATTTCTTCATCTTCTAATCCTAGAGAAGTCATGACATTGTTATAACTTTTTCCATTTACTTGAATAGTGCCTTTCAATCCGTATTTGATAGCATGAATACTTTCGGTACGTTTTTGGGCTAACCAATCAGATTTTGCTAATGGAGGAAATGAATTAGGAACTCCTTCTCCAGCAGCTAAATGGCATTGCATACAAAAATCAACATAAATTTCTTCTCCTCGAATCATACTTTCTTTAAGAGAATCTTGTTGTACAGGAATTTTGATGTAAGTATTTTGTGTGGTATTAGCAGTATAACTAGTAATACCTATAAATACGGTAGCGATGATAAGGAGTTTTAATAATTTCATAATAAATATTTTCTAAGGTATTTATTGATACAAATACCATGTGTCTTGCAATTTAATTTGGAATTATTTTTACAATTCCTTTGTTTTCTACAGCTGCATATAGATATCCGTCAGGCCCTTGCAATACATTACGAACTCGACCAATATCTTCTAATAATTTTTGTCTTTTAACAACGTGTCCATCTTTTAGAGTTAATAGTTCTAAATATTGGAACTTAAGAGAACCAACGACAATACTATTTTTCCATGCAGGATAGATCGTACTGGTGATAAATGCCATTCCGCTAGGAGCGATAGAAGGTACCCAATAATACAATGGTTGCAACATTCCTTTACGAGCTGTTTCTTCAGTAATGGTCGTTCCACTATAATTAATCCCATAAGTAATCAAAGGCCAACCATAATTCTCTCCTTTTTTAATTACATTAATTTCATCACCACCTCTAGGGCCATGTTCGTGTACCCATATACTACCGTCGATAGGGTTTTTTGCCATTCCTTGAGGGTTGCGATGTCCATAAGAATAGATTGCCTTTTTTGCTCCAGAAGTTGTTACAAAAGGGTTGTCATTAGGGATCTTTCCATCGTCATGCAAACGATATATCTTACCACAATCTCTAGTGATGTCTTGAGGGTTAACATCTCTAGCTCCGCGATCTCCAACAGAAAAGTAAAGATATCCTTGATCGTCAAATTCGATGCGAGAACCAAAATGATGTCCTTTGGTTGTATTAGGACCAGCTTTGTATAATGTTTCTATATTGGTAAGTTTATAATCCTTAAGTTTTGCACGAATTAAAGCTGTATTTCCACCTTTTTCAGCTCCTTCTTTGGACGAATATGTAATGTATATCCAACCATTTTTTTCATAATTAGGATGGAGTTCAATATCTAACAAACCTCCTTGATTACGATTATATACTTCGGGAACATTTTCGATAGTAGTTTTTTTACCATTTTTAGCGAGAATAAGTGTTCCGCTTTTTTCGGTAATTAACATACTTCCATCTGGTAACCATGTCATTCCCCATGGAATTGATAATTCGGGAACAACTAATTGCGTTGTGTAATTTTTAGGATCATTTTCTAAAGTAATGTCATTTTTTTTGGCTTTCTGAGCGCAAGAACCAAGAGTCATCAGAAAAGCTAAAGCTAGCGGTAGTGTAGTTTTCATGATAGTATAAAATTTGGTAGTCATTTATGTACGAATTAGAATGTCGTTTTTTTTAAGGATGTAAAATACAAAGAATTGTATATTAAAAAGTATAATTTATGTTAATCCCTCCAAATATATGTAAAGGCAATCCAGGATAGAAATAACGTGGGGCATTTCCTCCAAAACCTCTAGCATTGATTTGTATTTGCGAGGCATATTTTTTGTCAAGAATATTATTGACTCCCATATATATATCAAAATTTAGTTTTTTAAACAAAAGTTGGCGGTATCCTATTTTTCCATTAAGCAGTTCGTAAGCATTACTGTATAGCGAATTTTGATCGTTTACAGGAATACGTCCTACATGTTGAAAATTAAGCGCGCCATATATTCCTTTGGATGTAATAAGGTCAAGCCCTAGATTGCTTACAGAGGCAGGTACTCCTGTAAGATCATTTCCAGAAAAATCAGCATCAAGATCTATAAATTCGTCAAATGAGTAGTCGTAAATAGCGGTATTACCAAAAACAACCAATTTACTATTTTGGTGTTGGTATAGTATATAATTAAGATCTAATTCGATTCCGTCATGAGTTGTTTTTCCTGCATTTACTGCAAAGATGGCATCTTCAGGAGTACGACGACTTACCAATAAGTTTTGTACTTGTAGTCGATACAAAGCTATGGAACCATAAAGAGTATTATTAAAGAAATGAAAACGACTTCCTAATTCCATATTCCATCCAGTTTCTGGTTGGATATCTGGATTAAAACTACCATCTGGAGTTATTGTTTCAGAGGAACTAGGAGGAGAAAATCCATGAGCGATAGAAGTATATAAAGTAATAGGGGCTTTTAAATTATAAGTAAGCCCAATTTTTGGAGATACTATGGGATCAAAATCATAGTTACCAGAGGTATCTTCGAGAGGAGTTGCGATTTGATCTTTGATATCATAAGATGTTTGGTTAGCGTGTATACCTAATTGTATATGTAATCGCTTGCTTGGTTGTATGTTTATTTCGGTAAAAAGATTGTAATAAGAGCGACGTTCGTCTAGATCGGATAGTAAATCTCCTTGTATACTGCCTGTACCTATAGGGAAGTCTTCGGATAAATTAGCATAAGTACGGCCATTGTATTGTTCTGTAAAAAGCTCACCACCTGCTGTCCATTTAATTTTTGTGGTACCTATATGGTGGGTTCCTATAATACGAGAGCGAACGCCAAAAGTAGTGGCATTTTCCTCTAGGATATTAAAAGGCCTAGGTTCGTAATTATCTTTCAGGGTTCCAAAAACACTTGTGTACTGTGTATATGTAGTATTATATAGATGTTTCCAAGAAAGCCCCAAAAGTGTGCTTTTGGTATCTTCGAATCCTTGCGCTCGTCCCCATGTAAAAGCAGCAGTTCTGGGATCATTATCAAAATCTTCTTGGTTTAAAGAGCTTGGTATAAACGCTTTTAAATCTATATGAGTACCTATAAAAGTTAGTTCATTTGCCTTGTTTATATTGATTTCTCCCGTTGCGGTCAATGCACTGCGATTGTACGTATTGTTTTGGCGGTATCCATCTATATGTGTATTGCTGTAATTGATATTAATATTTCCTTTATGACTATTGTGTGCAAGACCAATGGATGATTTTTGTAATCCATAACTTCCCGCTAGATAACCAGTAGTAGCATTGGTTGTATTAAAGGGAATCTTTTTAGGAGTCAATAATATAGTACCACCTAAACCAACTCCATAACTACTTGATGATGGTCCTTTATGGATGGTAATTTGACCTAAAGAATTTAGTTCGATATCCTCGATGGCAGATGCACCATTACCATCGGTTAAAGGGATGTCTCCATAATAAGCTCTAATATTAGCAGTTCCAAATAAGTTACGTGCGCCAATTCCTCTGATAGAAATTTTATTTGTATTAGGAGCACCATTTTGCATAAATACTCCAGGAACTTTGTTAAGTATAGGTGCATAATCTACTGTATTAGTCCGTTGGATGTCATTGGATGAAATTACAGTAATAGCTTCAGGAGTATGTTTTAATTTTTGCGATAATGTATTTGTTTGAATTACAACCTCATCAAGTTGATCGTATGCAGGTTGTAGCGTAATATTAACTGTTTGCGATGAAGAAACCAAGACTTGTGTAGGTAGGTATCCTTTTCCAGAAATAAGCATTCCTTTGTGTACTACTATTGTATACCTACCATGAGCATCTGTTTGTGTTTGGACGGTATGATCAATAGATTCAATAAGAATTTCGGCTAATGGATGTTGCGTATGTTGATCAACAATTTTTCCTTGAACTTGAAATTGCGCATAAAAACTATAACTGCATAAAAGACAAATGAGTAGGAGTGATTTTTTCAAGATGTTTTTGCTTTCAAAGATCGAAACATTTTTGACTTAGTTTCTTAAAAATATCATATAATTACGTTAAAGAGAGGTTTGTAGCAAGCGGTATTATTGATTAAAACTCTTTTTTCTGAAATAAATTCCAAAGTAGAGTAACGCTAATAGCTCCCAATATAGGTGCAATAGCATATATCCATACAGAAGTTATATTTCCTGAGATGATAGCTGGTGCTAAACTTCGAGCAGGATTGAAAGAACCTCCAGATATAGGGCCTGTAAATAAAATCAAACCTACTACTAGAATTCCGATAATGCCTCCAGCAAGATGTGTGTGTTTAGAGTTTGAAGTAATTCCAAGAATGGTAAGCATTAAAAAAGAAGTCGCTATATATTCAATTATAAATGATTGTATCGTACTGCCAGTAGGAAGTGTTGCTCCCAAACTTGTATTTTCTGGAAATAATAGGGATAAGATTCCGCTAGCAATAAAAGCACCTATGCATTGCGCTATAAGATATCCTAAAACTTCTTTTTTAGGTATTAATTTACCAATAGCTAATGCTATTGTCACCGCTGGATTAAAATGAGCACCTGAGATGTTTCCAAAAACATAAATCATACTCATTAATATGATCCCAAAACTAGCAGAAACACCTAGCAATCCTAAACTACCTGCTGTTTGTTGATTAACAATTATGGCACCTGTACCAAAAAAGACTAAGGCAAATGTACCGATACATTCGGCGATATATTTTGTTTGATTTTTCATATATATGCATAAAAAAAAGGGCAACAAAAGTTACCCTAATTATATTGTTAATTTAGTTGTTTATAACGAAGTTGCTCCAGCCTCGGCTACTGCATGATCATTTTCTACAGTACTACCACTTACTCCAACAGCACCAATAACGGTTCCGTTAGCATCTTTTACAGGTACTCCTCCAGGAAAAGTAATCAATCCATTGTTTGAGTGTTCGATGTTATATAAAGGTTGTCCTGGTTGCGATAATTCGCCAATAGTCCCAGTATTCATATCAAAAAAACGTGCTGTTTTTGCTTTCTTAATAGAGATATCCAAAGAACCTAACCAAGCTCCATCCATACGAGCAAAAGCAACCAAATTTGCTCCACCATCAACAACAGCAATGTTCATTTTTGTATCTAATGCAATTGATTTTTCTTTGGCAACTGCGATAATTTTTTCTGCTTGTTCTAATGTAATATTCATAGTGTATTTTTTAATGTCAATAATTTTGATGCAAATATACTATGGTTACCTAAGTAAATATTTACGAGAAAAGTTCAATAGGTTATGAAAAAAGGTCAAATATTGATAGTGGCGAAAATAAATTATAATTCTGTTGGATTGATACCAAATTTAGCTTTAAAAGCACTGCTGAAATTAGATAAATTATTATACCCTAAATCTTGATAGATATCAGATGATTTTAGAGTTCCTATTTCTAATAATTCTTTAGCTTTAGACAAGCGTTTATCGCGAAGCCATTTACCAGGAGATACATTGTACTCTTTTGTAAAATGACGTTTAAAGGTAGAGAGACTCATATTACATAAAAAAGCAATTTCTTCTAATGTGAGTGTAGAATAGATATTTTTTTCTATGTTTTTTCTAAAAGAGGAAGTCTCTGGAGTAATAAGAGAAAGTAAATAAACTTCAAAAGCACGACCATATTTACTCATAAGATATAATAATAACTCTTCAAATTTTAACGCCAAGAGATTTTCGGATACTGTAGTGGGAGTATGCATAATATTGGACAATGAATCCAAATAGGATGACAAATACGTGTCATTTTCGATACTAAAATAAGAAACCGTTTCTTTGGACTGAGGCTGTTTTTTTATATGTTTTTCTATGAATTTTTCTAGACTTTGATCAGAAAAGAAAAGAAGTTTACAATAATAAATGTCTTCGGTGTCCAACAGTTCACTCCATAAACAATTTCCTTTTTTGATGACAAGAGATTGTTGATTGTCAACAAGAATTGAAGTGTTTGCAAAATGTACTTGTTTTGTTCCTTTTTGCAAAAAACTAAACATATGCATGTTTAAATTGACTTTAGTCTTAATAATATCTTCGGTCATTTTAAAATCATATACAAAAAGCTCAGGCAATTGCGTAGAGCTCTGGAGATATCGATCAGGAATGGTATCTATAGACATATATTTTGTTAACTAATAAGCAATTGTACATTATCCGATTTTTACATTTTCGAAAATGAAATATAATCCTTTTTTGTAATATGGATTCGTAATTATAAAAGTTTATTCGATACAAAGATAAAGAGGAAATTGTAAGCTTATAGTGCTGCATCTAATTTTACACTCTATCAATCATAGAGAACGTATTAAGGATACAATGAGCGATAATCAAAGGCCATAAATTGCGACCAAATTTAACATATGCAATTCCCATAATCAAACCAATTAATCCAGTTGTAATTGACCTAGAAGAAAGGTCGTGAGAATGTCTAAAACCAAAAATAAGAGCCTGTAATACTACTGCGATAACAGTCGCAAAGGTAGTATTAGAGAATAAGCGTTCGAACCAATTTAATAAAAAACCTCTATCTAAAATTTCTTCAAGAAAAGATTCAATTAAGACCATGGGCATGATTGAAAAAAAGAGAGGCCAGTTGTCTTTTAAGTTTCCAAATTTTGAAGCTGCGTTTGCCGATGAGGTATCTGGGGCAATAGTAAAAGGAAGTAAATCTTTTACAATTTCAAAAACCATAATGGAAGCAATAACAGCTACAAAAATAAGTAAAGATATTCCTATAGATGAAAGAAAATTTTTAGGCATGCGAAGACCTATTTCTTTCCAAGTTACTTTGCGAACTTTCATTCGCCAAATAGCAATTAATAAAGTAGAAGTAGACCAAAATAATCCATTAGCAAGAAACCCTAGAGATGGAAAATATACTTCCCTAATCAAAAACATCACTGCTATATAAAGTATAAGATCAATTAAAAAGCTTTTATATGTAGGAAGATTTGCTGTTGTAGTTTCTGTAACCATAATTGTTTTTTGATGGATTAAGTCAAACGCGTTTTACAATAAAAAAAAGGAGTTGAGATGTTTATTCTAAAGTCTTTTTTTGAATGTTGTTTTATTATTAGACAGCGTTTAGGAAAAACGGTTACATAAGCAAGCGTATTTGTAATAAAAAATAGCGCAACAGCTTTTTCTTTACAAAAAAATGGGCGTCTCATAAGGAAATTTTTTTTAATCGTTTTACGGATTCCCGTAAGAAATATTGGAAGTAAGTATTTTTATTTGTGGTTCAATAAACTAGTATAATATACAAAATATAAGATTGCTGTATTAGTGGTTTTGTAGTTGTTATTTAGAAATTAAAAGACAGATGAAATTAGAAAAAATAAAGATTGAAGGATTTAGGAAATGTAGTTGCCTTAATATTTTTTTAGGTGATGCTTCCTTTTTAATCGGAGAAAACAATGTAGGTAAATCTTCAATTTTAAGAGCTATAGAATTACTCTTGACTGCAAAGACCCCAAAACCAGAAGATTTTTCTAAAATTCTAAATACAAAAACGGATTGCATTGAGAATTTTAGCAATGAAATAATTATTACTGGAACTTTTAGTAATGTATCAATAGATGCAGACAATTGGCTCGGATTTAAAGGTAGAGTTTTTATAGAAAATGGAAAGAGAAAAATCAAATATAGAAAAACATTTTCTTCAAGTAAACCTAAATATGAAATTTGGGAGCAAGATAAAGAATTAAAATCAACAATATTTGACGGTAGTAAAATAACTATTGATTCTATAATAGCAAGTGGAATTGATGAAAATTTAATTAAAGAACATTTTGTAGATATAGATACTTCACAAAATTTAAAAATTGTTAAGTATAAAAATTTACTTGATACGTTTTTACAAGCTTGGGATTTTAAAGAAACATTTAATTGGATAAATAATCCAGGGGGAATACCGCAAAATATAATATCAAAACTTCCTAAGTTTATATTAATCCCAGCAGAGCATAAGGCAAATGAAATAGATAGTGATAAGAAAACCGCCTTAGGAGAGGTAATGTCGACTATTTTTGATGATGTTGTAGAAAGTTCTGAAAATTTTGGAAAAGTTAAAGAATATTTTGGTGAATTAGAAAAAGAGATTGACACTGAAAATAAAGAGACTACCTTTGGCGAATTAATGCTAAAAGTTAATACTACCATTAAAACAATTTTTCCTGACTCTGAAATTCAGGCTAGAGTTAATTTATCAGATCCAAGTAGTTTTTTAAAACCTAAATATGATATTAAATTAGGTTCAAATATTATGACTGATGTATCTTATCAAGGTACAGGTATGATTCGTTCGACTGCATTTTCGTTACTTAAATTTAGAGAAGATTGGAAAAAAGAACGAGATGGTGATTTAAGAAATTTAGTGATTTGCTTTGAAGAACCAGAGTTGTTTTTACATCCGAATGCGGCAAATCAAATGCGAAATACTATTTACGAATTAGCAGGTTCTGACAATCAAATAATATGTACCTCTCATTCTCCCTTCATGATAGATTTATCTCGAGAAAATGAAAATCAAATAATCAATAATATATCCATTAGTGACAATACATTTGTCCGTTCAACAGCTTTTTCTATAACTGAAAAATTTCAAGATTTATTGGAAGATGAAAGGCATTATGTGAAAATGCTTGTGAAAATTGATGATTATTTTGCAAGAGCTTTCTTTGCCAAGAAAATTGTAATAATTGAAGGTGATACTGAAGATGTTGTAATTCGAAAATCAGTTAATGTTTTTCCAGCACAAATTCGAAATAAAATAAATTCAGATTTTCAATTTATTAAAGCTAGAGGAAAGGCTACAATTCCTCCTTTGATTAAATATTTTGAAGCCTTAGGGATTAACGATTATTTTGTAATTCATGATAGAGACAAAGGAGTTCAACGTGCAGAAGATGTTAATCCAAGAATATTAACAGCAATTCAAACAGAACAAAAAAGAATAATGCTTAAAGAGTGTATCGAAGATAATTTAGGTTATGATGCACCTTCAAAAGATAAACCATATAAAGCTTACCTAAATACTAAAAATTGGGTGACATATAAAGATATACCTGAGAATTGGAAGGTTGTATTAAGAAAAGTATTTGAAGGATATATAGAATAGTTAATCAAGAGAAATGCTAATTAGTTAGGAATAGTATAGATTCCATTGGTTTAGAATATGAAATTATGGAATTTTAAAAATTTAGAATGTGATTTATATCTAAACTCTTGTTGTAATGTATTAAAAAAGCATTTAGATGAATAATTTTAAAACAAATTATATGAAAAAAGAATATCGTTTGTCTGACGAGAACTTATGGGGAAAAATAGATAAGGATTTTCAAAATGGAGGAGGTATATATAAATTATTTTATAAAGAAGATAAAGAGATACGTTCTATACAACGATTTCTTGGTGTAGATAAAGAGGGAGTTTTGTACATAGGAAAAACGAATTGTTACCTTCATAGAGTAATTGAACTTAAAAAAACAATTAAGCCCGATATGAAATCTTCATCTCATATTTGTGGAAGAAGATATAATAAGAATGATCAAGTGAAAAAGAAGTTTCCATATCTAAACCTTTTTATTGAACTTGTTGGAAACGTCAATCCTGAAAAAAAAGAAAGAGAATTATTGGATGAGTATTTTGAAAAATTTGGAGAAGTACCACCATTAAATGCTAATGGATAAGATATATTGCAATAATATATGTTGTTTTAGATAATATTCGGATTTAATTCATGACTAATAATTTTATTGCCTTATTAATAATACTTACTACTATTGAAAAAACTTTTAATAATTTCTTTTGATTTTATAAGAGAAGGAGAACCTAAAACTTCGCTAGCTATTGGTTCGATAATGTCATATTTATATTCTAAAAAAGAATATGGTATTAATTTTAAAGCTAAACATCATACTATTAATATGCTTCAACTTGATAAGAATACATCGAGTTTAGATATCGCAAATGAATTTAAATATATGAACTTGGAGTTGTTTGAGTATATAGCAATTTCAGCTTATGTTTGGAATGAAAAATATCTAAATGAATTGATGGATATTTTTCGCCATAAATATTTATTTAAAGGTAAGTTTATATTAGGAGGATATCAAATATCATATTCTAATAACCCTATAATAGAATATCCAGATTGTAATATATTCGTAGATGGATATGGTGAACAAACAATTTATGAAATTCTTAAAGGGAAACACAAAACAGGAGTGATTAAATCATCTCTTGACTTTAGTCAAATACCATCTCCTTATATAACTGAAGTTATACCAATTAAAAATAATCAACCAAAAGTTAGAATAGAAACAAAAAGAGGTTGTCCTTATAAATGCACATTTTGTGCTCATAGAGACTTAACGAATAATAAAGTCTTATCAAAAGATAATTTACGAGTTTTTGAAGAATTAGTTTTTTTTAAGAAAAAAAAAGTCAAGAAAATTAATATTTTAGATCCAATTTTTAATGCAGGAAAAGATTATTTGGTGATTCTTAAAAAGATGGTTTCTATAGGGTTGACTTCTGAAATTAGTGTTCAA
The DNA here is from genome assembly GCA_947498595.1 of uncultured Aquimarina sp. Lineage (GTDB taxonomy): Bacteria > Bacteroidota > Bacteroidia > Flavobacteriales > Flavobacteriaceae > Aquimarina. The sequence goes on from CANMKX010000015.1 coordinate 48,053, forward strand.
GTAAGGTTTGAGACAATTTCAGGTAGCAAAGGAGAGGAGTTTTTAAATCTTTGTGAAAAATTAAATATTCATTTAGAATTTGGTTTACAAACAGCTAAAAGAGATGAAAGTATTTTAATTAAAAGGAAAAATCAACCAGAAAAAATAGCTTCTGTAATGAAAGAATTGAATAAAAGAAAGATAAGTTATGAAGTAAGTTTAATTTATGGATTACCTTCTCAAACGTTTAAATCGTTTAATGAGAGTGTAGATTTTTTGATTATTAATGGATGTAATAAAATAAAAGCCTTTCCTTTAATGTTACTTAAGGGAACAGAACTGTATTTAGAAAAAGAAAAGTATTCTATGAAAGAAAAAGTTATTAATGAATACGATATTCCAGTTGTTGTAAAAAGTAATAGTTTTTCGGAAAAAGATTGGTTTAGAATGAAAGAAAAAGCAGAAAGTTTAGATTTCGAATTAGAAAGAATATAAAGAGAGAAAATAGTCAAGCTCAAGATGAAAAGTTTGATGAAAAAAAATCTATAATTGATACTGTAGAACGGTTCTTTCCATTAGAGAAAAAAATAATCAAAAGCGATACATTAATACGTGAGCTAGGTATAAAAATCACGATTCTTCAAGAACCATTAGATTCTTTTGTCGTTAATGAATTTGATACTGATAAGACAAGAAATGTTCATAAATACCGAGATTTTGTAAATCAATTACTAATTAAGAGGAAATCAGAAATTTTAATTGACACAATTCTCCTCAAAGAAAATTTTAAAACGCATACAGGTCAAGAATTTCAAGATATTTCGGTATTTGATAAATATTGGTTTAACGAGATTAAAGACAATAAAATAGAGTTTTTTGGCATGTTATCTCAGCCAGAAACAGATGCGGTATTTGCTTTTCAGCATTTTTTTGATATAAAATCAGGTGAATTTGAAATAAAAGAATCGATTGAAGAAGAATACTAAAGACTTTACTTTCCATTATATATAAAATAAAGATGAAATCAGTTGCTTGATTTATATTTATTTAGGTAATGGATATGTGAAACGTTAAGTAAAATTGATATTTACTTTGTTTTAAAAACAGGTTTAAAAATTATATGTAAGAAGGTTACACGAAAACTATTCGAGACGATACAATGTATGCACTCTTTTAAGATCGATTTTATTCTCGATTTCGTAAAAATAAGCAAGTTGCCATTGTTGGGTTTTTATAGCTTGCTTACTAGTAGGAGTATCCCAAATTGGATATACTCTAAAACCTCTTTTTCCTTCTGTAATATTTGTTGAAAGAATGCCTTTTTGTACTAAAATAGATTTAGGAAAAACAAATTGTCCGAGCTTAGTTTCAGAAATCACAGTTACTAAGTAGAAATCAAAAGGATCTATTTGATGGAAAGGAGTGGTAATTCCTTGATCATTTCGTTTCCAAAAAGTAACAAATTGCCCAATTTTTTTAGGTGTTATTTTTGCTTTTCTACTTATGATGTTTCGTTCATCAAGAGTAAAAGAACAAGCTTCATATTCGGTACTTTCTGTTGCTGTTTTGAGATGCGATATTTTAAAGTCACATTTATCGTAGACTTCGGTTTTAATACGTTTTATACTATTCATCAATGGGGTTATTGGTACAAAAATAAGAAGGATTTTAGTTCGAATGTAAACTAAAATTAAAAATTGCTATACTATTAATTTCCAATCAATGATTTTAAAGTTTAATTGATAGTTTTTTTGATAGACTACGGATTTCCGTAATGAGTAATAAAAGTTAATTGCGTTCTTTATCATAGCTAAATATATGATACTAAGTGATGTATTGTTATCAATGAAAAATAAACTAATCAATAATTGAAATGAGTATACTTCTTTATCAAATTGGAATTTTTGTGACTATACAAATAGCTACCTTTTATAGTAGAAAAGCAAGAAATACAGCCTTGATTCTAATAACTATGTTTACATTTTTACAAGTTTTTATTTCATGGTTATTGATATTACAATTAATAACGATTTATATTTCATATCAATTTTCTAAAAACATACTTACAAGTAATCTTTCTAATACTCAAAATAGCTATGAAAAGAGTAATAAAGAAAGATTTTACAGACAATCTAATATAAATGGAAGAGTAATTTTTAAAGAGGTAGATATTAATGATATATTAGAAAAGAAAGTTATTGATAACCAAATAGAGGATGATATACCTTATAAAGTATCTTTAAGGACTAAATTTTATTATTTGAAAAGAGGTACAGCAAATGGTCCAATAAGTGGAGAAAAATTACTCATATTTGTAAAGGGAAATATAATAGCTAAAAACTGTCTTGTTAAAAGAGAAGGTAGTGATAAATGGGAAAAAAGAGCATTTGAAATTATTGAGTTATTAAAAAAATAGTTTAAATCTGTATATCATTAATATCTATAGTATCGGAACAATAAACGTAATAGATCAATGAAAAATATATTCATCATATTTTTAATGACATTATCATTAGTATCATGCAATGAAGAAAAATATATTAAAGAAAAGTGTTTGTCGATGGTTTCTCTAAGTAAAACATTGACATTAAAAGTTAAAGATACAATACCTGGATTTTCAGGAAGAACGCATATAGGTACTCGTTTTTCTTTAAATAGTTTTAATAAAGATTATTTGTTACTTCTTTTTAAGAAACAAAAGTATCCGATGGGAGGATTATTGAACGAAGAAATAATATATAATGAATTAGGAAAATTAGCAAATACTTACAATGTTGATATATTAATAGGGCTGGATATAAAAATAGCAAAGATTTATGGTGCTGAAATTCTAAAAAACGAAATAAAGAATAATTTACTCTTTGTAGTTGATAGAAATAAAACTATTCAAAAAATATATAGAGATGTTTGTGAAGAAGATGTGATTTTAATCTTAAATGAATTGAGATTTAATTTTCTCCCAATAAAATAGAACAAGATTAACTGTAACAAAATTGAAATTTTTGAATCTTTAGAGGAAACACTAATCAATGAAAAACATAGTTTTACCTCTACTACTAATTGTATCACTTCTAGGGTGTGATAAAAAAAAGGATACTTCAGCTCAACATATCGTAACTACAGATATTGATAATTTTTGGGATGCATACGATAAAATTACGACCACTCAAGATTCGATTTTACAATATAAATATATAGACAGTCTTTATATTCAAAAAGGGACACTAGGGTTAAAAAGTATAATGGAAGCAAGAAATTATACACAGGAAGATTATATCAATGCGATCAATAAGTATCCTGAATTTTGGTCATCGATTCGAGAGAATACTCTTAAAACAACAAATTATGTTTCTGAATTAAATGAAGGAATAGAAAAAATGAGAGGTATATATCCCGAGCTAAAGCCCGCAAAAATGTATTTCACTATAGGAGCGTTGCGAACAAATGGAACTACTGTTGATAATTTGGTGCTTATAGGTAGTGAGTTAGCCATGGCTGATAAAAATACAATTGCTTCAGAATTTAAAGGAAATAATAGCGTTGGCAGGCGCAAATATTTTAATAGCAATCCAATAGATGATTTGGTTTTATTAAATATCCATGAATACGTACATACGCAACAAAATGAACAAGTAGATAATCTATTGTCTTATTCTTTACGAGAAGGAATTGCCGAATTTGTTTCTACAACAGCAATGCATGTTCCATCAGCAACACCAGCTATAAATTATGGAAAGCGAAATGATAACGTAAAAAAGAAATTTGAAGAAGAAATGTTTTTTGGAAACAATATCCATCATTGGCTATGGAGTGACTTTCAGAATGAATTTAATACAAGAGATTTAGGTTATTATATAGGATATTCAATTGCTGAAATACATTATAATAAAGCCGAGAATAAACAAGAAGTAATAAAAGAGATGATCGAATTGGATTATACAAATGAAACTCAAATTGAGAATTTTGTTGATGGTACCCATTTCTTTTCGATGTCTTTAGAAAAACTATATCAAGATTACGAAAAAAGAAGACCTACAGTTGTAGGGATCAAACCGTTTGATAATTTTAATAAAAATGTTGATGTCAAAATAAATAGTATAACAATAGAGTTTTCTGAATCGATGAATCAAGAATTTAGAAATTTTGATTTTGGACCACTAGGTAAAGAAGCTTTGATAAGAATAAAAAAGGTAATCGGATATTCTGAAGATGGAAAATCGATAACATTCGAAATAGAAGATTTAAAACCTAATAAGCACTATCAATTAACGATTGGGAGTGGATTTAGAAATCTGAAAAATGTTCCATTAAAAGCGTATTTAGTAGACTTTAAAACATCCAAATAATATTATTAGCAACAAGTATTCTCTATAAAAAATAAAACAATCGTTTAATAAATAAAAAAACAGTTTGATTATGGTTTTACGTAATTAATGTTGAAAGAGATTCTTTTTCTTTGTGATTATTAAAACTATATATAGTTGTTTGTATTATGAAGAAAAAAATATTGTTAAGCGTAGCTCTATTAGGACTTTTAGTATTTAATTCATGTTTAAATCAAGGGTCTAAAAAAGTTGAGAGAAAAGAATTGAAAAAACAATCCGTATGGTCTGATAGTTTGAGAAATGATTTTACGAAAAAAAATGCTACCATAGCATTTGAAAAGTTTGTCTTGAATACACTGATAGACGAAAATGAATTCGAGAAAAATTATACAGATTTATCAACCTATATTAAGACAAAAGAATTTGCAGCATATAAAAAAACTAAAACAAAAGAATTTGTTATAAATGCTGATGATTTAACAAGTAAGTCCAAAGCAGAAATCGAAAAGATACTTGGAAAACCAAATTACAAAGAAAAGGTTAATCCATCAAGAACACCATGTCCGTGTGATAAACATAGGTATATAAATGATTTAATAGAGATTGTTTTTATTAACGAGAAATCAGATTGGATTACTATACATAATACATCTTCTTTTGTCAAAGTGGATGAAACTAAATATGAATCTGTAAATAAATTTGAGAATTACATTTATATAAAAGTAAAAACAAAATAAAATATAAGTGCCTTCAAATAACACCTAACTTTTGAGGGCATCTTTATATTCTTATAATATTATTTTTACGAAATAAGATAATTCAGATCATAATTCCCTCTTGAATTATATGATAAAGGACCAGGTGAGTTAAGAAAATACGGAATAAGATATACTAGTAGTCCAATTCATTCTTTATTACATTTATTCTTAAATAAAGATTATGCTAAGGTTTTTGATATAGATATATTGTTTCCATAGTACCATCTTGTAACATTACTTCTATTTCTTGTATGGCATTCCATCCAGGTAAATCAAATTGATGCGTTACTATACGTGTACCAGGTTTTAACTCTTGTTCTAATTTTAAAGAAACTGCACCAAGCATTGTTCGAGTTAAAAAAAGAATGAGAGCATCGGCACTAGATAGATCTGCATCATACAAGCTTTGGTTTTTAATTGTTATACGATCAGCAAGATTTGCTTCTTGAATATTAGTATTGGCAGTAGCAATGGCTTTAGGCAAAATATCGTATCCTACACAAGTAATATTAGCAATACCACAGGCAGTTATTAAATTTCGAGCATCTCCAACACCAAGATCTAATAAAATCTCCCCATCTTTTAAAGCTAATAAATCTAATTTTTTTAAAACTAATTCATTAGGAGTTAATACATAAGGGTCATTAGTTTTAAGGAATGAATAAGTTTCCATTAAAGTGTCGTATATTAAAAGTTATAAAATTTTTTGAAACAAGAAATGCTAAGAATTCTATAAATACACAATAATTCTTAGCATTTATAATTAATCATTTTTCCACTGTCGAGCTCTATTTTTTTTCCAAGATCTAGTGTTTTTTAAAGAAGTAGCATTGATAGTTTCGTATCCATGAGGAAAACAAAAAGAACATCCTCCCATCTTCTGATGATTTTGAATTCTAGAAATCTTTATAGAAGAGATTTTTTTAGGAAAATCAATTAAACCAAATTCATTTGTTCCGAATTTTTTTTCGAAACGCTTATTGTTTTTCATTTTTCAATGTTTAAGTATTTTACTTAAAACATTGTTCCTTTTAGAATGTCAATTAATGTGTTCATTTGAGTTTTTATAAAAAATAAAAATAGCTTTTGTAATAAAGAATCTTAATTTAAAAAAAGTCAATTGGATTTAAATAAAACATTTTCTTCCAACCTTGTTTTTCAGAATCAATATTCCAAATATACGGAATCATTGTCATGATTGCATAATGAAGATGTGGCTGTTTACCCACAGCATTTCCACTTGTCCCAACAGTACCAATACTAGATGTATGATTTACAAATGATAATGCGGTTGTTTGTAACGTGTCCATGTGCGCATAATAGTGCAATCTCCATTTAGGACCTAAAATGATTACAGATTTGCCTCCACGATTAATATGGCCAGCATATAAAACAATACCATGAGTTGCTGAATTGATTTCAGTTCCCTTTTTAGCAAAGATATCAACCCCTTTATGAGTCACTGATTTCCCCCAAGGATAAAACCAAAAAGACCTAGAATTATAATCAGATTTACTAGCACCTTTAACAGGCATTTGTAACTGTTGAGGGATTAAATAAATAAGACCTATAATGGAGAGAATGCCCAATATTATTTTCTTTCTCTTTGACATTATAAAAACTGATTTTAAGATTATTTAATTTTAAAAAACAAGCCAACAATTACGGAATAATTGTTGGCTACGAGAAATTTTATGTGAAAGATTGATAAATGTTAGGAGAATATTAGTACAGCAATGCTTATCATTAGAATAATGAAACCAATAATAGAAGTCCAATACTGATAATCTTTTAATTCGTTGTTTTTGATACTAAGTATCGTAGTAAAAACACCTCCTAGAAATAATAAAAAACCAGAAAATGATAAAACAGTAACGATTCTAGAAGATAATGTAGAATGATCTTCTATAGCTACATACGTTATTAAAACATAAGCTATTAATGCAATGAAAAATAGCGTCGAAATTAAAAAGAATAATGATAGTTTTTTGAAATTTGTAGGTCTTACGGTAAACGTTTTTTCTATTTCCATTTAAGTTTGATAATTTAAATTAAAGATACAATGTGAATTTATGTAGCAATTCTACTTAGTGGGGGATATATAGAAATGGTATAGCGTATTTCTATTACTAAAGTTAATAAAATAATATGATTTTTGGATTGTTGTGTAAGACTAAGTGCTTGGAAAAAAGGATAAAAGGTTTTTTTAATAAATTAATTGTAGATTATTAACCTTATTCGGATATATGTTGAGAAATTTTCAATAACAATATGATGGTATTCTTTTAATGCTAATATTTTTTCCAAAAAATTAGCGTAAACAATAAAAAAGTTTCTCTTTATATAAACAATTGCGTTAATCTTTAGACAGTAACATTTAAATATTTTCTTTTATGTAATCGATGATTATATTGATTGGTACTATGGAATATTTTTAGCGAATAATTAAAAAACACAAAGCAAGTACATTAAAAATATACCTGCTTTTGTGATTCTTTTTCAATACTGTTAACTGAGAGAAAAAAATTAATTTATAATTTTATAGGGTGTTTTATTAATAGCCTTTTTGATAGCTGTTTCAGAACATTTATTACCATCATACCAAACAGTCAATTCATGAGTCTTTACGTTTGCTTTTGACTTGATAAAACCATCAACTTCTTTTAAAGAATAATTGACAATTCCCGTACAACAAGATTTTTTAAAACCTTTTAGAGTGTAAGTTGTTTTGATATTTGATAGTGCCTTTTTAGTAGAAGTAACAGACGTATTACTATTATTCTCTTGACTTTTACCTTCGCAAGACAGTAATAAAAATAGCGAGAATAAGGCGATAATAACGATATAGTGTAATTTCATAATTTTAATTGAATATATAAGGTAATAATAGGATTATGATGGTAAGGATTGCAATTCCCCACAAAAAGAGTTTTGATTGAAATATTGCAATCACTTTCCGTTCTTTTTTATGTAATTGAGATAAGGCTTCATATTGATCTGTAGGACAACACGAATTGCTTTTTTGGGGATAATATGCCCTATATAAATTATAACCAATAGCTAGTAAACTAAAAGCGATCAAGTAATTTTTAATACTAGAAAGCCAGAGTAATTGCGAAGCACTGACACCTAGAACACCAGCCAAAGCCATAAATGGAGCGATGCAGCAAGTACAAGCAGCCATAGCTACAAAAATAGCACTGATGGATGATAGTAATGATTTCATAAATTATATTTTAAAAAATAAGGTTAAAGAAGAATCCAGAAATAATCATACCTAATCCGATAGTGGTAAAAAAGGCAATGATTAATCTTTTTTTCATTACTTTTTTTAATAATAATGCCTCTGGAAAAGAAAGACCAATTGAAGCCATCATAAAAGCAATAGCGGTTCCCAAAGGAACTCCTTTATGCACTAGAGATTCAATAATAGGCAATACCCCAACAGCATCTATATATAACGGAATAGCTAAAATTACCGCAATAGGAACAGCCAATGGATTGGATTTTGAAATATAAGTTTCAAAAAACGACTCAGGTACATAGCCATGTATAAACGATCCAATAGCTAGACCTATAAAAATGTATGGGATTAACTTTTTTAAAGTGATAAGAGCTTCTGTATTTATCTCAGGTAAACGTTGCATAAAAGATCTTTCATCTTTGATAACTTCTGCTTTATTATCACCTAAATCTTTGATCCAATCAGCGACATATTCTGCCATTCCAAATCTTTCTAGTAGAATTCCGCCAACAATACCTAGAACAATCCCAGAAAGGGTATAGATAACCGTAATTTTCCAACCATAAGAAACCCAAAAAATAGCGATAGCAATCTCATTAACAAGAGGAGAAGTGATTAAAAAAGATAAAGCTATTCCTAAAGGAATTCTAGCTTGCATCATTCCAACAAAAAGAGGAATAGAAGAACAAGAACAAAAAGGAGTAATAGCACCTAATAATGATGCAAAGACATTTCCTATTCCAGTTTTTTTATGCTTTTCTAGATAGACTCTGATTTTGTCCATGGGGAGGTAATTAGTAACGATTCCCATGAGATAGGTAACCAAAATGACTAAAAAGACAATTTCGGTGAATCCAATAATAAAATAATGCAGCGCATTACTCAATAGATCTGTTTGTGCCAAACCAAATAAATCGTAGACAATATAATCAGCGATTTTTGATAAGAAGAGGGTTAGTTTTTCCATTGGATAAAAAATAATAGTGTTATAATATGGAAGCTAATAGCTCATCAGTAGTATATTTTTTATAATCGTATACCTTTCCGTTAATGACTAACGAAGGAAAAGTAGTGGTACCGTAAACCATTGTTTCTTTAAGATCTGAGAGCTCTTCTACATCAATATCGATGTTGTATCTAGTGGCTACTTTTTCTAAATGTTTTTTAATAGGAGAATTGTTACCGCAACACGATGCATGTAAAACTTTAATTTCTGTACTCATCATAATTGTTTTTTATAATTAAACGTTACTATGGAGTCTGAAATAGGAGGTGAAAAGACACACTTAAAAAAGATTATTTTATTAATAATATTTTTTTTAAATGTAAGGTGTTGATTGTTAGGTTATTTTGAATGTAATTTTTTTGAGATTTCTTGAAGAGGTTCGCAAGAATTTTTAATGACGCAACCAATAAAAGTTCCATTCGTATCATATTCTAGATGGCAGCATTCTACAAATAAAGCTCTTAGTTTAATTCGTGCACGTTGGATACGCATTTTGGTAGCAGATAAACCTAAATTTAATTGGAGAGCTATTTCTTTTTGAGGAAGATTGTCTATGTCACTTAACATAAGTGGGATAGCGTCATCTTCTGGGAGCAATCGAATCATAGGAATTACATAATCCGAAATTAGAATTTTAGGAGAATCAGCAATAAATTCTTGTTCTAAATCCCACTCTTCGTCCAAGTTGAATACCAAATTATTTTTTTTATAATAATCATAAATAGTATTTCTACTCACTTGAAAAAGCCAAGCTTTAATATTCTTTATTTCTGTTGAATTTCGATGAGATTCGATAAGTTTGATCATTACTTCTTGAACGATGTCTTCTGCTAGAGTAGGATCATTAACTTTATTTAAAATATAGGATTTTAAATAATTATAAAATTCTTGAACTACTTCATTGATATTACAACACTCTTTTTTCATGATAGATAATTAGGTGTTATTTCCTTTTTTTAGTTTGAAAAAGCACTCATTAAAATAAAAAACAAAGATAGTAGAAAAGTGATAATCTAAGTTGAAGAGTATTTTTTTGGAGAACTTACTATACATTAGGTGATATTAATAGTTACTAATCAAAATTGATAAAAAGAAATTTAAAGGATTGGATAGCGTATCTGAAACGTATGGGAAATTAGGATATTTATTAGCGATACAATTAAAACGTTTCTTGAAATAATACCATTTAATAAATAATTATTCTATAAATAAAAAACAAGAAGGAGTTCATCTATAGAGCTTCTTCTTGTTTTTTACTATTATATCAAGGAGTTATTAAATTGTGTTGAGTGATTTCGGCATCAGTCATCCAGTGAATTGCATTAGCTGCTGCGGCATTGATAGTGAAATAATAAAAATTTTCAGATTGTTGTTGTGTAAATCCAACAGACACATAATAATTAATATATGGTAAATGGTTATCGTGCCCTACAGGAAAATCTGTAGCTTCATTAGTACCGTTAGACCAAGAATGTACTCCGATTCTTGTGTTATTCCCTCGAGTTCTGTTTACTCCAGCGATAAAAAAGTCTACTCCTCCAGATGCGATTTCAGCATTGTCTAATAAATGTATATTAATACCTTTTTCATGCACTTTGGCAGATAGTTGCAAATTAACAGTATCGTCAGAAGAGCCATCACAATTTTTAATATTTATTTTGTTGATAGAAGGAAAAGCAGCTTCAAGTCTATTAAAATTAATTAGCGATGAGCTTCCAATAGTTCCATCCATTTCTACGGTAGTAGCATCGTCCAAGACTTTAAAAATACCAAATTGTTTGTTATTAGTTGTGGTATCATCATCACTACTACAAGAGATAGAAAACATAGAAATAATGAATAAGGCTAAAATCAAATGTATTTTTTTCATAAAATAATAGTTTTTACTGATTTTAAAACAAAAAAAAACTCCAATAACTATCTCTAAAAGATAACTACTGAAGTACACGGTTTGTGAAAATATCTAAACTACTTTTTCTATATCTTCTTCAGGATAAAAAGTAGCTGCATGTAATTGACAAACGACGATTTGCTATAAATAGTATGTATTGATATTGAAATTTTAAAATATAAAAATTGGATTTTCAATGTGAAACAAGTGTTTTTATGTGTAATGCATTGAAAATAAGTGTTTTTACCGTATTTTTTGTATGGTTGATTAAAAAGAAATACTTGTTGTTTTTCATAATTTTATGGGAACCAATAAATGCTAAAATTAATATATATGGATTACACCACAGAAATTGATCATTTCAATGTTATTGTAATAGGAGGAGGACCTATAGGGCTGTCTTCGGCGTATCATATCAATAAAGAAGATGCTTCTAAAAAAATTCTGGTATTAGAACAATTTTCTTTTATAAATCAAGAAGTGAGTTCAGCAGGAAAATCACGACAATTTAGAGTACAATACGATACAGTTCCGATGGCGGAGCTAGCGCTACGTGCAGAAAAACAGTGGAAAGCTTATAATAATGAGTCCGGTGAGCAATTACTAGATCAGGTTGGTGCTCTATGGTTTGGAGATCCAAATGCAACGTCTTCAGAAGGAGGAATTAAGAAAGCGATTGAAGTGATGGATGAATTAGGAATTCCGTATGACTCATTAGACAATGGAAATGAAATTATGGAGCGCTTTAATTTTACAAATATTAAAGAAGAATATTCAGGTTTTTTTCAACCAGATGGAGGTATTCTTAATATAGAAGCAACACAACAATTTTTATTAGACGAACTTAAGCAACAAGAGACCGTAACATTACAAGAATTTAGTGAAGTATATCATATAGATTCATCAATAGATGGAGAGATAAGAGTATACGTAAAGAATAGTAAAACAAAAGCAGATATAGGCTATTATAGAGCAGATAAACTAGCAATCATACCAGGGCCATATGTAAATGATTTAGTATCAAACTTTGGATTAAAAGTAGGAATAGATATTTGGGAAATGTCTTCTGCATATTATAAAATTGAGGATCCTCAATTAGCAGAAAAATCCACTACATGGTATGTCTTTCAGGAAGATACAAACACAAGTTTATTTTATGGATTTAACGAAGTAGACTGGGCACATCCAGGATATGTGAGGGTCGCTCCAGCAATCCCAGATCGCATTATTGACCATCCAACAGAACGCACAAATGTACCAAGCGAAACAAGCTTAGGATATAACACAGCATGGGTAAAAGAGCATATGCCAGGATTGTCTCAAGAAGTATCATATCCATCTACATGCTTGATAGCATTGTCAAAAACATTGAAAGAATTGTTATTAGATTACTTACCAGCAACAGTTCCTAATCATGAAAATATAGTTGTATATAGTGCCGGTTGGGCAGGTAAATTTATCCCAACTATAGGTGATTTGGTAGCCAAAATGATTACAAATACAGTTACAGAAAAAGACCAATATTTCTTAGATCAATTAACGATCGATTGGATTTATGATTTTGATAAGTATGCAATACATCGCAATAAAAGCAAAGTACCTTTCTTAAAGAGCGCAAAAACTAGTATGCCATCTAGTACTATATTATCTAATGGACATGCGGGATATAATAGTCAACCTGAAGATGGATTAGAAATAGACGTAGCTATAATTGGAGGAGGAGCTTCAGGATTATATTCAGGATATCGATTAAAAACAGGAGTTGATAAAAATGGAAATAAAATAGATAAAAACGTGCAAATATTTGAAGCAAGTGAGCGCATATGTGGACGTTTAGACTCTATAGAATTGCCAGGAATGGAAGTTACTGGAGAATTAGGAGGAATGCGCTATATGGAGCATCAAGAAATTATTAATGGAATGATTGATAATTATGAAGCCGAAGGATTACTAAAATCGATACCATTCAACCCATCTAATGATGATGAACAATTATTTTATCTCAGAAAACAACGTTTTCAAGCAAAAGACATCAATCCATCTTTTAGAACGAGATATGATGTAGCACCAGAGTTTGGAGGTAAAAGCGCGAATACTATTTTTAATCAGATTATAGATGAGGTATTACAAGCGGATGGATGGAGTATTGATGAAATACAAAATAGTGAAGATCCTCAAGCAACATGGAGAACCGTGAAGAGAACTCTTAAATATAATTTTATAGGCCCTTATAATGGAAAATTTGTATATGAGATAGGATTTTGGAATTTATTAAAAGATAGAAGCTCTCAAGAATGTTATGAGTTTTTGGCAAATGGTGGAGGCTATTATTCTAATACAATTAATTGGAATGCAGCTGAGGCGTTCCCTTATATGGTAGGAGATTTTGCCGATAGTGACGTAAGTTATAAAACAATTGAAGGTGGATTTGATAAAGTTTTAAAAGTAACAGCTCATAAGTTTTTAGCAAATGGAGGAATTATACGACCTAATAATGCCCTAGTAACATTTGAAAAAGTAACTAACGGAGAGTCTACAAAGAAATACAAACTTATTTTTGAACATGTAGAAACAGGAGTGAAACGTAATTATAGCGTTCGTAATCAGAGTCAACAATGGACGGTATATGCAGACGAAATTATATTGGCTATGCCTAGGAGATCCTTAGAGTTATTGGATCAAAATAATTTCTTTTTTGATCCGTATAATTCAACAAGTAAACCTTTATACAATAATATAAAATCAGTGATGAGTGAACCGTCATTAAAAATATTATTAGGGTTTGCAGAACCATGGTGGCCAGAAAAATCGCCGCATTCTATCACAGATCTACCAATGAGACAATGTTATTATTTTGGAACAGATCCAGAAAATAGCCATTCTTTATTCTTGGCGAGTTATAATGATATGCGCACAGTTTCTTTTTGGAAAGCAATGGAAAATGATGAACCGTTTGAAACAGTACCTACTAAATTATTAAAATCCAAACCGTGGTTTAGAAAACAATTAGAAGATTTCTTACAAAGAGATATTCCGCCTGCAACAAAATCAATGGTAGCTGAGGTAATGAAACAAGTGAGAGAAATGCATGGAGATACGGTTGATATTCCAGAACCATATACATCTGCATATAAAGATTGGAGCGAGGATCCTTATGGAGGAGGATATCATGCATGGAAAGCAGGATTTATAGTAGGAGATAAAATGGAAGTAATAAGACAACCTCAAACAGATGAAGCGATATATATCGTTGGAGAAGCATACTCAGACCAACAAGGATGGGTTGAAGGAGCTTTTTGTGAGGCCGAAAAGGTAATGCTACATCGATATAATTTAGAAAGATTAGCATGGGTGAAGGATAATTATTACTTAGGCTGGGGAAGTCAAGAAGAAGTACCATTAGAAGATATAATGATATAAAAACCTTATAGAGAAAAGCAGTTATAAAATTTATAACTGCTTTTTTTATTCTATAAAACAGGGGTTTATACTGATATATATAGAAAATGAAATTCAGAAATTTACAATAGAACATTTGATATTTATTGAAAAGGGGTAAACAGAAAAGAGTGAGAGGGAAATTCTTTGGAAAGTATATTAAAAACTCCTAAATATAATAACAAATGACAGCACACAAAAATCATGAAGGGTTGATGCTCTTCAAAAAATTATCTGCTATAATAACAGGGTTTACTGTAGCAGATATAGAAGGTACTGGTATGGCAAAAACATACTTGGATGTAATAAAAAAGGAATTAGGCGAAGTCTGGACAAAACAATTACTCATAACGTTATCACGATATGATCTAGATCGAGTGCTTAAAAACAATGATCATGTAAAAAAAGCTACCATAAACTCTGTAGGAATAGAAGAAGTATTACATGACAAAAAGTATAGTGATCAAATTAAACTCATAATTTATTTGTGGTATACAGGTCAATGGAATGGAGCAAACCCTTATATCATATCTTCAGCAGCATATATTGAAGGATTTATTTGGAAAGCTATCGGTGCGCACCCAATGGGAGCAAAACAACCCGGATTTGATACTTGGTCATTTCCTCCATTAACTTTTTCATCCACTTTAAAATAAAATGTATGTCAGATAAAAAAGAGTATGATGTGATAATTGTGGGAGCAGGTATCACAGGAGCAATTGTTGCCAATCAATTAGCAGATAAAGGGCATAAAGTATTGATATTAGAAGCTGGTAGAAAAAAAAGCTTCAATTATGAGAGTTATAGAGAATATTTACATCATTATTATACTAATATGATTAAAATTCCAAACTCACCATATCCACAAAATAGAGATGCACCGCAACCATTAGTTACAGATGTAGAAGGGATAAAGGATGGAATTCAACAGTTTAATTCAAAAGGATATTTTAAACAGAATGGACCAGCACCATTTCAAAGTACATATACACGAGCATTGGGAGGAACCACATTACATTGGCTAGGAACCTGTTTACGTATGTTACCAAGTGATTTTAAAGAAAAAGATTTATACAATTCTGGAAAAAACTGGCCTATAAGTTATTATGACCTTATGCCATATTATCGCATGGCAGAACGTGAAATAGGAGTAGCTGCAGATGTTGAAGAACAAAATTTTTTAGGGATTGAATTTGATAAAGAATATGTGTTTCCTATGAAAAAAGTTCCACAAAGTTTTCTAGACAAAACATTAACAAAGTTGACAAAAAATGCTTCGTTTATTTATAAAGATAAAACATATAAATACGAAGTAGTTAGTACACCTCAAGGACGTAATAGTACTCCTAATCCAGCTTATGATAATGGAAAAGGATACGAACCTGTTGGAGCTGTTGGTAATCCCGATTTAGGACAACGTTGTGAAGGAAACTCTTCCTGTGTACCGATTTGTCCTGTACAAGCAAAATATAATGCATTAAAAACATTGCATAAAGCAGTGAAAAAAGGAGTTGTTATACAAGAACAAAGTGTAGCATCAGAAATTTTATACGATGAAATTACAGGAGATATTACTGGAATTCGTTATAAAAAATATAAACAATTTGAAGATTTAAAAAAAGTATCCGGTAATTGTGAATACATAGAAAAAGTAATTACAGCTAAGCGTTATGTTTTAGCAGCACATGCAGTAGAAAATGCAAAGCTAATGCTAGCTTCAGGATTTAAGAATAAGAATATAGGACAAAATTTAATGGACCATCCAGTATTACTTAGTTGGGGATTAGCACATAAACCTATAGGAGCTTTTAGAGGACCTGGATCAACCTCAGGAATTCCTAGTTTAAGAGATGGAGAATTTAGAAAAAAACGATCTGCTTTTAGAATTGAAATAGGAAATTGGGGATGGAATTGGCCTACAGGTTCGCCAATATCAGAATTGTCTGATGCTTTGGATAAGAATTTATATGGAGACCAATTGAGGAAGTATTTGCTAACCCAAGTACAAAAAGAATTTAGATTAGGTTTCCTGATAGAACAACAAGCTTTAGCGAATAATAGTGTAACTATCGATGATCGTTATAGAGATGAATTAGGAAACTATCGCCCGATTATTAATTACAATATTACAGATCACGAAAAAGAAGGAATGCTTGCAGCAAAAGCTTTTACAGAACAATTTTTTGAAACTATAGGAGGAGAAAATAAAACAAAATATAAACCTGAAAATGGAGGATATATAGAGTATAAAAATGAAAGTTTGTGGTGGCAAGGTGCAGGACATCTTGCAGGAACACATATTATGGGAACAAATGCTGAAAATTCTGTAGTAGATAAAAATCAACGATGCCATGAACATAAAAATTTGTTTTTAGTCGGATGTGGTAATATGCCTACTATGGGAACATCAAACCCAACGCTTACAGTTGCAGCTTTATCATTCTGGGCAGCAGAAACAATTAATGAAGATTTAAAAGAAATGAATCAATTAAAAGAAAAAGAAGATGTTAGATATCTGTAAAAAACGCTTGTTTAAAAATTTACAAACAGCAATCGAATTAGAACATTCTACAATACCTCCATATTTGGCAGCAATGTTTACGATTAATCAAGATACAAATCCTTTTGCATATCAGGTAATTAGAAGCGTAGTGATGGAAGAAATGTTGCATATGACTTTGGCTTGTAATGTATTAAATGCATTAGGAGGAAGCCCTTATATTGATCAACCTAAATTTATACCAGAATATCCTACTCGACTAAACTTTGATGGAAGGGATTTTGATGTAAATTTAGCGAAATTCTCAAAAGCAGCAATAGAAACCTTTCTTGAAATAGAAAAACCAGATGAAATCAAATTAAATCTGAAAGGAGAAGGGAAAAAACAATTACCTCATGAAATTGATATATCTAAAAAGACAATAGGAGAGTTCTATGAAGTAGTAAAAGAACAGCTAGTAGGATTAGTAAATGAACACGGTGAAGCAATTATTTTTAATGGAGATCTAGCAAACCAAATACATCCCGAGGCTTATTATGGAGCAGGAGGCGAAATTATTGTTGTACATAATCTAGAAACAGCATTATTAGCTATAGATATAATTGTAGATCAAGGAGAAGGTGTTCCCGATTCTATTTATGATGGAGACGAATTGTATTTTGGAGAAGAACAAGAAGTCGCTCATTATTTTAGATTTAATGAAATTTATTTAGAAAAAAAATATAAAGAAGGAGATACACCTAATAAACCGCCATCAGGAGCTAATGTTAAGATACGCTGGGATGCTGTAAAAGATATGGTTCCAAATCCTAAAGCAATCGCATATCCAGAAGGAAGTCCAGCACGTATTAAAGGAGATGAATTCAATCAATTATATTCACACTTCTTGAGATTATTACACTTAACATTTAATGGAGAACCAACTTTAATGAGTAAAGCTGTAGGGATGATGTATCAAATGAAATATATAGCAGACGAGCTATTAAATATACAGATTTCGAAAAACTCGACTCAGGTGATGGGGCCACCATTTGAGTATATTCCACTTAAAAATCGTATATTAGATTTCGATTGGTTGATACCAGAACTCAAAGCTGTTATCGAAAAGGTATAGTGTTTTTATCAAAAAGAACACAAGAACTTGAAAAATAAAAACTTACATTGTTACTTGAGTTCGAGAGCGTTTGTTATGGGTTGAAACATAATAGAACATCAGATCCCTTGGACTCAAGTTATTTTAATATTAAACTATACACGACTTAAAGAATCTAACAATTTTAATAAAGTAGGCATACGATACATTCCTTTCATGGATTGAATATGTTGCGCAGCAGAAGATAGTTCCATACCAAGTGCGGTAATATATAAAGCCTTTTTGCTTTCGCCACGATAGACCGCTTTTTTTAGTTGATCGATGGCCGTAAAATTATTTTTTGCAACCCCTATAACTGCATAACGTTTGTTAAACTCATTAAATAAATAACCACCAAGTCCTAACTTACCATTATCATCTAATAGAACATAACCATCAACAATTAAAATATCATTTTCTTGAAGAGTTACCTTTTTTAAGATGCTAATTATACAAGGGAGTTCTCTTTTATAAAAAGCTCCGCTCTCATAGTCACTAATTCCTTCTAGAGTTTCGTCAAGTTCAATAGTCGGATTTTCATCTAACCAATCATTAAAACCTAAACAAACTGTTTTAGCTTTGTTGTCAAAATAATAAGTGTCAAATGCGTAAATCATAATATGTAGTAATTAAGAAAAAGTAAATTTATGCTTCACCAAGATATACCCAATGATTATTTTCTTTGATGAATTTAGAATTTTCATGTATAATTTGTAATTGTCCTTTCTCAAAGAAAAAAGCTTTAAACTCTACTGTTCCTTCGGTGTCATCGACTTGTCCTTTAGTCGTATGAAGTACTTCTAATTTTACCCATTGTACAGCTTTTGCCCATCTAACGATTTCTTTTTTTTCATGAGTTGGGCGTGTACTACTATGATGACTAATCATAAGATAATTTCCGTTTGCTTTAACAAATGCACTATAGCGAGAGCGCATTAAATCTTCAGCAGTAATTACTTTATGAATATCGGTATGAATAGGAGCACAACAATTAGTATAAGTATTGGTACGACCACAGTAGCAATTAGTCATCTTTGTTAGTTTTTTGCTGTTCATGCATTTTCTGAACTAATGCTTTTAATCGAGTAGCTCTGTCTTCTTTTTCTTTACGGAGCTTGTTTTTCTTTTGATTCATTAGTTTGGTATGCTTGGCTTTATTTCGCGTATTTTTTTGTTTACCTGCTTTTGCCATAAATAATGATTATGATGTAAAATTAGAAAAATCAATGGATAATTTTAATCAATTATACATAACATTAATTAAAAAATAAGAAGAAGTTGAAAATGAAATAGATTAAGTTTCCTTAGAAATGTTTTAATTTAAAGAAAAATAAAAAGTAATATAGAATAATCAACCTTTCCATTGCCTCATAACACGTACAATATCACTTTTAACATCAGATCGTATTTCTTTTTTCCTTTTCCCTTTTCCAAATTGATTGTCATAGTCCGTTTCTATATGTCTGATATGTGCTTCGACAGCTAGATCAATCATTTTAGCATCAAATTCTTTAGCGTCCGCAGTACGACCTACACGACCACTGTATTTTTCACATGCGTGTAATGCAATTTCAAATTCTCTTTTTTCTGGACAAAAGGGATAACGATGCCGAATTGCATAAGCAAATAAAACAATATATTCTTTATCTTTTTGTTCACGAATAATAGCCGCTTTTCTATTTTTTTCGGCACGGATAGCTTGATCTTGTTCACATTCAAAACGAGCTTTTTCAATAGCTTGATCTTCTACAAATTGCCCTTTTCGTTGAAAACGTTTTCTACGAGCATTCCACTCCCATAAAACAGCACAAAGCGTAGAATGTTTTTTTGACCTTCTCGTCATTGCCGCATTCCCTGGAGCTAATAATGTATAATTGGTAAATGGAGAACAATAAAAACAAATTCCTTTATGATTTTCACTTTCGGCAACATATGGATGCCCTTTACGTATTGGACGTTTACAATTAGCGCATGTAAGCTTTTCTTTTTTGGTTAAGAAAATATTTTGTGATGTTGTAGCCACGATATAATATATTGGAAGACGAAAATAGGAAAAATATACTTCTTAAAAATGAGATAAGTAATGGTTAACTAAATTCTAATTGATGTAGAATTTGAGTTGCTATAGTCGAATCTAGAAGATTGTTTTTATCCAAAACTGATACATAGCATAATTTGCAGTAATGAGTATTGTCGTCTTGAGTGTGAAATGGATGAAATTGGTTTTTATCAGAAACACCGGGGTAGAGCAATATTACTTTATGTGCATTCCATAAACGAGCGTAACTGTACATTTGACGTAAATCATGTATAGAAGCTTTGTTGTTTATAGGTATTTTCCATTTGGTATCTATAATGTATGTTTCTTTAGTTTGATTGTTGGTTATAATGATATCTGGAGCGACACGTTGCGAAAGCCAGAATTTTTTAGATGATTGTTTATGAATACTGTATTGAGATTGTTGTAGTACAGTATTTCTTTTTAATTGTATATAAATGAATTCTTCCCATAATTGGTTCATGTCAAAAAGTAATGAGAACATTTTTTCTTGACCTACTTTTATATTAGGAGAGTGGTTACGTAAAATTAGTTTAGCTAATTCAAAAGCTTCTTGATAGGGAGCTGTCTTACGATCAAATCGGATGCTATCAAAAGCATGAGTGTTGATTTTTGAAGTAGCATAAATTTCTGGAAATGAAATAGCAACCCTATGAGTAAGTGTATGCAATCTCGTACCGTGCGTATATCGCTTAACAACTGTAATCGCTTGATATAAAATTTGATGTAGTAAATGATTAGTGTCATAAACTTGATGCGTTGTATAAAAACGTTCTTTATGTACCAAGTTGCGATGTAGATTTTGAGCAAATTCTAATTTTCCTTTTAAAGCTTTGGTATTGGTGGTTTGCTTTCGATATTTTTTAATAAAACCTTTTTGAATTAAGAGTTCTATTTGATTGAGATATCGTTCAAAATAAAGATCTAATAAATTAAGGTTTTGTTTAGCTACTTGCGCAAAACCATTTGTGTTTATTTTGATACGATTGCAAGCTTTTAGCATAGGAATCAAAACATTTTGCCATTTTGCTTGCGTATCGTTTTTATCTGCTTTGGGATGAATCTCGATTAAAATATCATCTACTTGAATAACTCCTACATATTGTTTGAATTTTAAACCATTGTGTAAGATATCAAAGTATTTACCTTGATGTAGAGTGTTGAGTTTTACAAAAGCTTGCCAATGAGCGTAGGTGAAACCTTGTTCATTAATAAGTAATCGTTCGTGCTCGTATTTTTGTATGCTTTTCAATGTAGAATAAGAATTAAGGTAGCAATTGATTTATAGCTTCAATGATATTTTCTGAAGTTAATTGCTTGATTTGAAAATTGATGTTTTCAAAATCATCTTTCCCGTCATAGTCAAAATTAAATTGAGTTTTAATGACCTTTTTTTCTATAAAACCATTTCCTAGAATCAATCCAATTTTACCATAATCATTATAGAAATATTCTTGTAATAACGGAAGGATATTGTTTGTGAAAGTAGCTGCTAATTCTTCTGCGGTATGTATATTTAAAAAATAAGAGTGACCTATAGTATGATCTCTATCTAATAGAACTTGAATACGTTGGTTGATAATGGTAAGTACATCTACAAGAGTTTGTTCTTTTTTAAAGAATAAGCTAGCACTAATGTTTTCTATATTCTTTTGGAGTACATCAATATCTGGCATCATTTCTACAAAAGAAAAACGTCTACGTAATGCAGTATCCAAAGCTTCTACAGATCGATCTGCAGTATTCATAGTACCTATGATGTGTAAGTTTTTAGGAACCGAAAATTTTTCTTTAGAATAAGGAAGCGTAACCGAAATAGCCTCAGGATTTCCAGCTCGTTTATCATGTTCAATTAACGTAATCAATTCGCCAAATATCTGAGAGATGTTACCTCTGTTGATCTCATCAATAATTAAAACATATTTCTTGGCAGTTGTATAATCTTTGGTGGTATTGTCTTGAACTAGATTATAGTGATTTATCAAATGACGCAAAATACCTTTCACATAGGAAGGATTGTACATTCCTGTTGTATCTTTTCCTAAATAAAGTTTTTTGATGTATTCAATAGCAGCTGGGTATTGTGGATTATTTGCTGTAGATTCTTTAGGAGTAATCCTAAAAGTGGAACCTCCGTTATAATCAGTAATGAATTTTTTACCTGTATGAGTCTGTAGCTCTTGACTTCCGTTATTCTCAAGATCTTTGATGAAAACTTCTAATGTTTTATCAATACTATTAGATTCTTTAGATTCTGCTCGTTCACATATTGATTTAAAGATACCTTTCTTTATTTGATAAATCACTTCTCCAGTATCATTTACCTCAGGTTTTATTCCTTCAATAAAATCTTCGTAACTCATACTTTGATGAAAAGTTGAAAAAGAAATTTGCCCTTCTTGTATATAAGAATCGAAGCGTTTTTTTAATTCTTTTCTAGACTGTAGTGATAAAGTGTGTTCATCGATATTTTCAATAATAGACAATGCTTTATTAATAGTATGATACGTTTTACCAGTTCCAGGAGGGCCATATAAAATTTGATTGAGAGAATGCGAGGTTTTATAAAGAGTTTGATCATCCTCATTAACTATAGAATTTTCGTGCGAACTATCATAGGGTCTACTAGAATCTTCTTGTTTTTCTAATGTTATAAAAAGAATGTCTTGAGCTAATATATTATGATGTACGTCAGAGTACGCATCTTCAGGTAATAAAGAAGTAACAATATCTAAAAGTTCTGAGTCTTTGTTGATATAAAAATGTATCAACTGATCTATTAATTCTAAATAATGAACGTATTTCTCTCCTTTAGACTTGGTTGCTATATTAGCTAACTTACAAAGTTTACTATAGAGTGTACTTTTATAAAAAGTATATTTCTCTGGATTGAAAAAAGTAAGAAATGTAGCAATGGTTCTTTCATCATGATGGTGCGAGAGCTTTTTATCAGGCTCTAATTCTCTATATATTTTGAGAGTTTCTTGATCAAAGGTTTTAATACGTTCTGAAAGTGGGTATGATTCATCAAACAAAAATTGAAACTGTTGTTTGTAATCATAAGCACGTTCTTTGGTTAAATGCTTAATTACTTGTTTGGCTCCATGATAAATTAAATTTTTATAATCAATAGCATTAAGATCTTCTGTAAAATTATAAGCATTAGGATCGGGTTTATTGATGTAACGATCTAAAAGTTTCCATTTATAAATTTCTGAACCAAGCCCTTGTTCTTGTATCCGTGTTTTATATTGCGTAATTAATGCTTGAATTTTTTGATTCCCCTCGGTGATTGATGATTGTAATAATAAATTAGAATTAGATGCCATGTACTATAAACTAATATTGTGATTTTAGATAAAAAACAAAGGTAGAATTATATTGAAAGTACTGAGGATTAAATGAGAGAATAATCTTAATTTAGATAAATAACAATCATTTGATAGGTTTACCGTAAGGTAGTTATGGTGATACCGCAAACTTTTGTAAAACCTTAAAAATCTTTTGTTTATGTACTTGTAGTTACAGTAAAATGTAATACATTTAACCTAAGAAATGACAATTTAGAATCTTCTTTTTTCTTATAAAATAAACTGTCATAAGTATGCAAAAGATGCATATTCCTTATGCCTTTATAATTGAGAAATCTCTCAATTATTGTTCACACGTTTATTTTATAGTGAAGAAGTTTTATGCTGTTGTTGTGTAGTACTCTTTTTGATTTTTTAATACTAGTCAAGAAAATGAAAAAGAATTAAATCAATTAAATCATAAAATAATAAAAAATCAAGCCTTATGGGATCATTTAGAGCTTCTCTAGAACTTGGAGGAAAAGAATTTGACGTACTATTTTCTGAGTACGTATTTAGTAGAGATACTGATAAAAAAGGAAAAGTAGCTTCAGGAGTATTTGGAGGAAGAGTAACTGCAGAGATCGAATCTACTGAGGATACATCTGTAATTGAAGCAATGTTAAATAGTCAATTTAAGTCTGTTGAAGGTAAAATTACTTACAAAAAAACAGATGAAGATGCTAAGATGAAAGAAATCGAATTTAAAAATGCGTATATCGTATATTACAAAGAGATTCTTGATGTAAACAACGATGTGCCTATGAGAATTCGTTTTACTGTATCAGCAGAAGAAATGACTATAGGTAATGCAGCTATCGACAACCGTTGGCCAGTAGCATAACACTTTATAAAATCAAAGGAGAGCAATATTGTTCTCCTTTGATTTTATAAATACAATTATCACAGAAATAAAAACAATACTGCTTAACAAATAAAACACCATGATAGCTCCCAAAACAATTATTAGTATTGATGGAGAATTTCTTTTTAATTTTGAAAAAGTAACTCTTTCACAAACAATAAACGATCATCATTCTTTTGAAGTAATTATAGATTATGATGCCATAGAAACATTAGGAGGACATACTCTTGATAAATCAAAAAAATGGTTAGGATCTTCAATTGTAATTAATTTTAATGATCGCGAGTTTTTAGGAGTTATAACTGATATTAGAGTGAAACATGGGCATGGTTATAATGGTAAATTATCTATCACGGGATATTCAAAGACAATTCTATTAGAAGGTGGAAAACATTTAAAATCATGGATTAATAAAAACTTAACTAATATAGTTAAGGATACTATAAAAACAGTAGCAGTTGATGCAGTAGTGGCACCAGTATATTCGGGTATTATAGAATATCAATCCCAATATGAAGAAAGTCATTTCACTTTTTTAAAACGATTAGCAAAGCAGTATCATGAATGGTTTTATTATGATGGAATTCAACTCATTTTTGGAAAACCAACATTAGATAGACCTATAGAAATAGAATATGGGATGGATATGGAAGAAATAGATATTGCTATTTCTGCAAAACCAAATCAATATCAGTATTTTTCGTACAATGCGACTAATGACACAGCAAATCAAGGAGCTACTACAAATATTATTTCTGGACAAAATGAACTAGGAGCTTATGCTTTTGAAGCTTCAAGAGATATTTTTACAACATCGTCTAATGAACGTACATCTGCACGTGTTAATGATAAAAGTGAAATAGATATTTTATTAAAAAACAAACAAGCAAGTCAAAGTGCCGATAGTAATGTGCTTAGCGGAAAGAGTACCAAACAAGGATTATCTATAGGTAGTGTTATAAAAGTAAATTCGGCAAGATACACCAATAGAAATTTTGATGTAAAAGGATATGGTGAATATATAATCACAGAAATAACGCATACAGCAACAGGAGTTAGCGAATACGAAAATAGATTTAAAGCAATTCCATCAGGAATTGAAGTTTTGCCAGAGCCCATAGTATCATTACCTGTTGCAACTTCGCAAATAGGATATGTACTATCTAATGAGGATCCAAAACAAATAGGAAGAGTTCAAGTACGTTTTTTATGGCAAACAGATGAAATGAGAACATCTTGGATACGTGTGATGACACCTGATGCAGGTAGTAGTCAGTATCATAGCCAAAATAGAGGAAGTGTTTTTATTCCAGAAGTAGGAGATCAAGTAATGATTGGGTTTAGGTATAATGACCCAAATCGCCCGTTTATAATGGGAAGTCTTTTTAATGGAAGTACAGGTGCAGGTGGTAAATTAAAAAACAACTATAAATCAATTATAACCAAAGGAGGGCATATTATAGAGTTTAATGATACTAATAATAGCGAAAGTATTACAATTACAGATAAAAAAGGAAATAATTTAATCATTGATACAGCTGGTGAAACAATAACAATCAATGCATTAAAAGATATAAAAATTAGTGCAGGAGAAAATATTAATATTTCTGCAGGAAAGAATATAGCCATAAGTGCTGGCGAAAACCTAGATACTAGTGCTAGTAAAAACACTTCAATTGTAGCAGGAAATGATATGATGCTGAATGCTGCTGGAAACCTAACGGAAACAACAGATAATCGAAAAGATTTAATAGAAGAAGAATTTATAAGACAATCTGCTACTGCAGATGAGATTGCAGAAGAGATAAGTGTGTTTAGTATGAAAGAGAATATGACATTGCAAAGCGCAAAGACAGTTGAAATAAATAGTGCAGAAAAAAGTAAACTTTTTTGAGATGGCAATAACGAGATACGCAAAAACGCATAAAGTAACTGTAACTAATAAATATCAATTAATTGCAGGAGGTAAAATTATAAAGACAGCAGATAAAATAAGTACAAAAGCAACAAGTAAGAATCTAATTCTTAGTAGTAATAAAAAAGTAATCAATACAGGTGATGCTGATGTGAAATTTGGATAAATGAAAGAGAATAAGAGTAAACTTTTTTAATAAAACAACCCCAATCCTTGAGTTATCAATATAGAGTACATATAATACAAGAGAATGAAACCTTAGATTCTATTGCTAAAAAATACAATTTAGACAAAGAAGAGCTAAAAAATTATCATAACAAACATGCTAACCTTAAACAAAGAATATTAATAACAGGAGATTTTAATAGTAATGAAATAATAATTCCGCCTAAAGGATTTACGATTAAAGAAGGAGAACTAGTATGGTTAGGAAAAGGAAGAGAACAGAAGGTACATTTAGGAAACAAGAATAAATTATTTAATAAATCTTATGTTGGATATAAATCTTATGGAATATTAAAACGTATTATAACTCCAGAAGGAGAGCAAAATATAAAATATGAAATAGAATTTAAGTATTACCCAATAACGAAAAAAGGAAACCAATATATTTCTGTAGATAAAATAAGTAAAACATATATAAATGATAAAGAACCCGAATTTATTATAGACGAACTAGCAATCAAGTGTACAGATATATTATACCCTTTGATACTTCATGTTGATGAAAATAATAGGTTTAAAACAATTCAAAATCATGAAGAATTATTAAAACGGTGGGAAATAGAAAAGCCAAAATTACTTCACTATTATACAGGCGAAGTTGCTCAAAATTATATAATTGAATATGAAAATGTATTAATGGATTTAAAATTATTAAATCATTATATACAGAAAGATTGGTTATATGCAGCATACTTTACTGATATTTATTTATGCTATCAAAATAACTTTCAAATAGTAGATCACTGCGAGTTTCCTGTGATACCAACAATAGAAAATGTTTCATTCGAAGTAACCAAAAGCCTGCATAGATATCATATAAACGATACTATAAAAATAGAAAGTAAAGGTAAGAGTATAGATTTTAGAAATATCTATGATATAGAGCATGGAACTTATACAAACTTGAGTGATCAAAAAGCTGAGGTTATCGGGAGTTATTGGTCAAATCATTTATTAAATACTACAGATCATAAAATACAAGGGTATTATCTTGAAATTGAATTGAAATTGACAATTCCCAAAAGAATTAGTATTTCAATTTCAGAGATAGAAAATAAGCAATTAGAAGAAGAAAAAAGACATTTAGATATAATTACAGATCCTAAACTTTCTGAAGAAAAATCTATTTGGAAATCGATCTTCACAGAAGTTTAAAAGTTAATAAATTAAAGATATGAGCGAAAAACATGTTGTTGTACAAGGAGGAATGTGCGAATGTAAATATGGTAATGCACCAGATACATTACAAGTGATTTCTCATAAATTTGAATTTGTTAATGATAAAAATGGAGCAGAAAAACCTGTTTTGACAACAATGGATATCGGGCAACCATTACAAGCTAAAACTTTTGGTCCTTGTAAACTTCAACCTATTCCAGGAGGATATAAACCATGCCAACCAGCAATTATTGAGTGGAAAGGATTCTATAAAAATGTACAATTAAAAAATGGTGGGAATATAATACAAGAAGATAGTACTGCAACTTGTGCTATTGCTGGCGCACCATGTATTACAATTACTGATCATGGACAAGTAGCAGCACCTAGTCAGCAAAATATAGACAATGCCAATAAAGATATACAAGGACAGTTGAATCCGATGGTAAATGTCTCGACAATTAATCAATCTCATAGTGCTAATGGAGTAATAGAAAAAGGAATATAGAGTTATGGCTAAAGGAGTAAAAAAAATATCAATGACTGTAGAAGGAACTACTACAGAGATAAAAACTAGGCAAGCAACTTTAGAAGCAGAAAAATGGGGGGTGTTTGAAGTTAATGAATGGTTACCTAATACAACTGAAGCAGAAAAAAAAGAGCCTGTATATTGGATACGACAATCTCAAGATCGTAAGACAATTTTATATAAAAATAAACATAAAGGGTATCAATTTAAGATAGAAAAAAAATATTGCGGTAGATATGCATTTTATATTGAGGCAAGTCGTTCAGGAGATAGAGATTTTAAAAACCAAGCAGGAATGTGGGTTAATGGAGTATCTAAACCTTTAATAGTGAGTAGTGATTGGCGAAAAGAAAGAGATGGTGCAGATATTAAAAACGGAAAACCTATAGCGTACGGAGATATTGTATATCTATGGTTTGACACGGAAGGCTTAAATGGAGATACATTAATAGTAGAAGTCTATAATAAAGCTTTTTTGAAAGACACATTGATTCATGTATATACAGATGTAAGAGTAACAGAAGGAGAAACTTTTTTAAAGATAGGAAATACTAGTGCATGGATGGGAAAAGTGAAGCATCTTGATAAAGAAGAAAAATTCTATATTAAGGTGAAAAATGCAAGAACAAGTAAGTATATAAAAGATAGTAAAGGAGACGATCTACATGCGATATATTTAAAAGTCAAGAATGAGTATATAAGTGATCAAATAAAACCTACGCAAAACTTAACTCCAACAAAAATTTTCAAACCAGAAGTAAATTCAGAACGTTACGAACCATGTAAGTTTGACGAAATTAAAATTACAGAAATTGAAAAAAAAGATGGAAAAGCTACACCAAAAACTATTAGCGTCTTTAAGAAAGGACAAGGGAAAAAAGGAAAAGCAGTTTTAGAAGAAATATCTAGAGAGATATACTTTGATTTTGATATGGCTACGCTGACAACGAAGGCTTCAAATAAACTAAATAATATATTAAATTTTTTATTAGGCCATAAAGGGACTAGTATACATTTAAGTGGGTATGCATGTGTTATAGGCGATAAAAAGCACAATCAAGAACTATCACAAGAGAGAAGTGATACGATTAAAGATTTTTTTAATAACGGAGGATTAGACGGAAGACGTATCATTTCTTTAGGAAAAGGAGAAGCTAATGTAAAAGATAAAGACACGATAAAAAATAAAGATTTATCAAGTTATAAAAGAGCAAGAAGAGTTGATATTAAGTTTAAATTTTCTGGACATAGCGCAGAAACTATCTCATATGAAACAGTTGCACCTAGTGCTGCAAATGATAAATACCTGACATTGGATGTAGTTGGATACGAAACGGAAGCTTGTTATAGAGAAAAAGACAAACATTCTAAAAGTATAATTATTAATAATGTCAATATTAGTAAAATAGAAAAAACAGGGGATTCAGCCCGTTTTCCAATACAATCTACATTATCAGCAAGTAATATAGCTCCTCTTCAATATTTATGGCCAAAATGGAATTTAGGTAAAGGCATAATGAGTAAGGGATTAGATGCAGCAAATACATATGATGTAAATGTACATAGTTGCAGGTATTACTCACCAAAAGATAAATATGTATTACAAATAAAAGCATATCCAGATATTAAATGGGAATTAGCCTTAGAGCTCTTAATTGATGTATCTAATTATAGAGCAGCTAATATGCCTAAAGGGAATATCTATAAGAGACATCAACAAAAAGCAATGCAAGACGGCTATAAAAAATGGTTAATGAATAAGCAAGGTAAGGTGCCTATTTCTGTAGGTTTTGGATTAGCAGCTGAATGGGATGGAGGAAGATCTAAAAGAAGTTTTACAAATAGCTTTGCTACAAAAATGGAACTTTTAGCAAAAACTATAGCAAAATCAGCAGATATCTTACAAAATGCAATAAATTACGCTCAAAGTGCAGCTAAAAATACAGCAATACCTGTTAGTTTTAATATAAGATACCCTAAGTTTACTGTAGTAGGATCATGGATGCTCGAGCCTAATGGTAAAGGAAAAGTAGGAGTGGTTGGAACGATAAGTTTTGGTTGCAAACCATTAATAGGAGCCGAAGTTGTTATTGATATTATTGGAGCGGCAATAGCAGCAGTTTCTTATGGAGGTACAGGAAATCCAGCAGTAGCAAGATTAATCAATCAATTTAGAGGTAGATTAGAAGATCTTGGAGCAAAAGTTATATTTGATGCTACTTTTTATGGTGAATTAGAAATTATGGTTGAAGCACTAAAAATCGATGCTGAAAAAGGTATTGATATGCAAGGAAAAACAACTATAGGAGGAAAGATGGGAGTAACCATACGGTTTGAAATAGGTGCCGAATTAGGAAAAGCTAGAGGGGTAAAAAATAACCCTATAATAAAATTTAGAGCAATGGCTAAAGCAGACGGGTATTTTGGAGGAGACTTTGTAATGGATTCAGATAATAAAGGAATTTTTATACAACCAATACTGAAATTTTCTGGCGTGATGTTAACTGCAGAAATTGAAGGAGAAATAGGTTGGTGGAAATCTAATTTTAAAATAGAAAGGCGAGTAGTAGAAGGTGAATCATACTCGTTAGGAAAAAAATATGTTATAGAAAATTAATTAATAATATGATACAAGAAATAGAAAAACCATATTATACAATTTATCCGTCCATTTATTGTTCAGGAGTTATATACGTAAATGATGTACCTGCGTTTACTTGGTTTGGAAAAGAAAATACAGAAGGAGATGGTGGATATGGAGGAGCTATACCAATCAATAATTTAGTGTTAGAAAGTGGTAAATATCAAGTTCGAGGAAAAATGTTTCCTAGATATGGTAATAAATCACTTACTGAAGAAGAATACATGTCAATAGAGTTTTATAAAGCGAGTGCCGTTCCAGAAAAATGGAAAAGCAGTCGAGTTGAATATATACCAAAATTAGAATCTCCATGGAATGGTTTAAGTGATGGAATCAATCATCCATATTTCGAGATTGCGACAGAAATAGAAGTAACACTTCCTTTTGTTTTAGATGGTTGGCAAAAATCAGTAGAATTAACAACTATAGATAAAAAAATACTCTTTAAAGAAGTATTAAAATATTACCAACAAATACATGCCGTGTTAAAAACTCATAATGCAGCTAAGTTTTTAGAACTCTCTAAAGAGAAAATGCAATTACAAGAACAAGCCTTTTACTTTACGAACGAAAGAAAAAAAGATTTTAGAGAAGGAGCTTTGAAACTTTTTAATCAAAAATTAGAATTACTCCCATTAGTCGCATCAGAGTTAACACTCGAAATTATAGGTCATGGTAAATTAGTTAGATTAATGCGTACAGATGGAACAGAGCCTTTACAATTTAAAAGCCCAAAACCTTTAGAACAAAGTAATATAGAACTAGAAGTAAAATTGCATAAAAGATCAGAAGAAAAAGGATTTAGTATAATTTAGAAATAGCATGAATCGTAAAGCATTTATAGAACGATCACTATTAGGAATGACAGGAATTTTGGTTTCTAATGTATTGATAAGATGTAGTAATCAGCACCTTAAATTAGATCAAATTATAGGAGAATCAGAAGATTTATTAGAAAAATTTTCAGGAGAAGGGAATTTTGGCTTTAAATATTATACAATTTCTAAAGCAGATTTCAAAAGTTCATATAATAGAGGAGAACAAGTTGTAATATATTGTAAAGAAAGAAAGATAGTCGGATATACGCTTCAAATAGAAGGGAATAATGAAGTAGAAAGCTTTTTATCTGAGATAGAAAAAATATATAATGGGAAAGAAAATTTATACGAAAATGATTTTGGAAAAGCTTTTAAATGGGAAACAAAGGATAGAAAAATCACATTGAGTTATGCTAATACAAGTGATAAAATACCGCAATATACCTTTTATAGTGAATCTGTATTGGACAATGATTTAATCGTTTTCTGATAAATATAAAATTAAAGAATTATTATCTATGAAAATAAAAATAGGTAGAAATATAAAATGTTTAATTTTTATTATATCATATTTATTTACTGTTTCATGTAATTCTCAAATAGACATTGAGAAAATAGAATTTGATACAGATTTAAAAACAATAATAGATCAAATAAATAAAGTTAAAAGAGAAGCAGATGTTATAACAGCAATACCTTCGTATGAAACAAGTAATTTGGATAATTTAAAATTCGGAGACGTTAAATTATCTGCATATCAAGTAAAAGAGGGCTATATAAGTGATTATAATAATGTATATTTCTTAGTAGATAATTATACTTCAAATAAATATAAAGGAGTAACTCTAGAATTAGTTTCTCAAGAAGAAGGAGAAGAGTTATTACAATATTTATATAAAAAATATGGAAAACCAAAACTGAAGTACATAGAAACTGATACTGATAAAAATCAAGGGAGTAAGTACTTTTGGATGAATGAAAAATTAAATAAATTAATTTATTTGGAACGATCTTTAAGGTCTAAAAAAGATGGACGTAAATTTTGGAATACTTCATGTATTATTGCAGTGAAAGGTCTTCAGTTAAAATTAGATGATGAGAATGATCCAGAACTAGTAAAGAAAATGTTAAAAGCTGATCCTAATATATTTATGTTATCCGAACATTTTAAAAGAAAATTCCCTGTGAAATAATGTTTTAGCAGGGAATTTTTATGGTAAAAACATCTTATTACTTCGTAAGTGTTTGATTTGTAGTTTCTTTATTTTTGCGGTTGAATTATTGAAATATTTTTTATGAACTAGGATTCTTATTTTTAGATATAATCTAAAAATAACATTGTAATGTCTGATGTGATTACTTATGAAAAGAACGTTTATGATCGTTTGTATAAATTTGAAAAACGAATATTAAGAACTTTAAATAACAAGACAGAAATATATACTAGTTGGGATAACCCTAGAGGAGGAGAATCTCCATTAGAAAGAGAGTTTGAATTCACTAAAAAGAGTCAAGTTTTTAATAGAAGATTACAATTCAAGCCATTTGTAATTGTTTATTGCAGAAATACGGCAGATGTAGTTGCTACTTTTAAAGCAGCAAAAGATAATGGATTACCTTTCAAGATTAGAGCAGGAGGTCATGATCACGAAGGAGAATGTATAGGTACCAATGTTATATTGATAGATGTATCCAAAATGGACACGGTTGAGATTGATCGAGAGACAATGACAGCTCGTATAGGTCCAGGGAATAAATTTCAACGATTAACCTCTCTATTAGCAGATAAAGACGTTATGATACCACACGGAACTTGCGCAACTGTAGGGATTGCAGGATTTACTATGGGAGGTGGTTGGGGACCATGGACTCGTAAAGAAGGGATGGCATGTGAACGGTTGATAGGTGCAACGATTATTCTAGGAGATGGAACTGTAACTAATGTAGATGTAGCTCCTAATGGTAAAGTACCAGAATTGTTATGGGCTTTAAGAGGTGGTGGAGGTATGAGTTATGGTATTGTCACCGAGTTGAGATTTAGTGTGTTTGAATTACCTCCAGTTTTACATCGATTTCAAGTAGAATGGAATGGATATGAAAATGAGAAGATAGGAACACTCAATAAAAAAGTACCTACTTTACAAATACTACAACAATGGGAAGCATTAATTAAGTCATCAAAAACACCTAATCTAATAGGTACCAACTTAAAAATAAATGCGATTCCGATACAAGGTAACGAAGGAAAAGTAACAGGAGAATTATTTCATAATTGTTTAATGTATGGATATTGGGAAGGAAAACTAGATACATTAAAAACATTCTTAGAAACTTCATTTTCAATAAAAATAACCCTTGAGCATTCTATAAGAATTGATCCAGAGACAGGGAAAGAGACAAAATATATTAAAGGAATTGTTAAAGATTCAACAGGAAAACTTACTCCTTGTTGTATTGATATAGAAACTGGAGTAGGAAGAGATTTTAAAGATAAAAAGTATGGAGAGCATTTAATGAGCTCTTGGGATAGAGAATCTCATACTAAAATATTACAAAAACTAGGAATTAATATATTAAAAGGAACTCCATTACAACCAGATTATGATAAACCATCTCCTCATAAAATAACGTCAAGATTAGTCAATAAAGAAGGTTTAGGAACTCAAGGATATACAGAACTGTTAAATAGTCTAACATCTCCATTAATTTTTGCAGAAAACAGAAAATTAGGACTCTTCTCTTATGTAACTCTCGGTGCTATTGTAGGAGACTATTATAAAAAAAATCCTGATGGAGCAGAAAGTGCATTTCCTTATAAAGATAAATTATATACCATACAATATCAAACGTGGTGGAATGAAGAATATGATCAAAAAGAAGAAGGTCAAGATAATTATGTATACGACTTTACCAATAGAGCATTGGATTGGATAGAAATAAGTAGGAGTAATAAAATAGCAAATACTTCAGGCGCATTTATAAGTTTTAAGGATAACTCAATTCCAACAAAAACATATTTTTCAACTAGTTATGAACGGTTAAAGTTAATCAAAGAGCGCTATGTTCAAGACGATTATAATCATTTTAGAAGCCGTAAAACAATTATTTAAAAAACATTATACAGTCCATCAAAATTCCAGAAACCTTTCAGTAATGAAAGGTTTTTGAGGTTAAAACCCTTTTAGATAACGCGCATTAAAATCGTCTTTATAAGCACGACCAATAGGGATAATAGAACTGTTTTCTAAAAACAACTGATTACCAGAAATCTTTGAAATGCAATGAATATTTACGATATAAGATTTATGAACTTGACAAAAATTAAAGGTACTTAATTTTTCGGACCAATATTTTAATGGATATGTAGCAAGGTGCTTTTTAGTATTGGTATATATTTCAGTATAATCAGATTCTGATTTTACATATAAAATATCTTTTAAAGCTATTTTTATATGATCGTAACCAGATTTTATAAAAATGAAATCAGGAGGAGGCACCATTGTTGACTGTTCAGTAAAATTGAGAAGATTTTTAGAAACTAATGAGTGTACCTTGGCGATAGCTTTTACAAAACGTTGAAAAGAAAAAGGCTTTAATAAGTAATCAACTACATCTAATTCGTATCCTTGTAGTGCATAATCTGAAAAAGCTGTAGTTAAAATAACCTGAGGTTTATAAGGGATTACAGAAAGAAAATCAATACCAGAAATTTTAGGTAAATGAATATCTAAAAAAATAAGCTCAACGCGAGAAGTCTTTAAAAATTCTAAAGCACTTAACGCATCCGTGAAAATTCCTATAAGATCAAGGTTTCCTATATCAGTAATATATTTTTGTAAAATACGTTGAGCAGGTGGTTGATCTTCTATAATAATACAACTAAGCATAAGCAATCGGTTTTAATTGTAATTGTAAAGAAACAATATAGTAATTCTCTTCATGTGTTATCTCTAATTTATGAGCTTCTGGATATAGCAAGCGCAAACGTTTTTTGACGTTTTCAAGACCAATTCCATGTGCTAAACTATTTGTATTCGTCTGTTCAAAAAAACTGTTTTTACAATAAAAAGATAGAAGACCTTTTGAATCTATATGCGTTTTTATTTCAATAGATATATTATTTGCTTGGCTAGCAGTACTATGTTTAAAAGCATTTTCTATAAAAACAATTAAAATTAAAGGAGCAATAGTATAATGTTTACTATCATAAGTTGTTTTAAAAGTTATAGTTCCTCTATTTTCGATTTGTAATTTATTAAGAGCAGTAAAGCTTTCTAAATGTTCTAATTCTTTAGATAAAGAAACTTGATCCTCTTTACATTCATACAGCATATAACGTAATACAGCAGAAAGTTCCAGTATAATAGAAGGTGTTTTAGGAGAACTTTCAATAGCATATGAATATAAGTTATTTAAGTTGTTGAATAAAAAATGAGGATTGATCTGAGATTTTAAAAATTGCAATTCGCTCTCTTTCATTTCATTCTTTAAAAGTTCAAGTTCGCGCTGTTTTTTGTGGGCATCCCAAGCAAACTTAAAACCTATATAAATAGATAGTATCGGTAAGATATCGATTAAAGTATAAAAAACTCCAGGAAAGTATTGTCCTCTACTAGTGGGATATATGATACGCTCTAGAATTAGCTCCTCATTGACAATAATTAAAGTTAAAGTAATGATGATACAAATAGCAAATAAGATGTATTTTTTTGTATAAAAATATAGAGGTAATAAATGGTAATTAATAAAAAAAGCAGCCAATGCATAACTAGCAAAAAACGGCATCTCATCAGGAATAAAAATATAATGCCTGCGATCAAAAGAAAAGAATAATAGTAAAACTACTGTAAGTACAGTCTGAAACCAAAACTCTTTAGAAAGCTTATAAATAGTATTAAATTTTACATGCATATAGCAAAACTAATTAAAATTTAGACTAGAAAATGGATAAAAATATAAACGACAAAAGTTAACAGTCAAACAACAAATGAGTAAGTATGAAATAATAATAACAGTTAACCCTACTAATTAAGTTGTTTACAGAATCATTTTGATAGAAAGAGAAAAAGATAACACATTTGAATTCTTAATAAAAATGAATAGAGAATGTATCTTAAAAAATATTACGTTATCCTTTTAATTATATGCTGGAATGTAACTACAATTGTAGCACAATCAAGAGAAAAAATCACCATAATAGGAAATGTTGTAGATAGAGAAAGTAAGTTGCCAATAGAGTTTGCAACAGTATATATAGCAGATAAAGCTACAAATCAAGCAATCACAGGAACAACAACATTACAAGACGGGAGCTTTGAATTACATACTCAGCAAAGAGATTTTTATATTGAGATTAGTTTTATAGGGTTTAAAAAGAAACGTATAGATACATATACCTTAAATGAAACAACAATTAATCTAGCTTCTATAGCGCTAGAAGCTGATCTTGAAAGTTTAGATGAAATCACGATACAAGCAGAAAAATCCCAAACAGAATTCAAATTAGATAAAAGAGTTTTTAATGTAGGAAAGGATTTAAGCACTGCAGGAGCAAGTGCCATAGAAGTATTGAATAACGTTCCCTCTGTAGATGTAAGTATAGAAGGAGCTATAAGTCTTAGAGGAAATACAGGAGTCCAGATATTAATAAATGGAAAACCCTCTGTAATGACAAGTGGTAATAGCAATGCATTAGGAACGATTACAGCCGATATTATTGAAAAAGTAGAAGTGATCACCAATCCATCAGCAAAATATGATGCAGAAGGAACATCAGGGATTATAAACATTGTTTTAAAGAAAAATGAAAAAAAAGGATTAAACGGATCAGTAACATTAAACACAGGTATTCCTAATAATCATAGTATAGGGTTAAGTTTAAACAAACGAACAGAAAAATTCAATCTTTTTAGCCAATTTGGAGTAGGAACAAGAACATTTCCAACAGATTTTAGACGAACAACGATCAATAGAGCAGCCACCGTTCCAACGATTCTTAATAGAACAGGAAGTAGTGAGAAAAATGAACAGTTTTATAATATTGTTTTAGGAACAGATTATCATATTAATGACCTTAATGTAATAACACTTTCTGGTCATTACGCTTACGAAATTGAAGATGAAAATTCAGACGCGTTATTTCAATTTACAGATATAAATAACACCTTAATAAGTGCTAATAATCGTAACGAAGAAACAGAAGCAACAAATCCTAAATGGCAATATGAATTACAATACAAAAAAGAATTTAAAGATAATAAAGAACATAGTTTGCTATTAAGTGCTGTAGGATCATTTTTTGGAAAAGATCAAACATCTATTTTTAAAGATACCCGAATTAGTGGGAATGTAGAAGATGCAGAACAACAAGTAGCAACGGATTTTAAAGAAGCAGAATATACTTTTCAATTAGATTATGTACATCCATTTTCAAAAAAACATACTTTGGAAACAGGAGCTAAATACGAAATTAATGATATTTCAAATGACTATCAACTACAAGATTTAGTAAACGGTGACTTAATTACAAATATAGACTTAACTAATGTTTTTAGTTATGACCAAAAAGTATTAGGAGGATATGCTACTTATGGATACGAAGCTGATAAATTTGGAATAAAAGGAGGAATAAGAGTAGAGCATACTGATTTAATAACAACCTTAGAAAATACCAACGAAGAGAATTCTCAAGACTATATAGATTTTTTTCCAAGCGCTCATACATCATATAAATTTACAGATGGATTTTCATTACAGTTAGGATATTCTAGAAGAATATACAGACCTCGTTTATGGAATTTGAATCCGTTTACATCAGTACGAGATAATTTTAATGTATCAACAGGAAACCCAAACCTTCAACCAGAATACACAAATGCGTTTGAACTAACATCACTTCATAAAATAAATAAAATTTCTTTAAACTGGGGGGTATACCACCGAAGTACTACAGATGTAGTTGAAAGAGTGGTACAAATAGATAATGGAATAAGTATATCGTCGCCTCAAAATATAGGAGAAAATAACAGTACAGGAGTTGAATTAAATGCAAAATACCAACCAATCCCATGGATGACGTTAACTACAGATGCCAACTGGTCATATTTTAAACGAGATGGAACTTTTCAAGGAACAAGTTTTGATTTTGATAGCAATCAATGGAGTGCTAGAGGAACCGCAAAAATAAAACTTCCGTGGAGTATAGATGTGCAAACAAGTGCAAGATACCGTTCTCAAATAAAAGAAGTTCAAGAAGTAATAGCATCCAACTTTTCTATGGATTTAGGGATAAGAAAAAAAATACTTAAAGGTAGGGGCGTTTTAAATCTAAGCATTAGAGATGTATTCTCTAGTAGACGTTTCTCAAGCGAAAATAACCAGCCAGACTTCTTTATTAGTAATTATCAAAAACGAGGAACATTTGCAGTACTAGGGTTTAGTTATGGTTTTGGTAAAGGAGAAGCAATGGAATTTTCAGGACAAAAACAATTTTAAACGTAAATACCTCTCATAGGTAGATATCAAATGAATTTTATGAAACTATACGATTACAAAAATAAATCGAAATAGGACTATGATATTTATTTGGTATAACCATTTCAGGCAGTCGATCATCTTATATATTCAATAGCCTAACATTAGACTGTCTGAATGGTTTCAATAAAAACAATTATAAATTTTAAAAAAGAGAATTATGAAGAAACTAACATGTTTGGTTATGATATTAACCGCAATAATTACGCAAGCACAATCTGTATGGAAAGTAGATCAAAGTCATTCCTCTATAAATTTTGCAATAGCACATTTAGTAATATCAGAGACAACAGGATCCTTTGATAAATTTAATATAGAAGCAACGACAGAAGATAATTTTGTAAACCCTGCATTTAATGTTTCAATTGAAACAGCAAGTATAAATACCAAGAATAATTATAGAGATGAACATTTAAGAGCTCCAGATTTTTTTAATGCAAAAGAACACGAAGCAATTACATTTAAAAGTACAGTTTATAAAAAATTAGAAGGGAATAATTTTTCGATCACTGGAAATATTACCATAAAAGGAATAACAAAAACAATCACTTTTAAAGGGAAGTTGAATGGAGTGATCACAGATAGTAGAAGTAAAAAGAAAAAAGCAGGATTGAAATTAACAGCAACGATCGATAAAGATATTTTTGATATAGGAAAAGGAAATGTCTCTTTAGGAAAAGAAGTTGCAATCACTATTCATTTAGAAATGGTAAAGCAATCTTAATTTTTAGGATGAAAAGTTAAAGACACTATAAAATTAAAAGATAATTGTAACACAAGGTAAATGAATCATGTTGTCTTTGATATAATTCGAATATAAAATTATGCATATAATAGATTGGTTAGTACTTTTTAGTGTTATTGTTTTAATTGTTAGTTACGGAATTTGGAAAGCCAAAGGAATAAAAAGTACTAATTCTTTCTTAAAAGGAGAAACCGCAACCCCATGGTGGACTATAGGGCTATCTATTATGGCAACACAAGCAAGTGCTATAACTTTTTTGTCTACGCCTGGTCAAGCATATGACGATGGGTTGCGATTTGTTCAATTTTATTTTGGATTGCCTATTGCAATGGTATTACTCTGCATTTTTGTATTACCAACCTATTATAAACTAAATGTTTTTACAGCATACGAGTATTTAGAAAACAGATTTGATCTCAAAATACGAGTTTTTACAGCAGCATTATTTTTATTACAGCGTGGTATTGCAGCAGGATTGACCATTTTTGCACCTTCGATTATTCTGTCATCTATTTTAGGTTGGGATCTCAATGTCACTAATATAATAATAGGAATATTGGTGATTATATATACCGTAAGTGGAGGAACCGTAGCTGTAAGCCAAACACAAAAGCAGCAAATGCTGATTTTGTTGATAGGATTAGTAATTACATTTTTTATTATTTTATCAAAACTACCAGAAAATGTATCGCTGATGAATGCAATGGATTTAGCCGACGGTATGAGGAAATTAGAGATGGTAGACTATAAATTTGATGTATCCAATCGATATAATATATGGAGCGCATTATTAGGAGGTACGTTTCTGTTTCTAGCATATTTCGGAACAGATCAAAGTCAAGTGCAGCGATATCTTTCTGGGAAATCATTAAGAGAAAGTCAATTAGGATTGTTGTTTAATGGACTTTTTAAAATTCCGATGCAATTAATGATTTTATGTATAGGAGTTATGATTTTTTTGTTCTATCAATTTAATGAAGCTCCATTACACTTTAATGAAGCAAATGAACAAGCAATAAAAACATCAACTTATGCAGCACAATACGAAGCTCTAGAAATAGAATTGAAAAAGGTTGAGAATAAAAAGAAAATAGCAATAAATAAAAGTCTAAATACAACTGAAAATACAGCAATATATCAACAAGAAATTAATGCTAGTTTGGCAAAAGAAAAAGAGTTGAGAGTTGCAGCCAAAAATCTAATAAACAATTATGCAATAGCTTCAGGTAAAAAATTAGAGAAAGAAGATACAGACTATGTGTTTATCAGTTTTATAACAAAAAACCTACCTATTGGGTTGATAGGATTATTATTAGCAGTAATTATTTGCGCAGCAATGTCATCTACAGCATCAGAACTTAATGCACTAGCATCTACTTCAATGATTGATTTTTATAAAAGAATATTTCATAAAGAAGCAAGTGATCAACACTATTTAAAAGTAGCTAGAATATGCACATTTGCATGGGGTGTAATAGCTATTTTATGTTCCATGATTATAGAATTATTCGATAACCTGATAGAAGCCGTAAACATGATTGGATCGATGT
Organism: uncultured Aquimarina sp.; assembly: GCA_947498595.1. Taxonomy (GTDB): domain Bacteria; phylum Bacteroidota; class Bacteroidia; order Flavobacteriales; family Flavobacteriaceae; genus Aquimarina. The sequence continues at coordinate 89,714 of CANMKX010000015.1, forward strand.
TTTATGGAGTTATTCTAGGGATTTTTATGATTGCTTTCTTATTCAAAAAAATAAAAGGACGAGCAACACTACTAGGAGCTATTATAGGACAAGGAACTATTTTTACACTATTCATATTAGGGAAATATGAAATTGTAACAGTTACATATTTATGGTTTAATTTAATAGGATGTGTAGTAGTTGTTACTACTGCATATGTGTTACAATTAATATTACAAGAAGAGGATATAATAGAAAAAGAACAATTACAAGAATATGAAGAAAAATGCACGACATTGGTATAGAACATTACATCGAGATATAGGATACTTTTATGTAGGTTTGATTATTGCATTTTCCATTTCAGGAATAGCTTTAAATCATCGAACAGATTTTGATCCACAAGAATATACTGTAAAAACGGAAGAAATTCAATTACAATTACCTAAAGAAGAAACATCAATTACAGAAACATTCTTTAAAAAGCAATTGAGTACCATTACAGATGCTACATATAGAGGGTATAGAAAAAGAGGAGAACAGTATCGTATATATTTAAAAGATGCTTTTGCAAGTATCAATAGTAAGACAGGGAAAGGAGAAATTGAATATGTAAAAACTATTCCTGTTTTAGGTCAGATGACAATTTTACATAAAACAACGAATGTTTGGTGGATATGGTTTTCGGATATTTTCGGGATTGCGATGCTAGTAATAGCAATTACAGGAATGTGTATTACAAAAGGGAAATATAGCTTCAAAAAAAGAGGCTGGTGGTTAGCTACAATTGGATTGTTATTTCCTTTTATATTTTTATTTATAATACGATAAACCATTACATATAAGCAAAGAGTGTAGCGATAATTTATAATATTAGTTGGTTGGGAACTTCTAGATATAATTACAACACTTTTTAATACACCTTTATATTTCGTAAAGGTGTATTTTATTTCCCTCAATAATTGATGGTTTTCCCTCAATAAAACGACGCGTTCCCTCAATTGCAATTTACCAGTACAATGTATTTACTTACTTTAGCACCAGAGATCATTCACAATCAAGAAAAATCATTCACAATCAAAAAACAGCAAGTCAAGGTAGTTGTTAACGATTAAAAAAGATAATGACTACCGAGACAATAAAGCCTGTGAATAAGGGATTCACAGGCTTTGTTTATATTTAATGAAAAATAAGAAAAGATTAATCAGCTTACTTATTTTTTTATAATCAAAATAATAAGTCGAGATGATCGAAGAACGACTATAAATAAGATAGTAGATATCAATTTAAAAATGAATAATTATGAAAAAACTTTTTTTAATCGCAGGATTTATGTCCGTAGCTTTTGTAGGACATTCTCAAGATCAGTGGACGTTTCAGCAAGGGGTATCTAATGGAAATGATTTGTGTCGAATAAAAAGCGAAACGGGATTTAGAAATTCCATAAATTGGGCTTTAGAAAATAATCAAATTGATTATGCTAATGGATTAAGATCAGCTTTAGAACAATGTGATTTTAGTAATAAAGGAAGTGTTGTATTATCTGAAGAGGTCGTTCATACAGGATGTATTTTTAATCTAACAGGAAATCTACATGATTTTATTTGTGGTAGAACAGATAATTCTGATAGTAATCAAAATTAAAAGAATTTAGTATTGTAAAATTTTAAAAATGGCAGATCTCTAAATGAGATTTGCCATTTTTTTATTAATGAAGAAGTTCAGTAGTATCTTTAATTCTAAAACAGCGCTCCTCTCCTAAGTACAAGGGATTACCGTGTTTTTCGGACCAAAAACCATCTAAGATGTCTTTAGAAATACATTGATATACAACAACACCTTTATACCATTGTAAATCATCACCTTGATAACGAAAATTAATAACTAAGATTCGATTTTTAAAAAAACCAGTACCAGTTTGTACTTGTTCGTCATTAATAATCCACTTGGCTACCATTCTATTGTTGAGGTCAAGAGATAAAGAAAGAATTCCTTTATAAGTATTGTTTTCAGCATCTTGATTGCTTCCCATAAGGGTATAATCACCAACTAAATCTTGAATCGTCATTAGAATATATATAGTTAATTATAAACTTCAAATTTAAATATTAACTACTTAACTTTAGAGTGTTATTGGATGTTTTATAGGATGATTTGATTACTTCCCAATACAGAAAATCTGACTATACTGTTTATAGTATTTACAGGGATTTAAGATATAAATAAGAGACAGTATATAGTGTTTTTAAGTAAAGTAGTTACATATTTAAGTCAAATTGAACTGGTATTTTGTTAATCTTTTATCTCCTATTTTAATTAGAATTTCTTGCTCTACAGCCCATTTTAAATCTCTACTTGCAGTTGCTTGACTGATGTCTTTAAAGTTTTGTAAATAATCCTTACGACTAAAATGGTTATTGCCTATAATGTCTTTATATAGTTCAATTCTATCCTGTGGTGTAAGTGTTCTGTTTTGCGTTTTTAGGAGACTTACTAAAGATTGAAGTATAATGTCAAGCATAAACTCAATAAATGGTGTAGAATGCCCTGATTTGTCAGATAGACTTAAAACCTTGTAATACTCTTCTTGATTTTCTTTGATGAGGCTTTCTACTGGTAAAAACTCAAATACTGGATATTGCTGCATCAATAGCAATGTTTGCCATAAACGCCCCATACGACCATTACCATCTAAAAACGGATGTATAAATTCAAACTCATAATGAAACACACAGCTTTTAATTAACAACACATCTTTATCTTGTTGGAGGTATCCAAATAAATCATTTAACAATCCTTTTACCATATCTCCGCTTGGTGCTACGTGTGCTACTTTAGAACCTTTTATAATCCCAACATTTTTAGTTCTTAATTTGCCTGCATCATCAATTAATCCTCTCATAAGGATACTGTGTGCTTTTTCTAAATCTGCTAATTTATTTGAGTTGAACGTTCGTAGTTGCTCATATACCCTTATAGCGTTTTGTACCTCTACAATATCCTTTTGTGGTGCAATTACACGTTTATCGTTTAAAAGCGCTGTAATTTGCTCCTCTGTAAGTGTATTACCCTCAATTTCTAATGATGATTGAATAGTTTTAATACGGTTCTTTTTACGTAACTCTGTAGGTGGTTTGTATAAATGCGTTGCATTAATTTCTCCTAGTCGCTCCGAAATAGTTACAACTAATTTTAGAATTTTATCTGTAATATGATATGGTGGCTTCATCTAGTGATAGTATCATTTGATAGTATCACAAAGTTAAAAGATAATATTTAAAATGGCGATATTTTTTTAAAGTCACTTTCTATTCCTTGCTCTAAACTTGGGTCTGATATTTTTATTTGTACTATTCGTCTATCTTTTCTCCAAAGTAATAACCAGGTAAACAATAAGGCTACCTGTATTTTAGGCTCATTGTTTAAGTCTTCTTCATACCCTGCATTAATCCAATCTAATTTTAATTCAGAGTGTTTATTTAACTCTAATACTGAACTATAAAGTTTAAGTTCATCGGATATATCGTTTAATTTATGTTTTTTAACTTCATCTTTGTTCAAATCTTTTTTATATATTCTTGGTAAATCCTTTTTATTCAATACAAATAAAATATCCTTTAAGAAACGATGAGAAGAGTATTTATAAGAAATATTAAAATCAGATTTTTCAAAAATTTCTTTAATTCTATAATTGATATTAAAACCTATTATAATAATATCTTCTTTTTTAGTTTCATTATTAAAAAGGTTTGACAAAGCGTTTAATATATTTTCTTTATATATCAAATACCTTTCTGTTCTAGCAGCTGTAAAAGAACTTGGAACAAACCTATTAATAGAATTAGTTTTGATTGAATTAGCAAGAACCTTATCAAAGTCTAGGAAAGGTATATCACCATTTACAAATGCTGACTTAGACATTAAATTAATTGTACCATTAATAACTAATTTTAGGTTTTTATCATAAATAATATTCTTATCATAGTTTAACAATATATCATTATAATTTGATAATGCATTATCAATGATTTTTATACTGTTCTTTTCAAATGTTTCAATTTTTTCTTTTGAAAGATCTTTAAGCTCCTGAGTGTAATTAAGTTTTTCTTCAATAGATTTTTCAACTTCTAAAAGATGTTTTTCTATTTCTCCTTTCTTTTACTATAGTATTTAGACCTACAGTCTTTAAAAATTTCTTATTGGACATTACGTCTTTTAAACAAATAGTAAAAAAAGGAATGCTCTGTAGCATCGCATTTAACTCTTGCTTATCATCTTTAAGATTAGGCATTCCTGTATGATTTTGATAAGTATAATATTCGTGTAAAGAGAATTGACGAATATACAGAAGACATATATATGCGCATATCCAATATTTGACCTTATGACTTATACCATAATTATCTAAATCAGGAAATCTAAAATATACTTCAATTTCTTCTATTCTAAGGTTAGATCTATCTACAAACCTATGAAACCAATAAAAAATATCATCAATAGATTTAGGAAGCAATACATAATCAGGTGGTGATGATGAAGAATAATTAAAAATATATTTTATTATATCGTGCTTTTTTTGCTGTAGTAATAGACCGCCTAACGTATAATTGAATTCTAAAAACCTAACTCTCTCGTTATTTTTTTAATCAATTTCTTTTTGATTTAGTGGTATTATTTCTCCAAAATCGTACTGAGGGTCAACTGTAAAAGCAGAACTTCCATATTGATGGGCTTTTGACCAATAAGACTTTATATTATTAGTCTTGCTTAAATTAAGTTTTAAGATACTCCAAAGCAATTTATACGTCAATTCAGATGTAGTTACTTGTTCATAACCTTTGCCCAAAAGCCACCAACCTGAGACCGAATTATATTCAATATTTCTTGTTAAAAAATTATTGTTATTTATTGACTCTAAGTTAATTCTATAAATTAAATCATATAATTCAGCAGAGTACTCAACACCTTTAGTAGCTAATTCATTATATTCATCTTCTTTGTCATTTAAACTATTTAATGATTCAACATAATTAGTACGTTGTTTATCAAACTCATCCCAATAGAAATTCACTAATATTTCTTGCAAATGAGTATCTTGAGTTTTGATTGTGTGATAAGCAAAATCATTTATTGTTCTTATCAGATATTTTTTTGTTTCTGAGTTATTTCCTTGATAATTATTATATTTATTGATTAGATATTTGAGTAATTTTACTGGCTTTCCATTGTACAATACAATCTTTTTTGTCCAGATCAAAAAACTAATGACTAGCACTATAGTTAACAACAAGGTTAATAAATCTGCTGAATTATTAAGAAATATGTTATTCCACCCAAACCATGGTTCGGCATCTATTATTTGAAAAATAAAGGATATGATTGTAGATATTAATACTAACTCAAAAAACGATAGTTTAAAGTACTTAAAGTTAATTTCCTTTGATATCCATTCTAAATGAAAAATGTTGGGTAAATAATTAGAATTAAATTTATCGCCTATCTTACTAATTTGCGAAATGATTATAGGATATGAAATGCCAAGAATGGCTATATCAATTTTTACACATATTTCAACTATATATTTTAACATTGATAATTTTATTTAATAGGCACTGTTAAATTATTGAATTTTCTTTTGAGAAATTTTTAATTAGATATAAAGTTACTTAAAAGAACCTTAAAACTATCATTATAATTGCGTTCAATAAAATGGGTTAATTAGTGACAATTATATATTCTAAACAAGATATTAGTTCTTTGTTTAATTCATTGTTTAAAAGTGTTTTACGTTTTTCAATACAATAAAAAAACATTTAGCTCGGATTTTTTTTATATCCCATAAATAGTAATATAAACCTGTTTTTCTCCCCAAGTTTTTTAACTTATGAAGCTACAATTTTAAGATGATTTCTATAAAACTAGTTAAGCACTTTTTTTAAAGTATCTTTACTCATATTTAATCTTAGATACAGTTCTGAATATATTTTATTTTTAATTTCGTATCAACTATATATCTCAATTACTTTTAATAAATAATGTTCCTAGATTATTTTATAATCTGTATAAAGACTATTAGATAATCATCTATATTTAAGAAAATAATAATTGCTTTTTTAGTAATTAGAAGCAAAATGAAATAAAATTAAAACGTCTTCCTACTAATAATATTTTATGGAAATCTTATTTAGAATTATTTCCCAATACAGAAATTAGCAAAAATATTACCTAATAAATCATCACTCGTAATTTCCCCAGTGATTTCACCAAAATAATACAATGCTTGCCTAATATCGATGGCCATTAAATCACCAGACAATCCATTGTCAATACCATATTGCACTTTGTCAATTTCCTCTAAAGCTTTGATTAAAGAATCATAATGACGAGAATTGGTTACAATAGTTTCATCATTTCGTAAAGCGCCTGTATTTACAAACTCTAATAATGTATTTTTTAATTTTTCGGTACCGATATTTTTCTTAGCAGAAAGTGTATATAAATTTTCGATAGTATCTTGTAGATAAGAAACTTGAGAAGCTTCTAGTTTATCAATCTTATTAGCAATTACTAATAAGGGTTTTAGTGGGTATTGATTTTTAATTTTATGAATTTCAACATTAATAGCCGCTACGGTAGAAGCATCCATTATGCTAGCATCTAATAGATATAGAACAACCTGTGCTTGTTCAATTTTTTCAAAAGTTTTTTGAATACCAATACTTTCTACTACATCTTTTGTTTCGCGAATTCCAGCCGTATCAATAAATCTAAAATTAATCCCACCTATAGTAATTTCATCCTCAATCGTATCTCGAGTAGTTCCAGCAATATCAGAAACGATGGCTCTCTCCTCGTTTAATAAAGCATTCAAGAGTGTTGATTTTCCTACATTAGGTTCTCCTACAATTGCAACAGGGATTCCGTTTTTAATAACATTACCAACGGCAAAAGAATCGATAAGACGTTTTAGTACTAGGGTTATTCTCGAAATCAATTCTTGAAACTGATCTCTATTTGCAAATTCAACATCCTCTTCAGCAAAATCTAACTCTAACTCGATTAAAGAAGCAAAATTTAATAATTCATCACGAAGATTTTTAATTTCATTACTAAACCCACCACGCATTTGTTGCATAGCAATTTTATGAGAAGCTTCAGAATCACTGGCAATTAAATCAGCAACAGCTTCTGCTTGAGATAAATCTAATTTTCCGTTGATAAATGCACGTAATGTAAATTCACCTGCGTCAGCAGCTCTACACCCTTTACGTAATAATAATTGAATGATTTCTTGTTGAATATAGGTAGACCCATGGCAAGATATTTCAACAGTAGGTTCTCCTGTATAAGAGTTCATTCCTTTAAAAAGAGAAACAAGTACTTCATCAAGCATTCGATTTCCATCCATAATATGCCCTAAATGGATAGTATGACTTTTCTGTTCTTGTAATACTTTATCATGAATTGATTTAAAAAGTGGAGAACAAATAGTAACAGCATCTTTACCAGAAACTCGAATAACAGCAATAGCCCCAGCTCCAGGAGCAGTAGCAAGAGCTACAATAGTATCTTGTGAAATCATATATATACGTACTTACTGCAAAAATATGCATTAATATGATTAAGGAATAAAAATTATAATAGAAGTTGTTTTGAAATATAAAAAAACTGTTCTATTTTTATAGAACAAGTTTTTTATATCGCTTTAAATCAGTAATATAAGAGGCTGTAAATACATAAAGAGTACAGGGGTATTATAAGTAAGTAGGGATACAAAATATGTTTATTAATTGTAAGTACACAATAAATAAAATGCATAACAATATCTAATAGTATACTATTAAAACTAACTTTTTATGAAATCACAAAACACAAATTCAACGTATTTAGGGCAGAAAATTACACGAAAACAAATTGGGTTATGGATCGTATGTAGTTTCTTTTTTATTATTTCAACTACACAAGCTCAAGAAGAATTAAAGAGACATTATGTTACATCAGATATAACTTTTGAAGCAACAACACCATCTCAAAAACAAGGACTAGTGCCTGTTCAAAGAACGATTAAAGAAGAAGGAGCAACATGGCTTCGTTTATTTTTTGATCAAGTAATGCTAGGAGATCGAAGTAGCATTAAGATAACATCTACAAAAGATGGAGCAACGCAAACATTAACAGGAGCTCAGTTAAAAAAATGGAATAATAGTAGTGCGTATTTTAATGGAAGCGAAGTAATCGTAACATTACAAATCGCTACAGGAGAAGAAGGAATTGGATTTACGATTAAAGAAATTGGAGTAGGAGAACCAGAAGTAGGAGAAAAATCACAATGTGGATCTGTTGACAATAGAGTTGATGCAGCAGACGATGCAATTGGTAGAATTGTTCCTATTGGCTGTACAGGATGGTTGATTACTAATGGACGATTGGTTACTGCTGGACATTGTACTGGTAGTAGAGCTCAATTAATAGAATTTAATGTGCCAAAATCAAATCCTGATCGATCAATCGTACATCCAGGGCCAGAAGATCAATATCCTATAGGTGGTTTTGTAACAGATTATATACGCGGACGTCCAGAAACTGATTGGGCAGTATTTACAGCAAGTGCAAATCCACAAACAGGATTGACGCCTATACAAGCACAAGGAAAATCATATAATGTAGTACAAACGAGTCCTGGTAACTCTATAACGATTACTGGTTTTGGTACAGATACAGGAATAGATAATCAAACACAACAAATACATACAGGGCCTAGAGTAAGCGTAGACAATACCTTTGTAAGGTATCAAACAGATACAACAGGAGGAAATTCTGGAAGTCCAATTATTGATACCAATAGTGGTAATGCAGTGGGAGTACACGCATATGGAGGGTGTTCAACTAGCGGTAGCGGAAGTAATTTTGGTGCTAGAGCAACGATTACAAATTTTTGGAATGCATTAGGATTGGGAGGAACAACACCTCCAGATGATTGCGTAGCGCTGGATTTTAATGATTATCAAATTTCTTCGTTTTCTAATCAAGATCAAGCAGGAAATTTCTCTATCCAAAATGGAGGTGCAAGCTTATCATTGCAAAACAATACTTGGAAAGAAATAAGCTATAATTATACTGTAACTGCAAATACAGTGATAGAATTCGAGTTTAGTAGTACAGGTCAAGGAGAAATTCATGGTATCGGATTTGAAACGAATACAACTCTAACATCGTCTAATTATTTCAGAGTATACGGAACTCAAAACTATGGTGTAGGAAACTATGATAATTATGGAGGATCTGGAACAAAAACGTATACAATTCCGGTAGGAAATTTTTATACAGGAAATATGAATAGGTTGATATTTATTAATGACAATGATGCAGGAAGCGGAAATACTTCGATATTTAGTAATGTTAAAATCTATGAAGGTTCTTGTGGAAATTCAATTACAGCAACCGAAGCAATTGCTGCATTAGAATCGGCACCTTCTATTATAGGTGATGATGATGAAAGCCTGTTATCCAATGTAAAAATAACACCTAATCCATCAACGGATCTTTTCTCTATGAATCTTAAAGAATTAAATGGAGAAATAGTAACAGCAACTATTTATACAATTTTAGGAAAGAAAAAGAAAACAGTAACATTAACAACAGGAACGAATCAATTCTCGGCTAGATCAATGGCACTAAGTTCAGGAATTTACCTAGTTAAGATAGAAACTGAATCAGGAGAATCAGCAACAAGAAAAATGATTATTAGATAATAACTTATAAAAAGTATACTATTAGATATAAAAGCATTCCGGTACACTGGGATGCTTTTTTTATAAAAGAGAATAATAGTCAATACAGAACGAAGATTAAATACATTTCTATTCCCTAATTTCATTCAAAGAAAAATTTACATTTCTTATAAATATTTTTTTAAATGTGTAACAAATTAGCAAATGGTACGTCATATAAGTATAAATGCTAATAATATTAGCAAATAGATAAAATACCAACCTAAAAAAATATACAAATGAGAAACGATAACCAACTTTTAGTCATTACCCATTTATCCCAATTGACATCTTTAGTAACCGGATTTGGAGGATTTATAGTTCCTTTAATATTATGGTTAACGCAAAAAGACAAAGTAGTTGATATGGATAGTCAAGGAAAGCACATAATAAACTTCCAGATTAGTATGTTCATTTATGCACTTATATGCGTGCCATTAGTTTTATTATTTGGGTTAGGAGTATTAGGGCTTATTGCTATAGGTTTATTAACGATTATTTTACCAATAGTAAACGCTGTTAAAGCAAGTAATGGTGAAACTCCATCATATCCTATGACAATGAATATTATAAAATAAATGAAGATATATATTAGAGTTAGAACAATCCAAAATTTATATGAATTTTAGATTGTTCTTTGCTATCAAATATTTTGATAATTATTATATATAATAACAATTTAATGTTGATTAATTCTAAAATCAGGATACGCATCCATACCATGCTCATGCGTATCCAAACCATCAATTTCTTCTTGTTCTGATACACGTAATCCTATCATTTTTTTTAACACAGAAAGAATTATAAAAGTTGCTATAGAACAAAAAAGACCAATAATTAAAATTCCAATCAATTGAGATAATAATTGACTCCAACTAGCTTTTTCGCCTATAATGCCAATAGCAAGTGTACCCCATATACCACAAAATAGGTGAACAGCAATAGCTCCTACAGGATCGTCCAATTGTACACGATCTATAAGCGATATACCTAGAACGACAATAAAACCAGCAATTCCGCCAACAATAATAGCATTGTCAGGAGACATACAATCTGCCCCTGCAGTAATACCTACCAATCCACCTAGAATTCCGTTTAAAAACATTGTTAAATCGTAGTTTTTATAGAATATAGTTGAGGTAATAAAAGCAAAAATACCACCTGTAGCAGCAGCAAGACATGTAGTAACTAAAGTGATAGAAGTAGCTTCGGGATTAGCAGATAATACAGAACCACCATTAAAACCAAACCAGCCTAACCATAAAATAAGAACGCCACCAGTTGCTAACGGAATGTTATGCCCAGGAATAGCCATAGGTTTTCCAGAATCATTGAATTTTCCAATTCTAGGACCTAAAAGAAATAAGGCTATTAAAGCAGCCCATCCACCAACAGAATGCACAAGAGTAGCTCCCGCAAAATCATAAAAACCTAATTGATCTAAAAATCCACCACCCCATTTCCATGCACCAACAATAGGATAAATAAAGCCAATATATACAAGAGAAAATAGGATAAAAGCTTCTAGTTTAATACGTTCAGCAACAGCTCCAGAAACAATCGTAGCTGCCGTTGCTGCAAACATTCCCTGAAATAAAAAATCAGTCCAATATGTATATCCATTATTATATGATAAGTCAAGTGTACCTTGAGTCGTAAGAGGTGGTGTTAAACCAAAGCCTGTGAATTTAAAAAAACCTTCTCCTTCTTCAAACCCAGGATACATTAGTTTAAAACCAATGATATAATAAAGTAATAATCCCATGCAAATGATAAATATATTTTTGAACAGAATATTAAGTGTGTTTTTTTGACGAGTTAAGCCAATTTCTAGAAAAGAAAAACCTAGATGCATAAAGAAAACAAGAGCGATGCAAACCATCATCCATACATTATTTATTGTAATTAAGTCCATAGTGGTGTTATTGGTTGGTTATAAAAATTAAAGTTGATTATTAGGATAAAGTATGTTCCCCTTTTTCAGATGTGCGGATACGATATGCTTCTTCTATAGAAGAAACAAAAATTTTACCATCACCAACTTCACCTGTTTTTGCAGCAGACAAAATGATGTTGATAACAGTAGATTCTAAGTGATCAGGAACTACGATTGAGAGATACCTACGTTGGATATCAGTAGTACTATAAGAAACTCCTCGATAGACATTTCCTTTTTTTTCATTACCAACTCCAGTAACATCCCAATAAGAGAAAAATGTAATTCCTTTGTGATGTAATGCTTCTTTAACCATGCGGTATTTTGACCTTCTAATAACAGCTTCTATTTTTTTCATATTAAGACCTTTTTTATGGGATATAAGAATGTGATATTTTTATTTTAACCTATTTTAATTGAGGGTTATTGTTTTTAAAAGTATATTTTTTAATTTTATTAGTATACTTTTTTATAGGTTGTGTGTTGATTTTTGTAAATAAAATAAAATAAACCCCTTTATTTTGTGTAGTGTATGTGTTGTGGGGTCAAAAAATGAGATTTTGTTATTGAGGAATTAATGATCGAAAACGTTTTCGTATGTAAGTACTTTATTTATAGGTGAATGAGGTGTTTTTGTTGTTGAGAACGATTCTAAATAAAATTGATGTAGAAATGATAAAATCAGCACTTTATTTTAGGATAATAATAAATTATAGCCCTCTTTTTTAAGAAGCTCGGAAAAATAAATTCATAATAGTAACTACTCCATTTCTTTTTATAGCTTCATAAAAACCAAACCCTTTTATTACCAAAAATTGATATGAGAAAACAAGGAATGTATTTACCCGAATTTGAGCACGATGCATGTGGTGCAGGATTCATTTGTAGCTTAGAAGGAAAAAAATCAAATATAATCATTCACAAGGCATTAGAGATTCTTGAAAAATTAGAACATCGAGGAGCAGTTAGTGCCGATGGTAAGACAGGTGATGGAGCAGGAATATTAATAGATATACCTCATGATTTTTTTAAGAGTGAATGTGATTTTTGCTTGCCAGAATATGGAGAATATGCAGTAAGTAATGTCTTTTTACCACAAAAAGAAAACCAACGAACATATTGTAGTAATATATTAGAGCAAAATATAATCGACCAAGGATTAAAAATAATCGGTTGGAGAGAGGTGGCTGTAAACTCAGATCATTTGGGAACTGTAGCAGCGTCGACAGAACCTTATATCAAGCAGTTATTTGTTGGTAAAGGAGAAGAGAATCAAATATATACGGATTTTAATTTAAAACTATTTATCGCTCGTAAAAAAACAGAACACACAATATATGCGTCAAAGTTGTCGCAAAATAAATTCTTTTATATTCCAAGTTTATCTACTAAAACGTTGATTTTTAAAGGGCTATTGAAACCCGAAGACATCAAGCTATATTATAAGGATTTAATGAATCCTAAAGTAGTAACAAGATTAGCATTGGTACATCAACGATTTTCAACCAATACATTTCCTACTTGGGATTTGGCACAACCATTTAGATATATGTGTCATAATGGAGAAATTAATACATTAAGAGGAAATGTTTCTAGAATGCGCTCTAGAGAAGAAATTTTGAATAGTGATTGGTTTGGAGATGAAATAAAAGAAATACTACCCATAATATTATCTCAAAAGTCAGATTCAGCATCTATGGATATGATGGTAGAATTATTATTGATGACAGGGAGATCATTACCAGAAGTGATGATGATGTTAGTACCAGAAGCCTGGGAGAAAAATACAGAAATGAATAGTTCTAAAAGAGCTTTTTACGAGTATAATTCATGCATAATGGAACCATGGGATGGACCAGCTTCCATTCCTTTTACAGATGGAAATTATATAGGAGCAGTGTTGGATCGTAATGGTTTACGTCCCTCTCGATATACCGTTACCAAAGATGGGTATGTAATCATGTCTTCAGAAGTGGGAGTTGTTGAAATAGCTCCTGAAAATGTTGTTTCTCATGGAAGATTAGAGCCAGGAAAAATGTTTTTGGTCGATATGGATAAAGGAAGTATAGTAAATGACGATGAAATTAAGCAAAAAATAACAACGCAATATCCGTATAAGGAATGGTTAGATAAAGAATTAGTTCACTTAAAAAACATTCCTTATAATGATTGTTTAGTACAATATGGAGAAGAACGTATCGAAAAACGGAAAAAGATATTTGGTTATACACAAGAAGATATCGATTCGATTATAGTTCCAATGAGTCAGCATGGTAAAGAACCTATAGGATCTATGGGCGCGGATACACCTATTGCAGTTTTGTCTCAAAAACCACAACTGTTATACAATTATTTTAAGCAACTTTTTGCACAGGTAACCAATCCACCATTAGACGGAATTCGAGAAGAATTAATAACAGATATTAGTTTAACACTTGGTAAAGATCATAATCTATTCGAAATAAAACCTCTACACTGTAGAAAGTTAAAAATACAGAATCCTGTTATTTCTAAGGAAGATTTAGATAAGATTAAATCTTACGAAAATAAAATGTTTTCGGCTGTTTCTATCCCTATGTTGTATGAAGTGGTTAAAGGAATGAATGGGTTAGAAAAAGGATTAGAACAACTTTTAGAAAAAACAATACAAAAAATAGAAGACGGAGCAACTATTATTATTTTATCCGATCGCAATGTTACTACTAGAAAAGCTCCTATTCCAGCATTATTAGCATGTTCTTATATTAATAATGGTTTGCAACAAAAAGGAAAAAGGTCGCAAGTAAGTATTATAATAGAATCAGCAGAACCAAGAGAAGTACACCATTTTGCATTATTATTTGGATATGGAGCAAGTGCAATTAATCCTTATATGGTTAATGAGATTATTCAAGAAGAAATAGGAAAAAATACATTGAGTGATGTCTCTATAGAAGCAGCTATTCAAAATTATAATAAAGCAGTAGGAAAAGGAGTCCTGAAGATTATGAATAAAATAGGGATTTCTACATTAAACTCTTACAGAGGATCTCAGTTATTTGAATGTATAGGGATTGAATCCAAAGTAATACAGGCATATTTCCCTACTACAATTTCTCGTATTCAAGGAATTGGTTTACAACAAATAGAACATGAAATACGACAACGACATACTTTGGCATATCAAGAAAAAGAAATTGCAGCAAATCTTGATTTAGAAACAGGTGGAGAGTATAGATGGAGACGTACTGGAGAAAAACATCAATTTAACCCATTAACAATAGCCAAATTACAACAATCTGTTAGGGAGAATAATAAAACAACATATAAAGAATATGCGACATTAATTAATGAGCAATCAAAACAATTAATGACCATACGCGGATTGTTAGAGTTCTCAAATTATGACCCTATACCTATTGAGGAAGTAGAACCTTGGACAGCTATAGTTAAACGTTTTAAAACTGGAGCTATGTCGTATGGATCAATTAGTAAAGAAGCTCATGAAAACTTAGCCATAGCCATGAATAGAATTGGAGGTAAAAGTAATTCGGGTGAAGGTGGTGAAAACCCTTTACGTTTTTATAAAGACGTCAAAGGAGACTGGAAAAACAGTGCAATCAAGCAAGTAGCATCTGGGCGATTTGGAGTAACAGCAAATTATTTAACCAATGCATCCGAAATCCAAATCAAAATGGCACAAGGAGCTAAACCAGGAGAAGGAGGACATTTACCGGGATCTAAAGTTAATCCTGAAATTGCTGCAACGCGTAATGCAACTCCATATGTAGGATTGATATCTCCGCCACCGCATCACGATATCTATTCTATAGAAGATTTATCACAATTGATTTACGATTTAAAATCAGCTAACAGAGAAGCACGTATTAATGTGAAATTAGTGTCTGAAGTAGGAGTCGGAACTGTTGCAGCTGGAGTAGCAAAAGCTAAAGCAGATGTTGTATTAGTCTCGGGGTTTGATGGAGGAACTGGAGCTGCACCTTTAACATCGTTACGACATGCCGGTTTACCATGGGAATTAGGCATAGCCGAAGCACAACAAACATTAGTTGGTAATAATTTACGAAATAGAATCACATTAGAATGTGACGGGCAATTAAAAACAGGTAGAGATGTCGCCATAGCATGTTTATTAGGAGCAGAAGAGTTTGGTTTTGCTACAGCACCCTTAGTTGCATCGGGATGTATTATGATGAGAGCATGTCATTTAAACACTTGTCCAGTAGGAATTGCAACCCAAAATCCAACATTGCGTAAATTGTTTAAAGGAAAACCAGAGCATGTAGTTAACTATATGTATTTCGTAGCAGAAGAATTGAGAGGAATAATGGCGAAATTAGGATTCAGAACAATTAATGAGATGATTGGACAGGTTCAAAAATTAGATAAAAATAACGTAATTACTCATTATAAATCTTCAGGAATAGATTTAACACCTATACTACATCAAGTTATTAGTAAAAACGATACCGCGTTGTATTGTACAGATTCCCAAGAGCACGAATTAGAAAAAGCGATAGATTTTGAAATAATAGAGCAGGCACATCCAGCTTTATTTAGGAAAGAAAAAATAAACTTAGAATTTAAAATAACAAATACTAATAGAGCAGTAGGAGCAATTTTAAGTAACGAAATTTCGAAAATCTATGGAGCAGAAGGGCTACCAGAAAATACATTGAAAATTAATTTCACAGGATCAGCAGGACAAAGTTTTGGAGCCTTCGCTACACGAGGATTAACTTTAAAAGTAGAAGGGAATACGAATGATTATTTAGGAAAAGGACTCTCAGGAGCCAAAATTATTATTAAAGTACCTGAAACATCAACGATTATACCTGAAGAGAATGTGATTATAGGAAATGTGGCAATGTACGGAGCTACTTCTGGGGAGGTGTTTATTAATGGAAAAGCAGGAGAGCGATTTTGTGTACGTAATTCTGGTGCGATAGCAGTAGTAGAAGGGATAGGTGATCATGGATGCGAATATATGACAGGAGGAATAGTAGTTGTTTTAGGAACTGTTGGGCGAAATTTTGGAGCAGGAATGTCTGGTGGATTAGCATATGTATATGATGAAACCTTAACATTTAAAAAGCAATGTAATATTGAGACTCTTAATTTAGAAACAGTAGAGAATATTAAAGACGAAAAAACTCTAAAAGAGTTAATAGAGAAGCATTATAATGTAACAATGAGTCCTCAAGCTCAACGTATTCTAGAAAATTGGGAACAAGAGAAAACGAAATTTGTAAAAGTCTTTCCAGAAGAATATAAAAAAGCATTAGCACGATTAGAAAAAGAAAAAGTAGTGATATCAAATAATTTTTAAAGTAACTGCATACAAATTTGATATATACTCTTCAAATGAAATAGGAGTATAACAATAATTAGAATGCTATTATATACTGAAATTACAAAGTAGATAGTAACAAATTTAGTAGATCAGTTTGATGTTCATTGAGTATTAGACAATAAACAATATAATATGGGAAAGACAACCGGTTTTTTAGAATATAAAAGAGAAGAAGAAAGATACGCACCAATTAAAGAACGCATTCAACATTATAGAGAATTTACAAAATCGATGACAGATGATGCATTGAAATGTCAAGGGGCAAGATGTATGGATTGTGGAATACCATTTTGTCATAGCGGATGTCCTTTAGGGAATCTGATTCCTGATTTTAATGATGCGATATATAAAGGAAATTGGAAAAAAGCAGCTAGAATTCTACATGCTACTAATAATTTTCCAGAATTTACTGGGAGATTATGTCCAGCACCTTGTGAAGAAGCATGCGTTTTAGGGATTAATGCAGATCCTGTAACCATAGAACAAATAGAAAAAAATATAGTCGAAGTAAGTTTTGAAAACGGATGGATACAAGCAGTACAACCAAAAAACAGAACAGAAAAGAAAATAGCAATAGTTGGTTCTGGTCCATCTGGATTAGCGGCTGCACAACAACTAAATAGAGCAGGGCATACAGTAACGGTTTATGAAAGAGATAAAAAGGTAGGAGGATTGTTACGATATGGAATTCCAGATTTTAAACTTGAAAAAGAAATTATTGATCGTAGAATAGCGATATTAAAAGAAGAAGGAATAATTTTTAAAACAAATACTCATATAGGGATAGATATCGAAGCAAGTAGATTGAAGGAAGAATTTGATGCAGTACTACTAACTACTGGAGCTACAAAAAGAAGAACATTAGCAGTACCAGGAAATGAGCTAAAAGGAGTTGTACAAGCAATGGATTTTTTAAAACAAAGTAATGAACGAGTAGATGGGCAAGTTGATATAAAAGAAGAGATTTTAGCTACTAAAAAAAACGTGATAGTAATTGGTGGAGGAGATACCGGATCAGATTGTATAGGAACATCAATACGGCAAAATGCTGCTAACATCACTAATTTTGAAATTATGCCCAAAGGATCCTTGGAACGACCAGCGACACAACCGTGGCCATATTGGCCAATGAGATTACGAACCAGTACATCACATCAAGAAGGAGGAGAGCGCCAATGGAGTATTAGTACAAAGAAATTTGCAGGTGATGGTAAAGGGAATTTAAAAGCAATACATACAGTTGAGGTAGCATGGAAAAAAGAAAATGAGAAATGGGTTTTGAAAGAAATTCCGAATACAGAAAAAGAATGGAAATGTGATTTAGTTTTATTAGCATTAGGATTTACAGGATCAGAAACTGTAATAACAAAGCAATTAGGAATAGAAATGGGATCTAAAGAAACGATAGGAGCTTCAGAAAAAAATTATAAAACAAATATAAAAGGAGTATTTACAGCAGGAGATGCAAGACGAGGACAGTCTTTAATTGTTTGGGCCATATCCGAAGGTAGACAAGCTGCATACCATATTGATACCTATTTAATGGGAACATCCAAATTACCATTAAAAGGAGATGGAGATTTGCCTAGGGTTAACTAAGGTTTTTAAAATCTGTGACGAAACTAATTAATATGCATAAAAAATCCCCTCAAATTGTATTTAACATTTTGAGGGGATTGTATATTTAATCGTCTTCTCTATTAAGATTCTGTCGATTTTTCGGGTTTATCGATCTTAATCGTTAATTCATTAGTAGATTCATCTAAATCCATGAAAATTTGATCACCTTCTTCAAGATTAGCTGTTATGATTTCTTCAGCTAATGCGTCTTCAATATATTTTTGAATAGCTCTTTTTAAAGGCCTAGCTCCGTATTGTTTATCAAAACCTTTATCAGTAATAAAGTCTTTCGCTTTATCACTTAATGATAAATGATAGCCAATAGTTTTTATGCGTTCGAATAGTTTACTTAATTCGATATCAATGATTTTATGAATATCTTCACGTTCTAGTGTGTTAAAAACAACAACATCATCAACTCTATTTAAGAATTCTGGTGCAAATGCTTTTTTCAAAGCACTTTCAATGATTCCTTTTGCATGATCAGTAGCTTGTGATTTTTTGGCAGAAGTTCCAAAACCAACTCCTTGTCCAAAATCTTTTAATTTACGAGCTCCGATATTTGAAGTCATTATAATGATAGTATTTCTAAAATCAATTTTACGACCTAAACTATCTGTTAGATAACCATCATCTAAAACTTGAAGCATCATATTAAAAATATCAGGATGTGCCTTTTCAATTTCGTCTAATAATACTACAGCATATGGCTTTCTACGAACTTTTTCTGTTAGTTGACCACCTTCTTCATAACCTACATAACCAGGAGGTGCTCCTATCAATCTAGAAACAGCAAATTTCTCCATGTATTCGCTCATGTCAATACGGATTAAAGAATCTAGACTATCAAATAATTCTTTAGACAGTACTTTGGCTAATTGAGTTTTACCAACTCCCGTTTGACCTAAAAAGATAAATGAACCAATAGGTTTGTTTGGATCTTTAAGACCAGCTCTATTACGTTGTATTGCTTTAACAACCTTAGCAACAGCTTCGTCTTGACCAATAACTTTTCCTTTAATAAGATCAGGTAATTCCGCTAATTTATTACTTTCAGTTTGTGCAATACGATTAACAGGAATACCAGTCATCATAGAAACAACATCGGCAACATTTTCTTCAGAAACAGTTTCTTTATGAAGTTTAGAATCATTCTCCCATTGTTCTTGAGCTACAGCTAATTCTTTTTCAAGATTTTTTTCATCATCTCTTAATTTTGCAGCTTCCTCGTATTTTTGTTTTTTAACAACACTATTCTTAAGTTCTTTAACCTCTTCTAATTTTCTTTCGAGATCTAAGATTTTTTTAGGAACATCAATATTGGTGATATGAACTCTAGAACCAGCTTCATCCAATGCATCAATAGCTTTGTCTGGTAAGAAACGATCCGTCATATACCTATTTGTTAATTTTACACAAGCTTCAATAGCTTTTTCAGTATAAATAACATTATGATGTTCTTCGTATTTACTTTTAATATTATCAAGAATCTCAATAGTTTCTTCAATATTAGTAGGCTCTACAATAACTTTTTGGAAACGTCTTTCTAGAGCACCATCTTTCTCAATATATTGGCGATACTCATCTAGTGTAGTAGCTCCAATACATTGTATTTCTCCTCTAGCCAATGCAGGTTTAAACATATTAGAAGCATCAAGACTCCCTGTAGCTCCACCAGCACCAACGATAGTATGAATTTCGTCAATAAATAAAATGATATCATCATTTTTTTCGAGTTCATTCATAACTGCTTTCATTCGTTCTTCAAATTGTCCTCTATATTTAGTTCCTGCAACAAGACTAGCAAGATCTAGAGTAACTACTCTTTTATCGAATAAAATACGTGAAACTTTACGTTTTACTATACGCAAAGCCAAACCTTCAGCAATAGCTGATTTACCAACCCCAGGTTCTCCAATAAGGAGTGGGTTATTTTTTTTACGTCTGCTCAATATTTGAGATACGCGTTCAATTTCTTTAGCTCTACCTACTACAGGATCTAATTTACCTTCTTCGGCCATTGCAGTAAGATCTCTACCAAAATTATCTAATACCGGAGTTTTAGATTTTTTTGAAGCCTTATTTCCTGCAGGAGGATTGAAAGGATTATCCTTAGGTGCTTCACCAGAAGTTTCATCTTCATCAGAAAATGATTCGGCTTGTGGCGGATCAATGTAATCGTCTTCGCTCGTAATCATATATTTGAATTGGTCTTTTACATTGTCATAATCAACCTTTAGGCGATTTAACAATTTGGTTGTAGGATCGTTTTCATTACGTAAAATACACAACAATAAATGTGCTGTATTTATTGAAGAGCTTTGAAAAAGTTTCGCTTCTAAAAATGTTGTTTTAAGAGCGCGTTCAGCCTGACGAGTAAGATGTAAATTTTTCTTCTCATTAGTCCCAATAGCAATACTAGGATTTGCAGGGCTAAGTATTTCGACTTTTCTTCTTAAATGTGTTAAATCTATATCTAATGCATCTAGGATATTAATTGCTTTACTATTACCGTCTCGCAATAATCCAAGCATTAAATGTTCAGTACCAATAAAATCATGGCCTAAACGCAAAGCTTCTTCTTTACTATAGGCTATAACATCCTTTACTTTAGGTGAGAAATTATCATCCATATGCTATCCTTCTTTCTTTTTAACTTAACTAAAATAGTAATTTTTAAAGTTACAAACACAAAAACTATTCCTTTATATATTATAGAATTATTAAATTTATTAAATAATGAGGAGTAACCGTATGATTAATAGTGTTTAATGTTTTTTTGTTGTTGTGTGTCAAATGTAAAAATGTCATGCAGTCTAAATTAGAATATTAATAATGAGATTAAATAAATATTCTAATAAAAGACCATTTATGTGAAATAGTCGTTTTGTTTGTTAATAAATTACAAATTTTAAAAGAGGATAAGAGTGATAAATACATTGATTTGCTTAAATTAGCGCGTTAATTAAATAATTTCTGAATTAAATAATTTTATATGGCAGAGGGAGAAAAGCTAATACCTATCAATATTGAGGATGAAATGAAATCAGCGTACATCGATTATTCGATGTCAGTCATTGTGTCACGTGCATTACCAGATGTAAGAGATGGATTAAAACCAGTGCATAGACGTGTTCTTTTTGGTATGTATGAGTTAGGGGTTAGAGCGAGTAGTGCTCATAAGAAATCTGCGAGAATTGTAGGAGAAGTATTAGGGAAGTATCACCCGCATGGAGATACATCTGTTTATGATACTATGGTGCGTATGGCACAAGAATGGAGTTTACGTTATATGCTAGTAGACGGTCAAGGTAACTTTGGATCTGTAGATGGAGATAGTCCAGCTGCAATGCGTTATACAGAAGCTAGAATGCGTAAGATTTCTGAAGATATGCTAGCAGACATCGATAAAGATACTGTAGATCACGCTTTAAATTTTGATGATACATTAAAAGAACCTACTGTTTTACCAACACGTGTTCCAGGATTATTGATAAATGGAGCGTCGGGGATAGCTGTAGGGATGGCAACAAATATGCCACCACATAATTTAAGCGAAGTAGTTGATGGAACTATTGCATATATAGACAATAACGATATTGAGATCGATGAATTAATGACTCATATCAAAGCTCCTGATTTTCCAACAGGAGGTATTATATATGGTTATGATGGTGTAAGAGAGGCTTTTAAAACAGGTAAAGGGCGTATTGTAATGCGTGCCAAAGCTAGTTTTGAAGAAGTTAGAGGTAGAGAGTGTATCGTTGTTACAGAAATACCATATCAGGTTAATAAAGCTGATATGATTAAGAAAACAGCAGATTTAGTAAATGATAAAAAAATAGAAGGAATTTCTTCTATTAGAGATGAATCCGATAGAAAAGGAATGCGTATCGTTTATATTTTAAAGAGAGATGCAATACCAAATATTGTTCTTAATCTATTATATAAGCATACATCATTACAAACATCATTTAGTGTTAATAATATCGCATTAGTAAATGGAAGACCAGAATTACTTAATGTAAAAGATATGATTCATCATTTTGTAGAGCATAGACACGAAGTTGTTGTGCGTAGAACAAAATATGAATTAAGAAAAGCAGAAGAAAGAGCTCATATTCTTGAAGGTTTAATTATAGCATCAGATAATATTGATGAAGTAATAGCATTGATTAGAGGATCTAAAAATCCAGAAGAAGCTAGAGGGAAACTTATAGAACGATTTAAACTTTCTGAAATACAAGCTAAAGCAATTGTAGAAATGCGATTGCGACAGCTAACAGGTCTGGAACAAGACAAGTTAAGACTGGAGTATGATGAATTAATGAAAACTATTGAGGATTTAAAAGATATTCTAGCTAGAAAAGAGCGTAGAATGAATATCATAAAAGAAGAATTGATAGAAGTTCAGAATAAATATGGAGATGAGAGACGCTCACAAATTGAATATGCTGGAGGTAACTTTAGTATAGAAGATATGATTCCTAATGAGAAAGTAGTAATAACAATTTCTCATGCAGGGTATATTAAGCGTACATCATTAACTGAATATAAAAAACAAAATAGAGGAGGAGTAGGACAAAAAGGAAGTACAACTAGAAATCAGGATTTCTTAGAACACCTTTTTGTAGGTACAAATCACCAGTACATGTTATTCTTTACTCAAAAAGGAAAATGTTTCTGGATGCGAGTATTTGAAATTCCTGAAGGAAATAAAACATCTAAAGGAAGAGCTATACAAAACTTAATCAACATTGAAAATGATGATAAAGTAAAAGCATTTATTTGTACACAAGATCTTAAAGACGAGGAGTATATAAATAATCATTACGTGATTATGGCTACAAAGAAAGGTCAGGTTAAAAAGACTTCTCTGGAGCAATATTCTAGACCAAGAACGAATGGAATAAATGCCATTACTATTAAAGATGATGATGAATTACTAGAAGCTAAATTAACTGATGGTAAGAGTGATGTGATGCTTGCTATAAAATCAGGTAAGGCTATTCGTTTTGAAGAAGAAAAAACGAGACCAATGGGACGTGGAGCTTCTGGAGTACGTGGTATCCGATTAGCAGATGATAATGATGAAGTTATAGGAATGGTTGCCGTTAATGACATGGAAAGTAATATTTTAGTAGTTTCTGAAAATGGTTATGGTAAACGATCTAATCTTGATGATTATAGAGTAACAAATCGTGGAGGAAAAGGAGTTAAAACAATTTCTGTGACAGATAAAACAGGAGGATTAGTTGCTATAAAAAATGTAACTGATGCTGATGATTTAATGATCATCAACAAATCAGGAATTGCGATACGATTAGCAGTACACGAATTAAGAGTAATGGGACGAGCAACTCAAGGTGTTCGTTTAATTAATCTAAAAGGAAAAGATTCGATAGCAGCTGTAGCAAAAGTAGTTAATGATGATGAAGAAGTAGATGAAACTGCATTATTAGAAAATGAAGAGAATCCCATCAATACTAGTGAAAACGAGAATGGCACAAATATTGATGAATAATTGTAAATAACAAAACCCCATTAAACACACACAAGAATGAAAATTAAATTTTTTATGGTACTCTTTTTAGCAGCGAGTACTGTAGGTTTTTCTCAGAAGCAAGGGATTAAAACTGCCCAAAAGGCATTGAAATCAGGAAAAGTTGATGTAGCTAAAGAGGCATTGAAAGCAGCAGAAGGACAATTGGGTGCAGCAGATGACAAAATGAAGGCTCAATTTTATTTTTTAAAAGGACAAGCTTATACTACAGTTGGAGGGAATACTTCAATAGAAAATTTTAAGATTTCTGCGGATTCTTATAATAAAACGTTAGAAATTGAAAAGAAATCAGGTAAAGCTAAATTTACAGAGAAAGCTTCGACTGCTCTTAATGCTTTAAGAAATGCTCTTATTCAAAGTGCAGTAGAGGATCAAAATGCTAAAGATTATGCGAAAGCAGCTGAAAAGTTATTTTTAGGATATAAAACTAATAAAAAAGATACCTTGTATTTATACTACGCAGCTTCAAATGCGGTGAATGGTAAGAATTATGATGTAGCTTTAAAGTATTATGAAGAATTAAAATCTCTTAATTTTAGTGGAGCACAACCAGAATTTATCGCAACAGATAAAAAGACAGGTGAAGTGAAAAATTTCTCAACAAAAGCTGAAAGAGATCTATTAGTTAAAGCAGGAGAATATATTGTACCTAAAAATAGAATGTCTGCTTCCAAAAAAGGAGAAATAGCAAAAAATGTAGCATTAATATATATTAGTCAGGGTAAAGATGATGACGCGATTAAAGCTATGGAAGATGCAAAGAAAGAAAATCCAAATGATGCATCTTTAATGCAAGCAGAAGCTGATATTTTTTACAGATTAGGAAACTTAGAAAAATATAAATCATTGATGCAAGAAATCGTTTCTAATGATCCAACAAATCCAGACTTATATTATAACTTAGGAGTAAGCGCTACAAAATTAGGGGATGAAGAAAAAGCATTGGAATATTATGAAAAAGCATTAGAATTGAAACCAGAATATGGTTCTGCTCAAATTAATATTGCAGCTATCATATTAGGTAAAGAGGCTAAAATTGTTGAAGAGATGAATGGATTAGGAACTTCTTCTCAAGATTATAAAAGATACGATGTTTTGAAAAATAAACGTAATGATATCTATAAAAGTGCTGTGCCTTATTTAGAAGGAGCCTTAAAAAGTAACCCTGAAAATGTTGAAGCTATCAGAACTTTAATGAATATCTTCTATCAATTAGATGATCCAAGAGCGGATGAGTTTAATAAAAAACTTAAAGCATTAGAACAAAAATAAAACTTTTGTTTACGCTTATTTAATGATATTTAAAATCCGAATCTAATAATTATTAGATTCGGATTTTTTATTTTATATAGAAATTTTAATAGTTGATTCAAAAAGCTGAATGTTAGATTGTAAGCGCTCTATAACTATGTTCATCATGCGTTTGTTTAGAGCAGATGAGTTTTGAATATAGGTATAATACTCATCGATAGTAAATTGACCAATAAGCATTCCTTTTAGACTATTCCTGAATTTCATGTCTTTTTGAATAGCATTTTCAATGTATTTTAATTTTTGTTCTAATTGAAGTTCATAAAATAAGTTTTTCCTTTTACTAATGTAGTTTCTAAAAACATGGATTAATAAATCTCCTTGAAGTTTGATAATTGGTCGAAGTGTTTGATTTTGAAAACGTTCATCGTCACTCATATTGTTATGAACTTTTGCAGTTAAGATTTGAGGACGAATTTCTAATAAATTCAATTTTCTATCTTTCATATCAATAATGTTTCTTAAAGTTACCTTTTAAATATAAAACTAATTTAAAACTACTTTGTTAATTATTAACGAGTTGTGAACAAATCTGTTTGTACTATTATTCTTTGGATAAATTCTTTATATTGTAGATATCTCATTTTACAGATTATATATGCAATTCGGAAAAGTAGCAAACCCAGAGCAGATTGATTTTGATTTACCGATAGATCATCCTAGTACAAAAAAGGTATTAGAGAGAAATAAAAATAATCATTTTAAAATACATGTAGGCTGTGCTAAATGGAATCGACAAGATCTTAAGAGTTTTTACCCTAGAGGAATTAAAGATGAATTAAAATATTATGCAACACAGTTTAATTCGATTGAGTTAAATGCTACTTTTTATAAGAATTATGATGCCGCACAATATTATAAATGGTATGAAAAAACACCTATAGACTTCAAGTTTTTTCCAAAATTAATCCAGAATATATCTCATTTTAAGAGATTAAATGAAGAAGCGCAAATATATGTCGATAATTTTTTAGAAAATGTGATTACTCTTGAAGAAAAGTTACACACGGTTTTTCTACAAATGCATAGTAATTTTTCTCCAACTTATTTTGATAGAGTAGTCAAATTTATAGAAAAATGGCCAAAAGAAATTGCATTAGCTATAGAGTTTAGACATACAGATTGGTTTAATGATACTACTATATCGAACGAACTATATGATATACTAGAGAACTATAATGTGACTAATATTATAACAGATACAGCCGGTAGAAGAGACTTATTACATATGAAATTAACTACAGGAAATGCTTTCATACGTTATGTAGGAGCCAATCATAAGTCTGATTATAAAAGATTAGATAATTGGATAAACAGAATAGAACTATGGAAATCTAACGGGATTAATGAAGTTAACTTTTTTGTGCATCAAAATTTAGAAGTTGAATCTCCTTTATTAGCTAAGTATTTTATTAAAAAGATAAATGAGAAATTAAAATTAGACCTAAAAGTACCCAATAGTTTAGAGCAAACAGAATTGACATTATTTTGAAATAAGGGTTTAACCATCGAATAAATAGAGGTAAACTTCTTCTAAAACGTGTATTTCGTCGATAGATACGTGCATTTTAACTTTTGTTTTTTAGTTTTTATCATAAAAAAGAATATTTTCACACCAAAGAATAGTGAAATATTTAAGGAAGAAACTATGAAGAGAGTAATTTTAATTTTTGTTTTTTTAGGAGTTTTTCAATTTACGACAGCACAAGTTGAAAATAAATTAGAATCGAAGTTTGATTTTATCGAATTAGAACATGAACATTCTGACGAAAATATAATTCATAAGTTATTACATAAAACTAATGTCAATGATGAATTAATACAACATTATACGTTTAGTGATATTAATCTTTCAGAAACATTTTTTAAAAGATCTTCTAATATCAATTGTTCTGGAGGATTTTGTATGATACACTCTCATTACCATAAAAAAGGACTTACTAGAAACAGACAATATTTTGATTACTTCATGAAAATATGGAGTTAATTGAAAATAAAAATTATCTTACTTTTTAAAAAGCACAAATAAGATTATTTGAGGAATCAATATATTAAAGTATTTTTGCTGTCTTAATAAGATAAGTAATGACATTTACAGAGTTAGGAGTATCAAAGAGCTTGAATAAAGGATTAAAAGAAATGGGAATAACTACCCCAACACCTATTCAAGAGCAAGCAATACCAGTATTAACTAATAGTGCTATAGATTTTATAGGAAAAGCACAAACTGGAACAGGAAAAACTGCAGCTTTTGGGTTACCAATTTTATCTCAAATAGATCCAAATAAGAATGAAGTACAAGCATTGATTTTAGCTCCTACAAGAGAATTAGGTCAACAAATAGCGAAACAATTATTTAAATACACAAAATACACAGAGAAAATATTTGTTGAAGCTGTATATGGAGGTGAAAAAGTAAATATTCAAGTTAATCGATTAAAAAGACCAACTCATATCGTTGTTGCTACTCCTGGAAGGTTGATTGATCTAATGAATATGAAAGCAGTTAACATTTCAAGAATCAAAACTGTAGTTTTAGATGAAGCTGATGAAATGTTGAGTATGGGATTCAAAAAAGAATTAGATGCAATTTTGCACCGTACTAAAGGAAATAGAAATATATGGTTGTTTTCTGCGACAATGCCACCATCACTAAATGAAATAGTGAAAAAATATGTAGCCAAAGATGCTATACGAATTACAATTGATAAAAATAATACAGTTAATCAAGGGATAGAACATCAATTTGTAGTAGGAGACGAAGCTAATAAGTTAGATACATTAACTTATTTTCTGAAAACTCAAAAAGACACCAGAGGAATTATCTTCACTAAGACAAAAGCAGCAGCTAGAACACTGTCTAAGCAATTAAAAGCTAAGAATTATGATGTAGGATTGTTAGAAGGAGATATGATTCAAAAAGATAGAGATAAAGTAATGAGAGCTTTTAAAAATGAAGTAATTCCATACTTAATATCTACAGATGTTGCCGCTAGAGGAATTGACGTGGCTGATTTAGCTTTTGTAATTCATTATCAATTACCAGATCAAATAGAATATTATACACATAGAAGTGGAAGAACTGCTAGAGCAGGAAAGAAGGGAATATCTTTAGCACTTATTGTAAAACAAGAGTTGAGTAAGATTAAAAACTTAGAAAAAGATTTAAAAATCAGATTTAATCAAATTCGATAAGTATTGATATATAGTTGATTAAAATACTTTTTTATGAGATTTTAATTTTTCGAATAAAAAATAGTGTTTAATTGAAACATTTGATTATATTTGCACCCGCAAAGTAATGATCAAATCGGGGTGTAGCGTAGCCCGGTCATCGCGCCTCGTTTGGGACGAGGAGGTCGCAGGTTCGAATCCTGC
>CANMKX010000016.1 GCA_947498595.1 uncultured Aquimarina sp.
GACCGCTCCTCTTCATAATTGGAGTTTGACCGTTCAACAACTTTATATTAAATTTGGGGAGAGAATCACACTGGATTTAAAAATCAATCCTCTTGGGGCTAGCCCCAAGAGGATTGAATCATCGGACAGAGTTTAATTTACAGACCCAAAGGATATTACCAAAGTGAATTACCTACAAAAATAGCACCAATTTTTGTAGGTAGTTCAGGATTTAAAATTACCAACTCAGCCTTTTTAAAGCACTTTTATAGAAAAACTAAATTCGGGTATTATTCCCCCATTAAGAGAACATCTATTTTCATTCATTTTAGAGATTTACAAATCTATTCGTCATGTCTATCTCCACGAGTTGTAGGTTCTGAAATCACAATAAACTCTAAGTTTTCTGATTGATCATTCCGAATTCTATGTTTCGTTTTTGGCAGTATATGAATTCCGTTACCACTTTCTATCTCTAACACTTCGTTTTCAACTTCAAAAGTTGCGATTCCTTTTAGGATTCTAAAAAACTGTTGAGAATTACTATGATAATGTTTTTTTTCTTGTGTTTTGGGTAGCATCAACTCCTCGATTACACTTAAACTTTGTGTTTTTACCAAATGCCACCCACTACAATTATCTCCCCATTTATAGTGTTCACTATTTTCTTTAGACTTTTTCATTCTCTAATATTTTAATTATTAATTCATCATCAATATTTGCTTCATTTTATCAACAACCATATCCCAACTATTGATTGATTCTCTATATCGTTCTTCAGCTTTCGCTACTCCTTCAAAATCTTGTGTTATTTTTAATGTTGTTCCTTGTTTTGATTTACTAATCTCATACGTTAAATAAGCATAATTTTCTGGAATATCTTCAATTTTTGCAGTAGGATCAAACATTGTAAATACGATTTTTTCTTCTTCTTTAATTTCGACAATCTTTCCTTTTACATATATAATTTCTTGTCCATCATTTGTTTTCCCTTTCCAAATGATCGAACTATCAACAGTCCATTGTGATAGTACTTTGCTACCAAACATATATTGCTGTGTCATTTCTGGATTGGTTAACAACTCCCATACTTTACTTTTATTTGCATTAAATTCGACTACTTTTTTGATAACCTTTAATTTTTTCATCTTTCTTTTATAGGATAAATTAGAGGTCAAATTTGATGGAATTTCTTATTTTTTAATTGTAAAATCAGGAGTATCTCTTATACTATTAGGAGGAACTCCAAATTCTTCTTTAAATGCTTTTGAAAAATGTTGCGGAGAACCATAACCAATCTCGTAAGCTATTTCTTTTGCAGATTTAGAGGTTTCTAGCAATAATTTCTTTGCTAAGCTCATTCGGTTTTGATGGATATATCCAAAAACTGTTGTTCCAAAAAGTTCTTTAAATCCTCTTTTTAATTTGTATTCGTTTAGATTTACCAATTCGGCAAGTTCGTTCAATGTAAGTGGATTCTCAATTCGAGCGGATATTATTTCTTTTGCTCCTATTAGCTTCCTTTTATCTTTTTCGGATTTTATATAAGTAGTTAAATCTTGTTTATTATAGAGTTCTGCTTGCATTACAAGTAACTCTATACTTTTAGAATAAAGGAATAATTCTTTAAGGTTATCTGAATATGAACAGTCAATCATTTCTTTGATTACAGCTTGTATCTTAAAATTATTAGTTTTCCATTCATTAGAGAGCATCGCATTCTCTTGATTCATGACTTTATCTGTAAATCTTTTAAGCGGCTCATTACCGTTTTTAGCTATTGCTACAAAAGACTCTACTGTAAAATTGATTCCAAAAGTTTCTATCAGATTTGTTTTGTTTTCCACTTCTATTTCGAGTCCTTTGGAATACATAATATTATTATGATGTCCTGATAATTGAAATGAAGAATTAAGTTGTGTAAACTTAAAATTATACGAGCCTTTTAATCCAAAATGAAGTCTTACGTATTCTGTGTCATTTTTAGATATATTTAATCCTGGGGAGGTATAATCTATAATATTATGAGAAAGCGTTAGCTTCTCTAATTCCCAAGATTTTGATGTCCGTTTTTTTATATTGTTCAATTGATTCATTTCTTAGGTTTACATCACTCGTGAGTATTTGTAAAATTACTTATTATTCATTTTCTTTTTCTTAAAATATTTATCTCCTAAAAAATTCTATGTAAAGTATCAGGAATTCGAAATTTTGTTTCATTTATCAACATGTTTTGAAAGTATCTTTGCCTTGTTTTAAATCATATAGAATCATGACCAATTCTCTTCTTCAAATAAAAACAATTCAAGAGTTACATACTATTTTTGGTTATCCAAATCCTAATCACCCGTTAATATCGGTCGTAGATTTATCACAAATAGCACTTCCCGATGATTCTTTAGGAGTAAAAGCTACTGCTTCTTTTTATACTATTGCCTTAAAATCTGCATCAAAACAAACATTTAAATACGGTAAGGAATTATTTGATTTTGACAATGGTTGTTTATATGGAATATCACCTCATCAAGTTGGTGAAGTTATGGAAGTTTACAAAAAAGGAGAAATGGAAGGTTGGGCGTTATATTTTCATCCAGATTTAATTCAAGGATATGATCTTGGTAATCAAATCCGCAATTATAATTTTTTCTCTTATAATACTAATGAAGCTTTACATGTTTCGGAGACCGAAAAAGAAATCTTAATAAACCTTATTAATCAGATACAAAACGAATGTATTTCTAATATAGATACTTTTAGTCAAGACGTTTTGGTTGCTAGTATAACTCTTTTACTTCAATACATAAAAAGGTATTATAATCGGCAATTTATTACTCGTAAAAAAACAACTTCTAATCTTGTTCACCAATTTGAAGAAATACTCAATACTCTATTTATAGACAATGACTCTTTGGATAACATCCCGACTGTAAAAGATTTTGCTAGTCAATTAAATATATCACCTGCTTATCTAGCAGATTTACTCAAAAAGGAAACTGGAAAATCTCCTCTTGAGCATATACATTATACAGTACTTGAAAAAGCTAAAAACTTATTAATGGGTAGTAATTTATCAGTATCAGAAATCGCGTATAAATTAGGTTTTGAATATCCTACCTATTTCACCAGGCTCTTCAAAAATAAAACAGGAACAGCTCCCCTAGAATATAGAAATCATTTAAACTAAAATCAATGCATACAATTAAACAACTAGCTAACTGGAAAACCATTCTTCCTTTATTTACTATATTTATCTTATTCTCCTTTTATTTATTCCCAAAATATCAAGCCAAAATAAATTTGATCGCAGGAATCGAGATACAATCGCTAGATGCTCGTTTTACATACTCAAATAACGATGTTATTGCATTATTTGACACAATCACTACTGAGGGGCGTCAACTATATTTTTTTATCTCTAGTCAATTAGATGCATTTTATCCTTTAGTATACGGTTTATTACTCTTTTTTATAATATTAAATTTAACTCGTAATTTGTCTGGAAAATGGTTTTACATTTCCTTCATTCCGTTTATTAGCATCTTATTTGATTATTTAGAAAACATTCATGTACAAAACCTACTAACTAATTATCCTAGCATTTCAACCAGCATGGTAAAATCTAGCGCTCTAATGACTCAATTAAAATGGTCTTTCTTTTCTTTATCATTACTCATTGTTTTAGTTTTCTTTATTTTCCTTGGTCTAAAAAAAATACGCAGTCAATATATAACATCTTCAAGCAAATAAAATTTCTTATTTTAGTATTAAAAAACTATTCTATGTCTAGAAAAGAAATTGCCAAAAAGTATATCGAATATCTCGACGCAGGTAATT
This sequence comes from uncultured Aquimarina sp., assembly GCA_947498595.1. Taxonomy (GTDB): domain Bacteria; phylum Bacteroidota; class Bacteroidia; order Flavobacteriales; family Flavobacteriaceae; genus Aquimarina. Next base: position 3,814 of record CANMKX010000016.1, read on the forward strand.
TAGATCAATTACTAAGTTTGTTTACATCTGATGCTATAATAAACTCACCTATTTATGGTCGCAAAAACTATATAGAATTCTATACCGATTTATTTGCAGACACTACTAATTCATCATTAACAACTAAAGGTATTTTTGAAGATCATGATGCCCATCAAATTGCTTTGTATTTTAATTATCATTGGACTCTTGCTTCAAAAAAAGAAGTCTACTTTGATGTAGTTGATATTTTAAAATTTGATTCGTTTAATAAAATTACTGAACTCACTATTATATATGATACTGTCATAAGCCGTCAACTTGTACAGCAATTGAAATCATAATCTCTTATAAATAATATCGGTATTTTCTTTAATTAAAAGTCCTATATTATCTTCATCTAAACTACATTTTCAACAAACAAAACAATTACCGTAACTCCATTACGGTGATACCACAAATTTTTGTAAAAACCTAAAAATCTTACTTTTAATCACTTGTAATTATCTTTTATTGTAGTACTTTTAAGGTAAGAATAATGACAATTTAGAATCTTCTTTTTTCTTATAAAATAAACTGTCATACTTATTTAATGGTAAAACAATTCTTTTTACCTCCATAAGTATTCACCAAGATAGGTTTCCTATCTTCTTCATGTTTATTTTTTGGTTGAGATTTTTTTATGTTGACATATAATTAAATTCTTTTTGATTTTTTAATACTAGTTCAAGAAATCAAAAAACCAAAGTAAATTAAATCATAATTAAAAATTAAAAACTTATGGGATCTTTTAGAGCCTCTTTAGAAATCGGTGGAAAAACATTTGACGTACTATATTCTGAATACGTTTTCAGTAGAGATACTGATAAAAAAGGAAAAGTAGCTTCTGGAGTATTTGGAGGAAGAGTTACTGCTGAAATCGAATCAACTGAAGACACTTCGGTTATCGAAGCAATGTTAAACAGTCAATTTAAATCTGTTGAAGGTAAAATCGTCTACAAAAAGACAGACGAAGATGCTAAAATGAAAGAAATTGAATTTAAGAACGCTTATATCGTATATTATAAAGAAACATTAGATGTTAATAACGATGTACCAATGAGAATTCGCTTTACAGTATCGGCAGAAGAAATGTCTGTTGGTAATGCTGCAATTGATAATCGTTGGCCTAAAGCTTAATGAATAATTACGAGTAGGTGTAAAAACCTACTCGTATACTAGAATATAAAATATTGATTGTTACATACTATTTGTTATTTCTATTTATCCTATCCAAACTATTTATAGAACAACTTACTACATCAATATTGATTAAAAAACAGTACTTTTTCAATACAATCTATCGAAGTAAGTAATTGATATTGAATAAATAAAATAATTACGCAGCAATTTTCCTATATAATTGCTTGCCTTTAAAAATTACCAATAGTTAGAATGTAAATAAGTATTGTATGTATCTCGTATTCAAACATTGTATTGCTAGCATCTTAGGAATAGGCTGTGAAGATTCAAAACATAACATGATATCACCTATTGATCAAAAAAATCAATTTCGTAAAGGTGCTAAAAACGATATACAAGCCATTACAATACAAAATACGATTCCAGTATCTAATACTTTTCTTAATATTAATGAAACAACATTAATTTCTAATGTCGTAGTTTTTTCATCTTTTAATCATACGTTATCCATTTTTCACCATTCTTCAATCGAAAAAAAGAAAATATATCTTACAACTCTATTCTTAAAAAGCTGTAAGAATGACGATTTTGATCAAGTATTAAAATTAAACACACACACAAATACCTACATAGAAAAAGAACAACAACACAACACGTTATTTTCTATTATCAATCATAAAAAACATAACCAAACTCCTATTCATTCCATTCAAATTAATGGGATGTGGATCCTTCAAAAAAAACATATTTCTATAAATCAGGTAACAACTGATCAAGAAATACAGCATATAAAAAAGAATCAATTAATGTTATACAAAAACAAGGAAACAGACTTTAACTCATTCATTTATAGAGTTAATATTTCTTGTTTCCAACCAATATATAACATTGATTTAAATATAACAAAAGCATCATGATAAAGCCAAAAACTACGATCAGTATCGATGGAGAGTTTCTATCTAACTTTGAACATATTTCTTTAAGTCAATCAATAAACGATCATCATTATTTTGAAGTAGTTGTTGATTATCACACTATTGAATCTCTAGGAGGTCATACCTTGGATAAATCAAAAAAATGGTTAGGAAAACCTGTTGTAATTAGCTTTAATGAAAAAGAATTTTTAGGTGTTATAGCTAATGTCCAAATTACCCATGATAATGGATATAATGGCCATTTAATGATTAGCGGATATTCAAAAACAATTCTATTAGAAGCTGGAGAGCATATACAATCTTGGTTAGAAAAAGATTTAACTACCATTGTTAATGACACCATCAATGCTGCGGGAATACAGGCTGTAGTTTCTCCTGTTTTCTCTGCTCCAATAGAATATCAAGTTCAATATGAAGAAAGTCATTTTCAATTTATACAACGCTTAGCAAAACAATACAATGAGTGGTTGTACTATGACGGTATAAAACTTGTTTTTGGTAAGCCAAAATTAGAAGAACCTATTGCTGTTGAATATGGAAAAGACATGAGCACTATCCGAGTTTCAATACAAGCACAAGCGAGCGGTCGTAATCATTTTTCGTACAATCCTCTTGACGATAAAAAAAATGAATCTAAAACAAAAGATACTGTTTCTGGACTGAATGAACTTGGTAATTTTGCCTTTAATGCTTCTAAAGATTTTTATAGCATAACTCCTAATACATTTTCTGCTGCCAGAGTAAAAGACAAAAGTGAAATTGATACTATTTTAAAAAATAAACAATCTAGTGCTGTAGCCGATATTAATGTACTAAGTGGTGTAAGTCATAAACAAGGGTTGACTATCGGAAGTGTCATTAAAGTAAGTTCTGCACGTTACGAAAGTGGAAGTTTTGATATCAAAAACTATGGCGAATATATCATCACAGAAATTGTACACAAAGCAACAGGCTCTCATGAATATAGCAATCAATTTAAGGCCATATCCTCTGGGGTTGAGTTTTTACCAGAACCAACAATAGCTATGCCTGTAGCGCAACCGCAAATTGCGACAGTCTTATCGAATGATGATCCAAAGAAAAAAGGAAGAGTTCAGGTACAATTTCAATGGCAATCTGGTGCTGCAAAAACTTCATGGTTACGCGTTATGTCTCCAGATGCAGGAAAGAGCGATCAAGTAGGAACCAATCGTGGTTTTGTTCATATCCCCGAAGTCGACGATCAAGTAATGATTGGATTTAGATACAACGATCCTAACAGGCCTTTTGTTATGGGAAGCTTGTTTAGTGGTACTACGGGTGCTGGTGGATCTGATGGAAACAAAATAAAAAGCTTAACCACTCGTACTGGAAGCACTATTACTTTTGACGATAGCGAAGGTAAAGGAAATATTACTGTGAGTGATCCTAGTGGTAATGTAATTACACTAAACGGAGATGAGACTATCACTATTTCTGCTCCAAAAAGCATTACTCTTAACTCTAAAGAAATAACTCTAAATGCCGAAGATAAAATCACGCTAAAAGGAGATAACCTGGTTGATATCAACTCTAAAGAGATTGTTGGAACTGCGAAAAACAAAATGGACCTTAAAAGCGATGCTAATATGAGCATTACTTCTAAAACTAAAGAAGAAAAGCACATGAAATACAATCTAGAAGCACAAGCAACTGTAGACATTAATGGTACAGCAATGACCAATGTTAAAGGTGGAATGGTAAATCTTAATTAATTTTTCATGAGTACTTTTAAAGAAGAAAATGCCATTACTTATCGACTTGCTAAAATGCAAAAAAAATGGATTCAATTTATTTGTAAGAAAGCCAAAGTAATACGTTGGCTCGTCGATAAAGATGAAGCCAGAATGGTGAAAGCATTTGCTGTTACCGAAGCTTCTGAACATGGCAAAATAGAAGATTTATTTATCAATTTTGAAACTCCCTTTATCGATCCTAAACTCTATGGAAAAACACTTGCAAATGATTTTGTAACACTTTGGAATAGCAAAGAAGCAAGAGAAGAGGTTGCTCACGCTAATGTACTTCCGCAATGGGATGATACTCCATATCAAGAGATACAAGAAAAAGACAGTCATTTATCATTTTTACAATGCATGTCTTCTTTTGCAGACGCTATAGATGATAAAACTAATATCGTTTTATTTCTTTCTCCTTCAGAATTAAATAACGGTGCTACTTTTGCTAATTGGGTTTTAGATGCTGCAGAAAGTTTACCTAGTAATTTAAAAATCATGGTTTGCGATCTCAAAGAAAAGCCTCATTTCAAAAATTTTGAAGAATCCAAAACACATATAACACTTGAAGCCGATCTCGATATGAGAGGAGCTATACGCGAGTTAATTACTGCAGGAGATACTAACAATCCAGCTATTGGGGTGAATCTTTGTATTTTAAATCTTACAGAAGCTAGCGGTAAAAAAGATATCAAAGCAATACATCATTGGGGAAAAGAAGGAATTCGCTTGGCCAAAGAAACTGGGTTTGCTAGTATTCATGCAACCGTTTTATTAGCATATGGTAGCGCTTTTTATCAATTAAAGAAATTTGACCTTGCATTAGATTTATATCATAAAGCCGAAATAATAAGTCTTGAAGGATTATCGACCGAAGATACGGTCTCTGCTACTTTACTTATACAAGCCTATCATTTTCAAGCAGCCACCTATCTTTATACCAAAAAGAAAGAGAAAGCCTTTGATTATTATCAAAAGACAGCTACTGAAGCATTCTCTCAAAAAAACACACTTCTTTATTTAGAAGCCTCTAGACAAGCCGCTTATATCGCAAAAAAAAGATATGAAGATGAGCAAGCATATACGATTCTTAAAGATACTTATAGCGAAGGAAAAAAACTGGCGCCACACACTAGCAAATTTTCATCTATGCTTCTTATCTGTGTAGGATTACATGCATATGCTGATGATTTTGGAAATGACATTCTCAAAAACGAAGTTTCTTCTTATGCTACAACTATTTGGGGAGAACACTGGCAAGATCTTTCTGAAAAGGAAGCTTATGAAACTATACTAACTGCTTAAAAAATCAATTCATGTTACCTGCTTCAAAACATTTAAACCCTACTATAGGAATTGATATTCACTTTGTGACAATTCCGCCATCCCCTGCTCCTATTCCAATACCGCATCCTTTTATTGGATTCATCTTAGACCCTTTTGATTATATTCCTGTTTTAGGAACTAATGTACATGTTAACAAATCAAAACGATCTAATGCAGGTACTATGGCTACTTTAGGAACTTATAAACATATCCCATTAGGTGCTGGTTTTTTTCCTGCTACATTGCCTATGATAGATCATGAAGGAATTCAATTTTACGGAAGCCAAACAGTAAAGGCAGACGGTTCTTATTTTAGCGCTGCTACTTATATGTTAATGACATGTAGCTGTATCGGTATTCCGTTAGGAAGTCCAGAAAAATACCTTCCTACCACAACTTCTATTCCTATTCCTGGAGGACTCCCTGTTTTTGTTGGAGGTCCTCAAGTACCCGATTTAATGGGAGTTTTAATGAAAATGGTAATGGCTGGAGGATTAAAATTCTTACTCAAAAAAGCGGGTAAATTATTCAAAAAATTAAAATGTAGATTAAAAGGAGGGCCTTGTTAATTTTATAATATTCATCAAAAAAGCACATGCTATGATCGATTTATCCTCTGGAGAATTAATACTCCATGAAGAAGATTTTCATTTACCAGGGATCATTCCTATCACCTGTAAACGCAATTACTTTTCACATATAGAAAGAAATACTTGTATTGGGAAACATTGGCACCTCAATCAAGAACAATATATTACACTTGATGTAACTCAAGAATATTTTCAATGGCAAAACTGTAGCGGTAATATCGTAGAAATGCCATACATCTCTATAGGGGATGAAGCTGTTATTACTGATATTAAAATAATATACAAACATCTTGGTGATACTATTCTTATAGAAAATTACGAAAAAGGATTGCTATACGAATTCAAAAAACTGCACAAAAATTCGCAGAAACACTTACTCATTGCTACGCGCAAACATCGTTTTAAAATCAATTACTATTACGATCATAAAGATCGCTTAATTAAAATTGTTGATAGTTGCGAGAGACATCTCTTCTTTGATAGAGAAGATCATCTAATCACTCATATTTATCTTAAAGATCAAAAAACTCAAGAAGAAAAAACATTAGTTCGTTATCAATACGATGACGATGGTCGTTTAAATACTGTATTAGATGCATTACATCAAGCCGAGAAATACAGTTATGCAGGAGGCTCTCTTGTAGAAAAAACAGATCGAAATAATCATCAACAGTTCTGGAAACATCAAAAAGGGAAAGAACATTCTCAATACATTGCTCGATGGAATACTCATAAAAAAAATTATGAATCTTTTGCCTATCATCAAAACAAAACAATTGTAACCAATAGTTATGGTCATGCTACTACGCATCAATTTGAAAATGGAAATACAATTGCAATCACTGATCCTAAAGGAAACACTGAATATTGGGAATATAATGTAGATGATCAAGTAATACGTTATACCGATGTTTTTAATAACAGCACTTATTATGGTTATGATGAGTACGGACACCAAACATCAATACAACTCCCCAACGGCGCTAAAACTCAATATGCCTATAAAAACAACCATCTTGTTATGGCCAAAGATGCTCGAGATGCTTTATGGATATGGGAATATGATGAACAAGGTTTTTTACAAAGTCGCATCGGACATAATAATGACATCACACGATACGAATATACCGATGAGTTACTTACGCATATTATCGATGCCAATGGAGAGACCACACAACTATACTATACCGATGATTATCAACTTGAAAAAGTAGTACTTCCTAACGGACAAATAACGCAGTGGCAATATGATGGACAAGGACAATTATTACATGCCGTAGCTAATCAACAAACCTCTACGGGGTATCAATATGATGCTATAGGACGTGTAACAGCTATCAAAACTACAGATGGTAATCAAATACATTTAACGTATGATGGAATCGGAAACGTTATTACTGCTAAAGATACGCATCATACTGTAGCCTTTGCCTACAGTCCTACTGGGAGATTGCTAAGTCGGAAAGAAAATGATACAAAAATAAAGTTTGCTTATAATCAAACTGATCAACTAGTAGCCATTACCAATGAGCATAAAAATCTATATCAATTTAAACGAGATGCATTAGGTGCAATTGTTGAAGAAAATGGATTTGACGGACTTATACGTACATATGATAGAGATGCTGGCGGACGCGTAGCCCAGGTACACACTCCTGATGGTACAAGTACTCGTTACCAATACGATGTAATAGGTAACATACAACGTATTATTCATCATGACGATAGTCAAGAGGTTTACAATTATGATCGTATGGGTGCTTTAATTAGCGCTACCAATCCCAATGGTACTGTAACAATACAAAGAGATGATTTGGGTAGAGTTATCCAAGAAACTCAAAACGAAATAGAAGTTCATAGTACTTACAATCGCTTAGGTCAACGTACTCAAGTAACGAGTAACCTAGGTGCTCATGTACAACTAACTCATAACAAATACGGAGAGCTTACAGAAACACAAGCCGCTCAAGGCGAAAGTAAATGGGAAATAGCATTTAAACGAAATTTACTTGGTCAAGAAATCGAACGAAGTATAACGGGTGGCATTGTAAGTACGTGGGAAAGGGACATCACAGGCAAACCAAAAGTACATAGTATTTCTGTTAATGAGCGAGTAACAGCTAAACGAAACTATCATTGGGATGTTAACGATCGATTGCAAGGGATTTATGATCATATTGCAGGAAGTATGACTCGTTTTGAACATGATTTATTTGGAAACTTAGCCTCTGCTAATTATCAAGATGGAAGTTGGGATTTTAAATTTCCAGATGCAGTAGGAAATCTTTTCAAATCCAAAGAACAAAACGATCGTACCTATGGAAAAGCGGGGCAACTATTAAAAGACGAAACTTATAAATACAGTTACGATTCTTTAGGAAATCTCATTAGAAAAGAAAGTCTTACTGAAACTTGGGAATATCATTGGACTCAAAACGGAATGCTTAAAGCTGTAAAACGGCCTGATCACCAATGGGTACGTTTTACCTATGACGCCTTAGGCAGGCGATTGTCCAAAACTTATAAAGATAATACAACTCATTATGCATGGGATGGTAATGTGTTATTACATGAATGGAAATTATCCAAAAATGAAACTCTTGCTCATGTGGACGAGCATGGTGCATTACAGTTTGATATCCCCGAAAATTTAATCACTTGGATTTTTGAAGAGGGATCATTTATTCCTATGGCAAAACTTCAAGGAGGAAATAGCTACAGTATCCTTTCTGATCATCTAGGAACTCCTCAAGAAGTATATGATCAAGAAGGTAAAAAAGTATGGCAATGTCAATTGGATATTTACGGAAAGCCCCGTATATTACAGGGAGATCAAACGTTCATACCTTTTCGCTACCAAGGACAATATGAAGATGTAGAAACTGGACTGTATTACAATCGTTTTAGGTATTATGCTCCTGATGAGGGGATTTATATATCGCAAGATCCGATTGGGCTTGCTGGTGGGATGCCTAATATGTATGCTTATGTAGAGGATAATAATAAATGGATTGATCCTTTCGGTCAATCAGGAATAGCCATACTTAATCAATACTCTAATGGTAACGGAGATTTCCATTATTCAGTAACTTATGAAGGAATTGAAACGGACTTAAGTAAAAGTCGAAGAACAAATAAAATAAATATCAGAAAAGGAAGTAATTTGGAACTTAAAGGTTTCACTTTAATTGACTCAGTAGAAGTTCAAATTAAGAAAAAAGGAAAAGGCGCAAGAACAGCAATCAATGGTGCAAAAACAATTTTTCAAGGAGAAGAATATCTTTTTCGTAAATTTGATTGCTTCACCTATGCAGAAACAATATTAAATAGATTAGGATCAGGTATAACTTCTTCTGGAATAGATAACGAAGCTAGATTTGATAGCTTAAAAAAAGCATGTAGTTAATGAATAAATTCATTCAAAAATTATCAAATGATTTAGATATAGAAATTATCAAATCTAATCTAAATAAGAAAGGTATAAACTCATATATGATCGATGAAAACGGGAATTTAACTCATTTACATCTTTATCAAGTTTATATAAATGAAATTAATCATTTGTTTCCGTTTACCGATCATTTAATCTCTTTGACTTTGTTTGAATGTAATATTGAAAATATAGAACAAATTAAAAGTTTTAAAAAATTAGAAGAACTTGATTTAACCTTAAATTCCATTACTAAACTAAAAGGATTGGAAGCATTAACTAAGCTTAAAAAACTGAAGTTATCATGTGTCTATATGGATTCATTAAATGAATTAAAATATTTAAAAGAATTAAAAATATTAGATTTAAGCTTAAATATTGAACTTACTTTTAAGAAAGAATTAGAAAAACTAGTGAACTTAAAGGAACTTAACCTAGAAGGAAATGATATCTTTGACATTGATGTTATAGGTCAGGTTAAATCATTAATTAAATTAAATCTAAAAGAATGTGAAATATCCGAAATAAAAAAATTGGAAAGATTCCCTAATCTTCAAGAGTTAAATCTTTCAGGTAATTCAATAGAAGAAATCAACGGTTTAGAAAAACTAATCTCTTTAAAAAATCTTCTTTTAAACTCGACAAACATTTCAGAAATTAAAAATTTAGATTCTCTTACAAATCTTGAATCACTAGATTTATCTGATACTAAGGTCACAAAAATTCAAGGTCTAGAAAACTTATCTAATCTAAAAAATCTAAATTTATCATATCTAGAAGTGAAAGAAATTGAAGGTCTAGAATCACTAAAAAAATTAGAATTATTGTTATTGATTAATAATGATATTTCAATCGTTAAAAATTTCCCATTTAATAAATTGAATATTCTTGACCTTTCAGGAAACAGTATAAAAGATATTGATTATAGCTTATTAAAAAATATAAAGCAATCATGCCTCATAAACTTATCGAATAATCCGATAAATATAGATTTAAAACGTATTCCTAAGCATATCACAATAGAATTAAATGATAATAATGGAGTACCTTTAATATTATGAAAAAGCAATTTTATTACATTAATAAAGTTTTTCTATTCATTTTTAAACTTTTTCAAGTGTTTAATAAAAATATGAGATACAAAAATTAAAAAATAATGATATGATAAATCTACATTTGAAAAATGTTATGTTTTTTTTGCTTTAAGAAGAAAAACTAGGGCAATGTCATTTGGATATTTATGAGGGCAGAGCGTTAAGAAAATATACAGTGTATATTTTTAGTGAATGAACCAGATGGTGCGAGGAAAAAGGAGATCAAACGTTCATACCTTTTCGTTACCAAGGACAATATGAAGATGTAGAAACTGGCTTGTATTACAATCGTTTTAGGTATTATGCTCCTGATGAGGGGATTTATATATCGCAAGATCCGATAAAATTTGCTTCTGGTGAAGCAAATTTCTATGCTTATATACAAGATGTAAACTCGTGGATTGATCCTTTTGGATTAAATGGTGAAATAACTGTATTAAGATTTGATACTTCTTTTGGTTCAGGTAATCATTATAAACTTTTATATAATGACGTTAATGGTGTGGAAAGGATAACTGATCTTTCTGAGTCAGGAGGAAAAACAAAGGTTAGAGATATGCCAAATACGAAATCTTTTGATGAAATTGATAAAAAACAATTAAAATTTCAGGGAATTTAGATGATGCAATTGCAAATGCTAAAAAAGGATTTAATAAAAAAACATATAAACTTGGTAAAATAGATTGCTTCAAATATATAGAAACAATTATTCAAAAAGCAAACCCTAATATAAATATGAAAGGAGTAACAAATTTAGATCGATTTAAAAATTTGCCATGTCAGTCATGAATCAACTCATAAAAAACATTAAGCAAGAATTTAATATAAATATTCTTAATTCTATAGAGCAAATAGATTTTGAGAACACATATACAATAAATAACGAAGGAAATGTAACAGCACTTCGCTTGATGGATATCACCCTAAAAAGAATCGAAAGCTTATTTTCCAAGACTGATTATTTAAAAGAATTATCCCTTGTTAATTGTGGTATTGAAAACATAAAATTCATCAAAAAATATAAGCAACTCGAAATTTTAGATTTGAGTATCAATCCACACTTAGACTTGAAAGAAATGGATAAGTTTATTGGCCTTAAAAAACTATCTCTGTCAGGAATTAAAGTAAATCCTAATACTCAATTTAAAGAATTTCAAAATTTGAAGTATTTAGAATATTTGGATTTGGATAGCAGTGACTTGACATCTATTTCAGGATTAGAAAATCTCGAAAACCTTGAAACCTTAATCATAGGAGGAACAAAAATTCATCATTTTGATGATATCAAAACGATGAATAAACTTAAACATTTAGATCTTAATTGTTGTGATAAATTAGATTTTTCTAAAATTAATGGATTAGAAAAAATTCCAAATCTGAAAACACTGAATTTGATGTGCTGTCAAATGGATAAAATAAAAGGATTAGATAATATTAAAAACTTAACGAACCTTGATTTGGGTACATGTGGATTAAAAAAAATAGAAGGATTAGATAACTTAATAAATCTTGAAGTCTTAATCCTAGAGCATAATAGTATAATGAAAATCGAAGGACTTGAAAATTTGATAAATTTAAAAGAATTAAATTTATCAAACAATCTTGAAGAATCAGAATCGCCTCTTGTTGAAATTCAAGGAATTGATCATCTAAATAAATTAGAAAACTTAATACTTACTGGACATAAAATTAAAGAATTAAAGAATTTACCTTCAGAGAACTTACGATCATTAGATATTTCATGGAATAAAATAGAGAGTATTGATTATAATTGGATAAAAACTTTAAAACAACCATGTTTAATCAATTTAACAGGTAATCCAGTAGAAATAATAGAAAAAGAAATTCCTGAACATATTACCATCATTACCAAGCAAAGTAATTAAAATTGATGATAATGTTATGGTTATTTCATACACTGTTGATCCAGCTACGGGTAAAACGTCTCTTTAAATAATAGGGGTTAACTGCATTAGCAGAATCAGGTAAAGTTCCTGATATCGTTATAAAAGTTCCTTTTGATAAAGTTCTTCCACATTTAGTAGCTGATATTAAGACTAGACCGCCATCTAAAACAATCGCTGTTACTAGAAATAAGGATGGATCAGGGCTAATAAGAAATATAACTAATGGATGTAATTAATAACTTTAAGAGAAACCAAACTATATGATATCTTTAATCCCTGAAGAAGTTGATTTTAAAATATCAACTACAGATTTACATTTAGAATATCAAGAAAGAGGTGGAGTAAAAATAAATGTAGAAACTCTCCTTTTAAAAGATTTTAAAAAGAAAGAAAATTACACCTTTATTCAAATAAAATTTAAATTAATTGCTGAATTGAAATGTATATCATTAAATTTTCAAGAAAGTAATTATAATAATTTTGAAATATTCAATATTAATGAAGGTAATTTAACCGAGTATGATTTTTGGCTCACGAATGGATATCATCCATCTGCAGGTTTTTATCAAATAGATGATTCTAATTGGTTAAAAGAATCAAAAGACAAGTATGATCCAAGAAATAGATTAAATTTAAAACATTTTTTAATTGAGGGTTATGATAGTTATATTGAACTCCTAGCTAGCAGTGACTACACTTTTGCTCCCTACTCCACCAAGGACAATATGAAGATGTAGAAACTGGACTGTATTACAATCGTTTTAGGTATTATGCTCCTGATGACATGGCTAATTTAGATACTGGGAATGATATCATGGCTAAAGATATCACTGCCAAATATTCACCAACAAATCATGTTAATTTCGGATCAGAAAAATGGTATCCAGGAGATCAATATATTTCTATTACTAAAAATCCTGAATTAGCAGAAAAATGGGCTAAAGATTCTGGTACAGAAATCGTTGAAATAGATTTGAGTAAATCTAGAAGTGATTTTCTTGATTTATCAACGGAAGAAGGTAGAAATACACATATATTTAAAGATAAGGGAGCAAAATATAAAGACAAAATAAGAGCGGGGCGATTTGCCGAAATGATGGAAGAAGGACTAGTACTAGGACGAATAGAAAAAGAAGCTATAATAAAAAGATATAAACCAACTTGTGGTTAAAAAAACATGAAAAAAGAATCTGTAAAAGAATATGAGAAAATGGAGAAATCTTTAGATGATTTTTGTAATCATTTAAGAATTAATTTTGAATGGGATGAGCTAAAATATCAAAAAAAAATAGCAAATATTAAAGACGTATTAAGAGATTATTCTAAAAGCGATGTTTTTCCAAAAAGTGTAATATATTTTTTTACCTCAGAGATTGATCATGTTATAGGAACGGTATCTAATGAGCTTTTTTATAGAAAGATACCTTCAAGATTTAATCTAGAGGAATATATAGATTTTATTGAAAAAAGGAAAAAGGAATTGATAGATTTAAAAGAAGAGTTTTTTTATGGAAAAATCTGACATCATCTTTTTTTTCAGAGAAGAGGACTATTTATCTCAATGGTTTTATAGCCCTTTTAAAATCGATAATATCCAATTTCTATGTTGTGAACAATGGATGATGTACTCTAAAGCTATACTTTTTAATGATCACCAATCTGCTACATTGATTCTAAAGGAAAAATCCCCTGGAATGCATAAAGAAATTGGTCGTTCTGTAAAAGGATTTAAAAAAGATATTTGGAATAAGAATAAACAACATATAGTCTATCAAGGTAATCTTGCTAAATTTAGTCAAAATAGCGAATTAAAAAATATGTTATTAAGCACAAAAAAAATGATACTAGCCGAAGCTAATCCAAATGATACCATTTGGGGAATTGGTCTTTCTGAATCTGTTGCCAAAAATAAATACCCAAATCAATGGAGAGGAAAAAATTTACTAGGAAAAATACTGATGAAAGTAAGAGAAAAACTAGCCTGATTTAGAATCACAACAGCCCTCTTTCTGATCACTTAGGAGCTCTTCAAGAAGTATATGATCAAGAAGGTAAAAAACTAAGGCAATGTCAATTGGATATTTATGAGGGCAGAGCGTTAAGAAAATATACAGTGTATATTTTTAGTGAATGAGCCAGATGGCGCGAGGAAAAAGGAGATCAAACGTTCATACCTTTTCGTTACCAAGGACAATATGAAGATGTAGAAACTGGACTGTATTACAATCGTTTTAGGTATTATGCTCCTGACGAAGGGATTTATATATCGCAAGATCCGATTGGGCTTGCTGGTGGGATGCCTAATATGTATGCTTATGTAGAGGATAATAATACACAAGTTGACATATTTGGTCTAGCTCTTTTTAATTTACCTACTGGAAATAATGTGATTATTTCTTTCAGCGAATCACCTCGTCATTTTAAACTTAATTTTCCTGATGGTTCAGTAATCGATTTAGGTAAAAATGCAGATAACTCTGTATACCTTGTTGAGAGACCAGGTAAATTTAAGAAAATAAAAGCAGATCAAGTCAGTAATGAAATTCCTGTAAATTCTAAAAAACTAAAGAACTTCAAGAAAAGTATGGCTGAAAATATCATTCAAGAATATAATGGAAAAACTCCAAAATATAAAGAAGGAGTAAGAGATTGTTTTTCATTCGCTATTGATATAATTAATCGTAAGTTAGACGGTAACTTAAAACTAAACGATATTGATAATGATGCTAATTTTAAAAAAATTAAAGCATGCAATTAAGAAATAAGATAAATAGATTTGCTAAAAAACATGACGTAGAATTAACAATTTCTACTGAAAACTACTCAGGATATAATAATTTTTATTTATATGATGGAAAAGTAGAATCGATAAATTTATCTGATTTAGATTTAATTAATCTACAAGATTTATTACCATTTGCAGCAACACTAAAAACTTTAAGTCTTGAAGATTGTTCAATTAAAAACCTTAATAATATTGAGGATTTTCAGCATCTTGAATCTTTGAAAATTTCAGGAGGAATATTATCTTCTGAAATAGAAAAAATACAATTTCTTCAGAAACTTAAAAGCCTTGAGCTAATCAATTTAGAATTAAAAAACCTAGAGTTTTTGAACTCTTTAATCCTATTAGAGTTTTTAGATATTAGTTATAACAACTTTACTGAGATTAGAGGTTTAAGTAATTTAAAAAAACTTAAAAAGATTAAAATCAATAGTGATAAAATTAAAACTATTGGTGACATTAACACTATAAACTCTTTAGAAGTTATAGATTTATCTTATTCTAAATTTGATGATTACAAAACTATAGAAAGATTTCAGAATCTTAAAGAAATAAACTTTCGTTTCAGTAGTATTACAAAAGTTTCTAATTTAAAGTTATTACCTAATCTTAAAAAATTAGACCTCTCATTCACTAGAATTGATGATATGGTTAATTTAGGTGAAATTCCATCATTAATTTTTTTTGAATATATCTGTCCTTTTAAAACAAAAATTAATGATTTGAAAAGGTTAGAAGGATTAGAATATTTAAATTTATCAGGAGATTATATATATTGGGATCTATTAAAACCTACATATATTGAAAGTATAGCTGGAATTAGTGAATTAGTGAATTTAAAAAGATTATATCTATCACAACAAAACTTAGATAAAATTGAAGATTTATATCAATTAAAAAGCTTGGAAAAATTATCATTATCTTGGAATAAATTCTCTAAAATTGATAATGATTGTTTTGAGAATTTGAAAGGGTTAAATCTTTCTTATAATAATTTAAATTCCATATCAGGAAATATGGAAAATATGAGAGAATTAATATTAACTAGCAATAATATTAGGAATATCGAAAGTCAATTTTTATCTAATATTAAAAATGAATGTATTTTAGATATTAGAGGAAACCCAATCAAATCACTTTCATTTATACCTAAAAATATAAAATTAAAAAAATCAGATTGGAAGAAGGGTGAACTTATATTCCTTTCTCGATAATGAACCAAAAATCTCTACTTTTACTCAAATTCCTTTCAAGTGTTTATTAAAAAATAATGATATAATAAATCTACATTTGAAAAATGTTATATTCTTTTTTGCTTTAAGAAGAAAAACTAGGGCAATGTCAATTGGATATTTATGAGGGCAGAGCGTTAAGAAAATATACAGTGTATATTTTTAGTGAATGAACCAGATGGTACGAAGAAAAAAGAGATCAAACATTCATACCTTTTCGTTACCAAGGACAATATGAAACAAAAAAATGGGCAAAATCACAGGGGTACCCTGTTACTTGTTCTTAAAATAATTATGAAAAAAAACATTAAAGTATTAGCTCTTAGAGGTGGAAATGAAATTCTCAAAAAATTGAAGCTTGGTATTGAGAATAAAGTTCTAGATATTTCATTAGATCAAGAAATAGAATCACAATATAATATAAGATTTATTATTGAAAATGTTTCTCAAAATATATCCTATCCAGATAAAATATTTGGAAATAAGATTACTGAAAAAAAACTTGGTAGTTTTTCTATAAATGAGAAATCTAATGTTTTTATTAAAGATGATAATCAGTATTTAGATACTATATTAGATTTAAATTTTATCAAAGATAAATATGATGTAGGAATCAAAGTCTATTTAGACTCTCCTGTTAACGAATATACAGTTCTTAAAGCACTACCTATACCTACTAATTTAATTACTATTTATATTTATTTTTGCCCTCAAAATATAAGTTTTGAATCTAAAAGTTCTCTTTTGATAGAAAAACATTTTGATGGTTATAGTCATTTGGGCTTCTTTTTAACTGATCTTTCAAAAATGAAAGATATTATTTATAACAATTATGGTAATAAAGAACTTGATTTAATACATGAATTTTCTACTACAGAAATTATTGAAGAGTTATTTGATAGCGAAATAATTATGATTGCTTGGGGAATAAACCCATATACTTATCCAATATATAGTTGTGATAATCCAAAGAATATTGAACATATATTAGGTAATGAATATAGAGAAGAAGGAGTTTTTAATATTAATGAAGATATTAGAGAATTAAGTCTTGTACCAGGTAATGAATTAAAAAATTGGCCGTATTTTTTAGACAAAGATTGGCCAAAAATTAAATTATTTGGGAAGGGTAAAAAAACATATTTAAAGCCTTATTATATAGAAGACAAAGAATTAGACACTGTTTTTACATCTTTTTTAATCTATAGAGAAGAAGGATCATTAGATCAGGTTAAACCTCTTATTAATGTAGATCTTTTATATTCTTAGCATTATTTTTTTCTCCATAAATAACAATAGTAACAAAATGTGATATTGTCACTCTTAAAAGGAAGACCTAAATTGGATTTTAATAAAATCCGATTTGGCTTGCTGGTGGAACGCCTAAGATGTACAGCCATGTATATGATTTAAATACTTGGATTGATCCGTTTGGGTTATTTGATTGGAAAGGTCATTTAGAAAAAATATCAGCCCCCCTCCTGGAATGCAAAGACCTTATGTTCATCACATTGCATTCCAAAGAGGTCATGCAAATCAACAAGCAATTTTAAAAGAAAGTAAAGCTATCTTGGAAAAATATAATATAGATTGGCTCAAAGGAAGAGAGAATTTAACATGGACTCCTAATAAAAATCATAATAAAAAAGCTGCGCAAAAAGTACTTGATGCATTAAGAATAGCTGATAAAAAAGGGACAAGGGAAGCAGTTGTTGAGGCATTGTCTGATATGGGAAATAAATTTGCGAATGATACTATTTGTAAGTAATTATAATTTTAAAAATGAAAAATTTCAATCACATAACGTTTCAAAATAATCTATTAACTGCATTAACTGATATTATTAATAATTTTAAAGATGAAGATATTTGCGGCTTTAGTATTTCTACAGATGAAGATGTTAGAAGTATTACAGCTTCTTTCAATACTAAAAAGCATTTACTAAAATGTTGGAAAGAAGATGTAAATGAAGATAAAGAATATTACAAATGGTATCCTCCAGAATGGAAATTAGAAGGCATTAATAACGATAGTTTAGATCAATTAAGTTTAGAATTATTCAATTTAAAACATTCTAAAAAAGATTTTGAATTAAACAAAAAAGCAATTTGTGAATTATTAGTTGATACTTTAAAAAAATTGAGAATTAAAGGATTATTCAATTCTTATTCTGATAATTTTGTTTTAGTTTTTAATATAACCGATAGTGATAACTTAGAAGATGATTTGAGATGGTTAAAAGAATTAAATGATAAAAAGTCATATTCAGAATATGAAAATTGGACTAAAAAATGGTAACAACATAAAAGAATATCACTACTCACATCCAAATCCTTTCAAATGCTGATTAAAAAATAATGATACAATAAATCTACTTCTGAAAATGTTGTGGATTTATTGTTTAGAAATTATTTGATAGATATTCCTTCTTGTTTTTGTTCATGTATAAAATATAATTCAGTATCCGTTTTTGAACTTATAGTAACATCATTAAATTTTGTTCTCCTAAACATATACATGCCTGATGATTTCATCGATTACGTATACACATACGGTTACAATTACACTATCGCTTTTTATTTTTATCTATCTAAATATAAAATCATCAGGAAAGAATCTATCAATATACAGTTTTACTCCATCTAAGGTTTTATTAACAAAACAACTTCAAAACCTACTAACAAACAATGTAATTATTTGTAAATCATATCGTATTCTGTTATCCTTTTTTTCTAAAAAACAAAACTGTAATAATTCCCAAAAATAAAATATTACAAACCATTATTCGATTAAGAATAGTGTTGGTATGCGTGATGGTATTGTTAATATTTTTATCAATCTTTTGCTGTAATAAGTTGAGTCTTGTTTGATGACTTTTTTGCAAGCTATCTATTGTTGTATACAAATATTTAATTTCGTCGCTTACAGCCTTATTATTGTTGTTTTGCATCAAAAATGAATACGATATTCCTTTAAATTTTTCATCTGCTCTCACTCCTTCTCCATTAGACATATACATTTTTTTAATTTCTGGTTGACGCTCTTGGATTGTTATTTCTGGTTCCAGTTTTGTTGACAATTGATAATCACGTCTCAATTGCATAAATAAATAAGTCATGATCAATAGGATTATTCCACCTATTAAAAAAACACCTTTACTTTTCCATCCTTTTAGTTCAAACTTTTTGGGTTCTTGTTCTATATAAAAAGTAGCACTTTCTTCATCTATATCTAAATCTTTGGGATATTTAGCTTTTTGTTCTAAAAACTCATGTCGATCTAAACTGTATTTATCCAAATACGATTTTACTTTCTTTTCTCGTACTAACCAGTTTAATACTTCGCGTACATATCGTTCTGTTATCTCTGGATTATCAATTTTCCATAAAATATCTGCTGGTGATAATTCTATTGGTTTTTCTCTATCTTCAAAATACATGATTTTTAAAATCACTTCATGTATTGGTAAATCTGTTGATACACTCATGGTTATAAAATATCTTGAGTTGATACAAAATAAAACTTCTTTTTACTTCCGTCTAAAAAGATAGCTGCATTTTTTGTTACTAACACTTTTTCTAGTGTTTCTATTTTTTTTCTCAAACGAGTCAATATTCCTGAAAACTCTTCGTGAGATATTCGTCGTTTTCGTTTGATATGCTTAATTTTTGTTGCTCTAAAAAATTCGTCTTGCACTGGTAATCCTGTTTTCTGAAATACTAAACTTGCAATATCACTTTTTCGTCTAAGAGTTCTTTTATAAGCTTCTTTATTAATTCCTCTTATATACTTTTTGTACATTCTGTATACAATTCGGCGTTCTTTTCTTTTTACTTCTTTTGTAAATAATGGTACTAACGCTTTATAATTATCAATTACATTCTCCAATTCTTCTTTATCTAATAAATAGCCTTGCACTACTCCTGGGTTTTCTTTGAGTACCAGTTCTTTGTTTTTGTAATAAATTTCTTTGCTATTATTTTTAGGAATTTCAAACAATCTATTAGTATAGATAGAGTCTTTTTCTACAATTTTTTTAATCTTGTTACTTGCTTTACTTCTTAAAAAGCCCAATTCGTCTGCATAATATTCTAATGAATTGACTAATGTAGCGTTAAAGAACTCTGTTTTTGTCAATACTGAATCTAACGCTGTATCAAATGATGTCGCTATTAAATCCTTATTTATTTTAGGAAAAACTACTCCTCCTTGATATGTACTATTTTGAGGAGCATCATAAATGTAGATATTATCTTCTGACGGAATATATGTAAAGGTATTATTAGGTTTTAATAATTTATTATCGACTATAAAAGCTCTAATAAACTTAGCATGAGCTCTACTTACTTGGCTTAATATTTCTTTGGATTGCAATATATATTCTTGATATTCATCTGTTGCTCTACTTTCTAATTGATAAAAGAGTAGTCTTGACGATGTTTTCCCTAAACGCTTTGTTACTTCTTTTGTGTACGTTGACGTATAGAATTTCTTTGCTCCTGAAACTAATATTATCGTATTAGAAAAGCTTTCTTTAGGCATTCCTTCTAAGGCATATTCTAGACATTGTGTTATCCCTTCGGTATTACGAACATTGGTCTGTACAGACGGGTCGTTTGAAAATACTTTTTGTAAATAGTCTACCCATGAAAAGAATGATGTGCTTTTAGGAAAAGAATAGAATTTTCCACACCCAAAAGAGCTTGCACTAAAACTAAACTCATATCCATGATATCTTTCTGGATCTGACAATAACAACCATACGCGTTGCAAGGATGCCATCAATCGTAATTGATTCTTTTTTAAGTCTTCACTACAATCAAATACAAAATGGAAATTCATGATTTTTTGTTCCTTTTTGATCTCATCAATCTTTCGGATCAATACATCATCTCCATCAACATTAATCAATTTATTATCATAGTGATTCCATACATCAAGCGGAATACCGACTTCAATTGTATCGCTTTTTCTTGTGTTTATCTTTTGTTGCTTTGATAAATTAAAGATATAATCTCCTCGTATTTCTCTTCTATGGATGAGCGTATCTTGATCTATAAAATTTAAAGTATCTACCGCGTTTATTTTATATACTTGTTGCTGTCCTATTGGTTTGATTAACTCTTTTGGTACCCAACCAATCATTTGAGATGTAGAATCAATTGGTTGTATTACTTCTTTATTTGAAATTAAAGCTGCTGTTTTATTTTCATTGTATTTATAAAAATACACAACTTGGTTTGTTAGTAATTTCTGCTTGCTTTTAATGCTTAACTTAGGATCTTTATAAAGAACAACTGAATCTTTTTTAAGGTGTTTTTTTATATTAAATAATGTTTTTAAATCATGTATCGCTAATAGGTACCGAACTGACTTATAGTTATAATCACTCAGTTGCGCTCTGGGATAATGAATTACATTATTTTTATGTATCCAACCTATATAGTCTACTTGTTTTGCATCCTTAAAAGTATATTTCCCTCTTGACAAAAATGAAAACAATCCTTTGGGTTTACCTATTATCTTAGGGTCAGCTGCTACTATCTCTAAAAAATCGTTCTCTTGATCTATTACATAATATGGTTTTAAGAAATCTTGCTCTTTTCCTTTTTTTTGAGCATATGGATCTAAGTATACATTGTTTTTTGATTGGTCTGAAAACACTTGATAGAAATTTCTATCTTTCTTTTGTCTCTTTTGATTATTTTCCTCTAATTCAAAAAAATTATACGTATCTCTTTTTATTTTATCAACTCGCGCATATTTTTTTGCTTGCGCTTCTAGTGATGTAACTGTAAATAAATTAAAACTTAGTACTAATGATAGTATAACACTTAAATAAGAAAAGCTATTATTTTTAATTTTGTTGTTTTTTATAATTGCTATCATTTATTAATAACGCTTTGAGTTACTTCGATTCGTTTTAAACAATTAAAGGTGTCAATTGCTACTTCATTAATAACTAATGTTTTTGCTCCTTTTCCTTCTAGGTAATGTAACCCTTGACAATAACTATATAAGTCATTATAGCGGTCTCCATTTACTATAATCACTACCTCATCGGCTTCATTACAGGTATAGCGTCTTTCGATATGTTTAAGGTTATTATAATAAGTACGTTTACCTCGTATAGAGGCATCTGCTATTGCTTGAAATCTTTTTCTAAGGTCGTTTTGTGCCATTGCTAATGAATCTACAGGTTCTGATTCTTCTATCGCTTCAAATAATGGTAGTATTTTTATAGTATGATATACAGGGTATTTTGCGGTATTTGTTTTTAATTTCACTCTATAATTCCCTGGTTCTCTATACACATAAACTACTTGATCTTCATAAGCATCTTCGGTTCCTGTTTCTCCAAATTCCCATGACCAAGATTCTACTCCTGGGCTATGTGATGAGAATACTAATTCTTCTCCTACATATCCAACATCGACTCCGTTAATTTTAGGAATAGAGTCTAATGCTTTTTTTTGGGGTAAGGAGATTACTTCTAGGTATTTTGATATTTTATATTCGTTATCAACTTCTAAAGTTATCATATACTTTCCTTTTTCTTTAAAAGTATATATCACATCCTTGGTTCTGTGCAGTGTATCTCCGTTTCCAAAATACCACACCATATCTCTTCCTCCATAATGGACACTATCATTTATAATAAACTCTAAATCTTCGTTTACTTCATAATGATAATTTAAATTAGAATCATGGACATAAAAATCTAGATTACTAATTTTTGTTGCAAATGGCATCCATATAGCAATTATCAAACTAACTATAATTGCTAAAGCCAGCAACACTAGTATTATTTTTCTATTGAATCTCATTATTTTTAAATATTAGCTTTGCATTCATTGAGATTATCTAGAATGATTTTTTTATTCTTAATTAATGAACTATGCTCTTCTCTTGTATTAAAGTAAATCTGTAATACATTTGCTGATTGAATTCCGAATAGATATTTAGAATTCATTTTATTGTCTTTGTAGATCGATCTTATCACAAATACTTTTCTATTGATTTCATCTTGTTTTTGTACTTGATGAATGTCGAAATCCATTTCGGTAATCTCGCCATGGACTTCCTTAATTCTTTCGGCATATTCTTTTTGCTTTTCGATAATCACTTCATAATCACCTATAGCTTCTAATAGCTCGTTATTATTAACTTCTGGGATTTTTAACATGAATTTGGTTTGCACTACATACATGATGACAACTGCTAACACAAATAATAAAACATATCGTATTTTCCTCCAAAAAAGTTCACTTAAATTTTCTAATTTCATAAGCTTTTGAGTTGTTCTTCTGCTAGTTAGATTTTAGTTCCTGCGCTCTATATTTCTCCCTACATTTCTCTAATAATTCTTTATTATAAAGGTATTCTTCAGATTCGTTTTCGTAGGTATCTACTATTGCTTGAATTGATTTTATTTGTTCTAATATCTCTTCAAACAATTGAAATTGATCTCCTGTAACTTCTGTTGCAACTGCAATTTCTTGCTCTATATCTTGTCTTAAATTAGAAATCAACCCTTGAAACTGTTTATGTTCATTAAGGGTTCTTTTCTTATTTTTTAATTTATACAGCATTTTTGTGATTTTATCTATCTCAAACGTAATTGCTGCTTGTTTTTCAAAAACACCATTGTATTCTGAGTGTTTTTCTTCTAGCACTTCAATTCCTTTTTTTCCTGTATAAATAGTAAAAAAGCTACTCCAGAAAACAACAAACAGGCTAATCGAAAAAACTAGAACAAATCGTAATGTTGCTCTTTTTCTTTCTTTATGATTTAACGGTTTCATCTATACACTTTTAATCTATTATCGACCAAGACCTATTTTTCACAGGAGTTTTTATACTAATACTTTCTTCACTGATCACAATATTATCTTTTCGCTGTCCTATGTATTCTAAATCGTTTAATCGTTTCCATAAACGTTCTAAAATAGCAATAAAGTAATCTACTTGATTAAGCATTGTATTGATATCATTATGATCATACTTCAACCCTATTAATTTACCTAAAGTAGTTTCGAATTCTGATGGTTTTATATCAATCCACTCGTAATAATATTGTAGTAATTTCTCTTTTTCTACTTCATCCATTATTGCCAATTCTGTCGAAAGGTAATTTGCTAGAATCGAGATTTTCTGTACGATATAAATCGGTGATTGTTCTGCTGCAATTTGATTAAACTCAAAAGTATGTTCGCTTACAAAACTCATTACTTTATCACTCAATAAAAATGTATTACGTACTAATGGATTACTCTGGTATTTATCTTTATTTTTCTTGTGTATCGTTATAGAATAGTTACGTAAATTGATCAATACTTGTGCTATTCGTTTACTAAAAGCATGCAGTGTTTTATGGTATTGTATTTTGGTTACTGGAGGTATGTATTCTTGATCGATGATAAAGCTTCCATTCTTCCACTCTATTTTACCTACTAACAGATAATATTTGTCTAAGAAATTAGTATTGAACTGATTTTTAGGAATAATATTTAAACTTACTTTTGGCAATACATATGGGTGATGCAATGGTATTATTTCTGGATCTGGTTCTCCTACAGGAACCATTTCAAAAGGATTTACGGTTAACATTAAATAGAATTGTAAATTACTATTTATGTCTATATCTTTTGTTTCTAAGATTGCTTTTGGTAATTCTCCACCGTACATATCTGAAGAAAACTCAACTCTACATCCTCCTGCCGTTATTGCATTACAATTTTGCAATGTAATTTCTAATCTTTCTTGGGTATGTGTTTGAACTTCTAGTTCTAAAGATGATAGTGCTCCTTCTTTATTTTGTAACAATCCATAATCATAACTATGCATTCTTGATTCAATGGCATCTCTTATGACATTTGTTGTATTAAAATAACTTTCTACAAAATGATCTTTTGTAATTTTAACCCCATCTGTCCAGTTAATTGGATAATGATTTGTATGTTTCATTTATAAGCTATTTTGAGGTTTGGTATTTATGTTTTTTCTTTAGTTTTTATTTGACTTGAATAGTCTTTATCAATATTCTTGTGTGACTATTCTATTTTGGATTATTCAATTTCTTGTTCTCCACCTTCTTCATTACTTCTAGAAACTCTTCTCACATATAGTACAGATTTGTTTCTTATTTTATTTGAGCTAACATCTCCTTCAAAATCCAGCATTCTAGTAAACAAGGGGATTGGCAACCATTTACTGGTATATAAAATCCAACCATATGATCCAGATTCGTTTTCAGTTTGAATTACATTATTAGGGAATCTTATATTTTGATCTTCTATAAAACGATTGAACCATTTTCCTAGCGTTACATCTTCTGGTAGTTTTACAGAAAATGATGCATAATGTTTAACTCCTGGTTCTCTTTTTACCTTAACGGTTACTTGCATCAATCTAAAAGTGTCAACATTACTCCAATATTCATCATCATTTGTATCTTGATCGATGATCCATAATTTGTAAAAAGGATTTGGAATTTGTAAAAACACTCCTCGTGCAAAGACATAAAAAGGAGGTACTAAAAACCATAAAACTGTTAACATTGCCCATAAAGCATATCCTAATTTATTTGCCCATGAAAAGATTAAATAATAAATCCATCCTCCTAATACAACTGTAATAAATAAGACAAGCATGATCAACCATTTATTGGTTTCTTTGAGTCCTATTGCTTTAAAGGCTTTTGTTGTGGCAAACCAATTAAATAATACTCCTAATAGTAAATAACTAAAAAGTGAGATCATTAATCCTCCCCAAATAAACTCGTATTTAAGTAATCCTAATAAACTTGGTAATGTTAGTATCAATGAAGTTAATAATACAAATATTATCAACTTTTTCATTTTTAGTACTGCAACTCCTTTTGCTACATAACTCAGCACAAATGTTGCTATTATGATTATTAGTGGTGCTAATAAATATTTTAAAAAAAACAGTAATAATGCGTTCATTTTTTATTCAATATTTTTTAATGTTTAAGCGATGAATTCTAATTCTTCTTGAGGTGTCAGAATTGTATTTCCTGGTTTTGGTTCTACTTCTTTATGCTCATGTTGATGTGGAATCGTATCATATCCTAAATAATTTAACCCCAAAGTAAATCCTCCCGTTTCTGTAAACTGATAAACTACTTTGATTTCTCTATTAGCAAAAACAAAGAATTCTAATACTTTTACGATAATAATACGTGTACGTTGTAATTCTTTATATGTTAATTGCTTTGTTAAAATTATACTTGCACAAATATCATCTTGTTCGCTTATCACATTTCCTTGCGTACCGAAAGTGTATCCCAAAACTCCTGTCCCTAATACTTCAAAAGGGCTTTGCTCTAATTCGCAGGTTTGATATTTCAAAAGCACTTTAACTCCCAAAATTGATTTTAATAACACTTCTAATTCCGGTAAGTTTTCCTTTAAAACTTCTGCATTACATAAGTTTAAAAACAGCTTATAAAACTGTTCTTTAGTTAACGGAATTTCTTTATCAATAACTTCTTTGGCTAGTGAAAAAAGGTTCTTTTGAGCATAAGGATCTGTAAATATATTTAGATGTCGATTACTTAACTTTAATTTCTCTTCAAATAACTGTGTATCAAAAGGTATAAAGAAATGAATACTCTCGTCTTGTTTCTTTTTATTTTCGCGTATCGCATCGACAACCTCGCTATTACTCATCGATGGATTACTAATCACTAAAGGGTGAAACAAGATTTCTGGTAATTGATGGTATATACTATTACGACTTAAATGAATAAATATCGCATCTTGCTCTAATTGCATGCTTAGATAATCAAAACTGGTAACATCTAGTACATCTTTAGAAAAAGCTCTACTATTCATCCCATGGTTTTTAATCCACATCTGCTGCTCTGATGTATCTCCTAGAACAAACTTCAGCTCTTCATAAAAAACCTCAGCTATATAATTTGTGATTTCACTCTTTTTTATATCATCTAAATCAGCTCTCATTGAATTATTGTTTTTCCCAGATCAAACTTTCATTTTGATAATCTACTATTACTTTATCTCCAGAGACAATACTTTCTGATACAATCATTCTTGATATTGCTTTTTTGATATAAGTACGTATTACTCCTGCAATAGGTCTTGCTCCATATTTTTTTGAATATCCTTTATTTGATAAATATGTCAATGCCGCATCAGATAGATTAAGTGTTATCTCTTTTTGTTCTATTAATTGTTGCTGCAATTGCTTAAACTGTAGCGTAAATATTAATTGAGCTACTTGTTCATTAATTGGTGCAAAAGGAACTACTTCTGTCAATCTTCCTAAAAATTCTGGTCTAAAATGATTACTCATTACATCGATCAGTTGATTTGAAGTTGGTATTTTTTGCTCATCAAATTGATCTGAAATCCATTGACTTCCTATATTGGATGTAAAAATGATTATCGCATTAGAGAAATCCCCTTCTCTTCCTAATTTATCATGTATATGTCCTTCATCCATGATCTGTAAAAAAACATCATAAACAGAACTATGTGCTTTTTCTATTTCATCAAAAAGAATAATCGAATATGGTTTCTGTCGAATTTTATTAACCAACATTCCTCCCTCTTCATAACCTACATATCCTGGAGGTGCTCCATATAATAATGCCGCTGAATGTTCTTCTTTAAACTCTGACATGTCAAAACGAATCATTGCATTTTCATCATCAAACAGTAACTCTGCTAAAGTTTTTGTTAATTCTGTTTTCCCAGTTCCTGTAGGCCCTAAAAAGAAAAAAGACCCTATCGGTTGTTTAGGATTACTCAAACCACTTCTAGATTCGATAATAGCATCAGACAAGGTATTAATCGCATGATCTTGTCCTTTTACTCGTGCTTGTAAACGTTCTTCAATAAGTAATAAGCGTTCTTTTTCTTCTGCTTGTATCTTTCCTATAGGGATTCCAGTTATACTTGCTACTAATGCAGATATTTCGTGTGCTGTTATTTCTTTAATAGGAGTTACTGCAATTGCTCTTGCTTCTTGTAAATACTCTTGAAACTTCGCAATTAATTCTTCCTCATTTTCGATTTCTAGAATATCGTATTGATTCTTTATATTATTTAGAATCACAGGACTTATTCTATCCAATGCCAAACGATATAACAACTTAACACTTGGTATTGTTTGTATTGTTCCTAATGCGATATTTTGTAATTGTTCAGAAATAGCATCAATTTCTTTTAGTGCATTAACATTACTCATTTGCACGGTAGCCAATGTTCTATCTAATAGGTCAATTGCCCCGTATGGTAATTTCTTCTCTTTAAAATATCGTTTTGAATATTGAATAGATTCTGTTATTGCTTCTTCTGCAATCTTGAGTTGGTAATATGCTGTAAGTTTTAGTCGATGATTGTCAAGACATTTTAACAATAACATCATTTCTAATTCTTCTAATTCTATTACTTCTAATTTACTATGTATAGAGTGTTTTTCAATTGTTTTTCTATAAGCATCTGGCGTAATAGTGGTAATCAAGTTAATCTTACCCTCATTAAGTTGAGCCGAAATTAAGTTTGGTATTGATGTCGCACTTCCTTGATTTCCTTCTAAAAGAACTTCTACATTATCTATAATTAAAAGGCAATCTTCCAGTTTTTCTACCTTATCAAATATATCGCTTAGCTTTTTGGATACTTCATTTTGATTGGCACTATTTGCTAATAATTTAGAAGCGTTTAATCCTAAAATTTGTTTCTCTGCTAGTAATGGATTTTTTGATTCTCTGATATAATGTATTAATCCTTTAATTACTCCAGTCTTCCCTACTCCAGAATCTCCAATAAGTAATACTCCCCTATTTTCTTGTCGCTCTAAGCTTTCTAAAATACTTCGTATTTCTTTATCTCTACCAACAATTAGGCTTCCTTCGTCTATATTTTTTTGAGTAATTAGATTCGTACAATGACTTATAGATTCTAAAAATTCAATACTCTCATCTGCTGTTAAACTTTTAGATCCATATGTAGGAGAATCGTATAACGTAAAAAAATCTTCCTCGGTTACAGTAATTGTATCTAATTGTTTGTTTGTATACACAACTCCTTGGCGTAGGATTGCTGTAAATACACATACTCCATCAATATAATCAGTTCCTAATTTTAATTTTGATCGTTCTGATTCTTCAAATACTTTTTCTACTGCTGTATCCGGAGTTATCTCTTGACTACCATCGGTTTCAGATTCGTACATTTCTTTACGCATCTCAAACCATTCTTTTAAATATTCTATATCTTTTCCTAAACTAGTAAGGATGTCTACAATTCCTGTAGTTTCATATAGCAATGCTAATGCTAAATGAGCTACACCATAAGTTGAATGTCCAGATTGAGAAGCTAAAGATTTTGCTAATCTTACTGAAGATACTAAGCTTGGGCTAAAATTATTGTCAATCGTTATCATTAAATTATATGAATTGAATATGGTGTATTATGCACTGATTTATTTTCTAGTTCTAATTGTAAATAGCGAGCAAGGTGGTGCTTATTTTCTTCGCTAAAATTTTGATTCGCTACAAAAACAATGTCTACATGAATTGTTCTAACCAATCCTTGTTTTTTATTAGGTGATATCGCAACTCCCGATCTTATTTGAACATCTTTTACCGCGCTCCCTATTGCTTGTTTTATAAAAGCTTTTACATCTTCATTAGATACTATTCTATCTTTTGATATTAATCCATATCTAAGATTATCTATTTTATCTTTTGTTCCGTTTTTAATAATTCCTCCTACAGTTTTTGTCTGTAATCGGATACTATCTGGTTGCAATCCTCCTGATTGGTATTGACTAAATAGAGTATCTGTATCTATACCATTTGCAAAATCGGCTGTTGTTGTCCAATAATAACATTCGTATGTTTCTGAAGTTTTATACGGGATTGTTAATAGATATAATTTATTATTGTGATCACTTATATTTTTATATCTAAAATTTACTTTTTGTTCTAGCGTATCAAGCTTACTATGGAGATCTTCCAAATACGCATTCAGTAAATCATATCCTATAGCCGAAAAGGAGCTTCCTTCTTCTCGTACCGTTTGGATAACTCTATTTAATAAAGCTTTTGCATTACGCTCATCAAATTGCTCTATATCTCCAGAGTATAATGAATAAGATCCTTCTAGATTAGAAATATCATTTTTCAACGTATTTTTATACTCGTTTCCTGATTCGTCTATTAAAGATTCTACATTAAGAAAGTATTCTTGATCACTCGCTATTAATGATACTATTTTTCCGTTTTTTTTGATTTGATGTTGTCTATATGCTGATTTTCTATTGATAATAGGAAATGTATTAAGACTTATGCTAAGGTTTTCTAATTCTTCTTTTACAAACGCTACAGGAAATGATAATTGTAACCAAAATAGTTCTTTATCTAATTCTTTAATTTCTTCTTCATCAAATATTGTTTCAAATTTAGAAGAAACCGTGTGCTTTGTTTTTGAACTGGCTTTTAAATCGATTGTATGTAGGTAATCTTGGTAATACCTATCTACAGTATCGTAATAATGCTCTTTAGAAGTTGTTTTATTTTTTTTACTTGAAAATAACTGTAATTCATTACCGTCATAATCAAATATCTTTACCATTTTTAAATATGCATTCAAATTAGAAGCTCCTAATAAAATACATAAAGGCAATTGATCAATCTCTTGTAACAACTCTTTTTCGATATCAATCCCTATCCAAATAGTGTGATCTTTTATTTGCTTTTCTTTATTTGCTTTGATAGAAATATCTGAGAATTGTTCGAACTGAAGAGTATCGCTTAATCCTACACAGTATAGATCTGCATGAATCAATGTATGTTCTTGCATTGGTGTAAAGAATACATCTACAGCTCCAGATTGAGTTCTTTTTTGATAATACAATTCTGTATTAGGTGTAATTACCTCCAATTGTTCAGATGGTTTTGCTTGTATAAGCGCATGCGATGGCATTGGTAAAGACCAATTTTCATTTACCAAAATCTTGGATAAACGCTCTAAAAGTTTCGCATCTGATAGTTTTATCTCTTGATGTACTTTTGACAATTCGTATGAAAAGACATCTAAAAATAATTCTATTATAGGGTCAACAAATTTATGATCTTCAATTCCCCATAATTCCATAGAACGCGATTTCATGCGTTCTTTTATTCTTTTATAATGACTGACCATGTTATTTTATTGAGAAAGTGGGCTAACGTATACAGAGGTATTAAAATTGAACACTACTCCTGTATGAACTATTTTTCCTGAAACACCAATAATCGCCTTACGTCTTACTTCTGAATAATTTTTAGAATTTATGTCTGTGTCTATCTCATTTAAACTGACACTAACCTTTACTTCATTCAATCTAGTCTCATATTTTGTAATGGTATTTAAGATCGATGCTTTCACTCTCTCTTCCCACTCATATATTTTCACTAATTGATTAAATTCTAATTCCCATATATCAGATCCAAAGTCGTTTTTTCCCGCAATTTCTCCATAACGGCAAGTGATTTGCATCATTATATATTGAGCTATTGATTCTTCTAGAGAGCATTTTGAAGTATTCTTTCCCTTCAACATACTTGAAAAATCTACAGGCAGCTTTATGTAATTCATTTGATGTTGTTTTTTGATATAGATACAATAATACAATAGCCACACTACCATCAAAAAATGATGGTATGTGTCTATTGTATACCAAACGAAAACATCAGATTGATTGTAAATTCGTTTGGTATTATTATATACTTAGTCTCGATCAGTTATGATTGAAACTTGGAATTTCTCAGCTTATTGTTGCTTGTATTCACTATGCCATTCAGCATTTTCTGGACCATCTCCTTTGTGCCCATCCAATTGAATTACAAAACTTTTTGCAGGGAAATATGGTGTAATGTGTATATCTAATAAAACACGATCTTTTTGATTTCTATCTTGTTCTATTTTCATTACTTTAAATCGCTCTATCAATTTAGATGGCCCTTGAATTCCGTCTAAAAACTTCACAATCTGACTTCTTAAATCAGCTTCTGTTCTTGTTGTCCAATTTTCAAAAGCTCTTCTGTTTAAGAAATCAAAAAGTACTTTAGTTATATGATCAAATACACGTACAACAGAATATGTTTGTAGGCCTAAATTATCTCCGTTAAATAATGTTTTAGCAGAGAAAGCCATTACTTTACTGTATTCGTTAACCATAGGAACTAATCCCATTTTTTCTAATTCAGAGATTTCGCTCTTCTTTAAATCAAATCGAACACTTTCTACTTCGTTAATTCCCCCAAATTTCTTACCTGCTACAACTTGAGACATTAATGTACCATAGATTTTTCCGGCTAATGCTGATGAAGGTGGAACATATAAGTTTTCTTCTTCTCCTACTACATCTTCCTTTTTTCTTCCTAGTAACCAGTTACATGTCATCAACGTATTAGATTTAAATACATCTCCTCCTGTATGGTTTGCATTAAAGAAAATATCAACCACATCGTCTGCAGCTTCAAGATCCTGGAAATCTGTTACTAAGACTGCTTTATTATCATGTGCAATTTTAGACCATTTGTCTAGTACTGCATTTGATCCTAAATATCCAGGGATATTTAATATTCCGTAGTTTTTTCTTAGATCTAATCTATCAAAGTTTTGTTTCAATTCATTTGATACATAATCAATAAATAAAGAATTATCCAAATCCTTTAGTTGATCCATATCTGCATTAAGAATTGTAATATTCTTTACTTTATCAGATTCTGTATTTTTATAAAATAATGCTACTGATCTATATGATCTTTCTAATTCCTCAGTAGATTTTAATGCTTTTCTTAAGTTAGCATTAAGTGTTTCTTCTGCTTTTATCGAACGATCTTTAGCGATATCACGCATTCCTTCTGCGTCTTTACCACTTTTTAATAGATCAATCCAAACTCCTAATCTGTTTGATAAGTTTTTACGTTCAGTTTCCCACTGTTCGTCATTTAAAAAGATGCTTCTTCTTGCTTTTCTTTTTGGATTTAAATTAGAAAAACCATCAATTATATTTTCTAAAAAAGAAAAGCCTCCATATTCTGCTAATGGATCTACTGTTGTTCCCTTTTTCTGGATTGATTTTTCTGCTACTTTAGCTTGTTCTTGAGCTTGTACTGCCATAATTTTTTATGCTTTAGATTTGATGATGTACTTTAGAATTATTTTGTTTGCGCGCTTTCGATTTCTTTCAAAGACGACTCTAATAATTCTACTATGGCTGCTCTTGTATCAGGATTTTCTAATGCTTTTTTAAGCCCTCTATTTGATGTTAATTGACGAATGATTTTTGAATTTTGCTCCTTTTCTATATTTAGCTTACTCAAAAACGCACTATTTTCTTTAATAGATTTAGCGCCAAAATCTCCTAAATTTTTAAATGCTAATGTCTCTTTTACATCTGTTCCATTTTCATCTTGAAATTCTACTCCAACTTTTGGTTCAAATTTTTGAAAAACATCTTCTACTGTATCCAATCCTTGAACCCCTTCTGGACTTACTGGTGGTTCGTGTGTTAATTTTTGAATAAGAAGTGTTCTATTAGATGGGATATCAGCTATTGCTTCGCTAGCATCAACTTTTACTTCATTCCCCCCGATTCCGTAATTGTACATTGACATGATTAATTGAGAATTTATTTGATTAATTTGTTTTTTAAATTTAATCATTATCCATAAAACTACTACTCGTTTAACCCACTATTACTAAAAGTAACTAACAAACTATACTACAATAGATTACACTCATAATAAAAATACTCAGTACTCATTAAGCATACTGCAAAAATGGTTATACCGTAATCACTAAAATTGATTTGATCTAATACATCTTATATTTTAAGAAATAGTATTACTTTTTACTTATAGTATCATTCTTATTCTTTATATAATACTCCTAACATCTCACCATTTTCTTTATAACCATCTCATTCTAATGCCTGTGTTTACTGGACAAAACTGATAATTGTCATTTTTTAAACTCCGAGATCTATACAAATTTGCCCTTTAGTTACAAATAATTATGACAGTATCAGGAAGAATAGAACTCATGGCTCCAGCAGGGAATTTTGAGTCACTACAAGCAGCTATAGATCAAGGAGCAGATTCCGTTTATTTTGGAGTCGATCAACTTAATATGAGAGCTAGAGCTAGTATCAATTTCACTATTGACGATTTAAAAGAAATCACCAATCGATGTAGTGCTAAAAATATACGCACGTACTTAACTTTAAACACCATTATATATGATCATGATCTTTCTGTTATAAAAACGGTTTTAAACGCTGCTAAAAAAGCTAATATAACTGCTGTTATAGCGATGGATCAAGCTGTTATTTCTTATGCTCGACAAATTGGTATCGAAATACATATTTCTACTCAAATAAATATTACCAATATTGAAACAGTACGTTTCTATTCAATGTTTGCTGATACAATGGTATTGAGTCGAGAATTAAGTCTTCGTCAAGTAGCTACTATTGTAGAGCAAATCAAAAAAGAAAATATAAAAGGACCTTCTGGAAATTTAATTGAAATAGAGATTTTTGGGCATGGAGCACTTTGTATGGCCGTTTCTGGAAAATGCTATCTTAGTTTACATGCTCACAACTCATCAGCCAATAGAGGCGCTTGTAAGCAAAATTGTAGAAAAAAATATACTGTAATTGATCAAGATAGTGGTTTTGAAATCGAAATGGATAATGAATACATGATGTCTCCTAAGGATTTATGTACTTTAGATTTTCTTGATCAGGTAATCGCAACTGGAGTTCAAGTATTAAAAATTGAAGGAAGAGGGCGCGCTCCCGAATATGTATCAACAGTAATTAAAACTTATAGAGAAGCTATCGATGCTTATTATGATGGTTCTTTTTCTAATGACAAAATTTCACTATGGATGGGTTCTTTAAAAAGCGTCTATAATCGTGGTTTCTGGAGTGGTTATTATTTAGGTCAAAAACTTGGTGAATGGAGTAATGTAGACGGTTCTAAAGCTACTCAAAAGAAAGTTTATATAGGTAAGGGACAGCATTATTTTCCTAAATCTAAAATAGCAGAATTTAAAATTGAAGCATACGATTTAGCTATAGGTGACACATTACTAGTTACTGGTCCTACTACTGGCGTTAAAGAGTTTGAATTAACTGAGATGTTAGTTAACGATATTTCTTTAAATGCTGCTCACAAAGGAGATTCTTGCACTATCCCTTTAGACTTTAGAGTTCGCTTATCTGATAAGCTTTACAAAATCGTAAAAAATTAATTATGGTAGTTGTTACGTTACATCGCAAAAAATGTATTGGCTGTAATTATTGTGTAGAATTAGCTCCAGAGCATTTTAAGATGTCTAAGAAGGATGGTAAATCTGTATTGTTATTTTCTAAAGAAAAAAAAGGCTTCTTTACATATAAAACTCCCGACAATGCATCTTTTGATCCTTGTGAACAAGCTACTAAAGCTTGCCCTGTAAATATTATTTCTACTAAAATCATTTAATATAAAAACCACCTCAAAAGAGGTGGTTTCATATTGTTCAAAGCTAATTTTCTTTATTTGATGTTATTAATATAAGAATTCTAATGCTGTTACATCATTGTTATTAAATTCTCCGTCTTCGTTTCCACTAAAACAAGAGATCATAATTGAACTAGCATCAATTCCTGTTGGTGTTCCTGGGATGTGAATTGCTCCTACACCTCCGTCACCTTCATTAGAACCGTCACAGTTTCTGTTAAAATAATCTGTATGACGTAATCCTATAGAGTGTCCAATTTCGTGAGTCATTACATGCTCTACTACATTTGTACTAAAACTATCCGTTCCAGCATTAATTTGGATAAATTTATGAGGAGCCCCAGCGCTTGTTGGAAAACCTGCACTACCACCACCACCAGATTGGTTGTTATTATATACTACCATATCTGCTGCTTGGAAGTTTGTTCCATAAGTTAATCTAAAATTTAATGTAGTATTTAATCTATTGTAGTTATTAACAGCCCATTGTAAACCTGTCTGCATTTTACTTGTTAATGCATTTCCTGAACCTGTATATCCTAAGATATCAATAGTTCTACTTGATCCTGTTACTAAGTTATTAGTTCTGTATTGTCTAGTTTGACCATCTTCACTCACAGCAAGATCTGCCATTTGTTTAAGGTCATTAATAAAGAAGTTTAAATCTCTTACATTTAATACTTCTTGCTTACTACCGTCAGGTAATACCATCATATCGTACTTAGCTCCTTCTGGATCTACACCTATTGATGCTAATTTTCCTAATACTTCTTCTGATACTTCTTTCGTTAATTCTTGAGTATCTATTGAAGCATCTCCTTCTTGACAAGAAGTTGCGAATCCTGCGATAATTGCACTAAGTGCTAGTAATTTGATTTTTTTCATTTTCAAAATAAGTTGAGTTTGTGTATTCATTAATCGTTTAAAAATAGATTTAGTTAGAATCTATTTTTGATATAAATTATTAAAAAATCAGCTTTGAACATCATTTTTAACGGGATGAAGATATAATAATTTTCGGTATAAAAAAGTTAATTTTTTAAGTTATTCTCTGTTAATACGGTAAAACCGTATTTTTTTTTTATTAAAAACTCTTAAAATTGATTATTCTCTAATCCTTGATTATCAAAATACATCGACAAAACACACAGTATCTGGGATCAAAAAAGCCATGAAACCTACTAAATCTATAGGTTTATGCAAAAAGTTATTATTTTGTTAAAAAAAGCAAATATTCAACAGGTAGTCTTTTTCTTACACAATTAACAATTGTTAACTAATACTATTTTTACTCATAAAAAAAGATCGTCATGATGACGATCTTAAAAATTTCAAAGCTTTATTATATTTCTTTATGTAAGTAATGAATATATTAATATAAATATTCCATAGCAATTACATCATTATTATTAAATTCTCCGTCAGTATTTCCAAAACAAGCTAACATTAATGATGTTGAATCATATCCTGTTGGTGTTCCTGGAATATGAATTGCTCCTACTCCACCATCACTTTCGTTTATATTTCCTCTATTACAGCTAGCTCTGTTAAAATAGTCTGTATGACGTAATCCTACAGAATGTCCTATTTCATGCGTAATCACATGTTCATTTGTGTTTTCGTCTAAACGGTCCATTCCTTGAAAAATCTTAATAAACTTATTAGGTGCTCCTCCTTCAGGAAATCCTGCAACACCCCCTACTTTTGGGTTTCCATCTTCATCAAATTCTACTTTTCTATATACTACAATGTCATATGATTCATAATTAGTTCCATAATCTAATACAAAATTTAATCCTGTATCTAATCTATTGTAGTTATTAATAGCCCACTGTAAAGCTGTTTGAGCAGTTTCTGTTAACCCATTACTATTATTTCCTGTATATCCAATTACTCTATATGTTCTGTTATTAGTTACAAGATTTCTAGTTCTATATTGTCTATCTGTTGGATTGTATTGTTCTGCATTTGCTACTGCTTGTTTGCTAATAAAAATATCTTTAGATATAAACCCTGGAACTATTGTACCATCCAATAATTGATTATCATATCTTTGAACATCAGATGTATTTATTCCCATCGATGCTATTTTACTTAATGTTTCTGGGCTTACTTCTTGCGTTAGTTCTTGATTCTCTGATTCATTTTGACATGATACCATAAAACCAGCGACAATTGCACTAAGTGCTAAAAATTTAATTCTTTTCATTATAAATTAGTTGAGTTTGTGTATTTATAAAATGCTTTATTAAAACCTCTTTAAAGTTTTAACCTTAATCTTTTTATTGTTAAAAGCTTTGATCTTTTTTAAAAAGGGTTGCAAATATATAAGAATTCGTTAACTAAAAAACACCGCAATAGTGATATTCGCTAACAAACAGCTAAAACAATACAAATATCACATCAACTTTACTGAAAAAATCGACAAACAACATTCTCTTAAAAACAGCAAAAAACCAATGATATTGGGAGATATTCATTGGTTTTAAAAAATGTTTTTACTAGTATTTTTAAACTTACAAAAAAGTCGGAAAGTTTTTTCCTACTATCTTATATTTATACTATTTCGGCACTTAATCCAGCTTCTAATAGCTTAGAACACCTTGGTTCTAATTCTTCATAGGATCCTGTTTTTACAGTACATTTTCCTTTATAATGAACAAGCATTGCGCATTGTTCTGCTTGTATAGGAGTATGCTCACAGGTATAAATCAACGTTTCTATAACATGATCAAAAGTATTTACATCATCATTATAGAGTATAATTTCGTTATTTTTTTGTTCAACAACTTTCTCTAATACCTCTTCTAAAACTTCTTCTTGTGTACTCATTTTAAGAATTTATTTAATGCAAATATACTTATTATAGTTTTTAAAAACAGAGTGCCAAATCTTTAGCTTTTCTTAAAATATGCTGCTATCCATCTGTTTCTTTTAATATGCTTTACGTATTCTAAGTCATTTTCTGAACAGCATCCTTTGATCTGCTCTAAATCATCTTCATAAAAACCGCTTAAAAACAAATCTCCATTTGGTAATAAACATTCTGCATATACGCTCATATCATTTAACAATATGTTTCTATTGATGTTTGCAATAATAACATCATAGTTTCTATCTTTCAATAGCGTTGCATCTCCTTCTAATGCTGTTATTTTATGACATCCATTACGCTCTATATTCTCTAGACTATTTAAATAACACCAATTATCGATATCTATTGCATCAATAGGTTGTGCTCCTCTCATTTCTGCTAGAATTGCCAAAACTCCAGTACCGCACCCCATATCTAACACTTTTTTATTTTGAAGATCATGCCCCAATAAATGTTGAATCATCATATGTGTTGTTTCATGATGTCCCGTTCCAAATGACATTTTTGGTTCAATAACGATATCGTATTGATCATCGTTTTTTTCATGAAAAGGTGCTCTTACACTACAGATTCCATCTACTGATATTGGTGTAAAATTCTTTTCCCATTCTTCATTCCAATTTACTTGCTCTATTTCTTCAAAACTATATGTTATATTAAATTCTTCAGAGTTTAACACATAGATATCTTCTAAGATGGCTTCATTCCACAAATCTTTTTGAATATAGGCTTGCACTCCATCTTCTTTTTCAACAAAACTTTCAAAACCTACATTTCCTAACTCTGCTATTAATATTTCTGTAGCTGGTTGCAACGGTTCTACTATAAAAGTATATCCTATATATATCATATTTGCCATATCAGTTTTTATTTTAGAGCGCAAAGGTAATAGATAATCTAGTTTTGAAACTCTTTTTTAATAAAAAAGGGAAGCATAGATCGCTTCCCTTCTTCTATAATATTATAATTTAATCTAT
This sequence comes from uncultured Aquimarina sp., assembly GCA_947498595.1. Lineage (GTDB taxonomy): Bacteria > Bacteroidota > Bacteroidia > Flavobacteriales > Flavobacteriaceae > Aquimarina. The sequence goes on from CANMKX010000016.1 coordinate 43,435, forward strand.
ATTAAAATGAATTTGCTATCGCTGAAAAGTTTCCAGCATCTAATGCCGCTCCTCCAATTAGTCCACCATCTACATCTGGCTTTGCAAAAATCTCTGAGGCATTAGCTGGTTTAACACTTCCTCCGTATAAAATCGAAACTGAGGCTGCTGTATTTTCCCCAAATGTTTCTTTAATCGTTTTTCGGATAAAAGCATGCATTTCTTGTGCTTGTTCAGGACTTGCTGTTTCTCCTGTCCCAATTGCCCAAACTGGTTCGTATGCTAATACTATATGTTTCCAATTTTCATCATTTACATGAAAAATTCCGTTTTTCAATTGGCTTTCTACTACTTCGAAGTGCTTTCCTCCTTTACGATCTTCTAATTCTTCTCCAAAACAAAAAATTATTTCCATATTGTTTTTTAATGCTGTATCCACTTTTTCAGCCAATAACGCATCATTCTCACCAAAGTATGCTCTTCTTTCGCTATGTCCCAAAATTACAGTTTCAACTCCTGTATTTTTTAACATATCTGCAGAGATTTCTCCTGTAAATGCTCCGTTTGCATTTTGATGCATATTTTGAGCTGCAACATTAATTTTAGAATCTTTTAATGTCGTTACAGCTAAGCTTAAATTAGTAAACGGTGGTGTTACAATTACCTCAACTGCTTCGTCTTTGAATTCTTGTTTTTTTAGGTCTTCTAATAAAACGGTAGTTTCTGACAGGTTTTTATTCATTTTCCAATTACCTGCTACAATTTTTCTTCTCATTAATTCTTAGTTATTATGGTTTTTAGTATGGTTTTTTTATTCTATTATTTTTACTCTTGGATCTAACCAACCATAGATTATATCTACACATATATTAATGGTTATAAACATAACTGCTATGACTAATACTGCTCCCATAATTATTGGGAAGTCTAATGTATTTAATGCATCTACAATTTCTTTTCCTAATCCATTCCATCCAAAAATATATTCTACAAAAACAGCTCCTGCTAACATGGAAGCAAACCATCCAGATATAGCTGTTACAACTGGATTCATTGCGTTTTTTAAAGCGTGGTTTTTAATGATTTGATACATTGATAATCCTTTTGCTTTTGCGGTACGTATATAATCTTGTTGTAGTACTTCTAGTAGAGAATTTCGCATCAACTGTGTAACAACAGCCAAAGGTCTAATTCCTAGCACCATTGCTGGTAATAGTATATTTTTCCATTGAATGTGAATTCCTTCTCCAAAATCATCTAATGCATATAAACTACCTGTCATGTTCAATCCAGTATACTCATGTAAAACGTAACCAAAGAGCCATGCAAATAATATTGCACTAAAAAAAGAGGGAACACTCATCCCTACAGTGCTTATTAATTGTATTATCTTATCGATCCATGTATTTTTTGCTAATGCACTTACAATACCCAAAACTACTCCTAGAAAGATTGCTATTAAAATCGCTGATACTGCTAATACAATAGTATTGGGCAATGTTTCTTTTATTACTTGACTAACTTTTTTACCATTTTTTTGAAATGATTCTCTTAAATATGGTAGCTTGAATACTATTTGGGTTCCCGATATTACGAACAGTTTTTTTGCGTCGTATTTTTCTGGATATAAGTATGTAAAATCATTTTTATCTGTACTGTGAAAAGAGATAGGTGATACATCATTTAAATAATAACTGTACTGCGTTATTATTGGTTGATCAAAACCGTATTTCTTATTTAAGATTGCTAATTGCTCTTCACTTTCGTTTTGTCCTAACATCATTTGCGCAGGATCCCCTGGAAGTAATGTAAATAACAAAAATATAACCGTCACTACTCCTAGTAGAGTAAGCATAACATATCCTATCTTGGTAAGAAAGTAACGTATCATAGATAAAACAGTTTACAATGCTAAATTTTCTGCATCATTCCAATGCAATTTTTGTTGTATTGTTCCTTTATGTAATTTGATAATTCCTGGGTTAGATCTTAACATTGTTTTTAATGCTGTTTCGTCACATGTATAAAAATCTAATTCGATATTATGCTTTGCTTTTAATTTGTTTGCTAAATCATTACCTGATGCAGTTAATCCAATAACGTCATATCTTGCTGCTTTAGATTTCTTAATAACTTCTTGCAACTTATTCATTCCTTCTGCTTCTGTTTTAGACAAATTATACATTATTATCGTGATTAATTTGTCTTTATCTAAAAATTCCGCAGTATAGTCCGCTCCATTCTTTTCAATAGAAAAATCATGTATTGGTGGAATATAACCTTCTTTAATTGTTTTAGTTTCAACTTCGATAAAATCACCCGATACTGTAGGATAGTCTCCTGAAGTTGTGATGATCTTCTCTTCTCCATTAACTTTAAATTTCCAAGCATATTCAAACTCTGCTTCTGGAGCATTTGCTGGAACAGACATTCCTTCATTAATATTAACTCCTACCTTATAAGCTCTAAAATCAATTGCTGGTAAATGCATTAATACGTAGTATGCAAATCCTAGGCATCCTGTAAAACTTGCAAAAATGATCCATTTATGTGATGGTATAGGGAATATTGGTGTGATAAATTTCTTTCCTATAAAAAGGATTAAAATGAACACTAATAAGATTATATCTTTTGTAAATGATTGCCAAGGTGTTAATGGTAAAGCATCACCAAAACAACCACAATCGGTTACTTTATTAAAATAAGCTGAGTAAAATGTTAGGAATGTAAAAAAGCCTATCATTAGCAATAAAGACCATACTGTAAACTTGGGTAAATAACCTATCAATAGCATTATTCCAACAATTACTTCAAAGACAACAATAAATACTGAAAGTAGTAAAGCAAATGGGATTAAAAATTCTAAATTTAATACTCCTTCACTAAAATATTCTTGTAATTTATAGGAAAACCCTAATGGGTCATTTAATTTTATAAATCCAGATATTAAAAATAGTATTCCTACAAATACTCTCGAAAAATTTACCAATATTTTCATTCTTGTTGTCGGTTTTTAATGTAATTGCCACAATTTACATCAAGAAACATTCTTTCTTCTTGATTTCAATTAGGTTTAACATTTTTTTAGAATCTACTTTTTTAAACTGCTGCTTCTCCCATATGGATAAGTGCAAAAATGGCGTAATTTATCATATCTTGATAATTAGCATCAATTCCTTCGCTTACTATTGTTTTCCCTTTATTATCTTCAATTTGTTTTACTCTTAATAATTTTTGTAAAATCAAATCAGTTAATGAACTAATACGCATATCTCTCCAAGCCTCTCCATAATCATGATTTTTGTTCATCATTAGCTGTTTAGTCTCACTAATATGTTGATCGTATAAATCTATAGCTTCTTCTGCTTCTAGATCTGGTTGTACTACTACTCCTTTTTCTAACTGTATCAGAGCCATTATACTATAGTTTATGATTCCTATAAACTCTGATCTTTCTCCTTCGTCTACTTTTCTAATTTCATTCTCTTGCAGACTACGAATACGTTGTGCTTTTATAAAAATCTGATCGGTAAGTGATGGTAATCGTAAGATTCTCCAAGCACTTCCATAATCTTTCATTTTTTTACTGTAAAGTTCGCGACAAATAGCGACTACACTATCGTATTGTTGAGAGGTGTTTTGCATTGATTTTTTTTATTTGGTGTAAATTTCGCTCATTTTTATTAATTCTACTAATATATCTTTTATGAATAAAACTACTGGATTTATTGTCCTTATATTAGGTATCGCTGTTGTTATTTTAAATATTTATTTGTTCCCTAATTTATTAGAATATTTTTCTGATATCAACCGAGCATTTTCTAGACGATTTAATGGGGATTTATTTACTAGCAGTATCACCAAAATTTTCTTCTATATTGCGTACTGGATTGGTGCTGTATTTTTATTGCGCACTGGGTATCGTAAAATAAAAGATTATTAAGTATCTATGACTACTATTAACTGTAAAGGACATCTTATTGATTTATCTATTCCTAAAGTAATGGGAATTATTAACCTTACTCCTGACTCTTTTTATGACGGAGGAAAGTATAAAAAAATAGATCAAGTACTTTCTCAGGTTGATCAAATGCTATCAGATGGCGCTACTTTTATAGATATTGGGGCTTATTCTTCTAGACCAGGTGCTCTTGATGTTTCTATAGAGGAAGAGAAAAAACGACTCTTACCTATTATAAAAAAAATCTTACAAACATTTCCTAATAGTTTACTTTCTATTGATACTTTTAGAAGTGAAGTTGCTCAACAATGTGTTCTAGCTGGTGCTGCAATTATTAATGATATTTCTGCCGGTTCTTTAGATTCTCAAATGATGCAGACAGTTGCTAATCTTAGAGTTCCTTATATAATGATGCATATGAAAGGAACTCCACAGACAATGAGTTCGTTAAATCAATACGATGATTTACTTAAAGATATACAACTTTATTTTGCTCAAAAAATATCCAATGCAAGAGCTTTAGGTATTCATGATCTTATTATTGATCCAGGATTTGGTTTTGCTAAAGATGTATCTCAAAATTTTGAATTACTTCAAAAAATGAATTTACTCTCTTTTCAAGATGTACCTCTATTAGCCGGTTTGTCTCGAAAATCTATGATTTACAAAACATTAAATACAACTCCCGACTTCGCTCTCAATGGTACTTCATCACTTAACACTGTGGCTTTACTAAAAGGTGCTTCAATATTAAGAGTACATGATGTCAAAGAAGTTGTAGAATGTGTTTCTTTACTAACAGCTCTTAATTCGTCTCATTAATTTTGTATGTAAGAGAGTTTGCTTTTATTTTTTTCTATTTTTACACTAAAGACAACTCTATTTGGATTTAATAAACCTCAGAATATTAGATGTACTAGATATCACTCTAGTTGCAGTATTACTATATTATGTATATAAGTTAGTAAAAGGTACTGCTGCTATCCATATTTTTATTGGTATCGTTATTATTTACCTCGTTTGGAAATTAACGCAATTTCTAGCCATGGAAATGTTAAGTAGCGTACTAGGTGAGTTTATTGGAGTAGGAATGTTCGCTCTTATCGTCGTTTTTCAACAAGAGATAAGAAAATTTCTCTTAATGATTGGTTCTACTAATTTTGCTCGAAGGCGTGCTTTTTTACGGCAATTAAAATTTATGCGAGATATTCCTAAAGATACCATTCATGATGTTAAATCTATCATTCAAGCTTGTAACACCATGGGAAATTCTTTTACTGGTGCTTTAATCATTATTAAAAGAAGTACACCTCTTGATTTTATAAAAACTACTGGAGATACAATGAACATTCAAGTTAATGCTCCTATTATAGAAAGTGTTTTTTATAAAAACAGCACACTTCATGATGGAGCAATGGTTATTGAGAATAATACAATTGTAGCTACGCGTGTCATTCTTCCTGTATCTAATGATCGAGCTATCCCTTTGCGTTTTGGATTACGACATAGAGCAGCTATGGGTATTACCGAAAAAACTGATGCTCTAGCACTTGTTGTAAGCGAAGAAACAGGTCAGATATCTTACATCAAAAACGGGGAGTTTATTATTTTTAAATCAAACGAAGAACTCATCGAAAAACTTACTGAAGATTTATCATAATGAATAGTTTATCACCAATCAATATTTGCAAAAACTGTAATCAAACACTTAAAACATATGATTTGTTTTGTTTTAAATGTGGTGCTAAAAAAATTACGTATCGTATTACTTTAAAACATTTATTACAAGAAACTAGTCAACGTCTTTTTAGTGTTGACAATTCAATTTTCAGGACTTTTAAAGATTTATGTGTTGCTCCAGAAAAAGTTATTGATGGTTATATTAATGGTTTAAGAAAACGTTATATAAATGCTTTTAGTTACTTTGCAATATCCTTAACAGCTACTGGACTATTTTCTTTTATTATTAAAAAATTTTCAATTAATCTATTGCCCGGTTTTTCTAAAGAATCAATAGATGCTGGCGAATTCGCATTTAATTTTATATCTGAATACCAATCTTTTATTTCTTTTCTTTCTATTCCTCTGATTGCACTAATATCTTTAGTTGTTTTTCATAATTATAAAAAATACAACTATATAGAACATATCATTATATATTTATACGCATACTCACATATCACAACTATAATTAGTTTTCTCATTATAGCTATGAGCCTACTTAATCTGAACCCTAATATTATTATGATAACTTCTTATGGTCAATTTTTAATTTACACCTTATATATAGGATTTACCTTAAAAAGATTATTTGTTCTTAGCTTTAAAAAGATATTATTAAAAACATTACTATTTACTCTTATCTCTTCAATTTTATTATTAGTTTTTAGCTTATTAATATCCTTAATCGCTATTAAATACAATCTTGTGCAAATACCTAATTAATTCATATTTTCAACTCCTGCAAATTGCACTTCATATAAATTCTTGTAATATCCTTGTGGCATTGCTAACAATTCTTGATGATTTCCTTGCTCAACAATTTCTCCTTTATCCATTACAATAATTGTATCTGCTTGCTTTATGGTAGCTAATCTATGTGCTATAACAATAGAAGTTCTTCCTTTTGTAATCTTATCTGTTGCTTCTTGAATTAATTGCTCACTATGCGAATCAATTGAAGAAGTAGCTTCGTCTAATATTAAAATACTAGGATTAGTAACATATGCTCTCAAAAAAGAAATTAGTTGTCGTTGTCCTGACGATAACATTGCTCCTCTTTCTTTTACATTATACTGATAACCTCCTGGTAAGCTCATTATAAAATCGTGTATTCCAATTTCTTTTGCAGCTTGATATACTTTCTCTTCAGATATCTCTGAATTTTTTAAAGTTATATTATTATAAATTGTATCTGCAAATAAAAAGACATCTTGTAATACTAACGCTATATGATTACGCAATGCATTTAATGTTATCTCTTTTATATTTACATCATCAATTGCTATAGTTCCGCTATTAATTTCGTAAAAACGATTTAGTAAATTAATAATTGTAGACTTACCTGCTCCTGTAGATCCTACAATTGCAACTGTTTGCCCTTTTTCTACCTTAAATGAAATACCTTTTACAACTTCTTCATCTTTTAAATATCCAAAACGAACATTTTCAAACGTGATGATTCCATTTATTGATTCTGGTGTTAATAATCCATTGTCTTCAATTTTTGATTCGGTATCTAATACTTCGAAAACACGATTTGCAGCAATCATCCCCATTTGCAGCGTATTAAATTTATCTGCTATTTGTCTTAAGGGTCTAAATAACATTTGAGACAATTCTATAAATGCAATGACAGTACCCAGAGTTATCACATCTCCTTGTGCAGCTTTTAATCCTCCAAACCATACAACTAAACCTATTGTTATCGAACTTGACATTTCTGCTATTGGAAAGAAAATAGAATTATACCAAACAGTTCTTACCCATCCTTTTTTATGTTTATCGTTAATCTCTTTAAATTTTTCATACTCGGTATCTTCTCTTGTAAATAGTTGTACTATTTTCATTCCAGTAATACGCTCTTGAACAAACGAATTAAGATTTGACACTTGTGTTCTTACTTCTTCAAAAGCTGTTTTCATTTTCTTCTGAAAAACTCTTGTAGCATATAATACCAAAGGTAAAACGACAAAAACTAATAAAGTAAGTTGCCAACTTTGATACAGCATAAATCCTAGTATAACCAGCATTTTAAGTAGGTCACTTATGATCATAAACAATCCTTGGCTAAAAATACTTGCGATAGTTTCTATATCACTTACTGCACGAGTAACCAATCTCCCTACAGCAGACGTATCATAGTATTGCATTTTGAATGCTAGCATACGATCAAATAATTTTACTCGTATATCTCTGATTACATCTTGCCCTAATCGATTTGCAAAATAAATGAATAGAAATTGTACAATTACTTCTATCATTAATACGCCTAGCATTAATGATATATAAAACCCTAACTGTTCATTATTTCTAACAACAATTGTTGTATCTATAGTTTGTTGTAATATGTATGGCCTTAATACGCCAAACACTGATAATAGTATAGCTCCAATTGCTACAAAATAGAATATAACTTTATATTTATTTGTATATGCTAACAGTCTTTTAAACAACTTAAAATCAAACGCATTTCCGTTTTTATCTGCCATCTATTTATTTCGTATTGATTGTGGGTACCCTACTTTTATTAAATATAATCCGTGAGCTGGAACTGAATATCCTGCTTTGCCTCGATCTTGACTTTCAATAATATCGTGTATATTATCAATTGGTATTTTTTCTTCTCCAATTTCAATCAAAGTTCCTACTATTGCTCTTACCATATTTCGTAAAAAACGATTTGCTTCTATAGTAAAAACTAGTCGACCCCCTTCTTGTTTCCAATATGCTTTAGTTATAGTACAATTATACGTTTTTACATCTGTTTTTGATTTACTGAAGCATTTAAAATTCGTATAGTTTAACAACAATTTAGCAGCTTCATTCATTGCATCTACATTTAACGATGATCGTTTCATGTAATACGCTGCTTTAAGTGCAAATGGATCCTTATGTAATGTTATGTGATATTCATATGCTCGACTTGTTGCATCAAATCTTGCATGAGCATCATTATCAACTTTATACACATCATGTATTGCTATTTGTGGTGGCAATATTGAATTTAACTTATATTTTAGATGATAAGTTTCCAACTCTTTTTCAACATCAAAATGTGCCATTATCTGTTTTGCATGCACTCCTGTATCTGTTCTTCCTGCACCTACAATTTGCACCCTAATTCTCAATAAAGTAGACAATGCTTTTTCTATTACTTCTTGTACTGATATTGCATTAGGTTGCACTTGCCAACCGTGATATGGTGTTCCGTTATATGAAAGTTCTAAAAAATATCTCAATCTAATATGGTATTTTTGCTCAAAAATCGAATTACAAAGATAGCTTTAATTAAGCTGAAAAAACATCCTTCGATTTTATTGTTTATTTATGTGCTCATTAGTTTTTTTGATAGTATAAAAAAACGATGAGTCCTTATTATTTTAGTTGTGAAAAAAATCCTTTTACTGAGTGATACTCATAGTTATATTGATGATCGAATTCTACATTATGTTAAAGATGCTGATGAGGTTTGGCATGCTGGAGATATCGGTGACTTAAGTGTTACTGATGCTATTCAATCCATAAAACCATTACGAGCTGTATATGGGAATATTGATGATCACGTAGCTAGAGCTTCTTTTCCTTTACATCAACGTTTTATCTGTGAAGGAGTTTCTGTATGGATTACTCATATAGGTGGTTATCCTCCTAAATATAATGTAAATACTAGAGAGGAAATTAAAACCAATCCTCCTAAATTATTTATTTGTGGTCACTCTCATATACTTAAAGTTATTCCTGATCCTAAATTAGGTCTTATACACATGAACCCTGGTGCAGCCGGAACGCATGGTTTTCATAAAGTACGCACAATGCTTCGTTTTACTCTAGATAAGGGAAAGATTGAAAACCTTGAGGTCATTGAATTAGGAAAAAAATAATTTCTATTTCTCCTTAAATTTTTCAAGTTTTGATTCGTTACAACTACTTAGCTCTATATATGACTTCTTTGATTCTGGAAATGTATGTATTGCTAAGTGGCTTTCTGCTAACAGCCAAAAGCAAGTATATCCTTTTACTGGAAAATGATACTCATCAAATTTCACTATTGTAAAACCTGCCTCAATAAGTCTTTTTTCATAAACTTCCTTAAGTATTTCTGGAGTTGTTTCTAGTACCCATTCTTGATGATTATAAATATTCGCTAAAACAATCTTTTCTTCAACTTTCATAATTCCCTTCTTTTCTTAATAAATATCCCAATTCCCCTTTAAATAGTATTTGTAAAGTACTGGATCGTGAATTCTATTGACTTTGACAGAATCTTTCTTTTCTTGAAAAAATTCTTGTTTTCCAAATGACGTAATCAATTGCATTGCTTCATTATTGATCCACTTAGTTGACACCTTTGTAAATGTTAAAGATTGTAACTTTTCTTTTAATTGATGTGATGTCATAGTGTTATTTTTCACTCCCAAAATCCATCCCCATTCTCCCATAGATAAAACTTGATTATGCATTGGAGTTGTTACAAAATTTGCAGATTCCATTGTTTTATTAATGCATTGATATGCCTTTGTAGCAAAATAAGGACTTCCTGCTTGCGTAACCAAAATGCCATTAGGTCTTAATTTACGGTTACAAATTGTGTAAAATTCATGACTGTATAACCTCCCTAACTCTATGCTTCTAGGATCTGGTAAATCTATAATAATGACATCATAAAATGTTCCTTGTTGTTTTTCTAAAAAAGTATATGCATCTTGGTTATAGATTTTAACCTTTTTATTAAAAAAAGAACCTTCATTTATTTCTTTTAGCACCGAATTTTCTTTTGCCAATCTTGTCATTTCCGGATCTAAGTCTACTAAATCTATTTGCTCTATCTCTTTATACTTTAAGAGTTCTCTTGCAGCGCAACCATCTCCTCCTCCCAATATCAAGATATTTTTTGCATGCGGATATAACCCTAACGCTGGATGAATCAAAGGTTCGTGATACATTTCTTCATCTATTGAACAAAATTGCAAATTTCCATTAAGGTATAACCAATGTTGATCTTTCCACTCTGTTAGTACTATTTTCTGATATTTCGTTTGCTTTGAATAAACAACTTTATCTTTATATTTCTTTTGTTCTCCCCACAACACTACTGGTTTGGTATAAGCTAATCCTATACCTAAAAGAAGTACTGTAGAAATTATAATTGCTCTAACTCTTTTTCCTTGAGATGGTTTTAGTTTACTATACAGCATATATGTTACTATAATAGCAACACCTAAGTTTACAAATCCTAATACAAAAGGTGTGTATGTAAGCCCTAATAATGGTAATCCTATAAATCCAAAAAAAACTCCCCCTAATAAACTTCCGTAATAATCTTTTTCTAAGACAGAAGATATATTTGTTTTTAAATCTTCGTATTCTTCATTAATCCGAACAACTATAGGAATTTCTAATCCAATTAACAATCCAATAGTAACACATAGAAGATAAATAACCAGTTCATAGTAAAAAGAAACGGCTGCCAAGGTATAGACTATCATAGATGAAAAAGAGACAACTATTGACAAAATCACCTCTAGCCATAAAAATTTAGCAATCAAGTTACCTGAAGCCTTTTTACTTAATCTTGCTCCAATTCCCATAAAAAACAGCATCAGTGAAACAATCATTGTCCACTGGAATACTGAATTCCCTATAAAGTATGTTGCCAATGTTGACAATACATATTCTGCTACAATCCCCGCAAATCCAGTTGCAAAAATTGCTATTTTAAGAATATTTGAATTTCGTTTTAAATGTTTTTTTATAGTGCCCATGTAATTAATACAGCTGATCCTATATATGCAAAAGCTTCTATTAATGCTGCTCCTACATTTGGTTTTTCTTGATGTGCTATTTCATCTGTTAATCGTTGTCCTGGTAATAATATTTTGTCTGCTATAACACGCATTACTGGTAACATTAATAATCCTAAAACGACTTCTACTCCAATTTCGACTAAAGTTGTGACCCAATTTTCAAAATCTCCTAATAAAGCATTCATAACAACAATTGAAATAGCAACCATAGCTCCTGCCATTGCAACACCAGCTGCCACATTATCTTTCTCTATTTCTGCATGAATATCATATCCTATAAACTTTGCATATAATCTAGAGGTAATCATCATAATTATCATTCCTATAAACCAATAACCTATCGCTGTAATAGTACCATGAATATATCCACCTCCACTTTCTCCTGTAATTGCTCCAAATAAGATCAATCCAGTAGCAATATAGGCACTACCTTCAATAACTCCTGTACCTACATTTTCATCTGTTATAATTTCCTTCTTAATGTCAAAAGCATCTGTTATAAATCTATTAACAATCCACACTGATATATTTAATAATAGCATTCCTAAGACACTATAATACCCTATCGCTATCAAATCTTCTATCCATGACAGGCTTTCTCCTACAATAGCGGCACCTATTACAATCAGTAGTCCTGCAAAATAGCCTGTATAGGTAAAAGAAAAGGCTAAATTATCTTTCTCAACAAGTTCATAATTCACTTGTATTTTTTTGTGAATCATTTGATAAGTTAACTTCCCTATTGAAAAAACAATAATCGCCAATAAAATATAACTCAATGATTTCAATAATTCCATCCAATGAAAATAATCTTCTACAAACTCCATGTATTTTTTTATTTATTATTTACCAAATCCTCCACCTCTAGATCTTGATGATGATCTAGAATAACGTGAACTATTTCTTTTTGTTTTTGAATATTGTGACCCTGATTTATATTTTCTGCTAGCACTAGAAGCTGCACTTCGTTTTACATTACTTCTAACCCTTTGTTTAAAAGTACTCGATTTGCTATTCCATCTAGAAGATGCAGATGATTTTGCTGTTGTAGATGAAGTTCCATATTTAGAATTCCCAGATCCGTAATAATTTTGCTTTCCTCTATAATTTCTATCATAATTACGATAGTCATTTCTATTATATCGATACGATGATCCATAAAATAAATCACTCATGAATCTATATTGTCCATAAAACACCCAAAAAGAGCTTCCGTTAGAATGCGTTTGCCATCTTCCATATCGATCGTTTCCTACATATTTATCATATCCAGCAGGTGTTGCTTTTTTATCCAAAACACCATTTTTCTTCGATAAAATTGTCATCCCTAAATTATCAACATGTTTCTCAAAAAACACATCGCTAACTTTTAACCAATCGGTATTTTCTACAACAACATCTTGAGCTTTTCGAGAAGCATCATTTAATTGTGTAGAATCAACCTTAATTTGTGGTTTTTCAATTAAAATTCTGTATTTATGAAAATATGCTTTTTCAGACTCATTGTAATCCATATCTGCTAGGATTACACTATAATTAGGTTCGTTAATATATTTCGTAATTATTTGATCTAAAGGTGTTTTTTGATATGTTCTTTTCCTATCTGTTCCACAGGAATTAAACAATAACATCATTAATATCACATTACATAATAATATAATTTTCTTATGCATCATTAACTTTTTTGCGGTAAAATGTTACTTATTTTATACTCTTTAATATATTCTCCAATCGTTGCCTCAAAATCATCTTCTCCTGATTGCTCTATATTGATCAGTTTTACCTCAGATTCATCAAGGTAAGTCCAATTAATAATTTCTTCCCAATTATCTGTTGCTACATTTCTTACATATCCAGCATCCTCAGCATCTCTATAATACAAGGTTCCTTCAAACATAATTTTCTTTGGTGGTTTACCTGTATCATTAACCGTATCTGGTATGTCTGCATCTAATTTTCGGATGCTAATTTTCTTTGTTATGGCTATTTCTAATTCATCATCCTCTTCTACACTCAAGTATTTGCTTTCTTTTCCGTTAGAAATCAAAAATTCTCTACTAAAAAAATTATTTCCCCAATCATATTCAAACATTTTTTTCACAATCCATGTTTCCAAATCATATTCTAAAATATAATTTTCTTCTATATCAGTTACTCGAATATTTGTTACATCATAGTGCGGCTCTTCTTCTTTCTTTTTAAAAAAATCAAATAATCCCATATTTCTTTTTCTTTACTTATTGGTAGTTTAATTTTTCTTTTTGTTACAATGCTTATAATAAAAAAAATCCGAAGCTGGCAGGCTTCGGATTTTTACGCACTAATACTAAGATTTTAGGTTTATCGCAATCGATCTACAGATTTTACAAGTTCCTCATCCTTTTTGATGGCTCTATTGGCCAACACTAATAAAACGATAGAAATAACTGGAATAAGTTTCTCAATACCTTTCTCAGAAACAGAAGTTTCTCCAGATATAGTTAGAGACCAATAGACAAATACTCCTAGTAAAATAAAGTTTAATATTATATTAAGTCGCCCCAATACAAATTGAAGCTTTCTATTTTTAAACATAAAAATTGTTACCAAAGATAACAGAGCCGAAAATATAAATAATATTGTTACTAACAAATTATCTTTACCAAATTCTTCAGAAAATTTTAAATATTCATTATTCAATATGAATGGTAAAATACCTGAAATAAGTATTACTAATAATAGGTATATAGATTGTATTCTTTGCAACATTTTGTTTTATTACTTTTTTAAACTCTTGGCACAAAAATAATAGTTTCTTTTTATTATTAACCTTAAAAAATTAAAAATAAAGTTGTATACTTGCAGTACAAATTCATAACCTATTCAAAATAGGACATTTACCTCTAATCAAATTTCACTTTTAAAGAATTCTTCTTTAAATATCAATACCCAACGTAAATTTATAACAAATTAAATGTTAGAAATATCAGAATTAAAAGCAAAAAAATTACCTGAATTACAGGAAATTGCGAAAGCACTTAAAGTTCCTAAATTTAGGACAATGAAAAAGCTAGATTTAGTATACCAAATACTTGACTATCAAGCTTCAAATCCTGCAAAAATTAAAGAAGTAATTATCGAAGAGCCTTCAGAAACTGCACCAAAAGAGAAAGCTCCTAGACCAAAACGTCAACGTACCAAAAAAGTTGAAAGTATTACTCCTGTTAAAAAGGCTTCTGCAAAAGATATTTCTACAGACACAAATACTCCTCCTCCTGTAAAAAACGAAAAGAAAGTTTCAACTACAGAAGAAAAAAAGGAAGAGAAAAAGAATGTTCCTGAAACAAAACCTCAGCAAAGAAAGGCTAATACTCCCGATACAACTACAGAAAATCAAAAAGTAGATAGTCCAAAAGAGGAAAACAGAGAACATAAAAAACCGCCTACTAGAAACGATAAAAAAGATAACCGTCACAGAAACGACAAGCAGTCTTCAAATAACAAGAATCGTTCAAATAATAAACGCGACAACAACCATAGAGATACTGGCAATAAAGATAACAGAAATCGATATAAAGAGCCAGATTTTGAATTTGATGCTATCATCCAAAGTGAAGGTGTTTTAGATATCATGCAAGATGGATACGGTTTTTTAAGATCAAGCGATTATAATTACCTTTCTTCTCCTGATGATATTTATGTTTCTCAATCTCAAATTCGATTATTTGGATTAAAGACTGGAGACACAGTATTAGGTCAAGTAAGACCCCCTAAAGAAGGTGAAAAATATTTCCCTTTAATTAAGGTAAACAAAATTAATGGTTTAGACCCACAGGTAGTTCGTGATCGAGTATCATTTGAGCATTTAACACCATTATTCCCTGAAGAAAAATTTAATCTTGCTGAAAAACAAAGTACTATATCAACAAGAATTATAGATTTATTTTCTCCTATAGGTAAAGGACAACGTGGTATGATCGTTGCGCAACCTAAAACTGGTAAAACAATGTTACTTAAAGATGTTGCCAATGCTATTGCTGCAAATCATCCTGAAGTATATCAAATGATTTTACTTATAGACGAACGTCCTGAAGAAGTTACTGATATGCAGCGTAACGTAAAAGGTGAAGTAATTGCTTCTACATTTGATAAAGAAGCTCACGAGCACGTTAAAGTTGCTAACATTGTTTTAGAAAAAGCTAAGAGATTAGTTGAATGTGGTCATGATGTTGTGATTCTTTTAGATTCTATTACACGTTTGGCTAGAGCATATAACACTGTACAACCTGCTAGTGGAAAAATATTAAGTGGGGGTGTTGATGCCAATGCTTTACACAAACCTAAACGTTTCTTTGGAGCCGCAAGAAACATAGAAGGAGGAGGATCCTTATCAATTATAGCAACTGCTTTAACTGAAACTGGTTCTAAAATGGATGAAGTTATTTTTGAAGAATTCAAAGGTACTGGTAACATGGAACTACAATTGGATAGACGTATTTCTAATAGGCGAATATTCCCTGCTATAGATTTAATTTCAAGTAGTACTCGTAGAGATGATATACTATTAGATGACACTACAATACAACGTATGTGGATTATGCGTAAATATCTAGCAGATATGAACCCAGTTGAAGCAATGGAATTTGTAAATGAAAGATTTAAGCAAACACGTAACAATGAAGAGTTTTTGATCTCCATGAACGGTTAGTTTTATTTAAATACAATATTATATAAGAGTTTTTAGGGAATCCTAAAGGCTCTTTTTTTTTGTATAAAGAAATAATTATTGAAAGGATAAACTAATAAATAAGACTTATTAAAAAAACAATCCTATGAAAATCTTATTTAGTATAATTTTTAGTTTAGCCATCGTTACAGTTGGTTGTAGCGATTCAAAAAAATCAACAAGACAACTAAAATTAGAAGCAGCTCAAAAGTTACCTCCAATTCAAACCAATACTCTTAATGGATTAGAAAGAGCTTATGTAGCAAGTGGATGTTTTTGGTGTGTTGAAGCAATTTACGACAGTGTAAAAGGTGTAAAAGAAGTAATTTCTGGTTATGCAGGTGGACATACTGATAATCCTACATATGAACAAAGTAACACAGGCCAAACAGGGCACGCTGAAGCTGTTGAAATACTTTATGATCCAAAGGTAGTCTCCTTCGAATCTCTTATTGATGTTTATTTTGGTTCACAGAACCCTACTCAAGTAAATGGACAAGGCCCTGATAGAGGTTCTCAATATAGATCTATTCTTTTTTATCAAAATCAACAACAGAAAGATATTATTTTAAAAAAGAAAAAAGCTTTAGCTAAAAAAATAGGTTCAAAAATAGCTGCTGAGGTTCTTCCTTTTCAAAAATTCTGGATAGCCGAAGCATATCATCAGGATTATGAAAAGAACCATCCTTATAATAGATATATACAAGGGGTATCTATTCCAAGGTTAAATCGTTTCAAGAGCAAATTTCCTCAACTATTAAAAACAAATAAAACTACACATTAAATAAATGCTATATAGAAATCCTACTATTTCTATATAATAAATAGAGTATTAATTTTACTAAAAAACAATCCTACAAACAATCTCAAGACATATCACAATGTACGGATATAACACACAAATATTACGTTAAAATACACAAAAACACTGTTTTATTATTTTTTTTTGTAGATTTTTTTAGACTACTCTTTGTCTATTAAATAATATTACAGTACTTTTGTAAGTGAATATAAGTTAGTAGTAATACTGGTATTAAACAACAGCTATAAGTAATTATACTCAAATACTTAAAAAACAAATACTTACATTCAAAACGATATTGAAATGTTATTTTATAGCAATGTATTCATTGTTATATAAATAATTATTCGTAGATTTAATTTTAAATAAAGTTTTGACTAAACGGTTCCCCGATCTATGTCATAATATGTATTATTAATTGTAAACACAAAAGATTATGAAATCGACTTTTACATTTGCCCTACTAATGGTGATCACGTTTACATCTTCATTTGCACAAAATGCAGAACGTTACCTTATGTCTAGTCAAAAACTAGAGGTAAGAAGTGGTCCAGGAGCTAACTATAACATTATAGCAGAAGTTCCTCAAGCAACTCAAGTTTATGTTCTAAGTTCAGAATATGGTGACTGGAGTACTGTACAATACAAAAACATTAATGGTTTTGTATTAACTAAATTTTTATCTGAAGATAGCAGAATAGCTGATGCAGATAGAGTAGCTAAAGAAGCGGAAGCAAGAAAAGCTGCTGCTCAAGCTGCAGTTGCAAGAGCTATAGCTAATGCAGAAAGAGCTAAAAAAGCTGCTGAAGAAGCTGCAAGAAAAGCTATTGCTGAAGTTGAAGCTATCAGACAAAGAGCTGAAGAAAATGCTAAGAGAGCTGAAATCGATGCTGCTACTGCACAAAGAAATAAAGCGTTAGCTGCTGCTACAATAAACAGTGATATATCTGAAACTGAAAGAGCACTTCAAGAATCTAAGAAAAGAGCTGCTCAAGGTACTGATGTAGCTGAAGAGTCAACTGCTTCTTACGGCGCTAGTAAAACTGCTGAAACTTATAAAAACTGGGAAAAAGCAACATACAAAACTGGTGTAGCTCCTAAATCATCAACAGTTAAAGCTAAGTATGACTATAAATTAAATAACTATTTAAAACTAAAAATTGGTAACAATACTGATGTAGTTGTTAAGTTATTTAGAATGGATGATAAAAAAGGTGATACTCCTATTAGAGAAGTATTCGTTAATAGCGGAGCAACTCACCACATAAGAAACATCCCTGCTGGAGAGTATTATTTAAAAATTGCTTACGGTAAGGATTGGAAAGAAACAACTAAAAATGGTAAAAGACACGGAACGTTTACTAAAAGTGCTTTATACGAAAGAGATGCTGCAATCTTAGATTTCACTCCTCAGAAAACTGCTACTGGATTAAACGTACCTTCTTATACATTATCTTTAGATCTAGTATCAAATGGTTCTGGTGGATATGGTAATAATGAGGATAACATCTCAGCTGACGATTTTAACAACTAAAATCATTATCGTCCACAAAACAAATCCATTTGGATAGGCTCAAGTAAATGTAAAAGGGAAATATATAAGCGTTAACAATTAAAATTGTTAACGCTTTTCTTTTTTTATTCTACCATCAATTTCTTTTATCAATTTTCAAATAGGAAGACAAAAATTACAGTTTAAATAAAACTTTAAATTCACTCATAAGAAAGAATTCAATATTTTTCATTCTTTAAAATTTTCATTTTAGCGTTAAACAACTTTTAAGCTTTTAACACTTCCACATCTTTTCTTAATATCTAATCATCTTTAAATATTATTTTCAAACATTTACATTATCAATACCTTTGATAACGATTTTCCGAGTATTCTTAGCTTCTTTAACTTATTTATTTTCTAATTCTATAAATTCTCCATCTGCTTTCAACCTTAATAGCTTATAAAGCTTCTAAAGCATTTTTTTTAGGTATAAAAAAGACTGAATTGGTAACAAACATAGTTACAGGAAAATACTTTTAGTAATTATCTATATAAAATTAGCCAAATCAATTTAGTTTCTTTATCTCAGAATACTCCAGGAACTCCTAGTAATCGTTCTTACTATATAACGAGAATTATTTTAGGCAAGCAAGCTCGATCACTATAATTCTTCTTTAGTCTTTTGCTTTTTTTCGCTAATAATAATCACACAGAGTCTTTCTTTAGAAAATTCAGTCTCAACAAAAGGCAAGTATTTATTCATATTCTCCGGAAAATTATTTAATTATAGTGGAATACCTAGTTTTCTTAAAAGATATTCTCCAAATCTCTCTTTTTACAAAAATCATTTCTTCCACTACTTAATTTCAATAATAAAAAAAGGTCTTATAAGATTAACTAAACCTTATAAGACCTCTTCTTTATTTTATTATATATCCCTTTAAATATTCAGCTTATGTCGCTCTCTTGCCAATAAAGTATTTTTTAAAAGCATTGCAATTGTCATAGGCCCAACTCCACCTGGGACTGGTGTTATATAAGAAGCTTTTTTACTTACGTTTTCAAAATCTACATCTCCAACAATACGGTAACCTCTTTCTCTTGTATCATCAGTAACTCTAGTAATTCCCACATCGATTATTACAGCATCATCTTTCACCATTTCTGCTTTTAAAAAATTAGGCGTTCCTAATGCAGTTATTACAATATCTGCCTGCGATATAATCTGAGTAATATTTTTAGTATGACTATGCGTTAACGTAACGGTAGAATTACCTGGCCAACCTCTTCTCCCCATTAAAATACTCATAGGTCTTCCTACTATATGACTTCTCCCAATCACAACAGTATGCTTCCCTTTTGTATCAACCTCATATCGCTCCAACAACTCTAATATTCCAAAAGGTGTTGCGGGTATAAAAGTAGACATATCTAGTGCCATTTTCCCGAAATTAGTTGGATGAAATCCATCTACATCTTTATCTGGGTCAATCGCCATTAATATCTTTTGAGTATCTATTTGCGGTGGTAAAGGTAATTGTACGATAAAGCCATCTATTGCATCATCTTCATTTAAATCTTCTATCTTATGAAGCAATTCCACTTCGCTAGTTGTACTTGGCATTTTGACTAAAGTAGATTCAAAACCTACTCTCTCACAAGCCTTAACTTTACTTCCTACATACGTTAAGCTTGCACCATCGCTTCCAACTATAATAGCTGCTAAATGTGGTACTTTTTCACCTCGAGATTTCATCTTATCAACCTCTATAGTGATTTCATTTTTAATATCGTTACTGACTTTTTTACCGTCTAAAATTTCCATGTATTGTTGTTGCGTTGTTGTGTTGTTGTATTCTATGTTTATCGCATTTTATTCATCATTTGCATCATGCGTTTTCCTCCCCCACCTTGCATCATCTTCATCATTTTACTCATCTGGTCGAATTGCTTTAATAATTGATTTACCTGTTGAACAGATGTTCCTGATCCTTTACCTATTCTTTTTTTACGACTCGAATTGATAATCTGAGGCTTCTCTCTTTCTCCAGGAGTCATTGAATGAATTATTGCTTCTATATGCTTAAAAGCATCATCATCGATATCAATATTCTTCAACATTTTTCCAGCACCAGGTATCATTCCCATTAGGTCTTTCATGTTACCCATTTTCTTTACTTGCTGAATTTGCTTTAAGAAATCGTCAAACCCAAATTGATCTTTAGCGATCTTCTTTTGTAATTTCCTAGCTTCTTCTTCATCAAATTGTTCTTGAGCACGCTCAACAAGGGATACAACATCTCCCATTCCCAAGATACGATCTGCCATACGAGAAGGATAAAATACATCAATTGCTTCCATCTTTTCTCCAGTACCAATAAACTTAATTGGCTTATTAACTACCGATTTAATAGATATAGCTGCTCCACCTCTAGTATCACCATCAAGCTTAGTTAATATAACTCCATCAAAATTCAATACATCATTAAAAGCTTTTGCTGTATTAACAGCATCTTGCCCTGTCATAGAATCTACAACAAATAATGTCTCTTGTGGTTTAATAGCTTCATGTATATTAGCTATTTCTGTCATCATCTCTTGATCAACAGCTAAACGACCTGCTGTATCTACAATTACAACATTAAAACCGTTTGCCTTTGCATGTGCTACCCCTGCTTTTGCAATAGCAACAGGATCTGTATTTCCTCTATCACTAAAAACTTCCACATTAATTTGTTCACCAACTACATGCAATTGATCGATCGCTGCTGGTCTGTAAACATCACACGCTACTAATAATGGTTTCTTTGTTTTCTTATTCTTAAGAAAGTTTGCTAATTTACCTGAAAAAGTAGTCTTACCCGATCCTTGCAAACCAGACATTAGAATCACCGATGGTGTCCCTGAAAGATTAACACCAGCTACATCTCCTCCCATTAGTTCTGTTAGCTCATCTTTTACTAACTTCACCATTAATTGACCAGGCTTAAGACTCTTTAAAACATCTTGTCCTAAAGCTTTTTTCTTAACCGTACTGGTAAATTCTTTTGCTATCTTATAATTAACATCCGCATCGACTAAAGCTCTTCGTACTTCTTTCAATGTTTCAGCAACATTTACTTCTGTAATCTGCCCATGTCCCTTTAGGATATGTAACGCTTTATCTAACTTATCACTTAAATTATCAAACATAATTGCTTCTTCGTTTTGAAAGTTGCAAAGATAGTGTAAAGACAAGCAATTACAAAGTTCTTGTTTTAAGAAGTTTCCGTTTCACAGTATCTCTATTTAATATCTGTTTTTTAAAATTAAATTTTCAAATCAAAATTCAGGTTAGTATATGACTTATTACTTCAACAAAAAATGCCTAGTTATATAACTAGGCATTTTTATTATTAATCATTTTTCTTTTCTATTACATACGATTTGGTACTTGAATCCCCATCAATCCAAATGCAGACTTTATAGTTTCTCCGACTACCTTAGATAATTGTACTCTAAATATTTTTTCGCTATCTGAATCGGCTCCAAATATGGATACATTTTGAAAAAAAGAGTTGTAACCTTTAACTAAATCATATGTATAATTCGCTATCACTGCTGGGCTTTGATTCTTAGCAGCATATTGTATTATTTCTGGATAAAGAATCAATTGTTTAATTAATTCTCTTTCCTTTTCATGTAATTTTAGTCCAGTTGAGTCCTTTTCTAAATCAAAATCAGCTTTTCTTAATATAGCTTGGATACGTGCATATGTATACTGAATAAACGGCCCTGTATTCCCTTGAAAATCGACAGATTCCTCTGGATTAAACAAGATTCTTTTCTTTGGATCAACCTTTAATATATAATATTTAAGTGCTCCTAATCCAATAATATTATATACATCTTCTTTTTCTTCATTAGAATATCCTTCTAACTTTCCTAATTCTTTAGATATAGATTTAGCTGTAGTAGCCATTTCTACAATAAGATCATCTGCATCGACAACTGTACCTTCTCTACTCTTCATCTTACCACTAGGTAAATCTACCATTCCATAACTTAAATGATGTAGATGCTCTGCCCAAGAGTATCCTAATTTCTTTAGAATTAAAAATAAAACTTTAAAATGATAATCTTGCTCATTACCAACTGTATAAATCATTCCTCCAACATCTGGATTATCTTTTACACGTTGTATTGCAGTACCTATATCCTGTGTCATATATACTGCTGTACCATCACTTCTTAAAACTAGTTTTTCATCTAATCCTTCATCAGTCAAATCACACCAAACAGATCCATCTCCCTTTTTAAAGAAAACACCTTTCTGTAATCCTTCTTCAATATTATCTTTTCCTAATAAATATGTATTACTTTCATAATAATAACTATCAAAATCAACTCCTAAGGCCTTATATGTCTTTTCAAACCCTTCATATACCCATCCATTCATTTTTCTCCATAAAGCAACAACATCTTCATCTCCTGATTCCCATTTACGAAGCATTTCTTGAGCTTCTAATAAGATAGGTGCTATCTTTTTAGCTTCTTCTTCTGTATTTCCTTTTTCTATAAGCGTAGCAATTTCTTCTTTATAAACTTTATCAAATTTCACATAATAGTTTCCTACTAGCTTATCTCCTTTTAAGCCTGTATTTTCTGGAGTTTCGTTATTTCCAAATCGTTGCCAAGCAATCATTGATTTACAAATATGAATCCCTCTATCATTTATAATTTGAGTTTTATAAACTTTCTTTCCACTTGCTTTAATAATTTCAGCTACGGCATATCCTAACAAATTATTTCTAATATGTCCTAAATGTAATGGCTTATTTGTATTAGGAGATGAATATTCTACCATTACTGAGGTGTCATCAACCTTTGGAGTAACGAAACCATATTTTTCTTCTTTTCTTATTTCTTGAAAATACTTTACATAATAGGTATCTGAAATAACTAAATTAAGAAATCCTTTTACAACGTTATATCCTGAAATTTCTTCAACATGATCTTCCAAATACTTACCAATTGCTTCTCCAATTTGAACAGGATTACCTTTAACCACCCGTAACATAGGAAAAACAACAACAGTTACATCTCCTTCAAACTCTTTACGAGTAGCTTGAAATTCTACCGATGCTAGTGTAGCATTATATAGCTCTTTAATAGCTGTTTTAACATGTACCGAAATAGTTTCTTGTAAAATCATTTTTCAAAAATTTAAGCTGCAAAGATAATAGAATTTAAATCTCTTTCTATTACTCAATTATTATAATTTTAAATAGATTTTCACTCATAAAAAAAGCCTTATCACTTCTGTAATAAGGCTCTAATTTTTAAAGCAAAATTTTAATCTATATAGTTTGCTAATGTTTTATGTTCTAATACTCTTAAAGTATTATCTCGTACCTCTATCATTAATTGATGTACAGTACATGCATCTTCATCTGGGCAATCGTCACATTTTTCATAAAAATTAAGACTTACACAAGGTAGCATTGCTATTGGTCCTTCTAATACTCTAATTACTGATGCCATAGAAATATCTTCTGGCTTTTTTATTAGGTAATATCCTCCTCCTTTTCCTTTCTTTGAGCCTAAAAAACCTGTTTTTTTAAGACTTAATAATATACTTTCAAGGAATTTCTGAGATATATTTTCACTTTTAGCAATTTCAGAGATCAAAACTGGATTCGTGCAGTCTTTTCTAGCAATATAAGTTAATGCTTTTAGTCCGTATTTCGTTTTTTTTGATAGCATTCGACTAATTTACACTTTTTTTGGTAAAAATACTTCTGACATCATACACCGAGCACTCCCTCCTCCACTGGTTTCGATCGTAGTTAAATCACTACTTAAAATTTCACTGTATTTTTCTATTTTTTTTACCTGATCCTGAGTCAAACTTTTACGTGCAGCATCACTCATCACTAAATATTCTTTTTCAAAGGCTCCTTTAACTTGCAACATATTTCCTGCAAATTGGTGCATTTGCGCTTCTGTTATTTTTATAATCTCTTTTTCACTTTCTTTTAAATGACTGATTACATTTTTCTTTTCTTTTTTATCATCTATAGCATCAAGGCAAATAACTGCAAATTGTTTCCCTAAACACATCATTACATTGGTATGATAAATTTGAACTCTCTTATTTTCTACTGTTTGATTTGCAATAAATATTACAGGTGTATATTCAAAATCTTCACAAAACTCTATAAAAAGATCTTCATCAGCTCTAGCAGACAATGCACAATAAGCTCTTCTGTTTTCTCTATCTAATAATAAACTACCAGTACCTTCTAAAAAAATGCCTTCTTCTTCAGCTGATGTATAATCTACTATATCTTTTATAACGAACCCTTTATTTTCTATAGTTTCTAGAATATCTTCTCGTCGTTCTTGTCTCCTATTTTCTGCAAACATTGGATACACACCTACGGTACCATTTTCATGGAAGCTAATCCAATTATTAGGGAAAAGAGCGTCAGGTGTATCTGTTGAATTCGTATCCTCTATTACAATAACCTCAACTCCAACTTTACGCAGTTTTGAGACAAACGCATCAAATTCTTCTTGAGCTTTTGTATTAATATCACTTTTAGTAACTACTTCTTTCTGAAAATAATTATTTACTGAAGTCTGTTCGTTCATTCTAAATGATACCGGTCGTACCATTAAAATTGTATTGGTTATTTGTTGCATAAGAATTGATCTAAAACAACAAAACTACAGAATATATTCTATAGTTTTGTTTCGTTTGTATGTCTCAGGTTAAATATTTTATTTCAATAAATCTACCCTTGTATAATTGCTGTTACTTCATTTAAAATTTCGAATGCTGTTTCTGCCATTTTATTTCCTTTAAAATCTAATAACGGATTAACCTCAACAAATTCTAAACATGCTATTTTTTGACTTTCTGTAAACATTTTAATCATTGCTACAATCTCATCTGGATCAAACCCTTTTGGTACTGGAGTACCTGTTCCATATGAAACCATATCACAATCCATTGCATCTACATCAAAAGATATGTAAATAACATCACTATTAGATAATTTCTCTAACGCCTCATTTACACAAACGTCTAGTCCTCTATAACGTACTTCTGCTACTTTATAGTTTTTTATCCCTAAACGTTCTATTTGATCATCTTCTGGTTGTTCTGTATCTCGAACTCCAAAATAAACAACATCTTCTGCTAGAACTTTTGCTCCAGAAGTTCCAATGTTTTTCATTTTCTCCCAAGATTCGTATGTCTCTTGAGAAATGTCATTTATTTTATTTTCCAAATTATCATTACTCAACGCTGCCGCTAATGGCATACCGTGAATATTTCCTGAAGGTGATGTATATGGCGAATGTATATCTGCATGCGCATCAATCCAAATCACTCCTACTCTTTTCTCAGGGTTAGCAGCTTTAATTCCACTTATCGTTCCTAAAGCTGAAGAATGATCTCCAGACAAGACTATTGGAAAAAAACCTTCATCTAATCCATTTTTAACATGCTCGCTTAAACGAGTACATTGCCCTAATACACTACCGATACGTTTTGCAAATGAATTATTTACTTTATTATAAATAGATTCATTTTCTGTAATAACATCTTCGAATTCAAATTGATTAAAATAATCATTATTAGCGTTAATAGCTGCTATTTCCATTGCATCTATTCCCATATCAGAGCCTCTAGTTCCCGCTCCAACATCTGATCTATTTTTGATAATCTTAATTTTTTTCATCACGTATATTTACAAAAAAAATGTCATTTAAAATTAAATGACATTTTCATTATTATTATCTGTTTTTTATATCTTCAAATTCTCTATGATTTGCTCCTGTATAAATTTGCCTTGGTCGTCCAATTGGCTCTTTACGCATGCGCATTTCTTTCCATTGTGCTATCCATCCTGGCAATCTACCTAAAGCAAACATTACTGTGAACATTTCAACAGGAATTCCCATTGCTCTATAGATTATTCCTGAGTAAAAATCTACATTTGGATATAATTTACGTTTCACAAAGTAATCATCGTTTAAAGCCTCTTGTTCTAATCCTTTTGCTATATCTAAAATTGGATCTTGAACACCTAGATTTGACAATACTTCATTTGCTGATACTTTAATGATTTTTGCTCTAGGGTCAAAGTTTTTATAAACTCTATGCCCGAATCCCATTAAACGGAATGGATCTTCTTTATCCTTAGCTTTCCCCATATACTTTTTAGTATCTCCACCATCTTCTTTGATAGCTTCTAACATTTCAAGTACTGCTTGGTTTGCTCCTCCATGAAGTGGCCCCCATAAAGCAGAGATTCCTGCTGATAAAGATGCAAATAAACCTGCATGTGATGATCCTACAATACGCACTGTAGATGTTGAGCAATTTTGCTCATGATCAGCATGAAGGATTAATAATTTATCTAAAGCGTCATTTACAATCTTATTTGCTTCATAGCTTTTATTAGGCTTTGAAAACATCATTTTATGTAAGTTTTCAACATATCCTAGAGAACTATCTCCATAATCTAGAGGCAAACTCAATCTTTTTCTCATAGTCCAAGCTGCCAATACTGGAAACTTAGCCATTATTTTTACAATTGCATTGTACATCGCTTCCTCTGAGTCTACATCTACAGAAGTCGGGTTAAAAGCTATTAATGCGCTTGTCAATGAAGATAAAACTCCCATTGGGTGAGCTGTTTTTGGAAAACCATCCAAAATCTTCTTCATTTCCTCATCTACGTGAGATTCTGCTTTAATATCAGTATCAAATTTTTCTAATTGTGCTTTTGTAGGTAATTCTCCAAAAATTAATAAATATGCTACTTCTAAAAAGTCAGCTTTTTCTGCAAGATCTTCAATAGCATATCCTCGATAACGTAAAATACCTTGTTCCCCATCTAAATACGTAATTGCACTCTCGCAACTTCCTGTATTTTTATACCCAGGATCAATTGTAATGATTCCATCTGTAGCTCCTCTCAAAGCTTTGATATCAATTCCCAATTCATTTTCTGTTCCTTCGATAATAGGAAACTCATATTTTTTGCCGTCTACCTCTAATGTTGCTATCTTTGACATATGTGTTTTTGAATTTTTATTAAATTTCGGTCTGCTAAATTACGAAATATACTGTTAACATCTTATTAATCGAAGTATCAATTTAACCCTTACAATTCTACCTCATAATATATTTCTTATTTTTTTGTTAAACACTTTACAAACAAGGATTTCAAGCAAAAAAAAAACGAATGCAATTTTTAAAAAATCCAATTCGTTCATTTATTATTTCAATTCTTATCCAATACTTTATTTAATTACAAAGCGTTTTCTTATAACTCCTTCTGATGCTTTTAATTCTATTAAATAGATTCCTGCTTCCAATTTTGAGATATCCATAAACATTTTAAATACTTGATTTACATCTCTTGATTTTACAACTTCTCTTCCTCTTATATCTTTTATTTCAATTTTCCCATTAGATATTCCTTGAGGTAATTCAATCTCAAATTGCCCTTCATTTGGGTTTGGTATTATTCTAAACTGAGAGATTTGAAAATCAGTTATGGCTAGTGGTTCAAAAACATACAATGTAGTTCTTGTTAATCCATTATAATAATCACTTTCTCCTGCTCCATTATTAGGATCTAATTGTACTATATTACCATTTACGATACCATTTGTGTTTAATATCGTAGCTATCGAATCATTATTATCTAAAATTGCTATCGTACCAGATTCTGGCATAGATGTTACTCTAAAAGTGACTAAACCAAATCGTTCTCCTATTATATGCGAAAAAGTAACATTACTAGGGTCTGAGGTTATATAATAATAATCTTTTGTACCATCACCTATTCCTCCCGAAGATAATGCATCTGCATCAACCGTTCCTCCTACCGACCATCCTGAACCTAAAATATCAGCAAAAACACCTATCGTATTCTCTCTTTCTAACAAAATCATGAAACTTGCTTGAGCAAAAATTGCATCCGTTGCATCTGTAGAGGGATGTGCATAAATAGTAAATAAATATTGATCACTTTCGTCTTGTACTAACTCTAAATTATATGCTTGCCCATATAAAAGGCTATTCAATAGAACTAGCATTAATAGCATTTTTTTCTTCATACTCCTTCTTTAATTATGGTAATTGTTGCATTATTATATATAGTAATGTATCAAATCCATTACTAGGGTGGTTCAATATATTACGTCTTAAAAGTAGCGGATCATTTTCTGCTCCAAATAGGATAGACTCTCCATCTAAATATAAATCACTATTAATATACCCTCTTGGTTTATATAGCAAGGTGTTAAAAATATTGGATGTATCTGATAAGATTTGATTTCTTAAATAAAGTAATTCATTTGTTGGTCCAAATAGAATTACTTTCCCATCATTATTCATATCACCTGCCCACATACCTAATTTTCCTGAAGGCATTCCTTCTCTGGTTTGTGCATTAATTCCATAAGTTAATTGCGTTCCATCTCTAAAATCTAGCAAAGTATTTATAATCGATAGGTTTACAGTTGAAGCTGTCATTACTCCAAGATGGTTTCTATGTTTAATTGAAACGTAATAATCTCCAGGAGGAGCCATGATTTCTATCTCTTGACTTTTTGATTCATCTATAATATCTCCGTCACGCTGTAGTAATGCCGACCTTTGGTTTATCACAATAGTATTATCTGATGCGCTTCGCAATTCTATTAAAATCCAATCTACTATATCATTCTTATTATCTACTTCAGATTCAAATATAGTTGCATCAACTGTAAGTCCATCCTCATACGGAGAAGTTAATGGCAAATAATTCAATTGCCTTAAATCATCTCTCATTAATTCATCAGAAGTATTGAGCATAGCTCCTTGTAAAAATATTTTTGGTGATACTTTTACTATATTCTGAGTTACATTTACCGTGAAATTATAGGTCGTTATTAAAGATCCACAACCGATAATGTCATATACTATACTCACAGTATAAATTCCAGAATCTAGTATCTGAATGTTATTAGATATTACTATTTGTGTACCTGATGCTACATAGTTATTGGGACCTGTCCAATTTACTATTCCGTTTAGGTTTTCTCCTAGCCTGAGTTCTAATTTATTTCCTTCACCTACATCTATAGCAGCAGCAACATTATCTATAAAAAGTGAATCGTTTATACTTGTTTCAAAATGTTGCGTCAAATTGGGTGATTGAATAGTTATATTCTTGGTTACAATCAACTCGCAAGTATTTATTATTTCATAAGAGACCATATATACCCCTGGCAAACTATTTTCTAAATCTATTTCTCCTGTCGTTTCATCAATAGTAAGCCCTATCGTACTACTAAATTCTCCTCCTACCGCTCCTGTTATTATTGGAATAGGATTTGCATCTAATTGACAATAAACTGCTGATGGGTAATTAAAATCAGAGACAATACTAGGTTTTATTTCTATAGAAACATTTTCGGTAGCATTACATAATCCATTTGTTACAGTATATGTTATTTGATGAATCCCAACAGGACTGTTATCTAAATTTATTTCTCCCGTTAATACATCCAAAAACACTATTCCAGTAGCATTACTAAAAATACCTCCTGTTGTTCCTGTTATTGTTGGGATTGGATTAATTCCTTCTTCACAATATAATATAGCATCATACACAAAACTTGCTTCTACTATTTCGTTAATTGTTATATTTTGTGTTGTAGAATCATTACAGGCTCCTAAAGTTTGATATGTTATCTCATAAATTCCTGCCACACTTTCGCTTATATCAATAACTCCTGATGTACTATCGATCATTAATCCTACAGTACTACTAAATTCTCCTCCTGTAGTTCCTGTTATTATTGGTACAGGATCATTCATATTTTTACAATATGCGTTTGCATCATAGGTAAATGCTGCTATTTCTCTAGGTATAATTGTTATATTTTTTGAAAACGTTTTAGTACACGTTCCGTTATTAACCGTGTATCTAATTTGATGAATCCCAGGTGTACTTGCATTTAAATCTATAAGTCCTGTACTAGCATTTAGAAAAACAACACCTGTATTATTAGTAAAAACTCCTCCTGCAACTCCAGTAACTGTAGCAATAGGATTAACTTCATCACTACAATATTCATCTTTATCATATATAAAACTAGCATCTGGAACGTTATCTATATTTACTATTTGAGATATACTATCAATGCACGTTCCTATTGTTGTATATGTAATAGTATACGCCCCTGGAACACTCTCGCTTACATCAATTTTGCCAGACATATCATTTATCATTATTCCTACAGAACTACTAAATTGCCCTCCTGTAGTACCTGTTATCATCGGTACAGGATCTGTTCCAGTAATACAATACGATGTTGCTGAGTAATTAAACATTGCAACATCTCTCGGATTTATTGTTATAGTATCAATTAATGTTTCATTACAAATTCCATTATTAACTGTGTAGTTTATTTCATGTGTTCCTAAAGGACTTTCACTAAGGTTTATTTCTCCAGTAGATACATTTATAAAAATGATTCCTGTTGCATTACTAAAAACACCTCCAGGCGTCCCTGTTATTGTTGGTATTGGATCAATATCATCTATACAATATATTGGTGTTGGATATGCAAAACTAGAATCTACTGCAGCATCAATAGTTATACTTTGTGTTGTTATGTCTACACAAGTGTTGGTTGTAGTATATGTAATCGTATATGTTCCTGCGGTACTGGTATCTAAATCTATTTCTCCTGTAATATTATCTATAACTAACCCTGTTGTACTACTAAACTGTCCTCCGATTGTTCCCGTTATTGTCGGCACTGGATCTATTTCTGCTTGACAATAAGTGGTCATATCATAATTAAATTCTGCTAGATCTCTTTGAAAAACATTTATTGTAAAAGATGAACTTTCTTGACAAACCCCATTAGTTACCGTATAAATTATCTCATGCATTCCTACTGAACTAGCACTTAAATCTATACTTCCTGTTGAGGCATTTAAAAATACAATTCCTGTAATATTACTAAAAACACCCCCCATTGTTCCTGTTATTGTTGGTGTTGGGTCTGTTTCATCCATACAATATGCTGAGGTAATATATGTAAAATTTGAATCTACCTTTTCATCTATAACTACATTTTGTGTAACACTGTCTGGGCAAGTGTTCGTTGTGGTATATGTAATTACATAAGCTCCAGGTACACTTCCTTCTAAATCTATAACACCTGTAATGTTATCAATAATCAATCCTGTTGTGCCGGTAAATTCACCTCCTACTGTTCCTATTATTGTTGGGATTGGATTAACTTCTGATTGGCAATAATTTATTTTACTATAATTAAATGCTGCTATATCATTTGCTGTAATTGTTACATTTTTTGACGTTGAAAAAATACAATTTCCTATAGAAATACTATATGTTATCTCATGAATCCCTATGGTACTCGCCACTATATCTATCAATCCGGTTGAAGTATCAAGAAAAACTAAACCTGAAGAAGATGTATTTGTAAAAACTCCTCCAGAATCACCAACAATCATTGCTTGAGGATTCGTTTCAATCGTACAGTAATTATTTTTAGCATAAGAAAAATTCGTATCTCTATCGATTATTTCAATATTTTGAGAACTAGAATTTGGGCAATTTACTGATGTTGTATACACAACGGTATAGTTACCTGATGTACTATTTGCTAAATTAATTTCACCTGTTGCTGCATCAATATCTAATCCAATATTACTAGAAAAAACTCCTCCACTAAATCCCGTAATTGTTGGTAATGGATTACTTTCATTTTTACAAAAATCATTTTTCAGATAACTAAACATTGCATCATCTTCATCATATATTGTAACCGTCACTCCTTTTGTAACTGTACAAGTTCCGTTTGTTACAGTATAATTAATTGTATGAACACCTATTTGACTAGCATCTATATCAATTTCTCCTGTTACTAAATTGGAAAAAACAATTCCTGAATTATTAGTAAAATCCCCTCCTGCAGTACCTGTAATTATAGCTATAGGGTCAGCAGCATCTGCACAAAACTCTAATTGTGCATACTCAAAATCAGCATCAACATTAATTATAGAAATATTTTGTGATGCTGTAGCTGTGCATAATCCAGATACTTCATATGAAACGGTATAAATACCTGGCGTGCTATTAGATAAATTTATTTCACCTGTACTTACATTGATATCTAATCCTGGCGTACTTGTAAACTCACCTCCACCTAAGCCAGTAATATTGGGGATTGGATTCGCCTCAGATTTACAAAAATTAGTATTACTCCCATAATCAATTGTTGATATTATATTTCCTGAACCTATTATTTCTACACTAACTGGATCTGAAAAACCAATTCCCACAACAAGTCTTCTCAAAGAATACACTCCTATCGTACTTGCTGCAATATCTATTTCGCCAGTATTAGTATCAATACTTAATCCCAAATCATTATTATTAACTAAAAAAACTTGGGTTACTCCTGGCGTAATAGGTTCGTTAAAAATGGGAGAAGCTATAGTAGCATTATCAACACAATACACTTGAAATTGGTATACAAAATTAGGATCCATATACGTCCTATTAGATGATTCTAAATCATGTAATGATTTGTATGAAGTTTTAACATTATCTTTTTTTAAATATCTATTAGTGATTCCTCTAGAATTAGAAAAAAAACTTATATATAAAAAAGACAGCAATAGTACATTTATATAAAAAAGTAAAAATTTACTCATATATTTTTGTTAAAATAATCTAACAGAATTATTAAAAATGTACTAAAAACAACACTTCATAGACATTTTTTATATAACCTGCAAAAAATTACCACAATAAAAATACACTTTTTTACAAAAAAAGCACAACAACAAGCTAACTATTTGATAATAAACAAAAAAGCCTACATTAAAATGTAGGCTTTTTTACTTTAAATGTATTTACTTTATTATCTATTGATCTTAAAAGCATTTTCTTTAGGATAATAAGCAACCGTACCTAATTCCTCTTCAATTCGAAGTAATTGGTTATATTTTGCCATTCTATCACTTCTTGAAGCCGAACCAGTTTTTATTTGCCCGGTATTTAATGCAACAGCTAAATCTGCTATTGTATTATCTTCAGTTTCTCCAGATCTATGAGACATAACAGAAGTATACCCTGCATTATGAGCCATGTTAACTGCTGCAATTGTTTCTGTTAACGTTCCTATTTGATTTACTTTTATCAAAATAGAATTCGCTGTATCATTCTTGATACCTCTTGATAAACGTTCTACATTAGTTACAAATAAATCATCTCCAACTAACTGTACTTTATCTCCTATTTTGCTGGTCAAATATTTCCATCCTTCCCAATCATTTTCATCCATTCCATCTTCAATAGAAAGTATTGGATACTTACTTGCCAATTCTGCTAAATAATCAGCTTGCTCTTCACTAGTTCTAACTTTCCCTTTATCTCCTTCAAACTTAGTGTAGTCGTATTTACCATCAACATAAAATTCAGCAGCAGCACAATCAAGAGCTACCATGATTTCGTCTCCAAACTTGTATCCTGCTTTTTCAACTGCTAATGCTATCGAATCTAGTGCATCTTCAGTTCCATCAAGAGTTGGTGCAAAACCTCCTTCATCTCCTACAGCTGTACTTAAACCTCTATCGTGTAAAACTTTTTTAAGGTTGTGAAATATTTCAGTTCCCATTTGCATTGCCTCAGTAAAATTCTTAGCTTTTACTGGCATAACCATAAATTCTTGAAATGCTATAGGGGCATCACTATGAGATCCTCCATTAATTATATTCATCATAGGAACAGGTAACGTGTTAGCACTTACTCCTCCAATATATCTATACAATGGCATATTTAATTCATTAGCAGCTGCTTTTGCTACAGCTAATGAAACTCCTAAAATTGCATTAGCTCCTAATTTTGATTTATTAGGCGTACCATCTAATTCAATCATCGTTTGATCTAATAAATTTTGATCAAACACAGAGTATCCTAATAAAGCTTCAGCTATAATAGTATTAACATTCTCAACAGCTTTAGTAACACCTTTACCCATAAATGCATTACCTCCATCTCTTAACTCTACTGCTTCATGTTCACCTGTAGAAGCTCCAGAAGGAACTGCTGCTCTTCCTAAAAACCCATTTTCAGTTACTACATCAACTTCTACTGTTGGATTTCCACGCGAATCTAAGATTTGTCTAGCGTGAATATTTATTATTATACTCATTCCTTTTATTTAATAAATTATCAATCATTTTTAATATTTCGCAAGATACAAAAGAGTAGAAATAGTTAAACGTCCATAAAGCCCTATTTTACTAACTATTATTGTTTTTCTAAAGCAAGTTATCAACTATAACGTTTTAGCTCAACTTAACATCTTAAAATGATCTTTTTCAATTTTTTCTTTACTTCTTTATATTTTCTATAAACTGATCAAACAAATATGTAGAATCATTAGGTCCTGGACTTGCTTCTGGATGAAATTGAACGGAAAAACAATTTTTATTCTTCATTTTTATACCAGCTACAGTATGATCATTTAAATGCACATGTGTTATTTCAATGTTATCATTTGCTTCAGTCTGTTCTCTATTAATTGTGAATCCATGGTTTTGAGATGTTATTTCTCCTTTACCAGTTATCACATTTTTTACAGGGTGATTAATCCCTCTATGACCATTATGCATTTTATATGTATCGATATCATTTGCTAATGCAATGACTTGATGTCCTAAACAAATACCAAATAAAGGATGATCATTTTCTATAATTTTTTTTGCTGTATCAATAGCCTGATTAAGAGGTTCTGGGTCTCCAGGTCCGTTTGATAAGAAATAACCATCTGGTTCCCATTCTTTCATTTCCTCGTAAGAGGCATCATAAGGGAACACTTTTACATAAGCATCTCTATTAGTAAGGTGTCTTATTATATTTTTCTTTATTCCTAAATCTAATGCTGAAATCTTTATAGAAGCATCTGGATTTCCAACAAAATAAGGTTCTTTTGTTGAGACTTTAGAAGCTAGTTCTAACCCATTCATTTCTGGAGTTTCTTTTAGCTTTTGCTGCAATTTTTCTATCGCGTCAATTTCAGTAGAAATAACTGCATTCATAGCTCCATGGTCTCTGATATAACTAACTAGAGCTCTAGTATCGACATCAGAAATAGCTAATAAATTATTTTTTTCTAAAAATTCCTGTAGAGAAGCATCAGCTGAAACTCTGGAGTAGTTTTCACTAAAATTCTTAACAATTAATCCAGCTATCTTTATAGAGTCCGACTCTACTTCTTCTATATTTGTACCATAATTACCAATATGAGCATTTGTTGCTATCATCAATTGCCCATAATAAGATGGATCGGTAAATATTTCTTGGTATCCTGTCATTCCAGTATTAAAACATACTTCACCAAAAGCATTACCTTCTTTACCTACAGCTTTGCCGTGAAAAATTGTACCATCTGCTAACAATAATATTGCTTTTTTTCGAGATTGATATTTCATAAATCTAATATTTCTGTATTCTACCTTAAAGAATACCTTTTTAAATTAATAGGTTGTGTAAAATATGTCCTCATACATATAACCAAATTCAGACATTTTTTTAAAACTTTTTATTTACAAAAAGTTTAAAAAAAAAGGATAAACATAAAATGTTTATCCTTTTTTAATATGTGTCATAAAACACTATTCATATGTTCTATTCTTCTTCAGAATTAGAAACTTCAGTAGCAGGAGCATCAGCTTTCTTAGATCTTCCTCTACGAGTAGTTTTCTTTTTAGCCGGCTTATTAGCATTGTATATTTCGTTGTAATCAACTAATTCTATCATTGCCATATCAGCGTTATCTCCAAGACGATTACCAAGCTTAATTATTCTTGTATAAC
The DNA here is from genome assembly GCA_947498595.1 of uncultured Aquimarina sp. Classification (GTDB taxonomy): domain Bacteria; phylum Bacteroidota; class Bacteroidia; order Flavobacteriales; family Flavobacteriaceae; genus Aquimarina. The sequence goes on from CANMKX010000016.1 coordinate 79,817, forward strand.
CGCCTGGTCTGTCTCCTACTTTAGCTGCAACACCTCTAAACAATTCTGTTACCGCATATTTGTTACGTAATCTACTAAAAACGATACGACGATTGTGAGTTGTATCTTCTTTTGATTTAGTAACTAAAGGTTCGATAAATTGTTTTAAAGCTTTAGCTTTTGCTACTGTAGTATTTATTCTTTTATGTTCAATTAGGGAACACGCCATATTAGCTAACATAGCCTTACGGTGTGCAGTTTTTCTACCTAAGTGATTTACTTTCTTTCCGTGTCTCATTTTCGATAATCTTTTAACTATTCCTTAATGGATTAGTCCCTGTCCAATTTATATTTAGAAAGATCCATACCGAAGTTAAGTCCTTTAACATTTACTAGTTCTTCTAGTTCTGTTAATGACTTCTTACCAAAGTTACGGAACTTCATTAAGTCATTTTTATTATAAGATACTAAATCTCCTAAAGTATCAACTTCTGCAGCTTTTAAACAGTTAAGAGCACGTACAGAAAGATCCATATCTATTAATTTAGTTTTTAATAGTTGTCTCATGTGTAATGACTCTTCGTCATACGTTTCTGTTTGTGCTATTTCATCAGCTTCTAATGTAATACGCTCATCAGAGAATAACATGAAGTGGTGAATTAAAGTTTTTGCTGCTTCTGTTAAAGCATCCTTAGGATGTATAGACCCATCAGTACTAATTTCGAAAACTAATTTTTCATAATCAGTTTTTTGCTCTACACGGTAATTTTCAATGCTATATTTAACATTTTTAATTGGTGTGTATATAGAGTCTGTAAAAATAGTTCCGATAGGAGCATTGGCTTTCTTATTTTCTTCAGCAGGAACGTAACCTCTACCTTTCTCGATAGTAACTTCTAAATTAAGAGCCACTTTCTTGTCCATATTACAGATTACTAAATCCGGGTTAAGGATTTGGAAACCTGATATAAATTTTTGAAAGTCTCCAGCAGTTAATTGCTCTTGACCAGAGATAGATATCGTTACAGATTCATTATCCACATCTTCAATTTGGCGCTTGAAACGAACTTGTTTAAGATTAAGAATAATCTCTGTTACGTCTTCAACCACACCAGAAATAGTAGAGAATTCATGATCTACTCCTTCAATACGTAATGAAGTGATAGCGAATCCCTCTAAAGAAGATAGCAAAACTCTTCGTAAAGCGTTACCTACGGTTAAACCATATCCTGGTTCTAAAGGTCTGAACTCAAACTTACCTTCGAACTCAGTAGAGTCGATCATGATAACTTTATCGGGCTTCTGAAAATTTAATATTGCCATATTGTGACTTCTAAGTGTTATTACTTCGAATATAATTCGACGATGAATTGTTCGTTGATAGTTTCTGGAATCTGAATTCTAGCTGGTACTGATACAAAAGTACCTTGCTTAGTTTCATTATTGAATGTAATCCACTCATATACGTTACTATTGTTAGCTAGAGCATTAACAATAACTTCTAATGATTTAGATTTTTCACGAACTCCAACAACATCACCTGTTTTTAATTGGTACGAAGGAATGTTAACTAATTCTCCATTAACAGTGATATGTCTGTGAGAAACTAACTGTCTAGCTGCACTACGAGAAGAAGCTAATCCCATTCTGAAAACTACATTATCCAAACGAGACTCACATAATTGAAGTAAAACTTCACCTGTAATTCCGCTAGAACGTGTTGCTTTATCAAACATGTTACGGAATTGCTTTTCTAAAATTCCATAAGTATATTTAGCTTTTTGCTTTTCCATTAACTGGATAGCATATTCACTTTTCTTACCTCTACGTCTGTTGTTTCCGTGTTGCCCAGGAGGGTAATTTCTTTTTTCAAATGACTTATCGTCACCGAATATCGCTTGTCCGAATTTACGAGCGATTTTTGTTTTTGGACCAGTATATCTTGCCATTACTTAAAATTATTTGAAATTATGGGGGAGATTATGAATTAAGGTCACTGTCCTTCGATAATCTTGCTCCCCCCTTATTTTAGATCTACTTTATTATAAAATAAATTATACTCTACGTCTCTTAGGAGGACGACATCCGTTATGCGGCATTGGAGTAACATCAATGATTTCTGTAACTTCTATTCCACTGTTGTGAATAGAACGTATAGCAGATTCTCTTCCGTTACCTGGACCTTTAACGTATACTTTTACTTTCTTAAGTCCTGCCTCGATTGCAACTTTAGCTGCATCTTCTGCTGCCAATTGTGCTGCGTATGGAGTGTTCTTTTTAGAACCTCTGAATCCCATTTTACCTGCAGAAGACCAAGAAATAACGTCTCCTTTTTTATTCGTTAACGAAACGATAATGTTGTTAAAAGAAGCAGTTACGTGAGCTTCTCCATATGATTCAACAATTACCTTACGTTTTTTTGAAGTTGACTTTGCCATTATTCAAGGTATTATTTAGTTGCTTTTTTCTTATTCGCAACAGTTTTTCTTCTTCCTTTACGTGTTCTAGAATTATTCTTAGTACGTTGTCCTCTTAAAGGAAGACCCATTCTATGACGGATTCCTCTATAACATCCTATATCCATAAGACGCTTGATATTCAACTGTATTTCAGAACGCAACTCACCTTCGATTGTATAGGCTCCAACAGCTTCACGAATGTTACCAATTTGGTCATCGTTCCAGTCAGAAACCTTTATACTTTCGTCTACTTTGGCAGTTTCCAAAATTTCTTTGGCTCTACTTCTACCAATTCCGAAGATATAGGTTAATGCTATAACTCCTCGCTTTTGTTTAGGTATATCTACCCCTGCAATTCTTGCCATAATTACCCTTGTCTTTGTTTAAATCTAGGATTCTTTTTGTTAATTACGTAAAGACGGCCTTTTCTACGCACAATCTTGCACTCGGCACTTCTCTTTTTTAATGATGCTCTAACTTTCATATACTTTAGTATCTGTATGTTATTCTTGCCTTAGATAAATCATAAGGACTCATTTCTAGTTTTACTTTATCTCCCGGCAATAATTTTATATAATGCATACGCATTTTACCAGAGATATGTGCTGTCACTACGTGACCATTTTCTAATTCTACACGAAACATTGCATTTGATAATGCTTCAATAATGCTTCCGTCTTGTTCAATTGCTGGTTGCTTTGCCATTATGCTACTGCTTTACGATTTTTACCTGTTTTCATTAATCCATCATAATGTCTGTTCAACAAATATGAATTAACTTGTTGCATTGTATCTATCGCAACACCTACTAAAATTAATAGTGATGTTCCACCGAAAAATAATGCCCAACCTTGTTGAATATTCAACACTTTTACTGCAATTGCAGGAAATATAGCAATTAATGCTAAGAATACAGAACCTGGTAGCGTAATTTGTGACATGATCTTATCTAAGTATTCTGCAGTTTCTGAACCTGGACGAATCCCTGGTATGAAACCACCACTTCTTTTAAGATCATCTGCCATTTTATTTGTTGGTACTGTAATTGCCGTATAGAAATATGTAAAAACAATTATTAATAAAGCAAAAACAACATTGTACCACAATCCGAATATATCACTAAAAGCTGCTGCAATACCTTGAGATGTTTCAGAGTCTGAAAGACCTGCTACTGCTGCTGGTATAAACATTATAGCTTGAGCAAAAATGATTGGCATAACACCAGAAGCATTTAACTTAAGTGGAATATATTGACGAGAACCAAAAATATTTTTCTCGTATCCACCTGTAGCTGTTCTTCTAGCATATTGTACTGGGATTTGTCTAACTGCCATTACTAGCAATACAGATCCTAATATAATTGCAAACCATATAGCTAACTCAATTAAAACCATAATCATTCCTCCACCTTCTCCAGAAACTCTAGAAGTTAAGTTTTGTACAAATGATAATGGTAATGTAGCTATAATACCAACCATGATTAAAAGTGATATACCGTTTCCGATACCTTTATCAGTAATTTTCTCACCTAACCACATTGCAAAAATACAACCAGTCGAGATGATAATTACAGACGATACAACAAAAATAGTCTGGCTTTCTAAAACAAATGCTGTACTTGGTAAGGTTGCAAATAAGTTATATATGTAACCTGGTCCTTGTACTAGAGTAATTGCAATAGTCAACCAACGAGTTATTTGGTTAATCTTTTTTCTACCACTTTCTCCTTCTTTTTGTAATTTTTGAAGATATGGAATTGCAATTCCCATCAATTGTACAACGATTGATGCTGATATATAAGGCATAATACCTAACGCAAAAACAGATGCATTAGAAAATGCTCCTCCTGTAAATGCATTAAGCAAACCTAACAATCCACCATTGGCTTGATTAGAAAGGTTTGTTAACTGAGAAGCATCAATACCAGGAAGCACTACTTGTGCTCCAAAGCGATATACTAAAAGTAGTCCAAGAGTAACTAAAATTCTATTTTTTAGTTCCTCTATTTTCCAAATATTTTTTATTGTATCAATAAATTTCATGAATTGTTAATTATAAGGTTACTGCTTCACCACCTGCAGCTTCAATAGCAGCTTTTGCAGTGGCTGTAAATTTATGAGCAGATACTTTTAACTTCGCCTTCAATTCACCTCTTCCTAGTATCTTAACTAAATCATTTTTACCTGCTAAACGTGTTTCTAATAACACTTCAAGGTTAACGGTGTCAGTTATTTTACCTGCATCCACTAATTCTTGTAAAGTATCAAGGTTAATTCCCTGATATTCTTTACGGTTAATGTTTGTAAAACCAAATTTAGGTACACGTCTTTGAAGTGGCATTTGACCTCCTTCAAAACCGATCTTTCTAGAATAACCTGAACGTGATTTCGCTCCTTTGTGACCACGTGCGGCTGTTCCACCTTTTCCTGATCCTTGTCCACGACCTAAACGTTTACCGTTGCTTCTAACAGAACCTGAAGCGGGTTTTAAGTTACTTAAATCCATCTTAGTCTTTTATTTTTTATCAACAGAAACTAAATGTTGAACTTTGTTTATCATTCCAAGGATATTAGGTGTGTCTTCGTGTTCAACCACTTGTCCAATTTTCTTAAGCCCTAAAGCTTCAAGAGTCCTTTTTTGATTTTTAGTACGATTGATTGCACTTTTTACTTTAGTTACTTTAATCTTTGCCATCGTTACTAATTTTTATCCTTTAAAAACTTTTTCTAATGAAATACCTCTTTGTTTAGCTACTTGTTGAGCGCTACGCATTCTTAACAAGGCATCAAAAGTTGCTTTCACTACGTTGTGAGGGTTTGAAGATCCTTGATTCTTAGAAAGTACATCATGCACTCCAACAGATTCAAGTACCGCACGAATAGCCCCACCAGCAATTACTCCTGTACCGGCAGAAGCAGGTATTAATAATACTCTAGCTCCTCCGTATTTACCTTTTTGCTCGTGTGGTAACGTTCCTTTATGTAAAGGAATTCTAACTAAGTTTTTCTTAGCATCTTCTACTGCTTTTGCAATAGCTTCTGCAACTTCTTTAGATTTTCCTAAACCATGACCTACAACACCATTTTCATCACCTACTACTACAATAGCAGAGAATCCAAATGCTCTACCACCTTTAGTAACTTTAGTAACACGTTGTACACCAACTAAACGATCTTTTAAATCAAGACCACTTGGTTTTACTAATTCTGCGTTTTTATATTTTTGATACATAATTTCTTAGAATTTAAGTCCTGCTTCTCTAGCTCCTTCAGCTAATGATTTTACTCTACCATGATATAAATAACCACCTCTATCAAAAGAAACAGTTTCTACACCTGCTTTTATCGCTTTTTCTGCAAGGGCTTTACCAACCAAGTTTGCTACTTCAACTTTACTTCCAGACACTGTAATATCTTTATCTCTTGAAGAAGCAGCACTGATAGTTACACCAGTTACATCATCTATGATTTGTGCATAGATTTCTTTATTACTTCTATAAACAGATAATCTAGGACGTTGTGCTGTTCCGTTAACCGTACCACGGATACGTTTTCTTATCTTTAATCTTCTTAAATCTTTTGAGAATGCCATAACTTAGTTATTATGCAGATTTACCTGCTTTTCTTCTTAATTCTTCTCCTACAAATTTAACTCCTTTTCCTTTGTATGGCTCTGGCTTACGGAAACCTCTGATTTTCGCTGCTACCTGTCCTACTAATTGCTTATCGTGAGAAGTTAATTTTACGATAGGGTTTTTACCTTTTTCAGAAATTGTTTCTACTTTTACTTCTGGAGCTAAGTTTAATACAATATTGTGCGAGAAACCTAATGCTAGATCTAATTTCTGACCTTGATTAGATGCTCTATATCCAACACCTACTAATTCTAACTCTTTTGTGAAACCTTCTGAAACACCCTTAACCATGTTATTAATCAAGGCACGGTATAAACCGTGCTTTGATTTATGATCTTTTGCATCGCTAGGTCTTTCAAAGATTACTTGATTACCATCAACTTTTACATCGATACTATCAATTTCTTGAGATAATTCTCCCAATTTTCCTTTAACAGTAACAACATTTCCTTTCACATCAACTGTGACACCAGACGGTATAGTTACTGGATTTTTACCTATTCTTGACATTTCTTTTTGTCTTTTATACTGTTAATATACGTAACAAAGTACTTCTCCACCTACATTATCTCTCTTTGCCTGCTTACCAGTCATTACTCCATGAGATGTAGAAACGATAGCAATTCCAAGTCCGTTAAGGATTCTTGGAATTTCTGAAGATCCTGCATACTTACGAAGACCAGGTTTACTGATTCTTTGTAATTCACGTATAACAGGCTCTTTAGTCATTTTATCGTATTTAAGAGCTATTTTGATAGTACCTTGAACTGTATTATCTTCAAATTTATAACTTAAAATATATCCTTGATCGAATAATATTTTTGTAATCGCCTTTTTAACCTTTGAAGCAGGAATCTCAACTACTCTGTGTTGAGCTGCATTCGCATTACGAATTCTGGTTAAATAATCTGCAATAGGATCTGTATTCATTGTATTTAATTTACGGTCTCGGTTTTTAATCATTTTTAATTAAACCTAAAACCAATTAATTTACTTTATTATTACCAACTAGCTTTAGTTACTCCAGGAATTAATCCTTTGTTTGCCATTTCTCTGAATGTTACACGAGAGATACCAAACTGACGCATATACCCTTTAGGTCTTCCTGTTAATTTGCAACGGTTGTGCATACGAGAAGGAGAAGCATTTTTAGGTAACTTCTGTAATGCTTCATAATCACCAGCTTCTTTCAAAGCTTTGCGTTTTTCAGCATATTTAGCTACAGTTTTTGCTCTTTTTACCTCACGGGCTTTCATTGATTCTTTAGCCATAATTAATTCTTTTTAAAAGGTAATCCTAGTTGGGTTAACAATGATTTTGCTTCTTTATCAGTATTCGCTGATGTTTCAAAAGTAATATTCATTCCTGAAATCTTATTTACTTTATCAATATCAATTTCTGGGAAAATGATTTGTTCAGTAATACCAAAAGAGTAATTACCTCTACCATCAAATCCAGTAGCATTAATACCATTAAAATCTCTTACACGAGGTAAAGCTGAAGTAACTAAACGATCTAAAAATTCAAACATTTGCTCTCCTCTTAACGTAACTTTTGCACCTACTGGCATCCCTTTACGTAATTTAAAAGAAGCAACATCTTTTTTAGAAATAGTTGCTATAGCTTTTTGTCCTGTAATCATTGTTAATTCGTCAACTGCGTGATCGATTAACTTTTTATCAGCTACTGCAGCACCAACTCCTTTACTTACAACTATTTTTTTAAGTTTAGGAACTTGCATTACATTATTGTAACTAAATTCTTCTGTAAGAGCTGACACTACTCTGTCTTTATACTCTTGTTTAAGTCTTGGGATATAAGCCATAACTATATTACCTCATTAGATTTTTTAGAAAATCTCACTTTCTTGTCTCCTTCTACTCTATATCCTACTCTTGTTGCTTTACCTTCAGATGTAAGTAAAGATAAGTTAGAAATATGTATTGGAGCTTCTTGCTTAACAATTCCACCTTGTGGATTAGCAGCGCTAGGCTTCTTGTGTTTAGATACTAAATTAACACCTTCTACAATTGCCTTATTTTTATCAATAAATACTTTTTGTACTTTACCTTGTTGACCTTTATTGTCTCCAGCGATAACTTGTACTGTATCTCCTGATTTGATTTTAAGCTTTGTCATTTTTTCTAAAAATATTAAAGCACTTCTGGTGCTAATGACACAATCTTCATGAATTGTTTATCACGAAGTTCTCTCGCTACAGGACCGAATACACGAGTCCCTCTCATTTCTCCTGCTGCGTTCAATAGTACACAAGCATTATCATCAAAACGAATGTACGAACCATCAGGTCTACGTACTTCTTTTTTAGTACGAACAACAACTGCAGTTGAAACTACTCCTTTTTTAACGTTTCCGTTAGGAGTTGCTTCTTTTACACTGACAACGATTTTGTCACCTACAGAGGCGTATCTTCTTTTTGTACCACCAAGAACACGGATAGTCAAAACTTCTTTTGCCCCAGTGTTATCAGCTACCTTTAATCTAGACTCTTGTTGTACCATAATTACTTCGCTCTTTCAATTACTTCTACTAATCTCCAGCATTTAGATTTACTTAAAGGTCTTGTTTCCATGATCTTTACAGTATCACCTATATTGCAGTCATTTTTCTCGTCGTGTGCTACGTATTTCTTCGTTTTTAACACGAATTTTCCGTACATCGGGTGCTTTACTTTTTTAACTTCAGAAACCACTATTGATTTCTCCATTTTGTTACTAGTAACAACACCTATACGTTCTTTTCTTAAGTTTCTTTTTTCCATCTTTCAGCAGAATTAACCGTTTAATTCTCTTTTTGTTAACTCAGTAGCCATTCTCGCGATAGATCTTCTTACTTTACGTAATTGTAAAGGATTATCTAATGGAGACATAGCGTGAGCCATTCTTAGTTCTGAATAAGCTTTTTGAGATTTACCAAGTTCCTCTTGTAATTCAGCTGTAGATAATTGTTTTACTTCTGATTGTTTCATTTTCTCTCAATATTAAGCTTGATAATCTCTAGCTACTATAAATTTAGTTTTTACCGGAAGTTTTTGAGCTGCTAAACGTAATGCCTCTTTTGCAACATCATAAGGTACTCCTGCGATCTCAAATAAAACTCTACCTGGTTTTACTACTGCTGCCCAGTATTCAACCGCACCTTTTCCTTTACCCATACGAACCTCTAAAGGTTTCTTTGTAATAGGCTTATCTGGAAAAATCATAATCCAAAGAGAACCTTCTCTTTTCATATAACGTGTTGCAGAAATACGAGCTGCTTCAATTTGTCTTGCAGTAATAAAACTGGCATCCAGTGATTTAATTCCGAAAGTACCGTTTGAAAGTACGTGACCTCTATTAGAAAGTCCTTTCATACGCCCTTTTTGCTGCTTACGGAATTTTGTTCTTTTAGGCTGTAACATGTTTAATTTACTTTAAAAATTACTTTCTACGACGTGATTTATTATTTCCACCTCGTCCGGCTCCTCTATCGCCTTTTCCTTGTTTTTTAGATAATCCTACCAAAGGAGAAAGCTCTCTTTTACCATAAACTTCACCTTTCATAATCCATACTTTAACACCTAATCTACCATAAGTAGTGTGTGCTTCAACTAAAGCATAATCTATGTCAGCTCTAAAAGTTGATAAAGGAATACGACCATCTTTATAAGCTTCAGAACGTGCCATTTCAGCTCCATTCAAACGCCCAGAAATTTGGATCTTGATACCTTCTGCATTCATTCTCATTGCAGCCGCGATAGCCATCTTGATAGCACGACGGTAAGAGATACGATTCTCTATTTGTCTTGCTACACTTGATCCTACTAAGAATGCATCAAGTTCAGGTCTCTTAATTTCAAAGATATTGATCTGAATCTCTTTATTTGTAATTTTCTTAAGCTCTTCTTTTAACTTGTCTACCTCTTGACCTCCTTTACCAATGATGATACCTGGACGAGCCGTAGTGATAGTAACGGTTACAAGTTTAAGCGTACGCTCAATAATTACTCTCGATACACTAGCTTTTGATAAACGTGCGTGGATATATTTTCTAATCTTATCGTCTTCAGCAAGCTTATCGCCGTAGTCATTTCCTCCGTACCAGTTGGATTCCCAACCTCTAATGATACCAAGGCGATTTCCGATTGGATTTGTCTTTTGTCCCATACTATCTATTAATTGCTTTGTGTATTATTGTTAGCTGCAACCACGATAGTAACGTGATTAGAGCGTTTTCTTATTCTGTGTGCGCGACCTTGTGGTGCTGGACGTAATCTTTTAAGCATACTTCCACCATCAACACGGATCTCTTTAACAATAAGCTCTGCATCTTCGATGCTAGCGTCTTCATTCTTCGCCTGCCAGTTAGCTATTGCTGATAACAATAACTTTTCTAAACGACGTGATGCTTCTTTAGGATTAAATCTAAGAATATGAAGCGCTCTTTCTATCTTTTCACCACGAACTAAATCTGCGACTAAACGCATTTTACGAGGTGAAGTAGGACAGTTATTAAGTTTTGCAAAAGCGATTTGCTTTTTCTCCTCCTTAATTCTATCTGCCATTTCTCTTTTACGAACTCCCATAGCTTAAATTATTTTTTTCCTTTATTTTTCTTATCAGCACCATGTCCTCTGAAAGAACGAGTTGGCGAAAATTCTCCTAATTTATGTCCTACCATGTTCTCAGTTACATATACTGGAACAAATTGGCGACCATTATGTACTGCAATTGTTTGACCAACAAAATCCGGAGTTATCATAGAAGCTCTTGACCAAGTCTTGATAACAGTTTTTTTGTTGCCATCAATATTAACAGCTACTTTTTTCTCTAGCTTATAGCTAACGAAAGGTCCTTTTTTTAATGAACGTGCCATTTCTTATTATTTCTTTCTACGTTCTACAATATATTTATTACTCGACTTTGTTTTAGAACGGGTTCTAAATCCTTTTGCAGGAAGACCTTTTCTAGAACGAGGATGTCCTCCAGAAGAACGTCCTTCTCCACCACCCATTGGGTGATCAACAGGGTTCATCGCTACTGGTCTAGTACGTGGTCTACGACCAAGCCATCTAGTTCTACCGGCTTTACCTCCAACTATTAATTGGTGATCACTATTAGAAACAGCTCCAATAGTAGCTACACAATTAACAAGTACCATTCTTACTTCTCCAGAAGGTAATTTTACTGTTGCAAATTTACCATCTCTCGCCATAAGTTGAGCAAAAGCACCTGCACTACGAGCCATAACAGCTCCTTGTCCAGGACGTAGTTCAATACAAGAAATAATTGTTCCTAAAGGAATATCGCTAAGTGGCATAGCATTACCGATTTCTGGCGCAACATTGCTACCAGAAACTATATTTTGCCCAACTTGAAGTCCGTTTTGAGCAATGATATAACGTTTTTCACCATCTTGATAGTTCAACAACGCTATAAAAGCAGTTCTATTTGGATCGTATTCGATTGTCGCTACTGTAGCAGGAATCCCTTGCTTATCTCGCTTAAAATCGATAATACGATATCTTTTTTTGTGACCTCCACCTTTGTAGCGGATTGTCATTTTACCTTGACTGTTTCTACCACCAGTTCTCTTTTTCGGAGCAAGTAAACTTTTCTCCGGCTTATCAGTAGTAATAGCGTCAAATCCATTTACTACTCTAAAACGCTGCGCTGGGGTGATTGGTTTTAATTTTCTTACTGACATTTTTTAATCTTAAAGATTACTATATAAATCAATTACATCACCTTCCGCCACCTGTACAATTGCTTTTTTAATTGCATTTGTTTTACCAGTGACCATACCTGTTTTTGTATAACGAGTTTTGCGGTCAGGGCGGACGTTAATTGTACGAACTTTATCAACAGAAACTCCATAAGCAGCTTCAACTGCTTTTTTTATCTCTACCTTATTCGCTTTTTTATTTACTACAAAGCTATAACGGTTATTTAACTCGCTATCAGCTGTAGCTTTTTCCGTAATAATAGGTTTAATTAAGATACTCATGGCTTCTTATTTACTTAAATTCGTTTCAATACCTTTCAAAGAACCTTCTAAAAGCACTACATTATTAGCATGCAATATTTTATAAGTACTTAGCTCTGAAGCTTTTACGACATCAGTGCTTTTTAAATTACGTGACGACAAATATACATTATTATTTGAATCACCCAAGACAAATAAGGATTTTTTATTATCTAACCCTAATGACTTTAAAACTGTTAAGAAATTTTTAGTTTTGATTGTATCAAAATTAAAATCTTCAATAACTGTTAAATTCTTTTCTCCTGCCTTAATACTTAATGCTGATTTTCTAGCTAATCTCTTAAGGTTCTTGTTTAATTTGAAAGAATAATTTCTTGGTCTAGGCCCAAAAATTCGTCCTCCTCCTCTAAACACTGGAGATTTGATACTTCCTGCACGAGCAGTACCAGTACCTTTTTGTTTTTTAATTTTGCGAGTACTTCCTACGATCTCAGCACGTTCTTTAGCCTTGTGAGTTCCTTGACGTTGATTTGCCAAATACTGCTTCACATCTAAATATACAGCGTGGTCGTTTGGTTCAATACCAAAAACAGTGTCAGAAAGGTTCACCTTTCTACCTGTATCTTTTCCATTAATATCAATTACTGCTACTTCCATTACTTCTGAATAGTTACGTAAGCGTTTTTGTGTCCAGGTACACACCCTTTAACTACTAATAGATTCTTTTCAGAAACTACTTTTAACACTTTCAAGTTTTGAACTTTTACACTTTCTCCACCCATTCTTCCGGCCATTCTCATCCCTTTGAATACTCTTGCAGGATAAGATGCTGCACCGATAGAACCTGGAGCTCTCAAACGGTTATGTTGACCATGAGTAGCTTGACCTACTCCGGCAAAATTATGTCTCTTTACAACTCCTTGGAAACCTTTTCCTTTAGAAGTTCCTGAAACATCAACAAATTCACCTTCTGTAAAGAAATCTACATTTAATGAATCACCTAATTTATACTCCTCATCAAAACCTTGAAATTCAACAACTTTACGTTTAGCAGAAGTTCCAGCTTTCTTAAAGTGACCTAAAGTCGCTTTAGTAGCATTCTTGTCTGCTTTGTCATCGAAACCAAGTTGAATAGCATTATAACCATCAACTTCTTCAGTTCTGACTTGGGTAACTACACATGGACCTGCTTCGATTATTGTACACGGAATGTTTTTTCCGTTTTCATCGAAGATACTTGTCATGCCAATCTTTTTTCCTATTAACCCAGACATTTGATTTAAGATTTGAGAAAATGACTTTCATATTAAGTCTTTTCTCGATTAATAAATAATTTAATTATAAACAAAATTCAGAACCAGAGAATTATCTCTCTCTGATTCCGAAATTTAATTTTCAATATCGTTTAGATCACACTTTGATCTCTACTTCAACACCACTTGGTAACTCAAGCTTCATTAACGCATCAATCGTTTTTGAAGATGAACTATAGATATCCAATAACCTCTTATATGAGCTTAATTGAAATTGCTCTCTAGATTTCTTGTTAACGTGTGGAGAACGTAGTACAGTGAATATTTTTTTATGTGTTGGTAATGGAATAGGCCCAGTTACAACTGCTCCAGTACTCTTTACCGTCTTTACAATCTTCTCAGCAGATTTATCTACTAAATTGTGATCGTAAGATTTTAATTTAATTCTAATTTTTTGACTCATTTTAATAGATATTATTCGTTACCCTTAGCTGCTTTAATAACTTCTTCAGAAATACTAGCAGGTGTTTCTGCATAATGAGAAAATTCCATAGTTGAAGTTGCTCTACCAGAAGATAAAGTACGTAATGAAGTTACATAACCAAACATTTCTGATAATGGCACTGTTGCTTTCACAACTTTAGATCCAGCACGGTCTCCCATGTCACTGATCTGACCTCTACGTCTATTTAAATCTCCAACGATATCTCCCATGTTTTCTTCTGGAGTAAGCGCCTCTAATTTCATGATAGGCTCCATTACTACAGCTCCAGCAGCTTTAGCAGCAGCTTTATACCCTAGCTTTGCAGCTAATTCGAAAGAAAGTGCATCAGAATCCACATCATGAAAAGAACCATCTTTTAAGGTAACTTTCATTCTGTCCATCTCATATCCTGCTAATGGACCATTACTCATAGCCATTTTAAATCCTTTCTCTACAGAAGGAATAAATTCTTTAGGGATACGTCCACCTTTAATCTCGTCAACAAACTGTAAACCAATCCCTTCGAAATCTTCATCAGCTGGCCCCATTTCAAATACAATATCAGCAAATTTACCACGTCCACCAGATTGCTTTTTATAAACCTCTCTGTGATCTGTAGTTCTTGTTAATGCTTCTTTGTATTCTACTTGTGGCTCACCTTCGTTAACTTCAACTTTGAATTCACGTTTTAAACGATCAACAATAATATCTAAGTGTAACTCTCCCATTCCTGAGATAATAGTTTGACCAGACATTTCATCTGTTCTTACTGTAAAAGTAGGATCTTCTTCAGCTAATTTACTTAGAGCTAAACCTAATTTTTCAACATCAGCTTTAGTTTTTGGCTCCACTGCAATACCAATTACTGGATCTGGGAAGTCCATAGACTCTAAAATAATAGGGTTTTTCTCATCAGACAAAGTATCTCCAGTCTTAATAGATTTAAACCCAACTGCAGCTCCAATATCACCTGCTTCGATATAATCAATAGCATTTTGTTTATTAGCGTGCATTTGGTAAATACGTGAAATACGTTCTTTTTTACCTGAACGATTATTTAACACATAAGAACCTGCGTCCAAACGTCCTGAATATGATCTAAAGAATGCTAAACGTCCTACGAAAGGATCTGTAGCAATTTTAAATGCTAATGCAGAAAATGGTTCTTTAACATCTGGTTTACGAGAAATAACCTCGTTAGTATCAGGATGTGTACCTTTAATATCTTCTTTATCTAAAGGAGAAGGTAAATAACGACATACTGCATCTAATAGAAACTGTACACCTTTATTTTTAAATGCAGAACCACAAATCATAGGAATAATAGACATATCCATTACAGCAGCTCTAAGTGCAGCATGCACTTCTTCTTCTGTAATAGAATCTTCATCCTCCATGAATTTTTCTAAAAGATTTTCGTCATACGCAGCAACTTCTTCAATAAGTTTACCACGTAACATTGCCGCTTCTTCTTTTAGTTCTTCTGGAATTTCAATAATATCAAACGTAGATCCTTGAGTAGCATCATGCCATACGATTGCACGGTTTTTCACTAAATCAACGATACCTTTAAAATCAGCTTCGTCACCAATATTCATTACAATTGGCACCGCATTAGAACCTAACATATCCTTAACTTGCTGACATACTTCCATAAAGTTAGCCCCTTGACGATCCATTTTGTTTACAAAACCGATTCTAGGCACTTTATAGTTATCTGCCAATCTCCAGTTAGTTTCTGATTGAGGCTCAACACCATCAACAGCACTAAATAAGAATACTAATCCATCAAGAACTCTTAATGAGCGGTTAACTTCTACAGTAAAATCAACGTGACCCGGAGTATCAATTATATTAAAGTGATATCCTTTTGTCCCATCAACTGCTAATCCATTTTCTGTAGGAAACTTCCACTCACAAGTTGTAGCAGCAGAAGTAATTGTAATACCTCTTTCTTGCTCTTGCTCCATCCAATCCATTGTAGCAGCACCATCATGTACTTCTCCAATTTTATGACTTACTCCTGTGTAATAAAGTACACGCTCAGTTGTAGTGGTTTTTCCAGCATCAATATGTGCAGCAATTCCAATATTTCTAGTATATTTTAAATCTCTAGCCATTTCTGTATATGATTAAAATCTAAAGTGTGAGAATGCTTTGTTTGCCTCAGCCATTTTGTGCGTATCAACTCTTTTCTTAACTGCAGCACCTTCTTCCTTTTCAGCAGCAAGGATCTCAGCAGCTAATCTTTGAGCCATTGACTTTTCGTTTCTTTTACGCGCAAAAAGAATCAACCACTTCATAGCAGTAGATATCTTACGGTCTGGTCTAATTGGATTAGGAATTTGAAATGTAGCTCCACCAACACGACGACTACGTACTTCTACGTGAGGCATCACATTTGACAATGCATCTTTCCAGATTTCTAAAGCTGTTTTTTCTTCGTTTTGGTTTTTTTGTTCTACGATATCAATTGCATCATAAAACACCTTGAAAGCTACCGATTTTTTACCATCCCACATCATCATGTTTACAAAACGAGTCACTAATTGATCGTTAAAACGAGGATCTGGAAGAATCGGTCTTTTTTTAGCCTTTCTTTTTCTCATGTCTTCTTCTTAAAAAAAATTTAAAAATTATTTCTTAGGGCGTTTAGCACCATACTTAGATCTACGTTGCGTTCTTCCTTCAACACCAGCGGTGTCTAAAGCTCCACGAACAATGTGATATCTAACTCCTGGTAAATCTTTTACCCTTCCACCTCTAACTAATACTATCGAGTGCTCTTGTAGATTATGTCCCTCACCACCGATGTACGCGTTAACCTCTTTACCGTTAGTTAACCTAACACGAGCTACTTTACGCATAGCTGAGTTTGGTTTCTTAGGTGTAGTGGTATACACACGAGTACATACTCCACGGCGTTGTGGACAAGAATCTAAGGCAGCCGATTTACTCTTCTTAGTTATTTTGGCTCTACCTTTACGTACTAATTGTGAAATTGTTGGCATAATTTGCTTTACAATATTTTAATTAATTAAAATCCCTCTTTTTTAGGGATTGCAAAAGTATGATTTTTTTTCGGGAAATCAAATCCTAAAGCATTAATTTTCAATCAGATTAAAAACTGTCAATGAACCTTATACTATTTCGCCTTACTTTTACGTTATTTTTATGATTTTAAAGCTTATGTGTAAAAAATTACATCCCCCTAGTCTTCTTTTATTTTTTTCATTTCTTTTCTTAAGTCTTTCTTCTCATTCTCAAGACAAAAAACTTCATCTTAAAATATCTGGAAGTAATATTATTGAAACTAAAATCATTGATAGCATTTCATATTTAAAGAAACATAACAACTATATATCCATTGAAAAAGAAGTAAATTCTATCCAAAAAAATCTATTCAATAAAGGCTATTTTGACCTTTCTATATATAAGAAACAAAAAACCTCAGATTCGCTTTATCAATACGAACTGTCTTTAAATCGAAAATATGATATCATAAAAGTTCGTTATAATTCAAAAAAAATCAAAAAAAACATCATTGATCCATTTCTAATCTCATTAACAGATAGCACTTTCACTATAGCAACAAATAATTATCCTCTTTTATTAAATAAACTTTCTAAATACTATTCTAACTCTGGTAACCCTTTTAATTCAATAACGCTAGAAAACATCAAAAAAAAAGACGATACTATTAGTGGTATACTAAACGTATATAAATCAAAAGAAAGATCTATTGACAATGTTTTTATTAAAGGATATACAAAATTCCCAAAATCTTACCTTAAATATTACGGTAAAATCAAAAAAGGGAAAAAATTCAATCAAGATCAAATAATATCAAAATCTGAAAAATTAAATAATTTAAGTTTTGTTAAAAATATAAAACCCCCAGAGATTCTCTTTACGAAGGACTCTACTAATCTTTTCTTTTACTTACAAAAAGTACCGACTAATAGTTTTGAAGGTTTTTTAGGGTTTACTAATAATTCTGAAACTAATGACCTTGAATTTAATGGTAATGTAAATTTAAAATTGGTCAACAATTTAAATTATGGAGAAGAATTAAAAATTATTTACAAAAATGACGGAAGAGAACAACAACTGTTTAACATTAATGTATCCCTCCCCTTTTTACTAAAGAGCCCTATAGGAATTAAAGCTTCATTAGAAATTTTTAGAAAAGATTCAAGTTTTGTAGCCACAAAACAAGGTATCAATTTAAATTATATTATTAATAGTAAAAGTGAAGTATCCTTAGGATATAAAAGCATCACTTCTTCTAATTTATTAAACACACAACCTTCTAATAGCAATATAGAAGATATCAATTCCTCCTTTCTTACATCTAATATAAACTATACTATAGTTGGCAACAGCATAATCACTCCTATTAAAACAAAGATATCAACCATTAACGATATAGGTACTCGTAAGGATAATACAGAATCTGTGACTCAATTTAGGACATTAACCACTTTAGAACAGGCTTTTATTTTAAACAACAGAAATACTATCTATTTAAATAACATCACTGGTTTTTTATCTTCTAAAAATGTATTCGACAATGAATTATTTCGCTTTGGTGGAATCAATTCTATTCGGGGGTTCGAAGAAAATAGTATTCAAGCTTCACTATTCAATGTTTTAAGATCTGAATACCGTTATTTACTCTCTCCAAATTTATATGTTAATTCAATTATTGACTATGCCTATTTTGAAGAAAAAAACACCAATATTACTGATAATTTAACCAGTATCGGTTTTGGTTTGGGTTTAAGAAATCAAACCGGATTGTTCAAGGTTATTTTTGCAAATGGAAAAAACAGCAATCAAAGTTTTCGTTTTAACAACACTAAAATACATATCAATTTTACTGCATTTTTTTAAATAAAAAAATGCATTTTTTTTACTATTTCGCCCAAAAAGATGCATTAAACTTAAAAAAAAGTTGTTTACTAAGATTTTTATATTGATTTTTGGCATTGGCTAATTCAAATAATTAAAAATAATGAAATCAACTTTCAAGCAAATCCTAACACTATTCATGGTGTTAGTGGTGCAACTTGCGTTTGCACAAGAAAAAATTATTTCTGGGACAATAACTGATAATAATGGGATGCCATTACCTGGAGTAAATATATTAATTCAAAATACTAATATTGGAACTCAATCAGACTTTGACGGAAAATATAATATTAAAACCAATAAAGGAGCTGTATTAGTATTTAGTTATGTTGGGTTTTCAAAAAAAACTATTGTAGTAAACGAAAGTAATACTATCAATGTAGCATTGGAAGAAGATGCAGCACAACTTGAAGAAGTTGTAGTAACTGCATTAGGTGTTAAATCCAAACCTAGATCTTTAAGTTATGCTGTACAAACAGTAACAGCTGATGATATAGCTAATACTGGAGAAACAAACATCACAACTTCTTTAGCATCAAAAGCTGCAGGAGTTAGCGTTGTCTCTTCTTCTGGTTCAGTAGGAGCTTCTGCAAATATTAGAATAAGAGGTAATACTTCTATTAACAGAACCAATAGTCCTTTATTTGTTGTTGATGGTATTCCAATAGATAACTCTTCATCTGGAAACGCAACTGGTGGGACAGATAATTCAAACAGAGCTATTGATCTTAATCAAAATGATATAGAATCAATAAACATTCTTAAAGGTGTAGCTGCACAAACTCTTTATGGTTTAAGAGCTGCAAATGGAGTTGTTTTAATTACCACAAAAAAAGGTAAATCAGGAACACCAACAGTAACCGTATCATCTAATTTAGCTTTTAGTGAAGTAAACGGTTTCCCTGACCTTCAAAAACAATTTGCTCAAGGTCGTTCTGTTGGAGGTGTCCCTACATATAGAGGTCCTGAGACTGGTGAAGGTTTTTCATGGGGTCCAGCTATTAGTAGCTTAGAATTTGATGGTGATTCTTCTTATGACTTTGATAGAAATGGTAGACTTGTTCCTTTAGGTACTGGAAACGGAAGATCAGCTGTTGCTTATGATAACCTTACATTTTTTAAAACTGGAATTTCTACAGATTTAAACGTATCTGTTAGAGGTGGTACAGAGAAAGTTCGTTATTATGTTTCTGGTGGTAAGTTAGATCAAACTGGAACTGCACCAACAGAAGAATTTGGAAGAACATCATTCAGAGCTAACATAGAAGCTGAGTTAGCTAAAAAGTTAACTTTAAATGCTAATGGTAACTATGTTAAATCTGGAGGAAGAAGAGTACAAAGAGGTTCAAATATATCTGGTATTATGCTAGGTTTATTAAGAACAACTCCAACTTTTGATAACGGTAATGGTTTGACTGGTACTGATGCTGCAAATACTCCTTCTACTTATACTAACCCTGATGGCTCACAGAGAAGTTATAGAGCTGGTATATATGACAATCCATATTGGACTGTAGCAAAAAATCCGTCTTTTGATGATGTACATAGATTTATTGGTAGTTTTGCTTTAGATTACAAAGCAACAGATTGGTTATCAATTAGAGGTAGTTATGGATATGATAGATATACTGATACAAGAAAATCTGGAATTGATATTGGTTCAGCAGCTGATGCAGGAGGACAAGTTATAGACACAGATATAAGTAATGAAGATATCAATAGCCAATTATTATTCATTATTAATAAGAACTTTGGAGAAAAGTTAACTTTTGGTTCAACATTTGGGGTAAATCAATTTAAAACAGAATTTTCTCAAAGACAGACTACAGGTTTTGGATTAACAATACCTGGTTTCTTTCATGTATCAAACAGTGCTTCTCAAACCAACACAGAAACAATTAATAGAAGAGAGCTAAGAGGTGCACTAGCAAATGTTACTTTAGGTTACGATGATATGCTATTCTTTAATGGTTCATTCAGAAATGACTGGTCATCGACTCTTCCTGAAGATGACAATAGTTTTCAAAGTTATGGAGTTGGAGGAAGTTTCATATTTACAGAACTTATGAATGAGGACTTATTTTTAAACTACGGTAAATTAAGAGCTTCATGGGGAAAATCGGGTAATGATGCATCAACTTTTGCTACAATTACTTATTACAACCCTGGTAGTGCAGGTGGAGATGGTTTTATAGACAACAATATATTCCCTTTATTTTCTTCTGTAGCATTTGAAAGATCTGGTCAATTAGGTAATTCAAATATAAGACCTGAAACAACAACTGAATTTGAAATTGGTACTGAATTAAAATTCTTTAAATCAAGATTATCTTTAGATGTAGCTTATTATAACAAAGAAACTAAAGATCAAATTATATCTGTAAATCAACCTGCTACTACTGGATATACTAATCGTGTAATTAATGCAGGTGTAATTTCAAATAAAGGATGGGAAATAACTGCTGGAATTACTCCTATAAAAACAAATGACTTTAATTGGAATATAGATTTAAACTGGACAAAATATGAGAATGTTGTAGAAGAGCTTGTTGAAGGTATTGAACCTATTTTTCTTCAAGGAGGTGGATTCAATTCTACATCTTCACGTGCTGTTGAAGGTTTTCAATATGGTGCGATCTATGGAAGTAGATGGTTAAGAGATGATAATGGAAATATTCTAGTAGATGACAATGGATGGGGAATTGTAGATCCTGAAAATGGAGTTGTAGGAGATCCAAATCCAGATTGGACATTAGGTATTAGAAATAATGTTTCATATAAAAACTTTACTCTTTCTGCATTATTAGATATCAGACAAGGTGGAGATGTTTGGTGTGGAACATGCGGGATCTTAGATTATTTTGGTGTTTCTGAAATAACTGGTGAATTAAGAAATCAAACTTTTGTATTTGAAGGTGTACGTCAATCTGATGGGCAACCAAACACTACAGAAGTTCAATATGTGGATCCTGCTGGGGATTTAGGTGATAATAGATGGGTTAGATACGGTTTTGGAGGTGTAAGTGAAGACAATGTTCACGATGCTTCGTTTGTAAAACTAAGAGAAGTTTCTTTAACATATTCTTTACCTGATAATTTTTTAGATAGTACATTCTTATCTTCAGCCTCTTTAACTCTTTCAGGTAGAAATCTTTTAGTAATAACAGATTATCCTGGGATTGATCCAGAAACAAATCTTTCTGGAGATTCTAATGGTTTTGGTTTAGATTATTTCAATCAACCAAACACGAGAAGTTACTCTGTAGCCTTAAAATTAACATTCTAAAGACATTACAATGAAAAAACATATTTTAGCAATAATAACATTGGTTATAGCTGGTTTAGTTTCATCATGCGGTGATTTTGATGATTTAAATCAAGATCCTACTAGGCCTGGTGGAGACAGCGTAAGTTTAGTTGCAATCACACCGACAATGCAAACTCAAACACATAGAAATTTATTAGCAAATGGAGCTAGATTATCTGGAATAGTAACTCAACAATGGATAGGTTTTGATGCGCAACAAGTTGCATTTACATCTTATGACATTGGAGAATCAGATATAAGTAACATATGGGAAAATGGTTTATATACAGGTTCTATGAGAGATTGCAATGATATGATCACTAGAGCAACAGCAGAAAACGCTACTCATACTAGAGCTGTAGCAAAAATCTATATGGCAATAAATTTAGGTTTAGCTACAAATTTATGGGGAGACGTTCCTTATTCTGAAGCTTTTTTAGGAGAGCAAAATTTATCACCTGCATACGACAGTCAATCAGATATCTATAATTCAATACAAACATTATTAGATGAAGCAATTATAGATTTAGCTACAAATGATCCTTTAGGTGTACAAGGTGATTTAGTTAATGCAGATTGGACAGCTACTGCTCATGCGTTAAAAGCGAGATTCTATATGCAATTAACAAAAAGAGATGTAAATGCTTCAACAAAAGCATTATCAGAAATAGCATTAGCATTTACCGGTAATTCTGATCAGCCTATTTTTAATTTTGAAGCAACTCCAAATGGAGGTAATCCTCTTGCAAATTTTGGTTTACAAAGACCAAATACAATGATAATTGATCCTCATTTTGATAACATAATGTCTACAGATCCTAGAAGATCATTCTTAATGGTACCAAATACTGATGGAGATCAATTATATTTTGAATCTGGAAATACTGATTTATTTTGGGCTCAATTAGATTCTCCATCACCTATTATTACTTATTCAGAATTAAAATTCTTAGAAGCTGAAGCAACACAAAGAACAGGTGGTAATGCATTACCTATTTTACATGCTGCTATAAGAGCTAACATGGAGTTTATTGGTGTAGCAGAAGCTCAAATCACGAGTTATTTAGCAACTATAACTACTTCTGACTTAGAAGTAATTATTACAGAAAAATATAAATCTTTGTATGGTGCTAATCCAATTCAAATTTGGAATGATTATAGACGAACGAATTACCCAACATTAGTTCCTAATCCGAATGGTATGAATGGTAATGATCCTTCAGGTATCATTCCTAGAAGATTTTTGTACCCACAATCTGAAAGATTATCGAATACAAATTCATACAATAATGCTATAACTAATCAAGGTGGACATTTATTAGATGTTGATACTTGGGCATATGCAAACTAAGTTTAGCTATTAAAACATTATTATTAAGAGCTTCAATTGTAAATATAATTGAAGCTCTTAATTTTTTCATAATTTTTCACATTTAAGATCACAAAAAACACTAAAACTAAAACAGACAAACTCCAGAACTCTACATATCAAACAATTAAAGACAAAAAAGAGTTATACATCTCAAAAAACAAATCACTTTCCTTATTAAGAAATCCTCAAAAAAAGTTCCATTTTATTAAAAGAACACCTGTTATAATTCAAATTTTAATATCAAAAAGTTGTTTTATAAAGATATTATTATGATTTTTGAAACTGGTTAATTCAAACAAATTGTAAAATGAGAACAAAGTTTAGTGGAATTTTAACGCTACTATTAGCGTTTGTTGTGCAACTCACGTTTGCGCAAACAAAAACAATCTCAGGTAATGTTACTGATGATAGTGGACTACCATTACCGGGAGTGAATGTCGTTAAAAAAGGCACATCTGATGGAACCCAAACAGATTTTGATGGAATATATTCTATTAAAGCTGATAAAGGTTCTGTTTTAGTTTTTAGCTATGTTGGCTTTAAAGCTAAAGAAGTTACAGTAGGAGATAGAAACTCTATCAACGTCCAATTATTTGCAGACGCAGCTGAATTAGAGGAAGTTGTAGTAGAAGCCTTTAGAACTTCTACAAAAGCAACATCAAATATTTCTTCTGTAACGATTACAGCTCAGACTGTAGAAGCAAGACCTAATGCTTCATTTGTCCAAACTCTACAAGGTCAAGTAGCTGGTCTTAATATTACTACAAGTACAGGACAACCTGGAGGTAATAGTACTATTAACTTAAGAGGTATTAGTTCTATTAATGGTAATACAGAGCCATTATTTATTATTGATGGTGCTCCTGTTGATGAAGATAACTTTCGTAGTTTAAACCCTAATGATATTGAATCTTTATCAGTATTAAAAGATGCGGGTGCAACAGCTATTTACGGAAATAGAGGTGCAAATGGAGTTATTATAATTAAAACAAAAAGAGGAGGATTTAATTCTAAATTAAAAATTAGTTATACAGGTATTACTAGTTTTTCTGAATTACAAGAAGCTGATTATAGTTTAAATAATTCTCAGCAACAATTACAATTAGAAAGAGATTTCGGATCAGGTTTAGGTACAACTTTAACAGATGCTGAAATTGCTGCGTTTGGTACTACTGATTGGGCTGATGTGTTTTTTGATACTGGTATAACACAGAATCATACATTAAGTCTTACAAGTGGTGGTAAAAATGTTTCTACATTTACATCATTTGGATATTATGATCAAGAAGGAATTCTTCAACAAAGTGGTTTAAAAAGATTTAACTTCAGAAACAATGTATCTGGTAAATCTGATAATGACAAATTTAACTACGGAACTAATTTTAGTATTAACTATTCTGAAAACGAAGAGCCTAATAGTATAGGTAGTGGAGCTATTAACAGAAACTATGTTCTTGGAGCATTTCAATCTGTTCCTTATTTATCTCCAGCAGATTACACTAATGGTGCTGATTTAGTTGCTCAAGGTAACTTCTTCAGAAACACTCCATTATTACTTTTAGATAGATTGAATACGTTTGCAAGAACTGAAAATGAAGTTAAAATTATTGCTAGTGCAAATGCAAGCTATAAAATAACTAAAGATATAACTGCAAGTGCTACAATTAGTGGTGATTTCACTGATCAGCAAAGATTTAGAGCTGAAGGACCAGAATCATTTAATGCAATTTTATTTGCACAGAATGGTAATACGACTCCAGGTTTTCAAGATCAAAGAACAACTCGTACGTTCGCTTTTAACTCTTTAACATCTATCAATTATCATAAAACTTTTGCAGAAAAGCATACTGTAGATGTATCTGCATTTACAGAATATTTTAAAGCTCATTTAATTAACTTTGGGTTTCAGCAAAATGGTTTAAACCCTCGTACTTTCTCTTTTGGTGATGGTTCTGGTTTTGTACCTGATAACTCAGCTAATGACTTTTTTGTAGACACAGTTGATTCAACATTATCTAATGCAGGTTTATTCTCGTATTTTGGTCAAGCTGATTATGATTATGATCAAAAATATGGTTTATCAGCTACAGTTAGACGTGATGCTTCATATAGATTCTCTGAAAGTAATAGATGGGGTACTTTTTATTCAGTATCTGGTAGATGGAATATTAGTGCAGAAAACTTTATGCAAGATTCAATCTTTGATTTATTAAAATTAAGAGCATCTTATGGTACTGCTGGAAACCAGCGAATCGTTGATGCTGTAGGTCAATTTGCTTATTTCAGTGCACCAGATTTAACTCGTGATTTATTTGCTACTGGAGCAGGTTATGCAGGTCAAGGAGCTCTTTCTTTAGCTCAAATCGGAAACAATACTCTAAAATGGGAAACAGTTGTATCTTCAAACATTGGTTTAGATTTCGAATTGTTTAACAGAAGATTAAGAGGTAGTTTTGATGTATACCAAAGAAATACTGAAGATTTATTTCAAAACTCTCCAATCTCAGCTATTAACTCAGCAACTTCTTTACGAGCTAATGTAGGAGAACTTGAAAACAGAGGTTTTGATTTCAACTTAGCTTATGACGTTATAAAAAACGGAAACGATGGATTCAACCTTACTGTTAATGTAGTTGGTAACTATAATAAACAAGAAGTTATCGATTTACCAACAGAAGATGGTATTGTATTTAACGGTGGAAACACTGTATTAAGAGAAGGTGGACCTATTAATGAATATTATGTTTACAGATATGTAGGAGTTAATCCAGCTAATGGTAACTTATTATTCTTAGATGCAAATGGAGATGTAACTGAAAATCCAAACCCAAATACAGATAGAGTATTTACAGGTAAAAATATTTCACCTGACTACCAAGGAAGTTTTGGTTTACAAGCTGATTATAAAGGTTTCTTTGCTACAGCTCAATTTAACTACACAATAGGAGTTGATCGTTTTGATTTTGATTATAGTGGTTTCATTGATCCGAATGCTATTGGTCAATTTAGACACTCTACAGATTTACAAAGAGCTTGGACTCCTGATAACAGAATTACAGATATACCATCTTTAACTGCAACAAACCTTGCGTTAGATGCTAACTCTGATAGATTCATAAGAAGTTCTGACTACTTACGTTTACGTTTCGCTAGTTTAGGATATAGCGTACCTTCTAAATTCTTAAAAAACACTGGGTTCTCAACTGTTAAGGCTTTTGTAAATGGTGAAAACTTATTTACAATAACTGAATGGCAAGGTTTTGATGCAGAAAGTGATAACTCTACTGCTAACCGTTACCCTACTCCAAGAGTAATTTCTATTGGATTCGAAATTGGATTTTAATTAAAATAAAATATAAGATGAAAAAAATAAATAAAATATTTCTTTCTTTTTGCATTGTTGCAGCGGCTTTAACATCATGCCAAGATGCAATAGAGATTGATCAACCAGGACGTTTGGGTGCTGAAAATGCATTTAGAAACGTATCTGATCTAGAATTAGGTATATTAGGAACTTATAACCTATTAGATAATACAGCTCAAATAGGATTTACATCTGTTATTACTGATGAAGTAGGTATAGGGGTAGAAAATGGAGGACAAAGAGTTGGTTTATTTTCTCAGATAGTTAATGTAACTGATGGAGATGCTCAAAGTATTTGGGTAACTAATTATGCTGCAATTAATTCTGCAAACAGAATTATTGAAGCTGCTCAAACAATTACTCCTGACGCATCAGAACAAGAAGTTTATGACAGCGTATTAGGGCAAGCTTATGCGATAAGAGCTTATGCTCACTTTCAATTATTATCATATTTCTCTACAGATTTAACTGATGATAATGCTTTAGGTGTAATTATGGTTGATTTCGTACCAGAAGTTAGTCAAACATTACCTAGAAATACTAATGGTGAAGTTTTCCAACTAATCACTAGTGATTTAGACCGTGCTGCAACTTTAGTTTCAGCTTCTGCTACAAATGTTACTTTTATTACAAGAAATTTTGTAACAGCATTAAGAGCTAGAATGGCTGCATATAGAGGTCAGTATACACAAGCAGATACATATGCATCTCAAGTATTAGCTAATGTTCCAATTGCAACTCGTAATCAATTTAGCTCTGTTTTTGCAGATAATTCAAATGCTGGAATTGTATTTAAATTAGAGAGAACTGTTAATGATTCGTACGATAACCAAGCAACTGCTGGTGGAGGAAGAGCTGGAACTCTATACTCTTTCGTAACTGCTCCAGTTGGAGGTGGTAACTTCTTAGAAATGGGAAGATCATTATTTAACGCTCTTAGTACAGATGATATCCGTTTTGATCGTTATGTAGATGATAGCTCTGTAATAGATCCTAATTATGCTACAAGTGCAACATATTTGAATTCTGATTTATTAGCTATTGGAATATACGAAGGTTCTGAAGGAGTTAATTTAATGAATGACATAAAGATATTTAGAGCATCTGAAATGTTATTAATTAGAGCTGAAGCTTTAGCTAATTCTGGTAATATTAATGGTGCTTCAAATTCAACAGCAGCTTTAATTAAACAATTAAGAGACGCTAGATATGCAACAGCACAACCATTACCAACATATGCAAATGAAACTGAAGCTTTTGGAGATATTCTTGATGAAAGAAGATTAGAATTAGCTTTCCAAGGACACAGATATCTTGATATTAAAAGATTAGGACAAAGAGGTAATAGATCTGTAGTTAGAGATCCACGTGATTGTGAAACAAATGGAGCTTGTACATTAGAATCTACATCTCATTTATTTACAATGCCAATACCACAGGTTGAACTTAATGCTAACTCAGTTATCAGAGCTCAACAAAACCCTGGTTATTAACTAAAACCCTAAGAACATGAAAACAATTAAATATATTTTTTTATCAATCATTTCAATCTCTTTTTTATCTTCTTGTGATAAAGGAGGTGATCCTGTAAACTTTGACGGACAAAATGGTCAAACACTAGTTTCTTTTGAAAGTTCAAATGCTGATTTAGCAATTCTTGTTGACGGAGAAGGTACTTTAGAGTTACCTATTAACATCACAACTAAGTCTTCATCAGAAAGAACTTTTACTGTTCAAGTAAATGAAGAGTCAACTACTGCAGATCCTAATTCATATAGTTTTGGTAATATTACTATTCCTGCAAATGAATATAATGGAACTCTAACTATAAATGGTACAGATGTTAACGTAGAAACATCTGCTGAAAGATTAACTCTTGATATAGTAGATACTAATGATATTGTAACAACAAGTAATAGTTCTATAAATATTAATGTCTTTCAAATTTGTCCTGTTTCAGATACATCTTTTGTTGGTAATTATTTAATCGAACAAACTACACCTTTTGTTGACGGACCAACATTATCTGATGGTTCTATAGTTGAATTAACTGGTTCTGGTACATCAAGAACGTTTATGACTGCGAATTATCCTTCTTTTTGTGGTACATTAAGACCTTTTAACATCAACTTAGTTTGTAACGAAATTATCGTTCCAATTCAAAACAGTGGTTGTTCATGTAATGATGGGACAGGTTGGTTTACAGCTGCAACTACTCCTGGTACATTTGATGCAAATGATGATACTACATTTACAGTAACATTTACAGATGATACTAATAGTGATTGTGGAGCTCCTGTTCAAACATCCTATAGATTTACAAAGCAATAAGATATTTTTTAATATCTCAATAAAAAAACAACTCATTGAAATTTCAATGGGTTGTTTTTTTTATACTTATATTTGCGGCTATGAAAAATGAGACTCTATTATTTGGGATACGAGCTATAATTGAAGCTATCAATTCTGGAAAAACCATTGATAAGCTTTTTATCCAAAAAGGACTTCAAGGAGATTTGGCTAAAGAGCTTATGAAATTAGTTAAATCCCATGGATTAACTGTTTCATACGTGCCTATAGAAAAGTTAAATAGAGTTACTAAAAAAAATCATCAAGGTGCTGTAGCCTACACCTCTCCTATTGATTTTCATAACCTAGAAGATCTTGTCCTAAAAACAATCGAATCAGGGAAGACACCTCTTTTTTTATTATTAGATCAACTATCTGATGTTAGAAACTTTGGGGCGATCATTAGAACTGCTGAATGTGTAGGTGTGGATGGAATTATTATTCAGAAAAAAGGTGGCGCTCCTGTAAATGCTGATACAGTTAAGACTTCTGCTGGAGCTATTTTTAAGGTTCCTATTTGCAAAGTCGACCATATAAAAGATGCTTTATTTTACTTACAAGCTTCTGGTATTAATGTTGTTGCTGCAACTGAAAAAGCATCTCAATCATTGTATGATGTTGATTTAAAGTCACCAACTGCTATTGTCATGGGAAGCGAAGGAAAAGGTGTATCTCCTTCTGTACTAAAATTAGTTAACCAAAGTGCTAAATTACCCTTGTTGGGAGAAATAGCTTCTTTAAACGTTTCTGTAGCTTGTGGTGCTTTCTTATATGAGACTATTAGACAACGTTCGTTCTAACGTTTTACTCTTCTTCATATCTAATTTCAATATTTTCATCACCTGTTGAATTCAGCATAAATTCATAAGGGTCAATTACGACTTGTTCTCTCTCTTCAATAAAATTACCATTCTCATCAAAATGTTTTAAAAATTCATCTTCTTCTTCATTATAATCATCTTCTTCCCATTCGTATTTCTTTTTTAATTGTATATTTCGTTTAAAGATTATTGCGAAAAGAGTTCCTACTAACAACCCAGATAAATGTCCTTCCCATGAAATTTCTTTTTCTATAGGCAAGATATACCACATCATACCTCCATAAATAAAAACAACTACAAAGGATAAAGCCATAAGTCTATAATATTTACTTAAAATTCCTTTAAAAAAAAGAAAACCAAATAACATGTAAATTACTCCACTCACTCCTATATGATTTGCTGGTCTACCTAAAATCCATGTTAAAATACCAGTACATAAGATTCCCCACAAGAGAACTTTCCATGCATTTTTCTTATAAAAATAAAAAAGCGCTGTAGACAATAATAATAATGGTAGCGTATTACTCCATAAATGTTTCAAATTTGCATGAATTAAAGGAGAAAATATAACTCCTCTTATTCCTTTAATTGTTCTTGGGTATACTCCAAATTCATTAAATGATATATCTAATCTAATTTCAATCCAAAACACAATCCAGATTAATAATACAAAAAGTAAAGGGTATCCTATTACACCATTCGTAAACAAAAAATCTTCTTTCTCTTTCATTAATTAAATCATTTATAAATATCCAGTCAAAATCCTATCCAAACTATAAAAACAAGTTGAAATGTCAGCTAAATCAATTTTCATGTATATAGAAACAAACCAAAAACGTATTTTTACAGCATGAATCAACCTTTAGCAGAGCGCATACGTCCTACTTCTTTAGAAGAATACCTAAGTCAAAGTCACTTGATTGGAAATCAAGGTTCATTAACTCAGCAAATAAAACGTGGCATTATTCCATCGCTTATACTATGGGGTCCCCCAGGTGTTGGAAAAACCACCTTAGCTAATATAATAGCTTCGCAATCTGGTCGGCCATTTTATACATTAAGTGCTATAAACAGTGGTGTAAAAGAGGTTAGAGAAGTTATTGATAAAGCCAAACAAAGTGGTGGTTTATTTACTTCAAAGAACCCTATTCTTTTTATTGATGAGATACATCGTTTTAGCAAATCTCAACAAGATTCATTATTAGGAGCTGTAGAAAAAGGTTGGGTTACATTAGTTGGGGCAACTACTGAGAATCCGAGCTTTGAAGTTATTCCTGCATTGTTGTCAAGATGTCAAGTATATACACTCAATCCTTTTAGCAAGGAAGATTTAGAAAATTTATTAAAAAGAGCTTTAGAAAAAGATGAATTATTAAAATCAAAAAATATTACTCTTAAAGAAACGGAAGCTTTATTAAGGCTAAGCGGAGGTGATGCCAGAAAACTACTTAATATATTCGAGTTATTTATTAACAGCTTTGAAAGCAATTCAATTGTAATAACTAACGAAGAAGTACTTAATAAAGTTCAACAAAATACAGTTCGCTATGACAAAACTGGAGAGCAACATTATGATATAATTTCAGCTTTTATTAAATCTGTAAGAGGTAGTGATCCCAATGCTGCCGTATATTGGTTAGCTAGAATGATTGAAGGTGGTGAAGATTTAAAATTTTTAGCTAGACGTATGATCATTTTAGCTTCAGAAGATATTGGAAATGCAAACCCTACGGCATTAATTATGGCTAATAATACATTTCAAGCTGTAACTACTGTAGGTTATCCAGAGGCTAGACTTATATTGAGTCAATGTGCAATATACTTAGCTACTTCAGCCAAAAGTAATTCTTCATATATGGCTATAAACAAAGCGCAACAACTCGTTAAACAAACTGGAGATTTATCTGTTCCTCTACATATAAGAAATGCTCCTACTAAGCTTATGAAAGAGTTAGGATACGGTCAAGATTACAAATATTCTCATGATTATGAAGGCAATTTTGTTTCTCAGGAGTTTTTACCGAAAGAAATTGAAAATACCAAATTATATGAACCTAGCAATAATCAAAGAGAAAATGTTTTTAGAACTTACCTGAAAAGGATTTGGAAAAATAAATATAACTACTAAAAAAAGAGCTTTTGAAATAATCAAAAGCTCTTTTTTTAGTAGTTATATGCCTCTAATAACCTGAATTCGATGTAAGAAATCTGATTTTATAGTATAGAAAAAGCAGAATATTAAGTAAATTAAAGTACTGAATTTCAATCAACTAAAATTACTCTGCTTATGATTTCTAAAGATAAAATTACTGAAATAT
>CANMKX010000017.1 GCA_947498595.1 uncultured Aquimarina sp.
TTAATGTAAATATAAAGTTCCCTTGGAATCCCTTGTATTTACTGAGTTTTTGATTTTTTTATTACTTTAGATAAAAATAGAAAATGTAATCATAGCCATAGCTACGGTGTTGTTTTATATTGAAACATAAAGAGAATAGACATAAATTTAGCCGACTATTTTGATGTTTATAAGGTATTAGATAAAGCTATTCACTTAAATAACTTTTTATGGAAAATCTGGATGCAGCAAGGCTCCAAATGGCATTTACACTTATCTTTCACATTGTATTTGCTTGTATTGGTATGGTCATGCCTTTTTTTATGATCGTCTCTCATTACAAATGGTTAAAAACTAAAGATACAATGTATCTTACGCTTACTAAAACTTGGCAGAAAGGAGTTGCAATTTTTTTTGTTACTGGAGCTGTTTCAGGAACAGCGCTTTCTTTTGAACTAGGGTTGTTATGGCCAGAGTTTATGAAACACGCAGGGCCTATTATAGGAATGCCATTTTCATTAGAAGGCGCCGCTTTCTTTGTAGAAGCAATAGCATTAGGATTTTATTTTTATGGATGGAATAAATTACCAGAACGATTTCATTGGGTAACGGGTATTATAGTAGGAATTGCTGGAGTATCATCAGGAATATTAGTAGTAGCAGCTAATAGTTGGATGAATGCCCCTAGCGGATTTACATACGAAAATGGGGTGTTTTCTAATATAGATCCTATACAAGCGATGTTAAATCCAGCTTGGTTTACGCAAGCGTTACATATGGTATTAGCAGCCTTTACGGCAACTAGTTTTGCTGTTGCTGGAGTACATGCCTATCAAATCTATAAAAAACGAAAAGTTGTATTGCATCTCAAAGCGTTTAAAATCGCAATTACTTTTGGTGCTATCGCAGCAATATTACAACCTATTAGCGGAGATATTTCGGCTAAAGATATAGCAGAGAGACAACCTGCAAAATTAGCTGCAATGGAAGCTCATTATCATACAGAAAAAAATGTACCTCTTTATATTGGTGGAATTGTAAATAACGAAACGCAAGAAGTAACTCATAAAATTGCATTGCCAAATATGCTCTCTTTTTTAGCTTTTGGTGATTTTGATGCAGAAGTAAAAGGATTGAATGAATTTCCAGAAGATGAGCGACCTAATGTGGCAATTGTTCATTACGCATTTCAGATAATGGTAGGGTTAGGGACATTATTACTATTAGCAGGGATTTTTTATTTCGTTTCAAGGAAAAAGACACGATGGCAGCAAAAATCAGTGTATTGGTTATTTTTTGTATGCTTAGCTCCAATGGGATTTATTGCATTAGAAGCAGGATGGATTGTAACCGAAGTAGGAAGACAACCGTGGATTATTTATAACATCATGAAAACAAAAGATGCAGTTACTCCTATGGACGGAATTGTATATAGTTTTTATATGTATGTTTTAGTATACACAGTATTAACAGTAGCCGTTACTTGGTTAATGATACGTCAGATAAAAGTATTAAATCAATCAAAATTATAAGGGTATGTTATATGTAGTATTATTCTTTTTAATTTTTTCCTTTTTATTATATGTGATATTAGGAGGAGCAGATTACGGAGCAGGAATTATAGAGTTGTTTTCTTCGGAAAAGAATCAAGAAATTACGAAAAAAACAATTTACAGAGTAATGGGACCAGTTTGGGAAGCAAATCACATCTGGATTATTATTGTGATAGTCATTTTATGGATCGCTTTTCCGGCATATTATAATGTAATGGTTGTGAACTTACATATTCCGTTAACTCTAATGCTATTAGGAGTAACGTTAAGAGGAGTTGCTTTTGTTTTTAGGCATTATGATGCTATTATAGATAATTCTCAACGATTGTATGATAGCTTATTCAAAATATCAAGTTTAATAACACCTATTTTTTTAGGGATTATTTTTGGAGCTCTCGTTAGTGGAGAAATACAATTATTAACAGAAGAAAACCGACTTACTTTTCATGAAGCTTATATTGCTTCTTGGTTGCATCCTTTTGCAATATTGGTAGGAATATTTTTTGCAACATTATGTGCTTTTTTATCAGCTGTTTTATTGATAGGAGAGGCCGAAGAAAAGGATCAAAATATTTATATAAGAAAATCAGCCATAGCGACTATTGCCGTAGTTTTAATGGGATTTATAACTATTGTATATGGATACAGTACAAATACAATTTTTATAATAGATTTTATAGCTAATAAATATGTTTTAGGAACAGTTACTTTATCTGGAATATTGTTACTTCCATTGTGGCGAAATATAAAAAAAGGAAATAAAGTATGGACTCGTTTTTTTGCAGGATTTCAAGTTGTATTGATTTTGATAGCAGCATTAATTTCTCATTATCCAAATATTATAATTACAAAAACAACAAGTATAGACATCTTAATGGATATCGCACCGCCAAGTGTTATTAAAGTTTTAGGGATTTCTTTAATTATAGGAGGATCCATCATATTACCTGGTTTGTTTCACTTATTAAAATCATTTAAGATGATTAAGATATTAGAAGAAGGAAAAAAACAACTATAAAAAAAATACCCTGATAGTTTTTATATAAACTATCAGGGCTTATTTTGTTACTAGCAGTCATAACCGCATCTACCTCTAGGCACGCAAGACCAACGATGTGTTTCACGATCAAAGCAAGGTTCTAATCCATTATCGCAATAAGGTGCTCCTCCGCCATTTATAGCTCTTTGTTCATTAGTACTTAACTCTTGAGTGTTTTTAGAATTTAAAATGTTTTTTAACATGATTTTGTTTTTTGAATTTATAAGAATTTTTTAGCATTCACAGTCTCTACCTACAGGAATACAAGACCAACGATGTGTTTCTGGATTAAAACAAGCTTCAAGACCTTGTCTACACACTGGTGCACGACCTCCAGTAATTATTTTTTGCTCTTTTTTAGATAATTCTAAAGTGTTTTTTAAGTTTTGAATGTTTGTTATCATGATTAGATATCATTAAAAAATGAAATTTAACACCCTCCGTTGTTATTACAATTGATGTTAGAGCAATCATAATAAGGCGAATTAGCTAAAAATGGGTAGCGATCTATCCACCATTGTTGTGGACGGTTTCCACAACAGAATGTATCTGGAGCAGGAACTCCACCACCTTTAACTACTTTTTGTTGCTCTTTACTTAATGCTTGAGCATTGTCTAAATCTAGAATGTTTTTTAACATGATTTATAATTTATTATTAGTAATAATGTATAAAAGCGAATGTAGATGAAGAAAAAGTATTACGATTAGTCAAATGTATATCCGTATGAGTTAGATGATTATTCGTAATGCATATAGTCTTATAATACGGTAGCAATAAAATCCTCCTTTTTACGAATTGAAACAGGGATTTTTGAATTGTTTTTTAAAAATACATACCTACTTTTATCATATCGATCAATGTAATCAAGGTTAACAATATATGATTGATGCGTTCTAATAAAGGTGCATTTTGGGAGTAGTTTTTCAAAATCTTTTAAGGGTTTAGAAGCGATAAAAGTGCGTTTATCTGTTAAATAGAAAGTAGTATAGCCACCATCAGATTGGCAATACAATAAATCCTTAAAATCGATAATTTGTAAACTGTCTTGTAGACTTAAAACAAGTCGTTCTCGTTTATTATGAAGAGTTTCTATATCATTAATAGAAGGAGATAATTGAGTTACTTTGGAAAGAGCAATTTTAAGATCATGTAAGTTGATTGGTTTTAATAAATAGTCGATAGCCCCGTTTTTAATAGCTTTGAAAGCATACTCTTCATACGCAGTCATAAAAATTACCTTGTAATTTGTAATTTTTATTTGCTTGAGAATATCAAAAGCAGTACCTCCTTTTATATTAATATCTAATAAGAGTAAATCAGGTTTACAAGCATCAATTATAGTTGTAGCTTCTTGTACAGATTCACATTCCCCAATAATAGAAATTGGATGATCAAAAGAGTTTAATAATGTCTTTATTCTAATTCGGATAGAAGATTCGTCATCTACTATTAACGTTTTAATCATAATTAGTAATAGTTTTAAGAGTGATAATTAATGAATAGAAATAGCTTTGTGCGTGGAGGAAAGCACAAAAGA
Organism: uncultured Aquimarina sp.; assembly: GCA_947498595.1. Classification (GTDB taxonomy): domain Bacteria; phylum Bacteroidota; class Bacteroidia; order Flavobacteriales; family Flavobacteriaceae; genus Aquimarina. The sequence continues at coordinate 4,111 of CANMKX010000017.1, forward strand.
AAAGAAAACTGCTTCCTATAAAAAAGAGCAGTATAGATGACAATGCATAAATTTTGGAGTAAAAAAGGCATCTGTATGAGCATTGAAATCTATTGGATAAGAATGTAGGAATTGCTGTATAGTATAAACAAACAATAAATAACCATTTGTTGCGCAAAAAGGGAAATGGAAATAAGTTTGCATACACAGTATAAACGAGACCCACGTGTGATAAATTGATTGATTAATGTATGCTAAGATATAGATTAGAAAAATATCGAGATGATACTATCTTTGCTTAAAATAATGATATTTTATGATATTGAAATAATATTAAATGAAGGGATGATAAAATAAGTAAAAGGAAATTGAAGTACTTTTTTTATGGGATAAGGTTAAAAGTAGAAAGATAAAACAAGTATTTTTTTATCTTTGTATAAGAATCGGGATGTAGCTTAGTCCGGTTAAAGTGCTGGTCTGGGGGACCAGAGATCGGAGGTTCGAATCCTCTCATCCCGACAAAATAGAGGAGCCATTTTAATAACTCCTCTATTGTATCGAAATAACGTTTATAAGTTATTGGCAATAGATACAGCTAAATCTCTATGATTTTCATCTTCTGGGAAAATTACAAATTCATCAGATTCTGAATTAATTCCTATTTTGTGTTTAATCGTTAAAGAAAAGTTTAGTGGGATTTTTTCTCTAATATAATGATTGAAAAAATCTTTTGGGACACAAACGATTAATACGAAAGATGCTAAAGAAGAAGCTTCAATTTTTTCGCTTAGTTCGATAAGCATAGCTTGCATAGCAACATGAATTGTGGTAAATAATTTTTTTCTTGATACGACATAATCGTCAATTTCTAAAGTATTCATAGTGTGGAGATTTTATAGGTTAAGTATGGGTGGGGTGAAATACTTTATAACTCATTACATCATAGTATTCAAAATATAGAATACTATACTGAAAAAAGTCAAATAATGTTTTTTTGAAATAATTATAGGATATAAAAATAAACTACATTAATATTGATCGAATTGATTTTTTAGAGACAAATAATTAGGTGGAAATTGTAGGGTAGAAAGAATCATAATATGGGGTATTAGGTTTAATATAATTTGGGACTCAAAAATATGATATTTATCAGTATTTAAGCAATGGTTATGCGGTATAATAATTACGGTTTTACTTTAGGAATTACTTGTAAAAGCAATATATACAAAGTAAAAGATTAGAAATGAAGATAGAAATTATAAAAAAATATAATTTATAAAATAGATTAATTGAATTAAGAAAAGCAAAGAATTAAATAGAATGTCGACATCGCCAAAATTATTTGAAATACAGTTAATAGATCCACAAGAAAAACTTTGTGAAGCATGGAAAGAATTATTTAAAGACTGTAACCAAATTTCCATCCAGAAAGGAAAATTTGAATATGTAAGTGATTTTGATTGCTTAGTAAGTCCTGCAAATTCATTTGGTTTAATGGATGGAGGAATAGATTTAGCTATTCGGAATTATTTTGGAATGAAACTTCAATATAATGTACAAAAACGAATTCAAAAAGAGTTTTATGGAGAACAACCAGTAGGAACTTCAATGATTGTTTTAACAGAGAATGAGTACCATCCATTTTTAGCTCATTCTCCAACAATGCGAGTTCCTACAGACATTACTAAAACAACCAATGTTTATAATGCATTTTTTGCAACTCTTACAGCAATAACAAATTATAATAAAGCAAATAAAATAAAAATAGAAAAAGTTTTATGTCCAGGAATGGGAACAGCTACAGGAAAAGTTCCTCCTTATGAAGCAGCACGACAAATGTACATTGCATATAAGAATTTCATGAAGCCTACTACCAATATGACATGGAGAAATCTAATCAATAGAAATAAAGAAATTATAGGCGAAAATTGAAAATGAAATACTATAAAAATCCTTAGTATTGTAAATAATATGGAAATAAATAATGAGAATTATATATTGCGACAGTGTAATTGATACTAGAAAAATTGAACCTGATTATCAGATAGAAAAAGAATCAGCAATAAAAGAAGGATTTCGTTTTTCAATAATTAGTTTTGAAGAACTAATACAAGGAAATATAATTAAAGCGCTGCAAAATATAGAAGAATCTAAAAAAGAAGAAAAAGGCATTTATAGAGGTTGGATGTTAACTCCAGATCAGTATGGCGAATTATATGATGGGCTTTTAAAAAAGAATATTAGACTAATTAATACTGCTAAAGAATATAAGCATTGTCATTATTTACCAGAATCGTATAGAAAAATAGCACATAAAACTCCAAGATCTAATTGGACGATAGACTTAGGTGAAGAAAAAATATTAGAGTTAGCTTCAGAATTTAATAATGAAGCAATTATCGTAAAAGATTTTGTAAAGTCTGAAAAACATAATTGGGATGATGCTTGTTTTATTCCGAATGCGGCAGATAAAAATAAAGTGAAATTGGTGGTTAATAACTTTATAAAGCTAAGAGGGAATTTACTAAATGAAGGACTTGTTTTTAGAAAGTATGAAACATTAGAATTCTTAGAAGAACATCCAAAAAGTAAAATGCCATTAACAAAAGAATACCGACTTTTTTTTGCCAATAAAAACATTATAAGATGTTATGACTATTGGGATGAGATAACATATGAAAAAGAAAAGTTAGATTTAAACGAATTTATAGAAATAGCAAAAACCATAGAGAGTAATTTTTTTACAATGGATATTGCAAGAAAAAAAGATGGTAATTGGATTATAATGGAGTTAGGAGATGGGCAAGTAGCAGGAGTACCATCAACAGCAACATTACACATCTTTTATAAGAATTTAAAAAAAAGTATATTAAACTAAATGATGCATAAAATTAAATACATTTTAATCTTTATATGTATATCCTCATGTACAACCAATACAACTATAGATTTTAAATCAACATATGGTATGTATTCAATCATGGTAAACGAATTTACAATACAATCAACTCAATTAGAAAAAGAAATAACCTCAACTATTGAAATTCTAAAGAATGAAGAACAACTCAATTTAGAATTGATAGAATATGAAGAATATACAGATGCTTATCTGGCCTATATTGATACTATGATTAAGGAATTGCAAGAAGATGCAAATATTATAAACCTTAAAAACAATCAAAATGTATTAGCAAATACTAAATATGTTAATAATTTATTTTTTGATAACGAAGTATATAGTTTAAAAGGGAGAGAATACATTAAAAAAACGAGTGAATATAAACAGAATATTTTAGAATTGGTTGAAGATAAAAATCTAATAGAAAGAATTAGAATAACCTTAAATACCAATAACATTTTTGATAAAAATAAAAGACCAATTAAACTTTTAGAATATTATTTTAGAGATCAATCTCTAATTGCTACAATTGCATATTTCAAAAATAAGAAAAGACAACTTCTAGAGTATGAAAAAGAATTTATTAACCTTTCGTATTAAAAGGGTTAACTCTCTTTTTTACTGTTATTTCAATAGCAGTGAACATTTTTAAAAAACATAATTATAATTTCTAAAAGCATAAATCCGTAAAAAGTATACAAACTTCCTTGAATTATATACAATATTGACTTACAGTTATTTGATCTTTGTGTAAGAAAATTTACAAATTCATACAGAAGGAATGACACAAATAGATAAAACGAAGCCAATTTTAGTAACAGGAGCTAATGGTTATGTAGCTAGTTGGTTGGTGAAGCGACTTTTAGAAGAAGGACATACTGTACATGCTACAGTAAGAAACCCTCAAAACGAAAAGAAAATAGGCCATTTAAAAAACCTAGAAAAACAATCAAAAGGGACAATTAAATTTTTTAAAACAGATCTTTTACAAAAAGATTCTTTTTTTAAAGCAATGCAAGGTTGTGAATTGGTATATCATACAGCTTCCCCTTTTATAACTAGTGTGAAAAACCCTCAAAAAGAATTGGTAGAACCAGCAGAAAAAGGAACAGAGAATGTTTTACATACTGCTATTGAAACTCTATCAGTAAAACGAGTAGTAGTAACGAGTAGTTGTGCTGCTATGTATACCGATTCGATAGATACGCATAATACTCCTAAAGGAATGCTTACAGAGGATATTTGGAATACGACCGCGTCACTAGAGTACCAACCTTATTCATATTCAAAAACAGTAGCAGAAAAAAAAGCTTGGGAAATAGCAAAAATGCAAAGCAGATGGGATTTAATAACAATTAATCCAAGTTTTGTAATGGGACCGTTTTTAAATCCAACCGAAACTACTTCAGAAAGCATTAATTTCTTAAAACAACTAGCAAGTGGTGCAATGAAAAGCGGAATACCAAAATTTGGTATAGGATTAGTTGACGTGCGAGACGTAGCCGAAGCTCACCTTAGAGCAGGAATGACTCCTAGTGCTAAAGGGAGACATATAACTTCTGCACACAATACAAATCTTTATGAGATGGCAGTAGCTCTTGTGGAAAAATATGGAAATGATTATCCGTTACCCCAAAAAGCGTTAGCAAAGTGGTTAGTAGTACTTTTGGGACCTATAATGGATAGTACTTTTAGCAGAAAAACATTAAGAAATAATGTAAACGTTGATTGGAAAGCAGATAACTCCAAAATTAAATCAGAATTAGGAATTCAGTTTCGCTCAATGAAAGAAACAATGGAAGACTCTTTTGAAAATTTAATAGTAAATAAAACTATATAAATATATGTGATTTGATGATTGCATTGCTTTTTTCAAACGTCGAATATCTTTTCTAACTCTCAGATTGTCTTTATAAGATTGATTAAATAAGGAAGATTAACATTTCTTATTAATCGCTTTTCTGCAAAATATAATAAGTATAAAATTAATTACTTGATATATAATCGCATCACTAAAGAATATTTTTACATTAAAAAAATAAGCAGCTTCTAGCAACATTTTGATGACTACAATTTATAGCTAATATATCAAGTGATGTTGGTAGGGAAATTATTGATAAAGACAAGTGTTTCGAAAAGAAATTAGAGATTTAGTAATAGCATTAGGAGTTTGTTTTCTGATAGTTATGAATGATGATTTCTATATCGATATACGTAATACATATCATGTTATAGAAATAAAAGAAGTGTTGAAATAATAAGTGAAAAGTATACAATCTTCAGCAAAATGTATACAAAAAGAAGAGGAGATTCTAAGAATTTTACAACATCAAATAGAGAGCGTTCTATTGTAACTAATTAAGAAAAATTTGAACACTTATTAATAATAATAAAGAATGAATAAGACAATTTTAATTACAGGTGCCAGCAGTGGTATTGGAAAGGTAACCGCTAAGCTGTTTCAACAAAAAGGATGGAACGTAATTGCTACAATGCGAAAACCTGAAGACGAAATAGAACTTAATCAATTAGAAAACATATTAGTAATCAGACTTGATGTTTTGGATATAGAATCTATTAATAATGCAGTCAATAAAGGGATTGATAAGTTTGGGAAAATAGATGTTCTTTTAAATAATGCAGGTTATGGTGCCTATGGACCATTAGAGGCTTTTCCTAGAGAAAATATCATTCGTCAATTTGATACAAATGTTATTGGATTATTAGATGTTACTCGTGCTGTATTACCCTATATGAGAGAAAATAAAACGGGAACTATTATAAATGTTTCTTCAATAGGAGGAAAGATGACATTTCCTCTAGGTTCTCTTTATCACGGGACCAAGTTTGCTGTTGAAGGTATTTCTGAAGCTTTGTCATTTGAACTAAAATCTATTGGTTTAAAAGTAAAAATAATAGAACCAGGGATAATTAATACAGATTTTAGTAGTCGTTCTTTTGATTTTCAAAATGATACAGATTTAATTCAATACCAGCCTGTTGTAAGTGCTGTAATGCAAGGCTTTAGCCAAGCAAGTCAAAACTCATCAGAACCAGAGTTGGTTGCCGAAGTAATTTTTGAAGCAGCTACAGATAACAATGATATACTAAGATATAGAGCAGGAGCTGATGCTCATGAATATTTAAATAATAGAGAAGCCGTTGGAGATGAGGTTTTTGTAAGAGAAATGAATACTAATTTTGGATTTTAAAAAAAAGAAAATGAAAAATTTAAAACAACTACTATTTGCCTTGAGCTTAAGTTTAGTGATAGTATCGTGTAGTGACGATGATAACGATTTTGAAGTTTGTATGGCAGAAGCCGAAACAGGAATTGTAACAGAAATAAACAATGAAGAAGCTACAGTTTCAACTTCAATAACGATTAATGCTACACCGCAACAAGTCTGGGAGGTATTAACTGATTTTGATTCATATTCAAGTTGGAGTTCCACTTTTCAAGGATTAGAAGGAGATATTAGTAATGGTGGACAAGTAACAGCACTTTTTCCTGACGGAATGGGGAATATTATTCCTTTTCCACATGAACTTATTTATGAAGAAGGAATACGATTTGGGTGGTCAGATCCTATTCTTACACTTCCAGGAATTTTAGATAATCATTTTTACACAGTTGAAGCTTGTGGGAGTGAAACGCAATTTATACAAACAGATGAGTTTATTGGAAATGATCCTAATTTAGCAGCATTAGATTTAGCTAATTTATTAGTAGATGGGTATCAAATGTTCAATAGCGATTTAAAGGCTGAAGTAGAACGAAGATTTTAAAAGAGAATAAAAAAAGAAATTTGCTTTAGTACTAATATTTGGGTTAGCTCGCGTTACTAAAGCAGTAAAGCCTCATACGAGAGTTCAAAAATCAGGTAAAATAATTGATATAGCTTCCATGAGAGGAAAGGTGTATTTTGAATTAGCTTCTTGGTATCATGGTACTAAACATGCATTAGAAGAATGGAGTGATCGCCTAAGAGTAGATGTAAAAGAGTTAGGTATTGATGTAGTTATTGTAGAACCTGGAATTATCAATATGAATTTCTTTACTGTAATGAACGAAAAAGGAGGGAAGTATATAGCTAATAGTAATTATGGACATATGTATAAACGTTTACAAGAAGGTAGTTTTACATTATCAGAACCAGAAGAACTTGCAGAGGTCATCAATGAAATCGTAGAAACCCAAAACCAGAAACAAGATATATGCGAGGTGCTATGTCACATTTCTTAGTTAATAAACGAATTTTTGAAAGGGATAAAGCCTTTGATGATTTCTTATTAGGGAATTAAAAAGATAGCATAGTTTTATATGATGATTGCTTAATAATGCGATCCCTATCTTACTAATTAAGTTTGTGTAGGGAGCATTATTAATTATATTATAAACAAGCTTTTTAATAGATCGTTATATAAACGTAGTAAAATTATAAGGAAAACAAGAGAAGATATTATATCAATAGTATTTTTTAAACTATGCAATTTTTTAGAAGAAAGAAATAGTATTAAATAAAAGGAAATGTCGGACGAATATTTTAAATTAAATACCATAACCGAAATGCATGAAGCTTATGGATTAAAGAAACCCAAAAATCCATTAATAAGCATTCTTAATATGGAGGACTATATGGTAAAGGAAGAATGGTTAAACTTAAAGTATATAAATTCATTTTATTACATTTCATTAAAAGATAGTAGTTGTGGATTAGATTATGGACGAAATACATATGATTTTGAAGAAGGCGTAATGAGCTTCATGGCTCCGGGTCAAGTATATTCGGTTACAAGCAAACCTAAAAAGAAAATAAAGGGATGGATATTATTTTTTCATCCTGAATTGATAAGGAATACTTTTTTGGGAACAGTAATGAATCAATATAACTTTTTTTCTTATGATGTTCATGAAGCATTACATTTATCAGAACTAGAACAAAATACTATTTCGGATTGTATAAAAGTAATAAACGACGAAATACACGAACGTATCGATAAACATAGTAATAGAGTTATCGTTTCGAGTTTAGAGTTGTTATTAAATTTAAGTACGCGTTTTTACGAAAGACAGTTCAATACAAGGTCATCTACCAATAAAGATATACTCTCTATAGTTGAAAACTCATTAAAAGAATTTTATAGTTCAGAAAATTATAAAAGAGTAGGATTGCCAACAGTTGGATATTTAGCAAAAAAAGTGAATTTATCTTCAGGATATTTAAGTGACCTTTTAAGAAATGAGACAGGAAAAAGCGCTAAAGAACATATCAATTTGTTTTTGGTTGAGAAAGCAAAAATAATTCTTCTAAATAGTAAACTAACAGTAAGTGAAATAGCTTATGATTTAGGATTTGAGTATTCTCAACATTTTAGTAAGATGTTTAAAATTAAAACGGGAATGAGTCCAGGTAAGTATCGAAACTTGAACTAAAATAATACCTATTTTTTTAATCCATAGGAAAATTAAGTAAGGATATATACCTGCAATTTTATATGTAAGAAAATATAAATTGTAGGTATATATTAACTAGACTTTGTAAATAAGAAATTAAACTTCTTTTCCTTTTAACATCTTATTCCAATAGAGATAAGGAAGTCCATATTTTTTTAAATACCACAATCTTTGATGCTCTTTATGACTAGAAAAAAGAAGCATCCTCTTTAGTTTAGGATCAGGAGTAAAATTTCCAGAATAATCAAATTCGGCTAAAACCATTTTATTATAACTAGTAACTAAAGGACAAGAAGAGTAACCGTTATAATGTTGCTGAGGATTTTTATTAAATTCAATTAATTGTAAAATATTATGGACAAGTACGGGAGTTTGTTTTCGTATAGCAGCTCCAGTTTTGGCTGTAGGTAATCCAGCTACGTCACCTATTCCAAAAATATTAGAAAAAGATTTATGTTGAAGCGAATATTGGTCTATATCTAACCAACCTGTATCGTTAGCTAAGATAGAATTTCGAATAAATTTAGGTGCAGCTTGTGGCGGAGCTATATGAAGTAAATCAAAAGGCATTGTAATTGTAGTCTCTCCAATAGTTGCTTCTTGTAACGTATTGTCTTTTGTAAGAATACATTCATTTTCTTCTTCCCCAGTATATTTAAAATGAATGATTTTATTTTCAGAATCAATCTTTATAAGAGCGTAATTAGGCTTAAAGTGAATTTGATATCGATCAATAACAGACATTAAAGTTTCTCTTATTGGTTTCACACCAAAAATAACAGAACCCGGAGTAGCAAAAACAGTGTTTGTTTTTGAAGTAATTCTTTTTTTTCTAAAATAATCTGCTGCTAGGTATGCTATCTTTTGCGGAGCTCCTCCGCATTTAATAGGAGTTGTAGGTTGTGTAAAAATAGCGTTTCCACCTTTAAAATTTTGTAATAATTCCCATGTATATTTAGGATTTATATAATTACTACAAGCAATACCATTTTTTAATGCTTTAGGAAGTCCATCTATAAGAGAAGGTTCCATAACAAGTCCAGTAGCAATAACTAAGTAATCATATGTTAGAATACCAATTGATTCTGTTGTTATGCTATTATTGTCAGGATCCAGTCGTGTAGCATGAGTTTGGATCCAAGTAACTCCACTAGGGATTACCTTTGCAGTAGGCTTTGCTGTTTTTGAGAAAGTATAAGCACCAGCCCCCACTAGTGTCCATGCAGGTTGATAATAATGAGTTTGAGAAGGCTCAACAATGGCGATATCTAGTTTCTTATTTTTAGATAATAAACTAGATGCAGTCATAATTCCTCCTGTTCCCCCTCCAATAATCAAAATTTGATAGTGTGATTTCATAATGATTTTTTAAGTAGTTTAAAGCTAAGTGTATTCTGTGGATAAACATGTAACCTAAGTTACATAAAGACTATAAAATCAAAAGAATTAAGAAGAGGGAATAGGAATCTTTTATACCCAAGCAAGATACCCACCACGTAAATCATAAATATATAGAAACCCAAGACGAGATAATTGTTTAGCAGCTCGTTTGCTACGATTACCAGAACGACAATACAGGTATATAGGAAGTTCCTTGTCTAATTGATTTATAAATTCTAAAAAAGGGCGTTGCTTAAAATAATCTAATGAGATTGCTTTGTTGATATGTCCAGCATGGTATTCGTTTGAAGTTCTAACATCTATTAAAAGTACTTTTTTTGAATTAATTGCAGTTTTAAAATCAGTAGGATTAAGAATTGTAACGGTTGTTGTTGATTTCTTTTTTTTTGTAAATAGAGAAGTGAAAAATGACATATTATAAATAATTTAAAAAGAGAGTGAAGCCTTAAATGCAACACTCTCCATACAAGATTAGGGACTATTAAAGGGGATTGATTTCAGAAATCATTAAAGAATGGTTTTTAATAGCATTAAAACCACCAGTAATATCAATTACATTATGGATACCTCTACTTTTTAATATAGAAATAGCAATCATAGAGCGATAACCACCAGCACAATAAATATAAAACGGACTAGAAGGGTAATGAGTTATATAGTCGTTAAGGTAAAGTAACGGAGTATGTATTGCACCTATTAAATGTTGAGATGTATATTCTGATTCTTTTCGAACATCATAAATAGGATATTGTTGCTGTTTTAATAAATTAGCAGTAAGAGTATTAACACTATCAAATTCTTTAGAAGCTTTTTTCCAAGCTGTAAAACCACCGTTTAAATAACCTAAAACATGGTCAAAACCAACTCTGGATAAGCGAGTGACTGTTTCTTTTTCTTTACCTTCTGGAGTTATTATGAGTAAAGGTTGTTGTACGTTTGCAATCATAGCTCCTGCCCAAGTAGCAAAATTGCCATTTAATCCTATAAAAATAGAACGAGGTATATGACCTTGAGCAAAATCATCTTGATGTCTAACATCTAAAATAATAGCATCGGTAGTAGTCGCTATATTTTCAAAATCCTCAGGAGATAATGGCTGTACAGCTCTCTTCAATATTTGATCTAAGCTTTCATATCCTTTGACATTCATAAGTACATTTTGCGGAAAGTAATTAGGAGGAGGAGTTAATCCATTTAGTACAGCATTAATAAATTCTTCTTTTGACATATCTGGTCTTAATGCATAATTCACTTTTTTTTGATGCCCCAATGTATCTGTAGTTTCTTTACTCATCATTTTACCACAAGCAGAGCCAGCCCCATGATTTGGATAAATAATTAAATGATCAGGCAAGGTCATGATTTTAGTACGTAAAGAATCATATAAATGTGCTGCTAATTTTTCTTGAGTTAAATCTGAAACTAGATGTTGCGCAAGATCAGGTCTACCTACATCACCTATAAATAAAGTATCTCCTGTAATAATACCATGCTTTTTACCTGTTTCATCTATTAATAAGTAAGAGGTACTTTCCATGGTATGACCTGGAGTATGTAATACCTTAATAGTATAATTACCAACAGTAAACTCTTGATAATCTTCTGCAATAACTGCATCATATTGAGGAGCAGCCAAAGGACCAAATACAATAGTAGCTCCTGTTTTTTTATAAAGATCTAAGTGGCCACTAACAAAATCTGCATGAAAATGAGTTTCGAAAACGTATTTGATAACAGCTTGATCTTTAGAAGCTTTATTGATATAAGGTTGTACTTCTCGTAAGGGATCAAAAATGGCAGCTTCACCGTTACTCTCTATGTAATAGGCAGCATGTGATAAACAACCGGTGTATATTTGTTCAATTTTCATGAATATATGTTTTAATGTATGATGAGATAAAAATACACTGGAGTTGATAGTTAGTCAGTTACTTAGGTTACATAAGAAGAAGATTCTTTATAAATAATATAGAGTGCCATGATGAGTACAAACCAACCAAATATTTTTTTGAGTTTATTACCTTCGATATAAGTAGAAATACGTAAACCTATAAAAATACCAACAACAGCAATTGTAGTAAAGATGACTAAGAAATTCCAATCTAAAATTTGATTTTGTATATCTCCTATAAAACCAATTAACGATTTAATAGCAATGATAAATAACGAAGTTGCAATAGCCTTTTTCATGGGAAGTTTAGCGAGAATTACTAGAGCAGGAATGATCAAAAATCCACCGCCAGCCCCAACAATTCCAGTAAGAACACCTACTAGAATACCTTCTATAATGATGAGAGGATAATTGTAAGTAATTATAGATTGTGTATCCTCACAATTTTTAGAACGTACTTTAATCATAGCAAATGCAGCTAATAACATAATAGTACCAAAGAGTATCATGATACCGATTTCTTTAGTAATTAAAAAATCAGAAATACTAAATAAAACATTAGGTAAAGCAGGAATTAAAAATTTACGAGTACAATAAACAGTAATAAATGCAGGAATAGAAAAAACAATAGCAGTTTTAAAATCAACCAATCCTTTTTGAACATTTTTTAGAGCTCCTACACTAGCAGAAACTCCAACAACAAATAAAGAATAAGCAGTAGCAGTTATAGGATTAATATGTAAGATATAAACAAGTATAGGAACAGTAAGTATAGAACCACCTCCACCAATTAAGCCTAATACAATCCCGATCACTAAAGCTCCTAAGTATCCCGTAATTTGAGCAATTTCCATAACAAATAATTTAATTGTTAACGAAAGTATAGCGCTCTATTATTTTTTACAGCTACTTGAGTTACATAACGATTATAAGTTTACTATTTCTAGATAATTTCTATGCAATGAAATTTTACCTTTTTGTTCTAGTTTTTTCAAAAGCCTAGAGATAACAACTCTTGATGTATGTAATTCGTAGGCGATTTCTTGATGTGTATTATGAATGATAGCATCGTGATTGATCCTACTTTTTTCTTTTAAATAATGAATTAGACGTTGGTCCATTTGATCAAAAGCAATGCTATCCAAGGTAGTCAGTAATTCGTATAAGCGATTATGATAACTCTCAAAAACGAAATGCCTCCATGATTTATATAGAGTTGTCCATTCTTCAATTTTACGAATAGGAATCATTATGATAGTTGTATCCATTTCTGCAATGGCTCTAATTTCGCTTTTGGTTTGTCCCATACAACAAGACATCGTAAAAGAACAAGTATCACCTTGTTCTAGATAATACAAAAGAAGTTCATCCCCTTCTTTATCTTCTCTTAATACTTTTACAGCTCCACTAATTAATAGAGGAACACTTTTGATATAATCACCAATTTCGATAAGTTTATAACCTATAGGAACTTCTTTAAAAGTACCTATTTGTATAATTTCTTGAAGTAAAGCTTCCTCGAAAAGAGTACCGTAAGAGGATTTTAGTAGATTAATCATTAGCTATTTTGACGTATTTGAGTCGCTATTTTTTTGTTGAAATTAAAAAATAAATTAGCCCATATAGCTTTAGAAATAGCTCCAATATATGGCATTAACAAGATAAGAGAAAATACAATAGTAATAAAGGATTCTAGTAAACTAAATGTAATCCCAATCCATTGAGTTATCAAGAAAATAGCAACACTACACGCAATGCCTACAGCATAAGAGACATACATAGACCCATAATAAAAACTAGGTTCAATACTATATTTGAGATTGCATTTAGGACAGTGCTCTTTTACTTTGTTAAAAGATCGAAGTTGATATGGAGAATTTTCTAAAAACGCTCCTTGATGACATTGCGGGCATTTTAAAAATAAGATACTGTAAAGCTTGGTGTTTCTAAACCACATAAGATGTATTTTAGGATAAAAATAAAACGTAATTAGATACGAGTCTGTAACTTGAGTTACATACTTAAACTTTAAGTACACTAAGAAGAATTATGATTGTATTTAAAAGGATCGTTATTAAGAGTTATATTTTTGTATGTAGGTTTTGAATTTTTATAATACGAAGTATAATATGAAGCATTATAGTATAAAAGATAAAACACTAATCATGAATGTAAAAAAAGCGCCAATATTGATAAAATGTGCTATGTTTTTGCTTTCTGCTCTTTTTTTCATCATGCCAATTACAGGGGTGATAATCTCTATAAAAAATAGAGAAGAGTTTCATATAGGTTATATATTTATGATAGGAGCTTTTGGACTTATGGGCTTTTATGTATTACGAGTCGCTTTGTGGAATACTTATGGGGTCGAAAAGGTGCATTTTCAAGAAAGTAGAATTTCGTATGAAGCTGATTATGGATGGTTTAAAGATAAAGTGAAAACGTATGATGATCTAACCAAAATTACTTTTATAATAGACTCAATTGGATACAAAGAAGATATGATGGGGATTTTAATAATTGAAGCAGACAATTCTGTTATTGAATGTGCCACTAAGATACCGATGGAAATACTTGAAAACTTAAAAAAAGAATTAGATGTAATTGTAAAAATAGAATGATATGCATTTTATTAAAAAAGGACAATAATGAATTTCATTATTGTCCTTTTTTAAAGTGTTTATTAGTACTGTTATTCTTTAACAGCGTTTTTCATGTTTTCCTTAATTAACGTATAAAATTCGTCAAATTTTGGATTGATACTAATACGTGTAACAGTATCTATTTTATCAGTATTATATTCGCTTTTACCAACAGCTTCTAAGCGTTTAGGAGCTACTTCAAAATCGTTTTGTAACATACGAATAACAGAAGTAGCGCGTTTTGCGCTTAAATCCCAATTGTCAACAATTTCTTCACTTTTAAATTCGATAGCATTACTATTTCCTTCAACAATAATTGTTAAATCAGGATTGTTATTTAAAGCTTTAGCTATTCCTTCAATAACAGATTTAGCTTTTTCGGTAATAACATAAGTATCTCCTTCTTCAAATAAATAATTATCGGTTAAGACTATGGTAACAATTCCATTTTGAATTCCGATAGAAGCTTCATTTCCTGCAGCACTACTTATAGCACCTTTAAAAGCAGTCAAAACAGCAAGTTTAGTAGAATCGGTAGTACTAATGGCTTTATTAATCGTATTTAGTTGTCTATCTTTTTCTTTTAAACTCTCTAGAGAAGAACCAAGATTATCTGCTTTTTGTTTAGAAATAGTAGTGAAACTAGAAATGTTTTGTAAAAGTTTTGAATTTGTCTCTCTTAAATCTGATAATTCTTGCTCACTAACCTTTACGCGTTCTTGACTAATTTTTTCTTTCTTTTGAGCAGAGTTTAAATCACCTTTAATAACAGTGATTTCTTGTCTAAGTTTTTCAATTTCAGCAATCAAATCTTTTTTTCTTTGAGCAAAAGAAGGTAAGATTGTGCAGGTTAACAATGCAATAAGTAATATGTTCTTTTTCATAAGATCAATTGGGTTATATTACCTGAATTTTGGTGTTTTAAAAAACAGGGGCTAAATAGATGCTAGTTAATTAGACGCTAAAATAAGGTATTTTTATAAAAAAGACTACCAGACAATACTACTGTTGCAATAATTCTTTAGCGTTTTTAATACTTGAATTGATTTGATTTTTTAATTTGTTAACCTCAATTTCTTCTTCTTTTAGAAGTATTATTTTAGCAGCTACATTTTCTTTTTTAACCTTTTCATCATATGGGAATTTTGTACTGAAATCGCTCATCCAATTCATCATAAAATCATAAGAGCTTTTTAGATCAAGTTGAGCTTTAGCATATGTTTTACCTAGAGTAGTTGTGTCTTTTTTATTTTCCAAAGATTTAATCAATGAACTGAGTTCTCCCATCTTTGGCATTACCTCATCATGAACATTGATAACATTTTGCATGATAACATCATATTCTTGTTCTTCTTTAGATAAAGAGTTACAAGAAACGATAAGTAGTAACCCTATAAATAACGGAAGTATTTTAGTAATAGATTTCATAGTGATATATTTAATTTTAATTTGGTTGATTTAATTTTTTATAATAATATTTTAATACTTGATTCGATAGTATAATAAGGATTACACTAATCCCAAATAATGGAAGAAGAAGACATAATAATATAATAATTATAATTACTCCTTTTCCTACTACAAACTTAGATGGAACTTTGGGAATTCCCCAATCCGAAATAGGTTTTCTTCTTAAATACGAAAGAATAGCCGCCACAGACATTAATAATAATAAAATAGCAATGGATAACATGAGAAGCCAATTCCAAAAGCCAAATTCTCCTTGATGAAATGCCATAACCCATAAGCGAGCTCTCATTAAGACACCTATATCACTCCATGTAAGTTCTGTAATTAACTTACCGGTATATTGATTAAAGTGAATTTTTTTTTGTTGATTAAGATCGGCTGTTTTATTAGAGATACTAAAAACATTGGTTTTACCTTTTGGAAATGTAAGAGTAACAATTCCATCTAAGTTTTGTTGTAAACCAATGGAGATCATTTTATCAAGAGAAAGAGGAGGAGTATCGTTATTTGATATTGATTGTATCCCTCTTCCAGACCAAGATATGGGATA
Source organism: uncultured Aquimarina sp. (assembly GCA_947498595.1). GTDB lineage: Bacteria > Bacteroidota > Bacteroidia > Flavobacteriales > Flavobacteriaceae > Aquimarina. Next base: position 20,401 of record CANMKX010000017.1, read on the forward strand.
TCCTGTATCAGTTACTTTTTGTACCCATTTAAAACCACCACCAAAAACATCAGTCCATGGCAATCCACCAGCTAAAGTAATTAGAAGCATTATAGAAATCCAAATACCCGTTATAGCATGTAAATCTCGATAAAGAATTCGTTTTCCTTTACGAAAACGAATTAAAAATAAATGCTTTATGTTGAATTTTCGCACGGGAAACCAAATACATATTCCCGTTATAATTAAAACAAGCATCCAACATGCTATTAGTTCAACGATTTTAGTACCAAAACTTCCCAATAGTAATTCGCCATGTAATTTTCTTATAGTATGCATGAACGTATTATTAGAACTTATTTTACCAGTAACAGTAGCAGTATATGGATCGATAAAATGACGTATCTTTCTACTAAATTTACCACTGATGAATTCAGTAGCTTGATTTTCATTAGTAGGCAATACAACCGAATGAATTTTTTTATTAGTACTAGCAATAGCTAATTCTAATTGCTTTTGATAACTAATAGGACTTTTTAGTTTTTGAATTGCTTTAATATTGTCATGAATAGGTTTTTCATAGTTGTATTTAAAAAGATAAATACCGCCTGTAATTGCTAAAAGAATAATGAATGGAAGCGAAATTATTCCAGCAATGAAATGCCATTTCCAAAGCCAAATATTTAATTTTATATTTTTCTTCATACTAATAGAATCCCATCAATCTAATTAGAATGATGGGATATTTTTTTAGAAATTATATTTTAAACCTAAATGAAAAGCCCTAGGATTTCCGATAGTATAACTATTCTCTTTTCTAAAACTGCTGTAAGAAACTCTAACTGCGTATAGATCATCTAAAATATTTAGTAAATGCCCCCATAACTCAAGGTTTTTATAACCAAATGTGATTCGCGAATTAAGAATGTTATGCCCCTTATAAGTTGCGGTAGAAAATGTAGAAACATTATCAACTTCAGTAACTACTTGATTTTCGAAACTTGTATTATAAGCTCCCATTAATTCATGTTCAAGAGATAAATTTACATTCAGTTTTTTATTGAGTTTAAAATTATAATTAATAGCAGACAAACCGATAATGCTAGGCGCTGTCGGTATATCTGTATGAGAATAATCAGTATCTCTATCTACAAAATCTATATATCGATGCTGAGAATAACTACCGTTATGAGAAATTTCTAATCCTGGTAATATCTGGTATTGAACACCGTATTCAATACCATAGGATCTTGTTCTACCTGCATTGGTATTATAAAAAGTATCATCACCGTTACGAAGAGTAACTAATCTATTTTTTCCTTCTAGTTGATAGAAAGCAACATCTACTTTTAGATTCTTTTTTAAATTAAAATAACCACCAATTTCATAATTGTCAAAACGACTCGGTTTTAAATCAAAAATAACTCCGTCAACACCTACAAAGCGATTTCGATATAGACTTGATGTTTGGGGAGGTGAAAAACCATTAGAGTAATTGGCATATAAACCCAAAGTTTTTGAAAAATTATAATTAATCCCCAATTTAGGAGCAATATTCGTATAAGATGTTTTTTGATCCTGAGCTCCAACAATACCATCTGCTCGATTATTATAATCGTATTTAAAAGCATCATAACGTAAAGCAGCAGTAATTTTTAAAGGAGTTATAGGAGAGATTTCATACTGAAAATAACCGGCATAATTAAAGATATTAGCTTCATAATCAAGGATAAAATCATTAGAGTTAATAGAAAAAGAAGTGTTTTGACCAGTATTAGTATTTACCATAACAGCTGTTCTTTGAGCAATATAATCTTGAGGAGAATAATCAATAGAAACTCCTGTGATTAAAGATGATTTAGCAAAATTAAAATCTAATTTATGTTGAATAAGACCTACCAAACTCTGAAATTGATTCGAATTTACTTCACCAGACCCACTACCTGTTAATTGCCCTTGAGATCTAAATTGCCTGATGCGATACGATGGATTTTGATCCATTTTATTATCTCTAAAAACAAAATTAAAAGTTGTCTTATTGTGGTGGTTCCATTTTTTATGAAAACTACTTCTGAAACGAAAAGATAATGCATCTCTTTGTGTAAAGGTTTGCGAACTTAAATAATTACCATTGGTATAATTAGCTTCAGTTAAGGAACCAGTCATATCAGAACGATAATCAATGAGGTCAAAAACATTGGTCCATGATAAGGATGAAGAGACGTGGTATACCGTTTTGAAAGTTGCGGCAAATTTTTCATAATCACTATAATCTATAGGGCCGTTATTACGCTGTACATAATGAGTACCCAGATAAAAACCAAAAGTATCATTGGTATATGTAGAAACTTCAGCAGCAACCTTTGATAAGCCAATGTCATTAATTTCTGTACTAATACTACCACTAAGTTGTGCTGTTGGGTTTTTAGTAATAAAATTAAAACTACCTCCTATGGCTTCACTACCATAAATACTAGAAGCAGGACCTTTTAAAACTTCAACTCTATTAATAGAGGTTGTATTGATCTCTAACAATGCATTATGATTAAATACTGCAGTAGGGCGAATTGGTATACCATCTTCGATATATAAGAAAAGAGATTTTGTAGATATTGGTGACCGTGTTGCTGTAAAATGTTGTTCGTTACTAGCTGCTCTAGATGTAGCCATCAATACCCCAGGAACTCGGTTTATAATTTGATCAATACCAAAAGGTTTAGACTCTTTAATATCTTTTGCAGTAATTACAGTAATAGCAGCAGGGACTTCAATTCTTTTCTGCTGTTCTCTACTAGCAGAAATAACAACCTCTTCCAACATAGTATTACTAGGTTCTAATTGGATGATCGTGTGTTTTTCTTTAAGAGTAATTTTTTGTGATACAAATCCCATGTAAGAGATGCTGATATTAGGAGGAATATTTGTAGTTTCAATCGTAAAATTTCCGTTAATATCGCTAATAATTCCAAGAGACTCAGAATTAATTATAGAAATAGTAGCACCATTAATAGGTGCTTTTTCAGGTGTTATTATGGTACCAGTATACGTTGTTTTTTGAGCATAAAATTGAAGGCTTGTGAAAAAGCACACAAGCATAATGAATATATGTTTCATTGCTATAATATTAAATAATAGAATTTTAAAAAGGATATAGGGGGATGTAGCATATTATTTAGATATGCTACAAATCCCTTTTTAATTAAAATATGTTATAAAGAATATTGAATACCCAAGGTGAATGTTTCTTTATTTTTTAATTGTACACCATTAAGATCTTGATATAATGGATACCCAAATTCTATACCGAGACGTACGTTTTTTAAAGTACCAGAAGGAGTATAAAAATTAATACCAAAACCAGAGTTTATTAATGTACCTCCAGAATTGTTAGTATCAGCAGTTATTACCATCATAGGATTCAATACTGGGTTTGATCCATTGATTTCTTCAATAAGAATCCCTCTTAAACGAGTAGAAAAACTCATATATTGATTAGCTTTTATAGCAAACCATGTATCTAGTTGATAACGATTTCCGAGTGTATATTCTCGGTCGTTTTCGCCAAAACGTACAGTTGCCCTTGTCTGTGCACCAAAAGACATCACGTCCCATTGTTTTAAATATGTTAAAGCAAATTCTCCATCAACAGTACCACTACCAACTTGCATAGGATATGGTAAAATTGCATCAGGAGTAGATCGCATTCCATTATTAAAAGCATTTCTAGAGGCAGGAGTAATGGCTTTTTTATCAATAGAACCTGTAGGAATTGAAATACCTATTTGTGCATGCAATCGCTGTTTATTATGATCATAAAATTTATATAAACCAGCAATTTTTGTATCAGCTAAGCCAGAAGACTCTGTTGTGAAAAATTGCCCCATTCTAGTTATATGATCCATAGAACTTGAGATGTAATTTACCATAACCATTAGCGTAAGACGATCACTAGGGGCATACATAGCTCCTAACATGTGCATTTGCATTGGCATTCTAGTAGGAGTAACTATATACTCAGACAAAGCATTATCAAAAGAAACATTAGTATCGCCTCTTTTTAATGTTTCCATACTCATATACATATATCGGTATGAAAACATTAATTCTCCTTTACCATGAGTATGATCCCCCATAACTTCTATAGGAGCATGTCCATCTGGTCTCGATCCTGACCAATTAGAAGTATTATTATTTTGTTGCGCATGTACAAAAGTTGTAGCCATTAATAAAATGACATAGATATATTTTTTCATTGTTTAAAAAATAAAATATGATTTTCTAGTTTTAATTTTTGACATAGAAAACCCTATGGAAGTTTTTTAACTTCCAGATATATAAATAATGGAATTGAAAATGAGAATTATAGAAAGATTGGATACCTACTTTCAATGACCTATAATTAGGAAATAGAAAATAAAATTAGCGCTATTGTATCTGTAAAGTGATTATATGTTAACGGGTTAGGTGTAAAATATAACATAGCTATAAAACTCATAATAAACGATATGTGGTAGAGTTATCAAAACTCTTTATATATTATAAAATAACGTAGGCGACACCTTACAATTCAAAAAAATGATTGCATAAGCTTAAAATAATGATATAATATATTTATGTAGTAAAATATCGAGGAGGAGGGTCAATTTTAGATAAAACTTCTAAAAAATAAAAGGTATGATTTTTCCAATTATGACTGATATCACCTAGACTAAATAAGAAAAAGTTAAGATCGATATCATTTTCTTGAAAATATAATGGAATAAAAGATTCTGTAATTAAGATGGTTTCGTTTCTATTTTCTGTTTCTGATTGTTGTTGTAATTGTAATTTTTTGGCAAGATAACATTTACCATTACATTTTAATTGAGGACGCTCTTTGTTAACACAATATTTCTCAACGATATAATCAATGTTTAATTGATAATATAATACAGTTCCCACCTTTAATATAGGTTGAGCAGTAAGAGCAATTAATAATATTGTTGAAAAAAAAGACCTCATTCAGAGAGCGTAAATTTGGAAGCAAAAATAAGGATAAAAGTTAGATGTAGAATAGCAAAAAGATAAAAAAGAAAGATTAATTAGGAGTATGATAAGACTCAGTTAAAAATAACTATAGATTGATTACTTTTGTGTAAATTTTGAGACATGAGAATAGAACAAATATATACAGGGTGTTTAGCACAAGGAGCATATTATATAGAGAGTAATGGTGAAGCAGCTATTATAGATCCATTAAGAGATACACAACCTTATAAAGAACGCGCAGCAGATGATGAAGCAACAATAAAGTATATATTTGAAACACATTTTCATGCAGATTTTGTAAGCGGACATGTAACGTTGTCTAAGGAAACAGGAGCGCCAATTATTTTTGGACCAGAAGCTGCGCCTGCATTTAAAGCTATAACAGCAGTAGATGGACAAGAATTTAAAATAGGTAAATTAACAATGAAAGTTTTGCATACTCCAGGGCATACTATGGAGAGTACGACTTATTTATTAATTGATGAAAATGGAAAAGACCATGCTATTTTTAGTGGAGATACGTTGTTTTTAGGAGATGTTGGTCGACCAGATTTAGCACAAAAATCGGCAGATATGACACAAGAGCAATTAGCAGGAGTGTTGTTTGATTCATTACGTACCAAAATTATGACATTAGCAGATGACGTAATTGTATATCCTGCACATGGAGCTGGATCTGCTTGTGGTAAAAATATGATGAAGGAAACAGTTGATACATTAGGGAATCAAAAAAAGATGAACTATGCGTTACGTGCTGATATGACTAGAGAAGAATTTGTAAAAGAAGTAACAGATGGATTGTTACCACCTCCAGGATATTTTCCTTTTAATGTAAAAATGAATAAAGAGGGATATGATGATCTAGATACTGTTATAAAAAGAGGAACAAAAGCCTTAACACCAGACGAATTAGAAGTCGTTGTGAATGAAACTGGCGCTATGATATTAGATGTACGTCACCAACAAATATTTGCAAAAGGACATATTCCAAGATCTATATTTATAGGGATTGATGGAGGATTCGCACCTTGGGCAGGAGCATTGATAAAAGATGTTAAACAGCCTATTATTTTAATAGCCGAACCAGGAAGAGAAGAAGAAACAATTACGCGTTTATCTAGAGTAGGTTTTGATAACACTCTTGGATATCTAAAAGGTGGGTTTGATGCTTGGGTAGCTTCTGGGAAAGAAATCGATAGTTTAATATCTATTCCAGCAGTAGATTTTAAAATCAAGTTGGAAGAAAATAAAATACCAGTATTTGATGTAAGAAAAGATGGAGAATATGCAAAATCTCATATAGATGGAGCAATATTAACTCCATTGGATTTTATAAATGTGCATTTGCAGGAGTTTCCTACAGAAGAAACTTTTTATGTGCATTGTGCAGGAGGATATCGATCTATGATTGCTGCTTCGATATTGAAAAGTAGAGGAATCCATAATCTGGTAGAAGTTGCAGGAGGTTTTAAAGCAATAAAAGAAGCCGGAATTAATGTGACAGATGAGGTTTGCCCTAGTACTTTAAAGTAAAATAAACTAAAAAATAAGATAATCTCCTTACACTTTTTTGTGATAAGGAGATTTTTTTTGATAATAAATGAAAATGATGGGTAATGATTTGTTTATAACGTGCTCTACTATATGTAATTAGTGTGGCGGAAGCTGAAAAGCCTTTAGAGTAAGCACAACCAATAATCATATAAATCATTACTGAAATGAAAAAATTAATTTTTATGCTAGGAGTTTTAGCATTAGGAAGCAGTTGTCAAAAAGAGTCAGTTGACGAAATTATAACGACAGAGAAATTAAAAAATGAAATTACCTTAACAAATAGAGCAACAGAAAATCCTCCATGGATATATGTCTTAGATGTGCGATATAGTAGAACATGTGCAACAGGACCAGGAGTATGTTTTAAAGCTGAAGATGGAGAAATCTGGAATCATGATTATAAAATAGTAGATGAAGTGCCTAAAGTAATAGAGGATACACATAAAGATCCAGATATAGGAGGGATGTATTTAACATTAGAAGGGGATAAGGTGCATATGGTTTTTGCAGAAAAAATAGAAAGCGATGTATTAGTCATTCAAGAAGATGTATACTTACCTAGAGAGATGTTCAAAAGCCAAATAGAAGATGGAGTTGTTATCAAAGCAGGAGAGTATAAAATTAATTATGAAAAATATAACAAATACGGAGAAACTTGGGTTTCTATGTTAGCTCCTTTAAAAGAAATTGTAGCTTGCGAAGTATCTTTAGGGCATCGTGCAGATGGATCAGGAGGATTAGTAACACCAGCAGATGTATTAAAATTTAAAGTGAAATTACCAACGTATTGGTATAACTGGGTGATTAATGCAAATTCTTGTTCATCATTATATACTAGACCAACTGGAGGTGCAACAATTAAGGTACATGAATTTGTACAAGATTTAGGAAATAACGAAGTGCTTTATAGCAATGGATTACCTACATATATAACACTTAGTGGACAAACATCACTAGATTATGATATGATGTTTGAAGTTGATGGAACATGGAGTAATTATTGTGCAAATCAAGGAACGTATTTAAATAGCTTTACACCAACACAATTAGATAATTTCTTTGGAGGAGGGTGTCATCATGTAGATGAAATAACACATAATATACATCCATGTAATGTTGATGTTAGATTGATTAATAGATCTTCTAACGGAATGTTAATTACGCCAGCAGATGAATTAGAATTTACAGTAGTTTCTCAAACACCTGTAACTAATGCATCTTGTACCTATTTATATGCAAGACTACCTAATGGTACGGTTACCCAAGCTTTTCCTCTAAAAAACATATCTGGAAATACATTAAAGTTTGGAAATGGAATGCCTACATATATTACTATGAATGGTAATGCACCTTTAAATTATCAAATGATTATTAAAGAATTTGATGCTACAAATATTTCTTGTACAAATCCATCAGCATATTTTAATGGATATACAAGTGCACAATTAGATGCTATTTTTAATGCTGACGGATGTCAACATTAAAATACTGAGTTATTAAATAAAGGCCACTTGTTTTAGTGGTCTTTATGATTGATAGTAAATAAAGGAAGTCTAACCTCAAATTTAACAACTAATAATCGGATTAAGATGATAAGACTAGCAGTACTAATATAAACTAGATTTTCGCTCAAATGGAGATGGTACAAAATCATAAAACAAATTCCACCAGCTAAAGAAGCAGTAGCATAAATTTCTTTTCTAAAGATAACAGGAATTTCATTACATAATATATCTCTGATAACACCACCAAAACAACCTGTCATAGCCCCTAAAGCAATACATATAATAGGATCTAAGTTTGCTTTTATACCTGTTTCTACACCTATGATGGTACAAATACCAAGACCAATGGTATCAAATAAGAATAATGATTTTTTTAAATAATTAATCTTATTCCTGAAGACTATCGTTAAGATAGAAATACCTCCGATGAGGTACATATTACTACCATTTTGCATCCATGAAACTGGAGTGTTACCAACTAAAATATCTCGCAATGTTCCACCTCCAATAGCAGTAACGAATGCAATGATAAAAATTCCAAACAAATCAAGTTTCCTATTCATAGCACTCAAAGCCCCAGAAATAGCAAAAGCTGAAGTTCCTAGTATATCTAATACTGTAAATAATGTCATGAGTATATTCTTATAATCCCGGACAAAAATACAAGATGTAGATTAGATTAAATAATATCAAATCAAAAAGTTATGGGATTATTTAGTTAAGTAAATTGGAAGATAAAAAAGAAACCTAAAAGCTTCATATCATGAATATTTATAGCTTGATAATGAAACAAAATTAGGTTTTGATGTAAGTTTTCTCATCAAATTACTACTTTTACAACTGAGTAATATACGAAGTAAAATTATGTCAGATACAATCGAAAGAATTAAATGCCTTATTATAGGTTCGGGACCAGCAGGATACACTGCAGCTATCTATGCTTCTAGAGCAGATTTAAAACCAGTAATGTATACTGGAATGGAACCTGGAGGACAATTAACTACGACTACCGAAGTTGATAATTTCCCAGGATACCCAGAAGGAATTGATGGACCTACAATGATGGTACAGTTACAACAACAAGCAGAACGTTTTGGAACTGAAGTTCGTATTGGAATGGTTACTTCTGTAGAATTTAGTAAAGAAGTTGGAGGAATTCATAAAGTTACTGTTGATAATTCTACTCAAATAGAAGCTGAGACAATAATTATTTCTACAGGAGCAACAGCAAAATATTTAGGATTAGAAAGTGAACAACGTTTACGTGGAGGTGGAGTATCTGCTTGTGCTGTATGTGATGGTTTCTTTTATAAAGGACAAGATGTAGCTATTGTAGGAGCAGGAGATACTGCAGCAGAAGAAGCTACTTATCTAGCTAATATCTGTTCTAAAGTTACAATGTTGGTTCGTAAAGATCACATGAGAGCTTCTAAAGCTATGCAACATCGTGTAAACAGTACTCCAAATATTGAAGTTCATTATAATACTGAAGTTGATGAGGTACTAGGTACACAAGTAGTAGAAGGTTTACGTATGGTGAATAATCAAACAAAAGAAAAACAAGATATTGAGATTACAGGTTTGTTTGTAGCTATTGGGCATAAGCCAAATACTGATATATTTAAAGGACAATTAGATATGGATGATACTGGATATTTAATTACCGAAGGAAAGTCTACAAAAACAAATTTACCAGGAGTATTTGCTGCTGGAGATGTACAAGATAAAGAATACCGCCAAGCTGTAACTGCAGCAGGTACAGGTTGTATGGCAGCTTTAGATGCTGAGCGTTACCTAGCAACTATAGAAACAAGTGTAGAGACTATATAATTCTATTTTTAGAATAATAATGAAGCCGGATTTTATTTTTAAAATCCGGCTTCATCGTTTATATAGTATATATTAATAAAAAAGACCAGGAGAAAAACCTTCTTCTTTTTTGTAAATAATAGCGTTGTTATCAAAACCAGAAATGGATAGTTTAGGAGTTCCTAGAATATAAACCTCACTTTTGTCAATAGCATTTACATCTAGAGTTTCATTAACAAGAATAAAAACATCAGATGTAGCTTCGGCAAAAACGGAGGCATTTGTTAAAGAAAAACGCTCGCCATAAAAATTAGTATCTCCTTCAGTACGAAGCGTTAATTGTACCAAATCTCCTTCAATTTTAGCAGAAGATTTATTATACAAATCTATTTTTGCATTTTCACCAGTAATAATACCAGTATAAGTTGTAGCATCATTAATTTGCAATTCGGTACGCGCACTATTGATATGTAAATCAGCAATAGATTTTCCGTTTGTTATTAATTTAAAGAATTGAGTCTCTAGAGTTGTGAAAATTTTGCAATAATCATTAGCTTCTATAGACAAACTATTAAGAGCTATAGGCCCAGTTGCAGTTAGGTTAACCTTATCTCTAATAGTTATATTTCGTAATGTTTTAGGATATTTTACCTTGATGCTTAGTTTTTTATGACGCTTTACATCTTTTAAGGTTTTAATAGTAAGAATACTATCTTTTACTTCAAAAGAAATAATATCATGCAGATTACTATCCGCATCAATTTCTAAAGCAGGATCAGAACTCTCAGAAAGTATGATTTCAAAATTATGAGAGATATCTAATGTTGTATAAGAAGGAACAGTATGTTGTTGATTAAGTTCAATTCTGTTACCTCTTATTTTTTCTCTTTTTTGAGCAATGGAGGTAAAGCTTATTAAAAGAAGCAGTATAAATCCAATTGTTTTTTTCATATTCCAATATCGTTATTTAAATTTTTGATAAGATGTTATTCAAAAATAAGACCAGTTTTTTAAATAAACGGATGAACGAGAATTATATTAAGAAAATATAGATAAAAAAGAAAAAACCTCCGATAAAGAGGTTTTTCTTGGTTGATAAGTTAATTAATATTGATTAGGTTGTTTTCCAATTGTAATCTAATCCCTAGAACGTAAATTTAAAATTACATTCTTCTAATATTACCTCCAGAGTTTTCATCTTCAGAGACGCGTTCTGGTTGACCGTAATAAGTAATACCAGCACCACTAGTTGCTTTTCCTGTAAACTCTTTTTTAGCGTAAATTTTTATGGTAGCACCACTAGTTGCTTTTGCTTCAGTAACCAAACTCACCAAATCATGAGACTTTAAATCAGCACCGCTTGTAGCCGAAGCTTTATGAGTATTAACTTTTCCTGTTAGATTAATCATAGCACCACTTGTAACAGAAGAAGATAAGTTATTAGCTTTAACTTGTAAATCAATATCTGCACCACTCGTAGCTTTGATGTCTAAAGTTTCTTGTGTTATTACCTGACGTGCTGTTACGTCTGCACCACTTGTAGCAATAATTTTAGTTAATATTTGATAAGACACGTATACCTTTTTTGAACCAGCTCTATAAATATTTTTATCTGCAGTAATTTTTAATACGTTATCATCTACAGATATTTCTATATGATCATGTAGGTTTTCATTTGCTTCTACAACAATTTTATGATCATTGCTATTAATTAAAATAACATCTAAACCTCTACTAGCTTTAATAGTATTGAAATTTTCAGAAATTACTTTCTCTTTCTTTATAATTTCTCCAGTACCAGTAATACCGTCGATAACAATATTGCAAGAGCAAAAAAGAAGCGCTATGCAAAATGTAACTAAAATTTTGGCTAAAGTTGTCATTGTGTTTTGATTTTATAGTTGATAATATTGTTAGACTTATTGTATATTGATATCGATAATCTCTTCTTCATCGACCTTTACTTTTATGGCTGCACCATCCTCAGTATTTATATCGACATCTAATGTGTCCATATGATCAGTTTCATCATCATCATATTTCCATTGATTATCAGTTTCATTATCGATGCAGTCAGTACAAGTGAACTTGCCTTTTTGTAATGTTAAAAAATGCTCTTCTTTTCCAGAGATAGGAAGGAAATTATCATATCCCCATGAATTATTGTAAGAGTATGTATTATCATTAGCAAAAATAGTCATTCCTTCAGGGATAGATAGTATTATAGCGACTTCTTGATCCCTATATTGATTTGCGTAATCGGTTAATGCATATGCATCTAGGATCAAAGTATTGTTTTCTAACTTATACGAATAGTCGATTGCTTCAGCTCTAGAACGAGCATCGTCAGAACTATTACCTTCAGCAGTTTTTTCGATAGTTATTTTAGCAATAGTATCAATTTTAGAGGGCTTAATAAAAAGTTCAATATCTCGAAATACAATAACCTTTTTACCTTCAGTATTGCTCTTAATTCTAAACCCTCCTCTATGATGAACATCACTTATATAGTGATTTGGATTAGCCATTTTTAATTGCAAAGTATCGTTTTTTGATACAGCTAATTCTTGTTCAATAGTAACTACTTTTTCTTTAAATGCTTGTTGTGTAATTTGGTGAATTCCTATTACTGATAAACCAATGATCGATAAAATCCATACAGCTAATAATGTTAATTTAGCTGGTGTACCAATTGATTTAAGATTTTTGATTAAAATTTTAAGCCCTAAAATGAATAGGAAGAAAAACGGAATTCCTATTGCAAATAAAACCAATACCATTGTTAACCAGATAGGAGTATTATGTAAATTTGAAACCTCAATATATTCTATCCAAGGTGCATTGTCTATTAAATCAAAACTACCTACAGTAAATAAGCTAATAAATAAACTTATTAATGTTGTTCCAGCTATAAATATTAATACACCACCGATGAATTTGACAAAAACTTTGAGAACAAATAAGATAATGTCACCAATCGCATCAAAGAAAGTAGCAGAACTACTTTTTACTTTTTTTCCATATTTTTCGTAATCTACATTTTTTACCGTGTCAGATATACCATCAAATCCTTCTTTGATTTTTTTTTCGATATTACTGACATTGATAGGCTTTCCCCGCATTGCAAGTTGATCAGCGGTTGTTTTAGCCTCTGGAACAAAAATCCAAAAAGCTATGTAAATTAATATGAATGCACCACTAGAAAAAATTGTCAATAGTACCCAAGCAATACGTAGCCATACAGGATCAATTCTTAAATAATGACCTAATCCAGCAGTTACACCTGCTACATACGATTTTTCGGTATCTCTAAAAAGTTGTTTTGGAGTAGAAGAAGTATGATTATTATTTGTCTGTCTCGCTTGTGGTTCGTCTTCAAAAATCTCTTCATCAACTTGATAATCTTCAGGTTGCCCCATTACCGAAATAACTTGATCTACTTGCTCTAGACTAATAACCTGTCTTTCATCTTTGATTTTTTCACTGAATAGTTCTGCTATTCGAGCCTCGATATCAGATATGATTTCGTCACTACCTTGTGAATTGGTAAATGAACGTTTTATAGTTTCTAAATATCGCTTTAGCTTTAAGTAAGCCTCTTCATCTATGTGAAAAAATATACCTGCTAGATTTATATTAACTGTTTTGTTCATCTTGTTTATTTTTTGATTTGGTTACGAGGGTTACAGCATTTTGTAGATCGTTCCAAGTGGTGTTTAACTCTTTTAGAAATAATTTTCCTGTTTCTGTCAATCCATAATATTTACGAGGAGGCCCAGATGTAGATTCTTCCCATCTATAGCTTAGCAATCCCGCGTTCTTTAATCGTGTTAGTAAAGGATAAATAGTACCCTCAACTACAAGCATTCTAGCATCTTTTAGTGTTCCTAATATTTCAGCAACATAAGCATCATCATCTCTTAATATTGATAAGATACAGTATTCCAGAACACCTTTACGCATCTGTGCTTTTGTGTTTTCTATCTTCATAAAGCTATGTTTTTTGATATTAAACTGTTCATAATCTAATTGTTTTGTGATTCATGAATTCTACTTAATTAAACGAATTGTTAATGGATAAGAGTATTCCTCTCCATCACTCGCTCTGGATGTAGCAAGTATGACACAAACAATTTCTGCAATAAATAATGTTATAATAAGTAAACCAGCTATAATTCCAAATATACCCAAACCTACTAGTTGATTTATATTATCTGAAATATTTTCATCTGTGATATGAAAATGAAAGTCTAAATCTATCGTATTTGCAAAATAGTATATGATAAATGGAATACTCAATAGTACGATCAAGATTGAATATAATAGTATACTAATTTGAAAATTTAAAGCTTCTTTTCCATGTTTATTTACGTACTCATCTTTTGTATTGGCTTGCCATAGAATAAGTGGAATAATAAAATTACCAAACGGAATTACATATTTTGAAAACGTTGATATGTGTATTAATGCACTTATTGTTTTTGACTGTTTTTCTATTGCTGAATCCATAACATATTATTTTCTTATACAAATATATGGATAAAAAAAGGTATTATGCAAAACATAGTACCAAATATTAACATTTTTTTATGATATAGATTGTAGTTATCCGCGTTTACTATATATACTTATCTTAAAATCTTACGTTGTGGTTTGGTTTTTATTTAAGTATGTATTTACTGATTTAATACCATACTGAACTTATGGTTTAAATAGTAAAATAGATACTGTTTTTATGTGAATACATTGATTATTAACCGTATACATAAAATTGGTTTTAGCAGTATCTTTAATAAATCATTAATTTTAAAAAAGCATATAATCATGATAAAGAGCATTTTAGAAGTTCAGGAAATTGAGATTATACAAAAAGATGAACAAAAAGATATAATGGGAACAGGAGATTCTGGAAGTTGTACAGGTACAGGAAATCGTTGCTGCGTAACAACATCCTCTGGATTTGAATTCTGTGATGCAGGACGATGCATAAGTGGTAGGTACTGTTTATGGTATTAATATTATGAAATTCTAAATTTTAGAATCTAATTATAATTAAATAACAACATATATCCATTTTTTTTAAGAATGCCTAAAAACAGTATATTATTATGTACTGTCTTTAGGTATTTTTTTTGAAAAGTAGTATACTTAAAAAGAGTATAGCTAACAAAATAAATAGATATCATGAAAATGACTCCTAAGAAGATCAATACTTTTACAATGTTTAAATTACCATCGGCATGGTTAAGTGGGGTACGAGTAAAAGAAATAAATGAGAAGAGTTGTAAAGTAAGTGTAAAGCATAGATGGATTAATCAAAACCCATTTAATTCTATGTATTTTGCTGTACAAGCGATGGCAGCAGAATTAAGCACAGGAGCTTTGGTAATGTCACATATTGTAACTAGTGGAAAAAAGATATCCATGCTTGTGGCTAATAATAATGCTAGTTTTACAAAAAAGGCAACAGGTAGAATTTCATTTAATTGTCATGACGGAGCTGTTTTAAAAGACGCCATTGATAAAACAATAGCAACTGGTGAAGGACAAACATTTTGGATGAAGTCAATTGGAACTAATGAAGAAGGAATTGAAGTTTCAGAATTCAATTTTGAGTGGACAATCCGTGTAAAATAAACGTTAAATTAATTTAATTCTGTAACATTTGATAATATATACCTTCTTATAAGAGGAAGATCAATCAATAAGATTTTAATAATCTTAAAAAAAAATCAAATGACAGCACACGAAATAGATTATCAAATTTACGGAGAAGAAATGCAATATGTGGAGATAGAATTAGATCCACAGGAAGGCGTAATTGCCGAAGCAGGAAGTTTTATGATGATGGATGATGGTATCCAAATGGATACAATTTTTGGTGATGGTTCTCAGCAAAATAAAGGGTTAATGGGGAAGCTTTTTGGAGCTGGAAAACGTTTATTAACTGGTGAGAGCTTATTTATGACAGCTTTCCATAATCAATGGAATGATAAAAGAAGAGTTAGTTTTGCTTCGCCATATCCTGGGAAGATAATTCCGTTAGACTTGACAGAATTTGGAGGTAAATTTGTATGCCAAAAAGATGCATTTTTATGTGCAGCAAAAGGAGTCTCTGTAGGAATTGAATTTTCAAGGAAATTGGGACGAGGATTGTTTGGAGGTGAAGGGTTTATCATGCAAAAATTAGAAGGAGATGGAATGACCTTTGTTCATGCTGGAGGTACCACAGCAAAAAAAGTATTGCAACCTGGAGAAAAATTAAAAGTAGATACAGGGTGTATTATAGGTTTTTCAAAAGAGGTCGATTATGATATAGAATTCATAGGAGGAATCAAAAATACTATTTTTGGAGGAGAAGGATTGTTTTTTGCAACACTTACAGGACCAGGAGTAGTATATATTCAATCACTTCCGTTTAGTAGGTTGGCAAACAGAGTTTTAGCGTTAGCGCCACGTAACGGCGGAGCTAGTAAAGGAGAAGGAAGCATTTTAGGAGGTATAGGTGATCTATTAGATGGAGACAATAACTTTTAAGAGTGTTAAAACACCGTTAACAACTAAAAAAAACGAAGTATTTTTTGTATATTTATATGTCTTAATAATTA
The DNA here is from genome assembly GCA_947498595.1 of uncultured Aquimarina sp. GTDB lineage: Bacteria > Bacteroidota > Bacteroidia > Flavobacteriales > Flavobacteriaceae > Aquimarina. The sequence continues at coordinate 36,884 of CANMKX010000017.1, forward strand.
AAACAAACGCTTATAACCTACAACTACTTTTTATTTTTAATCTAAAACCCCTAATCCAAATATTTATGGCAAGAGCAATGTTTGATTATACCAAAACAGTTCTTAAAAAAGTAAGTTTTGACGTTAATTTATTCAATAAAGAAGTCCAAAAAGCAATTAAAAGATTACTACCTCACGAAATCGAAGAATTGAAAATTTGGGTAAGATCATTAACAGAACAACAACCAGAATTACAACCTTGTTTAATCTATTTAAAATAAAAAAGAGCGACTCACGAGTCGCTCTTTTTAGTTTGTTATCTAATGGTAATAAATTAATATTCCTTTTTATTTAGTGATACTCTAAGTTTTAACGAAACATAAAAAAAAAAAATATTCTAAACTATTGATATAGATATATTTATTTGGAACTAGTAACTGGACTAATAATTTTTACATTCTGAAATGCAATAGCTCCTTTAACAATACCAGCAATTGTAGTACGTAAAGCATCTATAATTTGCATTTTTAATTCGCTTTTATGATATATTAAACTAACCTCTCTAGCAGGAGTAGGCTCATTAAAGTGACGTAAATTGCTAGCTTCATTCTCTTTTATATCTAATGTATGTAAATATGGAAGTAATGTCATCCCTAATCCCTCATTGGATAATTTAACTAATGTTTCAAAACTACCACTCTCTAACTGAAAATGATCATCTTCATAACTTCTAGAAGTTTTACATAAGTTAATAATACCATCTCTAAAACAATGTCCATCCTCTAATAATAACATATCATCTATATCAAGATCAGTAACGTCAATTTTCTTTTGATCATGTAAACGATGATTTGATGGAATGTATCCTACAAAAGGCTCATAATATAAGACACGTTCTTTGATATTTTCATTTTCTAATGGAGTAGCAGCAATCGCAGCATCTAAATGGCCATCATTAAGACGCTCTATAATAGCTTCAGTGTGTAACTCTTCAATTTTTAATTTTACTTTCGGGTATTTTTTAATAAAATTATTTAAAAACATTGGCAATAAAGTAGGCATTACAGTTGGAATAACTCCCAATTTAAATTCACCTCCGATGTATCCTTTTTGCTGATCTACAATGTCCTGGATACGTTCACTCTCATTAACAATATTTCTAGCTTGTTGTACAAGCTTTTTCCCAACTTCGGTTAATTCTATTGGTTTTTTACCCCTATCAAAAATTAGAATATCTAACTCATCCTCTAATTTTTGAATTTGCATACTCAAAGTAGGTTGCGTAACAAAAGTTTTTTCGGCTGCTTTTGTGAAATTTTGATGCTCTGCTACTGCAAGTACATATTTAAGTTGTGTAATCGTCATAGGTTGTTATTTATTGTAGACAAATATAATAAAGCGATTAATTAAACTTATTGAAGAATTTATAAAAATTCGGTTTGTCTATAACAATAAAAAAGCAACTAAATGCCTTTTGACAATAATTATAGAGGATAAGAAAAATAAATAGTTTTGTTTATATAAATAAAAATTATAAAAATGAGAAGATACTTCAATAAAAAATATAAGAATATTTAAAATTTAAATAACTGATATACAGTGTTTAGTGTTGGTTTTGTTTGATCTGGTGTAAGAAAACTAAAAAATCTATCATTTAAGGATAAATATCATTTCTTAATAAAACAAAATTAGAGGTATTGATTTAGAATAATAAACAAAAAGTTAAAGTTTAAAACCGAAAAAAATCATGTTAAATAATAAAAGAAAAAAGAAATAAAAAAGGGGTTTTTGATATGTGATATCGAGCGGTGTAATTGTTTGTTATAGCTATAACAGAGAGTTATAAATGAGGCACTTTAAGATACTAAAAAAAAAAGAAAATGTAGGAGGGTTATCCCCTTTTTTTTATGAGGAATCGTAGAATAATGAAGCAATTTTTTAACTGTAATATTGTAGTCAAGTTATATAACGTAAACGGTAGACGTGCCGAATTATTATTAAAAAACTTAACTAATAATGACAACAAAAATAATTACAGTACTAAGTATGTTTTTGCTGATTTTTACAACCTCTGTAGCACAAGTTACTATGGGAAATATGTCAGTTCAATCACAAATCCAAGACCCTTTAGCTGGATTTGATATCGAATACCGATTGTTTGGAAGTAAATATGGAGTAGGAGCTGCCGCAGCTCAGATGCAATTCTATTTATCACAAACGAAAGATGGGTCAGGTGGAGTTATAAAGATAAGAGATACACAGATCTCATTAAGAGGTAATGGCTTGGGACCATATTCGCCTCAACCAGGGATACAAAGAGAACGTATTACTCGTTTTACAATGGGGAATAATGCCGTTAATCAAATAGAGAATACATGTTTTTCAGGTACGTGGTATGTGTTGGGAAGAATCGATTTTACGCCTTTAGCTTATGATCAAACTTCGATTTCTGTTCTTCCAGATTTTAAATTCAAATCAGGAACTATAAGCCCTGGAACAATCTATCAAGGAGGAACTTTAAATTTAAAATTTGCTGTTGAAACAGAAAAAATGAATTGCAAAGCATCTCAAGTAGGTGTGTTTTTAGCAGATGCTAATCAACAAGCAATAGGATATATTGGAGGAGTTTCTATAGGTACAGGTAAAGGTGTTTTTTCAACAGGAGATATACCAATTACTTTTTCACCTACTCTAGCAGCTGGATTATATCATATTATTTTGGTAGCAGATGTTAATAATGAAGTTCCAGAAAGTAACGAAAATAACAATAGAGCTGGATTTACACTTACTATTTTGAATGGAGCTGCTCCAGTAGCTAGTAAAGTAACTAAAGGATCTCAAAATGTTGTATTGACTAAAAGTGAATCTACAAAAGATGAATTAGCTCAATTGAGAAAAATGAAACCATTAGTGTCGTTAACTCAAATGGGAAGTACACTAGATAATGATTCTCCTAGTGTGACACTAAGTTCTATAGAAGAAAATACAAACTCTGAAGATGACACTATAATTGAAGATATTAAAACATATAGTTTAGGACAATTATTAGAAATTGAATTTTCAGGAAATCAATGGGATAATAGTTTACTTAGAATGTATGATCAAAATGGAAGATATTTAGGAGAAATCAATCATTCTAATAAAGAAAAAGAAACTTTTGATCTAAAAACTAATAGCAAGTTTTATATCATGATTTTAGAAAAAGGAAAAAATAAATTTTCAAAGAAGATTTATGTACACTAAAATCGATAGTTAGCAGTGATCTGTGAATTTATAATTGTTGAAGAAGGTATCTATATATGTAGATACCTTCTTTTTTGTGATTAAATAATTGAAAATGAAAATCTTAAAAATGTGTAAATCACCGTTAAGTATTTGTTAATATTGAAAAAAGGAGGAGCTTAATAGAGCTATTTATCAAGTTGTTACTTAGTATTTTAGATACCTAGAGAATAATTGTGATTGTTGTTGTTTTGTGATGTGTATCACGATATAATCTATTTGATTTAGAGATATTTGAAAAATAAATAATTTAACCTCAACTAACAAATATGAAACAAATTACTCTAATAGCATTTTTATGCTTTTTTTTTAACATCTCAGTAGCACAAAGATCTTCTGATCTAAACAAAAGTAGACGCTATGATGAAGTCTCTTGGCTAGTGACTCACAATGCTTTTCAAAATCCAGAAATAAGAGCAACCGACTTAGGTGCTGGAGGAAAAAATCAAGAACATTCGATACGCACACAATTAAATAACGGAGTACGTAGCTTTATGATTGATTTGCAATATGGACGTGTAACAAACCTATTTAAAGGTAAATTTTTGCGTTTAGGACATGGAGCAGGAGGATATTTTCATTGGATGGAAATGTGTGACTTTTTGAAGTATGTAAAAGATTTTCTTGATGCTAACCGAAATGAAATAATAACACTTCACATGCAGATTGATGGTGGAGTAACAACAAATCATATTAATGATGCTTTTAACGGTAGAGGTAATAGATGTAATTCTAGAGCAAATATAGATCACTATCTTTATGTTCAGTCTCAGACAAATAAATTATGGCCTACTTTAAATCAAATGATAGCTAGTAACAAGCGATTAGTTGTACTATCTGAAAAGAATTTTGGAAGTAGTGCCCCTTCATGGTTACATTACGAATTTGGGTTTACAAAGCAAAATGATTTTTCAGCAAGTCAAGTAAGTGAACTTACGCAAACGCATCGTTATTTAATTAATGGAAATCCAGGAAGAGGAGATGATCGTTCTACTTTATTAACGATTAATAACTTTGCAACAGATGCTCCATTAGGATATGGTGATGGAAATAAATCAGCTCATGCTAATGGATATTCATTAATGCATACCAAATTAAGAGAAAGCTGGTTTTCTTTTGCTAAAAGACCTTCTATGGCTGTTGATTTTTATGAACGTAATAACTATTCTGCGCGTAGTGTAGTTAATAATGCAAATGTATGGAACGAAGTAAGAGGACGTTTTAAGTTTTCTAATGGATCTGATTTTACAGGATACGTTTCTACAAACTCTAATTTTAGTGGAGAAAATCCATGGAAAATTAGAGGAGCAAAGACGCAAGCTAGATTACATTATTCATTTCCAGCAAGATTAGGTGAATCTAGAGTTATTACTTTCTCTCATCCAAATTATAATTTTTCACCATCTCAAATTCGTTTAAGTGATTTTGATGGAAATCAAAAGAAAACATTTACAAGAGATATTATTGTAACACCTAAATCAAATGCTAAAGCTGGAGAAATTTCTTTTGACAATACATTACAAGAAGTTCAAGAAATAAGCGTGTATAAGAAAACTACTCACACATATGTCGTTAATATTTCTAATACAGCATTAAAAAATGGTTCATTAGAAGTATATGATATTTCAGGAAAATTGATTCGTTCTGTAACCTACAATGCAAATCGTAATCAAGATATGATGCTATTTACAGTACCTCAACGAGGAGTTTATATTGTTAAAGGACAGATTAATGGAAAAGATTTTATTAAAAGAATATTGAATTAATAAAATCTCTATATAACCAATCCAAAAAGCATGGTCAATATATATTGATCATGCTTTTTAATATACATTAATTACATTCTTATCTCTAGATTTAGATCTTCATTGTTGACATCGAATTTTGCATCTGTCCATACTGGAGGGCCATAACTCATATTGTTATTAGAAACACCGTAACTTTCTACAGGCATTCCATTAGCTTCAAAATCCATACGATTATTTCCATTAGCATCATGAAAACATGAAATGGCGTAGACTCCTTTAGGAACATTAGTAAATGTTATTGAAGCTACTCCGTTTTTGACCAAACAACTTTCAGATTTTATAGGACCAGCTTTCATAAAAGTTGCTTCATTATACAATCCAAAATAAACATCCCCATCAGTACCCGGTACATTTGGAACAGATACAGTGATTGAAATACCAGTATCATTAGTAGTTTCTTGTGCGTTGGTAATAAAATTTGTAATACATAATACAATTAAAAAGGCTATAGTTTTCATGTAAGATAATTTTTAGAATTAGTTTCGTTTTGATGATTCAAAAGTATAAAAATCAATCTTTAAGATCCAATAAAAGGTGCTCAGTTGTAAATATTAATGTATGAGATGTAAAAATGAATACGTATAAAAAATGTGTGGTGAATAAATTTAATTACACATCTCTCTATAATAATTTGAATAACCAACGAAGTTTGAATAAGTATAATTAATCAAAAAAATATTTTTGAAAGTATCTTATAATGATAAGAATTTAGTAATCGGTAAGAAAAGAAGTATCATTTATTAAATTGAAATATATAGAAGTAATTTAAAGAAAGAGAATTATTGTAAAATGAAATCTTACAATAATCCTCTAGCTTTTATTTCTAAATACTTGTTAATAGTATTGATTGTTAACTGATCAGGAGTTGTTAAAATTGTTTGTATTCCATTTTTTTGTAATGTTGAAGCCATCACTTTTTTGTCATAAGCAAATTGTTCGGCTATAGTTTGATCGTAAATTGTTTCTAGATTTTCCGCTTTTGTATTGATTAACGAATTCAATTCTGTATTTTCAAAGAAGATAACAACCAATAAATGTTTTTTGGAAAGAGCCTTTAAGTAAGGTAGTTGTCTTTTTAAAGCCGAAATATGTTCAAAATTGGTATATAATAATAAGAGACTTCGATGACTAATTTGCCGTTTTATATGTGCATATAATGTACCAAAATCGGCATCCAAAAAATTAGTTTTTATATTATATAAATTCTCTGAGATGTTATTTATATATGTTTTCTTTCCGCTAGAAGGAAGAAAATTAGCTACGGTATTAGCAAAAGTTAACATACCGATCTTATCATGCTTTTTTAATGCAACATTTGAAAAAGCAAGCGTACTATTAATAGCATAATCAAGTAAACTTAATTCCTTAAATGGCATTTTCATAACTCGACTAGCATCGATTACAGAATAAATAGGTTGAGATTTTTCATCTTGAAATTGATTAATCATCAAACTACCATGTTTGGCTGTAGCTTTCCAATTAATAGACCTAATATCATCACCTTGAACATAATCTTTGATTTGTTCAAATTCCATTGTGTGACCTATACGACGAATCTTTTTAAGTCCAATTTGTGTTAGTTTAGAGTCATTAGCTAAAAAATCATATTGCTTCATTTGAATAAATGAAGGATAAACTTTGACCATTGCATTTTTGTCAAAATCATACCTACGTTTAACAAACCTAAGTTTTGAAGATGCATAGACGTATAAATTTCCAAAATGATATGCCCCTCGCTGTACTGGACGAACTGTATATTCAAAATCAAAATTGCTTTTAGGAAGAACCTTACTTGATTTTAAAAAATCGCGTTTTTGAAATTGCACAGGAATCTCGTCAATGATTTCTGTCTGAATAGTAAAATCATATACATTTTGAATTCTTATAGGAATCGTGTTTTCGTCACTATTCGAAAATTTTTCAGGAAGCAAACGTGTAGCCTTAATACCGACAGTTTTATATAAAACTATAATTTCAAAAAGAACGAGTAAAATAATAGCCCATAATGCTAACCATGCAATAGGGTATAAAAAATGTAACCAATATGAAAATAAAAAACATACGGCAATAATGGCTAGTGTATAAAATACACGGGAGCTTAGATAGAGTGATTTGATAAATGAAATCAAAATTAACGTGGTATTTCTACAGATTGTAAAATCATATCAATAACATTTTCGGTAGTCATACCTTCCATTTCTCGTTCTGGAGAAAGAATAATACGATGACGTAAAACAGGAAAAACAGCTTTTTTAATATCCTCTGGTGTTACAAAGTCTCTTCCTTGAATTGCAGCAAATGCCTTTGAAGCATTCATAATAGACAATGATGCTCTAGGAGATCCACCTAAATATAAATGAGAATGCGTACGAGTTTTAACTACTATCTCGGCAATGTAAGCAAGAATTTTTTCTTCGATAAGTACCTCCTGTGTCTTATTTTTATATTCTAATAGTTTCTCAGGAGAAAGAACAGTATTTATGAGCTCTTGAGCACTAACAAGTTTACGTTCATGATGTGTTTTTAGTATTGTAATTTCTTCTTCTTGAGAAGGGTATTTTACATTTATTTTAAATAAAAAACGATCCAATTGAGCTTCAGGTAAAGCATAAGTTCCTTCTTGTTCTACTGGATTTTGTGTTGCTAACACCATAAACGGTGGTTGCATAGGATATCGAATTCCATCAATTGTTATTTGACGTTCTTCCATCACCTCAAACAATGCAGCCTGAGTTTTTGCAGGAGCACGGTTAATTTCATCAATCAGAACCATATTTGAAAAAATAGGTCCTTTTTTAAATTCAAATTCACTTGATTTCATGTTAAGGATAGAAGTTCCTAAAACATCACTAGGCATTAAATCCGGAGTAAATTGTATACGGCTAAAATCTGTTTGTAATGTCTTAGCAAATAATTTAGCTGTAATTGTTTTTGCAATACCAGGAACTCCCTCAATTAATACATGTCCATTTGCTAAAAGAGAAACGATAAGTAATTCGATAAACTCCTGTTGTCCTATAATGACTTTGGATAATTCTGATTTAAGTTGAGTAACAGCTTGTTGTAACTCTGATAAATCAATACGATTTTCAAAATTAATCTGTTGTTCTTCTGTAGTTGAAATAGAAGAATTGTCAGGTATATGTTGTTGTTCGTTTTCCATATAATATAAATTGTTTCTAAAGAGATATATTCTCTTTTATGAAGCTATTTTTTTGAATTTAATAATTAAATCATACAAAGCTAATAAATCTTCTTTTTGAATAGATGTTGATTTTTTTAGACGATCAAACTCTTTAAAAATCTCTTGAGTATCCTCTATAGTATTAGAACTTCGCGTAGCAATTGTATTAATTTTTTCTTCGTCAATAATCTCCGTTGTAACCCTAATTGTGGTACGTATATAATCTAAAAATAAAATATATTGCTTATTAACAATTTCTTTGTGTTGTTGCTTTTCAAAATACAAAGAGCTAATTGTTCTAGTAAAAGCAAGAGTTTGATTTTTTAAAGGTGTAATTACAGGAATACTTCGTTGTTTTCGTTTTCCTTCAAAAAGAATAAATAATAAAGTACCTATTAAGATTATATAATATGCCCATTTTAGGTAGCGGTTGTTTAATAAAATGTATAAAGCTGTGTAAAATGTTTTTCCAGCTTTGTAATAATTATCCCAATATATAGTATTAGATTGATCAATATATGAGAGCACATTTTGTGTATATAACGCGTTCTCTTGTTTAAGCATAAAATAATTACCAAAAGCTTCAGGAAATGTGTGTAATAGAATAGTACCATTACCAAAATTTTGCTTAAGATAATTGATTTCTGGATGCTTGATAATCAATGTATCATTATAAATTTGAGATTGCCCTAATACAATAGCTTCGGTTGTATCAATACTTTTAAAATAAGGATTATAAAGATCTCTATCGTATAAATAAGCACTGTCTTTACGAAACTGATTATTAACCAATTCGATTATTGGTTGCGTAGAGATGTTATTTAACTGTATATGATGATCAATTTTAATAGAGAGTGTATCTAGTAAATTTTTACTTATATTTTTAGCAGATACAAATAATGTGTTTCCTTTATCTACCCAAGTTAGTAAACGATTTAATTCGCTGTCATCAAATTGAATAGAATTATTAATAAATAAATAAGCTCCTTCTGAAGTACTATCTTTTGAAGTTAAAAACTCATAAGGAGGTTGATTGATATCTTTGATCGCTTTTTTGCCATAAGCAGAAGAGATCATTTTGTATGAAACAAAGGTTCCTAACGGAATTTTATCTGTTTTGGCATAACTAGGAAACCAGTTTACAGGATCAGGCTCAGAAGCTTCAAGATAGGTTAATAAAGCAATGAGAGCAATGATAAAGAAAATAAAAAATTTATAACGCTTCTGTAACACCTTTATGATTGAATTAAATGATGAATATTTTTAAACTCTTTCTCAGCTTGTAAATATGTATTTTGATCGACTTCAAATCCACCATACCATATAAAATCATAGAGTTTTGTAATAACCTGAAATTGTTGTTGTATTTCATGATTAGGTAATTCCCTATAATAATCCATATTAGTTTTTTGAGATTGCCAATCAATAAGATCTTTGTCTGTTAATTGTTTTAATGCTTTAAGATAATAATATCTAATTGCTAAGCGATAGTTTTTTTGTTCTAGTGTCTTAGCAATAAGTTGATCAATATTTTGATTTTGTATAATCTCCTCGTCTTCTGTTAATAACACAGAAGGCAATGTTTGAGATTCTAAAAGCATATCTTTAGGATTCACTTTCATAAAGAGCCAACCAATTAAAAATAGAATTCCTACAATTATTAAATAGGGAAGTAGGCTAAGTACTGTACCCCAAAAACCTTTAATTTCGGTTACTCCAAATAACCATTCAATTAATTGACTCCATAACTGATTTACCCAATTTTTAAAACGAGTCCATAAATTTTCGGTTTGTTCAATTTCGATATAATTAAAATCTTCATCACTTTTTAATTCTTCAATAGTTTCCATATCAAAATGAAGAACAGGCTGTGAAGTATTATAATCATACTGTACAGTTTTTTGAACAGTAGAGGTTGAGTCTTGAGGCATTGCAAGTAAAGATTGCATGCCTATGTAAAAGAAAAAAAGAAGTATGCGTGTTTTCAAATTAATCGTTTTTTCCTAAAGAATCTATTTGTTCGAATGTTCCAGTAAAGTTTTGTATTTCGTTTAAGTTGAAGTATAATAAACCAACAGTAACAGCCATAATAACATACAAAATGTATTGGACAGCAGATGATATTGTTGTTAGAGTAACGAAAACCCAATCAAAAGCAATAGTAGGATCTGTAAAAGAACCTTCAGATGCAGCCGCTACTCCTTTAATAATTCCATAAATAATCGCAGGCATAGAGAATACACCACCTATAATACTAATCAAAATAGACATTACAAATAAAGAGGCAAAAGTAACCCACCATTCATTTTTGATAAGTTTGAAACTATCACTAATAGCATCAGAAGCACTTTTATCTTCAAATACGACTAAAGCAAAAACAAGACTTAACGGTACATATAAATAAATACCAGGGATAAGACATAGCATCGTACCGAAACTAACCATAAGACCAGAAAGCAGTGCAACCCCAATTAAAGTACCAGTTTGTTTACGTACATTTTGAATTACTTCATCATGATTTACATTTCCTTCTGTTTTGATGTATGATTTTATATAATGTAATGTAGTTCCAAATAGTAAAGAATAAAAGAACATCGCAGAAATTGCCATAATAAATAAAGCTATAAATAGACTAGCTAAATCTGTATTATCAGCATTTTGTATACCGCTAAAAAAATTTCCTCCAGTAAGATTTAAAGAAGTGTAATTATAATAGGCAACAGTAACGAGCATAATAACAAAAGCAATTCCACATGTTTTAGTTAATATGGAAAATAGAGGCTTATAACTTGCTCTTAAAAAAGCAAATGTATCATTAAAAATATCTCCGAAATCTCTTTTTCGTTTAAAGTTGATGTGGTTGGTGTTCATGAATTTGTTTTTTATATAATTGATTAGGGTAAATTACATAATAAAATAGAATAAAACCTAATGATAATGAAATGATCACAATTGCAAGCCAATCAGGCATCTCGGTATGTCTGGTTACAAAACCTTCTAAAAAACCTGCAACAACAAATAAGGGTACAGTACTAATTACAATTTTTAAACCTGCTTTTGTCCCTTTAACAAAGGATGTTAATCTAGAGTAAGTACCAGGAAATAGAATAGATTTACCAACAACCAAACCAGCACAACCAGCAATAATTATAACAGAGATTTCTATTGTACCATGTATCCATATTGTACGAGCACTTTCCCATAACATCCCTTTATCATAAAAGAAATATTGAAAAGACCCTAGCATGATGAAATTTTGCATTAAAACATATACAGTCCCTATCCCGAAAAGAATACCTAAAGTGAAACACATTAAAGCTACTCGAATATTATTAATAGTAATCCCTAAAAACATATCAAGTTCCCCCATTTTTTTATAAACAGCCATCGGATCATCATTCGAGATATTTTCTAATGTCATATTTACATATGCATCGCCTAATATTGAACGTACAAAAGCTCCATCTGTAGCTGCAGAATATGCACCTATCGCTGTAAATAATAAGCAAATAAAAAAAGTAATTAAGAGTTCTTTTTGATAAGAATAGAATTCTAATGGAAATTCTTTAACCCAAAAAGTATAAAACCTATTCTTTTTTTCTTTTTTGGTTTTATAAATTTTTTGGTGCGCAGTAGCTGCTAAATGATTTAGATAATTAAGTGTTTGACTATTAGGATAAAATGTTTGAGCATAACTCAAATGATCAGTTACCTCTATATATAAATTGGATAGGTCATCAGGAGTAATTTCAGTATTATTTACTAGAACACTTTCAAATTGTAACCATTTATGTTTATTTTGCTTGACAAAAGCTGCTTCGCGCATCTGTAGAATATTAGAATACCAAAGAAACGTAATTCATGGATAATTTTCAAATAGAAACTGCTCAAAATGTAAGTATACAACAAAATGTAGCTGGAATAGGGGAACGTATTGCTGCTTATTTAATTGATTGGGTGATTTTATTAGCGTATATATTTATTGCAGCTATTATATTAGGAGCAACAGGAGCTGCTGGAGGAGAAGATTGGGTAGTTGTTATGATTTTGTTTCTACCTTTTACTTTATATCATTTATTATGGGAAACATTTTGGGATGGAAAAACGCCTGGAAAAAAAATAATGAAAATTAAAGTAGCAAAATTGGATGGATCAAAACCAGTATTCTCTAATTATTTAGTAAGGTGGCTACTTCGTATGATTGATATTGCGTTAGTATCTGGAGGAGTCGCCGTTGTTATGATTTTGGTACGAGGAAAAGGACAACGATTAGGTGATATGGCTGCTGGAACTACAGTAATTAGTGAAAAACAACGTGTACGTTTCCATCAAACAACTTTTGTTGAAATTCCAGAAGATTATATAGCGCATTATCCGCAAGTAACGGTATTTAGTGATGCCGAAATGCAAAAAATAAAAACAATTTACTTAGATGCTAGACGTCATGGAAATCATAATGTTATTGTGAAATTATCAGAAAAAGTAGCTTCTGTGATGGAAATTGATCCACAAGAAAAGCCATTAAAGTTTATTGCTAGAGTTGTGGAAGATTATAATTTTTATACACAGAATGCGTAGTGTTACTTCTATTATCGATACGAACAACGGATTAATTTTTAATAGAAATAACAATTTTTGCAGCACTATAATATTAATTGATTATAAGCAGTAAATTTGAGATGTATGCTATAAGATTTTGTAGGGAATAATTGATGATTTGTCTAACTTGACCAAAATAATTATCAGAAATTATATTATTTCCATTAAGAAAATTATTAGAATCGGTATGATTCATATAATTCTCAAAAAAACAAAAACTTTAATTTGGGTAAAAATACTTCTCAAGTAAGCAAAACATAAGCTTAACGAATCACTTCTGCTTTGATAAAAATATTTTTCAGAGGCCACTCGCTAATATCTGTAGGCACATTTGAAATTTTATCTACTACATTCATACCTTTTACCACTTGTCCAAATATAGTATGTTCTCCATTTAAATGAGGAGCTCCTTGTTTTGCTACAACTACAAAAAATTCAAAAGGAGTTGAACGATTACTAGGGTTATCAACCCATTGTTTTGATAATGCTACAGATCCACGTATATGTGTTACTCCAGGAAGCTGTTCTTGAGGTAGAGTGTAATCACCTATTTCAAAACGTTTTTGACTCATTTGGGTACGATCACTGTTTCCTCCTTGAATGACAAAACCTTTGGCAACTCTATAAAAGAAAGTTTCGTCAAAATAACGTTGCTTAACTAAGTAAATGAAATTAGCTCTATGTATAGGAGTTTTAGTAGTAAGCTTAATATCAAAACTACCATATCGAGTTGTAATACGTACAAGAGTCTCAGGATTTTTTTTGCCATATTGAGTAAAGAATTCTTTTAAGTTATCATTGCTGACTTTAAAAGGCTTCTTTTTTTGAACTTTTTTCTTTTTTATAGATTTGTTTTCAATACTTTTTTTAGAAACAGAAGTACTAGGAGTTACTTCTGTTTTTTGCTTAGATTGTGTATCTTCACAACTAGCAAAAACAATAAAAAAGCTAATACTCAAAAAGAATCGTATCAATGACATTTGAAACATTTAAAAAGTTGATTCCAAAAATACAGAAAATGTCTGTACCTGGAGAAACATCACATTATATAATGGCTCCAGAAATGCGGAAAAAGGAATTGGATAAAGTTAAAATTGATAAACTAAATCCGAGAGAAGCAGCCGTAATGATGTTATGTTATCCTAAAAATCAAATATTACATTTAGCATTAATTTTAAGACCTACTTATGAAGGAGTCCACTCAGGACAAATAGCATTACCAGGCGGAAAAGTAGAAAAAGAAGATGCTAATTATCAAGAAACAGCTTTGAGAGAGACATGGGAAGAAATAGGAGTAGAGCAACAAACAGTTACAGTTGTTAAATCATTGACAAGAGTATATATTCCACCTTCAAATTTCTGGGTATATCCTTTCTTAGGATATGCTAATGAGCAACCTAAGTTTGAACGACAAATAGAAGAAGTAGATAAGATAATAGAAATTCCTCTAACTGATTTATTAGACGAATCTAATGTGTTTTTAAAGAAAATAACTACTTCATATGCTAATGATATAGAGGTACCATGCTTTAAGTTAGATGGTTATACGGTTTGGGGAGCTACTGCAATGATGTTAAGCGAGCTAAAAAGTCTCTTTAAGAGTGTTAAAGTCTTATGATTTTGTATCTTTGTGTCTTGTTTTTTAACATAAATAACTATGGGATTATTTAAAAGAAATCCTTTCGGCCATATTTTATTTTTAAAAAAGTGGCTAATTCGCATTATGGGATCTATGACACATAGGCGTTATAGAGGTTTTAATGAATTGCAAATTGAAGGAAGTGAAATTATAAAAAACTTGCCAGATACGAATGTTTTATTTGTATCGAATCATCAAACATATTTTGCAGATGTAGTGGCAATGTTTCACGTTTTTAATGCGAGTTTAAGTGGAAGGGTAGATTCTATAAAAAATATAGGATATCTATGGCAACCAAAAATGAATTTATACTATGTGGCTGCCAAAGAAACAATGCAAGCAGGATTACTAGCGAGAGTTTTAGCATATGCTGGAGCAATTACAGTAGAACGAACTTGGAGGTCTGGAGGTAAAGATATCAAGAGACAAGTAAAAGTTAGTGATATTACTAATATTTCTAGAGCATTAGATGATGGTTGGGTGATAACCTTTCCTCAAGGAACAACAAAACCCTTCAAGCCAATTCGTAAAGGAACGGCTCATATTATAAAACAATACAAACCAATTGTAATACCAATTGTAATTGATGGTTTTAGAAGATCATTCGATAAAAAAGGAATCCGAATTAAAAAAAGAGGTATTTTGCAATCGATGGTGATAAAACCACCTTTAGATATTGATTATGATAACGACTCTATTGATGATGTAGTTGAAAAATTAGAATTTGCAATAGAACAACATCCTTCATTCTTAAAAGTGATACCACAATCCGAATTAGAAGCAGAGGAAGAATTAAACAAGAAAAGACAATGGGAGTATTAATATCCCTTTTCATTTAATATTTCATAAAAAAGAGTCCAATATTGGACTCTTTTTTATGAAATATTATTTTTCTAACCAATTTTTAAAATCCTTTACTCGTTCTCTACTTACAATAACCTCTGATGCGTCAAAAGAATGTAATTTAAGTTGTAATCGTGAATTGGTATACGCTATAATATCTTTGATACGATTGATATTTACATAAAACTTACGACTAACTCTATAAAATTGTTGAGGATCAAGTTCGTTTTCTAGCATTTCTAATGTAGAATCAATAAGATAATTTCGATTATCAATTGTATGGAGGTATGTTCCCTTATTTTCAGAATAAAAGCATTCAATATCTTCTACAGTAAATATTTTTAAATGCTGACCAACTCTAGCTGTGAATCGTTTTTTATAGATACGATCCATAGGATTAACAAGTAGTTTTTTTATATCTTCAAAATCTACTTGAAGCTGTTGTTTGCTAGGTAGATGTTCTTTGTATTTTTTTACGGCAACTTCTAACTCATCACCATCTATTGGTTTCAATAGATAATCAATACTATTTAACTTAAAAGCTTTCAATGCATACTCGTCATAAGCAGTAGTAAAAATAATAGGGCTTTTGATAGTAATAGCTTCAAAAATTTCGAATGATAAACCATCGCTTAATTGTATATCTAAGAAAATTAAATCAGGATGATTATTTGTAGTAAAACATTCAATAGATTCTTCTACAGAATGTAACATCGTTGTTACATGAATTTCTAAATCATCTAGCATTCTGCTAAGGCGTCTTGCAGCTGGTTTTTCGTCTTCTATAATGATGACATTCATAGTTTATGAGATTAGTTTAGTGATATTTTTTTACCTGATTTCCAGATAGTATTTATGGTGTTTATATCTTTAATATTGAGAATAGGATTTTTATCTAATAAAATTAAATCAGCAGTATACCCTTCTTTGATATATCCTATGTTTTTTAAATTAAATCTTTCAGCAGGATTTGAAGTAGCAGTTTTAAGAACTTCTATAGCTGGTATTCCAGCTTGGTGTAATAATAACAGTTCTTTATACAAGTCAGTACCGTAATTAATAGCAGCGTTAGGAGGATCTGTACCAGCAAGAATAGTAACATTAGAGTCATATAAACGTTTAACCTCATTTAATAGAAATGAATCAAAAAATTTAAATTCTTCAACTGATTTATTAGTATAAAGACGTTTTATTTTTGTTATTGTAAGCAATGTTGGAATAACAAAAAAATCTTTCTTTTCTGTCAATTCCTGTAAATGATTTTCAGGCATAGTTGTATCATCCCATATATGGACTAAACCATCAGCATTATTTTTTAAAACCAAATATGCATCTTTAACTTTTGAAACATGAACAACCGCTTTCTTATGATGTTTATGTGCTTCGTTAATAACAGCTTTGGCAGTTTGATGTGTAATTGTTGGTTTCCATGGTTCGATAATAATTTTGATATAATCTACACCAGCATTCACTCGATCTTCTACAAATTTTTTAGCATCAATAGGTTTTGTTAAAGTTGGGATAGGGAAACCATATTGTGTACCATGTCCTTCTGGAGCAGTAGCAGCATAACCAGCAACATAAAACCGAGCGTAATTTGTGCTATCATTAGTTTTTTTCATTTGTGACTGCATTGGCTCTACACCATGCATATCTAATAAGTTTAATACACCTGCTTTAGCTGCTTGTTTTAAAGAAATAGTAGACCAAGCATGTACATGCGAATTGATCATTCCTGGCATTAAAAACTTACCTTCTCCATTAAAAACAATAGTATTATCTAAATTGATATTGGATGAAATTTTCTTTATAACTCCTTTTTCTACTAAAACAGAAGTATTTTCTATAAGTTTAGAGCCATCAAATAACGTTACATTTTTGATAATAAAACTTTCTTGAGCAAAAATATTAGTAAAAGAAATAAATGTAATAAGAATTACGATAAGCGTTTTCATGATGATTTTTTAAGATAAGAACAGCAAACAAACTTTGCAATTAATTAGTTGCTGATCATTTAACATTACTCCCAGTGTTGACCATTTTGTTGTTCTTCTTCCATATATTTTCTAATCTTATTTTCTTCCCAATCTTTATTAAATACAGGATTTATTTGATATGCTTTAATAGCATGAAATACGATTCCTAAACCCCAACCAGCAGCACACCATAAAAACCAAGGATTTCTCCATTCATTAGTATAGTAATTTAAACCAGCCAAAAAAGATACTACAACAATGTAAGAGAATAGATTGTTATAAAATTTCTTCAATTCATATACGCGAGCTTTTGCGCGTTCGTACATTTCTTCTTCGTTAATATTTTTCATTTTAATCAAAATTATAGTTAATTAAAAAGGATCCTTATCCATGAATTCTTTGATCTTTCGTTCTTCCCATTTTTTTCCAAAAAAAGCAGAGTTATTAAAGACTCTTATACCATGAACGGCCAAACCAATACCCCAAAAGAAAGGAGTAATATATAGATGAAATTGAGTCCATCTACGAAAACCTTCATCTAAAAAATTAGAGTTAATGAAAAATATGGTGATATTAATAATGATGTATATTGTAAGATGAGTATAAAATCCTTTTTCCTCTTCAACTCTTTTCTTTGCTCTTTTATAAGCATTAGATTTTTCGTTGTTTTTATTGAAATTTGTCATGTCTTTTTTGATTTGATTCATTCATATATTGTTTGATTTTTCGTGCTTCCCAATTTTTTCCTAGAATAGGATGATAGTCGTATGCTTCCATATAATGAAAGAATAATCCTAGTCCCCAACCCGCCATTGGAAAGAAAAACCAGAGAAAATCCGTAGTTAAATAATTTAGAAGTGCTAGGCCAGGAATGATTATACAATATAGAAATAGATTAACCTGAAATTCTTTAATTTTTTTTACTTTCTCTTGAGCTCTTTGATATTTAAGTTCTTGAGAATTATAATGAACAGATGATGTTGTCATAGTTTTTATGGATATTTTTTTAGTTAAAATAGGAAGTTTCGCAATAAAAGAAGTTTCTGATTTGTAAACTGAAAATTCTCTTTTGGTAAGTAAAGCATAACGTTGTTTAACATTTCCAAGTCCAACACCACTACTTTGTTTAATTACTTGTTTGGGTTGGAGGTTGTTTTCAACGTATAAAAATCCATCTTCCTCATAGATTTTTATATGTAATGGCTTTGTTGGCATTACGATATTATGCTTGACAGTATTTTCTAATAAAATTTGCAGAGACAAAGGAACTACTCTAGCTTCAGCATTTGCAGATGTTTCTGGCATATCAAAGATGATACTGTCTTCAAAACGAAGCTTTAGTAGAGTCATATATGTTTTAGCAAATTTCAGTTCTTCATCAACAGTTACTAAATCTTTATCCTTTTGCTCTAATACATACCGGTATACTTTGGATAGAGAAGTTGTAAATTTTTGTGCCATTCGTGGGTTTTCATCAATCAAAGACGTTAAAACATTCAAACTATTGAATAAGAAATGCGGATCTAATTGATTTTTTAATGCTGCAAATTTGGCTGATGCAGTCCCTGCGATAATTTTTTGTTCAGTAACCTTTTTCTCTTGTAAAGCTTTATAAAAATGAATAACATGAAAAAACAATGAGATTACAGAAGTCAGTAATATTGGAAAAATATAATCATTAAACGATTTGTCACTAATAAACCCTTGTGCAGTTTGTTTTTGAAAAACAAGTACTTCAAAAGTGAATTCACAAAAAGTATATCCAACAATTGTTATAAAAACAGAACCAGCAGCACCTAGTAAAATTCTTCGTATCCCTTGATTTTTCCAATCTAGCTTATTGATAAATTTAAAATAAAAAATATTGAGATACGATAAAGTGAAAGAATATGTAAAAGCAATGAGCCACCACCGTACACTTATAATTCTATTTATATCGAAACCATTAGAAACAAATATAATAAGGGATAATACAATTGAAATACCTATAGATGCTATGAGTGTTGATTTAAAATCTTTCATTTTACGTATTTAGGAGTGTTTTAAGGTATTGAATTTCATGAAAAAATAAAACTTAAATACAATTTTGTTGAATTCTTTTTACTTCATTTTTACCCCATTTTGGATAAAAAGGAATTGTGCTTGTTGGTTGTTCAAAATATACTTTAGCTTTATCAACTTCACTACAAAACGTTTGAGGATCTTGTCCAAAAAACTTGGCAGCTCCCATTTTCCATTCTGCATGATAAAGAGTTGCTCTTGGATTTTTAGGTTCTATTTGCTTTGCTTTTAAATATAATGCTTCTACTTTTTGCGAATATGTCATTCCGTATACAGATGGATTATATGCGACCCAAGCAGTATATAGTAGAGCTTCCATAATAGTAATTTCAGCATTATTTTCTGAAAATGATTTGGCATGATTAAGACTCGTTCTAGCTTTATTTAAACGAGATTCTATTTCGTTTGCATCTTTTAAACTAAAAGTTTTTATAATGTTTATTTGAGCTGCATAATAATGCGGAAGCCAATTATCTTTTTCAACATTCGCAATACGTTCAAATAAATTAGAAGCTTCATCGATTTTATTTTCTTGCCAAAAAGAAAAAGCTTTATTCATCCCATTTTCATATGCAGATTGAGCGTTTGTGACTAAGGATGTAAAAATGAGAAATATGGTTAATACTGTTTTCATAATGATTATTTTTAAGAACACTGTAAAAGTCTCTTTTTTTGATGTTTTTATAAATTTAATATAACCGAATTGTATTTTTTTTAGGACGAATTGTTGTGTGAAGCCTACATGAGTTGTAGTTATAAATTGTCCAATTGGTTCACTTTTTTATGATCACTAATGATCCAGAAGAAGCCTATTATGAAAAAGCGATTTATTGAAGGGGAGATAAATATATTATCTAATATAAATGAAGAAAGAAGGGAAATAGTCTTTGGAAAATAATTGATTTTGATGAGAATTAAATAGTGTTGAAGAATTAAAAGTAATTACTCTTAATTTTCAACACTATTTAATAAATTTATAAAAAATTAAATAAAACTATTTATTTTCAATCCATTTTCGAGCATTTACAAATGCTTCAATCCAAGGAGATACTTCATCTTTTCTATTTGATGGATAATTAGCCCAATTCCATTGAAAAATTGAACGTTCAATATGCGGCATCATAACAAGATGTCGACCTGTAGTATCAGTTAGCATCGCAGTATTATAGTCTGAGCCATTAGGATTAGCTGGATATTTATCATAACCGTATTTTGCAACGATTTGATATTGATTTTCAGATAAAGGAAAACTAAATTTCCCTTCTCCATGTGAAATCCATACACCTAAGGTACTTCCTGCCATATTAGATAACATTACAGAGTTATTTTCTTGAACAGTTACAGAAGTAAAAGCACTTTCGTGTTTTTGTGAATTATTATGAAGCATTTTTGGTTTTTGATCGTGTTCAGTATTAATTAAACCAAGTTCAATAAATAATTGACAACCATTGCAAATCCCTACAGAAAGTGTGTCTTCTCTTTTAAAGAAATTTTCTAATGCGGTCTTTGCTTTTTCATTATACATAAATGCTCCGGCCCATCCTTTAGCAGAACCTAATACATCACTGTTTGAAAAACCACCTACAGCTCCTATAAATTGAATATCTTCTAGTGTTTCTCTACCAGAAATTAAATCTGTCATATGCACATCTTTAACGTCAAATCCGGCAAGGTACATTGCATTTGCCATTTCGCGTTCAGAATTGCTTCCTTTTTCTCGAATAATAGCAGCTTTTGGTCTGGATGTAAGATTAGTTAAAGAAGGTTTTTTGCCTGTGAAATGTGATGGGAAATTAAATTCTAAAGCTTGTTCTTTATAATTATCAAAACGATCTTGAGCTAGATTATTAGCTGTTTGCTTTTGATCTAGTAAGTATGATGTTCGATACCAAGTATCTCGCAATGATGTAATGTTTAGACCAATTTCTATTCCGTTATTTTTTATTTCTAAAGTTTCTTCGGAAGTTACTTCTCCAATAATAGAAAAATCAATTTCGTTTTTAGATAATGTATCTATTACTATTTGATTGTCTGCTGCTTGAAATACAATTCCTGAATTTTCGGCAAATAATACTTTGATACTATCATTTTCATTTAAATCAGAAAGATCTATTGAAGCTCCTAAATTACGATCTGAGAAACATAATTCTAATAATGTAGTTATTAGCCCTCCAGAAGCAACATCATGACCCGCAACAATTTGATCTTGTTTTATTAAATTTTGGATAACATCAAATGCTTTAGCAAAAGCTTTATGATCTTGTATTGTTGGAGTTTCATTTCCAATTTTGTTATTAACCTGAGCAAAAGAAGAACCTCCTAATTTGAATGTATCTTTCGATAAATTGATATAAAAAATTTGGCCTTTGTTTTTTTTAAATAAAGGTTCAACAACTTGATTAATATTGTTACAGTTCCCCGCAGACGAAATGACTACAGTTCCAGGAGAAATAACATCTTCGTTAGGGTATTTCTGCTTCATAGATAAAGAATCTTTCCCAGTAGGAATGTTGATACCAAGATCTATAGCAAATTCAGAAACCGCTTTTACAGCTTTATATAAGCGAGCATCTTCACCTTCGTTTTTGCATGGCCACATCCAATTTGCAGATAACGAAACAGATTTTAAACCATCTTTAAGAGGTGCCCAAACAATATTAGTTAACGCTTCAGCTATGGCATTTTTACTACCAGCTTCAGGACTAATTAATCCACTAATAGGAGCATGACCAATAGCAGTAGCAACACCTTCAGTACTATTATAATCAAGTGCCATTACACCACAATTATTTAGTGGTAATTGTAAAGGACCTACACATTGTTGTTTTGCTACTTTTCCTCCTACACAACGATCTACTTTATTTGTCAACCAGTCTTTACAAGCAACAGCTTCTAATTGAAGTACTTGTTCTAAATATTCATGGAAATTTTCTAATTGATATGTAATTTTATCATAATCACGAATAATAGTTGTGTCTTTTAATATCGTCTTTGGCGAATTACCGAACATATCATTTAAGTCCATATCCATAGGTTTATCACCTTTGGTTTGTGACTCAAAAGTAAAACGATCATCACCAGTAACATCACCAACTTGATATATAGGCGAACGTTCACGATCAGCAATACGTTGTAACATATCAACATCTTTTTGACCTATAACTAATCCCATTCGTTCTTGAGATTCATTACCAATTATTTCTTTGGCCGATAGCGTGGGATCTCCTACAGGTAATTTATCCAAATCGATTTTTCCACCAGTTTCTTCAACAAGTTCAGATAAACAATTTAAATGTCCACCCGCACCATGATCATGGATAGAAACGATAGAGTTTTTGGCGCTTTCTACCATACCTCTTATAGCGTTGGCAGCGCGTTTTTGCATTTCAGGATTAGAACGTTGTATGGCATTTAATTCAATACCACTATTGAATTCACCTGTATCAGCAGATGATACAGCAGCACCACCCATTCCAATACGATAATTCTCACCACCTAGAATCACTATTTTATCGCCAGTTTTAGGAGTGTCTTTTAGTGCTTGGTTAGCTTTACCATAGCCAATACCACCAGCTTGCATGATCACTTTATCGAAGCCTAATTTGCGAGCATCTTCTTCATGTTCAAATGTTAATACGGAACCTGTAATTAATGGCTGTCCAAATTTATTTCCAAAATCAGAAGCACCATTAGAAGCTTTGATTAAGATATCCATTGGTGTTTGGTACAACCAATCTCTTTCAGACATAGCGTGTTCCCATGGGCGATTTTTCTCAAGTCGCGAATATGAGGTCATATAAACAGCTGTCCCTGCTAGTGGAAGGGATCCTTTACCACCAGCTAGACGATCTCTAATTTCTCCTCCAGATCCTGTAGCTGCTCCATTAAAAGGTTCTACTGTTGTTGGAAAATTATGTGTTTCTGCTTTAAGCGAAATTACACTTTCGAATTCTTTCTCTTCATAAAAATCAGGCTTATCTGCAGTTTTTGGTGCAAATTGAGTGATTTTTGGCCCTTTTATGAATGCTACATTATCTTTATAAGCAGAAACAATATCATTAGGATGTTTTTTAGAGGTTTCTTTAATGAGTTTGAATAAAGAACTAGGTTGTTCTTTTTCGTCTATAATAAAAGTTCCATTAAAGATTTTATGACGACAATGTTCTGAGTTTACTTGAGAAAAACCAAAAACTTCTGAGTCAGTTAATTTGCGATTAATTTTTTTAGAAATATTTTCTAAATAAGCTACTTCTTCTTCGTTTAAAGCTAATCCTTCTTGATTATTGTATGCAGCTATATCTTCAATTTCTAATATAACTTCAGGCTGTACATCAATCGTATAGATGTTTTGATCTAAACTATTATATTTTTGAAGTAACATTGGATCAAATTGATCATTTGATTGAGTTGTTTTTTTAAACTCTTCAATTCTTATGATGTCATTAATACCCATGTTCTGTGTTATTTCAACAGCATTGGTACTCCAAGGTGAAATCATGCATGCTCGTGGGCCAATAAAAAAACCATCGAGAGATGGTTTGTTTATTTTATGAGCGTCGCCAAAAAGCCAGTTTAATTTTGAAATTGTTTCAGTCGTAAGTTCTGCATTACTTTGTAATGCATAAACAATATCTGTTTTCGTTCCGAAGAAATGGATCATGCTTCGTGTATTTGTGTTGTTTTTAGTAATCCTGCAAAAATAGTATTTTTCATCTGTTATATTTAGTAAATAATGAAATATGATTAGAAGAGTTATTCACTAGTTATTAAATATGATGGTATAAAAAAAGCGGCATATTTGCCGCTTTTTGATTATTGTATGATTAGTTTTTTTGTGATTTTTCGATGATCAGTACTTACTTGCATTAACAAAATTCCTGAAGGTAAATTCGAAATTTGTATTTTATCATTGACATGATCATTTTGATATACTAGTTTCCCTATAATACTATAAATTCTTACCGAAACTGATGTTGTTGTATTTTCTAACGAAAGAGAAATAGTTCCGTCTCTTGATGGGTTAGGGTATACTGTAAAGGATGTTGTATCAAAATCATTTATAGATAACGGATTAATTGTATGAGTTCCTAAATCAGAAATATCGTCTACAGAAAGTATATTCCATTCACCAGTAGTACCAGAAGAATCATAACTAAAAGTAGTATTAGGAGTATTAATGTTAGGTTTTCTTATAAGTGTAATATTTTGTGCAAAATTTCCACTACCACCATCAAAAACTCCAATAATATCAATTAGAACATCATTTTTAAATAAACCTACAGGATCATTACCATTAAAAGTTAAAGCAGCATTTGTAGTTTCAAGATCAGCAATATCTTTAATAGCTTGACTCGCTTGATTATTAGCAACCACAAATACATCATCTGCTGTTACAGTACCAGATAAAACTAACGGCGCAGACCATGCTCCAGCACCATTTGCCTGTCTTTTTAAAGAATAGATAGATAAATCGACACTATTACCTGTAAAGTTAGCAATTTCTATAGCTTTGTTGTTACTACTACCTTCAACATATTCTGATATAAATAATTCACTCCCAGAAGAAGTGGCTGTAGTTGTAGATCCATTGATAGAGTTACTTTGAGTAGAACTGTTTTCTGCAGCATCTTTTGCTGCAACAGTTAAAGCATAAGTAGTTTCTGCAGTCAAACCAGCTACAGTTCCTGTAGTAGTAGTAACAGTTGTATTTAGTGTACCATCAACATAAATATCATAAGCAGTTACAGCAATATTATCTGTAGCAGCATCCCAAGATAGATTTATAGTAGTAGCAGTACTTGAGTTAACAACTAAGTTTGAAGGAATGGTTGGTGCTTCAGTATCAACAGTTGCATTCCATATCATCTGTACATATTCTGGATGATTGATATATGGGTTTGCATTACCTTGAAAATCGTAAGAAGCATTATTCCTATCAATTTCTCTTTGAGAAACAGGATCAGCGATATGCCAACTAACTAATAGATTTATATACCATGTTTCGTATACCTGATTGTTACTTCCGTCAAGAGGGTTTTCTGGAGTACTATTATGATTATCCCAACTAGCATCTGTTACATTGTCCTCATAACGAGTTGCAAAATACAATAAAGCTCTAGCAATATCACCTTTAAATTCGTCAATAGGTTCGAAAACGGTTCCATTATAACCAGTAGTAGCACTAGGCCCTCTTTTAGAACCATTAGAATATGTATTGGTTGGATTGTTTACTTGACCAAAAGGAAAATTACCTCTTTGATTATTTACATAAGCATCTGAAGGAACTACGTGATGAACATCTGTTCGCATAGGAAGCCCTTGATTAAAAAAACCTTGAGGGAAAAGATGTTCTCTATTATAGCAACCACCTTCAATTCCATTATTAGTTCCTGTACTTCCGCAAGCATCTCCTGTACCAGAACCACCATCAGTATCATGATTGAAGTTGAAAGAATCATTCGCTGTAGGTTTTTCTGTATACATATCTAATACTGTACCGTCATTTTCGTAATAGTTATCGGTATCAGTTGTTTGATATGCTGTATAAAGAGCACCATATCCACGATCTACATGACCATTTGAGATGATATTTTTTAGTGCTGTTTTTAATGGATATCCAGTGAGTCCATTTGCAGAATCATAATAATTCGCAGGAACTTGAGAAAAGCCAAGAGTGCTGATTAATAATGTAATTATAAGTAGTTGTGTTTTCATTTGAAAAGTATTTATAATGAGGGTTATTTCTTTTCTAATAAAGCCATATAAAATCCGTCAAATCCTGATTTAGAAGATAATACTTTTTTGTCTTTTACAAAAGTGAAATCCTCACCAGCTTCAGTCTTTAAGAATTCTTGGACTTGGTGTTGATTTTCTGAAGGTAAGATAGAGCAAGTTGCATATACCATTTTTCCACCAGATTTCAACATTTTAGAATAATCTACAAGAATTTTTGCTTGTGTTTCTTTTATAGTTTCTAAGAATTCAGGTTGTAATTTCCATTTCGCATCTGGATTACGACTCAATACACCTAAACCACTACATGGAGCGTCAATAATAACACGGTCTGCTTTTCCGTGTAATTTTTTAATATCCTTAGTACTTTCTATAGCTCTCGGTTCTATATTATGTGCACCAGCTCTTTTAGCTCTACGTTTTAACTCTTTAAGCTTATTTGCATATATATCCATAGCAATAATTTGCCCTTTGTTTTCCATAAGAGCAGCCATATGTAATGTTTTTCCACCAGCACCAGCACAGGTATCTATTACACGTTGTCCAGGTTTTAAATCAGCAAAAGCAGCTACTAATTGTGAAGAAGCATCTTGTACTTCAAACAACCCTTTTTTAAAGATTTCTGTAGAAAATACATTTGCTCTTTTTACTAATTGTAATGCATTAGGGTAGCCCTTTATTGTCTCTGTAGCAATTTCCTCATCAAATAGAAGTTGTTGCAATTTTTTGCGATTTGTTTTAAGCGTATTAGTTCGCAAAATTACTGGAGCTTGTTGGTTAAGAGCATGGATTTCTTTTTCCCATAAATCTCCTAATTCTTTTTCTCCTAGTTCATCCATCCAATCAGGAATGGATTCTCGAAACTTACGAATTTTGCTTAGTTGATCAAAACGACCTTTTATACGTCTTGTTGGAGTAGGTTCAATTTGTTTCCACTCAGGTAATGTAATTCCACGTAACGTAGCCCATACAGCAAACATACGCCATAAGTTTTCACGTGTATAATGTTCGTTTATTTCAGCAATTTCGGAATATAAACGTTTCCATCGTACAATTTCATAGGTAGTTTCTGCAACGAAACCACGATCTCGTGATCCCCATCTTTTATCACGCTTTAAAAGTTTTTGAACAACTTTATCAGCATATTCATCTTGATTAAAGATTTGATTTAAACCATCAATTACTGCAAATACTAAATTCCTGTGTAGGCGCATATTATGTTTTTTTAAGGGCAGCAAAGGTACGTGTTTGCCTGAGAATTATATTATGTTTTTCTTTAAAAAAATGAATTAACTAAAAAAAGGTGTATAAAGTGTTAAAAAATGCCTTAGAATATAAATTTTGACCTGTATATAAAGAATATTATTATTTTCGTTAACCTAATAGATTTTTGAGTTATGCGCTTATTATTGCCCTTTATAATTATGATTTTGAGTATTTCATGTATGGAAAAGAAAGAAATAAAATCGCACAAATATTCTTCGGTTGAAATTACTTCAGTTTTAAATGATTCAATTAGTATTCGTGCACTAGAAATCGGTAGTGATGGTTTGATGTATGCAGGAAGTAGAGGGAAATATGGATATTATGCTTTTAATGAAAATTGCGTCGATAATAAAATAGAGTGTTTTTTTGATTCAAAACAAGATAAGAAATTGATGTTTGAAGGAAAAGAAATTAGTTTTAGAGCGATTGCTAGTACATCAACTCATTTTTTTGTTCTGAGTATAGCCAATCCAGCGGTACTTTTTAAAATTAATAAAGAAAATGGAACACTTAAAAATGTGTATGTAGAAAAGCATGAAAAAGTGTTTTATGATGCGATGACATTTTGGAATGATGAAGAAGGAATAGCTATGGGAGATCCTATAGGGGATTGTTTGTCTATTTTAATAACTAGAGATGGTGGAGAATCTTGGAATAAAGTGCCATGCAGTAACTTCCCTAAGGTGATTAAAGGAGAAGCAGCTTTTGCAGCAAGTAATAGTAATATAAAAGTTGTTGGAGATAAAACTTGGATAGCTTCAGGCGGAATTACTTCAAGAGTTTATTTTTCAAAAGATAAAGGGAAACAATGGGAAGTATTTGAAACTCCTATGATTAATGGGAAAAATACAACAGGAACATATTCTATGGATTTTTATGATGAAAATATAGGGATGTTATATGGTGGAGATTACACAGCTCCTGATCAATCTATAGCAAATAAAGCAATTACAATTGATGGAGGGAAAACTTGGAATGTTAAAGCAGAAAATCAACAAGATGGAGTTTATAAAAGCTGTGTGCAATTTGTTCCTAATAGTGGAAGTCAGGAAATTGTAGCGGTTGGTTTTACTGGGATTTCAATATCTAACGACCAAGGCAATCATTGGAAAAAAATCAGTAATGAAAGTTTTTATACGATTAGATTTTTAAATGACAGTGTTGCTTTTGCAGCAGGTAAAAATAGAATTTCAATGCTGAAATTCAAATGATTTATTGTCTCCTTTTTGAGTGATTGTGTCTATAACGTTTCATTAATTTTCTATTAAAACCTTTCTCAGCTTTTATGTAAAGTAAGATTTTTTTACTTGAAATTACTTTGCGTAAGTCAATTAAGAATTGATTTTTCAGATCAAATTTTAGTTTATCATATCGAGTGTATGAGTCAATAATTTTTTCAGCCTCTTGATCAGATATAGACGTATTTTTAGATTGATCTTTGAAAGATACAAATAAAGTTCTTTCTTCTTTTTTAAGTTTGTTTAAGGCTTCTTCAAAAGTATTATATAATGGCCAAAAACTTTGAGCTTCCTTAGGAGAAAGATTTAATTCTTCGGTTAAATATGCTATCTTATAAGCTTTTAAACGCTCTCTATGAGAATCTTTTTGAGCAACAACGTGCTGTAAACCGGATAAAAAAAGTATAATTAATAATAGTTGTTTCATAATATTTTTTTCTTATTAAAATAGATTTTATTCAAAATCTAAAATGTCATTTTCAATATTTTCTTCTGATAAATATTCAAAAAGAGTATCGTTATTTAAATTACCCTCTATTGTTGGTAATGAATTTTCGTTTTCAAATAATGCTGCTATATCAGTATCTGATAAAGTAACATCCCCATCTTCTATATATTCTTGTATATCTGAAATAGCAATTTTTTCAAAATCAAAGGATGTGCCATTTTTTACAGGAATAATCATAATTAGAATAAGTATTGCAGCGGCTATTGCTGAGAAAGAAACAATATTTCTTCTAGAAAAGATAGAAATGATTGGTGTTTTTTTCTTCCCTTCATCGATTCTTTCTTGTAAAACTTTTTCAAAAGTATCAAAATAATTATCAGGAACCTGAAAGCCATTTGATGAAGTTTGAATATCAATTATAGATTCTTGTTTAATTTTTTGTTCTAGTTGCGCTTCAAAATTCTGAAAATAATCTTTCGGAACTTCAAAACCAGCGGTATTAATTTTCTTCTTATTCATGATTATAATCCTTTTATATATGCTTCTATTTTTTTTGATGCTATGTGATAAGATGCTTTAAGGGCACCTTCACTAGTTTCCAAAATAGATGAAATTTCACTGTATTTTAAATCTTGAAAATATTTCATATTAAATACTTGTTGCTGTTTATTAGGTAAAGAGGCTATTGCTTGTTGTAGTTTAAGTTGTACTTCATCTCCTTGGAAATAAGTATCAGCTTTTAAATTCTCAACTAGTTGTAGCTGTAATTCCTCACTACTAATATTGTATTTTTTTGCTCTTTGATTTAAAAAAGTAATTGATTCATTAGTCGCAATTCTATATAACCATGAATAGAGTTTACTTTCACCTTTAAACTTTTTAATATTTTTATAGACCTTTATAAATACATTTTGTAATACATCATTAGTATCTTCGTGACTTTTAACCATATTTCGAATATGCCAATACAGTCGTTCTTTATACATTGCTACAAGTTGGTTAAAGGCCGTATTAAGGCAAGTATCAGAAGTTAATGATTTTAATAATTTTTCTTCCTGTATATCCAAAGGTAGTTTTTAAATTGTTGGTTCGTTTTATGCTAATAAGACTCTATTAAAGTTAAAAGGTTTAATGAGAATTAAAAAATAATTCAAAATTATAATTTGTAGGAATTTGTAGGAATAAAAGTTAAATTATTAGTTTAAGTGCATTTTTTTTAGTTTAAGTACGAATTTTAACACTTTTAATCAAAAATAGTTGTATATTTACATTGTAATAATAAAAAGATAGCTATTATTTCCCCCAAAATAATAGTTTTAAAGTGAATTTTAATTTTAGAATAAGCCCCTAAATTTAAGATGATTTGTGTGATTAAAAAGAGTGCTATTGCACTCTTTTTTTATGCTTATTTTTTATTGATAATACATTTTTGCCTTTAAATCAATAATTAATACTATGGAATGAGCATAAAAATATTACTTCTTTGATGATGTTTTCAAAAATTATCATTTCTTCAAAATTGATTTCGCTTTTTAGGTGAGAATAATAATTAAAATACAGTAATACTTTGAGTAGGGAATTCTTAGTATAAAAAAAAAGTCTTTGAATAATAGTATACCCAAAGACTCTTTTAT
Source organism: uncultured Aquimarina sp. (assembly GCA_947498595.1). Lineage (GTDB taxonomy): Bacteria > Bacteroidota > Bacteroidia > Flavobacteriales > Flavobacteriaceae > Aquimarina. Next base: position 67,573 of record CANMKX010000017.1, read on the forward strand.
ATAATTAATAAGAATAATTTTTAATCAAGTGATTGCATTGTAACAAGTTTATTGTAAACTCCTTTTTTAGCGATTAAATCTTCGTGTTTTCCTTGTTCAACAATCTTTCCTTTTTGCATAACAACAATGAGATCTGAATTTTGTATAGTTGATAAACGGTGTGCAATAACAATACTAGTCCTATTTTTCATCATATTTTCTAAAGCTCCTTGAACTAAACGTTCACTTTCTGTATCTAAAGCAGAAGTAGCTTCATCCAAAATCATAATTGGAGGGTTTTTTAAAACGGCTCTAGCTATTGAGAGACGTTGTTGTTGACCTCCACTTAGTTTATCACCACTATCTCCTACGATAGAATTAATTCCAAGAGGTTTTTCTTGAACAAATTCCCAAGCATTTGCGATTTTAAGAGCTGCTATAATCTCTTCGTCAGTCGCGTCTTCTTTACCTATTAAAAGATTATTTTTGATAGTATCATGAAATAAAATAGATTTTTGAGTAACTAAGCCTAAAAGACCTCTTAGAGATTTTTTACTTAAATCTTTAATATTAGTACCATCAATATTTATGCTACCATTATTTATATCGTAAAAACGAGTAATAAGATTGGCTATAGTAGATTTTCCGCTTCCAGATTGTCCTACAAGCGCTACCGAAGATCCTTTAGGAACTTTTAAACTAAAATCTTTTAAAACATATTCATTCTCATACTTAAAAGAAATAGCATCTATAGAAATTTCATTTTCGAAATTAGATTTATTAATAGCGTTTTCTTTATCTTTTAAAGGTGATTCGGTATTTAATATTTCTAATACACGTTCTGCAGCTGCATTTCCACGCTTTACTCCATAAGTAGCTTTTGATATTGCTTTAGCTGGAGTTAAAATGTTATAAGCTAATCCCATATAGGCAAGAAATGTACTATTATTTAAAGTACCTTCGATTAATACCATATGACCACCGTACCATAACAAAACAGTAATAACGCAAATACCTAAAAACTCACTAGTAGGAGAAGCTAAGTTTTGTCGATTTAATAAAGTGTTTGAATATTGATAGAAACGAGAAGTAGATGCTTCAAATTTATCACCAAAATTTTGTTCAGCATTAAATCCTTTGATCACTTTTAAACCACCAAGAGTTTCTTCTACTATAGAAAGAAAATGTCCTTGTTCTTGTTGTACTTTATCAGAATGCTTTTTTAATGATTTTCCTATTTTTGAAATAATAAAACCAGATACTGGGATGAAAATAAAAACAAAAATGGTTAATTTAAAGCTCATTCCAAACATCATAATGATTGTGAAAATGATCATTAGAGGTTCTCTTACAATTAATTCTAATATTGAAAGAAACGAATGCTGAATTTCTAAAACATCTGATGTAATTCTTGCAATGACATCTCCTTTACGTTTTTCAGAAAAGAAGCTTAATGGTAATTGTGTGGTTTTTGTATATAGCTTATTTCTGATATCTCGTAATACTCCATTTCTTAAGTATGTAATAAAAAACATAGCCAAGTAATTGAAAATATTTTTTAGAAAAAACATAGAAATAACAATTACAACCATACTTGTTAGTACGTATATTTCGCCATGTTCTTGTGTTTTTGTGGTCACAAAGAAATTTAGATAATCTTGTAAGTAATCTTTAAGGTGAGAAATACCTTCATATACAGGTTTTTTATCTAAAGGTTTTGTTTCTCCTAATAAAACACTTAGCATTGGAATAAGAGAAATAAACGAAAGAGTACCAAATAAAGCGTAAAATATATTACAGATAATATTTAGAATACCATACATCTTATATGGTATAGCATATCTCAAAATTTGTTTAAAATAATCCATTTAATAATATAAAATTGCCTCTAGAGGCAATTTTGTTTAAGTTAATTGTAAATCTTTTTTTATTGCTAGAATTTTTTCATCTAGTATTGTTTGAGTATGTTCAAAATCGTCAATTGTTGGTAAAATTTGTTGAACACTTATGTAAAATTTTATTTTCGGTTCTGTTCCACTTGGACGCGCTGCAATTTTACTCCCTTCTTCTGTATAAAAAATCAATACATTAGATGAAGGAACATCAATAGTTGTTTTTGTATGATCTTGAGTATTGTATGCTATACCAGTATCGTAATCTTCGATTAAAACGACTTTTTCATTAGCAATAGATTTAGGAGGATTGTTACGTAAATCAATCATAACTTGTTTGATTTCTGCTGCTCCTTCAATTCCTTTCTTAACTAAAGAAACTAAGCTTTCTTTGTAAAAACTATGTTCTGTATATAACTCAATTAATTTTTGAAAGAAAGAACTATTATTAGCTTTAGTATATGCTACAATTTCGCAAGCTAATAGGGTAGAGGTAACAGCATCTTTGTCTCTTACAAAATCTCCAACCATAAAACCAAAGCTTTCTTCTCCACCACCAATGAAATGCTCATTTGGATAATCTTTGATAAGTTTAGCTATCCATTTAAAACCAGTTAATACTTCTTTGTAAGTCACTCCATATGCATTAGCAAGGCTACGCATCATTGGAGTAGATACTATAGTAGAAGCGATAAACTCATTTCCTTTGTACCCTAATTTTTTATAATGATCTAATAAAAACCATGTCATGACTACCATAGTCTGGTTTCCATTTAATAATTCTAATTGATTTTTATTATTACGAACGGCAATACCTAAACGATCACAATCAGGATCAGTACCTATAACGATATCAGCATCTACTTTTTTAGCTAATTCCAAAGCCATAGTCAATGCTTCAGGTTCTTCAGGGTTTGGAGATTTTACAGTAGGGAAATCTCCGTTAGGCTCAGCTTGTTCTTTTACGATATGAACATTGTTATAACCAGCTTTTTGTAATGTTTCAGGTACTGATTTTATAGATGTTCCATGAAGAGAAGTAAATACAATTGTTGTATTATTTTTAGCTTCTTGAGTGGCAGCAAAACTTCCTTTTTTGACACTTCGTTCTATAAAAACATCATCAATTTCACTATCTATAAGTTTAATTAAACTTTCATTAGCATCAAATTTAATGTCAGTATATTGTAAGTTGTTAATTTCGGTAATGATTTCTTTGTCTTGTGGCATTACTAATTGTCCACCATCTTGCCAGTAAACTTTATAACCATTGTATTCTGGAGGATTGTGACTAGCAGTAAGTACAATTCCACAGTGACAACCTAATTCTTTAACAGCAAAAGATAATTCTGGAGTAGGTCGCAAACTTGAAAATAGAAAAACTTCAATTCCATTTGCAGAAAATACATCTGCAACAATTTTTGCTAAAGTATCGCTATTATGTCTACAGTCATAAGCTATTACAGCTTTAGGCTGTTCATTAGGAAATTGCTGTAACAAGTAATTACTCAAGCCTTGAGTACTTTTTCCTAAAGTATACTTATTGATACGATTGGTACCAACCCCCATAATTCCGCGCATACCACCAGTCCCAAACTCTAAATCTTTATAAAAACTTTCTTTTAGTTCTTCAGGAGTGTCCTGGATTAGTTTTTGTACTTGTTGTTGAGTATTTTGATCAAAAATTGGTGTTAGCCATTCACTAACCTGTTTTTCTATTGTGATATCAATTACAGACATAGGTTGTTATATAATTAAGTTGGCAAAAATAATATTAAAAATAATGATAATTCAAATCTTTTAAAAGAAGAATTTTTAAATTAAATCTTTATTTCTTCAGCAATAGTATATCTTTTTTTATCTCTTTTGGTTGTTAAAATAATTTCTCCTAAAAATCCAGTTAAGAAAAATTGAGTACCAAGAATCATACATGTAAGTGCTATATAAAATTCTGGGCGTTGTGTAATTAATCGGCCATTTTTATCAAGAAATAATTTTTCGATACCAAGATATATGGCAAAACAAAAGCCAGCAAAGAATAACAAAGAACCTATAAGGCCAAAAAAGTGCATCGGTCTTTTAGCAAATCGAGACATAAACCATATTGTTATAAGATCTAAGAAACCATTAACAAATCGATCCATACCAAATTTAGTAGTTCCGTATTTTCGAGCTTGATGAAGAACAACTTTTTCACCAATGCGATGAAAACCTGCGTTTTTAGCTAAAACAGGGATATAGCGATGCATTTCACCATATACGTCAATATTCTTGACAACTTCTATATTATAAGCTTTTAGTCCACAATTAAAATCATGAAGTTTTACTCCAGAAGTTTTTCGAGCAGCTGCATTAAATAATTTTGAAGGAAGATTTTTTGCGATTACAGAATCATATCTCTTTTTTTTCCAACCAGAGACTAAATCATAATTCTGTTTCTGAATCATGTCGTATAATTCAGGGATTTCTTCTGGATTGTCTTGTAAATCAGCATCCATTGTAATCACGACATCACCAGTTACGGCTTCAAAGCCTGCGTGTAAAGCCTGTGATTTACCGTAATTTCGAAGAAAACGAATTCCTTTTACTTGAGGGTCTTTTTGAGATAATCTTTCTATAGTATCCCAAGATTTGTCTGTACTACCATCATCTATAAAAAGGATTTCATAAGAAAAAGAATTGGATTGCATAACTTTTGCAATCCAATTATAAAGTTCATTAAGTGATTCCTGCTCATTAAGCAGTGGTATAACCACGGATATATCCATATATTTATTGTATATATTCTTTTTTCTGCATTACAGCTCCACCTATTAGTGAAATGACGAAACCTAAAAATAAATTTCCTATAATACCTATTGCAAATGTTATAACTGGAGAACTTAATTTTCTACTAAGCTCTAATCCTTGCTCTAATTGTTCCTCTGTCATATCAGGAAAACTTTCTAATGTTTTCTCTCGTTGAAGCTCTATAGCTTTCTCCATATAATCAGGTTCAATAACATTTGCTAGAAGTAAAGACCAGATTCCACCAATAATACCACCAATAAGAGCAATACCAATACCTATTTTTAAAGCTTCTCCAATAGTTAAGTACCCATTGTTTTCTTTTTTATAAGAATGTACTCCATATATAATAATTCCAATAATAATGATGAAACCAACTAGTGAGAATGACCAGTGTGGTGCTAAATGATTATTAGTAGCATACATTGTAGCTCCTAATAAAACACTTAAAGTTCCTAAAATTAATCCATAATTAAGAATAAATTTTTTAGCTGAAGGTTTAACATTTTCCATAATAAATGATTTTTTTGGTTATTGTTTACAACCAATCAGTAAACAAAGATACTAAAACGTTACAAGTAAACTGTAATTAAATAGAAATTCAAAAATATTTTCATTTTTTTTGTAAATAGTATTGTTATTTTGCAGATAATACTTAAATTTGCAGCTCGAAAAAATGAAAAGATTATAACGATGAAACAAGGTATTCACCCAGAAAATTATAGATTAGTAGCCTTCAAAGATATGTCAAATGATGAAGTTTTTATAACTAAATCTACCGCAAATACTAAAGAAACTATCGAGGTTGATGGTGTTGAGTATCCGGTTGTGAAGTTAGAAATTTCTAGAACTTCTCATCCTTTTTATACTGGTAAAGCTAAACTTATCGATACTGCTGGACGTATTGACAAGTTCAAAAATAAATATGCTAAATTTAAAAAATAATTTAGTTATAATAACATTTAGCAAAAAAGCCTTTCAACTATTGAAAGGCTTTTTTGTTTGAAATTAATTTAAGCTGTGTTATTTTTGATTAACCTAATTTAAAGTGACAATTTAAGACCATATTTTATGAATTATATCCTGTTTGATGGAGCTTCTAGAGAGGCTTTATTGCCTTTTACTTATACAAAACCTGTAGCAGAACTTAGAATTGGAATATTAACAATTAGAGAGAAATGGGAAATGTTTTTGGGATCAACAACATCTACTATTACCGAAGAGTATCTAAGTGAAAAGTTTCCTATGGTTGAACTTGAGGATAATGTAATGATTAATGCTTCGTTTATACCAACAGAGAATTTGGTTCGTATGGTGAAAAATTTAGAGGTAGATCAGGCAATTTTTCATAAAGACGAACCTATTGCTTTTTATGTGAAAGAAAATCAAGAAGTTAATTTTGATGATTATGATGTGATTTCTTATGATTTTGAAGTATTTAATGTTAATAATACGTGGGATCTTTTTGCTAAAAATGAAAGAGCTATAACAGAAGATTTTGAATTACTAACAAAAGATAAAATTTCTCAACCTATACCAGATAGTGTTCAATGCCTAGCTAAAGAGAATATTTTTATTGAAGAGGGAGCAACAATATTTGCCGCGACATTAAATGCTACCAATGGACCTATTTATATAGGTAAAAATGCAGAAATTATGGAAGGAAGCTTGATTAGGGGACCTTTTGCTTTGTGTGATAATGGAGTTGTTAAAATGGGAGCGAAAATTTATGGAGGAACTACTATTGGACCTTACTCAAAAGTAGGAGGAGAGGTAAGTAACTCTGTAATATCAGGATACTCTAATAAAGGACATGATGGGTTTTTAGGAAATTCTGTAATTGGTGAATGGTGTAATCTTGGTGCTGATACAAATACATCGAATCTGAAAAATAATTATGCATCGGTACGATTATGGAGTTATGAAACTGAAGGATTTGCTAAAACAGGATTGCAATTTTGTGGTTTGATGATGGGAGATCACTCTAAGTGTGGTATTAATACTATGTTTAATACAGGAACAGTAATAGGAGTGAATGCGAATGTTTTTGGAAGTGGATTTCCTCGTAATTTTGTGCCGAGTTATAGTTGGGGAGGAAGTAATGGTTTTGTAACTTATTTAACAAAAAAAGCTTTTGAAGTAGCTAAAGTTGTAATGGCAAGAAGGAAAATTGAATTTACTGAGGAGGATGCAAAAATACTTGAACACGTATTTGATATAACTGCTTCATGGCGTAAAAGTTATGATTCGTAGTTTCTATATAAGATTTTAAAAAGAACAGCATATTTTTATAATTTAAAATATGCTGCTTTTTTATTTAATAAGATATGAAGATTATTTCATTTTCTCTTTCCAAACTCTTTTTAAAACTAGAAAATTCTGAGGATTGATAGTCATGTTTCGTACGTTTTTTTGAGTAAAACGTATGATTTGATCATAATATAAATTAACAACAGGAGCTTTTTCTATAAGGATAGAATCCATTTTTTGATAGTATATTTTACGTTCATCAATAGAGGTAATGGATAAACTTTTTTCGTATAATGAATCATAATCATCACATTTAAAATGAGTATAATTTGGACCATTTGGTGCGAAATTTTTGCTATAATATAATGATAAATAATTTTCAGCATCAGGATAATCAGCAATCCAACTAGCTCTAAATATATCTAATTTTCCACTAGACTTTGATTTTCTTAAAGTAGAAGGAGGCATTACATCGATTTTAATAGTCAGTCCTATTTTTTCCAATTCACGTTGTATGTATTCGCAAATATCTAAATAATTGCTGTCAGTACCGATAGTTACTGTAGGAGAATGATTTCCTGTTTCTTTACTATATTCCTGTATTAATTGCTGTGCTTTTTCGGGATTGTAAGTATATCCTTTTATATTATTAAAACTAGGAAGTCCTTTGGGGATAAAACCATTGATAGCAGGAGTACCAATACCATTTCGTAAATATGTAATCATCTTTTGACGATCAAATCCATAATTAATAGCTTTGCGTAATTTTTGAGATTGAATTTCATCACTTTCAGATTCCATAAATAAACCTAAATATTCGGTGTTTAAATATGGCCCCGTAATAATAGTCACATTTGATTGATATTTGTCTCTTAGTTTTCCAGATGGAGTTAAAAGTTCGTCTTTGTAAGATGCATCCAAACTATTTAATAAATCTAAGTTTCCTTGAGCAAATTGTAGAAATTCACTTTGTTTATCGGGTAAAAATGTGACTGCAATGGCTTCTAAATAAGGAAGCTGTTTACCTTCATCATCTTTTTCATAATACAATTCATTTTTGCGTAAAACTAGTTTTATATTTTCTTCCCAGCGCTTAAATTTAAAAGGCCCTGTACCAATAGGATGTGCTCTAAAATCATTTCCGTAAAAAGAAACAATTTCTTTAGGAACTACAGAACAGTATCGCATACTTAAAAGTCCAATAAAAGCAGGGAAAGGCTGTTTTAATTGTATGGTAAAAGTTGAATCATTGACGGCTTTATAGGATGCAACATTTTTTAAAACCCAATTTCCTGGCGAGGCTACTTTAGGGTCTTTTAAGCGATTAAAACTATATACAAAATCTGTAGCATTTACGGTGCGTGTACTGTCAGATGTTTTAAAAGCATGGTGTTTATGAAAGTAAATATCATTTCTTAAATGAAATGTATAGGTTAGAGCATCTTCAGAGATATTCCATTGATACGCTATATCGGGTTGTATATGTAATGAATCATCTAGTTGTACTAAACCATTAAATAATTGATTGGTGGGCCATATATTAGCAGGATTCCTAGCAAAAGCAGGATCTAATGAAGAAATGTTTCCATATTCATTATATCTAAATACGAGATGATCTTTTCCTTCATATGGATTAGAAGAACAAGATGAAAAAATAATAAAACTGCAAATAATTGAAAAATAACAGCTTATTGTTACGAAATGATAGGTTTTCAATTTCACTAAAAAAATTATTGTTGGTATCTTTGCGCGTTCGTAAAAAACGAAATCTCTATAGAGATATTGGTAAATATAATAAGTTCCTGAAACAAGTTCGGGTTAGCTTTATGGAAAATAGAAAAAAAGTAGCTTTTTACACTCTGGGATGTAAATTAAATTTTTCAGAAACTTCTACGATAGCTCGTAATTTTAATAAAGAAGGTTTTGATCGAGTAGATTTTTCTGATGAGGCAGATATTTATGTAATTAATACTTGCTCTGTAACTGAAAATGCAGATAAAAGATTTAAAACAATAGTAAAACAGGCTCAAAAAAATAACCCTGATGCTTTTGTTGCAGCAGTTGGATGTTATGCGCAATTAAAACCTGAAGAATTAGTTGCAGTCGATGGAGTTGATTTAGTACTTGGTGCTACAGAAAAATTTAAGATTACTGATTATATCAATGATCTTTCAAAAAATGAATTTGGAGAAGTACATTCTTGCGAAATTGAGGAAGCGGATTTTTATGTAGGTAGTTATTCTATAGGAGATCGTACAAGAGCTTTCTTAAAAGTACAAGATGGATGTGATTATAAATGTACTTATTGTACAATTCCTTTGGCGAGAGGAATATCAAGAAGTGATACATTGCAAAATGTATTAAAAAATGCTAAAGAAATTTCTGAAAAAGGAATTAAAGAAATCGTATTAACAGGAGTTAATATAGGAGATTATGGTAAAGGGGAGTTTGGTAATAAAAAACATGAACATACTTTTTTTGAATTAGTACAGGCTCTAGATAAAGTTGAGGGAATTGAACGATTAAGAATCTCTTCAATAGAACCTAATTTATTAAAAAATGAAACTATAGATTTTGTAGCAACATCGAATACTTTTGTACCTCATTTTCATATTCCGTTGCAATCAGGGAATGATGAAGTGTTAAAAATGATGAGACGTCGTTACATGAGCGATTTGTATGTAAACAGAGTGAATAAGATAAAAGAGGTGATGCCTCATGCTTGTATTGGAGTTGATGTTATTGTTGGTTTTCCAGGAGAAACAGATGACCATTTTTTAGATACATATAATTTCTTAACACAATTAGATATATCATATTTGCATGTATTTACTTACTCAGAAAGAGAAAATACATTAGCGGCAGAAATGGAAGGAGTAATTCCATTAAATGTACGTAAAAAAAGAAGTAAAATGTTAAGAGGATTGTCTGTGAAAAAGAGAAGAGCATTTTATGAAACTCAATTAGGAACAGAAAGAACGGTCTTATTTGAAGCAGAAAATAAAGAAGGATATATACATGGTTTTACAGAGAACTATGTAAAGGTTAAAACTCCATGGAATCCAGAATTCGTTAATACATTGCATGCAGTTAAATTAACAGAGATAGATGATGACGGACTTGTTCGTTTTGATTTTATGAATAAATAATAAATAGTAAAACAAAAAAAAACTGCCTTTTAAAGGCAGTTTTTTTGTTTTAAATATTAATTCCTACAGGAAGTAAATCTTTATATTTACGTTTGTTTTTACGCATAAACTTAGCTATTGTTGGACTTGTAGGAACCAATCTAATATTGCGTTCTTCGATTATATTAAAAACAGCAATAATAAATTCTTCGTGGTAACCTTCTTCAATCAATGCATCACTCATAATGAGTTTAGTAAGAAAGACTTTACGTTCTTGTTGAGAGTATTCAACTTTTACTTTCTCTCCTTTAATCGTCGATTCAAATTGTCTTAAAAATTCATTGTCAATTACTTCTAGTGCTACATCATTCATGACTTCTTTTTTTTATTCATAATTAGTGTATGAAAATTGTTTAGAGTTTGTGTTTATTTGTGCGAGATAAAAAAGTTTAGTTTTTTTGTAGATATTTAGGGGTTTGGGGATTTAAATTTTAAAAATAACAGACTTCTTTTCTTTTTTCTTGAAGAAGAAAAATGTAATTTTATACATCAAAGATACAAATTTAGTATCGTTTTTTCCCTTAAACCAGTGTTAAAATACTTATGTTAGAACAAGTTACGGATGTTTACTTTGTGCCAGGAATGGCTGCTAGTACATCTATTTTTGAATATATAAAATTACCAGAAAAAGAATTTAGAGTTCATACCATCGCTTGGAAAATACCAAGTAAGGGTGAAGATATAGCAAGTTATGCTAAAAGAATGTGTGAAGAAATAAAACATGATAATGCTGTATTGATAGGAGTTTCTTTTGGAGGTGTTATGGTTCAAGAGATGAGTAAGCATATTAGCTTAAAGAAGTTGATTATTATTTCTAGTGTTAAAAATAAACATGAATTGCCTAGAAGAATGAAAGTAACTCGTAAAACAAAATCATATAAATTAGCTCCAACATCTATAGTATCCAAAATAGAGAATTGGGAACGGTTTGCTTTTGGTGATTTTGCTAAAAAGAGAGCTGCAATGTATCAAAGGTATTTATCGGTTAGAAATAAAGAATATTTAGATTGGGCAATAGAAAATATGGTTTGTTGGGATCAAGAAGAAACTATTGACGGAATTGTACATATCCACGGGGATAAGGATATTGTATTTCCTGAAACCAATATAAATGAGTATATTAATGTTTCTGGAGGAACACATATTATGATTGTGAATAGAGCGCGTTGGTTTAGCGAAAATTTACCGACCATTATTAAAGGAATATACAATAAGTAGAAACAAATAAAATTAGTAGAAGATGAAGGGATTACAAAAAGTACTAATGTTATTAGGAGGAGTTTTTGTGTGTGGAACATTTATTAATGCCACACAACGTAAAAAACCTGAAATAGATGTAATGATTAAACAATTTGAACAAAAATTGTCAAATGATTATAACGTGTATGCGTTGCCCATACCAGAAAAATTGAATTTGGCGGGAGAAATAGTTCCTATAGAAAATCCTGACATACGAGAACGAATGGATCGAGAGTTGCTAGTAAATACATATTGGCAGTCAAATGGATTATTATTATTTAAAAGAGCTAATAAATACTTTCCGATTATAGAGCCAATATTGAAAAAACATGGTGTACCTGATGATTTTAAATATTTAGCAGTAATCGAAAGTGGGTTAACACAAGCATTATCACCAGCAAGAGCAGCAGGGTTTTGGCAAATATTACGTAATACAGGTAGAGAATATGGGCTTGAAGTGAATCAAAATGTTGATGAGCGATATAATATTATTAAAGCAACTGAAGTCGCTTGTGAATATTTAAAAAAGTCAAAGAAACGTTTTGGTAGCTGGACGTTAGCAGCAGCTGCATATAATGCAGGGAATGGTGGTATAAGTAAAAAACTTAGAAAACAAAAAGTTGATGGATACTATGATTTATTATTAGGGCAAGAGACTGGTAGGTATGTTTTTAGAATAATAGCTCTTAAAGAAATATTAAGCAATCCAAAAAAGTATGGATTTAATATGAAACAAAAAGATTTGTATACTCCAATACCTACTTATACTGTAAAAGTTGATACTGCTGTTACCAATTTTGCAAGCTTTGCAAAACAGTTTGATATTAATTACAAGATACTGAAATTGCATAATCCTTGGTTACGAGAGGCGCATCTTAACAATGGGTCTAAAAAAGAATATCATATTGAAATCCCAGAAAAAGGAAGTTATTTTGCTACAGGGCAATAAATAAAAATCAATGGAATTAAAATTTAAAGAGAAAATTATTACACAAGATTTGATACTAACAGAATCTTTAGATATTTATAAAAGAGCACCAATTTTGAAAAGCAAAATTGGTGCTCTTTTAATTAATAATAACTTTGAAGAGGAAAAATTATTAGAAGAGGTCTTAAAGTTTTTATATCTTGTAGCTTCCTATAATCAGAAACTAGCACCATCGTATTGGGTAGATATGGCTTGGCATGAGTTTATACTGCATACGCGATTGTATGAAGAATTCTGTTTAGGTACTTTAGGACGATTTATTCATCACACACCTGATGATAATACATCAAAAAATCAATCAAATTATAAACAAACACTCAAACTCTATATTTTACATTTTGGAAAGCCACCTCAGGTTATTTGGGGTGAACTAGCAGTACAAGAATGGGAGGAATCACAATGTGGAGCTTGTGTGTCAGAATAATCACTATATATTATGTTTTTCGAAGGAAAATTAACTATTGACCCTTCTCAATTAACAAAAATTGATAAGGTAAAACCAACCAAAGCTTTTAAAAAAATGTTTTATTACCTAACATTAGGTAAAGTAACAGATAAATTAGAACGAGAAACTTTTACCAGTATTTCTATACTGCAACAATTGAATACGGTATTTAGAAAACAAGGTATCGATAATATTATTCAATTATCACATGATGATATCGACTTCTATTTAGATAAAGAAGGAAAAGAGAATGATTTAAAAGAAGCCATGGATCTATATGATATTCGTGTAGACGAATCTATGGCAACGTATTTTGAGCAATTATTAATGGTTTTAGAGCATTTGGATAATGATTTTAAGTACCTTATAAAAGTTAAAATAAATAGAACTCATGAAGTAGGAGTGTTTCCTATAGAAATAATTGTTTGCGGTTATGTAAAGGAGTTTTCGATAGCTTCGAAGACAGACAATGATAAAAGTATTGAAAATAGAATTCAAGAAAAGATGAGCTCTCAAGAATTGTATGATCAATATTGTACAGAACAGGAAAGTAAATTTAAAACTTTCTTAGAGCATTTAAAATTTGAAATTACAAAATACCTTCATGTAGATGCAATTGAATTAGATATTAAAACTAAAGTAGTTATACCGAAAGAGAAAGTCACTTCAGAAAATAGAAGAGAATATTATGGTACTGCATCTTCAAGAGATGGAGAAGTATATTATGGATTTGAAAACTTTCTGTTTTACAACATGTTGTGGTCATCTAGTTGTCATGAACATCATTTAACGTTAAATGATACTTATTTTGAATCTGATGATGGAAAAGAACTAGGACACATGGAATCTGTAGATACTTCTTCAGATTATTTTGATGCTGATACCGAATGTACAACCGATATATTTGAAAATGAAACAATAGATGTTCAATCAGATGATTCTTCAACATCTTCTAGTTGGTTTGATTTTGATTCGATTGGAGGTGGAGATGATTCTAGTTGGGGAAGTAGTTGTAGCTCATGTAGTTCATGTAGCTCGTGTTCTTCATGTGGGGGAGATTAAGATAAATACTACAAATTATAAAAAAACTTCAGCTCCTATAATTATAAGAACTGAAGTTTTTTTATTGTATTTTTTAACTAAAACGTACTATGGATTTTGTTATCGAATTAAATATGTGTCATGAGTCGATGAAATTAATTCCCTTCTTCATCACTATCATATACTTCTTTTTGTTGATAGATATCAATAAGGTCTTTATTTTGTTTGATAGAATCAAGATCAGCAACTAGTAAAGAAACAGCTTTAGAAAAAGAATTGTAATAAATCGAATACGAATTACTTAAAGTTTCACTAGAATGGTGAGTAGCTTGTTTGCGAATGTCTAAAATTCTTTTTTCAGCATTCGTTAAATAGATCATAGGGACTCCTAGTGCATGTTTATAGCTATTAATGATATGAGAGTCTCTATTGGTTAATTCGTCAACATAAACAACTTGTACGTGCTGATTATAATCTCTAGCCTTTTCTTTAACAACATCTTTTTTGTCAAAATAGATAACTACAAAATCAATTAAATCATGAAATTTATCAGCTAGATCGTTATAAGCAGATATTTCACCAATACCAGGAGCATACCACGACGAATTAGTGATTAAAAATAAAGGTTTTTCAAATTCTTCGATAGGAGTAGCTTTCCCTTTTAGAGGTTTAACTTTAAAGTTATCAAAATAAGTGCTTTTGAGATGATTATTGACTAATGAGTCGAATAAAAATTTACCACGTTCGTGATCTCTTTCTCGGTATGCTTGATTAATTCGTTTATTATATTTCTTAATATGAATTGAAATAGCAGTAGAAAAAGTTACTCTTCTTTCTTGAGAAAATGTTTTATGAATACTAAAAAAGATAAGTAATACTACTAATAAGTTCTTCATTTTGATGTCTTCTTTAATCTTAAAATATGGATATAAGATTATAATACAGTATAATTATTGCTACTTTGGTATTATATTTCTCCCTTTTTATTATGTCATTGTAAGCGACTTAACATTACAAATATATAGAAGATAAACGGTAAAGCAGTACAATTAGTATATAAAGGATTGAAAAAGAAATGAAGCGATTAAATACGCTTCATTTGTTGTTTCATCATAGATATTTGATCTTTAAGCATCTTATGCTTATCTAATTTTTTGGCTTCATTTAGTAATGTTTGAGCTTCTCTTTTTCTACGTTTAGTCATGGCAATTCCTGCAAGATTTAATTTTGCAACAGCAAGATCTTGATCCATGCTAAGACCTAATTTGATTGCCTTTTTTAAATATTTCTCAGCTTGTGAAATATTTGTTTGCGATAACATAATACCATGTAGGTAATTAAAATATCCTTGTTGTTTTAAAGTAAGTGCAGCTTCTGGATTCTTAATTTTGGATAACCAATTTTGAGCTCCAGGAAAATCTTGTTTACGTAATTTTAAAAAAGATAATAAGATAAACTCATTTTTAAAATATAAAAAGACAAAAACACCAGCTAATAACAATAACATAATTCCGTTACCTATATAACTTTCTATCATTTGCCAAACTGCTACAGCTACTATGATTCCTGCTATTATTAATTTTATATTTTTGTTGTACATATAAGTTGTTTTGTTTTCAGTTGGCAAAGGTAATAAAAACAATTAAAAATATTTTGATAATTAGGTTTGTGAAAGTGAAAAGTCTTTGTATATTTGCGCTCAGTTTTGGAGAAATTGATCCTAAACAAAAAGCGTATAAAAATATTTATCAGACAAAGATTTATAAAGATATTTAGTAATGAGTAAGAGAACGTTTCAACCATCAAAGAGAAAAAGAAAAAATAAACACGGTTTTAGAGAGCGCATGGCTTCAGTAAACGGAAGAAAAGTACTTGCTCGTAGAAGAGCTAAAGGAAGAAAGAAAATATCTGTATCTTCTGAAACTAGACACAAGCACTAGACATGACCTGTTTATAAACGACATATACGAGGTGTTACTTTTATTAGTAACGCCTTTTTTTATACCCAATAAGTTCATTAGATTTACATTAAAAACGAAAATACTTTATCTAAATGCCTAAAAAAGAAAACCTTAATAGTATTTTAATTATAGGATCTGGACCTATAATAATTGGACAAGCTTGCGAATTTGACTATTCAGGAACACAAGCATTACGATCGTTAAGAGAAGATGGAATTGAAACAATCTTGATTAATTCTAATCCTGCTACAATCATGACTGATCCATCTATGGCGGATCATGTGTATCTAAAACCTTTGAATACCAAGTCGATTATCGAAATTTTAAAAAAGCACCCTTCTATCGACGCAGTATTACCTACAATGGGGGGACAAACGGCATTAAACCTTTGTATAGAAGCTGATGAAAAGGGAATATGGGAAGATTTTGATGTAGAGATTATTGGTGTTGATATTGATGCAATTAATATCACCGAAGATAGAGAGAAGTTTAAAGAGCTAATGATCGATATAGGTATTCCTATGGCTCCTCAGGCTACAGCCACTTCATATCTAAAAGGGAAAGAAATTGCACAAGAATTTGGATTTCCATTAGTAATTAGAGCTTCATATACATTAGGTGGAGCAGGAGCTTCTTTTGTACATAAAGAAGAAGATTTCGATAAATTACTAACTCGTGGTTTAGAAGTTTCACCAATTCATGAAGTAATGATTGATAAAGCATTACTTGGGTGGAAAGAATATGAATTAGAACTTTTAAGAGATAAAAATGACAATGTAGTAATTATCTGTACGATCGAAAATATGGATCCTATGGGGATACATACTGGAGATTCTATTACTGTTGCTCCAGCAATGACTCTTAGCGATAAAACTTTTCAACGCATGCGTGATATGGCAATACATATGATGCGTAGCATTGGAGATTTTGCAGGAGGATGTAATGTACAATTTGCAGTGAGTCCTGATGAAAAAGAAGATATTATAGCAATAGAAATTAATCCTAGAGTTTCTAGATCTTCTGCATTGGCATCTAAAGCAACAGGATATCCAATTGCCAAAATAGCTAGTAAATTAGCTATAGGATATACATTGGATGAGTTAGATAATCAAATCACAAAATCTACATCAGCGCTATTCGAACCAACACTAGATTATGTAATAGTGAAAATTCCACGATGGAATTTTGATAAATTTGAAGGATCAGATCGTACTTTAGGACTTCAAATGAAATCTGTAGGTGAAGTAATGGGGATTGGGCGTTCTTTTCAAGAAGCATTACATAAAGCAACACAATCCTTAGAGATAAAACGTAACGGTTTAGGCGCAGATGGTAAAGGTTATCGCAATTATGATCAGATAATTGAAAAACTAAAATATGCTAGTTGGGATCGAGTATTTGTGATATACGATGCGATTCAGATAGGAATTCCATTAAGTAGAATTCACGAAATTACTAAAATTGATATGTGGTTCTTAAAACAATACGAAGAATTACATTATTTAGAGAAAGAAATCTCAACTTATACAATTGCTTCTTTAAATAAAAATCTATTATTAGAAGCAAAACAAAAAGGATTCGCTGATCGTCAAATAGCACATATGCTAGGATGTTATGAAAGTGAAGTTTATAAAAAGAGAGAAGAATTGGGTGTAAATCGTATCTATAAACTAGTAGATACTTGTGCTGCCGAATTTAAAGCACAAACCCCTTATTACTATTCTACTTTTGAAGCAGAAATAGAAACACCATCAGGTGAAATATATGTGTCTAATGAAAGTAAAGTAAGTGATAAGAAAAAAGTAATAGTATTGGGTTCTGGACCTAATCGTATTGGACAAGGAATTGAATTTGATTACTGTTGTGTACATGGTGTTTTAGCAGCATCAGAGTGTGGATACGAAACAATTATGATTAATTGTAATCCAGAAACAGTTTCTACAGATTTTGATACTGCTGATAAATTATATTTTGAGCCAGTATTTTGGGAACATATTTATGATATTATTCGTCATGAAAAACCTGAAGGAGTTATTGTTCAGTTAGGAGGACAAACAGCATTAAAATTAGCAGAAAAATTAGAACGTTATGACGTTAAAATTTTAGGAACTAGTTTTGAGGCATTAGATTTAGCAGAAGATAGAGGTAGTTTCTCTAATATTTTGAAAGAAAATAATATCCCATATCCTGAATTCGATATTGCAGAAACTGCTGATCAGGCACTTGCAGTAGCAGATAAACTAGACTTTCCTATTCTAGTTAGACCTTCTTATGTTTTAGGAGGACAAGGGATGAAAATTGTGATTAACAAAAAAGAATTAGAAGAGCATGTAGTTGATTTATTACGCAAGATTCCTAATAATAAATTATTATTAGATCATTATTTAGATGGAGCAATTGAAGCTGAGGCTGATGCAATTTGTGATGGAGAAAATGTTCATATAATTGGGATTATGGAGCATATTGAACCTTGCGGAATTCATTCGGGAGATTCTAACGCAACACTGCCTCCATTTAACTTAGGAGAATTTGTAATGCAACAAATTAAAGATCATACCAAAAAGATAGCATTAGCCTTGAATACAAAAGGGTTGATCAATATTCAATTTGCGATTAAAGATGATATGGTATATATCATTGAAGCTAATCCTAGAGCTTCAAGAACAGTACCTTTTATAGCAAAAGCTTATGGTGAACCTTATGTAAATTATGCAACAAAAGTGATGCTAGGGGAGAAAAAAGTAACAGATTTTGATTTCAATCCAAAATTAGATGGATATGCAATTAAACAACCTGTTTTCTCATTTAATAAATTTCCTAATGTAAATAAAAAGTTAGGACCAGAAATGAAAAGTACTGGAGAAAGTATCTTATTTATTGATAGTCTAAAAGATGATCAATTCTATGATTTATATTCAAGAAGAAAAATGTATTTAAGTAAGTAATAACTAAATACCTTTAGACGCTAAAAATCCTGCTATCTAGCAGGATTTTTTTATGCTATAAAAGCTGTAAGATACAAATTTCTATACCGACTATAACTAAGATTATTTACAATGCTTTGTTTTTTATAGTGTTGTTTATGAGTGTTTTAATAATGAATCTTTAACCGATATGAAAAAATATTTATGGCTAACTTTTGCTATAATAATTAATGTAATTATTTCATGTAAAAATCAGCATGAGCAAAAAAAAACAGAACAAAATGAGCATCAAGAAAAACATATTTCTACTTGGGAATATGAAGGAGAAATGGGACCAGAACATTGGGCAGATTTAAAAATTCATGCTGATTGCGGTGAGCGTTTTCAATCTCCTATAAATATTATTAAATCAGATGTAATTAGAGATAGTACTTTAAAACCATTAGAAATATATTATGGTAAATTAACGCAAATCCATGAAGTAATCAATAATGGTCATACGATACAATATAATTTTGAAAAAGGAGATTATATTATGCTTAATGAGGATAAATATGAGCTGAAACAAATTCACTTTCATGAAGCTTCAGAACATACAATTAATGGAATTCGTTATCCGATGGAAATGCATATGGTACATGTTAATAAAGATAAAAAAGTAGCTGTACTAGGTGTTATGGTAGAAGAAGGAACGAATAGTGAGCCATTTGATTTTTTAGAAAGTTATTTGCCGTTAGCACTTAATGAAACAAAAAAAGTAGATAAAGCGTTTAATGTAAATTTAAACATACCTAAAAATAAAGCATATTATCATTATACAGGATCTTTTACGACACCACCATGTACAGAAGGAGTAAAGTGGTTTATTTTTAAAGAATCAATAAGAGTGTCAGTAACACAAGTAAAAGTTTTACAAAAATTGATGCCTATGAATAACTTTAGAAACGAACAACCACTAAACGGTCGTACAGTAACTACTATGTGATATCATAAAAAGCAAGCATTAAATTTTAATGCTTGCTTTTTATAGAATATTAAGATTTTAGTTTTATTTGAACGTTATAACCATCAAGTTTATTAATGTGGTGATTCATATCAAATTCTGATGCTTTAAAACGGTCTCTTCTAGCTTTGCCTTCTTCTTTTCTAATAATACTACGAACAAACCTTCGTATAGTTGCTTCGCATTCTAAAATAAGACCAGGAACAGGAGTACTTTTACCATCTTCATTTTTTGCAATCATAGTAAAGTAACTAGAATTACAATGTTTGATGATGCCTGTTTGTATATTTTCAGATTCGACACGAACTCCAACAACCATGGAGGTACTTCCTACATGATTAACCGAAGCTTTAAGAGTAACTAATTCTCCAACTTCAATAGGTCTTAAGAAATCAACCTTATCCACACTAGCAGTAACACAGTATAATCCAGAATGCTTAGAAGCACAAGCAAAAGCGATTTGATCCATTAATGAAAGGATGTAACCACCATGAATTTTACCACTAAAATTTGAATGAGAAGGTAACATCAATTCAGATATAACAACTTGAGATTCTACAGAGCGTTTATATTTTTTTATATTCATAGCCGTTTTTTTAATAAATCTATAGTCGTTTTAGATTGTTATTGCTTTCCTTTATGGGGAGATTCTTCTTTAATGACATCTGTAACAAAATATTTCGTATCTCCTAACCATGATAAAGCTGTAAAGCGTTCAAAGTATTTTAATTTTACATAGTGACCTTGTAAATCCTCCATTTTTTTAATGACTTCTTTATTTTTATCTTCTACAGAGAAACTAAAAATTTGTGCTCCAGAAACACCTTGACTAATTTCACCTTCCCAGGTTTTAAAAATAAATCCTTTATGACTAAACTTGATAAGTTCTCCACTTCTAGTACCTTCACTATAAGAAGCAAAATATACAAAAGCATACCAAATTGAAAATAATAAAGTAATGGAGACGATAATAATAATGAGTATTTTTTTCATGAAAATGTAAATGGGTATAATATAGACGTAAAGTTAACTTAAAAAGCTTGATATACCTTAGTTATAAACTCATCTATTTGATTAGGTTCAAGCCAGCGAGTAACAATTACAAGTTTTTGTTGTTGATCGATAACAATAAAATTTCCGCCAAAACCAGCAGCATAAAAAATATGTTCTGGAAGTCCTTTCCAATGTCGATTTCCTTTACGATTTAACCACCACATAAATCCATAATTAGAATTTGCTTCAGAGGATTGGGTAGCATTGTAAATCCATTGTTTAGAAATAAGTTGCTTATTTTTCCACATACCATTATTCATAAATAATAAACCAAAACGAGCGTGATCTAGTGTATTGATAAATAAACCGCCACCAGAATGCCCTCCACCACTAACAGATTGTAATTTATGACCATCTATAGTTACCCAAGAATTTTCATAACCATACCACCTCCAGGTATTTGAAGCTTGAATAGGATCCATAATTTGATCTTTCAATAATTCTGGTAGAGGTTTTCTCCAAACATTTAGTAATGAATATGCCAGTACATTTACACGTACATCGTTATATTCGAAAATAGTGCCAGGAGTATGTAGTTTTCTAGATTTCCAATCATCAATACTTCCAGTTTTGGGAGGACGATCAGCCCAGTCATATCCATCCCATAATTGTCCAGACCAATCAGATGATTGTGTAAGTAAATGTCTCCACGAAATTTTTTGATTATGAGCTCCATCAAATGTATGATCCCATACATATTGAGTAACAGTATCATCGACAGATTTGATTAATTGTTGATCGATTGCAAGTCCAGCCATTGTAGATAAATAACTTTTGGTGACACTAAAAGTCATATCAACACGTGCTACATCGCCCCATTGAGCAATTATATATCCATTTTTGAGAATAATTCCTGATGGAGCACCTCTTTTTTTTGTAGGCCCCATTATTTTATGATATGGTTCATGAGCAAACCCTTTTAAAATAGCAATTCTTAAGTCCTTGCTACCACTATATTCGTTTTTTTGAGCAAAATCTATAGCTTCATTTAATGTTTCGGAATCAATATCAAAATCAGAAGGAGGTTTGTTCTCCCAATGATGACGCTCGGGAAAATATAATTGCTGTGCTTTTAATGATGTTGATTGAAAGAAATAGCATAGCAGAAGAATACTTAAAAAAATATTTTTCATATAATGTAGCATTTTAATATCTAGATATGTTATTGAACAAGATAAAAATACCAAACGTTACTTCAAAAATATAAGGAATAACAAAATATTAAGAACCTAAAGAATTCTTAGCATTGATGATTAGCTCTTCTGGAAGTGATTTTTTAGCTTTTGCCCCCATTTTCTTTAGTTTTTCAATACTCGTAATGATATTACCTTTACCATCAATTAATTTATTCATAGCAGCATCGTATTCTCTTTGGGTATCATTGATTTTTTTACCAATACCAGTAAGATCTTTAACAAAACCTTCAAATTTATCATACAAAGCACCTGCTTGACGCGCTATTTCAATAGCATTACGTTGTTGTTTTTCATTATTCCACATCGTATCAATAGTTCGTAGTGTAGCCAATAGTGTAGTAGGAGTAACGATAACAATATTTTTTTCAAAAGCCTGGTTATACAATTTACTATCCTCATTAAGAGCGATGGCAAAAGCAGGTTCTATAGGAATAAAAAGCAATACAAAATCAGGAGAATCAATAGCATACAGGTCTTGATAATTTTTAGCAGAAAGTTGATCTACATGACGTCTTATAGCAATGAGATGATTTTTTAAATGTATAGGTTTCATGATCTCATCTTCATCATTTACATATCGTTCATAAGCGGTAAGTGTGACTTTAGAATCAATGATCATTTTTTTATGATCAGGAAGTTGTATAATAACGTCAGGTAATACTCGACTACCATCTTCTCTTGTAAAACTTTGTTGGACTTTATACTCACGATCCTTTTCCAGGCCAGATTTTTCGAGAACTCGTTCTAGTACAAGTTCTCCCCAATTTCCTTGCATTTTTGAATCACCTTTTAATGCTTTTGTAAGATTTAAGGCTTCTTTACTAATTTGTTTATTAAGATCTTTAAGCCCTATGATTTGTTGACGCAAAGCAGCATGTCTGTCGATACTTTCTTTATGAGTGTCTTCAATCTTTTTTTCAAAGACAGTTATTTTTTCTTGTAAAGGGTGTAAAATTTGATGAAGATTTTCTTTATTCTGTTGTGTAAATTTACTAGACTTTTCATCTAAAATTTTAGTAGCTAAATTCTCGAATTCTTTCGTGAATTTTTGCTGTAATTGATCAACTTCTTTTTTTTGCTCGTTGCTTTTAATTTTTAAATTTTCTAATTCTGTAGTTTTACGAGTAAATTCACTAACATAAAAATCCTTTTCTTTTCTTATCTCTTCACGTTCTTGATTTAATTCTATCAATTGTTTTTTATAGAAGGATTGGTTCTCTTGTAATTGAAACTGTAGGTGATCTAATTGCGTTTTTGTTGTTGTTTTATAATCGTCCAACTGGAGTTGAATCTGACGATTACGCTCAACGATGATGTCATAGGTGTTTTTGTTTTTAAGAGAGACAATGTATTTACCTAAAAAAAAACCTATTAACAGAAAAAAAACACCAATAAAAAGTAAAAGAAATTCTTGAGTCATTATGTACAATTAATTTATACCAAAGATAAAAGAGCAATTATAAATAATAAAATTCTAATAGATAAATGATATGATAAAGAAAATATAGCTGATTTATGAATTATATTTGGTGAATAAATCAATCAAAAATATGAGTATTGGGCCAGGAGCAGCAATGACCAAATCTGTAAGAAATAATAGTGGTCAATTAGGGAAAAGAAAATCAGTTAAAGAATTAAATAGATATTATAAATCTTCAGGAAAAATAAATGAATCCACAACATTTTCAAAAGAAGAAATGAATGCGTTTAAAACAACATTGAAGATGAAGAGGAAAAAAGAAATTATTTATTATTCCTTTATTTTTGGATTAGTTTTTATAATTATCGGACTTCTTTTTTATGCGATATTAGGGGTCTGTAAATTAAACTCTGTCCGATGATTCAATCCTCTTGGGGCTAGCCCCAAGAGGATTGATTTTTAAATCCAG
>CANMKX010000018.1 GCA_947498595.1 uncultured Aquimarina sp.
AAGACTTCAATCATAGCCGTATCAAAACATCCATTTGGATCTCGAACCGTTACTGTATACATTCCTGATGTAGTCACAACAAACTCGTGTGATCCTCCATCTGCTACTGCTGTTTGTCCTGTAATTTCATAAGTCAATTGACCCGTTCCTGTTGCTGTTACTGTAAATCTATAATCGCTATCAAATGTACAAGGATCGTCTACAAAATTTGGAATGCTTGTAATTACTGGATCTGCTGTCCTTGATACCGTAACATCCAAAGGCCCGCTTTCACATCCATTGGCATCTCGAACATATACATCCCAATCCGCATTTATTGTCGCATCTAATAATAATGGATTCCCTCCAAATACAGCTGTCACTGGTAACGGATCTCCATCCTCCACAGCAAAGAATGTATAACCTCCAGCACCTCCTTGTCCATTAACTACTACTTGTGCCAATGTTGTACAGTTTCCTGGAAGGTTACTAATCTCTATCAATGATAATGGTGTAGGTTGTCCTATAGTAAACTCTAAGGTATTTGCACAAAATGGTAAGGCCGGTGTGTTTACAGTTACATAGTAGCTTCCTATCGGGAAGTTTGGAATTGTTATAGTTTGTGGTGCTGCTCCTGAAACTGTTCCATCAAAAGCTACTAACGGTATTCCTGTTGCAGCATCAAAAACATGCCATTCTATATCTGTCCCTAGATATCCTGATGCTGTAAAAGTAAATGCTCCTGTCGATTCTCCATTACACAATACGTCTTGCAATGCATCTTGTGTCAAATTAGGCGCCCCAGGACCTGTCACTGTAGTTAACAATTCTCTATAAGTGCATCCTCCTGCATCTTGAATCTCTATGATATAAGGTACCGAAAAACTTAAGTCTCCTCCATTAAACTGATGTACATTTCCTCCTATTACTGCATTTAAAACAAATGGTGGAGGCGGTGGTGTTGACATTGGATCAAAAACACCATTCGTTATTCCAAAAGTTCCTAAGGTAGGATGCCCTAAAACTCGAATCTGATATGGAGGGTTTCCTTCATTAATAAATACATCGTATACTGCTCCTGCTGCTGTACAATCTGAAGCAACTGGTACCGCATCAAAACTTAAATCATCTGGTGGTGAAAAGATCGCTAAATTAGGTGAGGTAAACGAGCATCCATTCTCATCTTCTATCACTACATAATATGCGCCAAAATCAATATCTTGAAAAGTTAATGAACTTGCTGTTGTAGTGGTTGGATTCGTTGTACTGGTTCCTGTAGCTAAAGTAGCATCACTATTAAATAATGTATAAGTATAATTAGGCGTTGGTTGGTTGCTTCCTCCTGAAACTCCGGTGATCACTATAGACCCCAAAGTAAAACTCGTTGGAGGTCCTGATGAACAAATAACTGGTGTTGTATTTATATTTCCAGTAATTGCCATTGGCTCATCTACTGTAATCATTGCTGTAAATTCACAAGACTTGGCATCACGTACAATATATGGATACGTTCCTGCTGACAAGCCTCCATAAGTCGTCTGTCCTGTAAATCCTCCACCATCAAAACTAATCGTATAAGGACCTACTCCTACACTAGTATCTACTGTAATAACAATAGAACCATCACTCCCTCCATTACACGAAACATCATTGGCTACTGCTGTAGCACTTGGTTGTATCGCTGGAGTAATTATAATAGGACCTGATTCTACCATACACCCTTCTGCATCAGTCACTCTAAATTGGTATGTTCCTGCAACAGCAGCTGTAAAAGGAGAGGTTACCGGTCCTGTATAAGTCACTCCACCATCTGTACTCACTTCTAAAGTAGTAGGTGCATATCCTCCTGTAGTATTGATCTGTATCTGACCTGCTGGTGCTGGGGTACAATCTAAATCTTTTAATAACACAGCTCCTATAGTTAATTGAGCGGCTATTGTTTGTGTTACCGCTACGACTGGACTACATTCATTTGCATCTGTCAAAACAACTGTATAGTTCCCTGGGGTCAAATTATTAATCGTGAAAGGATTTGTTGTCCCTATTACAATATCGGCTCCTCCATTTAAACTATATCGAAACGGTGGTGTTCCATCGGTGATCGTGATTTCTAGACTTGCCAAACTTGTAGGACTATAACATAAATCCCCTCCTGTAATAGCTGCTGTAGGAATTGATACCGGTGCTATTGTAACAGGTTTAGAGACAATACATCCTCTATTATCTCGAACATTAATCGTATAACTCCCTGCTATAACACTTCCAAAAATAGCACTGTTTTGATATGGCTGAACCACTGTTACATTCCCTCCATCTCGTAATTCATATTCATACGTTCCTCCTCCATTGGTTGCTGATACTGTAATAATACCATCCTGAACACAGGTTATTGCCTCTACTGCAAAAGTAAAATCTAATGGCAATGCGGGCTCATCTACAACAATATCGATCGTATCTGAACAATTCGTCGCTTCATCTAAGACTGTAATTCTATAAGTACCCGCCAATAAGTTTGGTAATACAACTGGACTCGTTGTCACTCCCGTAGCTGGTGGTACGGGTGTTGTTCCTAAAGTTAATCCTACAACCGTATACGTATACGATGTTGTAAAATCTGTCGTTGCAAAAGAAATCTCTCCATTGGCGTCTCCCACACAAACAACTGGACTAGTCAATCCTCCATTTACTACGATATTATCGATCGGATCTACTGTTACCGTTGCTTGTAGTGAACATAAATCTGTCGTTGTTCTCGCCTCAAAAGTATACGTTCCTACAGCTAAAGTATAGGTGTCAACCGTGCTCCAAGCAGTCGCTATTGGTGCTACTATTCTGTATTCAAATGATGTTGCTCCATTAGTTCCTGTTGCCGCAACCGTGACATTGGATACCAATAATGGACATTGAACTTGGGTTTGTGTAAAAGATAAATTCGTAACCTCTTGTAAAGGTGCTATAATTTGTTCTGCTAAAGAAACCGTACATCCATTAGCATCTCGTACGCTAATCGTATAAGGACCATCTGTTAAACCTGTAAAGACTCCTGTAGTATTACTAAAATCTACTCCATCCAAACTATACGCGTATCCTGGAGTACCTCCTGCGGTATTACTTACTGTTATTGTTCCTGTTGCTACACAACTATAATCTTGTGTAATTGCAATATCTGCCGTTATAGGAATAATATCTATGATCTCTACCTCAATAGGAACAATACTACAATTAAAACTATCTGAAACACTTACTGTATGTGTTCCTATTGATACTCCTGTAAAAGTAAAACTAGTGAGGTTATTGGTCACTGTTGTTGTTCCGTCTAAATCGTATGTAAAAGGTCCTGATCCTGCACCTACAGTTATCGTTATCTCTCCTGTATCTCCTGGACAATTAGAATTGGTAACATTTGCCGTAGCTGTAATAGGAGTGTATGGATTTACAATGATTGGATTGATCGTCAAATCACACCCTGTATTAGCATCAGCAATATTAATCGTATAAATATCTGCAGTTGTAAATCTAAAAGTATTAGTGGTTAATGGCTCTGGTGATAATACTTGTACTGTCGGAGTTATCGTAGTATATGTAAAAGGGCCAACACCTCCTGTTATAGTTACCTCTACCAACGCTATAAATTCATCTGGATCGAAATTAGGCAATGCAATATCAGGTTGGTATGCTGGATTACAACTCAAATCGCGTATCAAAGTCGCTGTAGCTGAAAAATTTGGCGCTGGATCTATAGTAATATCTCGAGTCTCAACACAATCTCCATCATAAGACAATACCTCTAAAGTATAAGTTGCCGGTACTAAGCCCGTAAAAATATGGTTTGGATCCGTTGAAGGTCCCTCTGATATTGAAAAAGCAGGAACCGCACTACTTAAATTATAAGTGTAATTAGGATTCCCTGTTGTAACTTGAATTTGAATTTCTCCTTGGTCTGTAGGACAAGTTGGATTAACTGCTGTTACTGCAATATCTGTATCCAATTCTGGCATGAAAATAGTTTCTTGGTATACACATGCATTCGCTGAAGCAATAGTACTTTGACGCACATCTACTGTATAAGTTCCACTTACAGTTAATCCTGTAAATTCAGGTGAGTTTTGATAAGTACCCACTACTGAATTTGGATCTGTTAAACGATATTCATACTCCAATGATGAATTAATCACACGTAAAGTCCCTGGAGTACTACAGATTATATCTCGTATGATCGACAAGTTTGGATCAAAATTATTACTAAATACATTAAAATGAAACGTAATCTCGCAACCACCATCAAAAGATGCTCGTATTCTGTATTCTCCAGCTGTTGATACCGTATAATCTCTAGTAGTCGCTACTTCAACCCAATCAGGTTCACAAGCTCCTGCAACTGTAGGACAATCTGGATCTCTCATGATTGTTGGACATGCTGCTGGATCTAAGCGTTCCCAAATAACACTATTAGCTTCAACTAAATTTGAATCTAAATATCGAGATGCAGAGGCTCCACATAAAAATATCTCTGGCAAACTCTCTCCTGTTATCCCGCAATTTCTTAAATTATCTGCTAATGGGATAATTGGATTTGTAATCGTATTAAAAGCAGTAACCGTCCATGTCTCTGTTAAATCTATACAATCTGGATTTCCATTCTTTTGAACTCTATAGACTCCTCCTGCTGATACTGTCAGCGTTGCATTAGGACCTGATTGTAAAACGGTACCTATATCATCAGTCCAAACATAATTTGGAAAACCGCCTCCTGCTACTAGATCAATCGTTCCTGTACATAAAAATGCTGTAAAATTACCATCGCAACTATCTAAATTAGCTAAAAAATTAGTAGAACCCGTTATATCTCTTCGACAAGCATCTTGTTCTGAAACACTCTCTTCTCCATTTCTTCTTATTCCCGAAATTTCTCCTGTATAACTCGAAAAAGCAATATTTTCTATAACATTAGAACATGCATCACGTAAATCTGTACAAGAAACTACAACTTGTACTTTAAATCGAATTGTCAAGGGACCATCAAAACGTTCCACAACACTATCTGCTACATCAAAATTAATAACTCTATTAACTGCATCATATGTAAAGGTAACTCCTGCAGGAACTGTTACAAAACCTGGAACAAAATCCACATTTGCAGGTAGAACATCTCGGATGCTAACATCCGTTACATCTTCGTTTCCTTGGTTTTCAACTGTAAGTTGATAAAATAGCTCATCTCCTAAATTTACATCTGTTCCTGTAATATCTGTTGTTCCATTACGATCTAAGACTCGTTTTATAACCGATAAATCAGGTTCGATTACCTCTATCTCAAAAGTATTTAAGAAAATTCGATATCGATCACCATTTGTGATTGTTCTAAAATCAACCTGTGTTTGGTTGTTTCCTATTAAATCATTTCCTCCATTGGGGATATCAAAAATATCTGCATCATAACCTAAACTGTTTTCGGAAGCAGGATTTCTATTGGTAGTGTAATTTCCATCTACCGAAATAGAACTATTGAAAAAATTATTCCCATTATTTGCTGTGCCAGAAGAAAGTCTCTGTAAAGTTCCTGCATTAGGGCCAGTTAAAGGGATAATATTTAATTCGTCTCCACCAATACTAAAATCACCTTCTAAAGAAGCTACACCATAACGTGCTCTTACTGGTAAGGGAGGAGGTAAAGTTTGAAAATTATCGTATGTAAAATCAACAGAGTTTGTTCCAGATACTTCAACAAATCCATGTCGCGTACTAAATTGTTTTTGAGGTAATGTTGTATCTTCATAAATAATAACCAATGTCCAACCTGCTGAAGGTCCTGCGCCATAATTAGTTTGTCCAATTGTAGCTCTTATATTTGCTACTGTGTAAGTTCCATTAGGATCTGCCAATACATCTGGAGTCATTAAAGAAGTTACATCGGCATAACATAAATAAGGGACATCATTTGCAGCACTATTACTAGGGTTTGTTGTCGTATTTCTATATCCGTCATAGATAACTGTTCCTGTAACATCTATATAGGTTCCACCTGGAGGCTTAAACTTTACATTTCTGAAAGTTCCTGGCAAACCATCTTCTACATGTCGATTATCTGGCAAAGGTAATCCTGATAATACAGGACTAAATGAACTTGTTTTTCTTATATAATAATTTGCTGTCCAATACAATCCAGCATATACTATATTAGCACATACACCATCACTGATTTCATTTCCTGCGGCATTTGTTGTTATGGTTGTAAAATCTGCACTACTTGAGCTAAATGTAGTAGGATCACTATCAATGTCTATATATCCGACACGTATACCATCATTATTACTCGTTCCATTGTAAGCATCATTAGGATTATAAACGAAATTACCATTTGGAAAGCTGGAATGACCATTAAAATTACCAGATCCACTATATCTTTGTCTTCCTTCTAATCCAACACTAGCATTAGAAATCAATTTAAGTGTTCCTGGTGCTCTTAATTCACTCCCCGTGGGAGCTGTAAATGATATGTTTGGAGCTATCTGAGCTTCATTTTTTAACGTGTGAAATAATAATAATAGCGCAACGATAATTTTCACACTTATTTTAGTATGCATAAGTAGTAATTTATAATCAAACTCTATTTATTTTTAAGGCTATAATGAATAGAGATTTATAGTGAGTAAAATTTGGGTTAGGTAATGGGGCTTGGTTTTGGTTTTTTATCTTACAATATGAAGTTTTTGTGATTATTTTTAAATTCTATATTTAATCAATTTTTGATAGTTAAAAATCAATTCATTTAAGCTATAAAGTTATAGCTTATATCTTAGAAAATAATACATACTCTCCAAACATTAACATAATACATTTAGCTTTTTTTATTAGAAAATCTAGTCGTCTATAAATAAACGTTTTAACATATTTACTAAATGTTAAAATTTTACGTAAAACAGCGTTTTTATTGGGTAAAAACGATTGTATAAAATATAAAAAGTTCTTTTTAAAGCTAATTTATAGCTAAAAAAGTATTTTTAAAATCTATTTTTAGAGAAAAAAACAGCGTATAAAATCGTAAGAAAATTCATTCAATTTATTTTTCATAAAATTGATTAGTAAAGTTTAGAAAAACGACTTTTTTTAACAATTTTGAAAGCCATTTTTTGACTATTTAATCGTCTTTATTTCTTTGTTCAAATTTCTGTAAAAAGTAATTACCGCTTACGTCAATTAGGGAAAAGATAATAAGTTATTTAACTAGTAAAAACTAAACTATTCAATCAATAATTATGTATTGAATGTTATAAAAAATACTCACTAAACTTTAACTAAGTAAGAAAAGATTCAGAAAATTGTATCGGTTTATTGAATAGCGTTTTTTGATTTAAATCCAATTTCATATAAATTCTCAAAATATAAGGTACACATCCTATATCATATGAAAGCAAATTTAAAGCAATTGATTTTTTTTCGTTATATAAATAATTTTCGCTTACATTGAATGATCTTATTCTCTTCTTCAATGATTTTCTTACGTTTTATTTCTGCCTCATCTTAAATATAATTAATACCTTTCCTATATGCTATATCAGTTAGGCCTCATTAAATGTCTAAATCATATAGAAAATCTAGATAAAGTATATGTCATATCCTTTCTATATATTAATCTTTTTTATTATTAAATTTAAGATTCTATCTATCATAGAAATAAAAATACCAGCTACAAATCTTTGTAACTGGTACTTATTCTTATTTTATTACTCTTGCCTACCAAGCTTTAATGGTGCATTTACTTACTTTTCGGAAAGTGTTTTTTTTACGTAAACAGGAATACTAAAAAACATTTTAGTTGAATATATAGAATCGTTCTCCTCATAATATTCCTCAATAAAACCTCTAAGTTTTTTTCTTCCATTTGTTCTAATTTTTTTACCAAAAGCAACACTATAAGGTTTACTATGTCCTTCAAAGTTTTTCTGATTTATAATATCGTGTTGAAGATTATAAAATGTATCTAACCTAACTATTGAAAAATTTGAAAATTCTTCATTAAAATTAATTGATTTTTCGTTTGGTACGCAAACAATAATTTCAGATTTTTTATCTTTAAAAAGTTCTGATCGCAAAAAAGCAGCGCCTAAAATTGCTTTTCCTTGTGAAATCGTATCACTAAGCAATTGAATATCAAAATACTTACTACCGTTATATAAAGTATCTCCTAGATTATTTATTTTCCATGCTTGATTTAAATGATGCTTGCCGTCTATGATTTTATATTCTCTTATAAAATCTAACTCACCTTTTTTATTGTAAAAATTCCATTTTCCAATTTTTAAAATTTCATCGTTAACATAACCTTCTTTTTTTAAAGTTCCATCTAAAAAATATTCTACCTGTTTAACTTTAGATAAATTATCACCCCACAACCTCTTAAAAATTAAGACATCTTTTTTATTTTCATCAAAATACATAGATGAATCCACTAAAGTTCCAACCTTATAATTATGAATTAGTTTAATATTTCCGTTATCATAATATTCTTTATAAATTCCATTAATTTCATTCTTACTCTTTCCATATTCTGACTTAATATTTCCATTGCCATAATATTCTCTATGAAGAGAATTATCACAAGAAGCTAAGCAGATTAGTATCACTAAAAAATATCGTATCATGATCCTTCAAATTCCTTTATTTCAATTTTTAACATATGCTGTGTTCAACTCATAAATGCAGTACATTTATTACTTAGAATTTAATAGGTTATTATAATTAAATCTCTATTAGTTTTGTAATTTCCCATAAGAAGTCTTCTTTTCTTTCTTTCAAAATTAGTTAAACCAGAACCATCAGCAATTCTTTTATTTCTCTTATTATCTCTACTTGAATCATTTTCAATTAGGTATCATATTTTTTCATGATTACCTACTCCAGGTGTTTCTAATTCTTCTATTGCATACTATTTCTGACTCTACAACTCCATCAGGAGCAATATATCTATTAATTTTCATACCAACTAATGCTTTAGATTCGCTATTCATTACTTTTAAAGCATGAATTAGTTCGTATCCCAATATCATTGTTTCGTCTTTGTTTACTAAAATAGTCTTCCCTAACTCTCTATCTTCATAAATAGTCGCTCCATTTATACCTCCTAGATTAAGTAACGTAGAAGTACCTTCACCATTTTCTAAATTAGCCTTGTTTATAATATCTACACCTGAATCCATTTTTTTTCATCATAATCGATAAAGGTACAGTTGTAATCATCGTGCTTCCTTCTGGAACGATTTTCTTTTGTTTTATTCCTGTCTCATCGTATATATAGTTAATATTTCTCGTATGAATTATAGTAGTTAAAGCTCATTAAAAAGCTTAGATCATATAGAGAATTTGACAGGCTTATAAATAAAATACCAGCTACAAATATTTGTAACTGGTACTTATTCTTATTTTCTTACCCATACCGCCACTAGTTTTGAAAACTAGCGGGAGCGATCACTCTAGCGGCAGCGTGGGGAGCTTTTATATAAAACTGTTCAGCCTTTTTGCTTACTATCTTAATTATGTTATATAGATATGATCCACTATCAGCTCTAAAAGCTTTTACTTTTACATTATTTTGATCTAACAGATCGAACATTCTAGATACCGTAGCATCTTGCAACGTTCGAGGGTTGCTATTACCGTTCCTGTTTTCTATATAAACAATATTATTCTCAATGATACCAACTCCAGGACAATAACCAAACTCTTTTTTGTAAGTATTCAAACTATCAGCTATATTATTGAAGATGATAGTATTATCATAATTTAGGGTTAGTTCTTTATCAAAAAACATCTGTAATGAGTTTAAGATCCTTAAATTTAGGTTATTAATATCTTCATTGATGCCAAATTCGTGTAAGCTTTTTCCTCGTGGGCTTTTCAATATTTCCTTGGGAAGTGATAATTCTTTAAGCCTATCCAAAACTCTATCTAGACTAGGCACGTTTAAAAATCGATTACCTTGTAGGTGATCTCGGAAATTACCTCCTAAATCTTCAATACAATCACCACCACAAAAATAAATAGACCAGAAACTGTATAGGATATCTTTCCATGAATACTTAGATTGATTTGGCAATATCGGTAAATAATCCTGTAACAGAGAACCTATATTTTGTTTTTCGAATTCTTCTAAAACAAAATTTAACCCTCCAAATGGACTTATGTGCTGAGAATTTAATACTCTCATATCAGTGTTTTATCGCAACACCAATTTAGGTAAAAATACTAAAAACCGCAAACCTAGTATTTACAACTGTTTGCGGTTGTTTTCATAATAAACTCACGGATTTAAAGTGCAAACTAGCGGTAGCGATCATTCTAGCGGCATCACTCTTCGATGAGCTGGATCATTTTTCCTTCAGCATTAATTCTGAAGGTTTCATTTTTTGAATCTAATAATTCAAAACCATCTGCGTTTTTAGCTAATCTTTTTTTATTAGTAATTATTTCAATAGTTGTTGAATCTAAAAAACTTGAACTAACTTCAATTGTGTTATCAGCATCACCCATTATAGATGCAATAGTTTTATAGTCAATCAATGAATCATCATTAACATTAAGAATTACTAATAATATATTTGTATAATAATCATAATTACCAAAAACGGTGAAAACTTTAAAATTTCTATTTTCAGTAATATTATTATAATTAATAAGCTTATAATAATTTTCCTTTTCTAAAAGGCTTTTTTCTAGTTTAATATTGACATTAAATTCTTCCGTATTGTTATTAGATATTTCATCAATATCTTTTAATAGCGGTTTGTTATCAAAATTAAAGGACTTTACTACTCCTTTATTATAAAACAGCATCTTTTTTGAGAGCTTCTCTTTCAAATCTTGTTCTTTTTCTATAGAATCACTTAAGGTCTCATTTTTCACAAAACCTTTATCTACTTTATTTTTACAAGAAATGACTAAAAGTAAAATAATTATATATAAATATTTCATATTGTTTTATTTTTAATCTACATCAACATGATAGTGATTATTATGCACTGTTCCGCCATTTTGAACATTAGTTGTACCACTATTATTCAATGCACTAACAGCGTTAGGGCCTATTAAGAAACGTGTAAATCCATTATTACCTAAAGCATTAACTAAGAGTTGGGTGTTTTGAGAACTATAATTACTACTATTAACAGTTGTTCCTCCAGCAAGACCTCCATTTTCTCCTAATAAGCGTATGTCAAATGCTCCATTATTAGCATGATGAGTAGATGTAGAGTTTATATTGGTAGCCCCATTTGTAGGAGATCTCATATCTCCAATTTGGATCGGGTTAGTTATTAAAGAATTTTGATTAAGTTCTACTACCGAATTTATCATATTCGCTACATTATCAGGAGTTCCCCATTGATCCTCAACTGCTCCTGCAACATCATTTCTATTAAAATATCCATAGACTACATATCCATCAACTTCAAATGTACCAGAAGAGTTAGCCCCTGTTTGTTCTGTACCACTATGAGGCAATTCTACCATACCGCTTGAATTTGCTGTAAATTGTTGCACATTACCATTTGGCCCACCAATATTTAGTATTTGACTTGTTGATGGGGCTGTTCCTTGACTAACCCAAGCAGCAACTGGAGAAGAACCTTCTGGTGCAACTCCAACACTTGATTGTGGTAATGGTTGCGGACTATCATAATCATAACCTTGATATTGCCATCCATCATCAGTATCAACCCACTCTAGTCCTTCTAATTCATAACCATCAATAACTCTATTCTCTGCAAAATTGTATGTCCCGTTATAAACATAATCTTCAGCTAGTGGATCAATTTGCCAGAATCTACCAATAGCAGGATCACTAACACGATATTTCCATTCATGAGTGTTTAACCCTAAGTCTTCTGTATATTCTTGACCTTGAAATTGTTTGTAGTTATTTTCAGCACCAACAATAGTATTATTATACCCTTTATGTTGCAGTCCAAAGGGATAATAATTCTTCTCTTCTACAATTTCATGGTGATTGTCATTATCTCCATCAACATCGGTATTATTTCTAAGAACGTCTACTTTTCCATCATTGTCGCTATCTGTATACGATAATCTAATATTCCCTAAATGATCTTTGTATTGGTATACATAGTCAAAATTTCCATCAACTGTTGGTTCTATATATCCTTCGGC
This sequence comes from uncultured Aquimarina sp., assembly GCA_947498595.1. Classification (GTDB taxonomy): domain Bacteria; phylum Bacteroidota; class Bacteroidia; order Flavobacteriales; family Flavobacteriaceae; genus Aquimarina. Next base: position 12,142 of record CANMKX010000018.1, read on the forward strand.
ATGATTGAAAAACTCCAAACTTCCATTTTTATAGATGTAATTACCTGCATACTCGGTTGTAATCATCGTACTTCCTTCTGTAACGATTTTCTTTTGTTTTACTCCTGTCGCATCGTAAATATAGTTAATATTTCCCGTATGGGCTGCATTGGCTATAGCAACTCCTGTTGGTAAATTTAAATGGTTGTAGTTTATATTAGTGATTCCTTTGTTTTGATCTACAATCATGTTTCCGTTTACATCATAACTATAGTCATTTCCTGTTGTGTTCCCATCACGGAATCCTTCTACATTTGTGCTTATATCTGTTACTGCTTCTAGCTTATTACCTGCATCATAGCTATACGTTAGGTTATCCATCATTCCAAATGTAGTTGCTGCTTCGTTGGTATGCCCCGTACGTTGCAACTGTGTGATGTTTCCCATTGTATCATAAGTAACTAACCCTAGATCGTATCGTCCTGTTTCACTTTTGGCTTTGGTGATACGGTTTAAAGCATCGTATTGGTATCCATAAGCGTGTTGTACACTTTCATTAGCTGTTTTCCAATAGGTTTCACTTATATTTCCGTTATAAAGAGCTGAGGCTTCTAATCCGTGAGTCACGGTGTCATAATTAATTCCAAAGCTAAATAAATCATTTCCTAGTGTCGCTACATCATTGATCCCTGTTAACCATCCTCGTACATTGTATTGATAATCTACTTGTTGTAAAGCTGTTATTGCTGTTGCTTTTCCTCCTACATCTTTTCTGACCAGTTGTCCGATTTCGTCGTATTGATTACTGACCAATCGTTCTATAGGTTGACTGTTAATTTGTTGTTCTTGTGTTAACAATCGTCCTACATGATCGTAGGTAAATGTATCGGTAGTACATAATAATACTCCGTCTTTAATATGTTTGGTAAAAGTCTTTAATGGTTTTCCTACAAAGTCTAACTTACTTAATATCCAATCGTCCACTCCTAGGTAATCATTTTTTATATGTGTCTCCCATGGTCGTCCTTTTTCATCATAATAGTTTGTGGTAGTTATCCATTTATCAGTATCAAGTACTCGTACTTGTGACACGGTGGATAATCCTTTTACCTGTGTTACTGCTGTCATACCTTCCCATGTTAAGTCGGTTGTTTCTGGACTTAAAGTTACAATGGATGGTAATCGATAATCATCATAATAATTGATGGTTAGCAAGGTAATATCGGCAGTCGGAAATGCAGTATTGCTATAATACACACTCTTCCCATCAATCATAGTACTTGCAACACGTGCTTCCCACAGATGATTAGACTGACTTACCTGTGCTTGCATCGCTATACGATCTCGATTGTCTGTTACTTTTCCTGTATATACTACACGTCCGATTGCATCGTATTTGGTAAACAACCATATCCCTGCCGCTTTTAAATTAGCATCTTGAGTTAGTACAGGTTGATCTAATTTGTTATACACTATAGATTCCCAGCCTTTCCCTGGGATTTTCTTCTCGATCAGTCGGTTACGATAATCGTATTTGTATTGGTAACTAAGTTCGATTAGTTCACTTTCACTTACCCCATTGATAGTTGTTACTTTTGGAGGTAATACATAGCTTAGATTTCCGAAATCGTCATACACATAATAAGTATCATGTGGGATATCGATATTGAAGGTTCTTTTTAAAACTACTTGTCCTCGTTTATTTTTAAATTCCTGAGTCGTATGATCATTCCCTGCTGTCCAATTTTCGTCTTTAATGATTGTTTTGTATAATTTATTGGGAGCATACATGCCGTCTTTTATTAAAATCGGTTTTTCTGTATTTTCATCGTCAAAAACAACTCTAAAGTATACTACTTCATCAAGCACATTACTATCCCACTCAAATTTAATCGTATGATCGGTATCATTTTCCTTGTCTAATAACCAAGACTTTCCTGGTGCAGCTTGCTCTAATACTCTATTTAACGGCGATGCTTCATAATGCGTTTGCGAATAAGCATTCACTGTTGTTGTAGGCATTCCGTCGAAATCCGCTGGATATTTAGTTTGATAATAGGCTTGTATATCTTGTGCTATATCTACTGATTTATAACTCCCTACTGCTGTTTGTGAACTATAAGGTAAATACTCTTTTTCTTGCCTTCCTAAGGGATCATACACGATATGAGTAACAACATCTTTTTTGGTAGGAGAACCTTTGATTGCTATCTGTTGTTTTGGTCTCCCTAATCCGTCAAAATATGCTATATTTTCTATTACATCGCTATTATAATCAACTTGAGTTGACGTCGTTATTCCCGTTTGAAAAACCTTTGTATACACATAATTCTCATTACTCAATGTTACTGCTTGGTATTGATCTGGTAAGCACCCATTTTCGGTTCCTGTTACTGTAGGACATTGATCTTCATTATTAGCTACATATCCCGCAGGTTGTGTACAACTACTCTGAATCTCATTTGGATCTCCAAATCCATCTCCATCAACATCTGCATACCATACAGTCCCATTTTGTATACTATAATTTATCGTTTGAGCTGTACTCCAACAACCTGCATTACTTCGAGCTCTTAAATAATATGTAGTTCCTGAGGTTCTATTAATACTTACTAAACTATTATTAGTACTTTGCCCTGTGCTGCTATTTTGCCAATAATAAGTAATTCCGCTTGGTGGTGTATTTCTTGTTAAGATAGTTATACCACAGTTTTGAGTAACTGTTACAACAGGTGGTATTATTGGTGTGCTATTAATTGTATAATTAATTACTCTGGCAGGACTCCAGCAACCTTCATTATTTCTTGAACGCAAATATACCGTTGTACCATTATTCTTATTTAAATACGTCGCTGTATTAGCTGTACTTGTTCCTGTAGCAGTACTCTGCCAATACCATATTTCTCCACTAGGTGGATTGTATCTGGCTATTTTTGTATATCCACAATATTGAGTGATTTCTGGAGATGCAGGAACTGCTGGTACTGATTTAATGGTATAATTCACTACTTTTGCTGCCCCCCAACATCCTGTACTATTGTTACGAGCTCGTAAATAATAACGACTCCCAACTGTACGTGTTATTGTATTAGAATTATTACTCGTACTTGTTCCTCCTTCATTACTTTGCCAATAATACGTAATTCCACTTGGCGGATTACTCCTTGTTAATACACTATTTCCACAATTATTAACAACTGTAGGAGTTGGTGGTTTACTAGGGTTTAATTTAATCGTATAATTTACACTTCGTACAGGTCCCCAACAACCTGTATTATTATCTCGAGCTCGTAAATAATAGGCGTTGCCATCTGTACGAGTTATACTATTTGAGCTATTATTTAAACTATAACTTTCTATTCCGGAAATACTACTTTGCCAATAATAAGTGATTCCTGATGGTGGTGTTGCTCTTGTTAATATAGTACTTTCACAATTTTGAGTAACTGTAATAACTGGTGGTATTAAAGGTATCGTTTTAATAGTATAAGAAACACTTCGCGCAGGTCCCCAACAACCACTACTCAAATGCTTTCCACGTAAATAATAATTAGTACCGTTAGTACGGGTAACACTATTAGCACTATTACTTGTACTTAATCCAGAAGCATTACTCTGCCAATAATACACGACTCCAGCTGGCGGATTTGGCCTTATTAATGTAGTATTACCACAAACGGCATTTACATTAATAGCAGCTGGTATTCCTGGTGTATTTTCATCAATATTCCCACTACAATTATTATCAATTCCATCACAAATTTCATGTGCTCCTGGATATATCGCTGGATTTGCGTCATTACAATCTCCTAAAAGGGAGGCATAGCCTGCTGGCCGTGTACATGCATTTATTGTAACATTAACTCCATAACCATCTCCGTCGGTATCTCGATACCATTTTCTAAAAGTTGTTATAGCAGGATTGGTATCATCGCAATCAGATAAATCTGTCTCGATATAACCTAAAGGTTGGTTACGTGCACATTTAAAATCTGATTGTTTTCCATAACCATCTCCGTCGGCATCTCGAACCCATCGTGTTGCTCCTATAACATCATCGTTATCACAATTTTTTATAAGAATAGGGCCATTCAATTTTTGTGCTATTATACTTTGCCCAATAAATATGGACAAAAGCATTAGAACTATTTTTAATGTTTTCATATTATTCTTGATTGATTTTGTAATGGTATTGATTTTCTGAAATTAAATTTCCTTGCGCATCTTTTACGTAATGCAATCGATTAAATGCATCGTAATGATAAGTCATGCTATATCCTTTAGGGTCAGTTATACTGGTAACTCCTATTAATGGATCATAGGTATAAGTCGTAATGAAGGATTTTGCAAAATAATCATGATTTCTTAAACCTTCTAAAGCTGCTCTTAATGCTGTTTGTTCTGCTATTGTATTTTCGGTATTAGATTGAGTTTGCAAAACTGTTATTTGTTCTTGTAAAGCTATTGGCATTCCATCATAGCTCGCATTTTCTATTTTTGCTAATGGATATTGGCCATTGTATCCCCAAACATAAATACTAGATACTCCTGCTGTTTGAGTGACTTCTAATGGGTTTCCCCTGTCATCGTATTTTTTGTAATGCATCCTATCTTCTAAAGCATCTTCTCTTTTTGCAGTTTGTATTTTGGATAAACGCGCTTCATTGTCATCAAAAACTTCATATAAATTTTTCTGTGCTGCTAATAACTCCTCGTTTTCATTAGATCGTATTATATAATTTTTGATCAACAACGGTATAGCTATTGAATTATTGATAATCAATCTTTCTTCTGCTTTGCTTAATTCTGATTCTTCTTTATCTAGGGGATATTTATATACTGTTTTTAAAACTTGATCATCACTATCAATACGTTCTTGCGATACTACTTGATAATGTTTTTCTATCCCTGATGCTTCGTATGCATAATTTACATTGCTTTCTACCGTCTCTGTATCAAAATAATTAATTGATTTCTGTTCTTTTAATCTGCTCCAATATGTTTTTAATCGATATCTATTAGCTTGATATGTTTGCACAAAAGATCTGGCTTCTCCTGCACATATATTATAGGGTGTAGTATGTGTAGTAAGTTGATATATACCGTTGATTGGATCATCTGTTTTAACAATACATGCATTACTATATCCTTCCTGAGGTATCATAAAAACACCTTGGTATGGTAAATTAGATTCTAATGTTAGCTGCTCATAAATACTCTGCTCCTCTGCCACTTTCTCCAAACGATCATTATAATGTACAGTACTTTTAGGTTTCCCATTTAAGTGATACCTACTTACAAATGGTTTATAAGTAATAATCTCCCCTTCATCTGTATTATAAAATGTATGAACTGTACTTCCTTGAAAAACATTCTCTTTAAAACGGAGTTCTGAGACAGTAGTATACGCAATCGCTTGTTTAGTTATTGGGGCTAAGTTTGAACTATAAAATTTATATTTATAGACCTCTTGTGCTTCCTGTTCATCTCTGGTATATAAATAAGGTTCTCTACTAGAAAACATCAATTTTTGATGAATTAATCCAGATGAATTCTGTTGGTTTTCAACAATTTCTGGAGTTATTTCTCCTTCAATCTCATTGATATCTCCATAGTAATAATATTTAGTTAATTTCTCTTCAGAATTTTCCTCTGGACTACTTTCAATTTTTGCAATTCGTAATCCTCCTACCTCATTATTTTTATCTTGTTCTTTTCGAAGTTTATATGCTATGTTTAATCGACTATAATCATACCCATTGATCATTAAAATGCGATAATCTCCTACTGGTAATGTTAATGTAAAATCTTGTCCTGCATTCTGATCTATAAATAGAATATTTGGATTATTGAATGGATCGTTACTCATTATTTCACAATAAGTTTTTGCAGGTCGATCGTTATCACAGTATTCATAAGTATCCCCGTCAATATCTCTCGAACATCCGAACGGCTGTATTCCTATACTATTAGGAGGACAATCTCTAGTCTCACAGGTATTTGTTCCAAAATCTGTTTTATAGACACAAATAAATTTTAAATCATTTTCTCCTGGAATAGGGCTCGTTGTATTAGGCGTATAATTAACTCTAAAGTTTATTGGTCTATCGGCATTTAATGAGTTAATAACTAATCGTTCTTCTTTACTATTTTGATAATAAGATTCTAAACCTATATCATCTAATTCTTGACAGCTATTTAAATTCTCGCGAATTACTCCATTATTTCCTCCTGTTAATTCTGCATAATATTCTCGTAAAGATACTGTCCCTTCTTTTTTTCCTTTATGTAATTGATAATGAAATGTACTGGTTCCTCCTGTTGGATAGGTAATAGAGGTTAAGGTTCCAATTTTTACTGCTTCATAAATAGCTTTTCTATTAGAAAGAATAGATTCATTTATTTGGACTCCGTATTGCTCGTTAAAAACTTCTTGATTTCCTGTTACAAAACGGTTAGGATCACTCCCATTATAATACCCCCATAAATCCATTGCCTTAGAATTTCTTCTAGGTAATTGATCTATTCCATCATATGCAAAGCTATATCGTTGAGAAAGTCTTTCTTCTTCTTGATTTATACTCACTGTTTCTCCAATAGGGGTTTCTTTAAATACAATGGCATCTAGTTTTAATCGTTTATCAATTTCTAAAGACGGTGATGATGCCAAAGAAGCTGTAAAGTAACTATATTCAAACTCGATATCTTTTATTAATCTCCCTTGATCACTCCGTATAGAAATCCCAGTTAATGATGAACGTCCTTGTAAATCAGCTCTATCACCTATACTAGTTGTTAATAATGGCTTATCATTATAAGTAATCGCAACTAAATCAAATTGCCTAATACGATAACCTGTCTGTCGGGGATTTTTTTTAAATGTTTGCTCAAATCTAGATGATATCGGATCATAATACCCTTCGATTGTTTCTTCTTCAACTAACGCCTGATTTTGTTGGTAATATGCTCCTTCGCTATATATATACTTTATAACATCATCTTCATAAGGTGCCGCTATTTTTGTTAAATACCAAGCTGACACATAAGTTATTGTATTTTCATTTGAAGGGTCGTAAAAAGAAACTTTTGTATATTCTTTCTTTTCAAAAGTATATACGATTCCTTGTCCATCTGTTATTATCCATCCTCGTATTTCTGAATCTAAATCACCTATATACGTAACTTTTAATGTTGGGTCTTCTATACTAAATGCATTTCCTGTTGTATAGTTAATTCCAATCGTTCCAGAAAGGCCATTAGCTTGAAATGAAAAAGTATCATATTGTGTATCGATAGTATTTAACCGATATGCTTCTAATAAATCATTAGCAGCAGTTCTTTCTATTGGATTTTCGAACCCTGTAAATCTAGGAGACTCATATGCTGCATTTAAACCTTGTTGCGTTGCTTGATCTGTTATTCGACCATACGTACCTTGCCCTTGATCTGCCAATCCATTTACTTGGCGCGTTACAACTCCTCCATAATTTAAATTCCAACCAAGTCCTACCCAACTCGCTAATTGATTTACTTTGATTCCAGAAGCGTCATAACTCATCGTTATCGGAACACTTAATTGTTTGCCTTGAATTTGATATATCGGCACTGATATAGTAGGACTTCCTGTATATAAATTAACAGGAATATCACCATATTTTATAAAAGCACTTGCTTCTGGCGAATTAGGGATTTTAATAGATTGGGATAGCGATGTTTCAAAATTAAAAGCTTCTTGAGCTGATAGTTTATGAACACACATAATCATTAACAACAACAAGCTGCTAAGCATCATTTTTCTCATAATTGTTCGTTTTTATTTATTTGATTTTAAACTTTATAATCATTTAAAATTTGATTACTGATTATAATAGCAATTAATGGTTCTCATTGTCTATCTTTTGTTACCCTTCAACTTTTATTTTTTTAATTTTATTAGAAACTATTACAGTTAGATATATAATCTGACTGTTTCTTTATTAAATGAACACTATCATTTCTCGTCTTTTTTGGATATATTTAGAAAATCAAAATTTCTATTTCTAGTGAAGTATTACTTAATATTCTTTGGGGTTTTCTGTTGCCATTCTTATATGTTCTCTCAACAAATTCTTTTAAAAGGTCAAGTTATTCCTGAGTATGGAAAAACATACAATGTCGTTACTCCAGATTTTAAGACCTCTTTTTCGACACCTCTTAAAGCTGTATTCGATGTTGGACGTTCGTTTGATAATCCAACTGCTGTAAATCCTTTATTTAATACTGCCGCTCGGTATTTAAACATGCATCAACTCGCTGGAGTTCCTTTAAAAAATTTATCGGTTGCTATTGTTATTCATGGAAGCGCTGCAAATGATTTGTTACGAAATGAATACTATTCTGAAATTCATAAAATCGACAATCCAAATGTTTCATTATTAAAAGCTTTAGCAGAAAAGGGAGTTCAGATTATTTTATGTGGACAAACTGCTGCTCATAAAAATATTACTAAAGATAAAATCATTCCTGAAGTTGCAATTGCATTATCTGCCATGACTGCTTTGGTACAATTACAAAACGATGATTATCGTCTTATTAATTTTTAATAATTCAACTCAACATAAACAGTGTCATTTAAAAACTAAAAGCGTGAAAAAATTATTAATACTATGCTTCTTAATTGCTTGTAATTTACAAGCTCAAAAGCTCGATCCAAAAATTAAGTCTTATTCTGAAAAAATTGAAAAAAAAGTAATCGAGTGGCGTCGAGATTTTCATGAAAATCCAGAATTATCTAATCGTGAATTCAATACAGCAAAAAAGATTGCCAAACATCTTAAAAACTTAGGTTTAGAAGTTCAAGAAAATGTTGCTAAAACAGGAATTGTTGCTATTCTTAAAGGAAAAAAAGAAGGGAAAGTTGTTGCTTTACGAGCAGACATTGATGCATTACCTGTAACAGAGCGTGCTGATGTTCCCTTTAAATCAATTGTGAAAACAGAATTTTTGAACGAAAAAGTTGGTGTTAGCCATGCATGTGGTCACGATACACATATTGCTATTTTAATGGGGGTTGCTGAAGTTTTGGCCAACCATAAAGAAAAGCTTAATGGTACAGTTAAATTTATTTTTCAACCTGCTGAAGAAGGTCCTCCTCCTGGAGAAGAAGGCGGCGCTAAATTAATGATCAAAGAAGGGGCTTTAAAAAACCCTGACGTAAATGCTATCTTTGGACTACATATCAATTCTGGAACTCCAGTTGGAACGATTAAATATAAACCTGGAGGAACAATGGCTGCTGTAGAGCGTTTTGTTATAAATGTTACAGGTAAACAAACTCATGGTTCGGCTCCTTGGAGTGGTGTCGATCCTATCTTAATTTCGGCTAAAATCATAGATGGATTACAAACTATTATCAGCAGAGAATCTCCGTTGGTAAACGAAGCAGCAGTTATTACTGTTGGAAAAATTACTAGTGGTGTTCGCTTTAATATTATTCCTGAGAGTGCTGAAATGATTGGAACTGTACGTACTCTTGACCCATCGATGAAGGCCTTAATTTTAAAACGTATGCGCGAAATGGTTCCTGCTATCGCAAAAGCTTATGGAGGTACTGCTACTATTGAAATACAAAACAATACTTCAATTACATATAATGATCAAAAACTTGTAAAGCAAATGTTACCAACAATGCAAGCTGTTGCTGGTAAAGAAAATGTAGTTTTAACTAAAGCTACAACAGGGGGTGAAGATTTTTCGTACTTCCAAGAAGTAGTTCCTGGTTTCTATTTTTTCTTAGGAGGTAAATCTCCTACTACAGATATTGCCCCATCACATCATACACCTGATTTTTATATTGATGAAAGTGGTTTAGTACTAGGTGTAAAAACGATGTCACAATTAGCAATTGATTATTTAAAGATTAAATAAAGCTTATATTCAATTTGAAATACTATTCTTAAACCGTCTATTTTTAATTTTTATAAGTACTTAAAATATTATGATTATGGAGGCTATCTTTCATTTTTTTGCAAACGTTCCTTGGTGGGGATGGGTTTTTATTGTTATTACATTAGTTGCTATACGAGACGTATTTTTTAATAAAAGACATACTATTAGTCATAATTTCCCTATTGTTGGACATTTTCGCTATCTTTTAGAAAGCATTGGTCCCGAAATGCGGCAGTATTTTGTTGCTAATAATAGAGAGGAATTACCTTTTAACAGAATTGAAAGAGGATGGATTTATGCTTCATCTAAAAAGGAAAATAACTATGAAGGTTTTGGTACAGATAGGGATATTTATCGCCATCAGCATATTTTTGTAAAAAATTGCTTAATGCCTTTCAAAATAGGAAAAGATCATCCTAATAAAGAAGATAAATCTTTTATTCCATGTGCAAAAGTAATTGGTGCTTATAATCGGAGGCAAAAACCTTATAGACCTGCATCTATTATCAATATTTCGGCAATGAGTTTTGGATCTTTATCTGCCAAAGCTGTTGATTCTTTAAATATAGGAGCTAAACAATCTTTTGCCTATCACAATACTGGTGAAGGTGGTTTATCTCCTTATCATAGTAATGGTGGTGATGTTATTTTCCATTTTGGTACGGGTTATTTTGGAGTAAGAGATGCACATGGTAATTTTTCTATGGAGAAATTAAAAGCATTGGTTGAAAAAAACTCCTTCATTAAAGCTATTGAAATTAAAATATCTCAAGGAGCTAAACCTGGAAAAGGCGGTGTTTTACCTGGAGCAAAGATAACTCCACAAATTGCAGAAATAAGAGGTGTTGATGTAGGAAAGGATGTTCTTTCTCCCTCAGCTCATACAGCATTTTCAAATGTTCCTGAATTATTACAATTTATAGAGTCTATAGCTACCGAGACAGGATTACCTGTTGGGATCAAAGCTGCTATTGGAAAAACTGAACAATGGCAATTATTAGCTGATTTAATGCTAAAAACAAAAAAGGGACCTGATTTTATTACAATAGATGGTGGCGAAGGTGGTACAGGAGCTGCTCCTCCTAGTTTTGCTGATCATGTTTCTCTTCCGTGGGTGTATGGTTTTACTGCTATCTATAAAATTTTTAAAGAACGTAATATAACGGATCGCGTAGTGTTTATTGGTAGTGGTAAATTAGGGTTTCCTGCAAAAGCTGCTATGGCTTTTGCCATGGGAGTAGATTGTATTAATGTGGCTAGAGAAGCTATGATGAGTATCGGTTGTATTCAAGCTCAAGTTTGTCATACGAATCGTTGTCCTAGTGGAATCGCTACACAAAGTAAGTGGTTACAAAAAGGTATCGATGTTCCTTTAAAATCTGATCGTCTAGCGCAATATTTCAATACTTTCAAGAAAGAATTTATAGAAATCACACATGCTGCTGGATACGAACATCCTTGTCAATTTAATATGCAGGATATTGATGTTAATGTTGATGATGGTGAATTAACAAAAACATTAAAAGACTCTTTCAAATATGATAAAATCCCTGTTCCATTTACATCTGTACAAGACTTAAAAGATTGTTCGTATTTAGGCGGAAATTATAAAAATTAAGAGAATGTAATTTATGTTATTTCATATTTAAAAAACTTATCTTATTTTCGGGCGAACTATACTTAACCCAGTTATTATTACTATGGAAACTAATTTTATCCAATTACTATTTTTAATTCTTCCTTCAGTTATTGTTGGTTTTATTGCTTTTTATTTTTTTAATCTTCATACTAAAAATGAAGACAGCAGACGTAAGTATTTATTACATCGAGAAAACCAAAAGCAAGCTTTACCTCTTCGTTTACAAGCATATGAGCGAATGACTTTGTTTTTGGAACGTATTAATTTAGGTAAATTATTATTACGCATTAGCCCCGTTGGTAATGATAAAAATGCTTATGAAACATTATTAACTAGTACTATTGAGCAAGAATTTGAACACAATCTTACGCAACAAATTTATATTAGTGATGAATGTTGGAATACTATCCGTTTATCGAAAAACACAATCATTGCAATGATTAGAAAAGCTGCTAAGAATGACGAGCTTAAAGATGCTAATTCTTTAAGAGAAGATATGTTGAAACAATTAATGGAAAAATCTTCTCCAACAGATTCTGCCTTAACATATATCAAAAAAGATGTGAGCGAATTATTTTAAAAATATTTGTATTCAAAAAAAGAGCCGTTAATAGATATATCTATTAACGGCTCTTTTTTTGAACTCTATATCTTTTTTATAAATATCTCCACTAAGCATTAAAGTCTATAACAAAACAAATACTTTCGTTACTCTTTTATTTTTAGCTTGAACTGAACTATAACTCCATTAATTTGGTTAACATCAGGGCAAACAACTTTTAAAACACATTAAACAAATAAAAATCAGCAAATTACCATCTACTAAAATATATTATCCAATTGTATTATACACCTTTCCTTTAAAATTTTTAAATAAAACAGGCATTATTGCCTATTTTTTATTTAATTACATCATCAAAAAATTAATAATGCTATCAAAAAATAATTTATTTAAATTCTTTTTATTCTTCTTCCCTACTTTTATTTATTCACAGTATACTGATGAATTTATCAAACGATTAAACAATCAGGACAAAACAATTTCTGAAAAAGAAATTCAAAATAAATTAGATTCGATTCATCTATATCCTATTGATAAGCAAGCTTTTTATTATGTTGTACTAGGAGAATATTATTATAGCAAAAACAAAAATGTCTTTAAAGCTTCTAAATATTATTATCAAACAATAGCTTTAAATGATTTAGAAAAAAATAGTGATTACCTAACTTATACCATGGCTAGAGCTTATAATAATTTAGGGATTCTTTATTATGATAATTTTTTTCAAAATGAAATCGCTCTTACATATTACAAAAAGAGTCTTGCCTTACTGCTCTCTTATGGCAAACGAAAAAAAACAATTGAAAGGTCTTATTCTAATATTGCTAATATTTTCTACAATGAACGGCTAATTGATAGTGGGAATTACTATTTACGTAAAGGTATTTCTTATAGTTTAAAAGAAAATATAGTCCCTAATGTATCTTATAGAGTTTTAGCAAAAAATCATCCAAACCTTGATTCTTCATTTTATTATGCTCAAAAAGCATTTCCTTATTATAGTACTTCAAGTCCAAGAAATCAGATTGTTTTTTATAAAACTTTAGCCGATTTAGAAGTTAAAAAGAATAATTTAAAAAAAGCTGATAGCTTATATCAATTAAGTCAAACTATAGCTCATACAAATAATATTAATTCTTCTTTTGCATCTTTAAGTGCTATTGGTCGTGGGAAAATTTCAATTTTAAATAATCACATCGATCAAGGTATTAAAACAATTTCTAATGAGATTCCTTCCTTATTAAAACGAAAAAAATACAATCAATTAGAAAATGTTTATCAAACTCTAGAAAATGCTTATGTAAAAAAAGGAGATTACACTAACGCCTATAAAACATTAAAAAAATCGAATAAAAACGATAGCATATATAAAGCCTATAAAGCTTTCAAGCAAAATAATGGTACTTCAATTTTTAATGAACATTTACATCAATTGAAAATAGAGAAAGAAGTTATAAAATCAAAAAATAGTTTTTATCTCTTTTTAATTTCTCTACTTCTTATATTAATTATAATCATATTTTTTGGCTATAAGAAGTTTCAAAAAAAACATCGAATAAATAATAATATTATTCACGATAAAAATAATCAACTCCACACAAATATTAATTCATTACGTCTTCAAAGTCAACAAGCTCATCAAGAACTATTATTTAAAAGTATTCTTATCAATGAAAAACAATCTTTTTTAAAAGAACTTGCAAGTGATATTAAAATCTTATCTTCTTCTATTCCTATAAAAAAGAAGAATGAATTCATGCAACTCTACAAAAAGATTCAAATCAATTTAAAAGAAAATTTAGGAAACGAATTTGAATATCATTTTGAAAAAGTTCATCCTCATTTTTTTAAAGAATTGCATTTAAAGTATCATAATATTACAAAAAAGGAAGTGCGTTTAGCTGCCTTAATTAAACTTAATTTTGATACTAAAGAAATTTCTGAAATCACTAAACAAACAGTTACAGCTATTAATACTGCTAAGAGTAGGTTGAAAGCAAAACTAAACTTAACTAAAGATCAGTCTTTATATACGTATATACAAAACATTTAATGCATTCATTATCTATAGTAGTTTTTAGTTTTTCATCCTGTCATATCTATCCTTTTCAGTTTATTATCTACAGCTACTATATCTTTTTGCTTGGCATATTCAAATCCTTGTTTCCACCAATCTTTCATCAATTTTTTATCAAAAATTAATGAATTTTCTGTTAATTTTGATGGTGTATAATATAAGTTTAAGGTTACGTCTTTATTTATTGCAGCTAATTTTCCTTCAATTACATCATGTCTCTCAACTTGGTCTAGCATAAAACTAAAAAGGTTCACCATCAAAGAGAACGGGTTTTTACCTAAAATCTTATTATGCTCCATATTTTCAGATTCTAATATGATTGCATCTACTTCTGTAGCTCCTCTTTTTATAGCTTCTCTAATCGGTACGATACAGCCAAATCCTCCGTCTGCATATTCACATTCATTTTTGGTTACTAAACTCATAAAAGGAACATAGTTACATGATATCCATATCCAATCGCAAAAATCATTATAATTAAACTCTTTTATTGATTTATATTCCGTTCTACTTTTCGTTAAATTAGAGACTGTAACAACTACATCATGTACAGTATTTTTTGCGATATCAAATTCAGTTTCCGTAAAGTTTTTACGAATTGCTTTTCGTAAATTCTTACTTTCCCCAAATGTTCTTTTTTTCTTTAAAAATTGTAAAACTGTATTAAAAAAGTTAATTGAGACAAACTCTCTATCTCCTTTTTTACGTACTACAAAAGGATTCAAACTAAAAATAGTACTCTGTTTTACATTGGTATAAATGTCATATACTTTTTTTACGTTACCTAATGCTAAATATGGAATTAAAAGACTCCCTGTTGAGGTTCCTAAAAAGAGATCATACTTATTATTTTTTTCTTCCATTAAATACTGGGCTACTCCTCCAGCAAAAGCTCCTTTACTTCCTCCTCCAGAAATGACTAATGCTTTCATATACTTAATTATTCTTATAATCGATTTGAATTGTTTTTCTTTTTTGCAAATTCATACCCACTCTTCCACCACTCTTTCATTTTAACTTTATTAAAGACTAATGAATTTGTGGTGAGCACAGTAGGTGTGTAATACACATCTAATCCTATAGCTAAATCTTTTGCTCTCAATTTTCCTATACGAATATTTTGTGTTTCTATTTGATCCATCATAAAATTAACCATATTGGTTATTAAAATAAATGGGTTTTTAGTTGGCATTCTGTTTATATAAGTAACTTCTGTCTCCAAAACAATGACATCTATTGTGGTAGCTCCTCGTCGTATGGCTTCTTCTATTGGTACCATATCACCTAATCCACCATCAACATAATCGCAATTATTTTTACGAGCTAAACTCATAAATGGTGGATAATTACACGAAATCCATATCCAATCACAAAAATCATCATACTCATATTCTTTTATAGACTTATATTCGACTGTATTTGTCGATAGATTTGTAACTGTTACAACAACGTCTTTGGTACTAACTTTAAGTCTTTCAAAAATTTCTGGTGTAATTGATTTTCGAATTAGTTTCTTTAAATTAATACTATTTCCGAAAGTTTTTTTACCTGTAAGTATATTTCTTAATACATTAATATGATTTATACTTACATCCATATGTCCATGTTTTTCTTTGATGTGAAATGGACAATTTTTAAATATTGAAGACTGATTAACCGATGTGTATATGTCTTTTATTTCATCTACGAGTTTAAGTGCTAAATGAGATACTAATAAACTTCCTGTAGAAGTTCCTATATATAAGTCGTATTCTCTTTTTAAATCTTCAATCAAATGTTGCGCTACGCCTCCTGCAAAAGCTCCTTTACTACCTCCTCCAGAAATGACTAATGCACGCATACTTTTGTATTTATATATTTAATTTTTTTCTTAATAATTGTTGTTCTTTAGAAGGTAAATCATTTTCTAACATTCTAAAGCGCTTTTGATAGGTTTCATCTTTTATTAATCGATCTAATATTGCTCTACAATTATTACGAAATCTCCAATTATGATGTACACTTCCAGCTAGTAAATTTTTTAATGATTCATCATTAAATGCTTGTAAACTTTCTAAATAAGTAAATGCATTTTCTCGTGTATTAAATCCATAATTTATGGAGGTATATCCCGATAATTCTGCAAAAAACTGTCGATGTTTTTCTTTTTCGTAATCGGGTGTATTCAAAGCTAAAACCAGCCATAATATACGTACATTTTTATCATTAAACCCTATGATTTCTTTTGTTTTTTCTAAATATGAATTTCTTTCTTTAGGGTAATTTGTCCATAAATGATATAGTGCTGGTTCAATTGCTGCGTAGGATGGTGTCTCTAAAATACTTTGATATTCGTTTTTTAAATCATTTGGTATTTTATTCATTATAGTCGCAATGGTTTGCAGTATAAATGGATTGTTACTATCAAAAGCTTTACTATACAATGCTATTGCTTCTTTGGAAGTATTTCCTTCTAATTGATAAACAGCTTCTTGTCCTAAATAATCATTAGCAGGAAATCGTAATGCACCTGCTAACGCTCTCCATTTCCCGATCAATGGCTGTGTACGTTCTTGTGCTAATGTTAGGTATTTTTTAATAAAATCAGATTCTTTTAATAATTCTAAGGCTTCTTCAGATGGAAATTTCACATCTTCCAACCAAGTTTTTTGAAATGCTTTTAAATCAATCTTACTAACTTTTTCTACAGTTTTTATAAAATCTGAGGTTGTAACATTTTGAAATTTATAGTTTTCTAGATAATTATGAATTGCTATTTTAAAATTATCATCTCCTATTTTTTTTCTCAAAGCAAATAATGTCCAAGCACCTCGTTGATAAAATGTTAATGAACTTGCTTTGGCATCAAGTAAGGCTGTTCCTTTGTTTTTTTGAGATATTGCCATTAATTGCTCGGCACTCTCATATAGTTTATAATAAAAATAATCTTCTCCAAAAATTTCGCGTTCGGCTAATAATGCATAATAAGTTGCAAAACCTTCTTGTAACCAATGATGTTTACCTTCTGTTTCTGTTATTAAATCTCCAAACCACTGATGTGCTAATTCGTGCGCATTGACATTGATATAATTACGATCTTTATAAGCTATTGAATCTACAACAAATGCATCCGAAAATATCGTTGTTCCAGTATTCTCCATTCCAGCGTATAAAAAATCTTTTACTGGAATTTGTTTGTAATTCTGCCAAGGATAACGAACTCCTATTTCCTCCTCTAAAAAATCAAAAATTTGCTTACTATGACGATATGTTGGTTCTACCTTTTCTTTATCTTGCGGATAATAATAGAATTCTAACGGAATACCACTAACTGATGTTTCTACTTTTTTGTCATAATTCCCTATAACTATCGCTAACAAATAACTACTCATAGGAGCCTCCATATCATACTCCCATATATTTAAATTTCCTTTAGTTGTTTTATTTTTTAATTTACCATTAGCTATTACTTTATATTCTTTGTCATAACTCATTGTTAGGTCAAAAATTATTTTCTCATTCATATCATCAAAACTAGGCAACCAATTGGAGGAGTATTTTCCTTGGCCTTGGGTCCATATCTGATCTTTACCTTGATAGTCTTTAATAAAATACATCGCTTTTTGTGGATACGCTGTATATGTTATTTCTATGGTATGACTAGTTCCTTTTTTAAAAGTATGGTGTAACCATAGTTTTTGCTTATCATTTTTTGTAAGTATTTTTTTACCATCTAATAAGACATTACTAAAAACCATCTTTTTCGCATCAATAAAAAATGAATCTACATTTTCTGTTACTTCAAAAGTATATGTCACAACTCCCGTAACTAGTTTTTTTGCACTGTCTATTTTTAGTATAACATCTGCTGTTTTAAAATCAATTGAAGATTGTACTCTTGAGGATTGTGCTTTTATTCCATGAATAAAAAAAAGGAATATATATAAAAGCGTAGGGTATTTCATTCTATAATAATTTAGCTAAGTAATTATGATTGTATTACTTATTTTGTTCTATAAGAACTTTTTATTTTGTATAGTATTACAAATTCCAAAAATCTATTTGATCTTCTTCTATTTCAATCATTTCTGCTGCGTTAATATCAGTACGGTACATTACCATTTCTGTAATTCTGTTAGTTGCAAACTCTGCGTTAAACCCATTAGAATATAATATCCCAAATCCATTGGTAGCCGTACAGCGTCCTCTAGTGTAATTACCTGTTCTAAGCACTGTTGTATTGCGTCGTATTGTTTGTACTACAGTAGCTCTTATAAAAGATAATTGCTGCCATTGGTTATTGGTATTAAAAGCAGATCTTACACCATCACAACATATTCCTGAATCAAAATATATTAAATTGTTTGTCCAATTAGCATGTGTAGACCAACGATTACCATTATTCCCTGGTTGCCTAGTACCAAACGTGAACTGATTGTTTTGTGTTGTAAATGTTACCATCAATACCGATCCATTAACACCAGCATTTGTTAATGTTTGAATACTCGTATTAATATCTAATCGATCGTTAACTCCATCTCCAAAAAAATAAGGTCTATTGGCATCAGGGATAAATCTAGGTTGAAAATTTCTAGTGTTTTGTATCGCATTACGTCCTAATCCACTTTGATCATACCAGACAACTACAAATACATTTGCTCCTCCTCTCCACGCATTAATTGCTGCTATATCAACAATATTATTATCTCCCCAACCAAAATCTTGCTCTGCATTATCACTTGATCTTCTTAACCTAATTAATGCTCCATTATAGTCCGATTCTAAAACTCGTAATGAAAGTGCAAAGCTAATTTCATTTAATTTTTCATCTAAAATATGAGAAGGTCTAATTGTTGGAAATTGATTATACTGTGTTATTTGCCCAAAACTAATGTTTACTATTAGAACAGTGATAATAACGCATATCCTATATAGCATATTAATTTCTTTTTAAATCTCCAGTTAAATGAAAGATATTATTTGATGTACATACTAATCCTGCTCCAGCATTAACTCCAGCTGTTCTAAATCTAGACAACCGATTACTCACAGTTACTCCTCCTGCTCCAGTAATTATCACTTTTCCAGTTCCTATTTGATAGATACTCACATTATATCCTATTGGTAGTCCTCCTGGTACTGTTAATGTTACATTTGATGCGCTATTAAATCTTAAAACATTACCGTCATCTGCAGGTGTTAGCGTATAATTTCCAGTTTTTGTTTCTACTACAGGCGAAATCAACAATGCTCTCCATCCAGTTCCATCATATTCGTAAATTCGTTTTCTTTTTGTATCAAATACCATTGTTCCATCTTGCAGCAATGCTGTATTTACTCCGTTAATATCTACTGTTGTTGCAATGGGTAAACTAAATAAAGAATTGGTATCTATTTGTGCAATCCCTTGATTAACTGTGCACAAAAATAAAATAAACAGTACTTTTTTCATTGACATGAATGATTTTAATTTCTATAATGCAAATATATTGTTAATATTATTCATTTCGTATCAAAATTATCAGTCATCCATACAAAACATTAAAAACAAGCTTACTAAAGACAAAACATCCCTACTGCTTAAATTTTAATCTCTCCTCATTTTGATGTTTTCTAACTGAATTTTATCTTCGCTTTTATGAATCCTTCTATTTTACAAACTCCTATCGATTATCTAAAAGGCGTAGGACCTGCACGTGCAGATCTATTACGCAAAGAATTAGGAATTCACACATATCAAGATTTGATCAATTTGTTTCCTAATCGATACATTGATAAGACGCAATATTATAAAATAAATCAGTTACAACGCAATGCATCTGAAGTACAAATTATAGGTAAAATTGTATCCATTAAAACTGTTGAGCAAAAAAGAGGGAAAAGACTCGTTGCAAAATTTATAGATGAAACAGGTGAAATGGAACTTGTTTGGTTTCGTGGACATAAATGGATTCGGGAAAATCTCAAAATAAACACTCCATATGTAATTTTTGGTAAAACTAAATATTATAATGGATTTAATATGCCGCATCCAGAAATGGAACTTTTAGAAGAGCATCAGAAAAATTTGCGTACAGTAATGCAACCTGTATACCCATCTACTGAAAAATTGGCTAATAAGGGAATTACAAATAGGACTATCAACAA
This sequence comes from uncultured Aquimarina sp., assembly GCA_947498595.1. Taxonomy (GTDB): domain Bacteria; phylum Bacteroidota; class Bacteroidia; order Flavobacteriales; family Flavobacteriaceae; genus Aquimarina. Next base: position 32,452 of record CANMKX010000018.1, read on the forward strand.
AATAATGCAACAGCTTTTTATAGAAACGCAAGCACGTTTTTATGATACATTATCGGAAAATATATTACTAGATTTAAAATTAATTCCGAAAAATGAAGCGATGTTTAATATTCATTTTCCGAAAAGTCAAGAATTATTATCTAAAGCTCAATTTCGTTTAAAATTTGAAGAGCTTTTTTATATACAATTGCAATTAATTTCTAAAAAATTAGTTCGAAAAAATAAAATTAAAGGGTTTCCTTTCCCTGAAGTTGGTGAGTATTTTACTAATTTTTATAAAAATCATTTACCCTTTGAGCTTACAAATGCTCAAAAGAGAGTTATTAAAGAAATTCGCAATGATATTGGTGGTAGTGCTCAAATGAATCGGCTTTTACAAGGAGATGTAGGTTCTGGTAAAACGATTGTTGCATTGATGACAATGTTACTGGCTATCGACAATGGTTTTCAAGCTTGTCTTGTTGCTCCAACAGCTATTTTAGCTTCTCAACATTTTGTTGGAATTCAAGAGTTGGTGAAAGATCTAGATATTAATATTAAGTTATTAATGGGAAGTACAAAAACTAAAGACCGTAAAGTAATTCACCAAGAGCTTGAGGATGGATCATTACATATTTTAGTGGGTACGCATGCTATATTTGAAGATAAAGTGAAATTCAAAAATTTAGGTTTAGCGATTATTGATGAACAGCATCGTTTTGGTGTACAACAACGCTCTAAATTATGGCATAAAAACACATACCCTCCGCATATATTAGTCATGACAGCCACACCTATTCCTAGAACATTAGCGATGAGCTTGTATGGTGATCTAGATATTTCGATTATTGATGAGCTCCCTCCTGGACGAAAAGCAATTAAGACGGTGCATCGTTACGATAGTAATCGCTTAAAAGTTTTCAGGTTTATCAAAGATGAAATAAAAAAAGGAAGGCAAATATACATTGTATATCCTTTGATACAAGAATCTCAAGCATTAGATTATAAAGATCTAATGGATGGCTACGAAAGTATTAGTCGTTCATTTCCAGATCCTGAATATTTGATATCAATTGTACATGGTCAAATGAAACCCGCTGATAAGGATTATGAAATGGATCGCTTTGTGAAAGGTGAAACTCAAATCATGGTGGCTACAACAGTTATTGAAGTTGGTGTAAATGTACCTAATGCCAGCGTTATGATTATCGAAAGTGCAGAGCGCTTTGGTTTGTCTCAATTGCATCAATTAAGAGGTCGTGTTGGACGTGGTGCCGAACAAAGTTTTTGTATACTAATGACTGGTCATAAATTATCTAATGATAGCAATACACGACTTGAAACAATGACACGAACCAATGATGGTTTTGAAATAGCAGAAGTAGATTTAAAATTGCGGGGACCAGGAGATATTATGGGCACACAACAAAGTGGTGTTCTTAATTTAAAAATTGCCGATATAGTTAAAGATAATGATATATTAAAAACAGCTCGTCATTATGCTATAAAAGTATTGACCGAGGATCCTTCATTGAAAATGGATAAGCATAAAGTAATTTTATATACATATCAACAAATGGCAAAACATAAAAACATTTGGAATTATATTAGTTAAATAATCTAACTTTTCAATTGTTTATGTTAGGATTACTTTCTTTATTTTTGCGCACTAACCAAGTCATGATTTTATGATTCCCTACTTAAAACTTATCAAAATTGATAACCTCATTCTTATTGCTTTTACACAATTGGCTATTAAATATGGATTATTTGAGCCTTTTAATATTAGTATCACCTTAAATACGTTTGGAATTTCTATGCTGGTAATTTCTTCATTATGTATCGCTGCTGCTGGTAATATTATTTTAGAAATTCATAGCTCTAATCCTAAAAATATACTTGCTCAATATCAAATATCTGAAAAAAAAGCTGAACGATTATTTATCATTTTTAGCGTTATTGGAGTAGCTATTGGATTTTATATGGCCAATATGATTCAACGTCCTGGTTTCTCTGCTCTATTTATTATTACTTCTGGTATTTATTTTCTATATGCTACATATCTTAAGGAAATTTTAATTGTTAAAAATTTTATTATTGCTCTTTTAGCAGGATTAAGCATTTTAATTGTTGGTGTTTTTGATTTATTACCTGCAATAACGCCTCAAAATCAACCTTCTCAATCCGTCTTTTTCTCTATTTTATTAGATTACGCATTCTTAGCTAGCATACTCGTATTTATAAGAGAGGTTGTTAAAGATATTATTAACATGGATGCTGATCATAATGCACTAATACAAACACTACCTGTAGCCTTGGGTAAAGAACGTACTATTAAACTTGCTGGAATATTAGCTATAATTCCTATAATTGGTATTATTTATTATATATATACTTATTTGTTTGATAATACGTATGCTGTATTATTTGCTTTATTATTTCTTATCGGACCTTTATTAGTTTATTTTATCAAATCATGGTCTGCTACAACTACTAAAGATTTTATTCAGTTACAATGGCTTCTCAAGATAGTACTTATTATTGCTTCTATTTCTCTTGTTATTTATCAATTTGTTTTAAAATAAAAATATGTTAGCATCATTATTAAAAAACCACAAGATTATTTTAGCATCTGGTTCACCAAGAAGGCAACAATTTTTCAAGGATCTAGGCTTAGATTTCATAATAGAACTTAAAAATGTTGAGGAGATATATCCAGAAGATTTAGAGCATTACGAAATTTCGGATTATTTAGCAGTATTAAAATCTAAAGCATTCACGACGCTTTCTCATAACGATATTCTTATAACTAGTGATACGATCGTTTGGCATCATGATCGTGCATTAGGAAAACCAAAATCTCTCGCCGAAGCTAAATCTATGATTGCATCAATGTCTGGTTCAACACATGATGTAATTACATCTGTTTGTTTTAAAACAACTACAAAAACTACCGTTCTACATCATACTACCAGAGTTACATTTAAAGAACTTACTACTGATGAAATTGATTATTATGTAGACACATACAAGCCTTTGGATAAAGCTGGCGCATACGGAATTCAAGAATGGATTGGTTATATAGGAATTACTCATCTTGAAGGTAGTTATTTTAATGTAATGGGATTACCAACTCATCTTGTTTATGAAACGTTAATAGCTCTTGCCAAATCCTAAGTTTGTCGTACTTTCATAACCTTATAAATTATTATATTTTCATACGATGAAAGCACTAAAAGTTATAGGAGGTATTGTTTTATCTAGTATTGTTATCATTACTGCTTGTAGTAACCTCACTCATGATAAAAAAGATGAATTGACCTCATCTGAAACAATTTCTGAAATAAAGAAACCTGCTGCTCAACAACTATCTACTGCATTTAAGAAATACTGGTATACGGGACAAGCAGAAATCACTTCATATAAGCTATCACAAGCTCGTTATGGCGAAAATCATAGCGGTACTGCTGTATTAATATATGTTACTGAAGATTTTTTACCTAAAGTTCAAGTGAAAGCTGATCAACAACACCCTAATAATGTTCCTGTGTTAAAATTAAATGCTACTAAAAAATTTACTACTGGAATTTATCCTTATTCTGTAATGCAAAGTACTTTTTATCCTGTTGCTAACAATCAACATGCAATCAAAATTTCTAGCTCTATGCAAGAATGGTGTGGTAATATGTATGCACAAATCAATAATCGTAAAGATTTTGAATTCATTGCTCATTCTTATTTTCAAGATCAAGCTGATGAAACATTACAATTGCCAAAAACGATACTTGAAAATGAATTATGGACACAAATACGTATCGCTCCAGAAACACTACCTACAGGTAATCATCAAATAATTCCTTCTCTAGAATTTATGCGCTTGCGCCATGTTCCTGTAAAAGCTTATAAAGCGATTTTACAAAAAAATACTGGAAGTGATTTAACGACTTATACAATTCAATATCCAGAATTAAAACGTAGTATTAATATTACATTCACAAATTCTTTTCCGCATACAATTGAAAATTGGCAGGAAACATTTATAAGTGGTTTTGGTGCAGATGCAAAACCTTTAACAACTACTGCTACTAAAATGAAAAGTATTAAATCCGCATATTGGGGTAAAAACAAAAATAAAGATTTCGCATTAAGAGACAGTCTTGATCTTAATTAATGTTTTTTCAAAATACACCTATTTTCAAACTAATTATTTTTAATCAAAATTTAGATTATCAAAGTAAATTAAAATGATGTATCTATCTATAATTTTAACTTTTTATATTGTTAGAATGATATCAATATAAATTCTATAAAACACAGATTCTATGAAATACTTATTAAATGAAATGTTGGGATCTGAAAATATATTTGTTTAATCGCTATTTGTTTAAACCAAAAAGGCGCCATGCCCAAGCTAACCATGAATTGTCTACGCCTATTGTTTTATTCGTTACTGCTAAATCAGGTTCGTTACCTGGAACATTTACTTGTCCTTGGATAGCAAGATTATTAGGACTATTTTTAATAAGTATCTCAAATTTTGTACCTGTCCACCCTCCAAATTTCATTCCTTGTGGTACATATAATCCGTGAAAAAGATTAGGGTCATTTAAATTATTAAGCAATGCATTAGCAAATCCTGCATCTAAATTCGTCGCATCTTTTCTAACCATACGGTAAGCATTTGGGTTAGCCATAAAACCAGGATTATCTAATTGAACAGCATTTCCTCCTGTGTGTCCTGCGAAAGGTTGGATTACACTTCCAACTAAAAGAGGAACTTGTTGCGCGTTTCCTGCTAGTAGAACCATATTATCTACAGTGGCTTGTATAACACCATAATGATTTCCTGGCCAAACGGGACCATTTCCAGCATAACTATCTATTGCATATTGTAAATAATTATCTGCTACTACAGCGACTGCGTTTGGTATAGCATATGCAAAATCAAAATTTCCTAGAGCAGCAGTTAAATTGGGACTCAACCCATTGATCCCTCTACGTCTTGCTGTTTCTTCCATAATCCATTTTACACTTTCGCTAGTACTCATATCAACTAGATTAAGTGCTCTAGTAGCTTGAATTTGCCAAACGCCACCTGGAGGAGTACCATAGACAGCGGCTGTCGCCTTAGGTCCATACCAATTTGTTCCACCTCCATGTGCTAAACTAGGTGCGCCAGCAGAATTTTTCCCCATATACAAACTCCCATTATTGCTAATTCTTTTTACTTTTAAAAAACTAGCTAGTTGTTTTGTTTTTTTACTAGCTTTTTTGTGACTTAAATCACTATGACCTTCAAATACTTGCATTCCTAAAGCTTTTGCTCCCATAATATCAGCTTCTCTTTCTAATCCTACATCGTCGTTAATATTAATTTTATGCTTCATTTGAAGAGTTGTATTTACACGACCTTGCTTTTGTTGTACTACATGCCAAGCTTCGTGTGGCAAATGCTTTTCTTGCCCTGGACCTAAATGTATATCACTACCTTGTGCATATGCATGTGCTTGCAATTGTGCAGGTTTATCAGAATTATAATGTACTTTTACATCATTCATAGAATAACCAGAGAGGTTTTCGATTCCCGTTTTTAAATTATCTGGTAATCCTGTATTGTTATTTTCTTTTTGTTGAATTGGATCATTAATTTTAGATGTAAAGTCGTTAGCCATGCGTTGCACTTTTCTTTGAGTAATCGCTTGAGGGCGGTTATCTTTAAATTGCACTGTAGATGTAGACGTTTTTTTTCTTTGTGTTGAAGTATATGAAGTTGGTTGATTCTTCTTATTGAATGCTCTATCTACCTGTTTTTGCATCGTTATCGCTTTATAAATTAAGATTTGTATCTAAAATGTAAACGTATTTGGTAACTTGTATGCGTAGTCTCTAATATGTAATGTGCTATTAGTTTAAAATTAACAAATTAAAACGACAAGTACTTATTTTGAGTGTAGAAATAATAGTATAAAATTTTTAAAAACAAGAAAGATAGTATCAAGAGTAAAGAATCATTGATAAATATGAAAAATGATTATTTTTTTTTCAATGTACTGCCGCGTGGTTGATCCCCTTTATGAAGCACAATTTCAGAATGTAAAAATTCCGCTGCTTTAGCCGAATCTTTTACTTTACTCGCACTACGTTCTAACATTTCTAATTCAAATTGAGTTAGTACACTTTTTCTGATTCCTATCTCTTTCCAATTTGATAAAGGTCTACATCCAATAGAAATTTCTCTAGCTAATGATAATGCGTCTAATAATGCTTGATTTGCACCTTGTCCTTTAAAAGGACTCATTGGATGTGCGGCATCTCCTATAAGAGTTACTTGTTTTTCTTTTTCTAATAATTTGGAGTTAAGTAATTCTCGATCATATACAGGGTATCCCGAAATTTGAGTTTCTTGAGTAGCAGTTAAAATTTGTGGAATCGGATCATGCCATTGTGTTCTATCACAAGCTTCCTTCTTTAACGCCTTAGGTCCTAATCGACTTAATTCTTTTGCTTTTTCTTCTGGTATAGGAAAGCTAAGTTGCCACATTATAGCATCTGCTGTATATGGCATCATGTAGATACGTTCTTTTCCATTAGCTGTTTGAAATACCGTAGCTGCATCTAACAAAGGATTTTCTAAACTTGAGAGTGCATCTAATGGGCAAATTCCTAAGATTACAATACAACCTAAATATCGTAAAGGAGTTCGCTGTTCTCCTATCAATAATTTTCGCACAGAACTACGAATACCATCAGCTCCAACTACGAGATCAGCTTTACAACTCTTAATTTTTCCGTTTACAAGAAAGTTTAAATGAACTTTATTAGTATTCGTTTTTTTGAAATCAATAAATTGATGCCCCCATTGTATTGTATCATGACCTCCTAATTGCTCTAATAAAGCCAAACGCAAAGATTGTCTAGCTATATGTATATTAGTGCGCTTAGAAATTTTTTTACGATCAGTTGACATCCATTTTCTCATTCCCCACTCTCCTATTATGTCTCCTGCTACAGTATGAACGACATGTCTTGTTGATGTAATCCCTTCTTCTAACGAAAAAAGACCAAAGCCTTCCATAGCTTTGCTAGCTTGTTGTAATGTAAGACCATATCCTTGAGATCGTGCATCAAAACTATCATCACGTTCATATAGCGTAAAAGGAATTTTTCTATGTAAACAAGCTACTGCTAACGCTACACCACCTATACCACCACCTATAATTGCAACATGAGGATATTTTTCTTTATCCGCTATTGGTGTATTAATAGTCTTAATTAATCCAGAGCCAGAACAATCCGAACATGATTGTAGTGATGCTTTAGGACGAATCGGTTCTGCCCCATTACCATTTTTAAATTGATCTAAAGCTATCTGATAATTTAATTTAGATTTCTTACCTAATCTTCTACTTTTTTTACCTCGTCCTTTACATTCTGGGCAACTAATCCAGTTTGTTTTTTCATCTTTCATCTAAATAATTTCGTAATAAATAATGATCTAAATAATTAAATTATTTTATGGCTAATATAGTTTGAATAATTGACTGAAGAAAGGATATTTTTTCAGCCAATTATTCAATTAAGCTATTATATTTATTGAATATTAAAGTGGTTTTAAAAATAAAAATAGATCTTATCAATCGTTTGGAGAATAATTCTATATTATTATAATTTATTCTAAATTTCTACGAACGATCTCTTCTCCTATTCTTCCAAAATACTCAATTATAATCTTTTGCCATAATACCATTCCATTTTCTGAATTTGAAAATAATACCAATCCTTTTTTTGTATAAGGAAATGTAATAAAAATGGCTTTTGTACCATAATCACCTCCTGTATGCATTAATGCAATTTCATTATTAGGTAAATTAGACAATAATTGCATTCCTAAATTACGATGTATTCCTTTACTTTCGCTGATTTGAGGTTTTAAAAATTCATTATATAAGTCCTTTGATAATCCGGCACCATTCATCATATGTATTATAAATTTTGAATAATCATTTGCTGTTGTTATAAGGTTCGCTGCTGCATTTGCTTTATAATATTTTTTAAGAGGTATTAATTTCCCATTCTCATCGTGTTCAAATGCATAATTACTTATAGCTGTTTCAGCGGTCCAATAAAATTCTGTATCATTCATTTTTAATGGTTTAAAAAGAAGTTCTTTTGTGATTAATTCTAAAGGTATATTGAGTTTAGCTTCAATTACTTTTCTCAAATACTCAAATCCTTCTCCTGAGTATTGGAATTTAGTCCCTGGTTCAAATTCAAAAGCTAATTTTTTTGATTCAGTAAGATATCTCCAATTCGGAAATCCTGATTGATGAGATAAAATATACCGTATGGTTAATTTGTTGAGGTATGGATGGTTTTTCAAAATAGGATCAATAAAATATTTTGAGATCGGTTCATCCAATTTTAAATCCCCTTTTTGAACTAGTTTTAAGGTTGTTAATGCGATGATAGGTTTTGTTAAAGAAGCAACTTTATAAATACTATTTATAGAGATAGGGTGATTTTCTTTTTGAATTCCAAATGAACGTAATTGTTTCAGGCTTCCGTTTTCTATATAAGCTATGGTTAATGAGGGTATTTTATGTTGTTTGAGAAGCTGTTTGATTTGAGCTTCATTATCAAACAATGAGGTAGGGAAATTTGCATTAAACTTTTTTCCATAATTTTTAGTAGGTTCTTTGTGATCATAACTTAAAACTCTTGTAAGTTTCCAAGTCCCTTTAACCAAAGTCCAAATTGAAGTGAATCTTGCAATGTTTGTTAAATATAATTCTTTAGCGGGTTCTTTAATATAGAACAAATGAATTCCTTTTTGGATTGCTCCATAAGTTTCTCCGTTATTTTTTAATTTGAATACTTTTAAACTTTCAGGAATGATTTTTCTTATCGGTTTTTTTTCTGGATTTGCACATATACTTTCCTTAAAACCTTTTAAAAATTGTTTTCTATTTTGAATTCCGTTTTCATCATGATAAAATTCGAAATCTGTAGCAAGTAGTTCATCAATTACTCTAAAATCACATTCATTAAATCCTCTATCAAATAATAAGCTATCTGCATTTTTAAGTTGTTTAAATAATAGTGATTTATTTGTTACTTGAGCATTATTTCGAGTGCATATAGTGAGACATAAAATTGTAAAAAACACATGGTAAGTTTTCATTATATATAGTTCTTGTTGTTAGAACACAAATAACTGAAAGCTTTTATCGAAACAGCGCTACAACTACATGACAAAGAAGCGACAATAAAACGACAGTTTTATATAAAGCTGAAATTCAACTTTATACAAAGCCTATGATGTTTATCAATTTCTTTACTATTTCTTATTACAATGAACAAATTTGTTAGAATACACAACATCATAACAACCAATATTGATTGATTACTAAGCGAAAACCATTTTTTTACAAATGGGGTAGCTAGTGTAAGAACAACTGAAGTAATTGTCCAAAAAATTTGAATAGAAACAATTTCTTTAGTAATACTATTGACTCCTTTTTTTTGATGCATAATAGCTAATGGAATCAAAATGTTCCCTAGTGGTATGAAAAAAAGTATAGAGGATAAATTAATTAGTTTAACCAATTTGTAGTTAATTTCATCGATTTCTGAAGCATTAGTAACTAATAATTTTTCATCAATAGTCAATGCTTCTGCAATGGCTTTTAATGTATATCCTTTTGGTATCGATCCAGCTTCTATACGTTGTATTGTTCTTTTAGAAACTCCTGCTTTAACAGCTAATTGGTCTTGAGTAAGATTTAATCGTTTCCTATGTTCTAGTACTATATTCATGAATATAAATTGTTTTTAAAAATACTGAATATTAAAATAGATTTTTGTGTTGTTAACTGGTATTTCTTTTCTTTAGAATAAAATACGAATATTTTATAATAACGATTTTGAAGATATTTTTTCTTTTAAAACATTTAAAAGAATGGAATACTCTTAATTTTCTATGCAAAAAACACTATAAACATCAAAGGCGCAGAGATCGATTGTCTCCACACCTTTAATTAACAAACATTAAATTATTTTATATAATCTTTTAAATCAATCTTGTTAAATCATTTCTAATTCAATCATTAATAGTATTATTCCAAAAATAACATGACAAACAAACAAGATTCTTATTATATGGATTGCTTCTATTTTTAATTTCTTCATTTCAAATCAACTCAATATGTCCTGTTTCTATATTCAATAAATATGAAGCTCCATTTTCAAAATCAATTCTAGCATCTGTACTATTAAGAAAAACTACATTACCTGTGTAATTACTCATTTCGGTACTTTCACTATAGTTTAATGTAAGATCAAATGTAGAAGTTCCTGAAACAATTCTTCCGATAGTTTTATCAATCGTAATTGCATTTAGATTTGTTGTAAAATCTACGATCAATGTATCATGATAAATCTTTGAATGCCAATCTCCATCTCTTTCGTATCTTCCACTAAAACTTTCTTCAGTTTCTGATTGATCAATTCCTTGAACATCAAAATCAGCAACTATATCTTCCTGACTTTGAAAATACAATGCGTCTAGATTTTCATTTGCTTCAATAGCATAATTAATTTGCTCTATTTCTTGACATTCTTTTGAATAATTTTCTGTAAATGTATAGATGTATGCTATTGCATCAAAGACTGAGTTATATTGAATAACATCAGTGTTTGTTATCTGTTCGTTACAATCTAATCCTTCATCAATAAGAAAACTTATATATTCTATATTAGCAGTCAAACCATATGTGTTATATGCCATCGAAGATGCTATAACTTCTGCTGCTCGCTCTTCGCTAATAACAATAATTATTTCATTATCATCATTATCGCAAGAAGTAAAAAATATCCCTGCTAATAAACTTACTCCTAGTATTCCTTTTTTTATGTAGTTTTTCATCTTGTATTCTTTATTTTTTTTCTAAAATTGTCTTACTATAATCTATAATTGGTTTAAAAATAATTACTAAAGGATTGTGTCCCATAAACCCTGTTGTTACTCCATAAGTTACTTTCTCTTTTTCTGGTATATAGGTTTTAAATATTCTATCCCATAAGATCAACATGCCACCATAATTTTTATCTAAGTATTGTTTATTTGATCCATGATGTACTCTATGTGCTGAAGGTGTATTGAAAAATTTTCCTTCTAAAAAACCTAGTTTTCCTATTAATTCTGTGTGTAGTAAAAATTGATACAATAAACTTATTGCTAAGCTGAGCGATATTAATTCTGGTAAGAAACCTATTAGTACCAAGGGCACATAAAACAAAACGCTTGTAAATTTCCCTATCCAGTTTAATCTTCCTGCTGCTGTTAAGTTAAACCACATACTAGAATGATGTGTGTGATGTATTGCCCATAGGAAAGGAATTTCATGACTCCATCTATGGTACCAATAATACACAAACTCTACTGCTAAAAAAGTTAGTATTAGTGTAAATAAATTGATTGGTATCTCTATTAGCTTGAAAGGAGTTACTATTTTAAAAATCATTAAGCCCCATAATAGCGCAATTGGTTTTAATGCTTTCCCTATTAGAATGATAACTAGGTTTGCTAAAGAATCTTTTAGATTATAATTTTTCTTTTTTTGTAAGATTGTCCATATAATTTCTATACCAATTAATGCTATAAAAATCAAAAAGAATATTTTTCCGTAAACTGTCTCCATAGTACTTTCTTTTAATTTTATACTTCAAAAGTACTTGAGTATGCTTTCTTTATGAGAGATAATAAAGTGAAACGGCTAAATATGGATGTCAGCCGTATCTATTTCATTTTTAAATTTTTCAAGATTTACTTAACCATTGTTTTAATACAGGTGCTTTTACTTTACTAACAATAATTTGCTCTTTAGATTTAGGAATTGAATTTATTATTAATTTTCCATTAAAATATATTTGAATATTTTTTATGGCATCTCGCTGAATTATATATTGCCTATTAGCCCTGAAAAAAATCGAAGGATTTAATTCTTCTTCTATTTCTTCTAATTTTTTATCAATAATATATGCTTCTCCATCAATATTTATCGCTTTTACTGTACCTGTATCAATATAAAAGTATGCTATTTGACTTACTTTAATAGGAAGAATATTATCTCTTTGTTGTACTAAATATGTAGTTTTATACTGCTTTTTTTCTGTGTAAATTTGCTGAATTATACTTTCTAAACCTGTGATAGACGTTTCTTTAGCACTTTGTTTTTTAAATTTGTCTATCGCTATTTTTAAAGCATCTTCATCAATAGGTTTGAGTATATAGTCAATACTATTAACTTTAAACGCTTTTATTGCATACTCATCATAAGCTGTGGTAAAAATAATTGGAATCTCAATCTGTATTTCTTTAAAAATATCAAACGAAATACCGTCTGCTAAATGAATATCCATAAAAATCAATGAGGCAGATGTCTTATTTTTGAAATATTCAATACTTTCCTCTACAGTGTCTATGACTTCAATAATTTCTATATTAGGATCTATTGTCTGTATTATTGAGGTTAAATTTGCTACAGCAGCTTGCTCATCTTCAATGATAACAACTTTCATATTTATTTTCTATTTAAAGGGAGTTTTACAATAAAAAAGTCTTCAATCGATTCAATTTTTATATTTTTATTAAAAATTAATTGATATCTAGTATTAAGATTACTCAACCCTAAATGGGTACTTTCTACACCTGTTTTCCGAAGGTTAATTTTATTTTTAATCGTTAACATTTCATTTTCTATAGAAATAAATACTTCTAAGGGTTTCTTTTTTGAAATTATATTATGTTTCACTGCATTTTCAACAAGAAGCTGCAACGCTAATGCAGGTATTTTTGTTTTGTACCAATTATCGTCTATATCAATCGTTACATTAAACCGATTAGCATAACGATGTTTAATGATATATATATACGTTTCTAAAAAAGCTAGTTCTTCTTCTATAGTAATTAAATCTTGCTTGGTATTCTGCAATATTGTTCGGTATAAAGTAGCTAGTTTTGTTATAAATTTTTGTGCTGTATTTTGATCTTCTCTAATTAATAAACTTAATGAGTTGAGTGAATTAAAAAGAAAGTGTGGATTCATTTGATTTTTTAATACTGATAATTGATTTTGTAAACTTTCTTTTTGAAGTTTTTCTTTTTCTAATAAATCTTGTTTTCTATAAATATTCAATTCTATTGTTCTACTTATAAAGATTAGCATTAATTGTACTAGAATGTACACAAATGAAGTAAATCGCGTTCCAATAATTCCTATTTGATCGTCGCTAACTAATACCGTAATTCTTTTATATATAGAAATCCATATAAAAAAGATAATGAAATTTATAAGTATTGTTTTTATTAATTTATATCGCTTAATTTTAAATTTCCAATCAATATTGTATTTTAATATTAGTAGACTAAAAATAAATATCGAAACTATTCTCAGTAGTGTATCGTTTAACGATACTTGCATTAAAGAAAGAATCCCTTCTCTTTCACTACCAAAAAGAAATATCATTCTGGGAATATTTACTAAAAGTGAAAAACTTATAGCTATTAGAATAATGAGTTTGTTATTTTTCATAGATTTATTAGCTAAAAAAAGGCTTACATATGTAAACCTCTTTTAAATATACTCTTTTTTTAGCTTTTCCTTTTTTCTTTTAGTTTCTTTTTCACTTCTTCTTGTAATTCTTTATATACTTTCAATTGTTCTTTTGATAGTAATACTTTCATTTCGCTTAGCTTATTTCGCTCTATATTTTTGTATTCTTTGTATTTACTATATCTTGATTTTCCACTATTTTTAAGATCCTTAAGCTGGATTGCATAGCGTTTTGATATTTCTGCAAAAGGTTCTTTTTGGTCTTCAGACAAATTCAATCTTTTTATATATTCTGCAAACTCTCCATCATTATTAGCTAACATATTTTCTCTTCTTTTCTGCTGATAGTCTACATAGAGTTTATACTGTTCGTCATTTAGAACATTTAGTATTTTTGCATTTTTATTGTCTTGAATTTCTTTTAACTCTTTTATCTTTTGCTTTTTATCTAATCCACTGTTATTAATAAGTTCTATCTGACTTTTAAAACTTTTGTTGATTTCTAAGTATTTGCTTTTTTGATCAGGTGTTAGATTTAACGTCTCAAAATATTCTTGAAATTGATTTGCTATTTCTTTCTTTTGTTTTTCTGTAAATCGCTTATTCTGTTGTGCTTCAGCATTAAAGCTTATCATTAAAAAAATGATACAGATTTGTATTATTCTCATATCTTTCTTATTCTTCTAATTGACCTACTACTTTAAATGCTTTCCCATCAGGAGTAACAACTACTTTATATAATGTTTGATCGTATTGATAGTATTTTTTTCCATCAATTTCAACTTCTTCGACATCTTCTGGTAAAGTCTTTACAACAGCATCATCTGGAGCTTTTACTACTTGATATTTTTCTGTGTTTTCAATTTTTATGTAATAACTACCTTCATAATAATAGTAAGTTCTAGCACCTATAACTACGACTCTATATCCGATGGGCAATACATTTACACGAATACCTATTGGTGCTGCTATTATAATATAATTTCCATTATGATAACGATAATATACTCCTCTACTGTGATAGTATCTTACTCCTCCATAATTAACTACAACTCTAGTTTTAGGTAAAGTCCTTACAACTCTTACGGCTGGTCGACGATTATGATAAACTACTTTGGCATTATTTGTTCTTACAACAGTTCTCCTAGGTGTTTTCACAACAACTCTTTGAGCATTTATTTTGATGGGTGTAAAAAGCATTCCTAGAATACATATTACTAATATTTGTCTTATTGTTTTCATGCTATCTTTTATTTATAAGACAAAAGTATTTTTAAAAGGATTAATCAATAGCTATGATTTATTTGAAACGTCCAAAATAATAACTGAAACATCATTAATACAAATTAAAGCATTTCATCAAAAAAAGGCATTTACTCATATTATGAATAAATGCCTTTTTGTAAAGAGCATATAGTATGCTTATCGTATTGCTATTTTTTTAGCTATAGTATATCCGTCAAACTCTAACTCAAGTATATATATCCCTTGTATCAAATCTCCTGCATTCATAATTATTCTTTGATTAAATCCTTTTTGTGTTTTTATAATACCTCCATGTAAATTCATTATTGTTACTTTATGAATAACATCATTTTTTGATGGTTGTGAAATTATAATATTCTTATTTTCTGTATATATAGATACATTCTCGAAGAATTCTTCTTGAATAGCTAATGTACACTCTGGTCCTTCTGCACAATCGCTAACTTCAAGCCATACTGGATTAGTTCCTGGTAATTCTTCTGGATTAGCATACCATTGATTCTTCCATATTTTACAATTATAATATACATTTGTATTTGGTGTAGGATAAGCAATGGTATTATTATACTCTGATGTTTCACAAAACATGTTTCCTGTATTTACATCACAACTTTCTGCTCCTCCTGTATAGGGTTCTAATACAAAATCATTTGCTTGATTTATTGCAGTAGCTACTGCTGTGCCATTTAATACTTTATCAGCTACATTAAGATATGAATATGCAGATGCATTACTTCCTTCTAACAATAATTGCCAAATCATTATTCCATCTTTTGCATCAACTCTTTCTGGATGATTTTTTATATGATTAGAAAGTGTCGCCACATTTTGATGTGTGTATTCATAATAAGGTCCCCAAGGTTCGTTAGGATAGTGTACTCCTGCTACAATCTTAAAATCAAATCGCTCTGCATAATGTGCATATGCATCATACATAATTGAACGATTTGTACTTCCTCCAACATTATATCCTTGATATGCTATCATATCGATTTTATCTCCTACACTTTCTATTACTGGAATCATATGTCCTGTTGCTGTAAATCCAAAAAGGTTGATTCCATTAGTAGTAGCAGGTCCATTATATAAGTTTGTATCTGATTCTCCTGTTAATGTATTTCTATGCTCAAAAGCATAAGGAGAATCCATATCATTATTTGTCTGTCCTCCTAAAGCTCCTACACCGCTAGGGGCACATGCAAGGATATAACCTTCGCTTCTAGGCATAATAGCTCTAGAATTATTAAAAAAGTCTATAAAATGTTGCACATTATCTGGATTACCAATTGTAGCAAAAGATCCATTGGGTTCAAAATCCCAATCAATTCCTGCAAAACCCAAATCATCTACTAAGTCTTTAATTTGTTGGTATTCAATCTCATCATAAATCGTATTGCTATTCCAATACGTTTCTCCTCCTACTGATAAGATTACTTTGGTTCCTTTGTCTCTTAAAGCTGAAATACTTTCTTTTAAAGTACATCCATCATAAGGAACTTCAATACCTGTATTAGAAAGATCAAAGGAATCTTTGCTATATCTTAAATTTGGTTTAGCAAAAGCTAAAAAAACATAATTTACATACGAAGGTATTCTTCTTAATTTTGAATCTTGATTTATTGTTGCAAAATTTTCGGACCAAGAAGGAAAATATCCTAAAATAATAGGTTCGTTGACAGTGATTTGTGCATTTACTATTGGTGCTAATATCAATAATAAAGTAAGCATAATGAATTTTTTCATCTCAATTTGATGGTTAAGGGGTGAATAAAATTTAGTTACTATTAATGATAACGTATAAAATATTACATAGTATATAATTATTATATGAACATAAAAAAGCTAGGTAAAAATATTTACCTAGCTTTTTTTAAATCAAAAAATGTTCTTCTTATTGCTTTGCTATAGCGTCTTTTGCAATTTTCAAAATTTGCTCGAATTGACCTTCTAATGTCAAATTTGAATTATCTATAACAACAGCTCCTTCAGCTTTACGTAAAGGTGAATCTTTTCTTGTACTATCTATATGATCTCTATTAACTACATTTTTTAATACATCTTCATAACTTACATCTTCACCTTTCTCTATTAATTCTTTATACCTTCTTTCTGCTCGATCTTTTGCTGTAGCTGTCATGAATAATTTTAAAGCGGCATTAGGAAAAACAACCGTTCCTATATCTCTACCATCCATTACAATTCCTTTTTCTTTACCCATTTCTTGCTGTTGTTCAACAAGTTTGGTTCTAACTTTAGAAATAGCTGCTACTTTACTAACGTGAGATGAAACTTCTAGAGTTCGTATCTTCTTTTCAACATTAATACCGTTTAGAGCTACTTCATTTCTTCCAGTTTCTGCATTAATTTCGAATCGAATATTAATTTTTGATAACTCACTCTCTAATGATTGAATATCGAATTCTTCTTTATTAATAAAGTTATTTTCCATAGCATATAGCGTAACAGATCTGTACATCGCTCCTGTATCAACATATACATATCCTAACTCTTTTGCTAATCTTCTAGCCACAGTACTTTTACCTGTAGATGAATGTCCATCTATGGCTATAATAATTTTATTCCCCACTAAATATATTTATTTTTATGTATTATAAGTTTAAGTTCAATCCAAAGAAACTAGAAGATGCTGCTGCATTATATCTCGCATAACTATAACTAAATCTAAATTTACCTAGCTTAATAGCTACTCCTCCGCTAAGTCCAGCAAAAGATCGTTGATCAACAATGCGTAACTCTTCTGATCTTCTAAAATTATATCCTAATCGTATCGAAAAACCTCCTTCAGGAAAAGCTTCAACACCAAAAATAGTATGTCTTAAAACATTATTAAAAAAACTAGGATCATCTCTTTCTACGTTTCCTTCTAAATCTGTAATATCTCTTGCAGAATTACTGAATGCGACATCCCAAACTTGCAAGTTTTCAAAAGTAACATTCCATCTAATAGGTACTTCTTTCAATGTTTGTGAAATACCTGCATCAATCTCCAATGGTAAACTTTCTCTTGTATCTTGATAAGGTGTAAATTGAGTTCCTATATTACGTATTGCTAATCCTATATCTAATTTACTATCTGGATTATGATAAATAGCACCTATATCAATAGCTCCTCCAAAAGATGTAAATTCTTCCAATTTGGATGAAATCAATTTTGCATTTGCTCCTATATGAATATTTGTATTAGGAATACGAGTTGCATATCCAACAGACAAGGCTACTTCTCCTCCACTAAAAGTTCCTGTGGAATTACCAAATTCGTCAAACCCATCAAATTTTCCATAATTAATATATGTAATACCGGCTTGAAACATTCGTTTTTTCTCTCCAAATGAACGTCCATATGCTACAGAACCATAATTAACATCTGCTATATAATTTACATAATTTACTGCCAATTTACGATCCATTTCTGTATTAATTGATGCTGGATTGTATAAAGCAGTAGTAGGATCATAGTCATATCCAGTAACATTTTTGCCTCCTAAAGCTGCTTGTCTAGGTGACGATGTTAGGTTCAAAAATTGATATGTATTACGCCCTCCTAATTGAGCTTGAATATGTATAGTTATTAATCCTATTACAAGTAAAAGTATGTATTTGCGCATCATAGAAAGCAAAAATAAATGAAACTATTTTTATAAACCGAAATTATATTGATTTATTTTGTATAAATATATAAATCATCTTTACTTATTTACTTATGGTACTATTGAAATTATTTAAAAGCTTTATATTTTATTATTCAACCTTTAACAAAGTTTCATTATATAGTTTCAAATATTGAGGTACAACTTGATGAATATCAAATTTTGATGCCTCATTAAAAGCATTTTCCTTAAATTCATTGAGTTTTTCATCTGTCTCTAAGATTTTAATTCCATTTAAAGCCATTTCATTTATATTACCTATATCGCTTAAATATCCAGAAACACCATCTTTATTAACTTCTGGTAACCCACCTACATTAGTTGAAATAACAGGTACGTGATTAATCATAGCTTCTAAAGCAGCTAATCCAAAACTCTCTCTCTCTGATGGTAATAAAAATAGATCGGAAAAGCATAATATTTTATCAATTTCATTACTATTTCCTAGAAAGATAATTTTATCACTTAAGTTTAACTCTTTAGCTAATTTTTCAGCAGGTTCCCTTTCAGGTCCATCACCAACCATTATTAATTTTGATGGAATAGTTTTTTGAATTTTATTAAATATATTAATAACATCATCTATCCTTTTTACTTTTCTAAAATTGCTTATATGAGTTAAGATTCTTTCATGGGGAGCAGCCATTAAATCTCTTTTGCAATCGGTAAAATGTACATTGTGTTTATTTATATCTATAAAATTAGGTACAACTTTTATATCTTTTTTTATATTAAATAAGCGAAGTGTATCTTCTTTCAAACTTTCTGATACAGAAGTAACTACATCACTATTATTAATACTAAATGTAACTGCTGGTTTATAAAACTGATGATTCCCTACAAGTGTAATATCAGTACCATGAAGTGTTGTTACCATAGGAATGTTTATTCCTTCTTCTTTTAACATCTGTTTAGCCATATATCCAGCATATGCATGAGGAATTGCATAATGGACATGTAAAATATCAATTTTAAATTCTTTAATCGTATTCACCAATTTACTAGATAGAGCTAGTTCATAAGGCTGGTAATGAAAAAGAGGGTATTCAGGTACATTTACTTCATGAAAATGTATATTGTTACTTAATAAATCTAATCGAACAGGTTGATTATATGTTATAAAATGTACTTCATGATTTAATTTAGCTAAGGCTATTCCTAACTCTGTAGCTACTACCCCACTTCCTCCAAAAGTAGGATAACATACTATTGCTATTTTCACTTTCTATATATTATCTGTTTATCAATAATTGATTGATTGAATGAATTTGATTACAAATTACAAGAAAATAACTTATTTAGATTGTTAAAGGAGTCAAAAAAATCATTCAAATAAAAAACATTTGATTTTATCTTTAAAATAAAAAAAGTAAGTCTTAATAATTAAATAATCTATAAATAATGATAAAAAACAACTTTTAATATACTAGTACATTGAAAAACAGTCGTTATTTTAGATTTATAGTAATATATGAAGGTTAGCTAACCTTTAATCGTGTATTTTATTCATATTATCGTTATTTTTTTTACCAAAAAAACGTAATTTCGCATCCCCTTATAAAAACCCCAGACTGTGTATAGATATAATTTATTTTTATTTTGTTTTTCGTTTATAACATTAATTTCTTCTGCTCAAACCCAATATTTTCATGAAGGTTTTGAGTTTAAAGAAAATTCAACTGCATTTGTTTTTGGAGATGGTGTTAAATTAAGAAAAGAACCTAATGTAAATTCCGAAGTTGTTGATATTCTTAATATCGGAGATATGATTAAAATAATCTCTAAATCAGAAAAATCACAAGTATTTAATGGTATACAATCAAATTGGTATAAAATTAAAAAAGGTGATCAAGTTGGATATACTCTTAAAGGGCTTATCTCTGTTCAAAAAATCACAAACAATCAAAAGCAAAATTTCTATTTTAGTCTTAAAAAAAAGGATAACATACTTTATCTTTTAATTAGAACTAAAGATGCTAAAACGATTAAATATTCTGAAATAACACAAGAATTAATAGGCGATACTTTTGAATTATATTTAACTCTTACTAGTAAGCTAACAAATGTAATTAATATATTAGAGATAGATTATTTAGCTGAGAATACTGGTGCAGAAGGTGGTAGTACTTATATGTTTTGGAATGGTTCTGCATTAAAGCATGTTGCTGATGTAACTAGTACTACTGATGATCAAGGCTATGTTTTTTCTCAAGAATTAATGTTTCCTGATAAAACCAATGGCTTGGTAGACAAAATTAAATTTAAACAAGAGGTTTCTATTTTAAAAGATAAAAAAACAAACTGGAAAAAAACGTCATTAATGACAAGAGAATTATCTTGGGACGGAATTGAACTGACTCCTGATGTTAATACAAAATGGGAAGAAAAAGAATAATTACTAATAAATAGAGTATAAAAAAAGGATTAATATGTTTAATATTAATCCTTTTTTTATACTCTATTATTTTATTTCTTAAGCAGTTCTTATAATCTTTGCTCCAATTGCTCTCAGTCGTTCATCTATGTTTTCGTAACCTCTATCAATTTGCTCAATATTATGAATTGTAGAAGTCCCTTTGGCACTTAATGCTGCAATCAATAATGAAATTCCTGCTCTAATATCTGGAGATACCATCGTTGTAGCTTTTAACTGTGATTTAAAATCATGCCCAATAACAGTAGCTCTATGAGGATCACATAATATAATTTTTGCTCCCATATCGATTAACTTGTCTACAAAAAACAAACGGCTCTCAAACATTTTTTGATGCACCATTAGTTCTCCTTTTGCTTGAGTAGCAACAACCAATATAATACTAAGTAAATCAGGAGTAAATCCAGGCCAAGGAGCATCACTAATGGTCATAAAAGATCCATCAATAAAGTTTTCAATCTCATATCCATCTATATGCGCTGGTATATGTATATCATCACCTTTTTTCTCTAATGTAATTCCTAATTTTCTAAATGTATCTGGAATTAAACCTAAGTCTTTCCAACTAACATTTTTAATTGTAATTTCACTTTTAGTCATTGCAGCCATACCTATCCACGATCCTATTTCGATCATATCAGGTAAAACTCGATGCTCACATCCTCCTAATTTCTCTACGCCTTCGATTACTAATAAATTGGAGCCTATACCTTTTATATTAGCCCCCATTGCATTAAGCATTTTGCATAATTGCTGCAAATAAGGTTCACAAGCAGCATTATAAATAGTTGTTGTTCCCTCTGCCAATGCAGCAGCCATTACTATATTAGCAGTACCTGTTACGGATGCTTCGTCTAGCAACATATAAGCTCCTTTAAGTCCTTCTGGAGCTTCAACACCGTAAAAGCGTTCTTCTTTATTATATCTAAATTTTGCACCTAAGTTAATAAAACCTTCGAAGTGAGTATCTAATCTACGTCTTCCAATTTTATCCCCTCCTGGTCTTGGGATATACCCTTTCCCAAATCGTCCTAATAAAGGACCTACGATCATTATAGAACCTCTTAGACTACTACCTTCTTGCTTAAACTGTTCACTTTCTAGGTATTCTAAATTAAGTTCATCGCTTTTGAAAGTATATTTTCCTTTACCTAATTTTTGAATTTTCACTCCTAGATTCCCTAAAATGGTAATCAATTTATTAACATCCCTTATATCTGGTATATTAGAGATTGTCACCTTTTCAGGAGTTAATAATACAGCGCAAAGTATCTGCAAGGCTTCATTTTTTGCTCCTTGTGGTTGTATTTCACCTTTGAGCTGATGGCCTCCTTCAATTTGAAAAGTACCCATAAATTTTATTCGTTGGTTAAGTGATTAATAACGTTTTTTATTTCTGTTATTATTATTGTTGCGATAATTATTGTTTCTCTTATTAGTGTTAGAGTTATTAGAGTATTTTTTCTTTGATTTCATTAAATTGAAAGAATCTCTTAATCCCTCTTCACTATTTATTAAATTGATTTTACCGTTACTCAATTCAAGAAGATGATTATATATAACTGTATCATCTACAGTGTCTTTATTCCAGCTTAAGAAACATTTTTTCATATGATTAGCGATCGTCATAATCAATGCTTCCTTTAACTCTCCTTCTTCCCAATTTATAGCTACATCGATCATTCGTTTGATGTTGTTACCATAAAAACGGTATTTAGGAAAGTTTTGAGGATAATCCAATGGCTCTGGTCTTTCATCCAACTTTTCTTTAGTTAATATTGGATAAGGAGCATCAACATCTAATTTAAAATCACTCATAATAAATAATTGATCCCATAATTTATGTTGAAAGTCTGGGACATCTCTTAAATGAGGTTGTAGATTCCCCATTACAGCGATAATAGCCTTTGCTACTTTATTTCTTTCATCTCTATCTTCAATGGCAACTGCTTGATTGATCATTTTCTGGATATGTCTCCCATACTCAGGAATGATAAGCTTTACACGCTCTGTATTGTATTCTAAATTATCTATTAACATCTATTTTATATAAAAGTGAAGAAGATCTTAATCGTCTTACTATTTCCACTAGTAATTATGACATATAGATCTTAATTTGGATTGCAAAATACTAAAATAAATAAAAGTATACTCTATTTTTTTATTTTTTAAAGAGATATAACTCCTTCAACTTTTTCTGCAATCTCTTTATATTTTAAAATAACGTGATCTGGATCTGTCATTCTTACATTTATTGAAACACTAGTATACTTACCATTTTTAGACTCTTTTGTCTTAATCACAGCTCCCATATTATTAAAAACATTCTCTACTTGTCCAATTTTTTCTGCACTAGTAGGTACTATAAATTTATATAAATATACATTAGGCCAAGTTGA
This sequence comes from uncultured Aquimarina sp., assembly GCA_947498595.1. Taxonomy (GTDB): domain Bacteria; phylum Bacteroidota; class Bacteroidia; order Flavobacteriales; family Flavobacteriaceae; genus Aquimarina. Next base: position 55,811 of record CANMKX010000018.1, read on the forward strand.
AGTTGATAATAATTGTTCCTTCAATTTAGCATAAAACTCTTCACTTTTAGATTGTTCACTCATATTTTGGTATTGTTTTTTTAACAAAGATACATCATCTTATTTATTCTTTAATATCCTTATTTTTTAATTGTTTTTTCTAGTATCGCTTATCTCATAAATTCATATTTTTTAGTTCTGATATAAATTACGAAATTTGGCTTTTAAATTTATAGAATTTGGCAAATAAGAAAATCGTAATTATTGGTGGTCCTGCTAGTGGAAAAACTACCGTTATAAATCATTTAATCGAATTAGGTGAAACTTGTTATGAAGAAATATCAAGACAAGTAATCGCTAATGCTCAAAAAGAAGGGATCGAACAATTATTTGTTACCGAACCCACATTATTCAGTCAGAAATTATTAGAAGGTAGAATCGAACAATTTGAAGAGGCTAAAAAATGTAATGAAAAATGTGTATTCCTTGATCGAGGAATTCCAGATATAGTTGCATATATGAATTATGTAAACGAAGAAAGCCCCGCCCATTTTATAGAGGCTTGTAATACCTATAAATACGATCAAATTTTTATACTTCCTCCTTGGGAAGAAATTCATACAACCGATGAAGAACGTTATGAAAGCTTTGAACAGGCAAAAGAAATACATCTTCATTTACATAAAATGTACACACAATTAGGTTATGATTGTATTGAAGTGCCTTTTGGTAATATCGAAAAAAGAGCTAACTTTATATTAGAGCACAGCAAAAAATAACCATGCAAACTCCAGTTCAAATATTAAAAAAATACTGGAATTATAACAATTTCAAACCTCTCCAAGAAGATATCATATCATCTATCCTTAAAAAAGAGGATACATTTGCATTGTTACCAACTGGAGGTGGAAAATCTATTTGTTTTCAAGTTCCTGCTTTAATTAATGAAGGGATTTGTATCGTTATATCACCATTAATCGCACTAATGCAAGATCAAGTACAATCGCTTCAAAAAAAAGGGATAAAAGCTATTGCATTAACTAGTGGTATAAAGTATACTGAATTAGATACTCTATTAGATAATTGTATCTACGGAAATTATAAATTTCTTTATTTATCACCAGAACGCTTACAACAAGACATCGTTAAAGAAAGGATTAAGCAGATGAATGTTTCATTAATTGCTGTGGACGAAGCACATTGTATATCGCAATGGGGAAACGATTTTAGACCTTCTTATAAAAAGATAAAAATTCTAAAAACATTAAAACCTACTGTTCCTACTATAGCACTCACAGCTTCTGCTACTCCAACTGTTCTTTCTGATATTATTTTACAATTAGATTTATTTCAACCTAAAATATTTAAAAGTTCTTTTGCTAGAAAAAATCTAGGTTACACCTTTCTTAAAACGAATGATAAATTTTACAAACTTCGTCAAATCCTAACAAAACAACCTGGAAGTTCTATTATATATGTCAGAAACAGAAAATCTGCTATAGATATTAGTGGTACACTTACTAACTGGGGGTTTAAAAGTACCTACTATCATGGAGGCATCTCTATGGAAGAAAAAAACAAGCGCTTTGAATTATGGTCTCAAGACAAAATTCAAGTAATGGTAGCTACCAATGCTTTCGGTATGGGGATCGACAAACCAAATGTTCGTACAGTAATTCATCTCAATATCCCCGAAAGTATTGAAAGTTATTTTCAAGAAGCAGGAAGAGCTGGGAGAGACGGTCAAAAATCCTATGCAATTTTACTAAAAAGTGATGGTGATGTTACGACAGTTAGAAATCAATTTATAACAATATTACCTAAGGTCGATTTTATCAAAATAGTCTATAAAAAACTCTGTAATTATTTTCAGATTTCTTACGGAGAAGGAGAAAATACGGCACACCCTTTCAACTTTAATCATTTTTGTAAAACATATAAATTTAATTCACTCGTTACCTATAATGCATTAAAGACACTCGATCAAAATAGTATTATAACATTTACACAGCGTTATATAAAAAGATCTAATATACATATCACTGCTAGTAGTCAGGATGTAATATTCTATTTAGAACAATATCCACAATATGCAATGGTAATCAAGGCCATTTTAAGAACTTATGGAGGTGTATTTGATGAAGAAATAGAGATTAATTTATCACAAATAGTTCAAAAAGTTGGGACAACTGAACAAGAAGCTGTCAAAATATTAAAAGAAGTAGAAAAATCAGGATTACTTTCATTTAACCATCTAAAAACAGATGCTGAGATAATTTTTCTTAAACCTAGAGAAGATGATAGGGCTATTAATACTATAAAACATCATATTATAAAACATAATGAAGTTAAAGTAAATCAAGTAGAATCAATGATCGAACTAGTTCAAAATGATTCTCTATGTAAAAGTAAGCAGCTCTTACATTATTTTGGAGAAAAAGATTTAACAGATTGTGGAATTTGTAATGTATGTCGAAATTCAAAAAAACAAATCAAAAACGATCGATCTGAAATTCAAAGTAAAATACTACAACTTTTAAGTCAACAAAATTTATCTTCGCGACAATTATTAGAAAAATTAACTTTTTCAAAAGAAGTTACTTTAGATATCATTCGTTTTTTAAATGAGCATAATATCATAAAAATCAATTCTGATAATAAATATCAATTAATCAAAAAAGATTAATCTTATAATTTTTATATAGATGAAAAAATTAAAAATCCTATTTATGGGGACGCCCGATTTTGCGGTTGAAACCTTAAAAGCATTAATAGATCAAAATTTTGAAGTTGTTGGCGTAATTACTGCTCCAGACAGACCAGCTGGTAGAGGACGTAAATTAAAAGCTTCTGCAGTTAAAGAATACGCGCTTTCTCAAAATCTGAATATTTTACAACCAATCAATTTAAAAAACGAAGATTTTTTAACCGATTTAAAAAAGTTAAACGCAAATTTAAATATTGTTGTCGCTTTTAGAATGTTACCAAAAATAGTTTGGGACATGCCAGAGTATGGTACCTTTAATTTACATGCTTCCCTCCTACCTGATTATAGAGGAGCAGCTCCTATTAATTGGGCTGTTATTAATGGTGAAGAAAAAACAGGGATAACGACCTTTTTTATTGATGAAAAAATAGATACAGGAAATATTATATTACAAGAAGAAATTTCTATAAATGAAGATGAAAATGCCGGATCATTACATGATAAGTTAATGCTCAAAGGAGCTCAACTTGTAGTAAAGACTGTTAAAGCTATTGAAAACGATACAGCTTCAACAACGGTTCAACCACAAACAGGCATTTCTAAAACTGCTTATAAACTACATAAGGAAAATACAAAAATTGATTGGTCAAAAGAGATTACTTCAATTTACAACTTAATAAGAGGACTAAGTCCATATCCATCAGCTTGGTGTTATCTTCATAATTTAGAACAGATAGCTATAAAAATACATGAAGCTTCAATTATCAAAGAAAAACACTCGCACAGCGTAGGAAAAGTAATTATTGAAGATAATTCAATTAAAATTGCAGCTGTAAATGGTTATATATTAATCAAAAAATTACAATTACCTGGTAAAAAAGCAATGGAAGCAAAAGCACTCTTAAATGGATATACATTTGAAAAGGATGCAACAGTAAGCTAACCCCTTTATTGGCAAAGGAATGAATAATTGTTCTTTTTTTTTGTCTGTTTATTAACAATCTACCATAGTTATTAACAAATCCCCGTATTTACTGGGCTAAAGCTTGCATGAATAAATAATCCGTCTAAATTTGTAATGCGTTTAATAAAAAAGGTTTAACCAACAATTAATTTTAAAAACAAAATTATGAACAAAACAGATTTAATCGACAGAATGGCGGAAGACGCTGGTATCACTAAAGCAGCAGCAAAAAAAGCATTAGAGTCATTTTTAGGTAATATCGAAGGAACTCTTAAAAAAGGAGATCGTATTTCTTTAGTAGGGTTTGGATCTTGGTCAGTATCTGAGAGAGCTGCAAGAGAAGGTAGAAATCCTCAAACAGGAAAAACTATCCAAATTGCTGCTAAGAATGTAGTTAAATTTAAAGCTGGAGCAGATTTACAGAACTCTGTAAACTAATCTAGTTTTCAATATATAATCAAAGCTCCCACAAACAGGGGGCTTTTTTATTAATTTGATTTTAAAAAAGTATATGTATGGTTTTGAGTATTCCAAAAATTTAACTATTTTTAACTAAACAACTTAAATGATCTCACTCCAACCAACTAAAGGGTTCTTACTCATAGCAGAACCAACTATCATAGGGGACATGTCTTTCAATAGATCTGTAGTTTTACTAGCAGATCATAGCAAAGAAGGCTCTATAGGTTTTATCATGAATAAACCTTTAGAATATCATCTATCGGATTTGATTCCGAATATAACAACAGAATTTAAAGTTTATAATGGCGGACCTGTTGAACAAGACAATTTATATTTTATTCACAAAATACCTCATTTAATACCTAACAGTGTCGAAATCTCTTGTGGTATATACTGGGGTGGTGATTTTAACATTGTCTCACGTTTAATAAATGAAGATAAAATTACTCCTAAAGAAATTCGTTTTTTCCTTGGCTATTCAGGATGGGAAGCTACTCAGTTAAATCAAGAATTAAAAGCTAACTCATGGGTTATTGTTAAAAATATCTATAAAAAAGATATTATCGAAAAATCATATAATTCATTTTGGAAAGAAAAAATGATTGAACTAGGTGGTGAATATTTATTATGGTCCAATGCGCCTGAAAACCCAAGTTATAATTAACTTAGGCGTATTTTAGCATTTAAAGTTCCTAATAATTTCCTGCTAGTATCTTTTTTAAATTCTTTTTTTCTAAATTTTGTAACAGGAACAATACCCTGAATTACATTAGTTACAAACAATTCATCCGCTTTTTGCAATTCAAAAGGAGATATTGTTTTCTCTTCTAATTCGTAATCAGGCAATTTTTGTATTAATTGTATTAATTGAGATTTCATAATTCCATTAATACATCCATCGGTTCTAGGTGGTGTTTTAATTACATTACCTTTAACAATAAATAGATTTCCATTTAAAGCCTCAGCTACCATTTTTTTAGAATTCAATAAGATAGCATTTTGGAACCCATTCTCTTTAGTAAAAATACTTCCTAAAACATTAATCGTTCGATTATTTGTTTTTAAATTAGATAGTAGTCCTTCTTGTATGTAATGATCTTTAAACAATGTAATCTCATTTAATTTTGTATCATCTATTGTATAAAAAGGGTTTTCGATAGTTTTAAATGTAATCGAATATCCAATCGATTCATTTATTGGCGTATACAAACCTTCTGCTACCCTGTGAACTGTAATTTTTATTCGTGCAGATTTATTGGAAACTTCATTTATTTCGATAAGATTCAAAATTTCCTTTTCTAAAAACTCTGGGGTAAATTTCATTGGAATTTTCATTCTTAAAATTCGCATAGAAGCCATTAATCTAAAATAATGCTCTTCCCAAAATAAGATTTTACCAGAATTTACTCTAATTGTTTCAAATAAGGCATCACCATATGCATACCCTCTGTTATTTAATGCTATTGAAGCTGTATCTTCAGCTATTAAATTACCGTCAATATTAACCATAAAAAAGTCCCGAATTTATCGGGACAAATATACACTTTTAACTTTTTAAACAGATCCTAAAACATGTTTTAAATTACTGATCATATTATCCCAAAGCATTTTGTTTTCTTCAACCTCATCTTCTTCTGCAAAATCGGTTATCATTAAAGAAACATCCTTAGTAATCTCATCTACTTGAATACGCATTTCAAAATAGTAATCGTCCCCTTCTTCTTCATCAGCGTCCCACCTAAATTTAACACGTTCTCCACTTTTTTTACTAATTAATTTAGCCCCTTCTTCACTATCATCCCAAATAAAAGTAAACATCTCTCCTCTAGAATTAACATTATCAGCAAACCACTCAGAAAGGCCTGAAGGTGTTGATATATATTGATATAGTAATTGAGGAGAAGATCTTATAACAAATTCAAGTCCGTATTTAATTTTTTCTGACATATTGCTTATTGTTAGATAGCCAATATATAGATTAATTATTTACTTTAAAAACATTTTAAGTAAATAAATTCAAAAAAAATACTTGTTTGAATCTAATAAGTTTATATCTTTGCCGACCGATTACCACACCTATTTAAGAATGTTTATTTAGAATTGGTAATAAATGGCGAGGTAGCTCAGATGGTTAGAGCGTCGGATTCATAACCCGGAGGTCTCGGGTTCAATTCCCGATCTCGCTACCAGTAAAATCAAGGCTTCACAGAAATGTGGAGCTTTTTTTATTTCATCAGGTACAACATAGGTACAACTTTTTTAATTTTTATCGGATCAAGGACAAAAGTTGTGTTTATGCAAAAATTTGAGTTAATCTAAAAAGAAAGAATTCAACATTTTTAAAACCTCTAATGATAAATCCAAAGTGTTCTTTTTTTTTACAAAAATCACACTTATATTTCAATTCTCACACAACTTTTGGGATTGATCCCTGAAATGGAACTAAAAATTAAAATAGATCAATTAAATAATTGTAGCTTAAAAAATCATACCAAATTTGCTAGGTAGTCCAACAGACGTTGTAGCTAATTATAAAAACTATGAGAATACTAATAATCTTATTTATCTTAAATATATTTTCAACCTGTTTTGGACAAACCAAAACAGACAACTGGTTTAAATTAAAAAGTAATACAGTAAAAGGATATTTACATTATATTATTGAAGAAGACTCACTTTCGGTATATACCACTTTTGAAGCTAAATTTAAGGTGGATAATACGTTACTTTATTATAAAGCTCAATTAAATAATAAAAAAGATTCATTTTTAACTGTTAAATCCTTTACTTTAGAAGGGACAACAGATGATATACATACTCAAAATAAATTCAAACTTACTGGAATTGTTAATTCTGACAAGAAACATTCAAAATGGAAAGTAAGAACAAATAAAAGAAGCCGTGAATTTGAGACCAAACAACAAACAATAGTTGATTGGAATTTGTTTCATTTTTTAACATTACTTAACTACTCAGAAAAAGGAAAAATCATTAAATTTAACTCTATGGAAATTTCAGAATTAAATTATAAAGAAAATCATTATTTAGAATACTTAGAGGATGAAACTTTATTTATAGATGGTAAAGAAATACTTACAAGAAAAATAACTCATAACGGAGAAGGAATAGGAGAATCTACTTATTGGTTAAATTTTGAAAACAAGCTTATTAAAATCTCTATAGATAATAAAAAGAATTATTTTAGATGTGATAAAAAGGATATAAATTTTAAAGAATTTAACTAGTTATAATAACACTACATTCAGATACTACTTGTAGAGCAGTATCTGAATGTAGTGTTGACTAAAACCCACGTATTGCTAGCGATTTAAGGACTATGGTTTTACGGAGCTTTTTCTTGGAGGTATTAGAACTAATAACAATTCTTTTCTTGAGGATAATGAGATTATTTACATATTGATAACACTGTTTTTTTATTGAAAAATCTATTTTCAAAACAATTCAAATATCATCTATGTTTTTGGCCATAGGTATCCTACGATACCTTAGCATTTAACTTTTTTTAACTATTCTTTGATTTTATTAGAAGAAGCTAAAATTCATTTTAAAGTTACTTGATATTGGCTGTATTTAGCTTTTATAAAACCATAAAATAACAAACAGGGGTTTCTGTGCAGACTCACGTTGTAGCGCATTTGAGAAAATGAAGAAATTCACATTAATAATCATACTTCTAATATTCAATCTGACTTTCGGACAAGATAAAAATGACCCAACAGAATCCCTAATTGCTGAATTTAAGTCAGAAATGAAAAAAGATAACATTTCAGATTTTTTCATAGTCAAACACATTACTTACGGAACTACTAGAATAATTGACTTAAAAGACCCAAATAGTTGTAATAAAAACGGATATTATTTCTGGATGTACGGATTTTGGAAAAACAACGAAGAAACTTGGATTAAAAAATATGACAACTGTGGTGCATTCGACTCTGTAAAATTGAGTGATTCAAAATCATTTGAGTTTTACCAAAAGAGCATCGATAGTATAAAAAAAGACGAGGTTGAAATTTACACTATAAAAACTGATAGCATAGTCAACGGAAAAAAATATTCTTTCGTTTCAACTCAAAGTCATTCATCACAAAGATATTTTTGGTTTTTTAAGGATTCTACAGAATTTCAAAAAAATTTTGAAAAGTATAATTTAGAAACAGTAAAGGATAATATAAACTTGAATTACAAATCAAATAATAACTTATCAATCGTTAAGCTGAATTTAATCTGTGAAGAAATAATTTATGAATTGGAAAAAAAGAAAATGTTTAACCGATTGAAATAAAAAACGTGCAATAACTAAGCATTCGGACTGCTCGTAGAGCAGTATCTGAATGCAGTGTTGATATTGCTAGCGATTTAAAGGCTATGGGTTTTACGAAGCTTTTTCTTGGAGGTATTAGAACTAATAAAAGTTCTTTTCTTGAGGATAATAAGATTATTTACATATTGATAACACTGTTTTTTTGTTGAAAAATCTATTTTCAAAACAATTCAAATATCATCTTTATTTTTGGACATAGGTATCCTATGATGCCTTAGCATTTAATTTTTTTAGCTATTTTTTGATTTTTTAGTTGGTCTATCCAATGCTTTGAAGGGGCTCTTCCATTAAAAACACAAACTGTTTTCAAATTTCCTTTTTAATCATTTTTAAGCACTATTATTAAATAAAGAATACCTTTCAAAAGAAACAAAAAACCCATTTTAAAGCTGCTTGATATTGGCTATATTTAGCTTTTATAAAACCATAAAGTAACAAACAGGGGTTTCTGCGCAGACTCTCGTTAGGCAACATTATGACAAAATCTTGTGAGAAAACGAATAAACTAACCGAAATGGATAGTTAACTAATTCTAACTTATATAAAACGATTGAAATTATATTTTTGATGTCGAATTAAATTAAAAATTAAACAAATGAAAAACATCGGAATTTATATCCTATTCGGACTTTTATCGCTTCAAACTTTTGGACAAAATAAAAATTTTATTGACCAACCATTTCTGGAAACTGTCGCAGAAATTGACACGCTGGTTGTACCAGACAAAATTCACCTATTAATAATTCTCAATGAAGAAGATAATCGGAATCGTAAATCGACAGAAGAATTGGAAGCTTCAATGTTGCAAGTTCTTAATTCTTTAAAAATCGATTTAGAAAAAAAACTTTCCGTTTTGGATTACAGTAGTGACTTTAAAAAATACTTTTTAGGTGGGCAAAAAATTCTTAAATCTAAAATGTATAAATTAATTGTAAATGACGCTCAAACCGATGGAAAAGTAATGGCTGGCTTGGAACGCAAAGAAATCTCCAATGTTTCGATTAATAAAACTGAATACTCAAAGTCTGAAGAGCTGCTAGTCAATTTAAAAGCAAAAGCAATCTTAAAAGCAAAACAGAACGCTGAAAAAATGGTAGAACCTTTGAATCAAAAAATTGGGAAAGCTATATATATTTCGGACTTGGAAAACGAATCTATAACAAGACAATTGCAAGGAAAAGTAGCTGGAGTTCAAATTAGAGGTGCTTCATCTATTTATGGAAATCGTGCGAGTGAACCAATGATGATTGATTTTGAAAAAATGAAGTTTTCATCAAAGGTAAATGTGAAATTTATAATTGAATAAAAATAAATATCTTTCAAAAGAAATAAAAACCCATTTTAAAGCTGCCTGATATTGGCTATATTTAGCTTTTATAAAACGATAGCTAAGAGCTTTTGTAAAGACTCACGTTATCTACAATTCACTAAATGAAAATTGAACTCTAGACTAAACAAAAATGAGTGGAATGAACTACAGGATAAAGAATTTTTAATACCAAGTGAAGAATTCATAGAACCTGATTTCAAAACTAGATATGAATGGATGAAAATCTAAAAAACAAATCAATTCCCTGTATGGCTTGGTGTTAATATTTTAATTCTAATAAAAGAAAACCAGACTTGAGAAGATCTGCTCATTTACAAAATAGAACTTTAGGGTATAGAAATTGAAATTATGCAATAAGAAAATGAACTAACAGTTACACTGACTGACAAAAAGAAGAGAAATAACCACACTTAATGTCGCGTATAAAATATTGGTTTTAAGCACTTGAATGAAAAGAATTTCATATATTTATGATTATTATAAAATTGAAAAACTAGTGTTTCAAAATCCACTATTTTTCATATACACAAACGTTATAAGGTATTAAAACAAACCTATGAATAGAGTATTAAGTCTTAAAAAAAATTTAATGCTATTTGGAGTGCCAATATTGATTATTGGAATGATGATAACTCTTACGAAATCATCGCTATTTGCAAGGTACTCAAATATACTTTCGATTGGAATTACTTTTGATCTGTTATTGACAGTTCCCATAATTTACTTCATGCTTATCAGAAAAACGAGCATTCCAAAGACAACAGTTGTTCCTTTTTTAGTTGTTGGTATGGTGATTTGTTCTTTAATTCTTCCAGTACAAAATCAATATTATCTCAACCTTTTTAAGACTTGGATATTTCCTGTAGTCGAATTATCAATAGTCTCATATATCATTTACAATGTAAACAAAGTAATAAAACGATATAAAATAAACAAAAGCGAAAAAGTTGATTTTTTTACGACTTTAAAAAAAACTTGCTCTGAAATACTTCCAAAAAGTATAGTTATTCCTCTAGCTACAGAAATTGCTGTTTTCTATTATGGATTCATTTATTGGAAAAAAAGAAAACTCAATGAAAATGAATACTCTTATCATAAAGATAGTGGAACCGTTTCATTATTAATCGCAGTTATTTTCATTCTTATTATTGAAACTTTTGTTTTACATACTCTTCTTCAAAAATGGAATGTTACGGTTGCATGGATTTTAACTCTTCTGAGTATTTACTCTGCAATTCAATTTCTTGGTTTTCTAAAATCGATGTCTAAAAGACCAATATCTATTAAAGATGAAAAATTACATCTTCGATATGGAATAATGAATGAAACAACTATAGATTTAAAAAGTATAGACAGCATTGAGATTTCATCAAAAGATATAGAATTGAATAAGGAAACACGTAAACTATCATTTTTAGGAGAAGTGGATAGTCATAATATTATTATCAGATTAAAACAAGAAAACGAACTAATAGGTCTTTATGGAATTAAGCGTAAATACAAGAATTTAGCACTACACGTTGACAATAAAAATAAATTTACAATCAAAATAAATAATGCCATACAGCAAAAAATATAAGTAATTACTTGTTCTTCTTTACTTCTAAAGTTTCTTGTTAAACAATACAACTACTCATAGTCAGAATCTCTCAGGCTACTTAAAACCTCAAGAGTACTCATTGAATAAAACAAGTATTTCTATATTATATAAATCGACATACTATTTTATCGTTTATATTTAAGGTTTTGATTGAGGGCAATTACAAATGATTTCATTTGATAAGTATCAATATAGAAGTAATTTCATTAATTATAAAAAATCAATGTACCACCAATAAAATGATCGATTTACAGAACGTTTCATTTATTGAAAAGCTTCAAAGGAAATCAAAAAAAATCCTTCAAAAGAAACAAAAATCCATTTTAAAGCTGCGTGATATTGACTATATTTAGCTTTTATATGATAATAAACAAATCTGCGCAGACTCATGCTACAAATATTATTCTTTGAAAATTGAAAAAGACACTTTTACTATTTTTTTTTAGTCTTTTAACTAACATTTTGGTTTCGCAAGAAATCCAATCTGAATATATTTACAAAAAAGAAAAAACAATAAAGAAATCTTTTAAATGGCACTATATGGATTCTGATAGTTTAGTATTATATAAAAACGGAGCTTTTCATAGGATTAAATTTTATCGCTATCACGAAATAATTTACTCGGAACTAAAAGGAAAGTGGAAAATGGAAAACGACACTCTAATTCTGAATATAAAACTGCAAAATGATAGCAAATTAGACAAAAAATGGAATGAAGTTAATTCGACCATATTTTATCAATTTAAAAAAGAAAAATAAAACCTCTAAACGGAATTGAATTCTATGCTCAACGGAATTTGAAACGTATTAAAAAATAAAAAAACAATTTGCCAGCACCGTGTATGGTTAATATGAGCTTTTGGTTTTAGTCCAAAGTTTTATACATATCAATAATGTTGCTTATAATAAATTTAGTATTTTTATTTTGACAAAAAACACAACTTAAGTTAAGCATACTGGCTCGAGCTACAATTCATAAATTCCCCACCTTACTACACTAATCTTATACAAAACCGTACTAACTCATTATGAAAGAAATAAAAAAAACATTTATTGCTTTATTAATTGTTTTACCATTCATTAGTCTATCTCAATCAAAAATAGGTGTCATAAAAGACAAAGACGGATTCACAAATATTAGAATTGAAAGAAACAACAAAAGTCAAATAATTGGAAAGGTTTTCGATAAAGAATTTTTCACATATTTCGAGAATCAAGAATCGAGTTGGTGGTTGATTGAGACAGTAAAAGGACAATTTGGATATATACATAAAAGTCGAGTTTTATTTTTTCAAGATGGGTATGTTCAAAATGGAAAATTGACAAATAAAAAGATAAGAGTAACTGAAAAGAATGAAAATCTTCAACAAGTAATTATAAAAATTATTCAATTAAGACCTTCTGAAAATTTTTATGACTTAAGTTGTAGAGTTTTAATCCGAACTATTAAAGAAAATAAACGAATCGACGAAATCAATTATGGAAACATCAATCCAGTAGGAAGTAGTTTTGGTATAGCTTTTTCCAAAAACCAGAAAAAAGAAAACTTATTTATTGCTTCAAAATTTGGCGATTATGATGGAAAAATAATAATTATCAATAAAAATGGAGAAATTCAAAGCTTTCAAGGAGGGCAATATTTTGTTACAAACAATGGAGAATATCTAGTATCTAATTGGTCTTCAGACTTAAGTGGTCTGACAATTTATGACTTGACAAAAAAAGAAATTTGTCTAAATAAAGAACTAGATTTTCATCTAGGAAATTGGTATTATTCCGATAATACATATTTTAGTCCTCTATGGAATGGAGAAAGAGAACTTGAGCAAACTTATCAAATAGACTTTGATAAGTTTCAACTCAAAAAAAGTAATTTAAAAACTAATAAAGGAAATGAAATCAAAATGGAAAATCAAGATTGCTATTGCAAATAACAGGTTATAACAGTTGTTATAATTCATTGGAGTTTTGTTTCGACCAATTCAAATGGAAGAATTATTTAATTCAGGTATATGAACGTTATGAAAATGAAAATAAAGGTAATATTTACAACAAACATATATTTTACGTTATTGATAATGTTGGTGAAATCATTTTAAGAGTTCAAACAGAATTCTCACCTATTTCCATTGAGTTAGGTGGTCCCAAATATTTATTATGTGCTAATAAAGGAACAAGACATTATAATCCAGGAATCGGTTTTAATGATGATTTTGAATATGAAGTTTTAAAATCAAATGCAATCAAACTATTTGAAAAGTATATGAAATAAAACTTCTTTTACGCTACTTGATTCTGATTACTAAACAAGTATAGTAAACTAATGAAAAAGGCGCTACAAAAACCTTCATCAGTTACAATTTAAAAAATGAAAAATATACTCACCCTTATTCTTACAATATTATTATTTGGTTGTCAAGAAAAAACAACTAAGAATAATGAATTAATTATTGAATCAGAAAAAATCATTGATACTGCAAAGACTAAATCACAATTATCTGAATACAAAAACATAAAAAATAAAGAATCGCACAAATACTACTCTCTTAAAGATATTTCTAAAAAGGTAAACTCTGGTTGTTTAGTTATTGAAAAATTATACAATATAATATTGAATAATTCACCTTACGACAATTCTATTGATAAAACAGAACTCCCTATATTATATGGTAGAGAAATAACTGACAGTGTCCAATTTGATAAAGCTCATGTTTTAAAACCTCTTTGTAGGGTTTATTCAAATAAAGACATTGATGTAATTGCTTTTACAGACGTTTATGACTATAAGAATGCTATTCATCTGTTTACATTTGATAAAATAACCTATTCTCCCTTATCAAGTTTTATTCTATACTCTTTTGGGGGTGACGCTAATGATTTTTGGAAAATAACTCCTAAACAAAAGGATTCACTTATATTTGAATTGACTAATGAGATCGGATTTGTAAATGACGTTGAAACAAGAGACACAATACACATCAAATCTAGGGATATTACATTAATAACAATCAATTCTTTAAACGGAAATTTATCTAAGAAAGTTTTAAGTAGTGATGTAGATTTAATTGAAACAAAAAAAGCCAACTTATTAAACATCAAATAATTAACATGTTGATTCTAGAAAGTTATTGTTTTTATCAACACTGCTAAATTATTTGACCTGTAGGTTAAAAATAAATAAGATAGCATACAATGATTTGATTCAGTAAAAATTTATCTCTCCCACTACTCTATTCCCTTTATATTAAACATTATAGAATACTCCCTTTTTTCTAGAGAAAAAATATTTAAAAAATCTCATTGAAAAATAAAGCAATACTAATAGCTACAATCGTTTATTTTTTGTTAATCAACACAATTCAATTATGGGGGAATAAATTAGGTTTATTTGCTATTATAGGTTTTCTCTTTATGATAATTTATTTTTTCATTCTGCTACTGTTATTAATTTATCAATTATCAAAATCATATATTGAAAAATTCAAAGAACAAAAAAGACTAATTTTAATAGCTTTAATTACTATCGTTTTGACAACTTCATTTTTGTATCCTCGTGGATTAATAAATTTTAATCAATTTGACAGTGAAGATTTATTTATTGCTCAAAAAGAAGGATCTGCTAATTGTATGATAACTTTAAAATTAAAAGCAAACAATAGATTCTTAGAGAGAAATGTTTGCTTTGGGATTACAGAAATAACAGGTAATTATAGAATTTCAGGCGATACAATACATTTTGAAAATATCTCTCTTGATAGGTATAAAAATGAATTCGACAAATATGCAATTATTCGACAAGAAAATACGATCAATAATTCTTTAGGAAATGTAACCAAATTTAAAAATAAATTTGATACAATTGGAGTTACATTGCGGATTATAAAAAATGAATTAAATAAATAAAAATGACATACAGCTAATAGTTTAATCCCGCAGCTTTTATATAGATCTCTTAAAAGAAACAAAAATACCTTTTAAGCTATTTGACATTGACTATATTTAGCTTTTATGAGCTAATAAACAAGGAGTTTTATGTAGGTTCACCTTAGCAAACATTTAATAATTATGAATAAATTTTTATTGATTCCCTTAACCATTTTATCGTTTTTTAGTTGTAGAAATAATACTATCTCATACTTCGATCAAGAACTACCCTCAACAATTCCCACATTATTTGCCCCATCAATTGTCAATACTAACAATATCGAACTTAATGTAGTTTTTAATTACGATTACACAGAAATGTTCTTTTCAAGAATCGTAGACAATAGTTTTGTTATCCATCATTCTGAATTAATTGATGGTAAATGGTCTAAAATTAAACCTATTAAAATGTATAACGATGATGTGTTAGTTTCAGTTGCTTGTGACCCCACAGTTACCAAAGACGGAAAGACAATGTATTTTCTTGGTGTAGATCCTAATCTTTATCAAAATGATGTTACTCGAGAAGAGCTTTATACTATACCTCCAGATATTTATAAGAGTAAAAAAGTGAATGGTAAATGGGAATCAGCCTCTAAAGTAGATTTTTCAATTTCAACAAAACACTTAGAAACCTATCCAATTGTTACAACAGATGGAAGTTTATATTTTCGCTCAAATAGACCAACTGATGGAGGTGTAATGAATACATATCGTGCGCAATATTTAGGAAATGAAAAATTTGAAACTCCCATTATTATAAATGCGAAAACAGAAAAGAATGAATTGATAACTTATGTTTCACCTGATGAACGTTATGCAATAACTAATGGTCAAAATAAATTTCAAATAACGTTTAATAATAATGGTAAGTGGTCTAAACCAAAAGAAATACCATTAAACTACGAAAATAATTGGCGCTATTATTGCCCGTATATATCTCCCGATGGAAAATATTTTATCTTCTCTAGAAAATACAATAACCTTCTAAAAAAAGGATGGGCAGGTGTTGAAAAAGGTGAAGTATATTGGGTAAATGCTGATGTCATTTTCAATATAAAATAAAACTCCTACCAATAACTAAGCATTCAATTGCAAACAAAATAGCATCTAAAGTACAATAATAAAAAAATCACTACAAATTACTTATTATGATGTTGATAAAAATCTAAAAGCTTATTTCTTAATAGAAGAACCAAAATCTCTAGAAGATGAATATCTAATTACCCTATCTGTGCTCAGAAAAGCTTATAGATTCCCTTCTGGCTCATTATCTTTTATTAATTTAGTTCAAAGTCAACGCAACAAACCATACAAACACATTGTAACAAATTAAAACAAAACAAAATGTCGATAACAAAAGAATCAGAATTAATCGGAATGAAAAAAGTAAGTGAAGTTGTTGGTATTACACTAAAATTGATGAAAGAATATGCGAAATTTGGCATGTCAACCAAAGAATTAGATGAATATGGCGGTAGAATTTTAAAAAGCTATGGTGCAAAATCAGCTCCATACGAAACTTATGACTTCCCTGGTTATACTTGCATAAGTGTAAATGAAGAAGCTGCTCATGGAATTCCATCTAAAAATAAAATACTGAAAGAAGGTGATTTAATAAATATTGATGTTTCAGCTGAATTGAATGGTTTTTGGTCTGATAATGGAAGTTCTTTTGTACTTGGAAAAGATATTCATAATCATCAACCTCTTGTAGATGCCTCTAAAAACATCTTAAATAAAGCTATCAATAATATCAAAGGAGGTGTCAAAATAGCAGATATAGGATACCTGATAGAAACTGAAGCAAAAAAATCTGAATTGAAAGTAATTAAAAACTTAGCTGGACATGGAGTAGGCAGAAGTTTACATGAAAAACCTGAGAATATTTTAAATTATCGAGTTAAAACAAATCAAGAAAGATTTAGAAAAAATACAACTGTTGCAATTGAAACTTTCATCTCTACAAAATCAACTATTGCTGTTGAACTAAATGATGGATGGACTTTAGTCGGAAATAAAGGAGGTTATGTAACTCAACATGAGCAGACAATATTAATTACAGATAAAAACCCTATTATTTTGACAGAAGCAAATGGAATGTGGAACTGAATTGAATACGATATAGTTTATAAAATATTAGTAAAGAGAAATGGAAAAAAGATTAAAAGAATCTGAAATAGAAAATTTCTCATTGTATGAAATTCACGTAGCACCTTTTTTCTTCAAATTTTCTGTTAAAGGAAAGTATACTAAACAGGAGTTCTTAAGAAAAGTAAATGAAGTTTTTTTACCCGTTACGTTTCATACACAAGATCAATAGCAAACATTTGAAAATGAAAAAAACAACAATAACCTTGATTCTCATTCTG
Source organism: uncultured Aquimarina sp. (assembly GCA_947498595.1). Taxonomy (GTDB): domain Bacteria; phylum Bacteroidota; class Bacteroidia; order Flavobacteriales; family Flavobacteriaceae; genus Aquimarina. The sequence continues at coordinate 73,494 of CANMKX010000018.1, forward strand.
ACACTTTTCAGTTGTCGAAAAAATATTGAAAGGTCTGATATTGTGAATACACTAAGAGGAAATACCTTTGTTATGACCTCCATTGGAGAGAAAGACACTTTGACTATCGATTTTAAGGACTCAACCTATACCATTTTTGAATATCGTGATAAGAATTTACCTTGGCGAATTTCATCTTTTGAAAATAATGACTTATTGATTTTTGACAGAAGAGTTATTGCAATCAAGCAGATTGACAAAAATATATTAAAAGGACTTTTGATTTCCGAAAAAGACTATGAAATAACTTTTGAGAAAAGTAAAATTCAATGGAATAAAGAATTCCTAAATGGAATTTGGATTGAAGAAAAAAATTACAATTTGTTATCTAATGATAGTATCGTAAAACCACCACTACCCTCGCCTCCATCAAGAATGTCTGAAAATGATTTTCAGTATCCTCCTTTTTATGAAATTAAAGATGATACTATTTCTGCGTCATATTTTTATCAAGTTTCCAAATCTAAAATTGACATAAGTAATTCAACAGAGTTTCTAACTCTGGAATTGCGAAGTGATTTAGATAAGGTTGAAAAACGATGGAGAATTAAAAAATTAACCGACACTATAATGGTTATTGATAGAATTATAGAAATGAAAAACAAAAAATTTAATTTTTTAATGACAACTGAAGAAAATATAAAATTGATTAAAAAACGTTAACTAATAACGGATATAATTCATAGTAATTTTCAACATCATACGAATCATGCTCGAGATATTCAAAAGGAATACTTAGTTATTAACTCTAAACAAGGCAAAAAAGAAATCTTTATAAATAATTTAGATATAACAACATTAAAACTGGAATATTTCATTAAAATATATCGCAATAGATATAATAACAAATCTTAAAGAAAAAAATTAGGGGTTAACATTTTAAATACTGAAGATAAAAGCAAAATAGTATTATTGATCTTTATTCTAAACGTAGAATTAAGGCTTATCCTATGTTTTATACATAAAACTTTTTAAACACATTTTGAGAAAAAACCTAGACTACATGTCGATATTTGTGGTTTATTTCTCGGTCGTTCTGAAATAAATATGAAATAGAAATGAATATAAAATAAAAAAACATTAGCAATTAATATTGTTCATTTTGTATTCTTTAACATGTAAAAGTTCCACACAAAAATCGTTCTATTAATTTTAAATGAAGAAAATCTTAAAAAAAATAACATTTGGATTGCTAGGAATTTACATTTTGTTATCGTTATTCGTCCAATTTCTAAAAAGTGACTTAAACAATAGCTTCAGTCAGTCCGACATAAAGTCTATTCATGAAGAAATAAAATCAGCGAAAAAACTGCCAGAGCAATTTGTAAAAGCTTATAATAACATAGAATCAATAACAAACACGTCAGGAATTCTATATGACCGGACACTTAAAAATTATAACAGAGATTGTCCTTGCCTTAATGTTGCTAGTCTTAGATCTGATTTAATTATGAATAACAATCGAATTTCAGGAAATAGGTATGTACTTGCATGGAAACTTGAAAAAGAAGCAACTCAACTACAATGTCTAAACTACCTAGCAGCCCAATTTGATTTTCTTTACAACAATATTGGGATTGAAGAAGCATCACAATTTTATTTTAATACTAACACTAATTCATTAACTAAAAAACAAATGAAAACTTTTATCTTAATGCTTAGAAATCCCTCTATAAACAATCCAAAAAGAAATCCTGAAAGAATTGAACAAGAGTTAACAAAGCTAAGTACAACAAAGAAAGTATCATAAATTTGAAAAAGATGTAATCACCTAAGATCACATGAAAGCTCAAACATAAAAGACTAATTGAAACACAGAACTTTTCAGCCATGTTTTATTCTTAAAATATCTAACCATAATGAAAATCACTATAACTAATCAAAAAGTACAGTTCATGTATTATAGATTTTAAATTTGATAATAGTTAGTTAATTTTAAAAAAAACAATGAACAAACAAATAATTTACATAATAGTACTTTTCTCTTTTCAAACTTTAGTTGGTAAAAACAAAGAATTTTATCTTGAAAAACCATCAGAATCAATTAACTACTGTAGTAAATTGAAAAAAGTCAAATCACTTGAAGGAACTTTTGTTAAAATTTGGCATAATGAAGGGATTTATAATACATTAAATGGCCAAATAATGAAATTAAAACAAAAGCTGGAAAAAAATATTGGAAAGAATTTGAACCGCAAATTGGAGATATTGGCGAGATAGTGTTCATTACAAAGTCAAAATACAAGGAGATAATTTATATTCTAAAAATTAAAGGTTATTACGTTCCAATAAAGTGTTCTTATATAGTGAGCACAAAAAGTTTAGATGTAAATGAGGCTGATCAAAAAAGATGGGATGAGATACATGCTTACGGAAATGGAGATTGTAATTTTAAAAAATTTGGAATTAATGAAACTTGGAATCGAGCAGGAATAGCAGAAATAGATAAAATATCAGAATCATTTGCTTGTAAATTAAAAACCAAAGGAATTGATACTTTAATGTTGGTCAAAAGAATTTCAGATAATAATTCTTCACCTTATGAAAAACAATATGTTTTATGGAAAGAAAAAGAACAAGGATTTATTAAGATTTTTGGATATAACAAGAAATACAAACCAACCGAAACCAAAACTAAAAAATTAATTGGAATGATTTAATAGACTTTTATAAACAGAAAAATGTCTTTTTGGAGAAAACCAGACCTGAATCAATAATTAGTCATTCTACAAACTTAATTGTTCAATTTTATAATGGAACTGAGTATTATTCCTTCGGAATGCAACTTGTTTGTAAAGAAGAAGATGAAAAGTTAATAAATGTTCAATTCATAAGACTGATTGACAATAAACTGAAATAAAAACGCCACACAACAAAGAACTAAAGTTAAAATTTCATCAATTTTTAATTAAAGTACTCCTGTAATTATTATCATAGAATTATGCATTATAAAAGTGATATGAAGTAGATAATAATTTGAGTTTATGGTTAAATATTTAAAAGATATAAGATTAACAAAAACACTAATCAACAACTAACTGTTCAGTCTGCACACTAGACAAAATCTAAATACAGTGTTGATTAAATTATACCTATTCTTATAGATTTAATTTAATCATATAGCATTCGAATACTATACGTTTAAATTATTTACCCAAATACTAAGGAACCTTTGTAAACTATTGATTTTATTAAATTCATTAAAAAGAACTAGTAAATAATTTCAAAACACTAATTAATTTAATTACTTTTAATAAAAGAAAAATATAAGAGATATATAGTTACCATGGTAACTATATATTCATGTTGTGCATAATTGTAAAAAAATAATAGTTAACTAACTCAAAAGAATGGTTTACTCATTCTTATTTATATAATTGACTTAATAAACTTAGTTTCGATTAAACTAATTCAATCGATGAAAAACATAATATTATTTTTGATCCCATTATTAAGTCTTAATTTATATTCTCAAAATCTTTCCGAAATTAATTCTGACCTTAATTTAACTGACTCTCTAACTTACGAAACTGAGGTTAGAATTTATCAAGGTGGCGGAATAACTAATTACTCTTCTCTTTTTAGAATGTTTAAGGATAAATCTAAGAAATGGATAGCGGAATTTCACGAGCATTACGCAAAAGTTGATGGACAAGTAGAGCTGCGAACTGAAAAGCAAACTCTAAAATCGAAAAGTGATTTGGAATTCGTTTTTCAAAACTTCGTTCGAAGTCATATTTTGGATTTACCTAATGAGAGTGAAATCAATTGGAAATTAGTCCCTCGTGGAAATATTGAAAAGATTGAAAGAAATTTTCGAGGTAAAAAAATAGAAGAATATGATTTTTCCAATAATAAAATAGCAATTCTTGATGGAGAAGGTTTTAAAATTAAGGTAAAAGGTTGGGATAGGAACAATGAATTTGAGTATTCAAATCCTGAAGGTTATTTAAAACACTATCCCGAAATTGATGAATTGATTTACATGTGTGAGATACTAAATATTCTCAGAGAGGAATTTGGAATTTGGAAAAAATAACTATGCACAATCGAGTAGCCCGACGCGATGAAAACTCACCGCGTTGAGGCTCTCACACCACCGTACATACGGGTCTCGTATACGGCGGTTCGATAATTACACTTCTCGCTTGTAATAATCGATTAAAGAAACATACCCTCGTATTTTTAACCTTTCTATGGTTATAGTCGTTCCTAGAATAGGACTTTGAGCAACTGCCCAACCTCCCTTTCGTGTTCGACTCCATGCATAAGCTATCTCTGGGGAAACTCCCAGTCGGATCAGGTTTTTACGCTTCCGCTCTGGTTTCTTCCAATGATGCCATATACAATACCGTAAACGATTTCTTAACCATTCTTCCAGCTTTTTAAGCTTAACCTGTATAGATGCTGGTTTAAAGTAATTGATCCAACCTCGTATTAAAAGATTAATTCGCCTCATACGCTCATCAAAACTTGCTGGGATCGTCTTCTTGGTAAGGTATGTAAGCTTAGACTTAAACGCTTTCCATTTAGAACGTTTGACCACTAGTTGGTATTTCCCCTTTTCTCCTTTCTTATAGGTGGGTACAAACCCAAATCCAAGTACTTGGAAACTTAAAGGATGACGTATTCCGCTCTTCGTCCTATTTATAGGAAGTTGTAGCTTGTGACGCAAAAACTTGTAGATACTATTACCTACTCGCTTTGCTGACTTTTTACTCTTAACGTATATACTAAAATCATCGGCATAGCGTATGTAGCGGTGTCCGCGATATCCTAGTTCCTTATCTAACTGATTGAGTAAAATATTGGAGAGCAAAGGACTTAAAGGAGATCCTTGTGGAACTCCCTTTTTACGCTTTATAAGCTTGCCATTAATCTGTATAGGCGCTTTAAGAAATGATCGTAATAACTTCATCGTTGCTTGACACTTTACCTTCTTATACACTAATTCTAGTAGCTTATAGTGAGATACTTCGTCAAAGAAATTCTTTAAGTCAATATCTATTATGGTTTGATACCCTGAATTAATGTTGGAAAGACTCTGTCTAATGGCTTGATGGGCATTACGATGGGGTCTAAATCCATAACTATGCTGCTGGAAGTCTGGCTCAAATACAGGTTGCAATACCTGATGTAATGCTTGTTGGAAAACCCTATCTACTACTGTAGGAATACCTAAAAGGCGTTTCTTACCATTGCTCTTGGGAATTTCAACACCTAGTATAGGAGATACCTGATAGCTTCCTGCTTCTATTAAACAGATGTAAGTACTTCCATGAGTTTGAAGGATGGTTTTCAAATCCATAATGGATATGTTATCAACTCCCGCACTCCCTTTGTTGGAAAACACCCGTCTATAGGCATTGTTAAGATTCGTTTTGTTTGTTACTTGTTTAATCAATTTTTTTTTTAACTTTTGATCCGCTGTTTCGCTTAATCAAAGGCTGTTGATTTACTAGAAAACTATCCGTAGCGTAAAAACAACTCCTTTGATCATTAAAAACAAATTATCGTTCTGTCCTTCACTAGCATATCAGGAACTAGCTACTATGACTTCTGCTGACTTCTCCTGATAACTACACGTAGTTTAGGAGACCTCCCCAGGTAAGAACATCTTCTTTCACTCAATCACTGCCGTATCTACATAATTATCTTTTTTTTTTTTTATTCTTAGGGCGTTACAATGATGTGCTTGCTTACCCAGATAAATATGCCTCTGTATACGATTCCTGTTCGTCAGTACCGAGTTTTGTAGTCTCGCTTTCTTCAATGCATACCTCACGGTAAACCACCTTGCGACTTACTAATGCTTCCAAACGTCACTCCAGTGCATAAGGGACTTACACCCTCTAGATGAATTATTTATCTTTCGATAAATAAAAGATGCCCATACTGGGCACACACAATGTATAAAATTAATTGCTAGTTATAGCCTACTTACCAAAGTCCTTGCGGACTTTCTATCTGTGTTTTATTTGCTTACTTTAGTCCTTAAACCACGCAACTAATCTTATACAAAACCGTTATCCACCATTTGAGAAAAATAATTTTCATATTAAACTTTATTTTCAGCACATTAATTTTTGCTCAAAATCCTGAATCATCAACTCTGTATGAAAAAGAGTATTATGATTTAATAAATTATATTCCAGAAAATTTAAAAACGGATTCAATTCAAAAACTCGAAAGCCCACTAATAAAAGGAAGTTTAAATACAATTGGAAGTCTAAAACTCTACAATGGATTTAAAAAAGATTTTAAGCTATCTGAAAATGATAATAAATGGTTGAAAAACAGAATTGACCAAATAGCAACCGAAATATTTCTTGACGGAAAGAGAATTTTAATAAGTGCTGTTGGAGGTTATTCTGGTTGTCCAGACAAAATGATTGATACCATTAGATTAAACAATATCGAAATTACTAATTTAAGGTTTTGTTACAGTTGTACTGACTCTTATCGAGACGAAAATTTCATCAATATATTTAATAATAAAATGTACTCTTTGATGAAAATTGAGCCACCAAATGGAAAGACATATAGGTTCTATGGAAAATTTATTGGTTATAGCAAAAACAATAATGGAATAGAATTAATTCTAACTGATGACAGAACATTTAAATTTTGGAAAAGAAAAGGACACGGTTCTGATTTTACCGAAGGTTTATGGAAAAACAGAAATGATACGTTGATTTTGAATTCTAAAACTTTGACCAAAAATGACAGTTTGACTTTTTCGTTGTCTAGTGCAAAGTGGATTGAATTTAATAATCTAGAATTTCAGTTTAAAAAAGAAAAACTTACTGAATTAAACAACGGAAAAAGGAAATTGAAAAAAATAACTGAATAAAAACGTTAGGGAACAACACCTATGCGATAATGTGGGGTTTAGATTTAACCGAAAGGTTATTGTCTATTTAGTTTGTCGTCATTGATTTAGATTTAGTATTTTAGAAAATATAAAAACAAAACATAAACTTTGACTAAATACTTGATTAAAAATCAATTATTTTTTGCTCCCGTACTACGCATAGCTAAACGTTATGGTCAAATAAATAAAAATGAACAAAATCTTATTTTTAATACTAGCGTCAATAGCTTTTAGCTGTGATCAAGAACAAAATGACGCACAAGGTAAAATCGAAAAGGAATCCCAGTCGGATTACAAACCGAATGCTGAATCGATTGAACTTAATAACAAAGCTCTCGAAATTACGATGTTTCATAGAGATGACTCAATAAAAGTTGACAGTGCGATTTTGCTATTGGACAAAGCCACAGAAATTGATTCGCTATATTTTCTTGGCTACTCAAATAAGATTCAGTTTTTGATGATTAAACAAGATTACCCTAGATTACTTGAAACGAACAAAAGGATAAAAGAATTAAGACCTAATCAGCCTAACTGGATAATTCAACGAGCTTTGATATTTGAACTTTCTGGCGAAATAGACAAAGCCAATTCTGAATACAAAAAAGGAATAAATGAGTATGAACAAATAATGGATTCAGAAGCGGAACTGTCTTGGGAATTTGAACTTGAATTCGCTCAGAGCCTGGTAATGGCAAATCATTACGATAAAGCTCAAGAGATTATTAATAAACTTAAAAAAGAAAATCCTGATTTAGAAATTTGGAAAGCGTTCGAACTTCAGACGAAGAACGAACTTCTGAAAATGATGAATAAAAAAAAGAATGCAACACAATGTTTAACAAATGTTTAACAAATGGTTAGCTAGTGATTTTCGAGACTTTGGTACTTCGTAGAAATCCCGTTAATCTGCAAGATTGACTACGTGGTAAACAGAAATTTCACTACCTTGAATTCAGCCACCAAAACTTACAGTAAACGTCAGACTGCGCAAAAACTCAAGAGTAGTAATTGAATAAAAATAAGTATTTTCCTATTATATAAATCGATACATTATTTTATGGATTATATTCAAGGTCTTGATCGAGGGGTATAACAAATGATTTCATTTGATCAGTATGTTATGCCAGATTCATGGGCAAGAATTCTTGATTTGTTTATAACTATTTTACCTTTAAAGACATTAGGTTTTAATGATCCTCCATCTTCAGAAGGACGTCCGCCATATGCTCCAGCGGATTTGTTAAGGTTATACCTTTCAAAAGAAACAAAAACCCATTTTAAAGCTGCTTGATATTGGCTATATTTAGCTTTTATAAAACGATAAAATAACAAACAGAGGTTTCTGCGCAGACTCACGTTATATGCAAACTGAAATGAAGAACTTTAAATTAATATTCGGATTTATTTTTTTAAGCATTCTATGCTTTAATCAGGCATTTGGACAAAATGAAACGGCAAAAACCAATTGGGACAAACTAATTGTTGGAAAGTGGGTAAGTAAAATAAACAAAACTTCAGACGGAGAGGAATATTTGGGAATAAAATGCAAGGACACAATTCAATACTACCAAAACGGGGATTACGCATCTCAACAATGTGATTGGAGTGAAACTGGAAAATGGAAGTTTTCTGAAAATAAAGATTTAATTATCCTTTATGATATTGACAATAAATACTGGAAAAAAGAACTCGAAACTGACAAATTATTTAGAAATGAAGGTCGAATATTATCAGTATCAGAAACTGAATTAGTGACTATAACTTATGCCGAAATGGAAGGAGAAATTTACTGTTATCACATAAGACTTGAATAAAAAGTCAGCACATAACAATGGTAACTGTTGCACAAGTTAATAATTAAAAAATATAAAGGAGAAGAAAAGCCGCTTTAAAGGGCTCTTCCTTCTGTGTTTAGGTGAATCTACTACAAATAAAAATTATCGATTTATAGAACGTTCTATTTATCAAGAAGCTTTAGAGGAAAATCAAAAAAGAATACCTTTCAAAAGAAACAAAAACCCATTTTAAAGCTGCTTGATATTGGCTATATTTAGCTTTTATAAAACGATAAAATAACAAACAGGGGTTTCTGCGTAGACTTATGCTGTGGTGCAATTAGACAAAACAAACTATGAACAATATTTATAAAGATTTTTTCACAACACTTAATGAATATTTGATAACATTAGAAATAGACAAAAAACATAAAGGAATTGAAGGCTGTTCCACTCAAGAAATCGAATCAATTGAAAAAAGAAAAGGTAATTTACCAATCGCTTATAAGGAATATTTGAAAAGTATCGGGAAAAAGTTCTTATTTGAATTTATGGATGCTGAAGATATGGCATTTGACGACCTTGATTATATTGAACAATTTGGAAAAGGGATTTTTGAAACTAACAAGTTGAAAATGGAAAGACCATTTATGGTTATTTCAGAAAGGCGAAACGATTATATTACTTTCATATACCTTGACGAAGGAGACAATCCTAAAACTTGGATAATGAGTGAATACTGGGATGAGGAGGAGAAAGGAGAAAATCTAGAAATAAGAACTGATTCATTTACAGATTTAATACTTAGTTTTTTTCAACAGTCACTTATTAATTTTCCATTTACTTTTAATTGGGTTACCGAAGAAGATAAAAAAGACAAGGATGTTGTAAAAAAAAGATATATGAATTGGTTTAGAAACTTACAATCTATTGAAGAAAAAATAAACTCAAATAGCTCAAATAATACTCTTGTAAAACAGTTAAATAGTAAGTTCCTAGAATACTATCTTCCAAGCAAAAATACAATAATTGAAGAGTTAAATAGCTTTAATAAAACCAATTATAAAAAAACAATCTCTAATAAAATTCAATACATAGATAATTTGAGTCAACAAAATCCAAATAAAAATGAAAACAAAATTGTAAAGTGGATAAAAAAATATTTATTTAATTCTACACAACAACAGTAACTGTTGCACAGGTTAATAATTATAAAATATAAAGCAGAAGAAAAGTCCTTTTAAAAGGCTTTTCTTCTGTGTTTAAGTGAATCTACTACAAATAAAAATTATCGATTTATAGAACGTTCTATTTATCAAGAAGCTTTAGAGGAAAATCAAAAAGGAGTACCTTTCAAAAGAAACAAAAATCCATTTTAAAGCTGCTTGATATTGATTATATTTAGCTTTTATAAAACTATAAAATAACGAATATGGATATCTGCACGGACTCATGTTGGCAGTAATTAAGTAAAAAGTGAGAATTAACTATAATTTACTATTAGTAACTTATTCGATAATATTGATTGGGCAGCTTTTGTTTGTTCTAATGTGGAGTCTCGGAATGAAAGAAAACGCGGAATTTAGTGTTGGACTAATTATAACAATCTCTATAGTAGTGCTAACGATAATTTCTTTGTCACTGTTTCCTTATTTGATTAAAAAAGTTAAATCTCTAAAAAAACCAATTGGATTAATGAACTTACTACTGATTGTTGGAACATTGGCATACGGATTATACCACTTATTGGAACTTGATTTGAATATATTTTTAATAATCGTAATAACATTGTATCTAATTTCCGGAATTATTTTATTAACTAAAATCGGAAAAGAAATTTTTTGAGTACTAAAAACTATTGCCAACATAATAACTGTTGCGCAAGTTGATAATTATAAAATATAAAGGAGAATAAAAGCCTTTTTAAGAGGCTTTTATTCTGTGTTTAGGTAAATTAATTGATAAAATTGAAGCTCTTAATAAAGACGTATTATATGTCTTTATTAAGGATATAGTCATCTATAAAAAGAGTCTTAGTTTTGGCTATACTTTTGCTCAGGTTTTTAGAAAATTTCAGATACTTTTAGAGGTTATAGGCAATAGCAGAAAGCTTCATTACTTTGTTAGCTTGGTGGATTTCTATAGTATTGATTTGCATCAAAACTCAAATTCAACTCAATACAAATCAACATGTAATCACCTTAAAATCAATTAATTTTACACAAAAAACCATTAAACTGCGTAAAAACTCAAGAGTACTTATTGAATAAAAATAAGTGTCTTACTATTATATAAATCGACGCATTATTTTATGGATTATATTCAAGGTTTTGATCGATGAAAATTACAAATGATTTCATTTGTTGAATACCTATCTGGAAGTAATTTTACTTGCTACAAGAAATCAATGTGTTTCCAATAAAATGATCGATTTGTAGAACGTTTCATCTATCAAAACTCTTAGAGCTATTATCAAAAAAGAGTATTTTCAAAAGAAATAAAAAATCCATTTTAAAGCTGCTTGATATTGCTATATTTAACTTTTATAAAACCATAAAATAACAAATAAGGAGTTCTGTGCAGATTCCGTTACCAGCAATTATAAAGAATGGATGTAAAAAATCTAAATATGAAATCAAGCTTATTAAATGAAAAAATAATTGAAATAGGAAAAATATCTTTCAAATTATGGCTTGAATTTGAAGAGTCAGGTCAGTGGGAGAATATTGAAAATGATTTTGCAAACATTGAAGTTAACACACTGGATGGAAGAAAATATGGAATAAATGTTTGGACATTTAAATTTCTTGAATCTGCAATTAAGCTGGATGAGAAGAACGGTGAAAATTTGAATGGACTTTATCTAACACCTCCAGACTTATTTGTAAAAGAATTATCGAGAAATTGTATCGAAAAATCAATAGTTGATTTGCTAGAAAAAGGAAATTTAGAAGATTCTTTAAATAATTTAATCTTTGAATTAGAATTTCTTGAGCCATATTGGGATGCATATGAAATGGAAGAAAAGAGTACTCAAAATTTAATTAATGAACTCCAACTTGAATTGCCAGACAATCACCTGCTACAAAATAAGAATTTTGAATTGATAGCACGAAAAATAAATAATGACGATATTGTCTTGAAACTTGAAGACGAACGAATTGCCGTTGTTCATCTGACTTGGAAATCAAAAAAGGAAATTGATGGATATCCGATAACGAGAACCTATAAAGACAAAGTAGATTTTTGGATAAACGAAATGAAACAAGATATAATTGAATTCAAAAAATAAAAAAGCTGGAATAACTAAGCATTCGGACTGTTCGTAGAGCAGTATCTAAATGCAGTGTTGACTAAAATCCGCGTATCACTAGTGATTTAAGCTCTATGGGTTTTACTGAGTTTTTTTTGGAGGTATTAGAACTAATAGTAGTTTTTTTAATTAACTATATGATTTACATATTCATGAACATGATCTCTTATTAAAAAACCTATTTTTTTAAATAATTCAAGTATCATCTATGTTTTTGGTCATAGGTATCCTATGGTTCCTTAGTATTTAATTTTTTTTAACTATTTTTTTGATTTTATTAGAAGAAACTAAAACCCATTTTAAAGCTGCTTGATATTGGCTATATTTAGCTTTTATAAACCATAAAGTAACAAAGAAGGGTTTCTACGCAAATTCACATTAGCTAACATTTAACAAAAATTGAGAAATAAAATATTTTACATGCTTCTAATATTAGGGATTTTAGCATTTTGTCTGCTGATTTTTAATAATTATTACGCTTATTATTGGTATAGTATTGTTCTTGAATTGGAATATTCTAAAATTATATTCGGAATCGGAATTTTAAGTGTTGGACTACATTATTTCATAAAAAAATGGCGGAATGTAATGACCAAAATTATGATTGGAGCTTTTGTAGTTTGTTTAGTACTAAATTTATACTTGGTTGTTGAATACTATAAAGATGTACAAAGTCAAAATCGACTTTCTGAATACTACGAATTGGAAACTTGTAAAAAAATGGAAAATAGATTTGTTGTTGACTTAAAAAAAAGAGAATTAAAATACTTCCATTTTGGTATAGGAGTCATTATGGGAATGAAAGACATTATGAAGTCAAATTATGATATTGAATACTATTCTATGGGTTGTCTTATAAGGTCAGAAATGGAATGTTATAATAAATTAGTCGACAAGTATTTAAAAAAAAATTATGACAAGTCATTATTTGACATTTCCAAAGAGACTGATATTCGCAAATTAATTAAAGTCGAATAAAAAAACGTTGAGTAATATTGTATATAATGTATTGTTCGTTCAAGTTTATTTACAAAGATCCTCACGAATCTTCTATTCAGTTTGTATTTGCTAAATTAGTTGATAAAACACATTGCTAGCAATATGAGAAAACCACTTTTAATATTAATTTTACTTTTATTACTCGCTTCTCATTCTTGTAAAAACATATCGGATAATGAAATTATTAACAAAACAGCAGTTGTAGAATTTAATAGTTGGAAAGATCATTGGGAAAATCCAACTCAAAAAGCGGAATTACTATCCAATTTGAAACTTCATAAACGAATTAAAGAATCTTTAAATGATACTTCTATTATTATTTTAACGTCAACGCTAATAGATAATTTAGAGAAATATTCTCAAATCAAATCTTTAGGTGACATAAATAACGATGGAATAAATGATTCAATTATGATAATACCCGAGTTATTTATCACTAAAAAGAATAGTTATGAAAGCGGTTCTTCAGCAATATTTACTGACAAAAAAATTCCACGTATAAAAGTTAATGTGTCTTGTTTAGAAACTGATTATATTTTTCCTGTATCTGACATCAATAATGATGGGATTATAGAGTTAGGGAAATACTACTCTTCTTGCGTGAGTCGATTTAAAAGTTTAGAATTAATCAGCTTGAATCAAAAAAAATGGAACATAAAAGGGCAAGTAACATTTGATGTTTTCTTCGGAGAACCTAAAAAGGAAGAACGAATTGAGAAAATTGAATTGAATAAATTCAGAATGCGTGAAATAACATCAGAAAGCATATGTTTTGACCCCTATAAAACAAGAGTAATCTTTTAAATTTCGATTATTAATTATGCGGCTATATTTTTCATTAAAAT
>CANMKX010000019.1 GCA_947498595.1 uncultured Aquimarina sp.
ATAGCTTCAACAATTCCTTCACAGGAACAACTGTATGTTTTTCTTCAAAGTGAACAGCTAATTACTTTGGTGGGATTTTCACCCACTGGATTCATACAGCCTCGTGGCACACCAACGGTCTAGTGTATGATTTCGTTGCGTGTTTCAGCACTAAAGTTAGCAAATAAATCACAGATAGAAAGTCCGCAAGGACTTTCGTAAGTAGGCTTTAACTAGCAATGAATTATACACATTGTTGCCAGTAGTACTTTATTCACGATTGTTTTGTTGAAATCCATTAATCGCACCTAATGCTTCAAAAATTTCATCTTGGTCGGATTTTTTATTCCATCCTTTTTGTGATAATTCAGCTCTCACTTCGCTTTCTTGTTTTCCTATGTCAAAAAGATAGATTGTATATTCAAGAACTTTTTCCGGAATCTTTTCAATCATATAATTCATAGTAATTCCTGCAACTTTGGCTTGTGCCAAGAAGAACGGAAAAACAATTTGAAAAATCCAACTCAAAGTTAGTCCAATCCAACCTGTATTTAAATCCTTTATTGTTAATCCACCTTCAATCCGCAATTTTATAAATTCGAAAAAACCAAGTTCTGAAATATTGTTTTCTGCTATTATTAATTGATATTTTGTGAATAGATTAGTTAGGAACATAAGAATCATCATTCCACCAATAATAATCTGAATTGGCCTAAATTTTATATAGTTTGATTTCTTTAAAACTTGACCAAATAAATAACCAATTCCGATTCCAATTCCGAGTTCATAAACGCCAATGAAATATGTGAATTTAACTGTTAAAAATGCAATTAATAGACCAAATAGAATTGCGATAATTAAGCCTCCAACTATAGAAAAAATTAAGTTTGGTTCTCCAAATTCTTTTGGTTTTGGTAATTCAGATGGGATTTCATAATCTGCCCAACTATTTTGCTTTTCAAATTCCGATTCTAATTCCGTTAGTTTTCCACTTTCTTTATATTCAGTTGCTAATTTTTTAAAAAGAGCAATAAATAATCCTGTCCTTTTTGAATTTTTTCCGAAATCAAAAAAATTTCCCTCCAGTGATTTGCTATTTACATCTATGCGATTTGAATTGATTTTTTTAACAGTTAATTTTCCAGCCAATTTGCTGAAATCTCCTTGGCATTTTGCTTCTACGGATTTATTGTCTCTAAATACAATTGGCCATTCTAATTTTTCAAAAACCTCAATTATTAAAGGTATTATCTGATTGTCTTTTAAGTCGGTTTTAAAAGATTCAGTAAAATCAGGCTTATATTTAAAGCTGTGTTTCCTTTTAACTGTATTACGTAGGTTTTCGTATTCTATGTTCATTTCGGTATTACTGGCAACATGAATATATAGTTACCATGGTAACTATATACCTCTTATCTTTTCTTTTATTAAAAGTAATCAAATTAATTAGTGTCTGAAATTATTTACTAGTTCTTTTTTAATGGAGGTAATGAAATTAGTAGCTAACAAAGATTTTTCAGTATTAGGATCAGTATTTTAAACGTATAATATTCGAATATTATACGTTTAAATCTATATGGTCATTTTTTATCTGTAAAATGTAAAAAGAAGATTATCTACAAGAAAACTTTTCATGAAGTCTTTAGTTTTCGTGTTACTAGTAATACGTGAGTTTTAATTAACATTACATTCAGGTGCTGTAATAAGCTCGAATGTTTAGTTTTTTATCATCTTTTTAAAATAACTACTTTTAGATGTTTTGATATTCAGTATATAAATACCAGCACTAATTGCACTCATATCAAAACTGTTTTTAGTAATTTGATTTAAACTTATTAATTTGCCATTAATATGGTATAGTTTTATATATTCAATTTCATTTCTAGAGTCTATATTTAATATGTTATTTAATGGATTGGGATATAGCTTTATAGATTCGTTTAAATTATTATTCAATTCGCTCTTAAATTCAAGATTATTTTTCTCTTTGGGATTTTGGTGAATTTTATTGAAAAAGGTTTCTTGGTTTTCCTGCGTACCAATATCTGGTTTATTTATTGGAAAAATGTCTCCATCAAAATCAGTAGCATATGGTTCGTATTCAACATTAACACCAGCATTTATGCAAGGGCTACTATTAGAGAGATTGTAATTATTCAAATTACTAAAATTTGGATTTTCATGTATATTATTTTCATAAATATCATTTCCTATTGGAGCTCCAGTTTCTATATTTGTAAGTGTTCCTCGATAATCTACTAAAACTGTATCATTTACATTTATAGTATCGTATATTAAATTGTTTTGTATTCTAATATCAACTAACGATGAGGTGAGGCTTTCCACATAAATCCCTTCATTAATTAAATTATTAGCTATATTATTATTAAGTATGATATTATTTCTAATATAGATATTAGAAACTTTATGCTCAACTCCAAGACTATTGTCAATTCCATTGTAATAATTAGTGATTGCAACTCCATAAGAATCATTTTCAATAAAAACGTTGTTATCTATTCTTATACTCTGACATACAAAATCAAATCCGTAAATGGATAATTCTATTCCTTTTCCACTAAATTCATTTGGTTTACAAGGAGAATTTTTCGTGTTTTCAACTATATTATGATGAAATATATTGTTATTACCATTAAATTGGATTGGAGCTTTGCAATCTTTTATAAAATTATACTTAAAAACATTTCCTCTACATTTATTTAATATTCCATCTATACCAATTGCCCTTCCATAGGATAAATTTTCACCAGTTATTGTATTTGATAATATACCATTATTATTAACCCCATTTTTACCAACCTCATCTCCTAAAAATTCAATCCCTGAATGTCCCCAGTCTTTAATTTGATTTTTAATAATATAACTATTAATTACACCATCATAAAATTGTATACCGTTTGATACGCCTCTATCTGAATTAAGTTTTTTTTCAGAATTATTTATACCTCCATTTTCTCCATAAACTAAGGAACCGTCCCAATCGGAATCAATAATATTATCTTTTATGATTACATATTCACTATCGTCTCCTATTAATATACCTGTTCTTGCATATTTTCCAATATTACAATTCTTTATTACTAGATTTTTTGAGTTTCTAATCCAGATACTCGGACCATAGCCTCCTCTAATTTCGATATCTTGAATAGTTACATTATCTGCTTGATTTCCTCTTATAGTAAAATAGTTTGAAGAACTTTTTATTTCTAGAGTACTTGGGTCAATATCAGAAACCAGATAAAGTATATTATACTGTTTATCCATAAACCATTTTTGCTGAGTTTCAAGTTCGTTCAAACCAATGGAGTTGGTTCCTAAATCATTAAAAAGTGTACTTTTAAGATATTCTTTTTCATTAACAAACAATCTCGATATAAAATTATTTACAGTCCCTTTCCAAATAGTAATTCCATTAGATTGGCTATGAATTGTCCAACATATGTCAATAGTTGCTAGTGTAGAAATAATTGGTTTCTCATTAGCTGTACCATAGCTTTTAATCGTAATTCCTTTATCTAATTCTAAATATGAACCTTCTGCCCAAATACCTCCTTTTTGAAAGTTGATAATATCTCCTTCATTGAAAACTTTATTATTGAAAGGTGTAGTCGTCTTCCATGCATTATTTTTCGATGTTCCGTTATTAGAGTCGTTACCAGTACTTGATGATATATAATAATTAGTTTGTGAGTATATATTTGTGCATATAAAAAAGGTAAGTGCAATAAATATTGTTTGCTTTTTCAGATTTAACAATTTCATATCATAATTAATTTTTTAGTTAAAGCTACAATCAGTTTTAAAAGTCTTATTTAATATTATTATGAGTAACAATTGAGTATATCTCTCTTTTACTCAAAGATAACCGAATTAGAAATAATTTTATAATCATCTACTAGTATTTTATTAATAAAACCCGTTGTCTCATTAATTAACAAGCTTTGTTAATTGAGTATCTTTTTAAACTAATAAATAGTATCTCTAGTTATAAATATCCTTCTTCTTCATATTTTACATTACTATCTAATATCTATAGAATTTTTACTCATTGATAAGCATTATTTCAGTTGAAGTATTCAAAAAAATGCTGTTCATAAAATAGTTTTATGTATCAAATTTGATTTAACAAAAAATGAAGTCGAACAATTATTGCTTTATTATGGTGAATAATAGATATATTTAAACCTTCTAAAATATATTATTATGACTATTGAAACATATAAACTTAAAGGTTGGGATGAAAAAGAAACAGGTCTTTTGATTGCCGAAAATGACGATTGGATCTTAACAAAGCATATTCCTATAGATTATGTTATTGATGGTTATAAATTATATGCTAAAAAACATCTTAAGAAAAGGAAAATTCACAAAAATCATGCGCAAATAAGTCGTGTATTAACGCTAAAGAATGTAAATACTTCTATTCCTGAAAATTTCGTGTTCGGTAATTCTTTAGAGATATTATCTTGGAGCGAAACTACTTTTGGTTTATTTGAATTTCAAGAAAATCAACAGGGAGATTTATTTTATGGTAAATTATATCAATCTCATGATGATGATTTTATGATCCATCAAATTCTAGCAGATGGTTCGATTGATCATGCATACAACTGTGATTTTTCATTATCTAAAATACGTTGTATCACTTTTCACTCTGATTACTTTACTTCTATTCGTTTATTAATGTTAGATACTAATAAAGAAATGTTGTCTATTGTTGATTAATTGTATTTAAAAAAATTCTTATGAAAGCAAAAGATTCTATTATAATCAATGAATACAAACATGTTCCATATATTCAAGAAGCGTTTACTCCTGAAGAGACTATTGCCAAAAGTGAAGCTTTTTATCAATGGTTAGATAGTCGTAGGTCTGTTCGTGATTTTTCTTCACAAGAGGTTCCTAAAGAAGTTATCGATGCTCTTATTAAAACTGCTTCAACAGCTCCTTCTGGTGCTCATAAACAACCATGGACATTTTGTGCTATTTCTAATCCTGATCTAAAAAAAGAAATACGAATTGCTGCAGAACAGGAGGAAGAAGAAACTTATACAAATCGCATGAGCGAACGTTGGAAAAAGGATCTTGCACCTCTTGCTACTGATAGTCATAAACCTTTTATAGAGGATGCTCCATGGATTATTATTGCTTTTAAAAGAGTGTATGAATATGAGGATACTATAAAACATAACAATTATTATGTTAATGAATCTATTGGTATTGCTTGTGGCATGTTAATTTCTGCTATACACAATGCTGGTTTAGTTACGTTAACACATACTCCTAGTCCTATGAATTTTTTAACTAAAATACTCAATAGACCTAGTAATGAACGTGCGTTTTTATTACTCCCTGTGGGACATCCTAAACAGCCTACATATGTCCCTGATTTACATAGAAAATCATTGGATGAAATTGCTGTATATTATGAATAACTCATATTGCTAAAAAAAGATAGATAACTAAAAAACATTCTTCCTTTTTTGCTATCTATCTTTTTTGTAACCTTAAAAATACTATGGTAAATCCCCAAGATTCTTCCTTCATTTTTCTATAGATTAGTACTACTTATTCATGAGCTATGACATTGCAAGAACTTAATGGGTTTATTTCTCCAAAAACAAAAAAAAGAATTGTTTTAGAAAATCAAAAAGACACTATACATCAATTACATAAAAAATTAACGCTTCTAAAAAAAGTCCATTTTTCAAACTTCAGCCATTATTCTTTTAAGCGTTTTTCTGTATTATTAATTGGTTCTACCTTAATGTTTTTAGCAATATATATGCTTTTTAATCCGAATTTCTTTTTGGATAATGAATTTATTCGAGATGAATATATTCTTAAACAACATAACGAATATTATAAGTTAACGAATAAGACAATTTCAGAATCCATGATCGATTTAAGTATTAGTAATACGACTTTTAATATTCAGAATTTTTCTAATAACTTAAATCAATCGATAGAAAATACGTTGCATAAGGATTTGATTAGTTCTAGTAGAGTTATTGCTATGCTACTTTTTATAATTGCTATCATCTCTTTATATATCTGCTATTTATATAGTAAGCTAACTCAAAAAAACAACATTATTCATGATGCTACTATAATATCTCAACAAATTATTAAAGATTATGATCAAGCTATTGAGGAAGAGAATTTTGAATTAGAATTACATAAATCTTTTCTTAAAAAAGATCGTTCTTCTATTGATACTTACATATAATTTTCATGTATATATACTGCTGTTATTATAAAGCTGTTTTTAAGTAATTTTATTATTTAAACAGCTTTTTTTTATATTTAGCTCTTACTTCATCAAATCATGCAAATTATGATTAAATCTCAACGTCTTGAATTACGAGAAATTCAACAAAGCGATATAAAAAACATCTATAAAGGATTGTCTCATCCAGAAGTAATCCCATATTATGGCATTCATTTTTCTTCATTAGAAGCAACTCAAGAGCAAATGGATTGGTATGCTGATCTTATTAAAACCGACACAGGAATCTGGTGGGGTATTTATTCTCTAACTACTCAAGAATTTTGTGGAGCATGTGGCTTTAATGATCGTAATACTACTCATAAAAAAGCCGAAATTGGTTTGTGGCTACTACCAGAGTTTTGGGGAAAAGGTTATATGCAAGAAGCCATACACGCCGCATTTATCTATGGATTTAATACTTTAGATTTACATCGTATTGAAGCTTTTGTATTTAGTGATAATCAAAAATGTAAAAACGCTTTAGAAAAAATTAATTTTTTATATGAAGGAACTATGCGAGAAGCCGAATTTAAAAATGGTCGTTTTATGAGTGTAGATTTATATGGTATTTTAAAATCAGATTTCGAATCATGAGATTAGCTTTTATTTTTCTATTTTATACAGTTGCATCTGTTGCTCAATTAAAGGATTGTTCTCAATGTAAAAAAACTGCATATAGCTCAACTGATATTGAAAATCTACAACTTTTTGAACTTCAATTGTTACGCAATGAAATTTTTGCTAGACATGGATATATTTTCAAAAACGATCGTTTGTCCGAATTTTATTCTCAATTTGATTGGTATCTTCCTAAAAAATCTTCTAAAGTTAAACTGAATAAAAATGAAAAACACAATGTTGAACTTTTTTTATCCAAAGAGAAATCTATACGTAATTATCAAAATCAAATAATTATATCTTTATCAGAATTAAAAGTAGCTGCGCAACAAAATGACATTCCTTTTTTAAACTCATTTTTTAGATCTTATACTGATCAGTATTCTATAAAAGAATTAACTAAAGTTTTGAAAGATTTCTTATTTCTCATAAATCCAGATGATATCCATTGGCATAAAGGTAATGGTTATTATAAGGTAAATATTGATAATGGTTTTCATCAAATAACTACTCAATTAACAATTGAGTCTAATCATATTCGTTTATCAAAGGGGGTACGATCAAATTCTGAAATCATAGAAAAACCTTTTGAATATCCAAGCACCTATTTTTCTGAAAATGAATTTATGAATTTATGGGTATTGAAATTTAAAAATGGACTTCTTATATTAGATAATATTGATTCTGCTGGCTAATTAATTAGCCATTTAAACATATATAAATCGTCTGCTATAAAAGCAGACGATTTTATTAATTATTTTTCTTTAGCTTTTTGTAGGTAAATTCAATAATAAAACTCGCTACAACAATACTTAATGCAATACATACTCCTAAAAGGTTGGAGGTTATTTGTTGTAATACCAATGCAATGAGTGCGCTAAAACATAGCAATGCTGCAATTCCTGATATCATTGATTTTCCATTAATCTCGTTACTTTTTTTATAAGCCACAATATTAACCATTGCAAATATTAGTAAAAAGCCAATACTACCAGCAGTAGAAATGCTTTCTAGATCTAATGTATTAGCTATAATAAGCGTCAGTATTGCTGTTATTCCTAATCCTATAGGTTGATTCCAGCAATATTGTGTTAATTCATGAGGCAATTCATCATCTTCTGCCAATTCGTAACTCACTCTACTCCCACCATATAAAGATGCGTTAATTGCAGAAAAAGTAGAAATTAATGCAGCTACTGTGATAATAGAAAATCCAATTTTTCCAAGCAATGGTTTTGCGGCTTCTGCCAACACATAATCTTGTGCATTAGCTATTTCTTTAAATGGTAACGATCCTACAGTAATAATAGCTATCGTAATGTATAATGCGATTACAAATAATACTGAGATAAAATATGCTTTAGGAATATTTTTCTTTGGTTCTTTTATATCTGGAGCTGCGTTTGCAATTAATTCAAATCCTTCATAAGCAACAAAAATAACCATTCCTCCTGTTAATAATTTTACAGGTGTTTCCCAACTAGAGATTGCTAATTGTGTAATATTCTCATTTCCAAACAATCCATATATACCTACCGCAACAAAACTTAGTAAAATAGTAAGTTTAATAATCACTGCATAAGATTCGATTTTCCCTACGACCTTAATACTATAATAATTAATTACTGTTGCTAGTATAATAACGAAACTTATAAATATGTGCGTATCTACCTCAATACTATCTGTTATCCGTATTAAATTGGGTGCGTAAGATCCAAACGCATTAGCATATAAGGACAGCATAATTATATAGCTTATCCACAATAAATTATTTAAACCACCACTAAAAACTCCAGTTCTAAATCCCATATTCATGAACTTAACAGTTCCTCCTCTATCTGGATATTTTAAAGATAGTTTTGCATAAGAATATGATGTTAAAAAGGCAATGCAACCCGCAATCAAAAAGGCTATTGGAGTACCTCCTTTGGCTAAATCAACTGCTAATCCTAAGGCGGCAAAAATACCACCTCCTACCATTCCTCCTATTCCTATAGAAATAGCTTCTTTTAATCCTATTTTTGTCCCCATATTAAATTTATTATATATGTTTTCTAGTATTAAATATTCATTTATCTAGATATACTTGATTAAATAGTAAATGTGTTACTCCATAAACTAATAGGTAAAAACCAACTCCCATTACAAACTTTATATTTGCTACAAACGGTATACTAATAGTCAATAATCCTCCTATAAATAATGTTAATCCTAATAAAAGTTTTAATAGTTTTTGATCAACTGATATGGTGGTATGCATATATCCTTCAATCATTTCTACTATCGCTTGTAATAACATCCATAAACCTAACAAGTAAGCTATAATGACTTCAGAAAAGCCATCTAAAAAAAAGATACTTAGCCCTATTACAATATCAATACTTGCTTTTGATAAATGGTATTTTATTATTGTTTCGTTTGAGTGGTTGCTAATCGCTACTAACTTTAGGATACCTAACATCATCAATATATATGTTATGTAATTATTGATGATCAGTAATGTTAATTCTGGAGCTGTGATTAATAATAATCCTATTATAAAAAAAAGAATATTTCTTACTAATTGATTAGTATACGTAGATTCTATACTCATTAGTCGCATGTAACCCAATTCCAAGCTTCTTCTAGTGTCTCAATATCAAAATATTTCTCTTCCCATGGTACCAATCTATTTTCTATATCTATCAAGGTAGGAAGTATTGAATGATGTCCTATTATAGCTATTTTACCTATATATGAATGTTCTTCTATAAAAAATTTAAAAACTGAAAAAACGGTTTTTATAGTGGCTTTTGAATGGTTTGGTAATAGTATTAATAAATTTACTTTAGGAAACTCTTGACGTAATTCTTTAATATGTTTGCTTAACCAATCTATTTCTCTCTTTTTTATTTCGCTTTCTAAAAATTCAACCGAAATTAAATTTTTATGTATTTTATCTATCTCTACGTACATTTTTTTCTTTTTTAAAAACGTTAGTATAAAATTTCCTTTACCATTAATTTCACCTACATATATTTTATACTAACATTTAACCTAACTACAAATCTTTTACTTTGTTTTTCTTATAATTCTATCATTTAATGGTTGTTCATTTCTATAATTATTATGTGGCATTAATCTTTGCAATACTTTTAATTGTTCTAGAGACACTGTTATTGGATCTTTAAAAATAAACCAGTGTACTCCTTCTGTACACGGAGGTGTTGTTAATGAACCAGTATATGTGTAATACCCTCTATTATTTGGTAAGTTTTTATTGAGGTCAAATGGTTTTTTTATACTTTTTGATTCTCCTTTATGTATTGGCAAATACTTTTCTAAGAAATCAAATGGAGCACTATTACTTCCTTCTTTCACCATTATAGCTATTACTACAAATTCCTTATTCTTATTCATATGCACCATATGTATAACCATAGGGTAACGAACACCATCAATTGTATGTTCTGAGGATTCATGAAAATGAATTTGTTTAACATCATATCTCATTCCCTTAAACATGATATAATCTCCTTCTTCAAAATTATACTGAATGGAATGTCCATTATTAACTACGTCATGAATTTGAGTTTTTGTGCTATAATGAATATCTAATGCTTTTAATTCAATATCTGTTTTTGCATTTACATCTATAATATTAATAGGCGATTGATATTTACCATCACAATCTGAATTCTTTTCGATTTCTGACCAATGTTCTGGGCCACTTTCTCCTTCGTAACTCCAATGCATTTTCTTTTCTTTTACGGGAGTCACCTCTTCAATCTCTATAACATCCCCTTCATTGTCAGCAAGTACTGTATCTGTAATTTCAACTTCTTGAATATTTTGTTTTTTTTCATTTTTACATGAAACAATAAGAGTAAATGCTACTATTCCTAAAATAATTTTCTTCATTATCGAATATGGTATTTTAATGTTGTTTGTAATATATGATTGCTTCTAAATTGATTGTTTGCAATGGGCGCATAATCATTAAGGTATCCCACGCTTATACTTCCGTTTTTTAAGATTGGATAACTCAATCCCGTATAAAACCAATTTTGATTTAATGATCTAGGCGCAATTCCTTTTTCCGTATTCAGCCAAATTTCATTAAACATGGTAACGGATAACATATTAGATTTACTTACTTTTATTACTGGAAGACTTACTGTAAATCGATATCTAAATCTCATTAAAAACTCGGTACCATCAATTTCGAATTGATTTTCTGTTGTTTCAATTACATTCTCTACAAAACGTTGTTCAAATCGAAATCGATGCTTAAATGCTAATTTCCATGAAGCATGTTGTAATTGTATTTGCTCCCAAAGATCATTTTCAGTAAAATCGTGTGTTTCTCTATAATTTTTAGCATACGTATACCCCATACCTATGTCTATAGTTTTGTTTAATTTATAATGCATTGATGGTCTTATTAGTAATTGTTGTTTGTTTTTTAAAAAATCAGTTCTTCTTAGGTGAGCTTCGTTTTTTAAAATAAAACTGTCGTTCAATTTATAATCCAATATCAAGCTATTCCATGAACTATAACTTTCTTCAGTTTGTGACCAAACAATACTTGAGAAGAGAAAAAACAAGCTATAAAATATTGTTTTCATTTTGTGATTTGTGTGTATGATTTGAGTTATAAAGTACTCTTATAGGGTTCTATTAAGCTATCTTGTTTATTTGGCAGTTCTGAGGTGGTATTTATTTCCTTCTAAATCAAAATAAAGCGCGTGCGTTTCTTGATCTTTTTTTAATTTAATCTTATAATATAGTTCTCTATTATTCTCTCCTATTATAATTTTCTCTTTATCCCCTACTATTTTCCAATCTTTATAAGCCCCTTTCTTTAGTTGCTTACGTATTGATTTAGGCAAAGCTTTATCTTCGATAATTTCTTTGACTCTTAACACATTTCCATCTTTATCAAATACTATATATTTTTTATAATGTTCCCCTCTTAACATTACAGAATAATTATCTGGTTTATGTTGATCCGAAAGTTCTTGTTGATCAAATTCAACCTCCCAATCCGAGAAATCTATTAGTGTAGGAATACTGTACCAAGCGGTCATTTCCATTGTTGGATATTGAGTAGTTACTGCATCAATTAATAATTCAGGAACTTCACTTTTCTCTATCAATGTGATTTTTTCTTTGTTTTGAGATATTCCTTTTAATACTCCTAAAAAAACCATTAATATTGCTAAAATCTTTCTTTTCATTTTTTTTTATTTGATTATAATTTCATTTTTGCACCACAAAATTATTCTCTTTTAATCTATTCTGATAGTATAAAAAAAAGGGGTTTGTGACATTAAAAAAGAGGAACATGAAAAGTAATAAGCTCAAAGAAGTTGTTAATTCCTTATCGCTTCAAGAAAAACATAGATTTAAGAATCAATTAACAATAAATAAACACATAAAAACTGTAGAAAATCTCTTTGATATCATTAATACTCATAAGGAAAAGGATTTATCTAAAGAATTTGTTTTTAAAAAACTATATAACAAACCTTATACTAAAGAAAGAGACTATTTATTACGGAATTCTTATCGAAATTTGTCCAAAAAAATAGAAGATTTTTTAATTGAAGAGCAGTTTCATAAAGAGATACATAGCAACTTAAATATTCATAATTATTATATACTTAAATCATATCAACATTTAAAACTATACCATCTTTTTGATATTAAATACAATTCATCTTTAAAAAAGGCAGAAAATAGTTCTGATTATTTAGTCGCTAGTTCTATTACAGGACTACGAGTTAACAATTATATTCATCACTTAGTTCCTAATAAAAAAGATTACGAAAAAACAAACCAATCTATAGATCTTCAAGTTGCTTATTTAAGTGCTTTTTATCTTAATAGCTTACATAAATCCGATTTTAATCATGCAAAAATTAATCATGATATAGCCCCTAATGCTACTATGGATAAAAAGATTAAGGAAACGCAATCAATTACACATCCATTTGAAGATAACTATAGTAAATATTTAAAATTAAAAGTGCATTTTTTTCAGTTTAATCATGACGAAAAGATTGCATTGGCTTTACAAGGTATAACGCTACTAAAATCTATAAAAACGGTCACGGATGAAATAAATCAAGAGTTGTTTTTTTGCGAAACTGTATTGGCTCATGAATATGCAGTTTTAGAAGAATATGATAAAGCATATCCAATCTATCATTCATTATTAACTAAAAACGACGCTATAGAATCATCTTTAAAAACTTCCTTAATTTGTGATTACATTACTGTTTTGATTCGTACAGATCAGTATACAGAAGCATTAGAAACAATAGATAAACATAAAGAAATACTAGAAAATACAACTCCAGCTATATCTTTAAAAATAGCATTCAAAAAACTATTACTTTATGCTTTTTCAAAAGATATAACCAAGTTGAGTAACCACATTCCCTCTTGTAACACATTATTGGATTATGACAAATATGTTTGTCGTTTACTATATGCAATTGAAGCTTATTTGAAGAATGATTTTGATAATGCTCATCGTGAGTGTATCAATTTAAAAAATTCTTTACGATATAAAGCTCCATGTTTTGATATAAGGGATATTCTTAATTTCTATTTACGTTTTTTCTACCTCATACCATTAGCCGAAGAAAAACCATCACATTTTAAAAATTCAATTATCAGATTACATCGCGATATTGAATTATATAACGAACATGCCTTATCTGAATATTTGGAGTACCTTCCATATATCTGGTTACAAAAAGAGATATCAATATATCTCTAATCTAATTTGTTAGGTATTGTTTCAAACTTTTTTCAAAAAAATTAAGAGCAGTATTTTGTGTTGTATTTGTTATTGGTAAAACAGCCCCTTTCCAATCTTCAGATTTCCAAATTCCAATATCTAATTTTGGGTATGTTAGCGGGTCTAAAGCTCCTTGATCATTATAACCACTTATATATAGATAAAAATCTTCTATCATTGTATCAGGCATCGCCAAACCTGCTCCTATAGATAATGTATCATTAACCACCGTAAAAATCCCCGAATCAAAATGATGTGGCCATATTCGTATGGTAGCGGATAACTCATTTTTTTCAATAAATTTGGCAAGGGTATTATGTACCAACACTCTATTTTGCGCTAATTGATTAACTTCTTTCTTATCTGTCAATTCAAATTTAAAATCTAATGTAAGGGGTGCGTAAGGCAATTCGTAATGAAAAAAATACTTATATTCTTTTTTAAAAAGGTTCTTTTCAAAAATTTCTTTTAGCCAATCCAAAACTTCTTTATGTGTTTTTTGATCTAAAGAAAATGCTTCTTTCACTTTTGTACTAGTTCCCCATTCTAACGAAAAATTAGTATAATTCAGTTTTAATCGATCTTCATTCTCATTCAAATCTCTTGTCTCTAAAGTTAATTTTGTGATAGAGAAACCTAAATTGGTATGACTGTCATCTTCTTCTTTATCCAAAAAACTAATTGCAGCAGCAGCAAGGTATTGAGCAGCAATATGCATTATCTTTTCCATAGTATTTATATTTTCTTTTCAAGATAATCATTTAATTCTTCTAAACTCATTTCTATAGAAATCACTTTTCCTTTTTAGTCTACCAAAAGATTATAAATAATGCATTGCAAATCATATATTATGACTAAAAACTCTTTCTCTGCTTGTGTCAAATATATTATTCAATGGTAATTGATCATCACAAATTATTCTTCTTTTTAAGTCTAAAGAATTCTTTAATACTTAAAAGTCGTGTTGTATGATTTATTTTTCTTAAAAATTGTGAAAAATTGATTATTACAAATGATATATAACTTATAGCTGAAGAATAAAAAAGTAGGTCATAAGCCGGATTCTGTATCGATTGTAAACAAAAGATTCCTTATCATTTATCTAGACTAACAATTACTCATTAGTTCAAACCGCCTACCCTCCAACATTGAGCGCACAACTCTTTTACGCTGGTATACATGGCGTTGCACCGTATAGAGTTTACCTGGTTTCACTACAGCATTACCTGTACATACTTTCTGCTGCACTTGTCCTCGTTTCGCAACGGACGGGCGTTACCCGCTATACTGTGCTATGGTGTCCGGACTTTCCTCTTTATAATATAAAGCGATAAGGTGACCTACTTTGGGGCAAAAGTAGGAATAATATTAACGTTTCCAAGCGTATTCTGTTTTTGTTGATAATTCTTTTTCTAAAAAAAAGGGGAAAGCGTTTCAAATATGAAACCAATTTTTAACTTTGCGGTGTATGGAGCACTTTATAGTATCAGCACGTAAGTATAGACCTAAAACATTTAAAGATGTTGTGGGGCAACAGGCTATTACCAATACCTTATTAAATGCTATTGATAATAATCACCTGGCGCAAGCTTTATTATTTACTGGCCCTCGTGGAGTTGGTAAAACTTCTTGTGCTCGTATTCTTGCTAAAACAATAAATCAAGAGGATAATCAAAATCCTGATGAAGATTTCGCTTTTAATATTTTTGAACTAGATGCTGCTTCAAATAACTCTGTTGATGATATTCGTAATTTGATTGATCAGGTTCGTATCCCACCACAGGTAGGTATTTATAAAGTCTATATCATTGATGAGGTTCATATGTTATCACAAGCAGCTTTTAATGCTTTTCTTAAAACTCTAGAAGAGCCTCCAAAGCATGCTATCTTTATTTTAGCTACTACAGAAAAGCATAAAATTATTCCAACTATTTTATCTCGTTGTCAAATATTTGATTTTAAACGTATCACTGTTACAGATGCAAAAAATCACTTAGTAGAGGTAGCTAAAAGTGAAGGAATTCAAGCAGATGAAGATGCATTGCAAATTATAGCTCAAAAAGCAGATGGCGCTATGCGAGATGCTTTATCTATTTTTGATCGTGTTGTAAGTTTTAGTGGGTCTAACCTTACTAGGCAAGCTGTTACAGAAAATTTAAATGTTTTAGATTACGAAACATATTTTAAAGTTACTGATCTAATCATTGAAAATAATATTCCTCAGTTATTACTAGAGTTCAATACAATTCTTGCCAAAGGGTTTGATGGACATCATTTTGTTGCAGGATTAGCTTCTCATTTTAGAGATTTATTAGTTTGCCATAACGAGGCTACGATTCACCTACTAGAGGTTAGTAAACAAACTAAAATGATGTATTATGAGCAATCCAAGAAATCACCTCACGAATTTTTAGTCCGTGGTATTGAATTAGCAAATGATTGTGATCTCAAATATAAAACAAGTCAAAATCAACGTTTATTAGTTGAATTATGTTTAATGCAACTTGCCTCGATCTTAACAGATGGAGGAAAAAAAAAATAAACAACCCTATATAATTCCGCCAGCGTATAAAAAGTTATTAAGCGTTAATAATACTTCTACTGTAAACGAAGAAATTAATGCCGTTACTAATGAAACTATACCTGCAAAAGAAAATACTTCTACAGAGCAAGTAACAGAGGAAACTGATACACAGAAAAAAACAGCTATACCTCCAACAGCTCCTCCTAAAAAATCCCTATTAGAAAGTAGAGGTAATCGCGTTTCTGGTCTCTCTTTAAATAGTATCAGAAAGAAAAAGGAAATTATCGAAAATAGAGTCGAAAAAATAATCGATCCAAATAATTTACCTAGAGAGCCTTTTACACAAGAACAAATGCAAATGGCTTGGCATGAATACGGTGCTAAACAGGATAAAAAAGGTGAAAAAATTGTAGGGTCAATGTTTGCTATGAACATTCCTACCTTAGATAAAACTACTATTTGCCTAGAATTACCTAACGAATCCATGAAAATTGATATGGAAGCTGCTCAATCTGGTTTATTACAATATATGTATCATGAAATGAGCAATTTTGATATTGATATGAAAATTACTGTTAATGAACAGATCTCTAAAAAGCATGCTTTTACCCCTCTTGATAAATATGAAAAACTAAGAGAAAAAAATCCACTTATAGATAAATTGCGTAAAATATTTGATTTAGATATATAAACACTTTTATATTTTAAATAGCCATTTATAATCTTTAATTTTGTATTTCATAAAGTATAAAATTAAAGTACATGTTAGGTCTTAAACTTCCTACTGATCCTAGATGGGTAAATATTGTAGAAAAAAATATTGAAGAAATTTTAACTGATCATGCATTTTGTGAGCAAAAGGCAACATCTACAGCTATTTCTCTTATTGTTTCTTTTCCTGAATATTCTGATTTAGTTGATGAGATGACAAAACTCGTTAAAGAAGAAATCAGTCATTTTAAAATGGTTCATGATAAAATTTTAGCTCGTGGATTTGTACTAGGTAGAGATCGAAAGGATGAATATGTACAGCAACTTTTAACTTTTTTCCCAAAAGGAGGTTCTAGAACTATACAATTGGTTCATAGATTATTGTATGCTGCCTTAATTGAAGCGAGAAGTTGTGAGCGTTTCAAATTATTATCTGAAGAGTTGGAAGATAAAGAATTAGCTGATTTTTATAGAAGTTTAATGGTTAGTGAAGCAAATCATTATACAATGTTTTTAAATTTTGCTCGTACGTATGGTGATCGCTCAGAAGTTGATGAAAAATGGCAAGCATTATTGACATTTGAAGCTGAAATCATGAAAAATTTAGGAAAAAAAGAAACCGTTCACGGTTAGTAATATTATATATATAGAAAGGGTTGTTAATTAACAGCCCTTTCTATATATTCTACTATAGCTTCTTAATTATAATTTATAACCAATAGATATCTGAAAATTTCTATTTTTTCCATCAATGTCTATTCCTTCAGGATTATCAAATACATTCGTTAATCCTAAAGCATATCTAAAATCTACAAATAGATTTTCAAAGACTTCTGCTCCTACTCCAACTACACCTGAAAAATCAAAAGTTGAATTATCAAATTCATTCAATTTATCTTCCCATTCCCAAATCTTAATACCTATCTGTGGACCTGCTTGTAAATTTATCGCATTAGTAAGACTATATTTTAAAATAATTGGTGCTTGTAAATAATTAGTTCTTAAAGATTTTTCCTTATTTCCTTGAGCAGAATATTGTATTTCTGGTTGAATTTTCCATTTTTGAGTTAAGCCATACTCAGCTAAAAACCCTACTACTAATCCAAACCTACCATCATCTATATTTTCAATATTATCAGGTAAATCACTAGAGCTTATCGAACTTAAGTTCACTCCAATTCTCAACCCATATTTTGCATCTTGTGCCTTCAATGAAAAGCTACTAATAGTAAGAAAAACAAAACTTAAAAGTACTATTTTTTTCATATTGCTGATTTTTGATTAGAATAGCAAGTTTACTACAAAGTATTGATATATCAAAATAGTTCTCGACTTATCGTACCACATTCATAATCAGATAATTCTTTCTTTTTATTTTACTTTTCTCTTAATTTTTTCTTTTCATTGTATAACGATTTTATAATACCGTCAGAAAGACCAATTTTTGGCACAAAAATCTTTCTTGATCCACTCCATTTCATTGCCGAAAGATAGATTCTAGTAGCTGGTACAATCACATCAGCTCGATCTGGATTCAGTTTTAATTTCCAAATACGTTCTTCATAACTTAAAGAATTTAACAATTTATAATACGAACTTAAATATAGGTATGTTAATGGTTTTCCTGATCCTTTTCCGCTGTTTTTAAAAATATTATTAATATTCCCCCCAGATCCTATTAAAGAAATATCACCATAAGGCAACGTATGTATCTTGATCCATTCTTCTACTTCTTTCCAAATAATAATTGGTACGATATCGTTTAACAGCCTAACAGTTCCTAATTTGAATGATTTTGAAGCGATCATTTTACCAGAATGGTATAATGTAAACTCGGTACTTCCTCCACCAACATCTACATAAAGGTATGTTGCATCGGTTTGAATTAACTCATTAAGATTAGTCATTGCTATTATTGCTGCTTCATCTTTCCCGTCAATAATGTCAATCTGGATACCTGTTTTTTCCTTAATTAATGTTACGATTTCTTCTCCATTTGCTGCATCTCTCATTGCCGAAGTAGCACAAGCTTTATATCTTTTAACTTCATGAATATTCATCAGTAATTGATACGATTGCATTGCATCTATCATTCGCTGTATGTTTTCTTCAGAAACTTTACCTTTCGTAAAAACATCTGTACCTAAACGAATAGGCACTCTAATTAAACTTGTTTTCTTAAAACGTGCTTCTTGTATTCCTTCTTCTGTAACGCTACTTATTAAGAGTCGTATAGCATTGGAACCGATATCAATGGCTCCATATTTCTCTATGGTAATCAAAATTTAATCTTCTAATTTTTTTATGTAATAATCATAAGTCGCTATTTGCGATCTCACTTCTTCTTTTTCGTTTCTTATATACCTATTATCTTGCTCTATGCATAATTCTCTAGCTTTGACATTATCACTCCAACAAATTTCGAAAGTATCTATTAATTCTTGTTTAATATCTTGATCATAAATTGGACATGAAATTTCTACTCTTCGATCTAAGTTACGAGTCATCCAATCTGCTGATGAAATATAAACCAATGGTTCTCCTTCATTTTTAAAAATATACAATCTTGGATGTTCCAAATATTTATCGACAACACTTATAACTTGAATATTTTCACTCATTCCTTTTATACCTGGAATAAGACAACAAATTCCTCGTATAATTAGCTCTATTTTAACTCCTGCATTACTTGCTTCGTAAAGTTTATCAATCATGTCATAATCACTCAAACTATTCAGTTTTAGTTGAATTCCTGATTGTTTTCCTTCCTTACTATTTCGTATTTCTTTGTTTATCAATTTAACTAATGAACTTCTTGTATAATGTGGTGATACTAAAAGATGCTTATATCTACTTACTTTATAATTGATTTCAAAAAACTTGAAGACTTTATTCGTATCTTTTAATATGGAAGGATTGGCTGTAAATAAGGTATAATCTGTATATACTTTTGCTGTAGATTCATTAAAATTACCTGTACTAATAAATCCGTATCTTTTTAGTTTACCTTCTTCTTCTCTTTCGATAACACATGCTTTACAGTGCACTTTAAGCCCAGCAACTCCAAAAATCAGATTTACTCCTTCTCGTTGCATTTGTTCTGCATAACGTATATTAGCAGCTTCGTCAAAACGAGCCTGTAGTTCTATTTGTACAGTTACTTTTTTTCCATTTTTAACTGCATTGATTAAAGAACTCGCAATATCAGATATACCTGCTAATCGGTAAATTGTAATTTTGATCGTTCTAACTCTAGGATCAATAGCTGCTTCTCTCAAAAACTTAACCGTATATGAAAAGGTATGGTAAGGCGTATATTGTAAATAATCTTTCTTAGCTATTTTCTCTAATAATTTCCCTTGTAAACTCAGCCCTTTTATTCTTAATGGTTTTATGGTAGGATAAACCAAATCTTTATTTCCTAAATCAGGAAATTTCATATAATCTCTCCTATTGTGATATCGTCCACCAGGGATAATACTATCAGTAGTATCAATTCTCATTTTCTCCATTAAAAAACTTAACGTATCACTGTCCATATTTTTATCATAGATAAATCGAACAGGTTCCCCATCTCTTCTTAATTTAACACTACTTGAGATTTTTTCAATAAAACTTTTACTTAAATCACTATCAATATCTAATTTGGCATCTCTAGTAATTTTTATCATGTGCGAGGTTGCTAATTCATAATCAAAAATACTAAAGATAGTACGCATGCAGTAGCGTATTAAATCATCCAAAATAATAATGAATTTTTTTCCATCTTTTTCTGGCAAAACAACAAACCTCTCAATACTATTAGGAATTTCAATTAATGCATAGATTTTACCATCAATAGCTCTGTTAATTTCTAAATCTGGATCCTTTGCATCAAACGATAATTTAACCGCAAGATAAGCTGCACTATCTTTTAAATGAGGAAATTCTTCTAATCCATTTAATAGTATTGTTACTAAAGCTGGACTTACTTTTGAAATAAAATAGTTGCGAATAAAGTCATCCTGATCTTCAGTTACTTGATCTTCATTAATTATAAAAATATCATGTTCCTCTAGCTTCTTTGATATTTTTTGAATCGTTTTTAAACTTCTAGATTGTTGTTTAATTACTATCTCAGTAATTTGATCTAATAATTCTCTGGCGGTAGTACCTCCCAATGCATTTTTACCTTCTCTACCTGCTAGATCAATCCTCTTTACAGTAGCATATCTAACTTTAAAAAATTCATCTAAGTTATTAGAGAAAATTCCTATAAATCGTAATCGTTCTAATAAAGGAACATTTTCATCAGCTGCTTCTTGTAAAA
The DNA here is from genome assembly GCA_947498595.1 of uncultured Aquimarina sp. Classification (GTDB taxonomy): domain Bacteria; phylum Bacteroidota; class Bacteroidia; order Flavobacteriales; family Flavobacteriaceae; genus Aquimarina. The sequence goes on from CANMKX010000019.1 coordinate 21,224, forward strand.
CTCTAGCATTGAATTGTAACCAACTTAACTCTCTATTAATGTATTGATTTTTTATTTTTTGAATCATTATCGTAATGCTTTGGGGTATACTGTAAAAATAGTTTTTCCTTCTGTAATATCTTTCCAAGAATCTTGATGAAATTGAATACCGACAACTCCTGCTGTTGGTACATTATCTATGCGTTGATTTCCATACATATTAGCTAACGATGTCAATGCGTGATTATGTCCTATAATCATTAGATTATCGACTTTGTCGGAACATTGTTGTATCACGTCGATCACCATCCTACCTTCAAAATCATACAATTCATGTTTAAATTCTAATTGTTCTTCAGAAATTTTAAACTCTTTGAATAATATTGCTGCTGTTTGAGTTGTACGTATTGCGTCACTACAAAGTACAATATCAATATCCGAAATATATGAGGACAATTCTTTACCTATTAATTTTGCATCATTCATTCCTCTGTCATTCAATGGACGTTCATGATCTATTACATCATATTCCCAAGAAGATTTAGCATGTCTTACCAAATAAAGATTCTTCATAACAATTTCTATATATTTTTAGTTATAAAACTCAATAATAATTATATACAAGTTTAAGCATTCGCTAGTTAAATTCTTACTAATTTCTTTTAAAATATTTTTACTGTTATTACTCAACTATTAAAATGTATTCCCGTTATTTTTTAAAAAATGTACGTATTTCTTACTCTTTAGAAAAAAAACAGAATTCATAAATTCATTTCATCGAAATAAACATTCATTAGAACGAAAATAGTATCATTTTTAAAATTATTAAAAGTTAACCTTATACATTTGATCTATGATTTTTCCCCAATCATATACTTAATATTTACCCCTAGTATTTACAGATATATAGCTAAAACTATGAATTAGTAGCTTCTTTAATTATTTAAATGAAGCTTTGATGTATAGATTAAAATGGAAAAATTTAACAACAACAACTGGTACTATTCTAACTATAGAATTGTGCTCTTAGTTTTACTTAATACTTTTTTATTTTCGCAAATCACTGTTGCTCAAATAGAAACTCCATTAAGTAAGCGTACCGAATTAACACTGCATGGTGATTTCACTTTTATTTCTAATACTATTTTAGGTAAAATTAGTAATGATGATGGATCTAATCATTTTGATCCTAAAAAAGATTATAATCTAGGTGGTATTAATAATCAATTTAAAATGGGATTCATTGATATTGACAATGATTCTACAACTTTCAACTCTAGTAGCGCATCTTTAAATTTCGCATCAAAATGTGCAACAATCAAACATGTTGGTTTGTATTGGACTGCTTCTTATGCTGATTCTGTAAGAGCAAAAAAAATTAACACTGTTAAAATCAAGCTTCCTAAAGATTCTCTATATCAAAACATATCCGATGGAATCGTTATACATGATTACTTAAATTCTAAAGAAAATCCTTCAAAGACTTATAGTTGTTATAAGGATATTACAACCTTAGTTACTTCACAAAAAAATCCTAATGGATTATATACCATTGCAAATATTGCTGCTTCAACTACAAAAAGCAATCCGGCCGTTGAAGTTGGTAATGGACTCGCAGGCGGCTGGACAATGATCATTATTTATGAAGATCCTAATAAAAGTCAAAAAAGATTTTACATATACGATGGTTATGTTAACATCGCTTCAAAAGCTGCACCTGTAGTTTTTAGTTTTGATAATTTCAAGACTATTCAGAAAGGTGATGTTAAGAGCAAAATAGGTATTGTCTCTTATGAAGGTGATAAAGGGATACAGGGTGATGCTATCGAAATTTTATCACAAGCATCAAATTCGTATCAATACCTTAAAACATCGAATAATCCAATGCTTAATTTCTTCAATTCTAGTATCACCAAAAATGGAAAACAAGTAACCAATCGTGTTCCTGCTAGTGAAAACACCTTAGGGTATGATGCTGATATTTTTAATATAAAAAATACCGATAACCAATTAATAACCAACAACCAAACACAAACTAGCTTTAGATTATCTACAAAAAACGATGGTTTTGCAACAATAGCAGTTGCTTTTAGTATCGAAGTTTATGAACCATCGTTACAAATCGTAAAAAAAGTTACTAGGACTAATGGCAGTTATATTGCTAAAGACGAAACTATTATGCCGGGAGAAGAATTAATTCATACTTTGGAAATTAAAAACAAGGGAAATGATCATGCCACCAATAGTTATATTATAGAACCTTTTCCTGAACATATAGAATTTATACCTAATTCCGTTTCTTATTCAATAAAAAAGAACAATTTTAAGTTTAATTATGATAAAAAGAAAAGATCTGTAAATTTTGAAATTCCTGACAAACTTTTAAAATCAAACGCCGAATCTTTTAAAATATCATATGCTGTGCGAGTTAGTGACAATTGTGAATTATTAGCTCAATTAAATACTCTAGACATTACAGCTAACTCTGTTACAGCTAGATATAATGGTATCAAAGATCCTAGTATGAAATATGCTATGGGATATAATGATTATAATGAGTGTAGATTAGCTACTACAAATCCAATGCTCATGAATCCTAAAGTCGATCTTTCTAATTGTACGATCGCTACACATCCTCAAATTTCTTTACAATATTCAAATTCAAATGAATCCATTAACACAAATAATTCTGTGGCGCCTGGAAAAACAATCGTTAAGGATCCTAAAAAAATACGTGATATTATCGATTTAAAAGCTATCTATTTTGATTTTGACAAATGGGATATTACATCTAAAGCAATCCTAGAACTTGATAAAATTGTTGGATTAATGCTAGTTGAGCAACCTTTATTAAAAATTAAAATTGAAACTTATACAGACAATCGAGGTGATCTATCGTACAATCAGGAATTATCTCAAAAAAGAGCTCAATCTATTTATCAGTATCTTATTGCTAACAAAATTAATACTCAAAGGATTATTTCTTATAAGGGATATGGAGAATCTAATCCAATCGTTAATTGCATAGATAAAAATTGTTCTGAAGAAGAATATCAATTAAATAGAAGGTCTAATTTTATCATCGTTACTCCTTGATAATAATCAAGGAGCTAAACGTACAAAATTCCAATTATCTTTCACTTGACTGTATAGAATTCTATCATGTAACCTATTGGGTCTTCCTTGCCAAAACTCATAGCTTATTGGTTGCACTCTATAGCCTCCCCAATGTTCTGGTTTTGGAATTTCTTTATCTTTAAATTGTTCTTCGAGCGCTTTTAACTTTTCTTCTAAAATAGCCCGCGAAGTAATTTCTTCGCTTTGATTTGATGCCCAAGCTCCTAGTCTACTACCTCTAGGTCTTGAATTATAATAAGCTATACTTTCGGCTTCAGAAGTCTTACTTATGATTCCTTTAATGATCACTTGTCGTTCTAAATTAGGCCAAAAGAAAGAAATACAAACATTGGGATCATTATCCATTGCTTTAGCTTTCTCTGATGCATAATTTGTAAAAAAAACAAAACCATCTTCATCATATTTCTTTAATAAAACTATACGTGATTTCGGGAATCCATCATTCCCTTTAGTTGCGATAGTCATTGCATTTGCTTCTTCAACCCCTGGTGCTTCTTCTACTTCCTTAAACCACTTCGTAAAAAGTGTTAATGGTGTTTCTGGAAGATTTTCTTCTTCTAGAAAATACTTTTCATAAGATTTTCTATAATTATGTAAATCCCTATTCATTTTTTTAATCGTTAAGAAATTTTAAAATTCAAAAATTTTACCGTCATCTGCTACTTCCACATTCTCAAAAATTGTCTTAGCTTCATTTTTAAACAATTCGATATCTCCATAACGAGTTGAATAATGTCCTAACAGCAACGTACCTACATTGGCTTTTTGTGCAATAGTTGCCGCTTCCTTAGCAGAACTATGCCCTGTTTTTTGACATAAATGTTGATGACTTTCTAAAAAAGTAGATTCGTGATATAAAACTGTAGCTTCGTTTATTAGGGGAATTTTTGCTTCATCGTATTTTGTATCACTACAAAAAGCATAGCTTTTAACTGGATCAGGAGCTTCTGTTAATTCGTTATTAGGAATGACTTCTCCTGTATCTAACGTTATGTCTTTTCCTTTTTTTATAGATCTATAATAAGCTTTATCTATATTCTTATTAAGGACTTTACTTAATACGAGTTTACGATCTCCTTCTTTTTCTTTAAATAAAAATCCGTTACAATAAATACGATGTTGTAATGGAATTGTAGTAACTGATACAAATTCATCTTCATAAATAAGTTCAGAATCTTTATTTGTTAATTCATGAAAGTGAAGTGGATAATCTGTCCATGAATTGGATAATTTTAATTGCAGTGTAATTGCTTCTTTAATCCCTTTAGGCCCATAAACGTGTAATGGGTTTTCTCTATTTAAAAGTCTAAAAGTTGATATCAATCCTATCAACCCAAAGAAATGATCTCCATGTAAATGGGAAATAAAAATTCTTTTAATTCTAGAAAACTTGATTTTCTGTTTTCTCAATTGCACTTGAGTTCCTTCTCCGCAATCAATTAAAAAAATTTGATTATTGATTTCTAAAACTTGAGCTGTAGGATTTGTAAAAGTTCGGGGCGTTGCTGAATAACAGCCTAAAATTGTGATTTTCAATAGTTATATATACTTTTATTTTTATAATAGTCATTATATCAAAAATCATATAGATACTAAAAATTAGATATATTAGTAAGTAGTTCTATATACCGCTCAGCAGAATATTTTCTATATCCACTAGCACCTAAAACATTTCCTTCTTTATTTAAAACTAATAAAACTGGAAATACTTTTTTTCTGTTATAACGCTCTGCTAATTTAAAATTTTTCTCAATTTGTTCTTGAGGTAATCGATTCTTTTTTCGTTTAGGAAAATCTGCTTTTAACATTACAAAATGCTCTTTTGCATAGTCTTTAAAAACTTCTTTAGATAAGACATTTTTTTCTAATTTAATACAGGGAGGACACCAATCTGAACCAGTAAATAGTAACACTATTTTTTTATCCTCTTTTGTAGCTAAAGCTTTTGCTTCGTCAATATCGTATAGCCATTCTTGTGCCGACATAGATATAACGCTTACAAATAGCATGATTAGGGTGATTGCTATTCTTTTCATTATGAAGGTTAGTTTAAGTTCACAACGATTCTGACGAATTATTTTTAGAAACTTTACAATTATACAGTATAATTATAAAGTTTCTAAACTGAGCTTAAATCCCTAAATCTCTTTCTATCTCTTCCATTTCAATTATATCATGAGCTTCTTGTAGTGTAGGAACTATTGTAATCTCATCAGGAGCTTCTTCAAAAGAAATTTTATCTGTAACGATAACAAAAGAATGTTTTGCTTCTTTATGCTTATTCGAAATTCTTAAAAATTCTGATATTTCTTCAGCTGTTATTTTATTCAATGAAAATAAATTAACAATAATATTATCTTGTGATAAGGTCTCATATTTTTGAGCAATTCCTTTCACTAATTCAATCACAGTTAATTTTTCTTGTGTTATAATTGTAGTTGTTTCATTTTTATCAAAAATCATAATTTTTTATTTTTTTATTTTAGAAGCTAAAAGATATATTACAGCCATTCTCACCGCTACCCCGTTTTCTACTTGATCCAATATGATGGCTTGTTTTGAATCTGCTACATCACTCGTGATTTCAACTCCACGATTAATAGGCCCAGGGTGCATAATTACAATCTCTTTATCTAAGCTATTCAATATTTTTTTATTTACACCATATTGTTGTGTATATTCTCTAGTTGAAGGAAAATAACTAATTTCCATACGTTCATTTTGTACACGAAGCATATTTGCAACATCACACCATTCTAAAGCTTTTCTTAAATCTAGCTCTACTCCAACACCTAGTTTTTCTATATATTTAGGTATTAATGTTTTTGGCCCGCAAACTTTTACTTCAGCTCCTTGCAATTTCAATGCAAAAATGTTTGACAAAGCAACTCTTGAATGTAATATATCTCCAACAATTACGATTTTTTTACCTGCAACTTCTCCTAAACGCTCTCTTATAGAATAAGAATCTAATAATGCCTGCGTAGGATGTTCATGAGCTCCATCACCTGCATTAACAATGCTTGCATTAACGTGCTTTGATAAAAATATACCAGCTCCAGGATTAGGATGTCTCATCACAACCATATCCACTTTCATTGATAGGATATTATTAACTGTATCAATTAATGTTTCTCCTTTTTTTACCGATGAAGATGCAGCAGAAAAATTAACAACATCTGCAGATAATCTTTTTTCTGCTAGTTCAAAAGATAAACGTGTACGAGTACTATTTTCAAAAAATAAATTGGCAATGGTTATATCGCGTAAAGAAGGTACTTTTTTAATAGGTCGATTGATTACTTCTTTAAAATGATCAGCGGTTTCAAAAATAAGCTTGATATCTTCTTCTTTAAGATATTTAATTCCTAGTAAGTGATTTACACTTAATTCGCCCATAATTATTGTCTAATTGTTAATAAGGTAAACTGCATCTTGTCCATGTACTTCTTCCCAGTACACTTTCACTTTTTCTTGATTAATAGCATCTACTTGACGTCCTCTATAATTTGGCTGTATCGGTAAATGCCTACTAAATCTTCTATCAATAAGAGTTAATAATTCTATTTCTTTAGGTCTTCCAAAAGATTGAATTGCAGTTAATGCAGCTCTTATACTTCTTCCTGTATATAAAACATCATCTATAAACACTACATTTTTATCCTCTACAATAAAATCTATATGTGTTTTATTAGCCTCTAATGGCTTTTCTCCTCTTCTAAAATCATCTCTATAAAACGTAATGTCTAGATGCCCTAATTGTACATTAGGTATGTTATAATCTTTTTCAAGAAAATTCTTTATTCGATTAGCTAAGTGTACACCTCTAGGTTGAATTCCTACAAGTACAGTTTCCTTAAAATCCATATGATTTTCAATCAATTGGCAAGTTAACCTATGTAAGATTATGTGCACTTCTTTCTCGCTAAGCAATATTTTTTGACTCATAGCGTATCCAAATAGATATTTGGTATACAAAAATAAGGAAAAAAAGGGTTATCGTTTCTGTATAATTATAGAAAGAAATAGTAATTTTTAGTTTAATCTAGATGAGAGGATTTTTATTTACGAGAATTTAGCGCATAAAAAAAGGCAAGCTACCTACATCACACTGCTACAACCGTTTACCTTTGCTGCGTTCCCGCCCTGGAGGATTCAACAGGAGCTAGTTGTGTAGGACTTGCCGGGTGCAAATATACAACCTTTCTTTAGTTCTGCAAGTATTTTTTTACTCGAATTAAAATAAATATCTTGCTTAAAAATTAAATCAAAACCATGACTATTCGTAATCTATTAAATGTCATAACATTAAGCTTACTTTTTATTTCTTGCGGGAGTAATTCTGGGAAGAAAAAAAAATTATTTTCTCTAACTATTCCTAATAATCAGGCGAAATTTAAGCTAGATGAGACGCTTTCATTAAGCATAAACAACCCAAATAACATCATTATTGATTCTATTATATATCGTTTCGATAATCAACTCATAAAAAAAGTTAAAGGAAACTTACCTCTAAATGAAAAGTTCGATACTGAAAAATTAGGTTACAAAAAGGTAAACGTAGAAATTTTTCACGATGGAACTTCGGATAAACTTTCCAAGAAAATAACTTTACTTAATAATAAAGCTCCTAAATTATATAAGTTTAAAATTGTAGCATCATATCCACATGATCAAAATGCTTTTACACAAGGATTAGAATTTGTTAATGATACATTATATGAGAGTACAGGCCGTAATGGTTTTTCTTCTCTTAGAAAGGTAGATTATAAAACAGGAAAAGTTTTAGTTAAAAAGGAAATCTCTCAACAATATTTTGCTGAAGGAATCACAATCCATAATAATAAGATATACCAACTTACTTGGCTTGCTAAAGAAGGTTTTATTTATAATCTAAATACGTTAACTAGAGATGGGAATTTTGCGTATGGTGAAAGTAAAGAAGGATGGGGATTATGTAATGATGGCACAACGATCTATAAAAGTGATGGTTCAGAAAAAATTTGGTTTTTAAATTCTCAAACTCTAGAAGAAGAAAGTTATATTCAAGTTGCTACTAATAAAAGTGTAAAATCTAACTTCAATGAATTAGAATGGATTGATGGTAAAATTTATGCAAATACTTGGCCTAAAAATGGAGCTACAAATAAAGCTAAATTAAAAAGTAGTATTTCTATTATAAATCCAAAAAATGGAGCATTAGAAGCTGTTATCGATTTAAGAGATTTAAGGAATCACGTAACACAACATGAAGCGCTAGATGTGTTAAATGGAATCGCATATAAAGCAGACACTAGGCAACTTTTTGTTACTGGTAAGAACTGGGATAAATTATTTGAAATAGAAATTATCAAATAAAAATATTTTAAATACTCTATATCAATTACTTACATTTTTTATTGCAACATTATAATAATTAGCCAGTTATTATTGTATGATGATAATAAAACGTACCTTTGCCGCTTTATTTTATTTATATGAACAAATTTGAAGAGTTAGGGTTAGGAGAAGCAATAATAAAGGCCGTGGATGCTATGGGCTTTACAGACCCAAGTGACATACAAGCAAAGGCTATTCCCATTTTACTTAATGAGGATACCGATATTGTAGCTTTAGCGCAGACAGGAACAGGAAAAACCGCTGCTTTTGGTTTTCCTTTAATAGAAAAAATTGACCCTAATAGTCGTGTGACTCAAGGTTTAATTTTATCTCCTACTCGCGAACTTTGCTTACAAATTGCTAATGAATTAAAAAATTATTCTAAATTCATAAAAGGGTTACATACTGTAGCTATTTATGGAGGAGCAAGTATACAAGAACAAGCTAGAGATATTAAACGCGGTGCTCAAATTATTGTAGCGACTCCTGGTCGTATGCAAGATATGATCAACCGTAAAATGGTTAACATTTCTAATATTGAGTATTGTATTCTTGATGAAGCAGATGAGATGCTTAATATGGGATTCTATGAAGATATAAATGCTATTTTATCTCATACTCCCGAAGAGAAAAATACTTGGTTATTTTCTGCTACTATGCCTAGAGAGGTAGCTACGATTGCTAAGCGTTTTATGAAAACTCCAATAGAAATTACTGTTGGTCACAAAAATACTGGTTCTAAAAATGTATCTCATGAGTATTATTTAGTTAATTCTAGAGATCGTTATGCTGCATTAAAAAGATTAGCTGATGCTAATCCTGATATTTTTTCTGTAATCTTTTGTCGTACAAAAAGAGATACTCAAAAAGTAGCTGAAAATCTTATTGAAGATGGTTACAATGCTGCTGCCTTACATGGTGATTTAAGTCAAAATCAGCGTGATTTGGTTATGAAGAGCTTTAGAAATCGTCAAATCCAGATGTTAGTTGCCACTGATGTAGCTGCCAGAGGTATTGATGTTGATGATATCACTCACGTAATTAATTACCAATTACCTGATGAGATTGAAACATATACACACCGTAGTGGTAGAACTGGTAGAGCTGGTAAGAGTGGAACATCTATGGTTATCGTTTCTAAAAGTGAGGTTCGTAAAATCAAAGCGATTGAGCGAATTATTAAAACCACTTTTGAGAAAAAAGAAATTCCAAGCGGTGAAGAAATTTGTCAAGTACAATTATTTCATTTAGCTAATGACATAAAGAAAGCAGAAATCAATCATGAGATTGATACCTATTTACCATCTATTAATGAAGTGTTAGAAGATTTTTCTAAAGAAGAATTAATTAAAAAATTCTTTTCTGTTGAATTTTCTCGTTTCCATAATTATTACAAAAAGGCTAAAGACCTTAATTCTGTATCAGAACGTGATTCTGGAAGAAATAATGATGGATCTATACGTTACTTTATTAACATTGGTCAAAAGGATGGTTTTGACTGGATGTCTCTTAAAGATTTCCTAAAAGAAAATATTGGTTTAGGAAGAGAAGGCGTTAATCGTGTTGATGTTAAAGAAAATTTCTCTTTTTTCAACACTGCACCTGAAGAACAAGAAAAAGTACTTTCAGTTTTTGAAAGCTTTGATCTTGATGGTAGAAGTGTAAATGTAGAAGTTTCTAAAAACTCTGGGGGTGGAAGAGGCCGCAGAGATGGTGGAAGAGGTCGCAGAGATGGCGGAAGAGGTCGTCGTAATGATGGTGGTGGTTTTAAAGGAAGTCGTCGTAGTGATGATTTTAAACCAAGAAGAAGAAATAATGATAGAAACGATCGAAATGACAGAGGAGATCGTAGCTCAAATGATAACAGAAGAAGAGATCGTAGAAGACGTAGTGATCGCGATTAATCAATATTACTAAAAAAAGTAATATAATTATCTATACGTTTTTTATGTTAACTCTTATTAATTAATACGTCTTAAATATACATGAAGAAATTATTTATAATTATATTACTTTTTTTAAATTATTATTCTTTCTATGCACAACAGGAAGAACAAGTAACTTCAAATACAATTACAGAAAAAACTATTGTTTCTGGTAAAGTTCTTGATGCTGCTAATGATCTTAAATTAGCAAATGTACATGTCCTTAATCTTAGTCAGGTTGTAGGTACTATCACAGATACTAAAGGTGAATTTTCAATTGCTGCAAATGTAAATGACACACTCTATTTTAGTTACATTGGGTTTAAACCCATCAAAGTTAGAGTTACCAATGATTGGTTAAAATTTGGAGATGTCAAAATTAAAATGACTGCAGTTAGTATTGCCTTAGAAGAGGTTGTTGTCTCTGAAATACCTTTGTCTGGTTATTTAGAAATTGATGCTAAAAGAATTCCTATTTATGATAATTATAGATATAGTATTTCTGGATTAAATTCTGGATATGAAGGTGGTAATAAACAACCTAGCGCTGTTACTAAAGTTTTAGGTTCCATTTTTAACCCGGCTGATTTCCTCTATAATACTTTTAGTAAAAAAGGAAAAGAGCTAAGGAAGCTTCGGAAAATGAAGCAAGATGATGAAATCAAAAGCTTATTAGAAAGTAAATTTGATAGAGAAACACTTATGGCCTTATTACATGTAGATCGAGTAGACATCGATGAGATTTTAAGACAATGTAATTATTCTACAGATTTTATAAATTTTGCTAATGATCTACAAATTCTTGATGCTATTAGTGGTTGTTATGAAGAACATAAATTATTACAAAGGAAATAATTTCCTTTTCAAATAGTCATAAAAAAAGACTCTATATTAAAAATATAGAGTCTTTTTTTATGACTATTGATTGTCTACGTTTATCAACAATCGTACTCCCGAAAATTCTTTTATTACATAAAAACTATTCAGTATTTTCTTGATAGTTGCTTTGGTTAATTTTATTGATTGACCTTGAGGTATCTTAATTAAAATATGCTTGTGATATTGATTTCTAATCCTTGATACTGGTGGATATTCTGGTCCTAAAACATGTTCTTTAAATACTGATCTCAATGCTTTTGACAACCACATTGATGAATCATTTACTTTATTATAATCTTTATGTTTACTTGTTATCTTAATTAATCTATAGAATGGTGGGTATTTATATTGGTGCCTCTCCTCTATTTGATCTTTATACATTGCTTGGTAATCATTTACCGATACTTGTTGTAATATCTGATGAAAGGGATTGTATGTTTGGATTAAAACTTTTCCTCTTTTTTCATTTCTACCTGCTCTTCCAGAAACTTGCTGCATTAACTGAAAACTTCGTTCATGTGCTCTAAAATCAGGGAAATTTAATAAGTTATCTGCATTCATAACTCCTACCAAACGGATATTTTTAAAATCCAAGCCCTTGGTTAACATTTGAGTTCCTACTAAAATATCTATTTCTCCTTGTTCTAATGCGTTAATTATTTTTGCGGGACCATATTTACCTCTTGTTGTATCTTGATCCATTCTACCAATCTTATAGTCTGGAAATAATTCATATAATTCTTTTTCTATCTGTTCAGTACCAAATCCTTTTGTTGACAATTCTACACTATCACATGCTAAGCATTTCTGTAACATCGCGATATGATGTCCGCAATAATGACACCTCAGTTGGTTACGGTGTTGATGAAAAGTTAAACTTACATCACAGTTAGGGCATTGTGGGGAGTGCCCACATGTATTACACTCAATAACTGGAGAGTATCCTCTCCTATTCTGAAATAAAATAACTTGTCCGTCTTCTTTTAATGTTTCTTCTATATTTTTAAGGAGCGTATCGCTAAAATGTCCTTTCATTCTCTTTTTACGGTATTTCTCCTTAATATCTATTAGAGAAATATCTGGCATTAAAACATTTCCATACCGTCTATTCAAATTAATCAAACCATATTTACCTTCTTTTGCATTGTAATATGTTTCTATTGAAGGAGTTGCTGACCCTAATAATGTTTTGGCTTTAAATAAACTTGCTAATACAATAGAAGTATCTCTAGCGTGGTATCTTGGAGCTGGATCAAATTGCTTAAACGTCGTTTCATGTTCTTCATCTACAATTATAAGTTCTAAATTTTGAAATGGTAAAAAGATAGCTGATCTTGCCCCTATAATAATTCGCGCTTTTGATTGATTATTCAGTACATTATTCCATACCTCTACTCGTTCATTTACACTATATTTTGAATGATACACTCCCAATTGATCACCAAAATAACGCTGTAAACGACTAATTAACTGCGTAGTAAGAGCTATTTCTGGCAAGAGATACAATACTTGTTTCTCTTCTTTTAGTACCGCTTCTATTAGCTTTACATAGACTTCAGTTTTACCCGACGAAGTTACTCCATGCAATAAGCTTACATTTTTTGTTTCAAAAGCTGATTTTATCTCTGTTAAAGCTTTTAATTGATATTCATTAAGTTGTTTTGTAGCTATAGATTGTTCTCCCCCATAATTTATCCTATCTGTTTGCAAATAATATTCTTCAAGGATTTCTTTTTTAATTAATACTTTGACAATAGCTGACGAAGAATTTGCTACTTTTATTAATTGCTCAACTTTTATTGGTTTAGTACTTTTAGCTTTCAACCCGAAATATTGTAAAATGAGTTCTCTTTGTTTAGGTGCTCTATTTACTTCTTCTAGTAATGATTCTAAAGCATTATCACCTTCGTACTTAGGATTTAATTTAACATACCTCACTAATTTAGGTTTGTATTGCTCATAAATTTCTTCCTGTACTATTATAACATTTTTTTCTATTAATCGTTTTATTACTGGTAATACGTTTTTACGATTAACGATTCCCATTATTTCTTGAATCTTTAAAAGACTTTGATATTGTAAAGCTTCATATATTAAGAACTCATCATCTTTTAGTGTTTTCTCATCAATTGTAACGGCATCATTCTTAAGTATTATAGTTTCACTTTCTAGCAAAAATGCGCTAGGCAATGCTGCTCTCATTATTTCTCCAATAGAAGACATATAATAAGATGCCATCCATTTCCATAATTGAAGTTGTTCTTTGGTTACAATAGGCGTTTCGTCTAAGATATGCTCAATTTCTTTAGCTTCATAAAGTTGTGGTTCTAATTGATGAATTTGAGTCACTATCGCTGCATAAATTTTACTTTTACCAAAAGGAACAGCAACTCTCATCCCAGGTTTGAGAAACATTGCTTCGTCTTTGGTTACACTGTAAGTAAATTCTTTATCCAGTGGTATCGGTAAAATTACATTTATGAAGTATGTCATTATAGCTTTCTGAAAATTTAATGAGGACATCACAAAAATACATATTTACCTTTATTCTACTCTACAGAAAAAGCGATATAGAAAGAATCTATATCGCTTTTTTTATAATGTCTTATTGTATTTTATTTTTGAACTCCTAGCATTCCGTTTTTAATCAATGCACATGCTGGTTCGTCTCCTAACCAAATTTTGAATAATGCATATTTAAAATCTCTTCCTTTTATTTCTCCTACTTTTTCTCCGTTTTTATATGTCATAACATCACCTCCTTTTAAGTATACAAAATCAAAGAAATCATTAACATTTATAGAAGGTCCAAATATCTTTAAGAATTCATCCATTCTTTCTTGTAAAGTCTCTGTGTTGCCATACATAGCATCTTTAAATCCTTTTTTAAAAACTTTAACCATTCTATTATTAGTTACTCTCTTTGATACTATATTTAATCGAATAACCATACTTTCATCAGAATCTAAGATTTCTTTAGGATCGTTATATTTTTGTTTAGTATATAATCCACCTGAATATGTGTTCATAGAAAGAACACTTCTCATTCCAGCTCCATTTAATGTCAACTCTTCTTCTCCAAAAGTTAGCTTATATGGAAGCACTACACTACCTATTCTAATTTGCGAAAAACTTGTAGCACTTATGATCAAGAGCATACATAATAGTATTGTTTTTTTCATTGTTGTTGTTGTTTTACAGATTCTATTAATAAGTCTATATATAAAAAAAATCCTAACAAAAAAAAACATTTTTTTTGCTAGGATTCATTAAATCTTACATAGTATTACTATTAATTCATTTTTATCCATTGCTGTGTTCTAAATAAAAAAGCGATATATCCTCTTACATTTAATCTATTGGAATCATCTTCATCAACCCAAATTTTACATTTATATACTTTTCCATTTTTAGGATCAGTTATGGTACCTCCAACTAATTCATCTCCATCCTTCACCATCTTTTTTATAATCTTCATTCCTAAAACAGGTGTATTATGATCACTACCTTCACAATCTACACATAGTTTATTCTCTTCACTTTTATTAAGCAACTCTTTTATTTGACCATAATATTTTCCGTCAGTATCTTTGTAAATCTCTACTATAGATTTTGCTTCTCCTGTATCATCATCAATCGTCTTCCATTTTCCTACAATTTGTTGAGAATTTATATTGTGACATATTAAAATTAAAAATAGTAAGGATACTGCTTTTGAAATGCTATTCATTGTATTATATAATTAATTTGTTAAGTGGCTCTGAATATACTAAAATATTAACAAAAAAAATAGGCTTAAGATATTCTTAAGCCTATTCTTTTAATATTTAGTTTTTTATTGTAATCCTAGCATACCTTCTTTAACAGCATCACTAGCAGGTTCGTCACCCAACCAGATTTTAAATAATGCATATTTAAAGTCTCTTCCTTCTATGATTCCTAATTCTTTTTCGTTTTTGTAAACTTTTACTCCAACATCTTTTATATACACTAAGTCAAAAATATCGTTTTTAACAATAGCTTCAGAAAAGAAAGCAATGAATTTTTGTATTCTTTCATCTAATGCTTTAGTATTTCCAAAAGTAGCTTTTTGAAAACCGTCTCTAACAGCATTGATCATTTTATTTTGCGTAATAAATTTAGAAACAATATTTAATTTAATAGACATTGTTTCATTTGCATCCAATATTGCTTTTGCGTCTTTATTTCTTTTTTCTAAATATAATCCACCTGCATATAGGTCTATCCACAATAATTGTCGCATTCCAGCTCCATTCAATTTAAGTGTAACATCGCCGCGAGATTCCTCATAAGGCAAAATAGCTTTTCCAACTCTAATTTGCGCCGTAGCATTCGTCAACGATATTAGTGCTACTAATAATAAAATAATTTTCCTCATTCCTTTTTAAAAAATTTATTTTGGGGGGATATAATATAACTACCACTGTACAAAGATAATTAAAAATGTTATGCACGCACAATATCATGTTAAAAAACAGTTAATTTTTAACAGTTTAAACTCCCTATACTCGTTATAGAGTTATTTATATTCCCTTTTACAATTACAATTCCTGTTTTATAGTAGTAATAATATGTGATTAATTACATTGTTTATTAACATAATTTTAAATATTTTATTGCAATTCAAAAGAAAAGAGCTATAAATCAGTCATTTTGATTTATAGCTCTTATTGAATTTTATATATATTTTTTCCTAAACTTCTTTCCTCAATCGATTTAATGAGGCATTTAATTCAAATCCTAATAGCAATAAATTTGCGTTTAACCATATATATAGCATTAATATCAATAATGCTCCTATTGATCCATATAATTGATTATAGGTTGAAAAATTGTCTATATAGATTCCAAATAAATAAGTAGTAACAATAATTAAGAAAGTAGTCATAAATGCACCTGGAGAGAAAAAGTGATTTTGTCTCCCTTCTGTTGTTCCAAAATAAAATAGAATTGATACCATTAAAAATATCATTAAAATGAACAATACGTATTTACCTGTCATCAACCAAAAAATGGAATTATCAAATACTCCAATTACAGTTAATTCATTTACTAAGTATGAAAAATACAATGTAAAAACTACTGTGGTTAATAATAGCATTGCTATTACTATCGACACTCCTAAAGCTACGGCATATTGTTTTATAAAATTTCTATTTAATGTGATATGATACGAATATTCAAAACCTGAAAAAACAGCATTAACACCATTTGTCATCAAGAAAATTGATAAAACAAATGTAGCTGATAGTAATGCTCCTCTTGGATTTATGGCAACATCTTTTATAATTTGCTCAAAAAACTCCCATGTCTGTGGAGGCAATAATTCTTTTATAAATCCTAAAAATCCACTTTGGAAATTTTTAATAGGTATATATGGAATTAAGTTTAATACAAAAAGTAAAAAAGGGAATATCGCTATAAAAAAACTCCACGATATAGCACTTGCTCTTGCAGAAAAAGTTCCTTTAAGAATACCTATTACATATATTTCAATAAGATCATATATAGATAATCCTTTAAATCCAGGTAAAACTATCTTTTTACCTAATTTTATTAAGATATTTAGTATCGGAATTTTTAAAAGTTTTTTCTCAACTTTTTTAGACATAATACTACGCTTATTCTATTGCTTTTAAACTTAAATCTAAATTATATACCGAATGAGTTAAAGCTCCGCTACTAATATAGTTTACGCCACATTCTGCGTACTTACGAATAGTTTCTTCATTAATACCTCCACTAGATTCTGTTAAACATGTATCTCCTATCAATTTAACCGCCTCTCGTGTATCTTCATAATTAAAGTTATCTATTAAAATTCTATAAACTCCTGAAGTTTGTAAAATTGTTTTTATTTCTTCTAAGTTTCTAGCTTCTACAATAATTTTTAGATCTAAATCATTGTCTTTAAGATACTCTTTCGTTTTTTCAATTGCTTTAATTATTCCACCTGCAAAATCGATATGATTATCTTTTAGCATAATCATATCATACAGTGCAAATCTATGGTTTTCTCCTCCACCAATTTTAACAGCCCATTTCTCTAGAGCTCTAATTCCTGGAGTTGTTTTTCTTGTATCTAAAACCTTTGTTCCTGTTCCTTCTAATAATCTCACAAAATCATTTGTTTTGGTAGCTATAGCACTCATACGTTGCATTGCATTTAAAACTAATCGTTCTGCTTTTAATATTGATTGAGAATTTCCTGAAACATAAAAAGCTATATCGCCGTATTTTACAACTGTTCCATCTTCAATAAGAGTTTCTACTTTTAAGTCAGCATCTACAAATTCAAATACTTTTTTTGCAAAGTCTACTCCTGCTAAAACTCCTTCGTCTTTAACTAGCAATTTTGCTTTTCCTTGTGTTGTAATCGGAATACAAGCTAATGAACTATGATCTCCATCTCCTACATCTTCTCTAATGGCATTTGCTATTATTAAGTCAATCTCTTTATCAAATTGTTCTTTACTTATCATTTCTAAACGTTATTTTTGCTAATGTAAAAAAAGTAATTCCTAACTTCTAAACTATGAACATAAAATTAGTGGCTATTGGTAAAACTGATAGTAAAGATTTACAGAATTTAATTGCTGATTATACCAAACGTCTTGGTTTTTATGTGAAATTTAAATTAGAAGTAATCCCTGATCTTAAAAAAGCTAAAAACTTAAGTGAAGCGCAACAAAAGGAAAAAGAAGGAGAGTTAATACTTGCTAATATTGTTAAATCTGATATGCTTATTTTATTAGATGAAAATGGGAAGCAGTATGATTCTGTTGCATTTTCTCAAGTATTACAAAAACATATGAATAGTGGTCTTAAACAATTAATTTTTGTAATTGGTGGACCTTATGGATTTAGTCCTAAAATATATGAACGTGCAAATGGGAAAATATCACTTTCAAAAATGACATTTTCCCATCAGATCATTCGCTTATTTTTTATAGAGCAATTATACAGGGGATATACAATCCTTAGAAACGAACCTTATCATCATCGATAAGGTTTAAATAATTGGTATTATTTACTATCTGAAATTAAAGAACGTATTTCATTTCCTGCTTCTTCTACTTTTTTATAAAAGTCTGCGGATACAATTTCTTTATCCACATATATTTTAAGGCGCCCGCTCGATAGTTTACAGCTAAAGATTTTTTCTCCATCATTTTTTTGAAGCCAAAGATAATTTCCTCCTGTAACTTCAAGGTTTCTTCTACCTATTTTATCTATTAGTAATTCTCGTACTTCTCTTGTTTTTTTGCTTCCAAAACTTGCTTTAAGTTTATAGATATCATCTGTTTTTACAATAGATACAGAACTATTTCCTGTTTTTATAGTATTGTTATCATTACTATACGAATATGATGTAGTTGTACTTGTACTTGTTTCTGTAGCAGTTTTTGGTGTTTCTGGTGTATCAGGAGTTGCTTGTGCAAACATTGTTGTTACACTTATTATTGCTACTATGGTAGTTAAAATTCTTTTTTTCATGATTTCTTTATTATGTGTTACTAATTTTAAATTCTAATCCAACTCCTCGTATACTCTCTAATGATACTTGTGCATCATTTTTAAAATACTTGCGAAGTCGGGTAATAAATACATCCATACTTCTGCCCGAAAAGAAATCGTCATTTCCCCAAACAGCTTTTAAGATATCTTCTCTTTTTACCAAACTATTTTTATGTTTATAAAAAAACTGTATCAATTCGGCTTCTTTTTCCGTTACTCTTTTTGAACTTTGATTATCTTCTAATAAAAGGCTTTTTGTGTTAAATGTATATTTACCTATTATTAATGTTTCTTGAATTTCTTTTTTTTCTGTTACTCTAGTACTACGTTTTATTATGTTTTTCAACCGCAATACTAACTCATCTGCTTCAAATGGTTTAACAATATAATCATCTGCACCTATCCTCAATCCCTTTATTTTGTCATCTTTTTGACCTCTAGCTGTTAAGAATAAAAAAGGCATTTCTGGGGATAAATTTATAATTTCTTCAGCTAATGTAAATCCATCTTTCTTGGGCATCATAATATCAAAAACACAAATTGTAGGTTTTACTTCCTTAAATTTATCTAATGCTGCTATTCCATCTTTTTCCCAATACACTTTAAATCCATGTAATTCTAAATACTGTTTAAGTATACTACCAAAATCAAAATCGTCTTCTGCTAATAAAATTGTTTGCATTTATATTGGTAATTTTAATATTATTGATGTTCCTACATCTAGTGTACTTTTAACATTTACCATTCCGCCATGTGCTTTCATGATTTCTTGCACATAATAAAGTCCTAAACCTAAGCCTTTGGTGTTATGTATGTCTCCTGAATCTATTCTATAGAATTTATCAAAAATTAATTTTTGCTTTTTTCTTGGTATCCCAATACCATCATCTTCTATTTCTATTATAAAATATCCATCTATAACGTTTGTTTTTATCTCAATATGCTTCCCTCCATATTTAACAGCATTATTCAATACATTTGTCACTACAGTATTTATATAAAACTTATCTAATTGTATTTGTGATTCAATACTTATATAAGATTCTTTAATATCAATTACATCATTCTTCAATTTAAAATCCTTAACAATAATTTGCAAATAATTTTCTAAGATTATCGCTTCTTTATTTAAGTTTGATGCATCAATACCTACTGCATTATTTACTACTTGTTGTAGTAGTTTTTGTAATCGAATATTCTGCCTATCAATAGTCTCTATCGTATGTATATATTCTTTAGTACCTTGTACTACCTTCTCTTGTTGTAATGTCTTTGTAGCTATATTTAAAACTGCTAAAGGAGTATTAAATTCATGAGACATATTATTTATAAAATCTGTTTTTATGTCTGTTATTTTTTTCTGTTTTATATATGATTTTAATGCATACACGAATAAACCTATCACCGTTATTATCGATATTATTGCTAATATCAATAATAACAACATTCGTTTGATAACTATTTTCTCCCAATCTGGTATATAGATAAATCTCTCTGTTTCTATTGTTAATACTATATTAGTAATAGTAGCATCCAATTCTTTTTCGTCATCTATTGAATTACTTTCGCTTTGCCACCTTCCTGTATTAATCGAGATTCTCTTATTATATGGCAATGATTTACCGTATAATAAAATTCCTTCATTATCATTTGTTTTAAAGATAGTATCAAACTCTTTTTCATTCAAAAAAACAATATTCGATATTTCCTCTTGGTATTCTATATGATAGGATAATTCTTTTTTATTTAGTTGTTCTTTATAGTAAGGTGTAAATCTCTTGTTTGCTGAATCTAATGATTTTTTAAAATTTAATAAGACATCTTTTTTAGTTATTTTTTGCTCTTGGTATTCTTTAACTAATTGTCTCAATCGCTCAAGATATGCGTCATTCCAAACATCTATTCTTTCATTTAAGTTTAGAAAATTAACATGTTTATGTGCTTCTTTAACAAACGATTCTTTTTTGAGCTGATATGTATTATTCATCAAATAATATTGAATCCCAGATAATATAAGTGTTGCAACCAAAGATGCTACTATTAAAATATTAATCTTTTTTTTCATATTAAATGCGATCTCTCTTTTATTGAATACTTCAAATGTACTATAAATCACTTATTCAATTCATAAAAAAACATGTGTTAACCTAGCATTAACCGTTAACTATTTACAATTAGCTATAACCACTGCATTCTTACCACTCCCTACAAATCTTATTAACTTTCTCTAACATCATTAACTGCTCATTAACCCATGGTTAACTCAATAAACGCTGTAATATTTTAACATTTGTATCAAAGAAATACGAAAACGAATTATTTATGAAATTTAGGTTTATACTATTACTGTTATTATTTTCTGCGGCATTACAAGCCCAATATCGTCTAGAAGGAACTATTACTGATTTTCAAAAACAGCATATCCCATTCGCAAACATAACCATCTCTAATGTTACAGTCAATTCTATTCAGAAAGGGGTTATATCTGATGATAAAGGTTATTTTTTCATAGAAAATATAATCGCTGGAAAATACCAAATAAACATCAGTTTTTTAGGTTTTAAAACACATAGTTCTTTTATCGAAATCAATAGTGATTTAACCTTGCCAACTGTTGTATTACAGGAAGAAACTGAATCCTTAGACGAAGTGGTCATTTCTTCAAAAAAACCTACCGTTACTCGTAAAGTTGATCGTTTAGAATTTAATGTTGCAAATACTACTTTATCTAATGGAAATGCTTGGGATATACTTAAAAATACACCCGGGGTTATCTTACAACAAGATGCTATTACTATAAAAAACAGTGCTAACATTATTGTTCTAATTAATGATAAACGTACTTATTTATCAACTGCCGAATTAAAAGATTTATTAGAAGGAACTTCTGGTAGTGAAATTACATCTATCGAAGTAATTACTAATCCTCCTGCTAAATATGAAGCTGAAGGAAGTTCGGTTTTGAATATAAAAATGAAAAACAATCGTATTGAAGGATATAAAGGGAATGTTAATACTCGTTTGCAACAATCCATATTTCCTAAATGGTTATTTGGAACTTCTCATTATTATAAAACGAAAAGCGTTAATTTATTTGCTAGTTATACTTACAATCATAGAAAAGATAATAGAACGGAAGATGAGTTTATCGAATTCACGAATCCTACACAACAATTTGAATCTCATCTGGATAGAAATTCATGGACTCGTTCTCATAATATCAAGATCAATACCGACATTACATTGTCCAAAAAAAGTAGTTTAACTGTAGCTTCACAATTATATTATTCTCCTAATTGGAAAGCAAAAAATACAACTCTTTCTAACGTTTTTGATATTAATCGTGATTTAACATCTACATTTAATACGTTAAATGATGCTGGTAATTTTACTAAAAATTTAGGTTTAGATGTAGATTATACATTAAAATTAAAAAAAGAAGGCGAAAAAATCACACTTAAAGCTCATTACACAGATTATGATAAAGATGGTGATCAAGAAGTATCGACTCAGTTTTTCTCCCCTCAAGGCATTTTTGAAACCTCAACAGGTTTTACTACTTATACTGATCAAAAAACAAATATTGCTAGTACACAGCTAGATTACACACTTCCATTATCTGACGCATCAAAAATTGAAGCTGGTCTTAAATACGCTTCTATAACTTCTGAGAGTGATTTATCTCATTTCAATATCGTCAATAATGCTAGTATACTTGATCTTACAAAATCCAATACTTTTTTATATGACGAACAAAATTTTGCTTCGTATATTAGTTATGAAACTTCGTTTGGAAAATTTAATTTAAAAGGTGGGTTAAGATCTGAATATACCGATTTGGAAGGTTTTTCTAGAACGATTAACCAAACTAACACTGATAATTACTTAAAAATATTTCCAACATTTTATTTACAATATTCACCCAACGATTCTCATCAATTAGGAGTTTCTTACGGAAAACGTATCCGTAGACCTCAATATTCTTCTTTAAATCCTTTTAAATTTTATTTCGGGAATTATTCTTTCTATGAAGGAAATCCTAGATTGCGTCCTACTATTATTCATAATATTGACATTCAGTATACACTTGCTAGCAACTATAATTTTGATATTTATTACAGCTATCATGATGATTATATCACAGAAACTAATTTCCAAGATAATACTGAAAACACATTGCGATTTACGAACATCAATGTTTCTAAAAAAATAGGTTACGGAATAAATTTCAATACAAACATTAATTTATCAGGTCGCTGGTCTGTATATACTGCTCATTCATTATACTATAACGAGGATGTTTTTAATGCTGTTCAAAATAACAATACTCTTATTACAAATAGTCGTTGGGGATTTTATGGTTATATTTCTAGTAATTACCAATTTTTAAAAGACAAAAGTTTAACTGCCGAAATTAGTGGATATATTGTTACTCCGGGGGTTCAAGGTGCTTTGGTTATTGAAGGAAGTCAAGATTTATCTATTGGAATCACAAAAAAACTACTAAAAAACAAATTAACACTCTCTCTTAGAGCAACTGATCTTTTAAATACTCAAATAGTTAAAGTAGAAACTCAATATCTCGATCAAAATAATTTCTTTATTGATAATCAAGAAACTCAAACAATACAAATTGGTGCACGTTACAATTTTGGTAATCAATCTTTGAAAAAGAAAAGACGTCAGTCAAAAACAGAAGAACAACAACGTTTATAATTTCTTTTAAATAACAAGGAGCATTAAAAAATGCTCCTTTTGTTTTTATAAAATGCTTAATAATTTTTTAGTACTCATGTACTCAAAAACTCGTTGCTTAACTGTAAAGTTTTTGTTAAGAATTACTATTGCTGGTAATGAAAAAGGTCTATCTTTTCTACTCGCTAGCAATAATGGAATATCGTGATATGATCTTCTTTTAAATTCATGCTCTTTATTTACAAATTGTTGTTGATCAAAAAAAATGGTATCGGTTGTTTCTACATTCATTTTAACAGCATAATACTCTTTCTTTATTTTTTCAACCACTTGTTCTTTTCTAAAAGCAACTCTGTCCATTTTTTTACAATAAACACACCAGTCTGCATAAAAATCAATAAAGACTTTTTTAGGCTTTATTTTCAATGAATCTTCTAATTGTTCGAATGTGATCCATTCAATTTCTTTTGTTTCTTGTGCTTTTATAGTATTCGACATAGCAAATACTATCAAAAAAATCTTTAAAAAATTATTTGCATTCATTTTTAGTCTTTTAATGCATTTTTCCAAATTTGATTCCTATAAAAAATGATCTTGGTGCATTAGGTCCATAGATATAATCTGAATCTCTTCCTGCTCCGATATCAAAATCATCTTGATAACTATTAAAAAGGTTTTTTACACCTCCAGAAAATGTTACTTGAAAATTTTCTGTAAAATCAACATGTGATTCTAATTTAATATTTAAATCAAAGAATGAATCTACTTCGTTTAGTTGTAAAAAACCTGTGTCGCTTACAACTCTAGGAACAGTCATTCCTCCAGTATACGTACCAGTAACATCTACATTAAACAATTCTCCTGGTATCCAACTAGCATTGAAGTATCCATAAACATTAGGGTTACGTACAAATTCATCAACAGCGATATCTGTTTCTCCTGCTGTTATTCCATCAGTTTCAAACAATAATTGCGGCTCATCATATCTCGATTCTTGAATAGTTCCTCCTAATTGAAATTGCCATTTTTTTGATGGTGATACTCCTATTTCAATATTCGCTCCATATACTTTGGCTCCAGATCCATTACGTACTTCTTCTAATATAGATCCATTTGATAATGGAGCTCCAGTACTAACAATTGTAAACGGGTCTTCTAATGTTGTATAAAAACTTTCAAATAAGAAATCTGTTTGCACTCTTTTAAAATTCTTCGAGTAATTCAGTGATGCTGTATATGCGTTAGAATATTCGGTTTCAAGGTTTTCTGATAAGATTACAAATTGAGGTTCTCCTCCTACTGATGATATATGTAAATCTTCATTAAATGCTTGTGGTGCTCTAAATCCTCTAGCATATCCACCTCTAAATTTCAATTCGTTTGTAAATTTATATGCAATAGTTAATCTAGGACTAAATGCTGATTGATTTATTGATACGTTTCTTGAAATATTCTCAACTCTATAGGCTCCAGATACGTCTACATTATCAAAACGAGCTCCAATAAGTGTTGTAAATTTATCAGTTGGTTTCCATTCGTATTGTGCATAAGCTCCTATCGTATTTACACTTTGATCAATTAATCTATTATACCCTAAAATTTCATCTTTGGTATCACTATAATTATATTCGACACCCGTTGTTAGTACATCTTCATTTTTAAAGTTTTTTGTGTATTGCGCTCCATTAACCCATGCCAAATCTTTTGTATTTCCAAAAGAGTTATTAGCCAAAATACTATCTTGAGCTGTACGGCCTCCACCTAAACCACCATAATAACTTAATCTTTTGGTATACGATGCTGATGTATAAATAGCAAAAGCATTGGACAAATCTTTACTCTGAATTTCGTATTCTGCTCCTCCTAAAAATGTATCATGATCTAATTGCTCAGTTATATCTGTAAACTGTGGAGACAATTCTAATCTATCTCCTCCTCTTCTAAATTCTTTTATAGCTGTAGCATTAAATGTTACCTTACTTAAATCAGTCGGTTTTATATAAGCCTTTGCTCCAACAGTATTATTTGTCAGTTTTGTAATTTCAGAAAAACCATCCTCATTAGCATCAAAACTATCTCTATTGCGGTATGTCCCAAACAATGTTATTCCACTATTAAGATCATCTGAAACTATTGATGCATTAAAGGTTAAATTTCTATCTGGTGTTTTTCCATCTATAAATGTAAAATTAGAACCTATTTCCCAAGTATTTAAAACGGGATCTTTTGTAATTACATTTACAGTTCCTGCTATAGCGCTAGATCCAAAAAGAGCTGATCCTCCACTACGAACTACTTCTACACGTTCGATAATATTTGTTGGTATTTGTTCCAAACCATATACACCAACTAGCGATGTAAAAATAGCTCTACTATTTACTAGCACTTGTGTATAAGCTCCATCAAGACCATTTAATCTAACTTGCGTAAATC
Organism: uncultured Aquimarina sp.; assembly: GCA_947498595.1. Lineage (GTDB taxonomy): Bacteria > Bacteroidota > Bacteroidia > Flavobacteriales > Flavobacteriaceae > Aquimarina. Next base: position 47,191 of record CANMKX010000019.1, read on the forward strand.
CACAGTTTTGACAGTTAGTTTCTACACGCACTCCTGGCGAATAATTTAATCCATCTGCCAAAGATATAGATTGTGTTGCTGTTAATAGTTTAGGACTTAATGTTGATACAACTACTGGTGCTTTTTTTCGATTAACTCTATTACGTGTTGCGCTTACTACTACTTGATCTAGATTTAATCGATCTTCTAATAGATCAAAATCTTTTTTTATTGTTTGATTTTCTTTAATCTCTATTTTTTCTGAAATAGATTGATATCCCATTACGTCTATACTCAATAAATAAGTCCCAATTGGTAACTTTTCTAATTTATATACACCGTTTTCATCTGAAGTAACTCCTGTAGATAATTCTTTATTTTCAACTTTCACTGTCGTATAAGGTAAAGAAACTCCTTTTGCTGTAATTTCTCCTATTAATCTCCCTTCTTGACTATGTATTATAAAAACATTTAATAACAACCCTAATAATAATATTGATCTCATTTTATTCTTTATATTAGAAGGTGCAAATATAAAAAGTAAGCCAAGACTAACAAATATTTTTAACTAAAACAAAAACTACACAAAAAACTAATAATCAACTAGGTTTATATTCCGTAAGCTATTAGTTTTTTTATAAATCATATTTAATCCATAAAAAAATGCTATATTAAATCATTAGAAGATAAATATAGCATTTGATATTTTTACTATGAATAATGTTATTTTATTCTATTTCTTTAAGTTTGTTTAAAAGCTTTTCATGCATTTCATCTGTATAATCAAGATGAGTAACAAAGCGTAATTTCCCTTGTCCCATTCCATAAAAATGAATATCCTTTTCAGCCATTGAAGCAATAAATTCTGCTTCGTTTTTATTAATAGAAAAAATAACAATATTTGTATCAATCGGCTCAACACTGGTAACGTATTCAAGCTTTGTCAACACTTTTCCTATTTCTTTAGCTTTCTTATGATCTTTTTCTAATCGTAAGAAATGATGATCAAGAGCATATATTCCTGCAGCAGCCATATATCCTACCTGACGCATACCACCTCCAAGAACTTTTCTAACACGAATCGCTTTTTCCATTAACTTTTCATCGCCAATTAAAACAGATCCCATAGGAGCACCTAAACCTTTACTAAGACAAACAGATATAGTATCAAACTGTTCTCCATATTGTAATGCTGTTTCATTTTTGGCTATTAGAGCATTCCATAACCTGGCTCCATCTAAATGAAATCCTAAATTATGATTTTCACAAACAGTTTTAATTTTTTTAATTTCTTCAAAATCGTAGCATGCTCCTCCTCCTTTATTTGTTGTATTTTCTAAGCAAACCAAACTAGTTAATGGACTATGATAAAAATCTGGTGGATTAATAGAAGCCAATACTTGATCTGCAGTTATCATACCTCTATCTCCTTGTATTAACTTACAAGACACTCCGCTATTAAAAGAAACACCTCCTCCTTCATAATTAAAGACATGTGCATATTGATCAGCTATTAATTGTTCGCCAGGTTGTGTATGTAATTTTATAGCTGCTTGATTAGCCATACTACCAGAAGGAAAAAATAAAGCTTGTTCTTTTCCAAACATCGCAGCTATTTTAGTTTCTAATGCATTAACTGATGGATCTTCTTTATATACATCATCTCCTACTTCTGCTTGCATCATTGCTTCTAACATTTCTGTCGTAGGCTTTGTAATAGTGTCGCTTCTTAAATCTATTTTCAAACTAATTATTTTTTAATCAAAATTTAAACTATTAAAGTAATTTAAAATGATGTATCTGTCAATAATTTTAACTTTTATAATATATCTCTATCAAATTATTAAAAATACAATCATCATTCTATTCATAAACCCCACATCCAATACTTCCTATTGGAGATCCATCTGGAATACTCGGTGGTAAATTTCTTTTTATACTAGAAGGTTTTTCTTTAAATTCTTTTATCTTAAAGATATAATGCGTTTTATACATTTTTTCTGTGTCTTCTCCTCTATTTTTCTCTAACCAAATTAACAATTCTTCTAACTTATATGCAGCAATAGCATTTACTTGTTCGTAAGATTTATCATTAATTGCTAATTGAATAAGATGATTCAATATTCTAGTATTGATGGTATACTGGATTTCATTTAAATAAGAATTTTTGTATTTCTTCTTAAAACTATTATCAATCAGTTTATCTATTATGGTACTCAAATCTAATTGTTGTTGATCTAGACTTTTTTGTTGTACTAATCTTGAAGAGCGCTCTGGATGTAATAACAAGCTTAATGTCATATCACTTGCTGTTGCGGCCACACTTAATGCATCAAACCCAATTCCTGTTTTTCCTTTAAACGATTCTCTAGTTCTCCAATATCCAAAAGCTCTAGGAGGAAATAATTTTAATTTTTCTTGAGGAATTGCTAATACTTCTGGTGTTAATGTTTTTAATATAGCTTTTAATGCCTCTTTTTGTTCTTTTGGTGATACAGCTTCAACAACTCTTTGATTGCCATTTTTTACTGCATAATTATAATCCAATCCGCCTATTAATTTTACTGCTGCCTCAGTTTGATATCTATGAAAAAAGTAAAGTGGAACAAACACATCTTCTAATACTGAATATGGTTCATTAGTTCTAATATTGTCAACTGAAAAATCACGAATTGCTTTATTTCTAACATTTAATAATCGCTCTAATTCTTGACTTGCATTACTTCCATTATCCCACAAATGAGCTAAAGCATGCGCTCCTCCTTTTGGTCTCGCATCACTATCTGTTATAAATCGTAATCCTTTTTGATATGCACTCGCTAAAATTTTATTTAGTTCTTGTTTTTCATCTTGTCCTTTATCAAATTCTGAATAACTGTAGGCAACTGTAACTTTATCCCATGCACCTATTTTATCATCATAGGCATCTGATAAATCAATTTCATTATTTATCAACTTTATTAAAGGGTGTGGGTAATCCATTACAGATGCTCGATCATGAGTACTTGCAGCAAAATTATGAGCAAATCCAATAGTATGTCCTACTTCATGAGCTGATAATTGTCTTATTCTTGCTAAAGCCATTTCTAACATTGGCTTATAATTCTCATCATTTTTAGCAAAAGGTTTATTTAGCAATGCTTGAGCTATTAAAAAATCTTGGCGAATTCTAAGGCTTCCTAAACTTACATGTCCCTTAAGAATTTCACCTGTTCTAGGGTCAATTACACTTGCTCCATAACTCCATCCTCTAGTTGAACGATGTACCCATTGAATTACATTGTATCGTAAATCCATAGGGTCTGCATCTGTTGGTAACATCTTAATTTGAAAAGCATCTTTGTATCCTATTGCTTCATATGCTTGATTCCACCAACTAGCTCCTTCTAATAAAGCAGAACGTATTGGCTCTGGTGTTCCTGGATCTAGATAGTAAATAATAGGCTCTTTAGCTACACTTATAGGCGAATTGGGGTCTTTTTTTTCTAATCTATGTCTAGTTATATATTTTTTAACAATAGGTTCTTGTACGGGTGTTGCATAATCTAAATAAGAAATATGTATTGCTCCGCTTCTGGGATCAAATTCACGCTTTTTGTATCCATCGTCTGGTAATTCTACAAATGAGTGGTGTGTTGTTACTGTCACTAATTTAGAATTAGGCGCTACTGATCTTATATGTTGACCAGTTGGTGTTCCTTTAAAAGTTAATAATGCTTCAAATTCTACATTTTTAGGAAATGCTTTGGTTCTTTCCATACTTAAAGCACTCTTTAATTTATCAATACTATAATTTCCTTCTTTCTTTCTTTTTAATCGATCCGCCACACCATGAGCATCTTGCATTAAAAAAGGTGTAATATCAATGATATAATTACCATTGTTTTCTTCCTCTATTTTAAAACCAAATAAAACTGATTTAGCAAAAGCTTGTTCAATACTTTTTTTCTCCAAATCATTTGTTGTTATAGCTCTATATTCTTGATTGGGTTGTATTAATAATAGTTTATTTCCTGTTTTTATAAATTTAACAATGACACCATCCCCTATTTGTCCTCGATCTAATCCTATATCATTCGATCCTAATCCACTAGCTAAAGAATAGACATATAAAAATTCTGTATTTAATTTATCTACTTCTAAGTAAATTTTATCCTTCTCAGCTTCATAATGGAAATTAAAATAACCTTGTTGGGTTGCTAAATTCTTCTTTTGTTGTAAAAACTGTGCATTGACAGTATGACTTACAACTCCTATCCATAATAAGAGTAGTATTTTTTTCATTATTGAGTTGTTTAATTAATTTCGTAATAGCTTCTAAAAACTACTGTTAGAAATACATATGCTTTAAAACTATAAAATAATCTATAATTTATTTCCTACTGAATTGTTAAATCCTATTTTTGTCAAAAACAATTTAGATTTATGATTAATACAGATATATTAAATGATCTGAGAAAGCGCCTGGATGCGTTAAGGAGGTATCTTTGACATTGATGCCAAGCTTATAGAAATTACTAACGAAGAAGAAAAAACATTTGCTCCAGATTTTTGGAACAATGCAAAAAAAGCAGAAGAAATTCTTAAAGAGCTAAATGCTCAAAAAAAATGGGTTTCTGATTATGAAAAAGGAGTTACATCTCTAGATGATCTTGAGGTACTCTGTGAGTTTCATAAAGAAGGAGATGCTACCAATGAAGAAGTAGAAACTTTGTATAACACAACATTAGAAGGAATTGAAAATCTAGAATTCAAGAATATGTTGAGTGAAGAAGGTGATCGACTCAGTGCTGTTTTACAAATTACTGCTGGTGCAGGTGGAACAGAAAGTTGTGATTGGGCTGCTATGTTAATGCGTATGTATTTAATGTGGTCAGAAAAGCAAGGTTTCAAGATTAAAGAATTAAATTATCAAGCTGGAGATGTAGCTGGAGTTAAAACCGTTACTCTTGAAATTGAAGGCGAATATGCTTTTGGGTGGTTAAAAGGTGAAAATGGAGTACATCGATTAGTTCGAATTTCTCCGTTTGATAGTAACGCCAAGCGTCATACTTCGTTTGCTTCTGTATATGTATATCCTCTTGCAGATGATAGTATTGAAATAGCTATTAGTCCCGCTGATTATGAAATTATCACTTCTAGATCTAGTGGTGCTGGTGGACAGAACGTAAATAAAGTAGAAACCAAAGTTCAATTAACGCATTTCCCTACCGGGATTCAAATTTCTTGTTCTGATTCTAGATCACAGCATGACAATCGCGAAAAAGCTTTACAGATGCTGAAATCTCAGTTATACGAACTAGAATTAAAAAAGCAACAAGAACAGCGTAATGAAATTGAAGCTTCAAAAATGAAAATTGAATGGGGTTCTCAAATTCGTAATTACGTAATGCATCCTTATAAATTGGTAAAAGATGTTCGTACCGCTGAAGAAACAGGGAATGTAGATGCTGTAATGGATGGTAATATCAGTCCTTTCTTAAAAGCATTTTTAATGATGATGGGACAAAAAACAGAAGATTAATTACAAAAAAAAGATCATGATGGTTATATATCACAATCCCAGATGTAGTAAATCAAGACAATGTTTAGCTATTCTAGAAGAAAAAAACACTGATCTTGAAATTGTAAAATATTTAGAAACTCCTTTAACAACTGATAAGTTAAAAGAAATAATAAGTTTGCTAAAAATCAAACCTATTGAACTTGTTCGTAAAGGTGAAAAAATATGGAAAGAGCAGTTTAAACATCTTGAGTTTACTGATGATGAATTGATTGATATTATGTGCGAATATCCAAAGTTAATTGAACGTCCTATAGTCATTAACAATAATAAGGCTATTATTGGTCGTCCTCCGGAAAAAGTATTAGATATTATTTAAAAAAAAGAGATCAGTTTGATTAATCAAACTGATCTCTTTTTTTATGGATTTGTTAGATGTAATTCTTCATAACTATTATAACTAACAATCATATCTTTTATAGCGTTCAACTTTGTTTTTAAAGTATTTATCTGATATTTTTTCTTAATAGATGTTGCGCCTAATCTAGCATACTCTGTATCACTAGCTGCAATTAAATTATCCATAAAAGTTACATTATTTTGATGATGGGCTGCTCTTATATTCAATTTTTCAGCTAATGTTTTTGCCATATGTATGTGATAATTTTTTCTTCCTATACAAAGAGACTGCATAGCTATACTATAAGCAACTGTCATCGCTGGTATTCCATTATTTAACTCATTAAAGATATTCTGTCTTCCTTGACTCAATGCTGCTGCAAAATGTGGATCCTCTGCTATTTGAGTTGCTTTTGTAGAGAAAAAATTTAGCTTATCCATAACTCTTACCATAAAGTTATTGCGCTCTTGTTGTTGCCTTAATTGTTCTTCAGCATCTCTTGCTCCTTTTGTTTTCAATGCTCCCCTATTTCCTCCAGAAGCTAATGTTGAATTATAAAAATCAAAAGCATTCATGGCATTTCTATCCTCAAAATTCTTCACTGTTTCAATCTTAATCTTATCGCCATGTAATCCACTTGCTTCTTTCTCCAATGTTATTTTTGAACTTGGGAAAAATTCATACCTATTTTTTGTATAGGCATGAAATGCTTCTACTTCAGTAGGTTCATGTCCGTGTAAGAAAAACTCCCAAGTATTATCAAAAACATTATATCCTCCTTTTGCAAATCCTTCAATACTTACAAAATCTGTTCCGTCTCCAAAAAGCTTTGTAGAATAATGATGATGCTCTTCTGGATCTACATTGGTTTTATCCATCGAATTAAATGTCATCGCAAAATTATCTGTTGCTCCATTCTCGTTTTTCTTCCCTAATGTTGTTGCTGCAACTAGATCACATCCTCTTGGTAATAAAAGCTCATCATTCCCCATAGAGGCTATTTGACTTTGCAAATGCCCTTTTTTGACCATTTTTTTATTTGATCTATCGGGTAGTTCATCTACCATATCATACAATTCATCCGCTTCTACTTTAACCATTTTCAATAATACTTGATCTGGGTCACCTGGTATTTGAGTTCTAAATGCATCTATTTCGGTCTTTACAGCCTCTTTATCTTCTTCTGTTCCATTAAGATATTCATTAACTTTTGCAAATGCATTTACATACGAACCTTTTAAAGTTCTTATAAGTTCGACTCCTTCTCCATGTTTATAATCCAACTGAATCATACTTTTTCGTATTCCTTCAGCCTTGATACTAAAAGCATATACTTTTTTAGCTTCTGTCGTATTTGTGGTGAATTGCGTTGTAATTTGATCATAATTTTGCTGAAAACCTGCTTCAGAGAAATCGGCATCTTTACTAACCAAATTCCGAACTAATTCTTTCTTAATTCCCGTTTTTAAAGTATCTGCATCAATAGCATTTACACCGTCTGTTTTATGTTCTGGTAGTATTTTATGATATGCTACATTCCCTCCTGAAAAATTAAAATTCGTTACTCCTTTGTCTACAAATTTTAACAATCCATGTTTCAATCTTTCGTTCATAGCGGCTAAACCTGCCGTATTTCGTATATATAATTCATGATTAGGAAATCCGACTCCCACTACATAAAGGTCATTTGTTGAAACATTGTATACTTTGTTTGAATTAGCATCTGTCTTAGCAGCGTATCTTTGCACAGCTTGTGCAGAAGTATTTTGTATGTTTCCTTTTTTTAAAATTGTTGATTTATTTTCTCCCTTCATTTGCAAAGCTTTGGCTCCCATTACATCAGCTTCTCTTTCTAGCTCATCATCATCATTTATATTGACTTTACCTTTCATTTGCTTTGTAGGCTGTACTCTTCCTTGTTTTTGCTGTACAACGTGCCAAGCTTCATGTGCTAAATGTTTTTCTTGTCCAGATGCGATATGTATATCTGTTCCTTGAGCATAAGCGTGTGCTTGCAATTGTGCTGGTTTACTCGAATTGTAATGTACTTTAACATCATCCATCGTATAACCAGACATTGTTTCTATATTCGCTTTTAATTGATTTGGTAATCCTGTATTATTAGATTTTAACTGTGTACTTGCGCTTTTATTATCTGCTAATTCTTGTAATTGAGCAACTCTAGCAGCTCCATGATAGTTATTAGTTGCTGCATTTATAGAATGTAATTGCGTAGTTCTATTATCTTTAAATTCTACATCTCCTTTTCGCTGAACATTTTCTTGTTTAGATTTTGCTTTTTCAGTTACTTTCTGTTTTTGATATATGTTCATTCTACAAAATTATCTTATAATTATTAATACTTTTTAAATGCTAAAACTATTATTTTAGTTAAATTTTATTGAGTATAATAAGTTTTTGTATTCGTAAAATACGTTATTATTTATTTAATATTCAAGAATAATATGTTTATAAAAAAAGTAGTTACAATAATTGCAACTACTTTTTAAAAATGTACTGTATGCTATTTTATTATTTTACTATAATTCTTTTAGCAATACCTGCTTTACCATTTCCTAACTTAATTATATATACACCACTTTGAGCATATGACATATCCAAAGTATATTTATAAGTTCCTCCTTCATTTTTCACGGTATTACTCTTTAAACGTTGTCCTAACATATTATATACATCAAGAGTTAAATTTTCGTTGATTTCACTAGTTTCCAAATTGATATCATACTGATCATTTCCTCTATCATAAATAGTAAAGGCGGCATCATTAGCCAAAATATCTCCTATGCTTAACAACTGAGCACTACAGATAGTAACCCCCCAACTCAATAGTTCACCACCATCTCCACCAGCATCATCAGTAATAGATAATGTCCAATCTCCTTGTGCTGATAATCCATTTAATGCTGATAAACTTTCTTCTGGAGTAAATGAACCTGTAAAAGGTGCCGAACCATTAGTAATTGGATCTGAAGCACTATCATCAAAAACTGTATCTGTATAATCATCTCCGCTACCACCATTATCAGAGCTTAATTCTACCTCTGTTCCGTCTGGTGCTATTAATTTTATATCTAAATCTCCATCAAATGTATGTGTTAAATTAAGGCTCACATTAACATCACTAACGATCACATTATCTACTACAGAAATTACCGAAGTAGTTACAACTCCTGATCCTGGCCCAATAGGTTGCGTAGTAGTATTTGTAAAATCTTTACATGATAAATTAGCAACTGTCTTTGTCACACTATTATTTGTTGCATTTCCATCATTTACCAATGCTGAAGAAGCAACAATTTCGTAATCACCTAAATTTGATAAATTTACTTGTGCATTAAAAGTATACGTCATTGTATTTCCAGCTGCCAATGGTCCTGCTACTGTTTCTACAACTGGAGTACCACCATCTACAGTATATGACACATCAAAATTTGACTTATCTACCCCTCCAAAGTTTCTTATTGAAACAGTAACTGCTTCTGTTGCTAACCCTGCTCCTGATACAGGAGATGTAATTTCGGTTACTCCTAAATCATTTGAAAAAAGCTTTGTAACATCTACTTCTCGTTCATCATTATCAACTTGCCCATCACCCGTTTGATTCGTTGCTGCCAAAATAGTATATGTTTGTCCTTCTATAGATAAATCTGCATTTTGAGTAAATGTAAATTCTGCACTAGTAGCAGAAGCTATTGTTCCTGTAAAAGTTTCAGTTATTGTTGCTCCTCCATCAATTTGATAAGTCACATCAAAATTGGAAGCAGCATCAATTCCAAAATTAAAAATAGTTACTTTTATTTCTTCGTTAGCTGTAAACAAGCCTGTTTCCTCAATATCAATATCAATAACTCCTACATCGTTAGCTACATTAGGTGCTATTTGAAAAACTCCAACTACATCTGCTCGACCAGTATTACCTATATATTCATTAATAAACCATAATTTTTGATCATTATTAGGATCAACATCAATCTTACCGTAATCACCATAACGAATCCCAGGTATATTTCCTGCTCCACCTGCAATGGCAGTCTCTGCAATTGTCATCGTATTTAATGGATCATTTGCGTTTCTTCCTGTATAATATGTACTTACAAAAGTATCAGTAGTACCTCCCATAGCTGTATACCCCATTCCGATATTACCTTCTCCATCCATAATCATACTTGCCATCCAAGCATTCTTACTATCCGGTGAAGTATAAGTTCCTTCTTGATATATAGACCATGGCTGTCCATCTCCACTTTGTCTTAATTCGTACCATCTAATTCCTGCTAATTTATCAGCTCCACCATCTGTATCGATCACAAAGTTAAATACCGCAGAATTATGATCATCAAATTTTCTAAATTGTGCCTGATTCATTATAGTACCTTGAATAGCATCTATAGAAGTTCCTCCATTTGGTTGTTCCAAGTTATCAAAACTACCTCCATCAAATACCGAAATAAATGGAGCTGTTGGCAATTCTGTTGGCATAGAGATAGTTGAATTAGCTGGAGTATCAAAATCAACATTAACAGTCCATATTTTCAAATGATCTTGCGTTATTCCATTAAAAGCGTCATCTTGATAATATACAATAGGTGCATTTCCTCTATCAGGAAAATAATTATTACTAATATTAAATGCTTGTGGACTGTAAAAACCATTTGTAGCTACTCCTGGTAATGGAAAACCAATAATACCAGCACTTGGCTCTCCTGCTAACATTGCATCTCTATCCATTGCAAAAATTGCATCACTAGTACTTGCTGTACTCGAGTTTACATTTGCCGTCATATAATATGCATCACTCCATATAGATACTTTTTGGTAATCTTGAATTCCTGCATAAGAATAAACATTCCAACTATCATTAACTGGATCCGGTCCGCTAGTTACAGCTACCTCAACATGCCCGTCACTTGAATATAAATATGATAATAACCAACGATCTGCATCGTTATCATACGATATTGTTAAATCACAACATCCTCCCGAAGAGAAAATATTTTCTGGAGACATAGGAGTTGTTAATGCATTACCGCTTTTATCATAAATAATAAAACCTGTATTATAGACAACAAATACATGATTAGGTCCTATCGCTAACGATGGATCTGTAGGTTGCGAATTCGATGTAGCTGCATCAAATACTAATTCAGGCATTCTTCCTGGTATTTTTTGAGATAATCTATGTTTATTTTTACTTAAAACATCATCCCCTACTGATCCTTTACCAACAATGACATCAAACTTTGTAGACCTTCCATCTTTAATTTCTCCACTAAAGTTTTCTACTGGTATCAATTGAGATTTTGAAGACAATCCAGGAACATTTCTCATAGATGTCGATTTTTTTGACGTTCTCAACGGAACCGTCTCTTGTGCAGTACTACTCAGCCCCATGAGCGTTACTGCTGTAATCGTAAAAAATAGTTTTTTTAACATGATTTAATTTTTTAATGTTTGTGTGAGTAATTCATTACATATAGTAAATATCTAAATTTATTAACACTATACAAGCATTAATTATCTAAAGATTAACTAAAATTATACAATATTCTATTCAACATTCTTTTTTTAGATACTATATTCATGTAAATAAAATACTTGTGTTATCAAGGTACAAAAAAAGTAATTTTTATTAAGACTTATTATAAATAATGATTTATTTTTGAACTTCTTTTATAATCACATCAAAACATGAATGAATCTATAGGTCTTTTATTTGGTAAGCTCTCTAATATTTTTGGCATAATCGTCCTTTTACTAATCACTATTGAATGGATCATTTTATGGGTATCGAATAAAATGGAAAGCCATAAAGAAGGATGGGTTAATTTGTTTTCATATGCTTTGGAAAGTATTCCTTATTTATTTCTAGGTAGAATAGTTATTTTTGGTAGCATGCTTTTTATTTATCAGTATAGAATCTTCACTTTAGGATTTGAATGGTATGTATGGATATTAGCCTATTTCCTTTACGATTTTATGTTTTATGTAGTACATTTTTTTGGGCATCAAATGCGTTTTTTCTGGTGCATTCATGGGGTACACCATACTGCAAAAGAAATGAAATTAACTGTCGCTGTACGTGGGTCATTTTTAGGTTTCTTACACTCTCCTCACACTGTTATTTGGTTGCCTATTTTGGGCTTTGACCCCTATATTATTTTTATAGTAGAAGCTATTGCAAGACTTTATGGATTATACGAGCATGCCAGCGAAAAATTAATTGGTAAACAAAAATGGATGGAGTTTTTCTTTATCACACCTTCTGCCCATAGAGTACATCATGCAAGAAATCATATTTACCTAGATCGAAACTATGGCGAAACTTTTTCTATTTGGGATCGCTTTTTTGGTACTTTCCAAACAGAGTTGAATGAAATTAAACCAGATTATGGAATTATGGATGATAAAATTGACAGTAAAAGTTTATGGCAGGTTCAATTATTATTATGGAAAGATCTCTGGATCGATATAAAAAAAGCACCCAAAATAATTCATAAAATTAAATACATTATAATGCCTCCTGGTTGGAACCATATAGACGGAGGTAAATTTGCTAGTTCATATCGTGCTGAAGCAAGGGTTAAATATCATATTGAATCAAAAATTAACTTGAAAAAAGCTGCTTAACTGATTTAACAAAGTATTAACCATTATCATTTAAACCCACATATACATTTACAGTCTAAACTCAAATCTATTTAATAATCAAATTTGGGGAATACCTAATTGTAAATGAAAAATATATTACTATTAATTATTACTGTATTCATCGTATCGAATACTAATGCACAGCGTGGAAATCAAGCTAATTTTGGAAAAGAAATCGTAATTTCTGGAACCGTTCTTGACGAAGCTACCAATCAACCTCTAGAATATGCAACTATAGCTTTTATACATCCTAAAAAACAGACTGTAATCACAGGAGGTATTTCTGAAGCTAATGGTAAATTTGCAATCAAAATTCCTTCTGGGATTTATGATGTTACTATAGAATATATTTCTTTTAAAACTAAAAAATTAGCTCGTCAAAAATTATTTAAAGACACATCTTTAGGTACTATATCTTTAGGTATAGATGCCGATGCCCTAGATGAAGTAGTTGTTGTTGCAGAAAAAACTACGGTTGACATTCGTCTTGATAAAAAAGTATATAATGTTGGAAAAGATTTAACTGTTCAAGGAGGTACTGTTAGTGATGTACTAGATAATGTACCTTCTGTATCTGTAGATGTAGAAGGAAATGTAGCATTAAGAGGTAATGACAACGTTAGAATTCTCATTAACGGAAAACCATCAGGTTTGGTAGGACTGAATAGTACTGATGCATTACGTCAGTTACCCGCTGAGTCTATTGAGCGTGTTGAAGTCATCACTTCACCTTCTGCTAGGTATGACGCTGAAGGAACTGCTGGTATTTTAAATATCATCTTAAGACGTAGTAAACTACAAGGTCTTAATGGTGCTATAACAATTAATACTGGATATCCAGTAAATGCTGGGGTTTCTGGAAACTTAAATTATAGAACAGGTGACTTCAATTTTTTCACTACTTCTGGCTATTCGTATCGCGAAGTACCAGGTAATTCTTTAACTGAAACTCGTTTCTTAAATATTGATCCAGAGACTGGAATTGACAATCCTGATACTTTTTTAAAAGAAGTTCGTGATTTTGATCGCATCAGAAAAGGTTTGAATACTAATATAGGTCTAGAATGGTATGTGAATGACAATTCATCTATAACAACTTCATTTTTATATCGTTCAAGTGATAATGAAAGTAATACAACTAATATTATAACCGAGCCAACTAATGATGGTTCTATCTTAAGTCAAAGTACTCGTTTTGATCCAGAACGTGAAGATGACACAACAAAACAATATTCATTAAACTATACCAAAAATTTTGAAGAACCGGGACATAAGTTCACTTTTGACTTTCAATATGAAGATAGTCAAGAAGTTGAAAATTCTTTTATTACCCAAGAAGGAATTTCAACAATAGAAATAGTCAACACTGATGAAAGTCAAAATAGAATTTTATTACAAGCAGATTATGTACTTCCAATAAAAGAAAACAGTCAATTTGAAATGGGATATCGTGGTAATTTTAATGAATTAAGTACTGATTATCTCGTTCAAACAGATATTGACGGTATTATAACGACTGATACTAATCTTACTAATAATTTATTTTATAAAGAGCAGGTTAACGCTGTATATTCTCAATATGGTAGCAAATTGGGTGATTTTTCTTACCTATTAGGACTTCGCTTAGAAAGTACACGCATAACTATTGATCAAGAAACTAGTAATGATGTAAGTAAAAAGGAGTATGTTGATTTATTTCCTACTATAAATTTAGGTTATCAATTAACTGAAAAACAAAGTATAACTTTAGGTTATAATAGAAGAATCAGAAGGCCTAGGTCAAGATTTATCAATCCTTTTCCATCAAGATCAAGTGCTACAAACTTATTTCAAGGAAATCCTGATATCAATCCTAGCTACGCAGATGCTTTTGATTTAGGTTATTTATACCGACTTGGTAAGTGGACTCTTAATAATTCTATCTATTATAACAAATCACAAGATGTCTTTACTTTTATCTCTGAAGATACTGGAGATACTGCAATTATTGGCGCAGATGATACTAACCCTGGTACTGAGGTTTCTGTTATTAGACGAACTCCAATTAATTTATCAAGCTCAGAGCGTTATGGGTTTGAATTAACAACAACTTACTCTCCTAGTCGAAAATGGAGAATTAATGCTAGTATCAATGCTTTTCAAAATTCGGTTAGAGGAGATCATAATGGTGAAAACTTCGATTCTGATAACTTTACATGGTTTGCTAGGTTGAGTAATAAAATAACTTTACCAGCAAAAATAGATTGGCAAACTACTGCTTCATATAGAGGACCTAATGAAAATGGTCAAAATAAAAGGGATGGTATTTTTGTTACAAATATGGCATTTAGTAAAGATTTATTCAAAGAGAAAGCTTCTATTACATTTAATGTAAATGATCTATTCAATTCTAGAAAACGTATTGGTACTTCAACTACCTCTACTTTTGTTTCAGATACAGAATTTCAATGGAGAGAACGAAGTTTCAACCTTTCATTCACATACCGATTCAATCAGAAAAAGAAAAGACAACGACCGCAACGTAGCGGTGGAGATGATGAATTTGAAGGGTAAATAATACAACACTTCTTTTATCAAAAAAGCAAAGGTCTCTTATTGTTAAGAGACCTTTATGTATAAAAAAAGGAATCATAAATGATTCCTTTTTTTATATATCGATAGCTGTAAAAAAGATTATGCTTCTTCTCTTTCTTTACGCTTTGCTTCTTTTCTTAATTTGAAATTTTCTATCAACGATCCACCAATCCAATAAGGAATTACAAAAGTTAATAAGAAAATCATTAACCAAAATCCTATAGTAAGAATAGTTAAGAATGCTAAAAATCCTAAGTACTGATCAAATTCAAACATAATAATACGTTAATTTACAATTTTCGCCAAAGATAATAACTCTTAACAATTTCTCATAACATAATCTCTATTAATTTTTAGTCTTGACATAATCAACAAAACAAACACAAGAATTCGTTAAAATTAAAGGTTTTTAGCTCTATAAATTCTTAAATTTGCAATTCTTAAAAAATAAATCATCCTACTATGGAATTTAGAATAGAAAAAGACACGATGGGCGAAGTGCAAGTACCTGCAGATAAATTGTGGGGGGCGCAAACAGAACGTTCTAGAAACAATTTTAAAATTGGAGCTCCAGCTTCAATGCCGCTAGAAATTGTTTATGGTTTTGCTTATCTAAAAAAGGCTGCTGCTTATACTAATTGTGAGTTAGGTGCATTACCTATAGAAAAGAGAGACCTTATTGCTCAAGTATGTGATGAAATCTTAGCTGGAAAGCATGATGATCAATTTCCATTAGTAATTTGGCAAACAGGTTCTGGTACTCAAAGTAACATGAACGTTAATGAAGTTATTGCTAATAGAGCACATCAACTTGCTGGTCAAATCATAGGCGAAGGTGACAAAACGTTACAACCTAATGATGATGTAAACAAATCGCAATCTTCAAATGATACATTCCCAACAGGAATGCATATTGCTGCATACAAGAAGATTGTTGAAGTTACAATTCCTGGTATTACACAATTACGTAATACACTTGATAAAAAAGCCAAAGAGTTTAAAAACGTAGTAAAAATAGGTCGTACTCATTTTATGGATGCTACACCGCTTACTATTGGTCAAGAAATTTCAGGATATGTATCTCAATTGGATCATGGAATTAAAGCTTTAGAAAACACTTTACCTCATCTTGCTGAATTGGCATTAGGTGGTACTGCTGTTGGTACTGGTCTTAACACTCCTAAAGGGTATGCTAAGCGTGTATCCGAATTTATCGCTGATTTTACAGGATTACCTTTTATCACTGCAGAAAATAAATTTGAAGCTCTTGCTGCTCATGATGCTTTTGTAGAAACGCATGGTGCATTAAAAACAATAGCTGTTGCTTTAAATAAAATCGGAAATGATATACGTATGTTAGCTTCTGGTCCACGTAGTGGTATTGGAGAATTAATTATTCCTGCAAATGAACCTGGGAGTTCTATCATGCCTGGAAAAGTTAATCCTACGCAATGTGAGGCTTTAACTATGGTTTGTGCTCAAGTAATGGGTAACGATGTTGCTATTAATGTTGGTGGAATGCAAGGACATTTTGAATTAAATGTTTTCAAACCTGTAATGGCTTCTAACTTATTACAAAGTGCTCAACTAATTGGGGATGCATGTGTATCTTTTGAAGCACATTGTGCTGCTGGTATTCAACCAAATCAACAACGTATTACCGAATTATTAAACAATTCATTAATGCTTGTAACTGCATTAAATACTAAAATCGGATATTACAAAGCTGCTGAGATAGCAAATACAGCGCATCAAAATGGTACAACTTTACGTCATGAAGCTGTAGCTTTAGGATATGTAACAGAAGAAGAATTTGATCAATGGGTAAAACCAGAAGATATGGTAGGTAGTTTAAAGTAATAACGGCTCCTATCAAAAAAAGGCTTTCATGTATTCATGAAAGCCTTTTTTTATATTTTTTACTAATCAATTTAATAATTACATAACTTTAACTAGTAACTCTTTTAATAAATCTCCTGCAGGTAAGTTTGTAGCTCCTACTCCTTTACTTTTTACATCAGCTTCTCTCAATAATGCTATAATTTGGCTCACCTTTTTCATTGGATAATTTTTAGCTGCAATAGTGTAATCTCCCACAAAAAATGGATTGATTTTTAATGCTTTTGCTACATTATTTTTTGATTTATCTGCTAATCCATGATATTGCAATACTTGCGAAAAATAAGCGTATAATAGCGAAATAGTAACAACTAGTGGATTATCTTTAGGATTTTGAGCAAAATAATTAATAATACGATGTGCTTTAACAATATCTTTTGTTCCAATTGCTTTTCGTAATTCAAAATTATTAAAATCTTTACTTATCCCTATATTTTTCTCTATTGCATCTGCACTTATTTGTGTCCCAGCTGGCAAAATTAATTTAAGCTTATCTAATTCATTATTAATCTTTCCCAAATCTGTTCCTAAAAACTCTACTAGCATTTGGGAAGCTTTGGGTTCTATACTATATTTTGAACTCTTTAAAACCTGATTAATCCAATTTCCTACTTGATTTTCATAGAGTCTCTTACTTTCAAAGATTACCCCACTCTTTGCAACAGCTTTATATAATTTTTTACGCTTATCTATTTTTTTGTATTTATAACACATTACCAACACTGTTGTTGGTTGGGGGTTTTCTGCATAAGCAACTAACTTTTCTATAGTTCTAGATAATTCTTGAGCTTCTTTAACAATCACAACTTGATGCTCAGCCATCATGGGATATCGCTTAGCATTAGAAACTATATCATCGATACTTACATCGCGTCCATATAATACCATTTGATTAAACCCTTTCTCTTCTTCTTGCAATACATTCTTGTCAATGTACTCCGTAATTTTATCGATATAGTAGGGTTCTTCTCCCATTAAAAAATAAATAGGTTTGATATTCCCATTCTTAATATCATTTACAATATTCTTTACTTCATCCATTCAAAAAAAATCATCAAATTTGCGGTATGCAAAATCTTAATTTTCCAGCATACACTTTTAGGCTCAAAAATAGCGAAAATAAAACTTCCATTTTTGACTCAATTCGTAAAAAATTTATCATCCTCACTCCTGAAGAATGGGTAAGGCAACATACTGTTCAGTTTTTAATATCCGAAAAGAAATATCCTAAAAGTTTAATCAATGTAGAAAAAAAAGTAGCTGTAAATGGAATGCAAAAACGATACGACGTTATTGTTTTTCACCCCAACGGAACTATTAATATCATTGTAGAATGTAAAGCTCCTAAAATAAAGATAACGCAAGCAACTTTTGATCAAATAGCTCGTTATAATCTTACTTTAAATGCAGATTATCTGATGGTCACTAACGGTCTTGATCATTATTATTGTCAAATGGATTTTAAACAAGAACGATACCATTTCTTAAAAGAGATCCCTAATTATTCTACTATTTAAAAAACAACTTTTGAAAATAGCCATTGTTATATTAAATTGGAACGGTAAAAAATTACTTCAAAAATTTCTTCCATCAGTCATTGCACATTCATCTGAAGCAGACATTTATGTTGCTGATAATGCGTCTACAGATGATTCTATTCTTTTTATCAAAAACACATACCCATCTATTTCTATTATAGAAAACTCCATTAATGGTGGTTATGCTAAAGGATACAATGATGCATTAGCAAAAATAGATGCAGATATTTACTGTTTACTTAATAGCGATATTGAAGTTACTCCTGAATGGATTACCCCTATCAAAAAGGTATTTATGGAACAGGCAAATGTAGCTGCCGTTCAACCTAAAATTTTAGATTATAAAAAGAAAACACATTTTGAGTATGCAGGTGCAGCTGGTGGTTTCATTGATCAATTAGGTTATCCATATTGTAGAGGTCGAATTTTTAATACTTTAGAGAAAGATCTAGGTCAGTATAATGATACCATTGCTATACAATGGGCAAGTGGGGCTTGTTTATTCATTCGTCGAGAGGTATTTGAAGAAGTAGGAAAGTTAGATGAAGATTTTTTTGCACATCAAGAAGAAATAGATCTTTGTTGGCGTATTCAAAATTTTGGTTATAAAATTTTATACGTAGGTTCATCTATAGTGTACCATGTTGGTGGGGCAACTCTTAATAGCATACATCCTAAAAAAACATTTCTTAACTTTAGGAATACTTTATTTTTATTAGTTAAAAACGTTTCTGGTATTCGGTTTATTGGATTAATTTTTATTCGATTATTTTTAGACGGGTTAGCTGCTATAAAGTTTTTAGTTGAAGGTCGTTTTTCTCATATACTAGCTATTCTAAAAGCGCACTTTAGTTTTTACAGGCATTTCGCACAAATGTTAAATAAGCGTAAAAGAATTCCGAAAAACAAACAAACGAATACACTGAAATCCATTGTATTTCAGTACTTTGTGTTGAAAAATAAAAAATACAGTGATTTATAATTGTATTTTTTCGTTTAAATTAATGTTAAGACGGCAATGAACCGTCATATTTTTAATAATTTTGAGTTATATACTATACAATCTTAGATTAAAATAAATTTTCGAATGAAAAAAGTAATGATTATTGGAGCTTCTATGGCTATTATATTATCTTCTTGTGTATCACAGAAGAAATTTGCCGAGTTAGAAGCAAAACAGAAGGAAACACAAGATTTATTGAACACTGCTACGGTAAAATTAAATGATTGCCTAGAAGAGAAAGCTGGTGAATCTTCACGCGTTAAATCGCTAGAAGACCAGATTAACAATTTAAAAAACACCAACGCTTCATTGCTTAACAATGTTGGGGATTTAGCTACGTTATCCAAAAAAGAGGCCGAAAACTTAGAACGTTCTTTAGAAAGTATTAAAGAAAAAGATCTCCAGATCAAAACTATGAATGATGCTATTAACAAAAAAGATTCTGTTACATTAGCTTTAGTTACTAGTTTAAAAGGTGCTTTAGGGAACTTAGCAGATGAAGATATCCAAGTTAATGTAGAGAAAGGTGTAGTATATGTTTCTATCTCTGACAAATTATTATTTAAGAGTGGAAGCTTTAATGTATCTAAAAAAGCCAAAGGCGTATTGGGGAAAGTAGCCAAGGTTGTTAATGATAAACCAGATATCGAATTTTTAGTTGAAGGTCATACAGATAACGTGCCTATTAAAAACAAAGTTTTATTAGATAACTGGGATTTAAGTGTAAAAAGAGCTACTGCTGTAGTACGTGTTTTACAAAAAGATTTTGGTGTTGATCCAAAACGTATGACTGCTGCTGGACGTAGTTATTTTGTACCAATTGCTGGTAATGACACTAAAGAAAATAGAGCTGCAAACAGACGTACTCGTATCGTAGTACTACCTAAATTAGATCAATTTTATAATTTGATTGAAGAGGGTATGAAAAAAGCTCCTAAAAACTAAATTTAGTTTTTATTATACAAAAAAGGTTATTGAATCTAGGTTCAATAACCTTTTTTGCATTCCTTTGTTAAGCTTTTAATATATAAATTTTTATTTTATGAGAATTACATTAATGGGTATAGCTGCTATTACTGCTTTATTCAGCATTTTTTTATTCACAACTCCTAATGCATGGATCGTAATATCTAGTGGTTCTGCTGCTATTGTATGTGGTAGTATCGCTGCATTTTTAGCAAAAAAAGAAGGTCATCAAGATAAAGCTTCTATCTTATTTGCTTTGATTGGTTGTATGGTTACTATCTATCGCATTATAAATGGATAATAAGCTATAATATTGTTATATCACCTTTACCTTCACGCACTAATTCTGGTTCTCTTCCAGTTACATCAATTATAGTTGAAGGTATATTACCTCCATATCCTCCATCAATAACGATGTCAACAATATTCTTCCATTTTTCAAAAATTAGCTCTGGATCAGTAGTATATTCTATAATTTCATCTTCGTCATGTATGGAAGTAGAAACTATCGGATTTCCTAATTCTCCAACGATATGGTTACATATTTGATTATCTGGCACACGAATCCCGACTGTTTTTTTCTTTTTAAATACGGTTGGTAAATTATTACTTCCTGGTAAAATAAATGTAAAAGGTCCAGGCAATGCTCTTTTAAGCATTTTAAAAGTCGTATTATCTATCTGCTTGACATAATCTGATAGATTACTTAAATCTTTGCAAATAAATGAAAAATTTGCCTTTGCTAACTTGACTCCTTTAATTTTTGCTATTTTCTCTAGAGCTCTATTATTTGTAATATCACAACCTAAACCATAAACTGTATCTGTAGGATAGATTACCAATCCACCATCTCTTAGCGTATTTACAATTTCTTGTATTTGCTTAGGGTTTGGGTTTTCTTCATACAGTTTTATCAATCGAGCCATAACGTGTTTACAATACTTTTTTAATATCCAATAAAGGTACGTGTTATACTAGACATACTAAACTATATATGCTTATAAACATCATTTTTCACCTTTTTTTAATACATTAATCATTATTTTATCGTAATAATGACATTTTTTGCGCATATAAACACTAAAAGTTTCTTGATGATACCTAAATACATCTTTGCCATTGATTACTTCTTTATTAGTATATGCCTTAACTAATTTATCTGTAATTTCTTTATTATTTTTATAGGTTGTAAATGCACATTCCATTAATACATTGTATTGCTCTTCTAATGTTAGTTCAGTTTTTATTTTTTGGACGCAATCACATTGTTCATTCATTAATCTGTCAACATTTTGAGACATTGACATTGTTGTATATAAAAAGGGAATTATTAATAATAAGTATTTCATTTGTAAGCTGCTTTAATAGAATACTAATATAAACGTATTTTACTGAAAATATACTTATTAGATCTATTATCACATCAAAAAAGCATCGTTTTATTATTAAATATAGCTTAATCTAAATTTTATTATATTTAATAACCGTGTATAAAAAAAGAGACTCATATTATGTCTCTTTTTTATTGATACTATATTAATTCTTTAAATACTAATTTACTTCTGTATTAGCTGGAACTTTATTAAGTACATCATCTTTTGTAGTCATTGCAACTTTAACAACCTCATCAATCAAATTTTGCGCAACTCCTAGTTCTTCTAATGTACCTACTAAGTGTCCTGCAACAGCATTAAAATGAGCTTCAGTTAATTTCATATGTGCATGAGCATCTCTCATATTTTTACCTGTATACGCCAAAGGAGCTCCAAAAGCATATGCTAAAAATGCTTTTTGTTTTCCTATTTGTGATTTCATATTTGTATTTGTAAAAAAATGACTAATTGTATCATCTGCTAATACTTTTTTATAAAAAATATCTACTGCTGCATTTACAGCATCCATTCCTCCTATTTTTTCAAATAGTGTTTTCTCTTCTGCCATGGTATTCTAATTTTATTTGTATTTTATTCTCAGATATTTCTAAGAATTGGAGTTTTTAAATTCTTAAAATTTTCTAAATATTAGACTTTATAACACTCCAAAACTTACATTAATACAGTCTCTTTTTTATGACAATTGTTCTTGTTTTATTTAAAATGAATATTTTAATTCATAATCAACTATATATCAACAAAAAGCGTTAGAGTTTAAATTATCTCTAACGCTTTTTATTCATTTATTTATTATCACTATTATTCTATGATTTTAAGTTTTGCGAAACGTAGTAGCAATTTTTTTAATCCTCCTGTTTTGAAATTAATTTGAGCTTTTTGATCTTGCCCTAATCCTTCAATTTTCTCGATTACTCCAATCCCAAAACGCATATGTTCTACTCTCATTCCTGGTAATAATGTATCTTTTCCAGTTGATTTACTGCTTGATGTCGTATCAGTTGTTGGACGTATTTTACGTAATTTACGTAACTGTTCTTCTGTTGGTTTATGAGATGGTGGTGGTGCTCCAGTAGTTGGCTTTTTAAGTCGAAGTTTACTTTTATCAATTTCTCCAAAATTCTCAACAGGTCTAAATTTACGCTCCATTGGAGTCATATATTCTAAATATGTATCATCAATTTCATCTATAAAACGACTCGGTTCTGCATCCACTAATTTTCCCCATCGATATCGAGAAATTGTATATGTAAGATATGCTTTATGCTCTGCTCTAGTTAAAGCTACATAAAACAATCTACGTTCTTCTTCTAATTCGCTACGAGTATTCATACTCATTCCTGATGGAAACAATTCTTCTTCCATCCCTACAATATACACATGCGAGAACTCTAATCCTTTTGATAAATGAATTGTCATTAAAGCAACGCGATCATCATCTCCAGTGTCTTGATCAAGATCAGTTGCCAAAGCTACATCTTCTAGAAATTCTGCTAATGAACCTGTTTGATCAACTACTTCTTTTTGTCCTTCTACAAAATCTCTTAATCCGTTAAGCAATTCCTCAATGTTATCCATCTTAGCAATTCCTTCAGGCGTATTGTCTTTTTTAAGTTCTAAAACTAATCCTGTTTTTTTAGCAACCATTTCGGCTACTTCAAACGCATTTTGAGATTCATTTGCTATTTGGAAAGTTTGAATCATCGTTACAAAATTTTGTAATCGAGTCTTAGTCCCTGTGTTTATTTTTAGATCTATACGATCAATATTGTCTATTACTTCAAAAATAGAACGGCCATAATGATTTGCAGCAACAATTAACTTGTTAACAGTAGTTGCTCCTATACCTCTTGCTGGGTAATTAATTACTCTCTTTAATGCTTCTTCATCTTTCGGATTGATGATTAACCTTAGGTAAGCAATGATATCTTTTATTTCTTTCCGTTGATAAAATGATAGCCCTCCATAAATACGGTATTTGATATCCCGTTTACGCAATGCATCTTCCATTGCACGTGATTGCGAATTGGTACGATATAAAATAGCAAAATCTCCATTAGGCCTTTGTTCACGCATTTGCGTTTCAAAAATAGAACTCGCTACAAAACGTCCTTCATCTGCATCAGTGATCAATCGATTGACCATTATTTTAGGTCCCGACTCATTAGCCGTCCATACAACCTTATCTAGTTTCGTTTTATTTTTATCAATAATCGAATTAGCTGCTTCAACAATATTACGTGTCGAACGATAATTTTGTTCCAAGCGATACATAATTACTCCTTCATAATCTTTTTGAAAATTTAGGATATTATTAATATTTGCTCCTCGAAATGCATAGATACTTTGCGCATCATCTCCTACCACACATATATTCTGAAATTTATCTGATAATGCTTTAACAATTAAATATTGTGAATGATTGGTATCTTGGTACTCATCTACTAAAATATATCTAAATCGATTCTGAAATTTAGCTAATACCTCTGGAAATCGTGTTAAAAGCTCATTGGTTTTTAATAATAAATCATCAAAATCCATTGCTCCTGCTTTGAAACAACGTTCTACATAATTTTTGTAAATATCTCCTAATCGTGGGCGTTTTGCCATTGCATCTGCCTCTACTAATTCGGTATTATTATAATAGGCATTTACAGTTACCAAATTATTTTTGTAGGATGATATTCTAGACTGTACTTGTTTGTATTTATAGACATCCTTGTCTAATCCCATCTCTTTTATAATAGAGGAAATTAAACGTTGTGAATCTTGGGTGTCATAGATCGTAAAATTAGAAGGGTATCCTAATTTATCTGATTCCATTCGTAAAATCTTTGCAAAAATGGAATGAAATGTTCCCATCCAAAGGTTTTTTGCTTCGCTTTGCCCTACAATATCTGCAATACGTGCTTTCATCTCACGTGCTGCTTTGTTTGTAAAAGTTAATGATAATATATTAAAAGGGTCTATTCCTTTATGCATCAGATATGCAATACGATAGGTCAATACTCTGGTTTTTCCTGAACCTGCTCCTGCAATTACAATAAGAGGTCCATCTACATGAACTGTTGGTGCATATTGTGCTTCGTTTAACTGACTTAAATATTCTTCCACTACTCTCCTGCTTTAAGTGCGAAATTTACTCAAACTATCTTTTCTATAGAAACTTCTTACTGCTAATTTTTGAACAATTTACATTTACTAATAGTTTATTTTTTTTGTATCTAAAAAAACAGTAAAAAATTAAATATATCTCGTACATAAACTCTCTTATAATACAACTAAAATAAATGCATTTTAAATATATGAAGTGGATTTTCTAATATATTCCTTTTTTTTAAGACTAATTACAGTCTCCATTAATTTATTATTACAGTATTCTAACGTTTCGTATAATTTCAATCTCATTAACTCACTTTCATCGGTTAATTGATTATACTTTAATAATGTCATCCATCTAACCGATCCCTCTATAATAGCTTCTACTTCAAAATCTAAAGGTTGATTTTCTAATTGCTGTGGAAAAACTATTAAATTATTCTTTCCTGAATCCAAATTAAACAATGCTAGTTTTTGCTCATTTTCTATCTTTAATCTTACTTGAAAAACTCCTTTTTCAATAAAAGCAATTTTATTTAATTTTTCGCCTGCTTGTATTATCTTTTGTTTTGATCTTACACTTTCTAAATGAGAAACTTCTCTTATATCAATCAATTTATTTTTATACATATTCATATTTTTTTATTTAGAAAAAAGGAAGAAAAATATATTTTCTTCCTCTCTTTCACACATAATAATTGTTAATTTAATTAAAAAACTAATTCTTATTCAATTACTAACTTACGTTGTAATTTATCATTTCCTACAGTTAATTGATAAATATAAATACCACTTGGCAATACTTTGTTATCAACTACTCCATCCCAATTGATTGTATGTAGGATGTTTCCTGTTACTTCTTGATCTACCATTGTATAAATCTTTTGTCCTAACAGATTGTATAAACTCACATCTACCTTACCATCTTCTGGAATACTATAACTGATACGTGTAGCATCTGTCATTGGATTTGGAATATTTTGTCCTAAACTCAATCCTAATGCTGTTGTAAGAATTGCTTCTTCTGCTTCGCTATTAGGTGTATAGTTTAATACATAAGGAGTTTCTATTCCTCCTAATAATTGATTACTATCAAATACTTCTACATTATCCAATAACATCACTTTCTCTCCATCATACAATTTAAAAGTCACTTCTGCTGCTTCGTCTGAACCGATTCCCATAAAATAATGATATTGATTATGGAGCATTTGAGGCTTAGCAATTCCTCTTATCTCATCTCCTACAAATGCTGCTATAGCATACTCTTTAGAAGTATCAAGATTGTCTGTAGACACGACCGCTGTCATGTACATAAAAGAGGCATAATCTCCTGTATCCATACGCCAACCTAAAGTCGCTGCTTTTTCTAAATACGAACTTTCTTCATTTATAGTTACTGTACTAGCTGCTGCTCTTGTCGTTGCTATTCCACTATAGTTTAATACTCCTGCTGTAGTAGCTGTTGTAATATATCCTAGCCCTGGTGTTAAATGTGTTAAGGATCCCGTCCATCCATTGGTAGCATCGTATTCTGCGCTCAAGCCTCTACGTGAGATAAAATCTCCTACACTAGCTGTTGTTGATGTTAAGGATCTCAACGCTAAAGAAGTTCGTTGCAATTCATTTGGTAAAAACGCAATTCCTGTTCTTACATCTCCTCCTGGAATAGCAATATCGGTAGCTACAGGAACTGGAATTCCTGATACCTCTAATGTTATTGGAGTATTTGCCACTCTTCGTACTAAATATGCTTTACGTATATCTATAGCTGTCATTGTTGCATCTGTTGCTACTAACATTCCATTAGCATCTGCTGTTGCTATAATCGTACTTGAACTTGCTGCGTCTGCTAATTGATCTCCACTTGATAATCCTCTAATCGAAGCTAACGATAGTGTATTTGCTGTAGTATTATCTCTCAAATTAAAACTTACTTCATAAAAACGTCCTGTAACTGGAATCCTTCTTGTCAGATTTTCTCCTACAGTAAAAGTTACCGGTACAGTAGTAGTTCCTTGCCTAGTATCAATTTCAAAACTATAGTTTTCCAAAATACTTCCATACTCGGTACACTCTGATGCATCCCATACTCTAAAACTTAAAACTCCTGTTTCTGTATCACTTCCAAATACTCCAAAGCGTAGCGTACCATCTGCCCTTACCTGACCAGATCCTCTAAACTCATCATTTAAATATACGGCTACAATGTCATTGGTATCTATAGACTGTGCATCATTGATCATTAAACGTCCTACAAAATCCATGGAACCTAAGAAATCTCCAGAACTAAATCCTGCGGTATAATTAGGAACCTCACAATTGGTTGTAATTTCTAAAGCAAAAGTCTCTACACCTAAGGATTGTCCTGTAGTTGCATTTTCTACTATGATCGCTACATTAGCCGTGTGTACTCCTGGGTTTAAAAATGGAGCTACTACAAATTCTAAATTACGTTCGGTTTGTAATGCTTCTATTCTTCTATTGGCGCCTTCAGCAATTGAAGTTATCGAACCTCCATTATTTTCTTGTACCGACAGCCAAGCTGGTAAACGCTCAAATCTGTAAGTTACTGGCACTCCTCCTGTTTCATTCACTAAATCAATATCACTAATGACTAGTTCTTGTCCTTGTACTTGAGAGCGATTTACATTGTTTTGACTCCAAGCAATCGTGTTTTGATTCACCATAAAACTCCATGAATGTCCTGCGATCATGTTTCCTGCTTGATCTCTTAATCGATTGTCGTGAACCATCGCTGTTAAACGAGCACCTTCTAAATCTGCCACGGTAAACAGTGGATTGATATTAATGGTGGTTCCTCCGTTGGATACTGTTGTGGTAAACTGTAAGTCTTGTACCATACGCGATACATCTAAAGGTGCTGCATTTGCTTCTCCATTTACAAAGGCTAAACCTGTAGCAGTAGTTCCTATGGCATTGCCTGTAAAATCACGAATTGCTTCATCTTGCGCTCCATTTATTCCTGCTAAGGCAATATCATCTAGTATAAAATAAGCAATCAATCCCATTTCATTTCCTAATAACTGACGATCCAGTTGAGTATTGATCTCTAATGGAGTTCTTGCTACATTCCAAATTCTGATATCATCTAGCTTCCCTATATAAGACGCTCCATTCATATCAGACGAAATCTCAATAGCATCACTATTACTTACAATTCCGTTATAAGGCGCAGAAGCTACTGATTCTCCATTAAAATAGATTTCTATCGTACTACTTCCATCGTATATTGCCGCTATATGAGTCCATTCAAATGGTAATACCGCTCGTGTTGTGGTTAATACATCATTCACCTTTACAGTACCATTAGGCAATAATGATAGGTTATAATTACTTCCTTTTCTTAAAATAGGTACCGTCTCTGTAGTAGGATATCTCGATGGATTCACCCACATCTCTAGGGTAAATGCTCCGTTTATATTAAATACAGGCTGATGTGGTATACTAATTTCATCTGCATTTTGAGCCAATTCTGCAGATACCAAATCTCTTGGCAATCCGCCAATCACTCCACGCAATCCTATAGAATTTAAATTAACTGTTGCTGTATTAACTGCACCTGTATATGTTGCTGAAATAGTTCCATTGGTTAATGTTTCAGTATCTATAGGATTCGTACTTACGAGTTCTGCTGCCGTACGATTAATCACCCCTTCTACAAAAGCTGTTGAATTGTTACGACTGTTTGGATTTAAACTCTCTGGATCACAAATTGGAGTAATACGCATGCTATAGGTTCCATTAGCCAGTGCTGATACATCTGCATTATAGCTAACAAAACCTGTTTGCGAATCTATATTTGCTCTCAAGTCTGCTGCATCTAATGTAACCAATTCTATAGGTGTATTATTTCCTTGATTTGCATACTCTAATCGAACTTGAAATGCGCTTGTTTCTTCTGTTCCTTCAGCTGGCGCAGCTCCTAAAATATCATTAAGTCCGGGTATCGAAAATCTAAAGGGCAACTCATTATTACTGGTATTATTTACTACCCAATCAGCAAGAGGTGCTGCTTGATCAATCTCCTCTACACAAGCTCCTGAAAAATCTGCTGTAAATGTTAATTCGGATACGGGAACTACACCTGCCTCAGCATACTCATCCTGTCTATATGACTGGTATAAAAAACCATCTCCTCCTTGTTCACAATCAGAAAAAAATCTGAGTCTCAAATTTTCATAACGTATGCTTTCTGGATCTGCCTCATTACGACGTACAATCATACGAACTGTTTGTTCTTCAGCTACTCCTGTAGGTGAGTTTCCATCTAAACCAAAAGCGAAATTTACGATTCCTCCATTTTCATTTAAACTATTACCGTTTACTTCTACCTGAGCTCCTTGAGAATTACTAGCTGATATTAATTGTAATCTATAAACTTTTCTTGTATTATCCATAGCCCGTTGCGTATTTCGTATAGTCAATTCATATTCAATAAAATTTTCTCCTCCATTAAATCCTACGCTTTTATCAATCGAAATTTCAGTTCCTTCTCGTGGCACTGTTCCAGATTCATATGGACACATACTACGTCCTGCTCTAGTTAAAAACATTGGCGTATCATACTCTGGATCTCTACGAATACTTACATTAAATTGATCTCCTGCATCATCATCGCTAAAAGTAAAACTATCTACTCGACTGCTTCCATTTGAGATATTGGTTGTATTGTTACCTACTGTAGAAACAGTAGTCATATTATTTAAGGATATTCTTGCTCCTAAAACATTAAAATCAGTTCCTATATTAGTTGTTACAACTCCTCCTCCTCCATTTGTGGATCCATTATCAGTAGTAGCTGCTCTAGATAAATTATAAGATACATTTACTCCAGCTGAAAATGACAACTCTTGATCTAATCCGCTCACATTTCCAACGCCTCCTATAGTTTCTAAATTTTCGGTAGTATCTGCAAAAGTTATTCCATTAGCAAGAAAATTTGTCTCTTGAAGTTTATCTCTATTCCCTTGAATAATATTATTCCATGTATCAATCTGATGTGCTAAATCTCGAATTGTATTGTTTGTGTCTCTTAAACTTTCCGTTAAAATACGATCTAAAGTAGCACTTAAGTCATTACTATTACGTAAATCCAATTCTGATTGATCTGGTACATTTACCTCGTCTATTTCTGTAATCAATAAGCGCTGTAAATTAGGGATCGTAATATCTAGCAATTCTTGTTGTGTAAATGCAAAAGGGGTACGTGTACTAATTACCATTGTTTGTTGATCAGGGTTAATCATAGGAGTACATGTTGTTGCATCTACTGTTAAGGCCCTTCCCATACTAAACCCTAATACATCTGAAGTCCCTATATACGTATCGGCATCTTGACCAACATAGGTATCAAAAGTTGGCGTAGAAATGTTTTGTGTCAAACTTACACTGGTTCCATTACCTCTCGTACTACGGTAACTAAAATTTCCAGCAACCGTTACTCCTACATTTACTTCATTTGAACTTGCAGTAGTAATCGCTCCTTTAGAAACACCTACTCCTAACGGTGCTGTAATCGCAAACGTACCCATTGTTACGTTAAATTCAAATCCACCTCCAACTGTAAAAGCCGTCATAACGTCAGTTCCAAATTCAGAAGAATACGAATTAGAGTAGGTTGCTCCTTGTTCTAGGGTTGCACTACTACCATCTCCTGGGGGATCGTGCAACACATATCCTATAGATGGATTGGTCAATGTAAAATCAGTTGTTGCCGGTTCTGCTCCTGTTACATATACTGACTCAGTTGCATTTATGGGCTCTACATTTGAACCTTCTCCACGTCGTATTGCTATATTTAAGCCTCTTGTATTATCTCCTAAAAAGTTAGGCGTACTTGCTTGGAATGCAAAGTTAGCCCTTCCCGTGGTATTGGTAGACATTTCTAAATTCCTATCTCCTGCTCCTAAAATTACGTCTCCACTTACATTTACGGCAATTCCTTCTATGATACATTGTGTTGCTTCATTATTCGCTACTCCATATTGTTCAAATACTCGTACCGATACCATCACTTCTTGACCCGCTTCTAATTCATAAAACCCATTACATAAAGGATCAATTCTCGCTGCATCCAAATCTTCGGTAACAATGTCTGCTGCTGTACGTAATGTTTGACTGTTTATGTCATATCTATAAAATTCTGTAATCTGTTGTATCGGATTTCTAAAACGAATATCTCTTACAACATTTCCCTGTTGTAGATTCACATTAAAGGTAGGTACGGTAAACCCTGTCATTGCATTGGTTAAAGACACTTCATAATTCCCTGGAAGCAAATCCTTTACTGTAAACGTATTTTGTACTGTATTAAAATTACTCCCGCTTATTGTTCTTGAAAATTGGGGTTCCATAACATCGCTACGTGTGATTGTTCCTGTCCATGCACCTACTGTATTCTCACAAGGCACTACGATATTTCCTATAAAATTATAACGTGTACGGTTTTCAAAATTTAAACTCGATATAGGATCTACGACATTCAACACATATTCATTTGCACCTTCTATTGGATTAAAAGCTGTATTAGTAGGTACATAATCAAATGCAATATCTTTCATATAGCTTGAACTCCCTCTTACAATGTCTGCTTCTCCTTCTAAGTTTAAGTAATTATTTTCATTCCCAGCTTGTACGATGGTATTTAAAGCTCTAAAACTTTTGGCCTCTTGTTCAAAGGTATAAGACAGTTGTAAATGTTCTTCATCAAGTACTATAATATTCCCTTCCCTAATCGCTATTAATTGACTCTCATTATAAGCTGCAGTTCTATATTCTACGATATCCATATTGACTCTAGAAAATGCTTCTTGTGTAGTCGTTCCATTTTGGGCTCCTAGATATAGATTCGTATTAAAATTCTCTGTTCCACTAGGGATACTTACTACTATAGAAGGCATGGCATCTAACTGTACTCTTATTTGATCCGTTACCCCATTATAACTAATCGCAAAGAAATTATAATCGGATCGGTTTTCAATTTCACGCTGTATGATCTCTTCTCCCTTTATAAATACATGAATACGATTATTCGCTTGCAAATTCACTAGCAAATCCCCCCAATGCAGTAAGGTTTGTACTGTTGGAATCACATCACTTGGATCAGCTGTCACATCTGGGTTGTAAAAAAACGACCAAGTAAATTGTGCTGCTGCATTTGCTGAAATCACTTCTGAGCTTACCGCATAACTCGTAGTCCCATTAAAATCTAAACTTCTTTCATCAATAACTGTTGCTTGATTTGAATTTGCGCTTTCATCTTGGATCAATTGCGGGTTAACGGAAAATGTATGCCTTCCTAAGGGTGCAGAAAAACTATAGGTTCCATTAGCATTCGTTCCTCTTATTGTACCATCTCCATTAATCACGTTATTATCATCTATTACTAGAGGTGTATTCCTTATTACAGGAAACACATCAAACCCTCCAACTGCATTTGGATTAGGAACTCTATATACGACTTCTCCTGTAACTGTAAATGTAGAAGTATCTATAAATTGTTCTAAGTTACGCTGAGCATCGGTAAAAGTCAACGCTAAAGGTACCTCTTGAAAACGATTTACGGGACTAAAGGTATGATTGGGCAATGTAGGTGTAAAAGTATATCCTAAAGAAGTATTCCCCCCTGAAATACCTGGTAAGCTTCTAAAACTATAACTCCCATTTTGATCTGTAAAACTGGCATAATTAATAGCAGGCCTATCATTTACATAAGTCAATGGTACATTCTCTCGTACCGCTTCCCTATTACTTGTTATAATTCTAAAACTTTCTCCTGTAAGTATTCCTCTGGTATGAATCGCTTGATTGTAAATCTCGCTTTCTCCATTGATATCAAAACGATAATATGCTATTAGGTCTCCCTCATTATCGCCTAAAATCACATCCCTGTAATTAAAAATATCAGTAGCTTCTCTTACCCCGTTCCAAATTCGCAGTTCATCAATACGGTACGGGTTATTCACCTGTTGATTAAACGAAAACTGGCTGGTTCTATTTAAATTAATAACAAAAGGATTTGTGGTGGTAGCATTGGGAGTAATTGCTGTATCGGCTCCTGTAGGTCGTATTCCCCCATCAATATATAGCGCTCCACTGCTAGGACTCACTGTAAACGCATAATGATGCCAATCAGTGTCGTTAGGTTTATCTGCAGATACATATACATTGGATCCTAAATACATTTCTGCCTTAGTATCCGTCATTCTGATTTCTCCTACATCCAATTTAAATACTGTATTACTTGCAGTACTGGTTGTTGGGGTTTTATACCAAAACTCAATCGTTGCAAAACCTCTCGCATCTCTAAAAGGCTCTACATTGTTTACCACTACAGGTACCGTTCCTGTGTTAAACATTAAAGATTGATCTGTTCGTGTTTCAACTATACCATTATTGGTTAAAACAGCTGCTACTTTTACATTAGGCACGGCTGTTAGTGTATTGGTTATCACACTCCCATCTATTTCTCCATTATGAAATACAAAACCAGTATCACTTCCTGAACTAGTTATTTCTTCATTATTAAAGGCCTCTACGGTATATTCATACAATTCTCCTGGAATAATAGTCGTATCAAAATAGGTTACTAAACTTGACGCCATTCGATTAGACACATCATTGATTGTTTGAACTATACTACTGGTTGTTCCTCCATTTACAGTTCTTCTTCTAATAGTATATGACTCTGTATCTGCTATATGTGGCCATCGTAAAGCAATTCCTTGAGTATCATTAGTTGTATCACTATCTACACCACCTCCGTCAGCTACTGTTAATAAAATACGATCTAAACTAAAAATAGGATGGTCCGCATCCGTACGGATCTTTGCAAACCTTTCAGTTCCTATAAAATTTGTAGTGATTCGAGATTGTAAGGGCAATCCATTGGCCGATGTAGCTGCTACATTATCCCATACAGTACTAGCCAAATCAGATACATTCGTTAATTCTGCCTCAGTAAACTCAGAATTGGTATAGCCTATGACCAATCCTAAACCTCTAAATTCTGAGATCGATGATTCACTCTCATTAAACAACGATCGAAAACGAGTATCCTCTAGTTGCATTCGAGTTCTCACACGATTCCAAACACGATACTCTGCCACAAATAGGTTCTCATTGGATGCTATACTCATATACAAATGCTCCGGTCGGATACTTACATTTTCTATAATCTGTAATTCTATCCCATCTAAATATACTCGCAACTGATTTTGAGCATCCAATGTCAATGCAAAATGATTCCATTGACTGTTCAACAATCGCTGTGGTGATGTCAAAGCTATATGAGTTACTGCATCACCTAATGTCAAGGTCAATTGATCTCTTGATCCTGAAAAACTAAAGGCTTCTGACCCTGTCAATAAATTAGTTATACTCCATGGAGAAAACGCATTATTAGAATTAGTATTAGAAGGACCTGCCATGGTCCAAAACTCTATAGTTGCTTCTCCTGTTTGTCCTGTGTTAATTGCATCGGTAGTAAATCTTGTTTGGGTATCAAAATGTGTTTGCGTATTATTATTATTCCCAAAAATATGCAATACCGCGGGTCTACTATTCTGTGCCTCTACAATACATGTATATGTTACCATCCATAACAACAATATACTTCTTATGATATAATTCTTTTTCATATATTATTATTAAAATACATTCGTTACTTGTTGCATTATAAATACAAAGTCATCATCTATACGTAATCGTCCATTACTACGTATATTAATATCTGGCCCTCTATTAATGATACTATTATTACTAAACAGTACTCCTATTGCAGAGTTACCTCTCACTTCTGGTGAAACTATCGCAACTTCATTCTCTACTTTCCCATCAAAAACCACTTTACCATTAAAAGAAATACTCCAACTAAAAACTTCTAAACTTTGAGCTTCAATCTTTTCAAAGGCCACATTAGTTCCATTTCTTTTTAAAAAATAATCTGGTGCTTTGGCTGATGCTATTAATACTACTCCTTTTCTTCCTTCTACTGGTTGTAGTATAAAAGATTGTAAATAACCATCTGTTCTATTTAATGTAATTGAAGAAATAGGCTTTATTTCTACTGAATTGTCAGTTAGATTATGATGTAATACTAAACGTTGATCGTCATCTGTTTGACTTATAAATCGAAATAAGCGCGTATCTTGTGCTTGAATACTTCCTATTCCCATTAAAAACAGTAGTATTCCTGTGTATATATGTTTTTTCATATTGCATATTTTTTATTTTAATTTCTTAAGTATAGCCAATAGAAATCCTTGCTTACTGTTTTTATTCTTTAAACAATGAGCTTAACCTAAATTAAATGTAGCTTAAGAAACTAGGTAATCACTTTGTAGTATCGATAATATGAGTTTATTTCATTTAATAACATTTTTAGATTTTCTTACTTTAAATGCTATTAATTATTCAAACACATAATATTTAATTACCTATTAATTCGTGAATTTTTATTCATTAATTGCAGCTTCAAGAGTTTCTAATCTTTTTAATAATAACGCTATTTTTTGCTCTTGCAATTGCATTTGCTCTTCTTGATTGATCGTATGTAAGGTTAATTCTTCTACTTTTTCTACTAGTATTAAATTAATTTTAGACAGGTCCATTCCATTGGCTACTATTTCTGCTTCGCTAGGTACATTAGGTAAATGTTTATGCTTTTTAATATAGGTAGCTACCTCTTTTAACGGCATTAATTTATAATCTTTTGCAAATACATAATCTGCGAATGAACTCAATTTTAATCGTACCTCATCTGTTGTAATAATACCATCTTGAATTATTGTTCTTTCATTATTATTACTATCAAAAAAAGAAACACTATCTGATTCACCATTTCTATCTGCTTCTGGTTTAAACTTTAAGGCACCATTGGATCTAATTTCTCCTCCACCATTAGCTCCTCTTATCAATAAATCTATATTCCCATCTTGAATATATGCCATTTCTTCGTTTGAGGAATTTCTAAATTCTATGCGATCATTACCAGTTAATCCTGGTCTAAAAATCATATCACCATTACTTAATAATCTTCCATTATCTATTCTTACCTCACCGTTAATATGTAATTCTTTAGTTGGATTAGCCGTTCCAATTCCTATTCTATTATTACCACTAGTATTAAGTATAATATTTCTCCTAAAGGCTATTCTACTAGTAGATAAATCCATTACATCCGTATTTCCAACTCGTATAGGCAATGTACTATTTCTAGCTATTAACCTTGTCATATTCATTCCGTCATTGAATACTTCTGCAACAATGTTATTTCCACGTATAAATCTTATAGTTTCACTACTACTATTATTATTATCAAAATCAGATCTAATGGTTAAACCTCTTTCAGATTGTAATATAAAATGACTTCCGACAGGATCAACAACATTTAATCCATCAGAAGAAAATCTTCCATTAAGTGTTAGTCTATTATGACTTAATTCTGCTATATAATTAGTACCATTTGTCTCATTTGACCTTCCTGTATAAAATCGAAAATATTCTGCATTGCTAGAACTATCATTATTCGCTCTTAAAGAGATTCCTGCTTGATCACTAAGTCTTTCACGATATAATTGAGCATTTGCTATTGAGCTAACACCTAATGTTAATGCCATAAATGTAATGGCTTTTATTCTCTTGTTTTTCATAAATACAATTTTTAAAGTTTTTAATAGAGATATCTATCTCATTTGCTTAAATCAAATATCTTCAAAAAAGCTCATTATCAGATTGATGCAAATCACTGATTCTTAAAAATCACATTGTGATGCTTATCATTTTCATTTACATTTCCGCATTAATTTTTAAAAAACATATTAACATTATATTACAATTTTTTTCTTTTTTAATTAACATAATTAATTATATATTATAGGTAAGTATTAAAATTTAATAGTTCATTTTTTAGTCTTTCATTATTAAAAATCACAATGTGATTTTAATCAATTCTATTAAAAAAAATAATTATTATTTTATTTATTTTTTATATTAAATTTAACCTATTAACATAAAATATTGTTAATTCATTAACCAATATTATTTTTTACTTTTACAATATAAAATGTACAAGTTTAGATCCCTTTTTTGTAGTTATTTTCTTTTTCTTTTTTACGATCTTGTCTTATAATTAACTATCATTTATTATTCTATGGATTATAAAATATCACAAGATATATTGTTGCAATTATCTAATCATGGGTATACACAAAATTATTCTCCTAATGAGCTTATCGTTTCAAAAGGAGCTATAGTAACTCAATCTGCTTTTTTATTAGAAGGCTTAGTTAAAGTAACTATGAATGAGAAGAAAAATGCTTTGTTACTATATCACATTAACGACTTTAATCATGGTATCATCAGCTTTATGAATATTTACGAAAATATTCCTATACAAATTGCTATTAAAACAATACGAAATACTACTTTATTATGGGTTCCAAATGAAGTCTTAATCAAATTATCTTCTGTTAACTTAGAATTAAAACATGCTATAATGGCTAGTTATCATCATAACAATCATCATTTACTAAAAACACTACATTATATTTTAGAAAAACCTATAATAGAGCGCTTATTTAGTTATTTGATTACTAAAAGTGTTTTGTATAAAACTAAAAAACTACAAGTTTCAAAAACTGAAATAGCTTCTGATTTGAATATTTCAAAAAATACTGTTTATACAATTTTAAAACAACTGGAAGATCAACACCTTATTTCGCGTTATCCAAATACGGTTATATTAGAAAAAATTAATGCAACAACATTTTAATCAATATTGTATGAAATTAACTCTTAAAGAACATTTAATAAATTTTAATTTACCTCCTAATTTAATTGAACTTATTATTAATAATGCTAGTGTAAAAAAATATAAAGCAGGAGAATATTTTTTTTATGAAGATTATTCTTTAGAATATACCTCTTTACTAATTAAAGGTTCTTTAGAACTTTACATAGAAAGTAATAACAAAAAAACATTATTATATTCTCTTACTTCAAAACAGGTATGTGTTGCTAGTCTTACAAATTTATTTAATGGTTATTCTGTGAATTTTTCTTCTATTGCTTTAGAGGAATGTATTTTAATTGCATTACCTATACGTAAAATCACAAAGTGGTCTATAGAATTTCCTCTTTTTAGAAGACTAATTATGAAGTCCCATCAATATCATTATAATTCTGTTTTAAAGGTAATTCAATTTTTTACAGATGAATCTATAGAAGATCGTTTGATTAGTTATTTAAAATTAAAAATATCACAACAAAATTCTAACAGTATATCAATCCCTCATCAACAAATAGCCAACGATATAAACTGTACTCGTGAAGTGATAACCAGAACATTGAAAAAATTAGAAAAAAAAAATATTTTAACTAGAAATGTGAGATCTATTTCATTTCATCCTAATATCGAGGGTGTAAACTGAACTCTGTCTGAACTAAATTTAATTGTTAATTTTAATCAGACAGAATTATGAGAAAAGAAGAACAG
>CANMKX010000020.1 GCA_947498595.1 uncultured Aquimarina sp.
TTTCTACTAAACAAAGGAACTCCGATAGATGGTTGTCCACTATAATTATCTACAGGAACTTCTTCAAATCGCATTAAACTCGCTACGGTAGGCGAGGCCGGTAAAATTGTAGGTAATTCTGGGGGCGAGGTATTTACATTTATTTCTTGAGCTATGC
This sequence comes from uncultured Aquimarina sp., assembly GCA_947498595.1. Taxonomy (GTDB): domain Bacteria; phylum Bacteroidota; class Bacteroidia; order Flavobacteriales; family Flavobacteriaceae; genus Aquimarina. The sequence goes on from CANMKX010000020.1 coordinate 158, forward strand.
TCATACTACTCCATAGCAACAGTAAGCTGCTAAGCAACATTTTTCTCATAATTGTTCGTTTTTTAGGTCTTTATTGATGTTTATAAAGGTCTTACCTAATAATAAGTAAGACAACAAATATATGGTAGAACCATAATTATTACAAGTTTTTTACACAGGGGAAATCCCCCCTTTTTCAAAAGGTTTTTGGCAACTTATTTATACTAGTTAATACAACAACAAACTGTTATAAAAGTATTTACAAAAAACCAAAAATACCATTCGTCTAATTTTATGTAGTTTTCTTTGATCTTTAAAATATTTAACTCGTAAAATAGTATTCATTTTTCATTTGATCAAGATAGAATGCGTGAACATACTCTTTGAATGAGGGAAAGGTTTTTCTTATTGACTCTAGTAATATAGTGATTAACTATAGAGTCACATTACAAAAAAAATGATCAGAAAAAATTCTGATCATTTCAAGATTACATATCTTTAATTATACACATATACACAACCACATCCTGTTTCGTGATCCATACATATTCGTATAGGTTCATTACAGTTTCCACCTCCAGAATTTGTATAACATAATCCTCCTCGGCAATCAGTTCCTCTAGGGCAATTTCTTGATTCATCACAAAGACCAACAGCTCCCGCGGCTTTTATAGACATTTGTGCCTTTTTTGATAGTACAGTAACCCCTTTCAATTGTAACATGTTTTTTTTCATGGTTTGATTTTTTATGATTTGTATAAGTTAAAAATACACATAACAAATCATATTCTAAATATTTTTAAAGGATTACCTCTTTCTAGTTGCTTATGTTGCATCCATTTCTTTCGATTTGCTTCAATTTTCTTTTTCTCACTCACAGTAGCTATTGCTATTTCTAACCTTTCTAATGCTATTTTTTTATTCATTAACTGTGATCGCTCATTTTCAGATTTAGTAATAATACCTGTTGGAAGGTGCTTGATCGTAACTGCAGTTTCAACTTTATTTACATGTTGCCCTCCTGCTCCAGAACTCCGTGACGTTTTTATTGCTATTTCATTTAAGGACCATACTGTCTTTTTAGGTATGTTAAATGTTTCAATCCCGATAAACCAATTCTTTTTATGGCATGATTTCCTAAATGGGCTTTTAAAAACCCATTGAATTGTACCTTTCCAATCCATCTCAAAACGATCTTTATCGCCAATTGTCCTTATCCAAACAGATTTGTAATTGCCATTTGTCCCTCTATTTCTTTCTACAACAACATATGTATAATCTTTTTGAAAATAATATTCTAGTTTTTTCAGTGTTTCTTTTACTGCCAAACAACATTCATCCGGCCCTTGACCAGATGATATTTGTATCCAAAATTCTTCTTTTATCATTTTTTCTTCTTCTTAGATTTTGTTTTCGATTTCTTTTTTGACTTTTTCTTTGCTTTTTTTACTTTACTTGGTTTCAACTCTTTCTCTTTAGCCTTTATTCTATCTAATTGCTCATCCAGAAAGCTTCTATACTCATTATCTAATGCCTTTATTTTTGCATTTTTAAATAATTTCTTTGCTTTTTTAAACAATTCTTGTTTTTCATAAAGAATTCCTTCAAGACAAGCCAAATATGCAATATCAATTCCTGGTATTGTAATTCCAATTTCTATTGTTTTTTGTGCATCTTCAAACGCATTCAAATCGATTAACAAGCCTATATAACATCCATATATCGGTGTAAATGTATGATCTAAACTTAACGCCATCTGATAATGGAAACGAGCTTTGGCATAATCTTTTAATTGTTCTTGATGAATTCTTCCTAATAAATAGTGTGCTCCTACATGATTATAATTCGCACTAATCACATATTGTAATTTATCTATGCATTCTTCTACATCATATGGGTAATTATCCAATGCTTTGATATATAAAATTTCGTGTGTATCTATTGCCATTTTTTTAACTTATTTAGGGCATTCCATAGTTCAATTAAGATTGACTATGGCGGGCTATCCATTATATCTTTTATCCTATACAGTATAAAAGGATGCCACTACTATCCCTAATGCTCTTTAATTAGTTTTCGAACTATATATTACTTGCTTTAGTTTTCATCCATTCTAACAATCCTTGGATGAAACGTACCAACAATTTCTATTAATTCTGTTTGATTTGCCATTACTTTTTCTATGTTCTTATAAGCCATTGGAGCCTCATCAACACCACCTCCTAGCAATGTGACATTATGGTCTTTCAAAACTTTTTTAATTTCGCTATTTGTGATACTCATTTTTGCTTTACGTCTTGACAATTGTCGCCCAGCTCCATGAGAAGCAGAATTAATTGATAATGGATTTCCTTTACCACGTACAATATATCCTGGAGCAGTCATAGATCCTGGAATGATACCTAACACATTTTTCTGCGCAGGCGTTGCTCCTTTACGGTGCACAATCATTTCTTTACCATTCACTTCTTCTTTCCAAGCAAAATTGTGATGATTTTCTATAACTGCTAAAGGTTTTGTTCCTAAAGCTTTTGACAAACGTCTATGAATATCATCATGACAAGCTGAAGCGTAATCTCCTGCAAGATTCATCGCAATCCAATATTCTTGTCCTTCTTGAGTAGTAAGATCTAACCAAGCAAGTTCTTTTGCCCCTTGTGGCAAAGGATTTTGTTTCATTGCTAAACGTGTATATTGTTTTGCTATCGTTGCCCCCAATCCTCTTGAACCACTATGCGATAATACTCCTACATATTTCCCTAGTGGAAGTCCAAATTCGTTATTGATATCTGTTATTTCTACACTACCAAATTCTACAAAATGATTTCCTCCACCAGAACTTCCTAATTGCTTAAAAGCTTTGTTATGTAATTTCTTAACCATAGGAATTTCTTTAAAAGCATGGTGTTCTAATACTGCATGCATGGGGACATTTTTATGTGTCTCATAACTACCAAATTTAGTGTGGTCCTGTAGCATTTGTACATATCTATCTTTATGTCCATCTAGATATGATATTTTTATATCATAAATACTTAGACACATTCGACATCCTATATCAACACCTACTCCATACGGAATAACCGCATTTTCAGTAGCTAGCACTCCGCCAATTGGCAATCCGTACCCCACATGACCGTCCGCCATAAGTGCTCCTGATCTTGCAATTGGTAATCTCAGTGCTGTAGACAGTTGTTGTTTAGCTTCTTCTGTTATACCATTTTCTCCAAAAATTTCATACGGTGCACGTTTCATATTTAGTTCACGTTCAGCTGTTTTTATGGGTTCTACTAACATCGCTGCTATTCTTCCTACAATTTCATCTTCTATATATTTTTCTGGAGTTGTTAAAATTGTTTTTAATCGTTGTAACACTTTATCTTTCCGTTCTTTTTTAAAGTGTTTCAGCATTATATCAATCGTTATGCTTATTATTTTTCCTTTTGGATATCCTATATTAATAAGGTCTTTGCCTTTTAATTTTAATTTTGCCATAATCTTTTATTCATTATGTAATTGACTTCTATATTTCAATTACTTCCTTCTGCATTTTTCCTGTTACAGTTCATTTATAATATCATTAATAACTTAAAAACTATCCAAATGATCCAGAGAACAATTCCTACAGGTATTTTTATATCACTATTAGTTGCCTCTAAACCTTCTCGTCTAGCATTGAGGTATTCATAATCAAGTCCAAAACTTTCCTCTACATATTCATTTACGATCGGTTTCTCGATAGTAATCGCTTCAATTTGCATCCACTTTTCTAATACCATTTTAGCTTCATTAGATATCATTTCATTATATGCTCCTTGAACTTCAATTAATTGTTTCGTAGCTGGTTCAATCTCAATAGTTGCTAATTTTTCTAATCTATTATTCTTGTATTTTCTCATAGAAAAAATAGCGCTTTCTCCATTGTAACATTCATCTGTATAGGATGCTACACAATGTTTCATATCATCCCCTTCTTCATACAACGCTTGAGAATCTAATAACTCTACAATTTTATAAAGTTGTTCTTTTCCTCCTATGGTTACGTAATCATCAAAACCTTGCATTCCTATTGATTTCCATCTCAACACATTATTTATTTCTTTATTACTAAAAACCTCCTCATACCATACTGCTGATTGTCTCTTTAAAACGTCCAATGTTCTACCTTTCATAGAATACGACGGATCTCTTTTGACGCAATAAGACAAATACGCTATAATTTGATTTATTATATTAAAAGTGGTTTCCCTTGTCGAAAAAAATTGAAGCACTGTTTTCCAAAATTTCTCCTTTACTTCAATCGAAACTAAAGACGACCAAATCATTTCTGTTATTTGCTTCTCCTTTGCTCCATAAACAATAGCTTGTGCTCTAACCAATGCTTGTGAAACATCAAGTCCTATGGGAGTTTTTATAAATTCGAATGCCATTCTTTTTGTAAAACCAAATGGAATTCCATCAAGAGACATAACACTTCTTCCAACTCCTAATTGCACATACCAAAGCATGTATTTTTTTTGAGTTCCAAAAAATGAGGTTATCAGAAACATTGGTGTATCATATTTTGCAAAACAATAAACAATCAATGATTTTAATTGCTCTTCTACGGGTGTATTATCAGTAGGTTTCCAATATTCTAAATCTCGAATAAATCTATTTCCAAAGGCGCTAACATTATATACAACCTCAACATAATTAACATTTTGCAGAACCTCAAAACAGTGTTCATCATATAATTTTAAGAATAATGACTTTAATACATTTCTTCTCCATTTGTTTCTAACCTTGCTCGTTTTTGCAAAATACATCCACAAAATAGAAGCAATTGTACCGTTATAACCTTGAGGTTTATTTTCTGCTAAATAGATTTTCTCTACTAATATTGGATAGCTATCTCCTTGAGTTACTTTTCGTACAACATTTTCATTTGTACTGCTCTCCGTAATGTATAGTGTTTCCATGATTTCATATAGTCAAATTTTAAAAGATTGATATTTATTGACCAGAAACCATTATGATTCATAGTCAATTGTTAATTGATTATTTCTTGCATACGTACGTGTACTTTTTTGGAAATAAAAACCCTGAGTTTAATAGCTCAGGGTTTGAAGAATATTGTTAGTGTTCACTAACCTTTACATCGCACCATGAGCTGATAACAAGCTCCAGGATTTTCGTTATGTAAGGTTATTTTGAACATTTCATTTAAGTTTAAAGACAATGCTTTCAGTAGCAATTGCGATGCAAATGTATTTCTTTTTTTTGTAAATCAAAATTTACTAGTTAATTTTTATTAAATCTAATTAACTGTTTTGCTTCTACTTATAAAACGCATCTTATTATTTATCATCAAATCATCAATTATAAAAAATGCTTTTATATAAGTATTTCTTAGTATTTTATACATTTGTTTTATGAATTTTGAAGAATCATTTAAAGACTGTCTATATTATACTACGAGTGGTTTGTATAGAGAAGTTACTGTTTTAGCAGAAGAAAGTTTTGCTCCATTAGGCCTCACTCCATCTTATGCCTATTTATTAATGATCGTATATCAATTTAAAGAAATTCCAACAGCTGATACAGCTCGAAAAATTGGTTTAAAACCATCTACTGTTACACGACTTGCTGACAAAATGGTTGCAAGAGGCTATATCGTAAGAAAATCAAAAGGTAGAACCAGTTTGTTAGTAAAAACAGAAAAATTAGACGATGAAGTAGGTAAAATTTTTGCTTGTTGGAAGAAATTAAATTTAAAATACAAAGAAATTCTTGGCGAAAAACAACTAGATCGTTTAAATAAGTTAATGATTACTTCAAAAAATAAATTGTAGTTTTTTGTGTGATTTATAATGCATGTACACGCATTATAAAAACAACTAAAACACAATTTAAATTTACAAAATAAAAAAAATACACTACGAATCAATATGTTACACAAACAAAAATAATGCATGTACACGCATTATTTTTGTTTAGTAAAATTTAAAAAATATCTTTTAACATTAAGAAACACTCCTAAATTTAATATCTTAAAAATAATTTAGTAGAAATCTTAGTATTTTGTAGTTTTAGGAAACAATTAAAAAAACAAACTACTGATGGGGATTTTTGATGAAATAAAGAAAAAGCTTAGTCACGAATTTATAGATATCATAGAGTGGCTTGATAACACAAACGATACTATTGTACATCGATTTGAGCGTTATCAAAATGAAATTAAAAATGGAGCACAACTTATTGTAAGAGAAGGGCAAACAGCTGTTTTTATTAGCGAAGGTAGACTTGCCGATGTTTTTACTCCTGGAACATATACCCTTAGCACACAAAACCTACCTTTACTTAGCACTTTGAAAGGCTGGAAATATGGATTTAACAGTCCTTTTAAAGCGGAAGTTTATTTTGTAAACACACGCTTGTTTACTGATGAAAAATGGGGAACAAAAAACCCTATTACACTTAATGATGATCGTTTTGGTTTTGTAGAAGTTAGAGCTTTTGGAACCTATGCTTTCAGAATTAATGATGCCGGTAAATTTATTGTGGATATTGTAGGTACTGATGCAAATTTCACCAATTATGAGATTAATGAGCATTTAAAAAGCTTAATTACTACTCGCTTTACAGATACTATTGGAGAAGCTAATCTTCCTATTGAACTTTATGCCAAGAACACAAATGAATTATCTGAAACTTGTCAAGAAGTTATGCAAGCAGAATTCAATTCTGTAGGGATATCCCTTGAAAAATTCTACATCGAAAATGTATCGATGCCAGAAGATCTTAAAAAAGAGATTTATGAGTATAGTCGTTTAGACAAACTTGACTTAGATAAGCTTACTAAATTTAAAGCTGCTAAGGCAATTGAAGTAGCTGCTGCTAACGAAGGCGGTACAGCTGGAGCTGGAATGGGAATGGGAATGGGATTCGCTTTGGCTCAACAAATGGGAGGTATGATGAATCCAACTCAATCACAACAACCTCAACAGCAAACATATCAACAACCTAATAACACGCAAGGAACACCACCTCCAATGCCTGCACAGGTTCAATATTTTTACGCATTTAATGGCCAACAATCTGGACCGGTTTCTTTTGAACAGTTAAAGTCTTTATTTGCAAATCGTACTGTTAATAAAGATTCTTTAGTTTGGAAACAAGGCATGGCTAATTGGTCTGCTTTAAAGGATGTTGAGGAATTAAAAGTTTTCTTAGGTGGTAATACACCCCCTCCATTACCTAACCTATAGTTAAAATCATTAATTATTTATATCTAAAACACATTAATGATTCAATTATTAATGTGTTTTAATACTATTTATGGATACCGAAAAAAAAGGAGTAGCTGAACAAAAAAAAGCATGCATCAATTGTGGTGCTGAATTAAAATATAAACCTGGTACTGCTCAAGTTAAATGTGAATATTGTGGTCATGAGGAAACAATAGAACAAGACGGTCAAGAGTTTCAAGAACTCGATTTAAAACCATATTTAAAAGAATTAGGATCACAATCTCATTCTGAAGAAATACTAATGCTACAATGTAAGAATTGTGGTGCAAATCAACATATTGAAGAAAATTACAAATCATTACATTGCGTATATTGTAGCACACCTTTAATTATCGAAGATGCTCAAAAAGAAGACTGGATTCTTCCTGGAGCAATCTTACCTTTTCAATTTGATCAAAAAAAATCACATCAAATTTTTTCTAACTGGGTAAAAGGATTATGGTTTGCTCCTAATAATCTTAAAAAAGCTGCGCTTGATCCACAACACACCAAAGGTTTGTATTTACCTTATTGGACCTTTGACGCTCAGCTATATGCACAATACAGAGGAGAACGAGGTGATTATTATTATGTTACTGTTCCTTATACAACTACTGAGAATGGAAAGACAGTAACTCGCACACGTCAAGAACAACGAACACGTTGGTCACCAGCTAATGGTGATATTCAAGGTTTTGTTGATGATACTTTAATCAAAGCTTCTGATCAAAAAAGAAATCCCATTCCTCAAAAAATCTCTAATTGGAAATTAGATGCTTTGCAATCATTTAATAGTAATTTTTTATCCGGTTTTGTTACCGAAAAGTACACTATTCCATTAAAAGAAGGTCATTTATCTTCAACAAAGGAAGCAGAAAAAATTGCGCGTTCTTGGGCTAGAAAAGATATTGGAGGTGATACACAAAGAGTACATCAAATACAGATGCAACTAAGTGATGAAACTTTTAAACATATCTTGTTACCTGTATATATAAGTGCCTATCAATATACTGGAAAAAAATATCGCTTTTATATTAACGGACAAACAGGAACGATTTCAGGAAAAAGACCTTATTCATTTTGGAAAATATTTTTCACAGTTATTCTTGTAATAATCGTTCTATCTATAATTGGATATATAACTTCAAAAAACAATTAATTCGATCCAATCCAAGGTATTAAGACATCTTTTAATCTAAATGGTTGTTCTAGAGGTATCATATGTCCTGTTTTTTTAATTATATATGAAGTACCATTTCTTAAATGTTCTTTAAAATCATGCATTGTTGTGGGTGGCACCAACATATCGTCTTCTCCACTAACTAATAAAATAGGTATTAATAATGTTTCAGCTTCAGTTAAAAGCGATTTCCGTTGAGAAGTTGCTTTTAATTGACGTATTAAAGTTTCTTTACCTAAATCTTGATCCATCTCTTTTATTACTTCAATTATTTTTTCATTAGTACGATGATCTGGATGTATAAATTGGTGTATTCTTTGTTTAGAAATCCCTTTATAAACATGCTTGCTTAAAAAAGAAATTGTTTGCTCTCTCATTTTTTTTTCTTCTGAGTCTAATCCAACTGGACTTACCGCAATTAACCCTAACTTCGATACCTTTTCAGGAAAAGAAATTGCAAAGTTTAATGCTGCATATCCTCCTAAAGAAAAACCAATTAAAACTGAAGGTTTCTTTATCGTTTTATAAATTATTTCATTGATTTCATCAAAAGATTCTCCTTTGGTTATATCTATATATCTAGGTACAAATTTTTCTTCAAAATAAGGAAATACATATTTCCATAATCGTTCATCACACATTGTACCTGAAAGAAAAAAAACTTCTCTTCTATGGGTTTTCATTGTCCTTTATTTTCAAAGCTAAGCTTTTATTAGCACACAGCAAAAACAATCACAACACACTCACAATCAACATACACCTTTTATATTCTACGGTTAACGCATATTTAAATTCTATGTCTTTAACGTATTTTTATAGCTATCAACAATTAAATCACACACATCATGAAAACAAATCTTTTTTACACATTGATACTTTCTGTGTGTTGCCTTTTCACAGGTAATACCCAAGATACATCAATGAAATCGACTTCTCAAAGTAAAGCCGCGTATATGAGGATTATCCCTGCATTATCAAAAATGGATAATATTATATCAGCACAAGGCTTTGAACATGTTGCTCCGCCTAAACGAAGAGGAAGCAATACTATTATCCCTGGCAAAGGACTTCCTAAAAACGGAGATCCATTAGTTATGCAACAAAAAAACAGTTTATCAAGACAAGTTCTTGCTCCGTCAGCATCTTTTGGAGCGCATTCTGGTACAGTACTAAACGATCCTACTGGAGCTATAGGCCCTAATCATTATGTATATGCATTCAATTCTGGTTTCGGAATTTTGGATCGAAATGGAAACGTTTTATTACCAGAAGCTTCTCTAGCTACAATTTTCCCTGGGGAAACCTTAGGAGATCCAGTTGTTGTATATGATAATTTTGCAGATCGTTTCATTATTATGGAATTTAGTGATTCTCCCAATGGTTTTTTAATTGCTATATGTCAAGGGTCAGATCCAGTAAATGATGGTTGGTACACTTATCGTTTCAACACGGGGACTTTTCCTGATTACGAAAAATTGTCTATCTGGAGTGATGGCTATTACATTACTGCTAATAAAGACCAAAATGCTCCTTCATCAAATGATGTAATATTTGCAGTAGAAAGAGATAAAATGCTTATTGGTGATACTAATGTTCAAATGGTAGGTTTTCCATTACCTAATGTTACAACAAATGGTTTCTATAGTCCTGGTGGATTCAATGCTACAGGTACAAGTTTACCTCCAGTAGGCATAGGACATCCTATTGCCTACTTACAAGATGATTCGTGGTCAGGAGTTTCTCAAGATCATCTAAAAGTTTGGACAGTTAATGTAAATTGGAATAATACTGCAAATTCTACTATTTCAAGTCCACAGTTAATTAACACAAGTCCCTTTGATAGTGTATTTGACAATGGTTCGTTTCAAAATTTGGATGAACCTGGTAACGGTCCTGATATAGATGCTTTGCAAGCAACAATGATGTATATGACAAATTACAGAAGGTTTCCTACTCATAATTCAGCTGTAATGAATTTTGTTGTTGACCTAAACGGAAATGATAGTTTAGCAGGAATACGTTGGTATGAATTACGACAGACTAGTGATGGTGCTCCATGGACAATTTATCAAGAAGGGACTTATACTCAACCTGATGGGCATAGTGCTTTTTGCGGAAGTATAAATATGGATTCTCAAGGGAATATTGGACTTGCTTATACGATAGTAAGCAGTACTGTTTATACATCGTTACGTTATACAGGAAGATTAGCTACTGATCCTTTAAATACAATGACGGTAATCGAACAAGATATTGTGAATGGTGATCGTCAAAACAACAGAGGAGATGGTCGTTATGGTGATTATTCTCAAATGACTATAGACCCACTTGATGATAGAACATTTTGGCATATTGGAGAATATATGAAAGGACCTAATAACGTTAGAAAAAGCCATGTAGCCGCATTTAAACTAGAGGAAGTAGCACCAGATAATGAAGCTCCATCTACTCCATCTAATGTCACTGCATCAAATACAACTGCAATAGGAACAACATTAAACTGGACAGCATCCACAGATAATGTAGGAGTTACCGCTTATGATATTCTACAAAATGGTATTGTAATTGGATCTTCTAATACTACATCTCTTATAGTTACTGGCTTGACTCCACAAACAACTTATTCTTTCTCTGTAATTGCTAAAGATGCTGCTGGAAATCAATCTACAGCTAGTAATTCAATTTCGGTAACTACTCTTGCAGGTGGTAGTGGATGTAATGGAGGTATTAATACTCCTTATTCCGAAAGTTTTGAAAACACGCTTGGTGCTTGGACTCAAGATACTAATGATGATCTAGATTGGTCTGTTGATACTAATGGGACTCCATCTAATAATACTGGTCCGTCTAATGCAGCAGATGGTTCTTATTATATCTATGTAGAAGCATCAGGAAATGGAACTGGTTACCCTAATAAAAAGGCTATTTTAAATTCGCCTTGCTTTGATCTAAATAATGCTAATCAAGCTGCTTTATCTTTCAAATATCATATGTATGGAGATAATAACATGGGATCTATTGCATTAGAAGCAAGTAATGATAATGGGACAACTTGGAATAGTTTATGGAATCAAACTGGAAATCAAGGAAATTCTTGGTTAGCTGTTTCAATTGATCTATCTTCTTATGTTGGTAATGGTCTTCAGTTACGCTTTAACAGAGTAACTGGTAATACTTGGAGAGCTGATATTGCTATAGACGAATTTAGCATAACATCTAGTGGCGATACTGGTGGTAATTGTGTTAATGGTGCTATCGACCTTTCAATTACTCTAGACAATTATCCTGAAGAGACTGGATGGACCATTACAAATGCAAATGGAACTGTAGTTGCTTCAGAAAATTATTCTTCTTCTAATCCTGACGGGTCTACGGTTAATGAGACTATCGACAACTTGGCTGCTGGTACTTATACTTTTACAATTACAGATTCTTTTGGAGATGGTATTTGTTGTTCATATGGTAATGGGTCATATACGTTATCCTCTTCTTCTGGTAATATCGCTACTGGAGGTGATTTCGATTCTGAAGAATCAACTGAGTTTTGTATAGGAAGTAGTCTTTCGAATCGTATAGAAACTCATCCACTGAGTGATATCAACGATAAGGATTTTACAATTTATCCAAACCCTGCATTGAACACATTACATATAAACTCTCAAAACACACCTATAGATGCTATTAAAGTATTTTCAATGTATGGTGTTTTAAGTAAAGAGTTTACTTCAAAAGAAGTAAATAACCAAATAGATGTTTCAAACTTAGCAGCTGGTACTTACTTTGTAAGAATAACTGCTGGAGAACAAACTATTACTCGAAAATTTATAAAAAAATAATAGCAACTATTCTTTATACAAAAATGGCTCGATATTGTATCGAGCCATTTTATTGTTTATATACAAACTATATTTTATAAATCAAATTTGATTCCTTGTGCCAATGGCAATTCTGTTGTATAGTTAATTGTATTTGTTTGACGTCTCATGTACACTTTCCAAGCATCTGATCCAGACTCACGTCCTCCACCAGTTTCTTTTTCTCCTCCAAAAGCTCCACCGATCTCAGCTCCAGAAGTTCCAATGTTTACATTTGCAATTCCACAATCTGATCCTGCAGCAGATAAGAAACGCTCAGCTTCACGTAAATTGTTTGTCATTATCGCCGATGATAATCCTTGAGCTACACCATTTTGTACATCAATAGCATTTTCAACATCTCCTGAATATTTTAATAAATATAATACTGGAGCAAATGTTTCGTGTTGTACGATTTCAAATGAATTTTCTGCTTCAGCTATTGCTGGTTTCACATAGCATCCACCTTCATAACCTTCACCAGAAAGTACACCACCTTCAACAACGATTTTTCCACCTTGTGCAACTACTTGTTCTAATGCATTTTGGTATCCTTTTACTGCGTCAGTATCAATAAGCGGCCCTACGTGATTGTTTTCATCTAATGGGTTACCGATTCTCAATTGACCATATGCATCAACTACTGCATTTTTTACTGTATCATAAATAGATTCATGAATAATTAAACGACGTGTTGATGTACAACGTTGTCCTGCTGTACCAACAGCACCAAACACTGCACCAATTACAGTCATTTTAATATCAGCATCTGGAGTAACTATAATTGCATTGTTTCCTCCTAACTCTAATAAAGACTTTCCTAAACGTTCTCCAACTGTAGCTGCTACAATCTTACCCATTCTAGTTGATCCCGTTGCAGATATCAATGGAATTCTTTTATCAGTAGTCATCATTTCACCTACTTTATAATCTCCATTAATCAAACAAGAAATACCTTCTGGTAAATCATTATCTTTTAAAACTTTTGCTATAATATTTTGACAAGCAACTCCACACAAAGGTGTTTTCTCACTTGGTTTCCAAACACATACATCACCACAAATCCAAGCTAAAGCTGTGTTCCATGCCCAAACTGCTACTGGAAAATTAAATGCTGAAATAATTCCAACAATTCCTAATGAGTGATATTGTTCGTACATTCTATGTCCTGGACGTTCTGAATGCATTGTTAGACCATGAAGTTGTCTAGAAAGACCTACAGCAAAATCACAGATATCTATCATTTCCTGAACTTCTCCTAAACCTTCCTGGTAAGATTTCCCCATTTCGTAAGAAACTAACTTTCCTAAAGGTTCTTTTAATCTACGTAATTCTTCACCAAACTGTCTAACGATTTCCCCTCTTAAAGGTGCAGGTTTTTGCTTCCATGACTTAAATGCAGTCGATGCAGATGCTACTACCTTTTCATAATCTTCTTTAGTCGTTGTTGACACTTTACCGATTAATTCTCCATCCACCGGTGAATATGATGCGATTTCTTCTCCTGATGAGAACCAATTCGAACCTGTTGATGTCCCTTGATTCGTTGGGTTTACTCCTAATTGACGTAATGCTTCCTGAATCCCGAAATCTGTTGCTATTGCTGCCATCTATTTTTTATTTTTTGAAAGTGTAAAGATAATGTGTTTTTGAATTGAAATTGTACTTTGCTAATTTTAGAATCATTTTTTATAATCATTTATTAAATTTCAATCATAAATTAATCAAAATAACTCTATTTAATCGCATATCTAATCAATTTGACTTCATACTCATTCTATAAATCTTGAATCAACAGGCATTTCATCTCCACATTGAATACAAGTTCTCAACTCTTTATTGGTATAAAAATCTTTGAAATGCTTCAAAAAGTCTTTTTCAATATCTTCTAATTTAAAATAAACTTCATGCAATTTATGATTACAACTATCACAATACCATAATAGTCCATCATTCGAAGACAACTTATCCCTCTTTCTTTCTATAACCAAACCTATTGAATCTTTATATCTAACAGGAGAATGAGGAATTTTTGCAGGATGTAAATACATATCTCCTGGCCCTAATTTCATTGTTTTTTTACTTCCATCCTCTTGAATATGCACCTCAATCTCACCTTCTAATTGATAGAATAATTCTTCTGTTTCGTTATAATGATAATCTTTACGTGCATTAGGTCCTGCAACTATCATTACAATATAATCTCCAGCATCTCGATATAAGTTTTTATTACCTACTGGGGGTTTTAAAGTATCTCTATTCTCTTCAATCCATTGGTTCAGATTAAAAGGTTTTTGAATCGCCATAATTATTTTTTAGGTTTTAAAAATACGGATTACTATTATATTTAAAAAAGAAATCGCCCTAACAAGTTTAACCTTGCAGAGCGATTTCTAACTAAATAACCAACCAAAAAAATCTTTATTTCGTCAACTTCTTAAAAGTTGTAATCGATATTCTTTTTCTTTCATTTTGCCTTGATTTAATTTTCTCGGCATTTTTGTATTGAATTAAATTTAATCCTACAAATTCATATGTTGTTCCTGATACAGGATGATATAATCTTATTCTTCTGTCGTTAATAACGCTCAATTCAAAGCTTTCATTGCCCAAATAATCATAATCCAGTGTTAATTTTTTTACTGCATTATTTCCTACAATAGTATCTACCTCATAATGACCTAGATAATCATAAAATAATATTTCAATATCTGTGCCAATTTGATCTTTTGAGCTTTTAAAATTATCTCCGCTACCAAATGGTAAAAACTGGATAAAATTTTCTTCATCAAATTCATTCAAAACTCCTTCTTGACTCGTAAACCTTTTTTCCCAAACTTCGTATTCTTGCAAAAAATAATGAATGTTATCATTAAAGACTTGATCATAATCAAAGGTGTTGCGCTGATACCCTATTAAATGATAACTTGTATTTGTTCTGGCATTAAATAATTCAATATTGTTATCTCCCAATTGCGTTACTCTAAAATCATACAATCCATCAATATCATGATCAATTGTTAACTCCATTAGATTTGTATTGAAAAACCCTACATCCAATCCAAATCCATTACCGTTACTCCCCATACCAACTAAGTTATTATTAGCATAAAAAGTGCCGTTTCTAAAAGATATTGTAAATGCCTTCTGAAGAAATGGTACTTCTCCATTTCCTTGAGTTCTTTCAATATCTAAATACCATATCTCGTAATCATGTAGCAAATCATTTAATGTAATTGGTTGATCATCGTCAATAACAACGGTTGCTGAGCATGACACTAATAAAAAAGTCAACATTATGTATCCTGAAAGTAATTTCAATATTTTCATATCATTCTATTTTACAATTACATTTAATGAAGAACCAAAAGGCATGCCAAAAACACAAGTAATTGATTTTCACTATATTTACATTGACTTATATTTTCTTTACTTTTGGAATCGCAAATTATCCACATAATTATTAACAATTTGAGTCATAATTTGCTTTGTAATCATACATTTGATTATACTAATATTTTGATAACCCCATATTGGAATTTTAAACACATACATTGAATATTAAATAATAATTCAATGACTTTTAAATCGAATTTAGATGAAAGAAAATCTAAAATATGCTGTAATTGGTGGTGGTAGTTGGGCAACGGCTATTGTAAAAATGCTTAGCGAAAACCTAAAAGAAATAGGATGGTATATGCGTAGTGAATATGCTATCGAGCATATCAAAAGGCAAGAGCACAATCCTAGCTATTTAAGTTCTGTAGAATTTAATACAGATCAATTAAGGTTGAGTAGTGATATTAATGAAATTATAGAATATGCAGATTATATCATATTCGCAATCCCATCTGCTTTTTTATATACTGAATTACAAAAGTTAACCGTTTCGTTAGAAAATAAAGTGATTTTTTCGGCTATAAAAGGTATTGTTCCAGAAACAAGTCTTATTGTTGGTGAGCATTTTAATCAAGAATATAATATTCCTTTTGAAAACATAGGAGTTATTACTGGCCCTTGTCATGCAGAAGAAGTTGCCTTAGAAAGATTATCATATCTAACTATTGCTTGTAGAGATGCCGATAAAGCAGAAACTATGGCTAAAAATCTAGCCAGTGAGTATATCAGTTGTAAAATAAGCGACGATATAATTGGTACCGAATATGCTGCTATGTTAAAAAACATATACTCGATTGCTGCAGGAATTGCACATGGCCTTGGCTATGGAGATAATTTCCAAAGTGTATTAATGAGTAATGCTATTCGAGAAATGAAACGTTTTATCAAAAAGGTGCATAAAATGAAACGTAATATTAATAATTCTGCTTATTTAGGAGATTTATTAGTTACTGGTTATTCTGTTTTCTCTCGAAATCGTATGTTTGGTAATATGATTGGTAAAGGCTATACAGTAAAAAGTGCGCAAATGGAGATGAGTATGGTTGCTGAAGGTTACTATGCTACTAAAAGTGCTTTTTTATTAAATGAAGTTAATGGAGCAAAAACACCTATCATCAACGCTGTATATGCTGTTCTTTATGAGAATAAAAATCCTAAAAAAGTATTTAAAAAACTAACAGAAAAATTAGATTAATATAAAAAAACACCCTATCAAAACTCGTTTCTATGAAAGATTTAATTACAACTTTTTATACTGGTTTAAGCGAATTAGACCCTGATAAAATGATTTCTTGTTATCACAAAGAAATGAGTTTTGAAGATCCTGGCTTTGGAAAACTAGATTATGATGATGCTTCAAAAATGTGGCGTATGATTTGTAAAAATGCTACTGATTTTAAATTAGAGTTTTCTCAAGTAATTGCTAAAGAAGATCAAGGTTCTGCTCATTGGGAGGCATGGTACACATTTAGCCAAACAGGAAGGCCTGTTCATAATATTATTGATGCTACTTTTGAATTTAAAGATGGTAAAATCATCAAACATGTAGATTCGTTTAACTTACACCGTTGGGCTTCTCAAGCTATGGGATGGAAAGGTAGTTTGCTTGGTGGCACTAATTTTTTCAAGAAGAAATTACATCAAAAAACTAGAAAAATGCTAGAGCGTTTTCATTAAATTGCTTCAAATAGCTTACCTGGTAATGGTTTAATAATTCCTTTTAATTCCATAGTAAGCAGCAATGTTGCCATTTTATGTGTAGGCATTTTATTTTCTATTGCAATAATATCTAGTGTGTTTTTCCCTTTATTGATGAGGTAATCATAAACTTGTTGTTCTATAGGCTCTAGTTCTACAAATAATTGTTTTTGTACTACAGTTTCTTTTTGTTTATGTAGATCCCAATTCAAAATATATAATAAATCAGCTACACTTGTTAGCATGTGAGCTTGCTGTGTTTTTATAAGCATATTACATCCTTTGCTAAGACTATCTGTAGTTCTCCCTGGTACTGCAAAAACTTCTCTATTATATGAATTCGCAATTTGTGCAGTTACTAAAGATCCTCCTTTCTCTGCACTTTCTATTACAATGGTTGCTTCGCTTAAACCTGCTATTATTCTATTTCTTCCTAAAAAATTCTTTCTATCAAAAGTATCGGTGCTCCAAAAATCAGTAAAAAAACCACCATTTTCTTCAATTGCTTCAACATATTTAGAATGTACTTTAGGGTAAATTTGATTCAACCCATGTGCCAAGCATCCTATAGTTTGTAAGTCATTTTCGTTAGCCGCTCGTTGAGCGGTAATATCTATACCATATGCAAATCCAGAAACGATAATTGGATTCAATGGTTTAATTGTCTCAATTAAGTTCTCGCAAAATTGGATTCCATATGAGGTTGCCTTTCTTGTTCCCACAATACTAATAACCCTTGGGTTATTTAAATTAATAGCTCCTTTTCCGAACAACACAACAGGGCTATCATAGCAATGTTTTAGTTTTTCTGGATATGCTTCTTCGTCATAAATATAATTTTGAATTTTATGGGTTTCGATGAACATTAATTCTTTTTCTGCTTGGATTTTATATATCGGATTTTGTAATTCTTTAATTTTTGAGGTTCCAATTCCATCAATTTTTAATAATCTATTCTTTTTTTCTTTTAAAACTCCCGATGCACTTCCAACTTCTCTAATCAATTTTTTGATAGAGCTATCACCTAAATTTGGAATTTTTTTCAATGTTAACATCGAAATTAGTTTCTCTTCTCTACTCATAAACAACTATATACCAATACAAGTAACAATATTTTTATGAGTATGTTGATAAAATCATTAATTTTAACTTAAACAGGGTTTTAATTTTTATGTATCTTTGTTACGATGAAAACAGCTCACTACATAAGCGAACTTTTATATAGATATGAATGTGTAATCATTCCTGGTTTTGGTGCATTTTTGACACAACGTCAATCAGCTAAAATCAATGAAACTACGCATGCTTTTCAACCACCTAAAAAATTGATTTCTTTTAACAATCAATTGCAAAACAATGATGGTTTACTTGCTAATTATATTGCGATGGCTGAAAAGATCACTTATACAGCTGCTGTTTCTCAAATTCAACAATTTGTAATTAGTACTACTGCTAAATTACAAAATGGAGAACATGTTCAATTTAATGCTATTGGAAGTTTTTATTATTCCGAAGAAAGTACATTATGTTTTGAACCATCAGACAAGCATAATTTCCTAACAGAGGCTTTTGGATTAAATTCGTTTGTATCTCCCGCAGTAAAACGAGAAGTATACAAAGAAAAAGTTGTTGCATTAGAAGAAAAAGCTCCTATTGCTTTCACTCCTGAAAAACGTAATCAGCGTCCATACCTTAAATATGCTGCTGCAGCTATTGTGACTATTGGTTTGTCTGGATTATGGAGCATGAATAATTCTGTAAAAGAAACTCAAAATCAAGAACTAGTTTCATCAATTCAATTACAAGAGACACAGCAGAAAGAAATTCAAGAAGCAACTTTTGATATTCTATCACCTTTGCCTCCTGCTATTCTTAATCTTACACTAGTTAATCAAGATGACCAAATTGACGAAAATGAAGTCCTTGATTTAAATTATCATATTGTTGCTGGTGCTTATAGAATAGAAAAAAATGCTAATAAAAAAATAAAGCGATTAAAGGCTCAAGGTTATAATGCTCATATTATTGGGGTGAATCAGTATGGTTTACACCAAGTAGTATATAATAGTTATGCTACTAGAAATGAAGCTGATAATGCTTTGCAGAACATTAGAGAAAATACAGATCAAGGTGCTTGGTTGTTAATTCAAGATTTATAAATCTTTATTTTTCTGACATATTCTTTTACTATTTAGAAGATATGTTCTCGTTCATTATGTGTCCGTCTTATTTTTTTATTAAAATTTTGCGCCTTTCTTAATTCGTGATTATTAGCACTTATCCTTACTAATTCCTACCTATCTTTGCAGAAAACAATGAAGTATGGAAGAAATTAGACATCCAAAAGATTCTCACACTATATTAACTGATTTAGTATTACCTGGAGAAACAAATCCTTTAAATAATCTTTTTGGAGGAGAACTACTAGCTCGTATGGATAGAGCTGCTGGAATCTCTGCTGGAAGACACTCAAGACGTATTGTTGTAACTGCTTCTGTTAATCATGTAGCATTTAATCGTAGTATCCTTTTAGGTAGTGTTGTTACCATTGAAGCTAAAGTTTCAAGAGCTTTTAACACTTCTATGGAGGTTATTCTTGATGTGTGGACTGAAGACCGTCAAACCGGCTTAAAAACGAAAGCAAATGAAGCTATTTACACTTTTGTTGCAGTAGATGAAACTGGTAGTCCTGTACGTATTCCTAAACTTACCCCTGAAACGGAATTAGAAAAACAACGTTATGATGCTGCTTTGCGTCGTAAGCAACTGAGTTTAGTATTAGCTGGAAAAATGAAACCAAATGATGCTACTGAATTAAAAGCATTATTTACATCTTAAAACATATAAAAAAAGCGCTAAAATTAGCGCTTTTTATTATTTTTTATAAATCCAGTGTTGTGGATTTAATTTTTTAGCATCTCGATATATCAAGAATTTCATTGTTGCTCTACCCGTACTAGAATTAGTTCTTACTGATCCCAGAACTTGTTTTGTAGTAACTTTCTGCCCTTCTCTTACTTTTATATCATCAAGATTATAATATGTCGTAATATAATTACCATGTCTGATTTGAACAAAGCGCCCTCCTCCTTTTGGCTTATGGACTCCTAAAACTTCTCCTTCAAAAACTGCTCTTACTTTTTCACCGGTTCTAGTTTCCATTTGGATCCCATTACTATTTATTTTTATATGAGGTAACGTTGGATGTGCTTGCTTTCCAAATCTTTTAATAATTCTACCATTCTCAACTGGCCAAGGTAATTTCCCTTTATTATCTGTAAAGTTATCTGCTAAATCTTTGGCTTCTTTGGTTAATGCAAATGTAGTTTTCGATCCTTTTTTAGCAACTTTTTTACCAGCTTTCTTATTCGCTTTATTCGCCTTTACAATCGCAGCTTTAATTAATTTTTCAATAGCTCTATCTATAGCATCGGCTTGCTGTTCTTTTTTACGAATTTGCGCTGTATAAACACCTTCTTTCTTTCGAATAGACTTCATCAAGTCTTCTTGCTGCTTTCGTTCTGATTCAAGTCGATTTTGAGCCTCTCTATTATCAACGATTAGGCGTTGTTTATCTTTTTTCTGAATTATTAAATCTTGATTCAGTTTCTGTAGAACTTCTGTTCGCTCTTGAATCAAGATAGCTTGTTCTTTTCTATACTTATTATACTGTTTAATATATTGTAACCTCTTATAAGCTTGAACAAAATCTGAAGATGATAACAAAAACATAATTCTACTTTGCTGCGATTTACTTTTATATGATTTCACAATCATTTTAGCATAATCTTCTTTAAAGTTTTTTAATTGTGTACGGTTTTTGTCAATCTTCTTTAAATTCCCATTAATTTCTCGTGTCAATAAATTAATTTGCTGATTACTAACTTTTACAAAGTTTTCTCGCATATTAATCTGCGAATTCAATCCTAAAACTTCATCTAATACAGAACGTTCTTTTACTTTATTATCTACTCGAAGCTTGTTAATCTCTTCTATTTCTTGTCGTATACGTTGACGTTGTTCTTCTAATTCTTTTTGTTTATTACTTTGCGCAATACTAGTTACACTTAATAATAATAACAGAATAGTTATGAGATATGATACTTTAAATAATTTCATTCTATAATTACTTCTTTGAATCCAGCTGGGATTTTAAACGGAAAACTTACTCTTGCATTATAATCAACAGATCTATAATCCATTTCAATCAATGTTCTTTTCTCTTTTTGAGTTCCTTCAATTCTGATAGCTTTAGGAAATTTTTGTTTTTCAACCTCCTGATATTCTGTATATTTCACACTTACTTTACTGTCCTCTTGAGCTTGTTTCAATTGTTCACCAACCATTTTAAATGTAATTGGATCTATTGTGAAAAGTCTATCAAACAATGCTAATTCTTTTTTAGGAGAAAGCAAATATCCTCTTTCATTAATTGCAGCCTCATAAGGTTCTGATTTCAAATCATAAAGAGCTTCTCCTAACAACAAATTTTGAATTTTCTGAAAATCTAATTCAGTACCTATCCAATCACTTATCATTTCGAAATTTCCGTCAAAATATGTCTTATTTACTTTTAAATAATACTGGACTTTACTAGGTGTAATTTTAGCTTTTGCAACAGTAATCCCTAAAAATTTTGCACTTAACCATATCACACTATCCTTTTTAATCCTCAAGGTAACACTCGAATTATATGACTGTTCATCATCATTATATCGAACACTTAATTTGGCATTTATAGTTTCGAAATCAAAGCTATTATCATAATGATGTGCAATTATTTTGTTTGCACTCATCTTTTTAATTTTAACTGTATTTATGTTTTTTGTCCCTTTACAAGCTTGGAATATTAAAACAACTACTAATGTTATTAAATATAGCGTTCTTTTCATTACAACATTATAATTTACTCTTTAACTGCTTTGACTTTTCTAAATATCTTGAAGATTTATTTTCATCTCCTAACAATAAATAGGCTTCTCCTATTTGTTTATAAAAATCGGATTCCATTTTTACATCATCTATAATATAATCTACACCTGTTGTCAATGTTTCAATAGCATCTTCTGGTTTTTTTAAATGATTTAATGCAATCCCATTAGCCAAATACAATAATGGTTGTGTCGGATACAATTCTAACCCCAATTTTACACCTTCACTTGCTTTTTCAAAACGTTTTAAATCCAATTGTAACAAAACGATTTTTTTCAATGCATTAAAATCTGAAACACTATTTAGTAAATCTCTTTCGTAATAATTAAGGGCTAATTTTTTCTCTCCTTTATCAAAATAATAGTTACCAATTCGAGTATACACATCGTGATTTTCTTCTTGCTTAGCATACCTAATAATTATCGTAAAAAAATCTTTTTCATATGATGGGTGTTTATTCAAAAAAAGCATAAAGTCATTAATCACTTTATCCTTTGAAGCTGCATCAATAGTAGAATTTATTATTCTTTTCATAGAATTCATTGCTTCAGAAACTTCACCTTTATCTAAATAAATTTTATACAAGGCTAAATGTGCCAAATGAGATTTAGGCTTAACTCTTAATAAACGCTCAGCTGTTTCTTTTATTTTTTCTACTTTATTCTTGTTACTATAAACATAAATCAAATTAAGATAATGTTGCTCTTCTAACGGTTGACTTTTTATCTTACTTTCGAGATAATCGATTTGATTTACTGATTTTGATTTGCTTGTTCTTGCTAGAATTGTTTTTCTAAGTCGATTACGATATCCATCTTTACCATAGCGATCTTCAAGCTCATCAAGTGATTTTAATGCTTTTTCATATTGTTGAGTAATTAAATATAAACTAGCTAATTGTTCTTTATACATTTCATCAAACAATGCCAATTTCTCGACAACTATTACAGCTTCAGGATATTTTTTTAATTGATAATATACTTCATATAGTCCTTCTAATGCATATTTTCTAGTTGGATCACTTGCTATTACCTTTTTAAAATTAACCTCTGCCTCATCATATTTTTTCAAAGACAATTGGTTCTTAGCCAATTCATAATACAAATAAACTGGCATAGCATCAATTTCGATACATTTATTTAATGCTTCAATAGCTTTATCGTAATTCTGTATTCCTTTTTGCTTTAAAGCTTCAAAAAAGTATTCTTGAAAATTATCTGAGACATTTCCTAGGTCATCTATATTGATTTCTTGTTTTGGTTCAATTTCTTGTGCACTTACTTCTTTCCCTAAACATAAGAGAATCATTAATGTTGTAAATAGATAACAACTAGGTTTTAATATCATTTTTTTATCCTTTATTCGAGTATAGAATAATCTCCTATACTAATAGCTGTAAATTTCCCATCATATTTTACATGATTACCAATCATTGCATTATCTAAGGTAGCATTTTTTATGATAGATTTAGTCTGTACTAAACTATTTTTAATTACCACGTTATCTAGCACACAATCGTCTCCTATAGACACATTAGGTCCAATTGTTGTGTTTTTCAAAACAACATTCTCTCCAATATAGCAAGGTTCTATAATTGTACTTCCTTCATTAATTACCGTATTACTAATCAACTGTTCTTTATCAGCATTCAAGAAGCCTAACATTCTTGTATTAGTTTCTACTGTTACATTTTTATTACCACAGTCCATCCATTCGTCAACTTTTCCTGTAACAAACTTTTTTCCATCAGCCATCATGCGTTTTATACCATCATTAATTTGATATTCTCCTCCATTAATAATATCATTATCTAAAACATATTGCAGCTCATTTTTAAGAACAGCTACGTCTTTAAAATAATAAATACCTATCACCGCAAGGTCAGAGACAAATTCTTCAGGTTTTTCAACCAATTCTACAATCTCTTTATTTTCATTAAGTTTAACAACTCCATAAGCTTCTGGCTTATCAACTTGTTTTACCCAAATCACAGAATCAGCATCTTTATCTAGGTTGAAATCTGCTCTTATTAATGTATCTGCATATGCAATTACAGCAGGTCCTGATAAAGATTCTTTTGCACACATAATTGCATGTCCAGTTCCTAATGGTTCATCTTGTCTATAAATAGTTCCTTTTGCTCCTAATTCTTCTGCTAACTTTTTTAGGCTATCAACTACATCATCTCCAAAAAAAGCTGGATCTCCTAATATAAATGCAATTTCGTCTATTGGCTCTCCTAATACTTTTACGATATCCGAAACCAACCTATGTACAATTGGCTTACCTACTACTGGTATTAATGGTTTAGGAACAGTTAATGTATGTGGGCGAAGTCTAGATCCTCTCCCAGCCATTGGTACTATAATTTTCATTTTTTTTAGATATTAAATCACTTAAAAAGTGTTTTGATTGATTTTATTATTTAACTCCTGTGCTTCCAAATCCACCATCTCCTCTGGTAGTTTCTGACAAGTTTTTTACTTCATTCCATGTTGCTCTTTCATGCTTTGAAATAACCATTTGAGCTATGCGTTCACCGTTTTCAATCACGAACTCATTTTCTGATAGGTTTATTAAAATAACACCTATCTCTCCTCTATAATCAGCATCTATCGTTCCTGGTGCATTTAAAACTGTAATCCCTTTTTTTGCAGCTAATCCACTTCGAGGTCGTACTTGTGCTTCGTATCCTATAGGTAATTCTATAAACAATCCTGTTTTCACGATTATTCTAGCTAGTGGCTTAAGCACTATAGATTCTTCAATACTAGCTCTTAAATCCATCCCAGCAGATGCTATCGTTTCATAGTTAGGAAGTTCGTGCCCTGATTTATTAATAATATTAATCTGCATATTCTATATTCTATTAACGCTTTAATAAACGTTGTATTTCTTTTTTTTCTGAAACGTATAAAATTACTAAAAACAGTAATAGTAATGGTATTGTATATAGGTAATTTCTATCAAAAATATAAAAAGATAGTATTGATAAACTTATTGACAATCCTATATATCCTCCTATTTTTTTAATGTTATAAGGTATTGGGTGATATCTTTGTCCCAAAACATAAGATAATATCATCATAACTCCATACGCTGCTAATGTTGCTATTGCTGATCCTTTATAACTGTATACTGGAATCAATATATAATTAAGTATTATCGTTATTATTGCACCTATAACAGAAATTACTGCACCAAATCGAGTTCGGTCGCTAATTTTATACCATACTGATAAGCTATGATAAATCCCCAAACATAAATTCGCTATCAAAATATACGGTACTATAACAAGTCCTTCCCAAAAGGTTGGATCTGGAATAATTATTCTTTTTAAAACATCTATAAATACTATAATTCCTAACACCATTAAGCTTCCTAGTATCGTAAAATATAATGTAATGTTAGCATATGTATTATTCGCATTTTCTGCCTTTGCATGATTAAAAAAGAACGGTTCAATTCCTAGTCTAAATGCAGTACTAAATAATGTCATAAAAACACCTAGTTTATAGCACGCTGCATATATCCCAGCTTCACTATCTGCAATTTCTTTAGGTAATAAATATTTTAATAATAATTTATCGAAAGCCTCATTAATCGAAAATGCTATTCCTGCAATTAAAACTGGGAACGCATATTTTATCATCGCTTTCCAAATTTCAAAATCAAAACCAAATTTTATCTTTCGATATAACGGAAGTAATACTAAAAAAGTAATTCCGCTAGCGAGTAGATTTGCTATAAAAACAAATGATATTGGATCTTCTTTTACATGAATCCAATCCCAGAAATTGTTGTTCGATTTTATTAACCAAGGTAACCCTACAAAGAAAAAAAGATTCAAACTTAAATTAATAGCTACATTTACTATTTTAATAATAGCATATCTCATAGGGCGTTCATTTGCTCTATACCAAACAAATGGTAGTACTACTAGTGCATCTAATCCTAAAATACACAAACCATAAGTTATATACTGTACTTCAAAATCTAAATAATTACTAAGTAGTGTTCTACAAAACAAACTAACTCCTAAAAATAATAATGTAGTAACCGTTAAAGATGTTAGTACTGTGGACTGAACTATTTTCTTTTTACTATTATCTTTATTTACAAATCTAAAAAAAGCAGTTTCCATACCATAGGATAACAAAACATTTCCCAAAATCAACAAAGTCATCAATTGAGAAAATACTCCGTAGTTACTCTTTCCTAAGACATCTATAAATAATGGGACCAAAACAATACTTAACACCCTAGGGAGTACAGTTGCCAATCCATAAATAAATGTTTGCTTAAAAAGTTTCTTGAATATCGCCAAGATTGATTATTGTTGAATCTGTAAATTAGTATTTGGATTTTGTTGCATTGGATATGCTAACAATTTTTTCTCTTTTAGGTCTTTAATTTTAAAATAGCCCACTTTACCATTTTTAGTATAGCGAATTACACACTCATTTTCTTTTAATTCAAATGGTATTTTCTCTTTTTCTAATTTAGGTACTTCATTTTTAGCTTCCTTTTTAGGGTCACTATCCATGATCAATTCTACTTTATTTCCTGGATATTTGATGTTAGCAGAATATACTGGTTCGTCAGTTTTCTTTTCCAGTTTTGCAGATTTATCTCTAAAATAGATAGTATCTAACTTTATATTAGTATTGTTTTCATATGGCAAATAAAATGTATAGCCCCAACCTGCTGATTCTATACCTCCAACCCATTTTTGAAAATACGCATCTTTAAATATTACCGGAGCCTTATCATCCAATTTCTGGCTACTTGCACATTGAGTACATCCAATGATTATACTCAAAACACCTAATTTCACTAATGCTCTTTTTATTTTCGAAAATCTTTTCATTCTATTATATTATGAATTTCTTAGTAGTTAAAACAAATTTAATACCAAGAATACCTATAGTCAGGCAAAAATAAACATTTATTACTGTATCTAAATGAGAAATAAGTATTCTATTTTGAAGTAATGTGAATAAATAATATTTATTCAAAAAAAAGAACCTTTATAATTATTTAAAAATGAAACACTTAAAAAAAAGTTGTAAATTATTTTAAAAAAGTGCTTGTATAACAGGAAAACTAGTGTATATTTGCACTCGCAACAACGCATTGGTCTGGTAGTTCAGCTGGTTAGAATACATGCCTGTCACGCATGGGGTCGCGGGTTCGAGTCCCGTCCAGACCGCAAAAAGGAAGCTAAATTTAGCTTCCTTTTTTTATTATATCTATTTCTCTAAACTCTTTTTATTTCAATAACATCTCTGTTTATCTGTTTTAGATAATAAATTCCATTTGAATAATCCTAAACATCAATATTTTCTACAATAACTCCATTTTTATTCTTAATTGTCTTTTTTATATAAAATCCGTTTGATCTGTTAGAATTTAGGCAAACTTAAACAACATTGACCTTATAGGAATGAAAAATACGTTGTTTCCTCTATTATTTAATCTCGCTCTATAGATAAAGTAATAAAATTCTTTTTCTTCTATAAGAGCGCACTTAATCAACCTGTAAAAAAAAGCATTTTCTTTATATGCATTCATAATTTCAACTCAATATAATAATCAATCTCAATAAGGCTACTTTATCTAATTAGAATAATAAGTTTGGATTTCGTTTAACCTAATTATTAGCTGTTGTTGCATTAAGTAAACTGGGAATATCATGGTATACTTTAATATTCAAATGAATCATAACCTTCTCTTTTAATACTTCATTTCGTTTACTCATAAGTTAAAGCTCATATTTTCAATTCTGATAACATCTGCTAAGAACTATTAAATTAATAATAATAAAATCCGATGAAATTAATTTCATCGGATTTTCATTTAATTACTCATCGTAATTATAAATTATAGCACAAAGATTCTTTAAAAACCTCCTATACCTATACCTCCACCGTCACAATTTTCAGCATAAATCAAAAACTGTTCAGTTCTTTGTCCAGCATCAGTTCTCGTTATCAATGTAACTCGATATCTTCCTACATGATTAGCCACAACAATAGCACTATTACCGCTAGGATATATACCTGCGCTACTACCTGCTGGAGTTATTGACCATGAATAAGTAGCACATGAATCAAATGGAACTGATAATTCATTCGCTATAGTTCCTGTACACAAATAATTACCCCCTAAATTCCCTTCAATATACCCTGAAGGAACAGGTGTCAAAAATTGTGAATAAATTGGCGCAGGGGTTGGCAATCTATTACAACCTCCATTATTAATTCCAGTATTCTTATTGACTGTTATTCTTAAATCACAATCGCCAACGACAACACGAATGACTCCTTGATTAAATCCGTTAAGGAATCTAACACGGAAATCTGATTGATTAGAACTTCCAATTACTTGCATTCCTAATCCACTAAAAACACTCCAAGATATTGACTCATTATCTCCTTGGTCATGCGTAACTGAAAAAACTCTTTCACTACCTATACTAATAGCCCCTTCATTATCTACAGAAATTGAACATGAACTACTACTTTTCTGAAAAGTATCTTCTTTAGTAATATTAACTGTACTATCTTCTAAAATTTCTTTTTCACAAGAAAAAAACATTAGAGATATCAAAAAAAATGGTAAACTCTTTAAAAAAAATTTCATAATTAAAATTTAAGATTGATAAATAACTCATTCTTATAAAATATAAGAAGTACGAATTTACAAGTATTTAAATTATAATACCTTTCAAAAAAACACAAAAAAAGTATGGCAAAACAGTAAAAGCCTTGCAGAATACATCTACAAGGCTTTTATATATTAATAGTTCTTCTTTAAGAACTCTTTTCTATTAGTTATTCAAAGCTTCAGCTCCACCAACGATTTCTAAAATCTCATTTGTAATAGCTGTTTGTCTAGCTTTGTTATAAGAAAGTTTAAGAGCATCTCTTAATTCTGTAGCATTATCTGTAGCTTTATGCATTGCTGTCATACGAGCACCATGTTCTGAAGCAAAAGAATCTCTTACTGCCTTATAAAGTTGAGTTTTTAATGATTTAGGAATCAATTCTTCAACTATTTCTTCTTTAGATGGCTCAAATATATAGTCTAAATTTGCAGAAGTCTCATCATTTTGAACAGGAACAATTGGCAAAAATTGTTCTACAGTTACAATTTGAGAAGCTGCATTTTTAAACTTATTATAGATGATCACTATTTTATCATAAGAACCTGCTACAAATAACTCCATTAATTCTGAAGCAATATCCGCAACATTAGCATACGTTAGATCATCATATAAGCTACTTTTATTTGCTGCTATGGTATGTGTTTTAGAAACAATATCATTAATTTTTTTACCTATAGTAACAAAATCAACTTGTTTACCAGCAAAATCATTTTCACAAAGTCCTCTAACTCCTTTTGCTATATTAGAATTAAAAGCACCTGCTAATCCACGATTTGAAGAAAGCGCAACTACTAATACTTTATTTACTTCACGTTGTTGAGCATATACACTTCCGCTATCTCCTTCTAGAGTAGCACTAAGGCTTTGCAACAACTCTGTAAGTTTGTCTGCATAAGGACGCATCGCTGTAATAGCTTCTTGAGCTTTACTCAACTTTGATGCAGATACCATTTTCATAGCACTGGTAATTTGCATCGTAGATGATACCGATTTAATCCTGTTACGTAGTTCTTTTAAGTTTGCCATTCTTTTGTAATTAAGTATTGATTTTAATTCAATACATTTTATAAATCAAAATAAAATAATAGCATCCAAAGCAATGATTCTTTGGATGCTCATCATTTAATACTAATTTTTATATTTTGCTGATATTTCTTTTGCAGCTGCAGCTAAAGTATCAGTTACTTCATCTGTTAATTTTCCTTTCTTCAAAGTATCCAAAACATTTCTATGCTTAGCATTAAGATATTCTAAATAATCTTTTTCGAATTCTTTAACTTTAGCAACTGGAACGTCTCTCAACAAGTTTTTAGATCCAGCATAAATAATAGCTACCTGGTCTTCTACTGTAAATGGATCGTTTTGAGCTTGCTTTAAGATTTCAACGTTACGTCTACCTTTTTCAATTACATTTAAAGTTACTGCATCCAAATCAGATCCAAACTTAGCAAATGCTTCCAATTCACGGAATTGAGCTTGATCTAATTTTAAAGTACCAGATACTTTTTTCATTGATTTAATCTGAGCAGATCCTCCTACACGAGATACAGAAATACCTACGTTAATCGCTGGACGAACTCCTGAGTTAAATAAATCTGATGTTAAGAAAATCTGACCATCAGTAATAGAAATTACATTGGTAGGAATATATGCTGATACATCACCTGCTTGTGTTTCAATAATAGGTAAAGCTGTAAGAGATCCTCCTCCTTTTACTTTATCTTTTAATGATTCTGGCAGATCATTCATGTCTTTTGCTATACTATCATCAGCGATAACTTTTGCAGCACGCTCTAATAATCTTGAGTGTAAATAGAATACATCTCCAGGGTAAGCCTCACGACCTGGTGGACGACGTAATAATAAAGATACCTCACGGTATGCTACTGCTTGTTTTGATAAATCATCATAAATGATTAATGCTGGACGACCTGTATCACGGAAATATTCTCCGATCGCAGCTCCTGCAAATGGAGCATATACCTGCATTGGTGCAGGATCTGATGCATTAGCAGCTACGATAGTTGTATATGCTAAAGCTCCTTTTTCTTCTAATACTTTTGCTATTCCTGCAACAGTTGATGCTTTTTGTCCAATTGCTACATAGATACAATAAACTGGCTCTCCTGCATCGTAAAATTCTTTTTGATTAAGAATTGTATCGATACACACAGTAGTTTTCCCTGTTTGACGGTCACCAATTACAAGTTCACGCTGTCCACGACCAATAGGTACCATTGCATCGATAGATTTGATTCCTGTTTGTAATGGTTCGTTTACTGGTTGACGGAAAACTACACCAGGAGCTTTACGCTCTAATGGCATTTCATAAGTTTCACCTTCGATTGCTCCTTTACCATCAATTGGGTTACCTAGTGTATCAACTACACGACCAACGATTCCTTCACCTACATTAATAGATGCGATACGTTGTGTACGTTTTACAGTTGCACCTTCTTTTACTTCTGTAGAAGAACCTAAAAGTACTACCCCAACATTATCTTCCTCTAAGTTAAGAACGATACCATTCAACCCAGATTCGAATTGTACTAATTCTCCGTATTGAGCATTTGATAACCCATATACTTGAGCAATACCATCACCCACTCGTAAAACAGTCCCTACTTCTTCCAATGAAGCTGTTGCCTCAAATCCAGATAATTGTTGTTTTAATATTGCTGATACTTCAGCAGGATTCACTTCTGCCATAATTATTTATGTAAAATGTCATGTGTAATACATGACTGTTTTTATTAAATTTTAGATACGTATGTATTATTACTTAATTCTCTTTTTAAGCCTGCTAATTTATTAGCGATACTTGCATTGTACTGCAAATCTCCAACTCTAAGCACAAAACCACCTATGATAGATTCATCTACTATATTTTCGATAGTAGCTTCATTACCTGTCAATTCTTTTACTTTAGCTAAAACTTTAGTTTTTAAGGTATCATCTAAAGGAACTGCTGTAGTAACTTTGGCAACTTGAGTATTATTTAATTGATCATATAAAGTGATATAGTCTTTTGCTACTTTTTCTAACAAAGCTATTCTTTTATTATCAATCAAGATATCAAAAAGTCCATAAGTGATTGAAGTCGCACTAGCAAATACTTTGCGCAATGATTCACGCTTAATGTCCATCTTGATTACAGGACTCACTAAAAGCATTTTTAATTCATCACTTTGATCAACAGCTGCAAGAATATTTGACATATCCTTCTGCACATTGTCAGTTGCTTTTTGATCTTGAGCCAAACTCAAGATTGCTTTTGCATAACGTATTGCTGCTCTACTCATCTTTCTTATTAATTTAAGGTAACATCACCTAACATAGATTCTACCAATTTTAATTGGTTGTCTTTGTCAGTTAATTCTCTTCTTACAACTTTCTCTGCGATATCTACTGAGATATTTGCTACTTGATTTTTCAAATCAGCAATAGCAGCTTTCTTTTCGCTAGCAATAGTTTCTTGAGCCTTTACAACAATTTTTTGAGCTTCAGCTTGCGCTTCTTCTTTAGCTTCACTAATCATTGTTTCTTTAAGCTCTCTTGCTTCTTTTAACATGTTATCACGCTCTGTACGTGCTTCGTTAAAAATACGCTCGTTATCAGATTTCAAGTTTTGCAATTCTTTCTTTGCATTTGCTGCAGCATCTAATGCTTCTTGAATTCCTTCTTCACGATCATTTAAACTATCTAAGATTGGCTTCCAAGCGAATTTTCTCATTAATAAAATTAATATCAATAAGATAATAGCTTGCATAAAAAACAAACCAGGAGAAAAATCATTTAATAATTGATCCATTGTATAGTATTATTTGTTCTTTTAAATTTCTTTCTTGTTTAATCTTGAAAACATTTCCTGCAACCAACCGTTGCAGGAAAATGTCTTTTGTTCTAATTAAGCTCCTAAGATTAAAGCACCGAATGCTAAACCTTCTAAAAGTGCTCCAATGATAATCATCGCAGTTTGGATTTTTCCAGCAGCCTCAGGTTGACGAGCAATACCTTCCATTGCTTTTCCACCAATTTGACCAAGTCCGATTCCACCTCCGATTACGATTAATCCAGCTCCAATTAAATTGTACATAATAAATAATTTATATAATAATTAAACAAATTCTAATTTTCTAATTAATGATGGTCATGTTCTTGAACTGCCATCCCGATAAACAATGATGATAACATTGTAAAAATAAATGCTTGTAAGAATGCTACTAATATCTCAATCACCGAAATAAATAACGATAATACTATTGACATTCCTGTAGATGCTACAGGTCCAAAAGCGGCTTTCATTGTGATCATTAATGCTATCAAGCTCATCACTACAAAGTGACCTGCTGTAATATTTGCAAATAAACGAATCAATAATGAAAATGGTTTTGTTAACATTCCTAATATTTCAATAGGCATTAAGATTATTTTCATCAAAACAGGTACTCCTGGCATCCAGAAAATATGTTTCCAATAATCTTTATTACCACTAAACTGAACTATAAAAAATGTAAATAATGCTAAACAAACTGTTACAGCAATATTTCCTGTTACATTAAATCCAAGTGGTGTTAATCCTAATAAATTTAATATCCAAATAAAGAAAAACACCGTTAATAAGAATCCCATGAATTTTCTATATTTCTTTTCTCCTATGTTAGGTCTTGCGATTTCATCTCTTACATAAATCACTAAAGGTTCTAATACTCTTGCAAATCCTGTAGGTATTGGCCCCTTTTTATATCCTTTTGCCAATGATGAGAACATCAATAGCATTAGTACACTTACCAAAATCATCCCAACCACACTTTTTGTAATAGAAAGATCTAATGGTTTTACATTAGTAGGATGTTGATGATCATCGTATGTAATTGTTCCTTCTGCATCTGTTTTATAAATTTTACCGTGGTATAATTTATAAAAACTATCTCCTGATTGTGCTACTGTTTCTCCATGATGAAATTTTGAAGACATAAACATTTTCACTCCTTGATCCCATAGAATCACAGGCAATGGAAACCCATAGTGTGTTCCTGATTGACCATCTGTGTAAAATGTAAAATCATGTGAATCTTGTAAGTGATGCTTGATGTAAGCTTTAATCTCTTCTTGTGTATCAATTGGATTACCTTTCTTGTCATGATCACCGTTACCGCCTGATCCTGCAAAGATAATTGAACTTGATAAAGTAAGTAGCAGAACTACTGAATACTTAAGGGTCTGTTGAAATACTCTCATTTCCTAAATTCTAGTCTTTTTTGTATGCTCTGAATTTGGGGGCAAAAGTACATTATTAATTTACAAAAATCATAGTGATTTTAGATTTTTTTTAGGATTCTTTAAAAACCAGCCCCAGTAGATTACTTTATTTCATCTATTCTTTTAATAAGTTTCACACATACAGCTAGTAAACTTAATAGATATATAAAATAAAACACCAAAAATACCGCTCTGTATTGTATCATGGATCCTTCTTCTAACCAACCCATTTGAAATACAAAGAAACCTGCCATAATCATTTTTGCTAACACTAACCCAAGAAAAACATATCCTGTATTTAGTTTAGAAACTTTATAGGTTATTATTATAGATATATATACGAACAATGAAGCTCCTCCTAAAAAAACATGTTGTTTTAGAATATTTGAAGTGTCCTCTATTTGAAGATAATTTGGTAATATAAAAAAGTGTGCTAAATACAATAGCACACTTATAATAAGTATTGTTAATACGTGTTTAAACATCGCGTATTTTTTTATTTTGAATCTTTAATTATTTGCCACATAACAGAGCCTACTCCAAAGAAGACGGCTGCTAATCCTATCCATTTTTGATAAAACGGTTCTGTTATTCCATTTTCTTGATCTAAATAGCGTCCTAAATAATACCCACCGATAATAATGGCTGCCATTTGAATCCCAATGGTTGTATACTTAGCAAATTTTTTAAGCTGACTTCCCTTGTTTTTGACCATTCTTATTTAATGACTTTACGCCTCCATTCATCACACAAGTAGCATTAAACGTTGCTCCAGGATCTACTGCTAATTTCCCTGTAGAAACTTCTCCTTCAATATGTGCTGTTGGTTTTAAAGACAGTGTTTCTGTAATGATTAATTTACCTGAAAACTTCCCTTCAAAATCTGCGTTTGAACATTCTAATGTTCCTTGTATATTTCCTGATTTACCAACTACAACTCTTCCTGTAGTTTTTATAGTTCCTTCAACAGTTCCTTCAATTCTAAATCCACCTTCAGAAACGATATCACCTACGATTTTTGTCCCTTCTGAAATTCTATTTTGATTTTTAGAAAAATCGTTATTTTCTTTTACTTTTTTATTATCTGAAAACATTGCCTGTGGGGTTTATAAATTATTTATTATCTGTTATTCCTTGTTGTTGCAAATACACCTCTATATTTTTATGAATTTGTGCTATTCGATAATTAGGTGATGCAATAATAAAATGTTCTTTTACTATTTTTTTATAATATTTTTTTCTTCTATTCCATTTCGTAAGATCTACACCTCTGGTATCTTCAATTTTCCCTAAAGATAATAACTCTGCAAGACCTTCGACTCCTTCTTTTGTTCTTCTTGTATGAATTACCAAAAATAACTTATCTTTTGTATATACATCAAGAGAAACCTTCATTTTATCAAATTTTAATTCTTTGATCATACTTAAAAGTGTTTCTTTTAACTCATTAGCTTCTGCTTGATCTGATGTAGAAAATTCAAAAACTAATTTATTATTCTTTTCTTGATCTTGTCCACTTACAAATGCATTGATTTTTAATTCTGGTAAGACTTCTTTTATTATTTTTTCAGCTTTCTTTCCTTCTGGGCTCTGTGGGTATGTTAAGGCTACATAATTAAGTGCATCACTATAAGCATCATATCCTTTATATCTACCTATAGCTTGAGCTTTTAACAATTCATACTTAGGTACAAAATCTTCTCCTGTAAATTTGGTAATCAACTCATCACTTTCGGTTATAACTGTAGCATATTCTTGATTTCTAAATTTGCCAAATAATTTATTATATAAATATTCTGGGCTTTCTTTATCTTGTTCTAATCCTTTTTCTGGATTTCTAAGAATTTCTGCATATCTAGAATCTGAATGATTTTTTATAATATCATTTTTCTTGTTTTCTGCTTTATTCCTTTTTCCTATTGTCTGATAAATTTTATATAAATTATATTTTGTAGGAATTATTAATCTTTCTTCTGGATTACTTATCAAAACTTCTTCTAACTTTTCTGAAGCTAAATCGTATTCTTGAAATTTCTCTTTATAAATAATCCCTAATTGATAATATGCAAAATTACGATCTGTTTGTAAGCTATCAATCACTTTTGCATCAGTAGGTAATTGTGCTATGTATGTTTGAGGGTCATATTGTGGATCTGTATCAAACGAATACTCATCTTCAGTCTCTTCTACTTCATCTGTAATTGCGATATCCGAATTAAGGCTAGATATTCTCCAATTATCTTCTAGTTTACGAGTTCCAAATGTTTTTCTAAATGCTGTTTTACCAAACGCAATAGTTGTCTGATTATAAAAGTAAAATTTTCCTTTAGGCGTTCCAGCACTTGCTCCCGTTCCTGTTGGTTGCTGAAATCTTTGCTCTTGAGGTAATCCATCTTTAATTCTTGCAACTTCCTCTGCTTCAGCTTTTCTTTGAGCTTCTTTTTTTATTTGTTCTGTATAAACCGAGTAGTATGCAATTCTTTCTTCGGGTGTCATCGCGACAGCTCTTAGAATACTATCATTTACCGTTGCTATTCCTTCGTATAAAATAACATCATCTAGGTTGTCTCTTCTTTTCTTTAATACTCTAAATCTTTTTGAGTTAGGGTTAAGCCGTTGCAATGTACTGTCATAATATTTACCTGCAGTTGCATATTCTCTTCCATCAAAATTAATATTCCCCAATGTATTATAATCATATGATTGTAATAATCGGTCATCTGTATTAGTTCTCAATGATTTTTTGTAATAATTTACTGCTAAATCAATAGAATCTAAATTCCTAAAATATTCTGCTTTTTGATAATATATTTTATCAAGAAAAGGTCGGTTTTCTCTATTTTTTTCTAAATCATTTAATAATTCTAAGAAAGCTAGCTTATCACCTGTATCATAATCAAAGTTACGTGCTTTTGCCATATATGCATTTAACATATATTTTCGATTCGTTCTTCTGTTTAAAGCTATAACCTCATCAAACGCATAATTTGCACTATCCTTTTTTCCTAATTGATTATACAATTGCCCTTTTATATAAAGGTATCTTCCTTTCTCTTCGTTATTTTTTGTGTTCATTGCAGCAATATTAAGGTATATTACTGCTGTATCTTTTACCTCTAGATTGATATATGCTTGTGCTAACATTGCTGTTGCATCAGCATAATCTTGAGGTTTCATATCTTTTTTCTCAAACTTAAGTAGTCGTTCTAGGTTTTCGATTGCTAATTCATTATTATCTAATCGAATATTAGTTTTTGCTCTCCATACTTTTGCATGATTAATCGTATTACTTGTAGGATACTTATATAAAATATAATTAAATGCTTCAAGTGCTGGAATGAATCGTTGTTCAAAATATCTTGATTTACCTAGTAATAGAAAAGCTTCATCAATTTTAGGGTTACGTTCTCTATCATCAATAAGCATGCTATGCTTTTGAATTGCTTTTGCTGCTTTTTCTTCTGCTTTATCAAAGTTTTTATTCAAAACTTCACCTGGCAACCTCACATCTTCGCTTACTGTTAAGCGTTCTATAGGCATTAATTCCCAAAAATTATCATTATATCCTTGAACAATACTTTGCTTTCCTTTATCAAAAGCAACTCTACCGTTAAATAATGTATTATTCTTTGTTGTTACATCGTGCCATGTACGATTTAAGAATTTGTCTTTTTTCCGCGAACAACTCACTCCCATAAGAATTGCTAAAGACAGTATAGTGATTTGTGATAAATTACTTTTCAAACCTTTGTTATTTGTACGTTTGATAACTTAAAAACTTCTTTTTTAGTATGTTTATTACAGTTATAATATGAATCGTGAGTGGTAAAAATACGTTTCTTTCTGAAAAAAAGGGTGGCTTCCCTAATAAATTCACATATTGTTTCTTTTATTCTCTTTTTTATTCCTTCTTTTATATACAAAAACACCAATATTTCTATTGATGTTTTATATGTTAATTTGCATTCTAACTTCTTATTGAGCAAAATGCATTTCTAATTCTTGTAATGTTTCTTCTGATGTTTTAAGGTCCTTTATAACTTCTCCTTTTTCTAGAACAACTATACGTTCACAAACTTCGGTTACATGGCTCAAATCATGACTTGAAACTAACACTGTGATATCTTGATTAATTGCTAAATCCTTGATTATACCTTTTAAACGAATTTGGGTAGTGGGATCAAGATTTGCAAAAGGTTCATCTAAAATAATTACATCTGGTTTACCTATTAAAGCTGCAACAATTCCAGCTTTCTTTTGATTTCCTTTTGATAAATCTCTTAAGTATTTCTTTTGCCCTAATATTTCTCCGTGAAAAAAATCTTTAAATCCTTCTAAAAGAGCATCGACTTCTGATTTTTTTTGTCCTCTTAATTCTCCTATAAAATAAAAATATTCTTCTGCTGTAAGATATCCTATTAAAAACGTTTCATCTATAAATGCTGAAGTAAATGCTTTCCAGTCTTCACTTTTATGAACTTGTACTCCATTACTCTCAATATACCCTGTAGTGGGTTTAATTAAATCTAATAGCGCACTAAATAATGTTGTTTTTCCTGCTCCATTATTACCTACTAAACCAAAACTTTGCCCTTTAGGGATTTCTAGAGAATCAATATGTAATACTGTATTATCTGTATATGTTTTACTGACGTTATGTATTGTTATCATCTGCTTATTTTTTTTGTTTATATGCTGCTATCGTTTTGTATTTTTCTTCTCTATATATTTTTTCGATTATATCAAATACCTTGTCTTTAAATGCAAATCCAGCTATCCCCGCTAATACTACCAATGCATATCCTGCATTAGGGCCAAGACTATAATGTCCTATTGCATATAGTATTAATGGCAATACCATTTTAGGCAAAGTCAGCAATAGTGTTTTTGTATTAAATGCTTGTTTATCACCAAAAGCTTTTTTGTTACTCGTTAAATCAATTGGTGTTTTAATATAAGCCCCTGCCCATAATACGACATGAGAATTTACTCCTATATTATATACTGCTCCTGCGAGTATTGCTAAATATACTTCCCATCCAAAATACAAATACGCAGAACAAAGTATTGTAGAGAGTAAAGTGGCAATGACCATTAACCACCATTTTGAAGATAAATATTCTTTATATTTAATATTTTGACTCATCATTAACGGATAATAAGAACTATCCCAACTAGGTACGAATTGACCAAAACTTAGTAAAAACCCTCCCGAAACGAATATTCCTGCAAAAATTCTCCATACTGGTCCCTCATATGTTTCTATAGATCCGGTAAAAAATAATAACCCGTAAAACAAAAACATGATACTTACTAATACTGTTGATCTTGCTCTTTTATTTCTCTTAATTAGTTTTATATCGTTTTTTAGGAAGATAGCTGTTTTACCAAATCTGTCTAACCACAATAAATCTTCAGTTTTTACATCTTTTGATTTTACTGCTAATCCTGCATCCAAGAATAAATCTTTAGCAAAGAGAGTGAATGATAGGTATATAAATAGTATTAGTAAAATTATTGGAAACAAAACAATTAAGACATTATCGTATATATTCCTAAAAAAAGGAGCTGTGTATTCTGTAATATTAAAATACTCAAAATAATGTAGCCCTCCTAATATTGCCATAATACCAGCAATGATATACACTAAGTTATCTCTATTATTCACCAAAATATTAAGGAAGTTGTTACTATAAACTATCGCCATTAATCCCAAATTCCAATAAAGTACGTTTGATACTGGATAATCATTACTTATCAAGGCTACAGAAAACGGAATAAAAAAGAATGCATGAAAAATATTGAAAAAAGAAAATACTGTTTTTCCAAAAGCAAAAGAAACTATCTTATTTTTTTTAAAAGGTAAAATCAATAATGGTTTAATATTGACAACTGGCATTTTTTGCAATGCATATTTAAAAACCAAATCAAATATCACCCAATAGATCAAAAACGTATTTATAAAATCTAACGGATCTTGACATAATTTATTTTTAATAAGATAAAAAGCTACCATCCCACCAAAACTCACCATAATAATGAGCAGCAAAGCCCAGAATCCCATAAAAAGTTTTATCCAAATATTTGAAGATAATGACGCTGATCTCCAAAATGATTTCCATTGCAGTGTGATAAAGTGTTTGAACATATTTTTTGGCTATTTATAATTATCTGTATTATTTTTTTTGATTTTGTTACATGTACATTAAAAATGTTTTTCAAATCAATGTATGTTTTGTATATACTTTATATATAAAACATACAAATAATGGATTAAAAAACAGATCCAATTCTAATGGTTTTTATAATTGATCGTAAATTGATACATCTATTTCTTTTTTTTAATTAAAAATGTAGGATACCTAATGACATTCACTATTTTTGCGAAAAAATTTGACATGCCAGATTTTAATCTATTACGTATAAAAAATATTATTAAAGAGACTTCTAAAGCTGTCTCTATCGAATTTGAAGTTCCATCTTTACTTAAGAATATATATTCATTTGTTGCTGGTCAATATGTCACTATAAAAGCGACTATTGATGGTAAAGAAGTAAGAAGAGCATACTCTATATGTGCTGCACCTAAAAGTGATATCTTAAAAGTAGCTATTAAAGAGGTTGAAAATGGTTTATTTTCTACCTATGCTACTACAAATTTGCAGATAGGTGATGAATTAGCTGTTCATACTCCTGAAGGTAATTTTATCTTAGAGCCATCTGA
The DNA here is from genome assembly GCA_947498595.1 of uncultured Aquimarina sp. GTDB lineage: Bacteria > Bacteroidota > Bacteroidia > Flavobacteriales > Flavobacteriaceae > Aquimarina. The sequence goes on from CANMKX010000020.1 coordinate 41,127, forward strand.
TAAAGATTCTAAAACATATGGAGCTTTTGCTGCAGGAAGTGGTATTACTCCAATCATGAGTATGGTCAAAGCTGTTTTACAACAAGACTCTCAAAACAAATTTGTTCTTGTATATGGTAATAAATCTCCAGAAGAGACCATTTTTTTTAAAGAAATTAATACTCTTAAGGAAACTTATAATAATCGTTTTCATGTAGAATATGTTTATAGTAGATCTCAACAAGAGGGTGCTCAGTTTGGTCGTATCGAGAAACCTATTATTAATTATGTTTTAAAAAATAAATACAAGGAATTCAATTTTGATTCTTTCTATTTATGTGGTCCAGAAACTATGATTAATTTGGTTACTGATGTTTTAACAGAACATGGAATCATTAAAGACAATATTCATTTTGAGCTTTTCACTAGTAGCTCTAATGAAACTGAAATAGAAGAAAATCTTGAAGGTAGCACCAACATAACTATTCTTGTTGATGATGAGGAGTTTACTTTTTCAATGGATCAAAAAGAAAATATTCTTAACGCTGCATTGGCTCAAGATATAGATGCTCCTTATTCTTGTCAGGGTGGTGTTTGTAGTTCTTGCATTTGCCGTATCACAGAAGGAAAAGCTGTAATGACTCAAAACAATATATTGACAGATAGTGAACTTGAAGAAGGGTTAGTTTTGGCTTGTCAAGCACATCCTACAACAGCTACTATTACTGTTGATTTTGATGATGCTTAATATAACATACAATGATATCATAAAAAAAGGTGTTTTAAATAATAAAACACCTTTTTTACTATATCGTAGTCACAATCTTTTTTACAATTGTTTCAGGGGATATACTTCTCATTACATCTTCATAACCTTGAGGAAATTTATTTCCATATATGGATGTAGGTATTAAATTATATTTTTGTAAATCTGGCAAAATTGCTAATTCTATGGATTGTTTGAAAGGAGCAAAACCTGCATAAGGATGAGTTACTCCCCAAAGTGTAATTGTTGGTATCCCATACATTGCTGCCAAATGTGCATTACCACTATCCATAGAAAGCATTCCATCTAAATTTGATATAAGTATTAATTCTTCATCAAAATTTAGTTTTCCTGCTACATTTCTAATATTCAGAAACTTACTTTCTAAAGTATCAAAAATATCAATTTCTCGTTTTCCTCCTCCAAATAGTAATATTTCAAATTGATTTAATGTATCTAATTGTTCTATTACTTTCATCATTAACTCCAAAGGGTATGTTTTTCCTTCATATTGAGCAAATGGAGCAATACCTAACCATTTTTTTGAAGTTTGGTTTGTAATTCCATTAATCTTCTTGGTTAGTTTTTGCTTAGCTGGGTAGTTTGTTTCTTGTAAATTAAATGGAAATCCTAATCCTGTAAAAACATCAACGTATCGTTCGTGTGAAGTTTTTAATTGTTTAAATATCTTATTAGTATCTCTTGTTAATGCTTTTTTTTCATCTCTACCCTTATCAATTTGAACAACTTTTATCCTATTAATTGCAAAAAAAGATTTTAAGACTTTTGACCGTAATACATTATGCAAATCAGCAACTGCATCAATTCCTAATTCCTTAAGTTCTTTGGATAATCTATAGAGACCTAGAGCGCCTTTATGTTTTCCTTTAACATCTGCTTCGTATATCTCAAGATTTGATATATCAGAGAACATAGGAGCAAAAAACTTACGTGTTAATACAGTAAGTTTAACCTCTGGATATTTTGTTCTAAAAGCTCTGAGGACAGGTACTGTCATAGCAACGTCTCCCATTGCTGAGAGACGTATTACTAAAATATGTTGAATAGTATTTGTCATGAAATCACAACATTACTATTTTTTCCCTCTTAATACAGGGTTTAATTCATCATCATTATACATTTTCATCTGCTTATATACTTTCATATATTTATCGCCAGTTTCAATATCGTTTAATAGGGTATCTATAGCAGTAGAAAGATCAACTCTTTGTTCTAACAAAACATTTAATTTTTTCTCACATGCTGCCTTATGTGCTTCACTTGCATCTTCACGATTAACCTCAACATCCATATGATAAATTTTCAATGCTAAAATCGATAATCTATCTATAGCCCAAGCTGGACTTTCTGAGTTAATTGTTGCTGATTCTTTAGCTTTAGTATCTTTATATTTATCTAAAAAATAACTATCGATATATTCTACTGTATCTGTACGATCTTGATTAGATGCATCGATTTTTCTCTTTAATGTCAATGCTGCTACTGGATCAATTTCTGGATCTCTAATAATATCTTCATATGCCCATTGAACTGTATCAATCCAAGATTTTCTATACAACAAATGTGCAATTACATCTTCATTTTTATCGTACTTATTCGTGAATGGTTGATCAACTGAATTTAATATTTTATACGTTTTAATAACGTCTTGAAAAATAGCATTGGCCTTTTCTGAAAACATAATCTGATTCTTTTCTAAAGTGTGTAAATATTCTATAACATCTGTATATTTCTATTTCTTATTAAAATTACTCTTATTTTAATAAGGGGAATATACTATGTACAGTTTTTAATTTATTTTTATAATTGGATGGTTATTTTCATCATCCTAGACAGCGCAAAGGTATTATATTTTTAGGACTCTCTTAAATCCTTCGTTTTTGATATAATTTAATTCCACTAACGTTTTCTAATTATTTCTAAATTCAAAACAATCCTAGCCTCGTTGAGCTATCAATTGTATTATAATTGGTAATAACATCAAAAACCATAAACTTATTTCCTGAATACTCCTTTTAATTTTCAATTCAAAAAAAGAAGCTCCCATAATTGCTAATGGGATTATTATATATAAGAGACTATTTTCGTTTTTATCTATATTAATTAAAGGAATCAAAACACTTATAAATAAAAGCATAAAAGTTATTCCCATTATAGGTTTAATCTTAGTTGAACTTCTATTATACTTAAACAAGAATGTGCTTATAAAAACCATAAGCATTCCTATTAGCAATAAGGTAGGCCAAAGGTTATTAGCAGTAAAAAACATCATATTATTTAATGATGTTTTAGTTGTTATGTTTTGAAAAAGGTATACTTCATCATACATCCCTAAATATAAACATAGCATCATTATATATACTGCTATAAATCCTATTACAGGAATAATTAGATTTTTGTAGTTAAACGCTATAAATGTAAAGACACCTGCATAGATTACAACAACATAAAGTATGTTCCAAAATGAAAATAAGACTGTAATACCGATACATATAGATGCATTTAATATTTTTTGTTTTACTCCTAATTGATTTTTTAGAGACAGGACATTCAATACTGCTAGCATTATAAGCAGATTAACAATTAATATGTTTTGATTTTCAACTTTATTGTAAATAACGAAAACCAGAATAGTATAGATCAATCCTGTAAATGTGTTTTTATTAGATATTTCATACTTCTTAACTATGATATTAATTAACATCATAGATATCCAAATCATAAGACATCCTCCTATTATTTTTGATATCATAAAGAAATTAAACTCTAATGACGTATTTAAAATGGTTAGTATGTATACAAAAACCATATAAATACTTATCATTATAAAATTTATAGGTTTTGATTTACTAAAAAAGCTTGATAACATTATTGTTTTTTATATTTTTGCAATATATGTCAATTTATGTATTGACTAGATGCGAATTTAACTAAAGTATAAATAGTTTTTATACAAGAAACATATTAAAAATCATGTTAGAATTTTTTCAATCTATCCAGTCACTGTTTGAGGAGGTATTATTTTTACCTTTAAATGGTTTAAGAGCTCTAGAATTAGAAAGCTGGACAGCTGCCAATTTCATGAATTGGTTTTTTATGCTTATTGGTTTTGTAGCTTTTATCTATTGGATGAAGCAATTAAAAACTTTTAATGACAATAATGAAGAAGATAGAGATCCAACTGCTCATTCTTTCTTAGGATAAAAATATTATTTATCATAAAAAAAGGGCGTAATGAATCAAAATTCATTATGCCCTTTTTGCATTTAATTTTTTATAAATCAAATCCTAAATCTTTTCTATAGTATATTTTATCAAAATGTAATTTTTCTATATTTCTATATGATTTATCTAATGCTTTTCTAAAGTCTTTATCCAAAGAGGTGATAGCAATTACTCTACCTCCATTTGTTTTAACGACCCCTTCTTCAATTTTTGTTCCAGCGTGAAATACTATACTTTCGTTGATTTCATCAATTCCTGAGATTACTTCCCCTTTGACATAAGCTTCAGGATATCCTCCAGAAACAGTCATTATAGTTGCTGCAGCTCTATCATCGATCTCTATCTCAATTTCGTTTAATGTTTCGTTTCCTACATGTTTAAACATAGCTACCAAATCTGTTTTTATTCTTGGTAAAACAGCTTCGGTTTCTGGATCTCCCATACGAACATTATATTCAATCACTTTAGGCTCATCTCCTACTTTAATTAATCCAATAAATATAAATCCTTTATAATTTATATTATCGTCTTTTAACCCATTTACTGTAGGTTTAACAATCGTTTTTTCTATTTTATGTAGAAATGCTTCACTTGCAAATGGAACTGGAGAAATAGCCCCCATTCCGCCTGTATTGAGTCCTGTATCTCCTTCTCCTATTCTTTTATAATCTTTTGCAGTTGGTAAAGTGATATAGTTTTTACCATCAGTTAATACAAAAACACTTAATTCAATTCCATCTAAAAACTCTTCGATAACAACTTTACTGCTTGCTTTTCCAAATTTTTGATTTGTTAGCATATTGTCTAATTCAGTTTTAGCTTCTTCTAGTTCTTGAAGAATTAAAACTCCTTTACCTGCAGCTAGACCATCCGCTTTCAGTACATATGGTGGAGATAATGTTTCTAAAAACTTTTTTCCGTTCTCAACAGTTTCAGGAGTGAAACTTTGGTACGCTGCTGTTGGAATATGATGTTTCATCATAAATTTTTTAGCGTACTCTTTACTCCCTTCTAATTGTGCTCCTTCTTGAGATGGGCCAATTACAATAACATCTTTTAAGTTTTCATCTGCTTTAAAAAAATCACTGATACCTTGTACTAAAGGATCTTCTGGTCCAACAACCACCATAGAAATTTCTTCTTCAAGAACCAGTTTTTTAATTTTTTCAAAATCTGTTACAGCTATAGGTACATTTTTACCTAAAACTCCTGTACCTGCATTTCCCGGCGCTATAAAAAGATTATTACATATAGGACTTGCTGCTATCTTGTATGCAAAAGTATGTTCTCTTCCTCCAGAACCAAGTATTAAAATATTCATTTGTTTGTTGTTATGTTGTTTATTTTATAATATTCAAAATTACTTTAATTACTTTTGAAAAGATAGTCTTTAGTATGCTTTTTCATCTCCTTTAAGAATATTTAAAATAGTTTCCATAATAATTTTAATATCTAATAAAACAGTCCAGTTTTCTATATAAAAAATATCATATTTAATTCTATTGATAATATCTTCATTATTTTCTACTTCCCCTCTATATCCTTTGACTTGTGCCAAACCTGTTATTCCTGGTTTAACTGAATGCCTAAACATATAATTATACTTATCTATCTTTTTTGCATAATCCATAGTATATGATATCATATGCGGTCTTGGCCCTACAACAGACATATCTCCAAAAAACACATTAAAGAATTGCGGTAATTCATCGATGCTTGTTCTCCTAATAAACTGTCCTATTTTTGTTACTCGAGCATCTCCTTTTGTAACTTGATCTAATTCTATATGGTTTTCATATTTCATTGATCTAAATTTATAGCACTCAAATTCTTTATAATTAATACCATTGCGTTTATGTCTATAAAACAACGGTCCTTTTGATTCTCTTTTTATTAAAAAATACAATATTGGTGTTAACCATGATAAAACCAAGAGTATTACTAAAGAAGAGAATACGATATCAAAAAAACGTTTTGCGTATTTGTTTGTTGAATTATTTAATGAAACTTCTGGTATTGATAAAATGGGGATATAATCATAATGATCAATATGAATTCGTTTAGAAAACATAAACTCTGAATCTGGAACAAATTTAAGAATACTATAATTCTCATCTGTGTATTTAACGTATTCGTTAATTTGCTCATTCGTTAACTCAGATACGGCACAATAGATTTCATCTACATCATTTTCTTTCAAAAAACGAAAGCTATCTTCAATACTTTCTGGTAGATCATTCGCAAATGTTCCTAATACGTTATATCCTAAATCAATTCTTTCTTTAAAAAAATCGCCTAATTGTTGAGTTCCTTCATTATTTCCGATAATAATTATCAATCGATTATTACCTCCTAAATAGGATCTATATTTTTTTAAAGCGTAAAAGGAAATAATCTTTATAACTCCAACTAAAATTATTGTTATCGAAATAAATCTAATTGTTTCAGAAACGGAAACATCTCGCATTTTTATAAATCCATAAAAAGCATATAAAAGAAGTATTAATAAAAAAGATTGTTTTATTAATAATGAAATAATCTTTGTAATATTTGTAAAACGATATACTTCGTAAAACTTAAGAATATAAGACGAAAATATCCATCCAGCACCTAAATAAAAATATAAGACATCATTTGCTGTTTCATGAAGAATATAATATATACTCATGATTAATATTAATAGATCTACAATAATTAATATTGGTCTAATTAAAAATGAATATCCTCCTCTTTTATGGTGCATTTATCGTCTAGTATACGTTGAAAAATCTTTATGTTCTGCCTTAAACAATTCATCTTTAGTTAATGCTTTAAAGTAATCCATCGTTAGTTTCATTCCTAAAGTACGATCCACCTTTGGCTCCCATCCCAAAATACTTTTTGCTCTTGTTATATCTGGTTGTCGTTGCATAGGATCATCAATAGGTAGTGGTTTATATATAATTTTTTGATCCACTCCTGTAAGTTTCAATATTTCTTCGGCAAAATCTTTTATTGTAATTTCATCTGGATTACCAATATTTATAGGGTCAATGCAATCACTCATCAGTAATTTATAAATCCCATCTACTTGATCGTCTATGTAGCAAAAAGATCTTGTCTGCAATCCATCTCCAAATACCGTTAGGTCCTCTCCTCTTAATGCTTGGCCAATAAATGCTGGTATTACTCGACCATCATTTAATCTCATACGAGGTCCATACGTGTTAAATATCCTTACGATTCTAGTCTCTAAACCGTGAAACCTATGGTATGCCATTGTCATAGCTTCCATAAATCTCTTTGCTTCATCATAAACTCCTCTTGGCCCTATTGAATTTACGTTTCCAAAGTAATCTTCTGATTGAGGGTGTACAAGTGGATCTCCATAAATTTCGGAAGTAGAAGCTATTAATATTCTCGCATTTTTTTCTTTAGCTAATCCTAATAAATTATGTGTACCTAAAGATCCAACTTTTAATGTTTGAATAGGTATTTTTAAATAATCTATAGGACTTGCGGGTGAAGCAAAATGTAGTATATAATCTAAATTTCCTGGTACGTGAACAAATTTAGTCACATCATGATGATGAAATTCAAATTGTTTTAAAGGAAAAAGATGCTCTATGTTTTTTAAATCACCTGTAATTAAATTATCCATCCCTATTACATGAAATCCATTTGCTATAAACTTATCGCAAAGATGAGATCCTAAAAAACCTGCGGCACCTGTAATTAATACTTTTTGCATTTATTCTTCTGTTAAATACTTGTTGTTTACAAACGTAAATAAAAAAGGTGATTATTCTAATTTTTATCAAAATAATCACCTTTTATTTATAAAGTTTCTTCCTAAAAATTTCTTCCTATAGAAAAATAATCAAATCCTTCTTTCTTTATATCTTCTACTTCATATAAATTACGTCCATCAAAAATAACTTGGTTATTCATGTTTTCTCTTAATTTAATAAAGTTGGGAGTTCTAAAAATACTCCATTCTGTACAAATTACAATCGCATCTGTATCAACTGTAGCTTCATACATAGAGGAGGCATACTCGACAACATCACCTATTTTATTTTTTATATTATTCATAGCTTCTGGGTCAAAAACGGTAAGTATTGCCTTTTTATCCAAAAGCTCTTTTATAATTGATAAAGAAGGTGCTTCTCTAATATCATCTGTTTCAGGTTTAAAAGCTAATCCCCAAATTGCTATTTTTTTATTCTCTAAATTTCCTTTAAAATAATTCTCAATTTTTGGTAAAAGATTCGTCTTTTGAGCTTGATTAACTTTTTCTACAGCTTCTAATATTTCGAAATTATATCCTTCTTCTTTCCCTGATTTATATAATGCTTTTACATCTTTTGGAAAACAAGATCCTCCATATCCTATTCCTGGAAATAAAAAACGCTTGCCTATTCTAGAATCTGTACCTATTCCAATTCTTACCTTGTCTACATCTGCTCCAACTTTTTCGCAAAAATTAGCAATCTCATTCATAAATGTAATCTTGGTGGCAAGAAATGCATTTGCTGCATATTTTGTAAGTTCTGCAGATCGTTCATCCATTATTATAATTGGATTTCCTGAGCGTACAAAAGGTTTATACAATTTTTGCATTAAATCTATTGCTCTTTGTGAACTTGCTCCTACAACAATCCGCTCTGGTTTTAGAAAATCATCAACGGCAAAACCTTCTCTTAAAAATTCAGGATTTGATACTACATCAAAATCACAAATAGTGTTCCTTTTTATCGCTTCGCTTACTTTTTCTGCCGTTCCAACTGGCACTGTACTCTTATCAACAATTACTTTATATTCTTGTAATTTCTTACCTATTTCATCTGCAACTCCAAGTACATATTTTAAATCTGCTGAACCATCTTCATTTTCTGGTGTTGGTAATGCTAAAAAAATAATATCACCATGTGCTAATCCTTCTTCTAAGGATGTTGTAAACCGAAGTCTTTTTGCATTTATATTTCTTTCAAAAAGTACGTCTAAATGAGGTTCGTATATAGGAACGATTCCCTGTTGCATTTGAGCAACTTTATGTTCATTTATATCAACGCAAACTACTTCATTACCTGTTTCAGCAAGACAAGTGCCTGTTACTAAACCGACATAACCGGTTCCTATTACTGATATTTTCATTTATTTCTTTAAAATAATTAATGAGAGACATCATCGTATTCGAACTCTTTCTCTTTTTTTTCAACTGTTGTTTTCTTCTTTTTTGAAGATAAATTACCTTTAATATTTTCTACTTTTCTTTTAAAAAGAATCTTTCTTTTTAAATTAGAAAAACTAAAATCTAATTTATAAAAAACATATATAAGACTTAACATTGCGATAGCAAAGAAAACAGTTGTATATAAATTATTAGAAGTGCTCCCTAAAACAACAAACAATACGACAAACAGTATATTAAATAATCCTATGATTATACTTGCTTTTCTATGAGATAATCCTAAATCAATCAACAGATGATGTGTATGATTTCTATCTGGACTAAAAGGACTTCTTTTTTTAAGAACTCTAATTGTAAAAACTCGAGCTGTATCAAATAACGGTACAATTAATATCGAAATTACTATTAATGGGATATTTTCTAAATGGAATGGTAATTCATTTAATCTCGTAGGTGTAAGTGCTAAAAAACGAATTGTTAAAACACTAATAATAAAGCCTATTATTAATGATCCAGTATCTCCCATAAAAATCTTTTTATTGGAAGATAGATTATATCTTAAAAAAGCAAATAGTGTAGCAATCATAACTACACATAATAAAGAAAAATAGTATAAGCCTATATAATAAAATATCACTCCATAAATAAAACTTATTACTATACCAACCATAGAAGCTAATCCATCAATACCATCAATCAAATTGTACGCATTAATAACTGTCAACATTAAAAATGCAGACATAGGATAGGCAAAAAATGTTGAAATTTCTTCAAACCCTAAAAACCCATTTAAGCTATTAATTAGCATTATATCATTTGATAATATAAATGCTATAGCAATAATTTGAGATCCTAATTTTGAAAAAGGTGATAAAACTACCAAATCATCTTTTAGTCCTGTTATGAATAAAATAGTTAATCCTGGAATTATATAAATTGAATTTCCATAAAGATCCCATTGATTCAAAAAGAAAAATGAAATCATTAATGTAATAAAGAAAGATATTCCTCCCAGTGTTGGAGTTAGTTTAATATGCGAACTTCTATTATTAGGGTTATCCATCAACTTTTTATGTTCTACAACCCCTATGATTTTAGGAATACTAACATATGTTAATAAAAACGCTCCAATAAAAATAAAAATTGATATTGTTTTTATATTTAATACAATTTCTTTCATAACAACATTTGAATTATTTCTTCCTTTTAATTAATCATTAAATTAGTTAACCTATCTAATATTATATTTTTATTAAATTCTTTTTCTAATAGATTTTTAGCAGATTTCGCATAATTAATTTCTTCTTCCTTTTTTAAATATAAACTTTCCTTAAAAATTTCTTTAATTTTATTTACATTATTTGATTCTGAAAATAATCCTAGATTATATTTTTCTACCAATTCATTAACTTCACCATTTACAAAAGAAAGAATTGGCTTTTCTGCAGCTAAATAAGTTTGAAACTTAGATGGAACAGTTATTGAAAAAATTGGATCATCTTTCAATGAAATTATTAGATAGTCTGAAGCATTATAATATTTAGACATATCTTTTCTTTCTTTTCTTCCCCAGAAAAAAATACTTTTATCTAAGTCACTCCCTGCTATTTCTTTTAGTTCTTTTAAATATGATCCGTCTCCAATAAAATTCAATTGAGCATTTTCTTTATCGCTATCACTTAATAATTTAAAGCCATTTATCACATTCTCTAAATTTTGAACTCGGCCTATATTACCAGCAAAAAGATAATGCTTTTTCTTTTTCTCAGAAAAAACAAATTTTTTTGTTTCAAAATCTAATTCTTCAGCCCAATTGGGGTTATATTCTATTTTTTTTTCGTTTTTTAAAAAATATTTTATTTTATTTTCAAACCCAATACAAGAAACTGAAATTTTAGTTGCGTTATTATATATAAACTTAACGAATCTATTTAAAAAAAATTCTTGAAAGATTCCTTTTTTAAATCCATACGCATATATGCTATCTGGCCAAATATCCTGTACCCATAAAACAAATGGTTGTTTATATATTTTGCTAATAATAACTCCTGGTAACATTGCCGTTAGAGCTCCTGTATTATATCCAAAAATATAATCAAATTTCTTACCATTAAATACTCCCCAAAAAGAAGCCATTATCATATACGAGAAATACTTAAGCATTTTTTTAAATAAACTATCTCTATATCCCTCTATTCCTTTTAACCTATATATATCTATTCCTTTGTAATTATTCTTACTATAAAAAGAATTTTCATAACCTTCATATATTACTCCTTCAGGATATGTAGGTTGCATTGTTAAAACTGATACTTCGTATCCTTTTTCTTTCCAATTTATAGCTACTTCATTAATTTTGAACTCTTCTGGGTAAAATACTTCTCCTATAATTAAAATTTTTTTTCCCTTTTGCATTTCTTAAAATTTATAGGAGTATCTATTTTTATTGTCATTTATATTCTTTACCATCTCTTTTATCATTACATCGTATGATGGAATTATATGATCTAATTCTTTACGTGTATCATTAAAGCTTTTATCTACATTTTTACCTTCTATTTCATTAATAAGGATTTCTTTATGGGTATACTTATTGAAAATTTTCAATAATTCAAATTTAGAAATAGATTCATTATTAGTCACATGGTATAATCCTCTAAGCTTTTGCTTTATTGCTTTATTTATAACCTTTGCAAGTTCCAATGTAGTAACTCCTGACCAAATAGCTTTTGAAAACCCTCCTATTTTCTCTTTTTGATTACTAAACCAATGAAACAAACCTTCTCCTTCTTTTTTTAATTCTGGACCTATTATTGAAGTTCTTAAAGTCAAATGCTTATCATTAATAACTTCTCCTAAAGATTTTGTTTTTGCATAAATATCAAATCCATCCTTTATATCTTTTTCTTTATATTTTCCTTTGCTTCCAGAAAACACACAATCAGTAGATATATGGATAAGTGTTGAATTTATTTCATCACACAACTTTACTAAAATATGAGGTAATAGAGAATTAATAAAAATTGCGTTCGTAATATTTTCATTGGCTCCCTTTATTAATACACCTACACAATTAACCACGATATCAGGTTTTATATCAAAAATTAACTCTTTTACTTTTAACTCATTTGATAAATCAGCTATTATAGTATCTTCATTATATTTATTTCTAAAAGAAACATTTACTACATCATAGTATTCTCTTTCAAATAAAAGGTTTTCTAAAACTTGATGTCCTAGCATTCCTGTCGCTCCTAAAACTAATATTTTCATTTTTTCCATATTACCCTATTTATATAATCTGTATATGAAATTATCGTTCGAAGTACTTTTTTTGAAACATTTCTTGTATCATAATCATTGATCATCTTCATTCCTTTATTTTCATTAGATTTATGACTTACAACTACATTAATACTCTCAATTATTCTACCTTTTTTTAGACCGGACATTATTAAAGTACCTTCATCCATCCCTTCTGGTCTTTCATGTGTTTGACGAATAGTAATTGCAGGTAAATTTAATATTGATGCTTCTTCTGTAATTGTACCACTATCAGAAATAACGCAAAATGCATTTTTTTGTAAACACACATAATCATGAAAGCCAAATGGTTTAGAAAAAGTGATCATTTCATTTTTATTTTGATATCCTTCTTTAATCATTTTTTTCTTTGTTCTTGGATGAGTTGATATTATAATTTTTTTCTCATAATATCTTGTTATTTCATCCAATGAATCAAGTAAGTTTTTAAAGTTTTCAGGAGAATCTACATTTTCTTCTCTATGAATACTAACTATAAAATAATCGTTCTTAGCTAAATTCTCTCTTTTTAATATGTCAGAATCATTTATTTTATTTAGATTTTTTTCCAGAACTTCTAACATTGGAGAACCTGTTTTTATTATTGTCTCTGGTTGAATTCCTTCTCTTTCAAGATATTTTCTCGCATGCTCAGACAACGGCATGTTTATATCACTTAAATGATCTACAATTTTTCTATTTATTTCTTCTGGAACTCTTTGATCGAAACATCTATTTCCAGCTTCCATATGAAAAATTGGTATTTTTCTTTTCTTAGCAGAAATTACTGATAAACAACTATTTGTATCTCCATATAGTAATAATGCATCTGGTAATTCTTTTATAAAAATCTTATCTGATTTAACAATTACGTTACTTATTGTTTCAATAGAATTTTCACCTGCTGCATCAAGAAAATAATCTGGTTTTCTTAAGCCTAAATCATTAAAAAACACTTCATTTAATTCATAATCAAAATTTTGACCTGTATGAACTAAAACATGATTAGTATGTTTATCTAGTTCTTTTATAACTTCGCTTAATTTAATTATTTCGGGTCTAGTACCCACAATCGTCATTACTTTCATCATTTTTCTTTTGTCTTTTTCTTATAAATTAGGCCAACAATTAATCCATTTATCATTTTTAAATTTATAATTATCATTTTTTGCTTCGTCTATTGTTAAATCAGAAAATGACATTAATTTAGAATCCATTTCTAATGCTTTTATCCCATTAGCATAACCTGGTGGTATACATAAAATTTCATTTTTTGTACATGTTAACTTAAAAAAATCAGGTTTTAAATTATCTGATGGATTTTCCCAATTGTCAATTAAAACACAACCTATAATAAAACTTCCTTGAATTACTTTCAAAAATTTAGATTCTATTTTATGACCTTGCCAAGCCCTTAATATATTTACATCTTTATTTGATATTGTATACAATCTTTTTATGTCAGACATATCAAAATCATTAATAAAAGCTACTTCTCCTCTATCATCATAATGAGAATTACCTTTAATTATTTTTAGATTCTTTACCATTTTTCACTTCATTAATATCTTCAACATAATTTAAAGACAGTATTTTACTTATCGTTTCTTCTAATGTTAGTCTTTTAGTATTATGCGAATGGTATTCATTTGTTGCAGATAAAGATTTATCACCATACTCAAAATATTTTCCATAATTTAAATCTCTATTATCAGAAGGGACTCTATAATAACCTTCTAAATCGTCTGCTTTTACAAATTCTTCTTTTGTTAATAGTGTTTCATAAAGCTTTTCTCCATGTCTAGTCCCTATAATCTTAATCTCACTATCTGATTTAAATATCCTTTTCATTGCTTTCGCTACATCTTCAACAGTAGAAGCTGGCGATTTCTGAACAAAAAGATCCCCTTGCTTACCATTTTTAAAAGCATATATAACAAGATCAACAGCTTCATCTAAAGACATCATAAAACGAGTCATTTTAGGATCTGTAATAGTCAAAATACCTGTTTCTTTTATCTGTTTAATAAATAAAGGGATTACGCTTCCTCTTGAAGCCATTACATTTCCATAACGAGTTACACAAACTATAGGTCCATCTTTAGGTATATTTCTCGATTCTGCTATAGCTACTTTCTCCATTAGAGCTTTAGATATTCCCATGGCATTAATTGGATATGCTGCTTTATCTGTACTCAAACAAATTACTTTCTTAACATTATTACTTTTTGCAGCTTTAATAACATTTGAAGTTCCAAATACATTAGTTTTAGTCGCTTCTAAAGGAAAAAATTCACAGGAAGGCACTTGTTTTAATGCCGCTGCATGAAAGACATAGTCTACTCCCATCATAGCATTGTTAATGCTATCAAAATCTCTTACATTACCTATATAGAATTTTATCTTTGAATTCTGATAATGAATTCTCATATCTTCTTGTTTTTTTTCATCTCTTGAAAAAATTCTAATTTCTTCAATATCTGTATTCAAGAATCCTTTTAAAACTGCATTACCAAAAGAACCTGTTCCACCTGTTATTAGTAATATTTTATTTTTAAACATTTTTAAAATAATTAATTTATGTTTTATTCGTTTTTTCTAAAAAATACGGTAGATTCACAAAAAAAGCAAAAACTATAACACCACTTTGCCTATCTAAAACCGTTTCTGTCAGGAAATTCACAAAAAATATTAAAAATATTCCTGCTTTATAAAAAGATTTTCGTTCTATATTTTTTACTATACCTATATAAAATAACGATATCAATACAATTAACCCTACTACACCTAGCTCTATCCACATTTCTAAAAATTGATTATGAGCATTATATTTTCTTCCATAAATAGTTAACGGTTTATATCCGCATTCTAAGTTTCTTTCTCTTAATATGTTTTTTGACATGCCTGCTCCATAACCTAATATAATTTTTTTACTAATTACGTCTAAACTAGATTCCCATAAAATTAATCTTGTTTGCATACTATTTAAAGCATAAACCTGTGTTATATCCAATTCATTATTAAATCCATCAATAACTTTAGAAAATTTATCTAAAATCTTATTATAAGCTAAACAAAAAAATACTAAGCTTATAACTAAACATATCGACATTAATAATTTATTTATTTTACTAAAATTTAAATAAACATGAACTATTATCAGTATTATTAACGTTAGAAAACCTATTTTAGATTCTGAAAACAAAAGACCTAATATCAATATTAGTATTAAAAAATATTTAAAAAAATTTTCTTTAAATACTTCTTTATTAATAAGAGTCCATATTGAAATACAAATATACATGGCATAATAACTACGATGAAGAAACATGCTATGATAAGTTCCAAAATGTATGTAATATTTTTCTTCTAAAGAATCATTAAAAAACAAATTAAAGATTGATACGGATAAACAGATAACAACTGCTATAACATTTGAAATAGTAAAAAATCGTAATAAAACAATTATTTTTTTTCTAATAAATTCTATTAATGGGAAAATAATAGGGAATATGATTATCGACAATTTGTGAATTAAATCTCTAACTGATAAATCTATACGATCTGTCCACATTATACTTATCACAAAACATAAATAAAGTACAATTGATGATATATATATATATTTATTGTTTTTAAAATTTTTTATATAATCCTTCCTATTACCTATACAAAATGATAGGGCTACCAAAATTATTATTACCGGGGATATTATTTTTAAATTAAATGGTAAAAGAATCACTAATGTTTTTAATAAAAAAAATAAAACATTATCTTTATTTATTAAATTTTTCAAATACATCTATTATAAAATTGAAAGTTGAATTACTTGTTTTTTTCCAAGAATATTTTTCTATTTTCAGTAAATTATTTTCTATAAATAATTTACTTTTTTGAGGGTTGTATAACATTTTTTTTAATGCTTCTACTATAGAATCCACATTATGTGATTCGAAATAAAATCCATCATCTTCTAAAAACTCAGGCATTGGGTCCTTTTTGCTACAAGCTATTGGCCTACCTGAGGCCATGGCTTCTATGAGAATATTTGGCATATTTTCACAAGTTGAAGCGAAAATAATTCCATCAGTTTCTTTATATAATGTTTGAATTTTATTATAAGGAATATGACCATGATTATGTATAAACTCTCCTTTAGGGTCAATCTCATTAATGGTTCTTAATAATCTTTCTCCTGCAGATTCGTAAATAACTCCGCCTACTAAATCAAGTTCAATTGGGATTCCTTGTTCTCTAAGAATATGAATTGCCTTAACTACATTCCATTGGTGCTTATAAACATGTACAGTAGAAACATATAACAACTTATACGGAGTTTGATCATTATATAACGATAACTCTTTTTGTTCTTTTATATTATTTTTAAATTTTGGTGAAATTCCATGATTAATCTTGATTATATTTTTCTTATCTAATTTTAAAGACTTAACAATCTTTTTCTCTGCATAATTAGATATAAAAATAATTCCATTAGCATTATTAAAGCATTTTTTCTGCTTATGAAATAACAATAAAAATCTTAAAACTTCTTTTTTATTTTTTATTTCTTTCCATATATCTCTTTCATAAAGTAACATGTTTCTAGACATACCTATAAAAGGTCTGAACGAACCAATATAATCCCCTGTTAGGGATATTAAAACATCACAATCTTTATTAAGATATTTATCAAAAAAACAAAGTTGAAAT
This sequence comes from uncultured Aquimarina sp., assembly GCA_947498595.1. Lineage (GTDB taxonomy): Bacteria > Bacteroidota > Bacteroidia > Flavobacteriales > Flavobacteriaceae > Aquimarina. The sequence continues at coordinate 58,304 of CANMKX010000020.1, forward strand.
AAAAATCTATTCAATATATTTCCATTTAATAATGGAAAACTTTTTTTTATTATTATTTTATGATTCGGTAATTCTTTTAAAACTTTATTTGAACTGTATACAACAATATTACTTACATCAAATTTTTCTAAAAAAAAATTATCTAAATTATTTAATATCTCTTTAAGGTGAGTTATACCTCCTCCTCCTCCAATATTAGTTGCATCTATACCTATTCTCATCACTCTTATTTAAACAAAAGTTTAATATTTTTTCTGCTATAATATCTGAATTCAGATCTTTCATAATCTTTTTTGCTTCTATTGATATCTTTTCTCTTAATAATTCATCGTTCATTAATTCGTTTAATTTTTCTGAAAAACTATCAACATCCATTAAATCAATTAAAAAACCATTTATTTTGTGTATTATTATATCTCTTGGGCCTGCATCACAATCAAAAGCTACACAAGGTAGTCCATATGACATTGCTTCTACTAGAGAATTAGGAAAACCTTCTGAAATCGATGTAAAGGCAAATATAGACGATTTTGATAACCATTTTCCTATATCTTTTACCGATCCCATCAAAACAACTCTTTTTTCTAATTTTAATAATTTAATTTGGCTTTCTATTTTAGTTCTTAATTCTCCTTCTCCTAAAATTACAAGTTTCCATTCATTATTTTCGATTTTAGAAAATGATTCGATAAGATATTTATGTCCTTTTTCTTCTACTAATCGTCCCATATTAAGTATTATTTTTTCTTTTTTATTCTTAAAAGAAAAAGGGAAATCTAATGGATTCTTAATTACTTTTATATTTTTATTTCCAGTTTTTTTAGCTAAGATTTCTTTTGCAAGTTCGGTTTGTGCAATAATTCCATTAGCATATTTATACGTGTATCTTCTAAAAAATTCATATAGAATAGGTATTTTTCTTTTTAAATTATTTCTATCAGACACAAATACTGGAATATTTGTTCTAATTGTAGCTATAATAGTTAAAATATTATACTGTGTTAAAAAACTTAATACACTATCTGGTTGGATTTTTAAAATAATCTTTCGCATTCTATAAAAAAGAAAAAACTTCTCTAACTTTTTAAAAGAATTATCATTATTGATTAAGTAATGAATATAAACTTCTTTTGATATATTATAAAATATTTCATTTTCTTCCTTAAGAAGGATCAAATGAACTTCATAGCCTTTTTTTGACCAATTATTTGACAAAACAGACATTACTCTTTCTGCTCCACCTTGTTTCAAGGTTGGTATTACTAATAATATTTTCAACTTACTACAATCTTTTTATTACCATAAAAATTCAAGTTCAACCTTTTTTAATAATATTCCTATCAAGCTTAAAAAATCTATATTAAATAAACTATTAATAAAAAAAACTCTATTAATGATAATATTAACTACAAAACTTGGTATTATATATATGAAAAATGTTATAATAATTATCTTATTATATTTATAATTGATTTCATGATATAATAAATAAATAAACAAAGGTTCTATAAAATATGTCAATCTCATATTTATATCAGGTGCTAAATGAAATACATTTAATAAACACATTGACATTAAAACACTTTTTCTTAAAGGAGATTGTCTTTTATATGTTACAAATAAATATAGATGAGCAAAAAACACCCAAGAAATTCTAATCATATAAGATATATATGCAGATTTAGATTCTAAAAAGCCTTTTTCGGCTAAATCTAAACCAAACAAATAAGCTCTAATTTTTGCATCAAAAGCTTCTGGTAAAGGTAATAGTAAGGCTAGATCATATAAATATGATTTAGATAAAAATATACCTATAAAAGAACATATATATATATATAATATTTTTTTTGTTGTTAAATTCCAATATATACTAAATACATATACTGGAATAAAAATTAACGTTCCATAATGAACCAAAAATGAAAAAATGAAAAAAGTAAGACTCTTTCTTTTCTTATTTTCAAATATTCCCAAATAAAAAGAATATAATAATATTGATGATGCTAATAAATTTCTAATTCCTGAGTATAACCCTAATAATTCAATTGAAAAAAAAATCAGGATAATTCCTATCAAGTAATTACTTTTTGAAACATCATTTGTAATCAACTTATTATAAACTTTATACATATAAAACAATGTAAGATATGTTAATATCGAAAAAAACAACTGAGGTGATAATCCAATTTTAGCGAAAAGAAATGATCCTAAATAAATTACAAAATCTGGTTTATTTAATAATTCCCTTATAAATATTTTTATAGGTTTATAAAGAGATTGATTATAAAACCTATAATGCTGAAATAAATCTGAAGTTTCATGGGGCACTAATTGATAAGTAATTAGTGCCCCAAAAAACATTAATAATATTAAGCTTATCTTATTTTTCTTATAAATTCCAAAAAAAAGAAATGGCAATGATAAAATAGGAGAAATCATAAAAAAACAGCTATTAAAAAAGCTGATTTTATTCATCTTTGATTTAAAATTTATAATAATTCCCATTTTTTTAAATTATAAATCAATATTTGTTAAATACTCTTTTTTATCCAAAGAATTCATATTATGAGTATTCACAAATTTATCTTTATTTTTTTTAAAATATTCGTCAGTAGTCAAAATAAATTTAGCTGGACAGCCTGCGTAAACTCCGTTAGCTGCTAATCTACCTTTAACAATACTACCTGCACCAATAATTACATTTTCTTCAACATGTGTTCCTGGCAAAATTATGGCATTAATACCTATAAAAACATTATTCTCTATTTTAATTTTATTAAACATATCTATATTTTTATATTCTTCATATAGATTTCTAAAAACAGATAAACTTCCATCATGCGTTACAAAATTAACATTAGAAGCTGTACAAACATTATTTCCTAGTTCAATCAAATAAGGTTCAGATCCAAAAAACTTAGTTCTTAACACACAATTATCTCCAAATTTAACTCCAACCTTCTTCGCATATTCGTTAGGAGATAAAATTCTATAAAACAAACTATTAAGTATTCTTTTTATCATAAATTTAATATTCTTAATTCTTCCTTTACTATTAATTTTCTTACTATAAAATGATTAAACAAATCTATACTCAATGATCCTAAAGAAAAAATTAGGACTACATCATTAAACTTATATTCAAAATAGATAATAATCAATATTAAACATAGCTTAATAAATAATGAACTAATAGTAAAAAACAATGCATATTTTTGGAATGGATAAACTTTAGTTGCTATAGAAGATGGAATAGAAACAAAAAACCAAATAAAATATGGAATTAAAAACCTAACCATATATGCACTTTCAGTCCATTTCTCTCCAAAAATAAAAATTACGATCTTAGGTAAGATAAAATATATTACAATAGATAAGATCACTCCCAAAAAAAATAATATATAAAAGGTTTTATTATGCAAAAATAATATACTCTCTTTATTTCCTTTTTTTTTAGCCATTTCTGATAATAATACTGGTCTAATAGACGATGATATTAGACTTGCAGGTTGAATCATAATACTTGATGCAACTGAATAAATTGCAACTTGACTTAAGGAAAAATATTCGCTAAAAATAAGTATTGGTAAGCTCGATGATATAGCAAAAATCAAATTCGACCAACAAAAATATTTAGGGTATTCTTTATATCTTATCGCATTTTTAAATAAAATTTGTTTATTCTGATACTTAAATACACCTGTTAAGATATTTTTATCCTTATACATTAAATAAATAATTACACAAAAACTTGCAACTATAAATCCTAATAATAGTCCATATGAACCTAAAGAAAACAACCCGATTTGAAAAGCTAAAATTATTATACTTCTTAATACTTTAGATTTACTTAATTTTGTAAATAAATCATCTCTAATTTTAGAATAATTTAAAGAGTTAATTACAACTTGCAAAAAAGTACCTAGTCCTATAAAAAAAATTATCTCTTTATATTTCACAAAAAACTCAATAGGTATATATAATGTAATCGAAGTTACTATTGATAGCACACCTCCTGAGATTAAAGTTATTTTCAATAATGCTTGTGCATCATCTTTTCTAGATGGTAAAACAATAGTATTATCGTATGCTAAAGTTACAAAAGATGTAGTCACATTTAATGTTGAAATAAAAAGAGCATAAATTCCTATTACTTCTTTTTCATATAAACCAGTTATTATAGGAGTACCTATTAACATTAATATTTGAGCAAAAAGTGTTCCTGTAGATATTTTTAAAATATTCTTAAGAATACTCATAGTAATCTTCTAAATTGATTAATTATTAGTTTTCTTTATTAAACCATTTTATAGTAATATCTATCCCTTTAGAAAAAGAATATTTTGGAAAATATCCTATTTTATCTTTTGCTTTATCAATATTAGCTAATGAATGTTTCACATCGCCAGGTCTTAATGGTCCATTAATTATTTTTGAGCTTGAAAAATCAATATTTAATTTTTCTAAACCATTTTTAATACTATCTATTAATTCATTAATATTTGTATTCTCTCCATAAGCAACATTATACACATGATTCACAGAATCTATATCATCGGACAATGCTGCTTTTATATTTGCTTGTACTACATTCTCTATAAATGTAAAATCCCTAGAATGCAATCCATCTCCATTAATTATAAGGTCTTCATTATTTCTAAGTTTTCCTATAAACTTAGGAATAACAGCCGCATAGGCACCTTTAGGATCTTGTCTAGGTCCAAATACATTAAAATATCTCAATCCTATTGTTTCTAATCCATATGTTTTATAAAATACATCCGCATACAACTCATTAACATATTTTGTAACCGCATAAGGAGACAATGGATTACCAATTACATCTTCTACTTTGGGCAATGATTGACTGTCTCCATATGTACTAGATGAGGCTGCATAAACAATTCGTTTTACTGTCTCAGATTCTTTTGCTGCTACTAATACATTTAAAAAACCTGAAATATTAACTTCATTAGATGCTATCGGGTCATTAATAGATCTAGGAACTGATCCTAAAGCCGCTTGATGTAATACATAATCTACATTAAGCATAGCTACCTTACATGTATTTAAGTCTCTTATATCACCTTCTATTAATTCACATTTTTCTGTTTGAATAAATTCATCTATATTTTTCTTATGCCCTGTAGAAAAATTATCCAGTATTACTACTTTCTTTGCTTCATTCTTTAATAAATATTCTACTAAATTAGATCCAATAAACCCAGCCCCACCTGTCACTAAAAAAGTGTATTTCGATAAATCTTTATTGTGGTATTTTTCTTTATACATAATTATAATCTATTATCTATTATTTTTTTATCGAGACTACCCTTTATATCATAAATTAAGCTATTCTCTTTCTTGTACTTAATCAAATCTATCAATTTAAATTCGTTATGAGATACTGCATGAATTATTGCATCATAACTATTCTCCCGTCCTTTTAAATCTATTAACTCTATCCCATACTCAATCTGTACTTCTTCAGGTAACGCCCAAGGGTCATATATATCTACATTCATATTAAAATTTTTCAATTCATTATACACATCAATAGCCTTAGTATTTCTAATATCAGGGCAATTTTCTTTGAAAGTAATTCCTAACATTAAAATCTTTGCATTTTTTATAGCTATACCTCTAGCTGCCATAAGTTTTAAAATCTCTGTAGCTACATATTCTCCCATACTATCATTCAATCTCCTCCCTGCTAAAATAATTTCTGGATGATACCCTACCTCTTGAGCTTTTTGAGCTAAATAATATGGATCAACGCCAATACAATGCCCTCCTACTAATCCTGGTTTAAATGGTAAAAAATTCCATTTTGTACCAGCAGCTTCTAAAACTTCATGTGTATCTATATTAAGTTTATTAAATATTTTAGCTAATTCATTTACAAATGCTATATTAATATCTCTTTGTGCATTTTCTATTACTTTTGCTGCTTCAGCAACCTTAATTGAAGAAGCACTAAAAGTTCCTGCTTCAATAATAGAATTATATAAATCATCAATAATTTTTCTAATCTCTTCAGTTGATCCAGATGTAACCTTCTTAATTTTAGTTACTGTATGCTTTTTATCACCAGGATTAATTCTTTCAGGTGAATATCCTGAGAAAAAATCTTTATTAAAAATCAAACCACTGATTTTCTCCAACTCAGGCACACAAATATCCTCAGTAACTCCTGGATAAACTGTTGATTCATAAATAACAATATCTCCTTTGTCTAAATATTCTCCAATCATTCTTGATGCTTTTACTAACGGCTCAAGAATTGGCCTATTATTCTTATCTACAGGAGTTGGTACTGTTATTATAAATATATTGCAATCTTTTAATGTGTCTTTTTCATTACTTAATTCTATTTTATTTTCTCTTGCTAATTTTAATTTTTCGTCACTTATTTCTAAAGTCGAATCATGCCCGTTTAGTAATTCTTTTATTCTATTTTTATTAATATCAAAACCAACAACTGGATATTCTTTAGCAAATTCAACTGCTAAAGGTAATCCAACGTAACCTAAACCTATAATTGCAATTTTCTTATTATTCATTTTTATTTATATTTTTTTTTCGAAATACTTTATTAAAGTATCTTTTTATTTTCCCCTAACACACTGTATTTTGGCCTTTTTGCTACAGTTGCGTATTCTTGATCTAAAATTTCGATATCTTGAATATTATTCATTTCAATAATCTCTAATCCAAAATCGTACCAGCTCATAACTATATTTCCACAGAAATGGTGTATTCCATAACTTTCTTTTTTATGTATAATTAACGATATAATATAATTTGCTAAATCATTAGCATTAGTAGGGCAACCAGTCTCTTTACTTGTTATTTTTAACTTATCTTCTGTTTGAGCTTTAGTTAGAATTGTTCTATAAAAATTTTTACCGTATTTTTTACTATATAACCATGAAGTACGAATAATAAAAAACTTTTTTAAACGATTTTGAATATGTTGCTCTCCTAAAAGTTTTGACTTACCATATTCATTAATTGGATTTGTTTTATCATTAACTTTATAAGGTTCTGTTTTTTCTCCATCAAAAACATAATCTGTTGAAATATGTATCAATGTAATATTTTCTATTTTACATATATCAGCTAGTGATTTAACCCCATCACTATTAACTGCTATAGCTAACTCTGGAGTTTTCTCGGCTTGTTCAACATTAGTATACGCTGCACAATTAATAATATAATTATATTTATTTTTTTTTATTATTCTATTTATTGTCTCTTCATTAGTTATATCTAATTCTTTAGAGTTTTTAAAATCCCATTTGATTGAAACCAAATCCAAATAGCTTTTAACAGAGTCTTGTAAACATTTACCTAATTGCCCATTAGCTCCTGCAACTAAAACTGTTATCATATCTCCATACACTTAAATGTTGGTAAATTTAAATCTTTATCAGAAATGATATATTCTGATTCATCTAACTTCCAATCAATATTTAAATCAGAGTCATTAAATTTTATTCCTCTTTCTGATTCCTTATTATAAAAATTATCGCATTTATAAAAAAACTCTGCTTTATTAGATAATACTATAAAACCATGAGCAAATCCTCTTGGTATAAATAATTGCTTTTTGTTTTCAGACGAAAGTTCTATTGCAAAATGTTCTCCGAAAGTCTCTGATTCTTTTCTTATATCTACTATAATATCTAAAACTCTTCCTCTTAAAACTTGAACTAACTTTGCTTGGGCAAATTCCCCTCTTTGATAATGTAATCCTCTCAAAACACCTTTTTTAGAAAAAGATTGGTTATTCTGTACAAAGTTTATTTTTTCCCCAGTAAGTTCATAAAATTTTCGTTGATTAAAGTTTTCAAAAAAATAACCTCTTTCATCTTCAAAAATAGTTGGCTCTATAATATAACACCCTTTTAATTTAGTTTCTTCTGCTTTCATTAAACCAAATTTAGTATAAGTTCTTAGCGTAACCGCTTTTTTTTAATGGTAATAATAGAGTCTTATATGCTTCCTCACCAATATACCCCATATTAAATGCGACTTCTTCTATCGCTCCTATTCGTAATCCTTGCCTTTCTTCTATTACTTGAACAAATTGTGATGCTTGCATTAAAGAATTAAAAGTTCCTGTATCTAACCAAGCTGTACCTCTATCTAATATACTTACACTCAATTTCCCTTTTTGTAAGTATGTTTTATTAATATCTGTAATTTCTAACTCTCCTCTATGACTTGGTTGAATACTTTTAGCTATTGACACTACTTCATTATCGTAAAAATAGATCCCTGGTACAGCATAATTTGATTTAGGTTTTTTAGGTTTTTCTTCAATTGATAAAACATTCCCTTTGCCATCAAAATCAACCACTCCGTATCTCTCTGGGTCATTTACATGATATGCATAAATAATTCCTCCATTAGGATTTGTATTATTTTGTAATAACTTTCCTAATTTCGATCCATAAAAAATATTATCTCCCAAAATTAAAGCAACTGCATCTTTAGCTATAAATTCTTCTCCTATAATAAAAGCTTCTGCCAAACCATTTGGCTCATTTTGGGCTGCATACTGAAAGTTACAACCTAATCGTTTTCCATCTCCTAATAATTCCTGAAATAAAGGTAAATCTTTAGGTGTTGAAATAATTAATATTTCTCTTATTCCAGCAAGCATAAGAGTTGATAATGGGTAATAAACCATCGGTTTATTATATATAGGCATTAATTGTTTACTTATTGCTAAAGTTAGCGGGTGTAATCGAGTTCCTGAACCTCCTGCTAAAATAATTCCTTTCATCATTAACTATTTAAAGTACATTTTACCATAGTATTCCTTATATATCCCTGAAGTTACATTGTTCAGCCATTCATTATTATTAAGGTACCAATCAATTGTTTTATCCAACCCTTCTTCAAATGTAACTGATGGTTTCCACCCTAATTCTTTATTAATTTTACTCGCATCAATAGCATATCTTCGATCATGTCCTGGTCTATCTTTTATATAAGTTATTAATTTTTCAGAGGTACCTTCATCACGCTTTAATTTCTGATCCATTAAATTACATAACAATCGAATTAAATCAATATTTTTCCATTCATTAAATCCTCCTATATTATATGTTTCTTTAATTTTCCCTTTATGAAAAACTAAATCAATAGCTAAAGCATGATCTTCTACAAAAAGCCAATCTCTTGTATAAAGTCCATCTCCGTAAACAGGTAATGATTCATTATTTAATATATTATTTATAAACAATGGTATTAATTTTTCTGGAAATTGATTTGCTCCATAATTATTAGAACAATTTGTTATAACATATGGAATTTTATATGTTTCACCGTAAGCTCTAACAAAATGATCAGAACTAGCTTTAGATGCAGAATATGGTGAATTAGGATCATATCCCGTAGTCTCTTCAAATAATCCCGAACTACCTAAACTACCATATACCTCATCAGTACTAATATGATAAAATAAATGTTCTTTATTATCTCCCCAATGTTTTCTACATTGATCTAATAAATTTATCGTTCCAATAATATTAGTCTTGACAAATGCTATAGGATCTTCTATTGATCTATCTACATGTGACTCAGCGGCCAAATGAATTACTGAATCAAATTTATACTTATTAAAAATTGCGCCTAAGTACGTAGAATCGTTTATATCTCCTTTTAAGAAAGTATAATTTTCTGCTCTCTCTATATCTTTAATGTTTTCTAAATTTCCTGCATAAGAAAGCTTATCCAAATTATATATACTATAATTTGGATAAGCTTTTACAAATAATCTTACTACATGAGATCCTATAAAACCAGCACCTCCTGTTATTAGTAAATTCATTTTTTTATTTTATAAAGACTTATTATAATTTTTTAAAAATTTATTCACATCTCTTAGTATTAAAAAGATTAGCATTAAAACTATTCCAAGAACACCTAATATAAATGTTTTCTTTTTATATAGAACACTAACTTTAACTCCTCTTGAAGGAAAATCTGATATAACATTAATGGTGTTTTTAGTATTTCCTTCTTCTATTTTCAATTCTATTAGCTCTTCTTTTAATTCATCAATTTTTTTTAGAAGTTCTATTTCAAGATTTTCTTTATCACTAGATGATGATTCTCTTCCTAAATTAATAGATGTAGAAGCTGTTTCTTTATTAGCTTTTAATCTTTTTATTTCTTTATCAAATTTTTGTAATGATTTTATCTCATTTAATTGATACTTAATTATAGAATCTTCTAATTTAAGGTTCTTAAGATTAATTTCTTTCTGTATTTTGAAATGATTATTATTATTGATTGATTCTATTATAGAATTTTGACATTTCTTAGCTATTGATGCACTTGTAGCTTTAAAAGTTACTCTATGATACTTAGAATTAATATCATTATAATTTTTCAAATATGCATCATAATCTACTTTTTGTTGTGATAATGTATCTAAAGAGCTAATAAACTCACTAAATTGTTTAATCTTTTGAGCTTCATCTGTAAAAGATTCGACTGTCATTTCTCTTATAGATTCTGCATCTTTAGGTTTTATAGATAATGCTCTTCCTAGATTTTTATATTCTTGCTCTTTTGCTAATTCATTATAAAATTCTATATTATTATAAAGTTGTTGAGCACTATTAAAATTAGGAGAAACAATCATAGAAGACTGGTATATTGGCCTAGAATTAAAATCTAAATATACTCCAATACAAGCTCCTACAATACCTGAAATCACAAATTTAATAAAATGTTTTTGTATAAAAACTAACATTTTAACTAGCATATCAAAAGCATTTTTAAAAATGTTTTTAATAACATTCCCTATACCATTAATTCCTTTACTTATTAAAGAAAATAATTGCCCTAAATCTATTTCTTCTGATGAATCTTCTTTATTATTCATTTTTTCACTTTACGTTACTTTGTCTTATTTAAAATAATATTAGTTTTCTAAAATTATATATCATAAAAAATAATGTCGATATAACTATAAATATAAATATTGGGATAGTTATTATTTTTTTATCTATCAATGATTTTTTTTCTTCTAAAAGATCTGTATCTATTATTATGTTAAAAATCTTGGATTCAAAAAATTTAAAATGGTTATCATTTTCAATCATATCCATTATATTATTTTTATATTCTAATAATGACGAAAAATCTATATTATCTGATACTAAATTTAAATTAATTATCTCTCTCGAACTTAAAGTTTTATTTACTTTAAGATTATTATTAATATTTATTAAATAATAATCGATAAATTCTAAAGATTTTCGATTTAATTTTACTTTTCTTTCAATCTCTCTTAGTAAAAAATTAATTTTCTCTTTATAATATTCATTATTAAGTATATATTTAAAAAACTGATTTTTAATTATATTACTACTATCTTTTTGATTGAATTTAAACGTAATCTTATGTCTTTTATAAAAATCGATATATTTTTCATCTTCCAATATTTTATTATTAAAATCAAAAAGGATATTATATGCGCGATTTTTATCTTCATATTTATCTTGCAGTATATCTAATACATCTCTTGATTGTATAATAGGTTCTATTTGTACTTTCTCAAAAGCAATCAATTGTTCTCTAGTTAAATTTAATTTTTGAATAAAATTATCATTATTCAAGTTCGAATTTATAATATCAATACTATTATAAATATATGAAGTACTACCAACATTAGGTTCTATAATAATTTCTTGATAATATTGTTTTGGAGCTCTCTTATCTAAAAAATATCCAATAACCACTCCCAATACTATTATTCCTATAAATAGAAGTGCTTTCTTTTTATAAAACGTAAGTACTGAAAGAAATAACTCTAAACACCATATAAATATTTTTTTAAAGGTTTTTAATATTACTGATAAATCTATTTCTTCTTCTTTATTATCTTCAATCATTTATTTTACTTCTTAAATAATTGTTCTAAAATCTTTTCTGTAATTAAATAAGTAGGTTTTACCCCTGTTGTTCCTAATCCTCCTGAAGCAAGTGTACTTCCTGTTTCTAAAGGGTTATCTGATGCATAATATGCATAACTAACTTTAACATCAGAACTAATACTTCCTCGTAACTTTGATGCTGATTGGATTGCTTTTTGATAATGAGCTCCTTCCATCTCTAAACCAATTACATTCCATGTTGAATCATGAAAAAACTTTAAAATATCTCTATTTTGTAATGATGTTCCTAATACTGTCACCATTGCACCATCGTATACTGATAATCCTTCTCCTTCTAAATCTTCTTTTTGTAACTCATTAACAAATGGATAATTATCTGCTGTTCCTTCAAATAAATGCGCAGAAGGAATCATTATATCTCCTTTTCCTCCTTCTAAAATTCCTGCTTTCCCCATTATAGAGACTGATACAACATCTAAATATTTCTTTTCAGTTTCTGTTTTATTATATGGTTTTAATAGCTCATCCATTGTCTCATATGCTTGTTCACCAAACGCGTAATCCATTACTATAATTACAGGTTTCTTTTCCTCTTCAAATCCTTTTATCAGGGTTTTATAATTACTCGTATCCGTATATTTTGCTGTATCAAAAATCTGTACATTAATATTTGTACCACTCTGATCTTCGATATAAATCATTCCATTTTGTAATGCCGCTTTTTGAACTTTCGCTCTTAACTTATCATTTTTAGATTCACTCAGTAATTCGTATATATCAAATGTTGATTTATTCTTTAATTCTGCTTTTAGAGCTACTGGTGCATACAATGTATTCATCACACTATGCATATTTGCACTAATGATATGAATAGGTCTATCTAATAACCCTTTTTCATCTAAAGTTTGTTTTATTGTATTAGCCCATATTTCTCCATGAATATGATGCCCTAAACGTTCTCTTAAAACTGGGCTAAAAGTAACTATACGTTTGTTATCTTTTATACCTTCTTCCATTGCTAGCTTACCTAACCAATAGATAATATGTATAAATCGTTCTTTATTTTCTGCACAAGAAAAACTATTATAAATTGACGAAACTTCTCTAAAAGTTCTTCCTAAAATATTAGCTGTATGCGTTAAAGCTATCTCACGTTCTGCTTGAGTTAGGTCTTTTTTAGATAGTACAGCATTCTCTAACTTTTTCCAATCTCTCGTTACATTTCCTTCTTCATCAATCACTACTCTATGCATGATTTTATGTGATTCTATAAAAAGAAAAGTAAGATGCGTTAATATATCATATATCTCTGATCGACCTCTTGTGATCTCAATATTCATTTGTTCGTCATCTATACGATAACAATTTCTTCTTCTTTTAGGAGGAATGATTGCTTTAAAATGCGAATTCTTATACCCTTCATCACTAGTTAAGTTTATAAATCTGCATTCTTCAATTCCAATCGGCAAACGGTCTATTACATATAATAATCCATTCAATTCAACTTTTTCCTCTGCAATAGAACCATAAATTTCTGGACGTAAGGTTAATAAACCTTCTCTAAGAGTTTCACCAGAAACTCCCATAGGTTTATAAAATCCCCTATTAAATAAATGACGCATCGTTATATACATACGTTCTATCGCATTTGAACTCTCCTGTGCTCTCGTTCTTCCTTGAATCTTTATATCTGCCATATTTTCTTTTCTATTCTTTAATTAACGTTTTATCAAATATCCTTATAATGCATCTGCAATTTTACGATCATTTGATAATCTAGGTAACTTATTTTGTCCTCCTAATTTCCCTATAGATTTCATATATTCTTTAAATCCATTTTTCTTAATAATTTTTATCTTCAATGGTCTAAGAATATTTCCTTCTATTAAATCATCATAGTAACTATTTTGTGCTCTAAGTGATTTATCTATTTCTCTCTCTAAATCCTCTATACTTTCTGGTTTTTCTTTAAATTCAATAAACCATTCATGATAAGGTAAACCTTCTTTAGGGTTTATTTGAGGAGCTACTGTAAACTCATTAATAACACCTCCCGTTAATTCTATTCCTTTATTTAACGCTTGATCTACTTCTTTCCCTATCACATGTTCTCCAAAAGCCGAAATAAAATGCTTTATTCTTCCTGAAACAATTACTTTATAAGGCTTTAAACTTGTAAATATTACTGTATCACCTATGTTATAAGACCACAAACCTGCAGTCGTGGATATAATTATAACGTAATTTACATCAAGTTCAACTTCTCCTATTGTTAATCTTTTAGGATTTTGAGTGTAGAACTCATCTGCTTTCACAAACTCGTAAAAAATTCCTGAATTAAGCTGCAAAAGCATTCCACTATCATCTTGTTTATCCTGAAAAGCAAAAAAGCCTTCAGATGCAGGATATAATTCAATACTATCTACCTTTCTTCCTATTAATTTTTCAAAAGTTGTTTTGTATGGTTTAAAATTAACACCTCCATATATAAAGAGTTTAAACTCCTTAAATAAGTCTCCAACAGGTTTTCCTGTTTTCTCTTTTAGTTTTTCAAAGTACATTTGCACCCATGGAGGAATACCACTTATGATAGTCATATTCTCTTGATAGGTCTCTTCAACTATGGCATCTACTTTTTCTTCCCAATCTTCTATACAATTTGTATCCCAACTAGGCATTCTATTCTTTTGCAAATACTTAGGCACATAATGAGCCACAATACCTGACAATCTTCCTAAGTTTATCCCGTTTTCTTTACTTAAAATAGGACTTCCTTGTAAAAATATCATCTTACCATCAACAAAACTAGTATTACCCGTTTCAGCTATATAGCATAAAATTGCATTTCTAGCAGCATTAATATGAGTTGGCATAGACTCCTTAGTTAACGGAATATATTTAGCTCCACTTGTCGTTCCTGAAGTTTTTGCAAAATAAATAGGTTTACCCGGCCATAACACATTTGCTTCTCCTTTAACAGATCTATCTACATAATTACGTAGTTCTTCATAATCTCTAATAGGAACTCTAGATGCAAAGTCCTTATAAGATCTTATTTCATTAAATTGGTGATCTTTCCCAAAGCTCGTGTTTATAGCTTTTCTAATTAGATTGTTAAATACCTTCTCTTGTGTTTCAATGGGTTTATTTGACCATTTATCTAAATCTTTACGAATGTATTTCGCAAAAAGTTTAGCTCCAATTTCTTTTATAGACATATATCTTAACTATTCAAAATCAATAAAAAGAGAAGGGTCAATCGAATATCCATCTCTCCACAATTCAAAATGTAAATGTGGCCCTGTTGTTAATTCTCCTGTTGATCCTGCTGTCGCTATTACCTCTCCTGCTTTAACTACTTCTCCTTGTTGCTTTGTTAGCGATGCATTGTGTTTATATATTGTTATAATATTAAAACCATGATCCAATATTATAACATACCCAGTATCTGCTGTCCAATCTGCAAAAATCACAGTACCATCTGAGGCTGCTTTTATAGGAGTATCTTTTGCCACCGCAATATCTATTGCATAATGCTTTTTATTAGCATCGTATTTTGATGTTATCGATCCTTTAACTGGTGGGAATAAAGAAAAATTAACTACTGATTTTTCTTTATCAAACAAACTATATTTATCTTCTCTCGATACTTCCTCCCTCAGCTCTATATCTTTTTGTGAAGGAGCTAAATCTACCTCATCTATATCTAGCTTCTGCGAAACAATTTCTGCACTATTCTTATCTTCTTCGGTTTGTACATCACCAACTAATACTTTTTTTATTGATTGAAAATATTGCTCATTTTCTGCTAACTTTATTTTTAAAGAATCTGTTGTAACCTCTAATTCTCTAGCTTTTTTTGCCAGTGCAGAAGACGAGTACCCTGGAATATATTCTCTTAATGGTGTAAATGCAATTAGCCCTGTTGTACAAGTGATTAAGAATACAGAAACTAACATAATAACAACAAAAACATTCAGTCTTGTTAATTTAAAAGAAATCCTTTCTTCAAAGGTATCTTCGTTAAGTATAACTAATCTATATTTATTTAATAACTTTTTAGTTATCTTCTTTTTATTCTTCTTTTCCTTTGCCATAAAATTAACGACAAATATACGTATTCTATGGTTCTTGAAAAATGCTTATCTATAGATTTATATTATATAATCTTTAAATTTATCTTCCTATTCTATATTCATTTTCCGTTTTATCTCATTTTTTACAGAATCAGGTAGTTTCATTGTTTTTTAAGTAGGTAATTCTTCTTAACTTTGTATTCTAAATTTTATCACAATGATTTCATTACATATTTTTTTAGGAATGATTGGAGCTCCTCAAATCATTTTAATAGTAGTTGTAATTCTGCTTTTATTTGGAGGAAGAAAAATTCCTGAGTTAATGCGCGGTTTAGGTAGCGGTATTAAAGAATTTAAAGATGCTACTAAAGAAGAAGATGATGATCCTAAAATTGATTCAAAAAATTAATTTATATAACTTAAAAAAACAAATCCCAATAATTAAATTATTGGGATTTGTTTTTTTAAGTTAATCAATCAATGATAATTGAATTCTTTTTCGAGTTGTATCTACACTAATTACTGTTACTGTTAATTGCTGATTCAATTGTACTATAGTATTAACATCGCTAACAAATTCATTTGCTAGTTTTGAAACATGAATCAATCCACTTTCTTTTACTCCTATATCTACAAAACATCCAAAATTTGTAATATTATTTACTATTCCTGGTAGTTTCATTCCTGTTTTTATATCGTTTATCGTTTTAACATTAGGATCAAAATCAAATACTTTTGCTTTTTTTCTAGGATCAACTCCTGGCTTCTCCAATTCAGTAATTATATCTGTTAATGTTGGTAACCCTATTTTTTCTGATATATACTGATTAACTTTTATTTTTTTAATAGCTTCTTTATTACCTATTAATTCTTTTAATGATATACCTAAGTCTTTAGCCATTTTATGAACAAGCTGATAACGCTCTGGATGTACAGCAGAATTATCTAACGGATTTTCTGCGTCTATTATCCTTAAAAAGGCTGCTGCTTGTTCATAAGCTTTATTTCCTAATCTAGGAATTTTTTTTAATTCTAACCTAGATTGTAATGCTCCATTATCTGACCTATAAGCTACAATGTTTTCTGCTAACTTCTCTCCTATTCCTGACACATAACTCAATAAAGGTGCACTCGCTGTATTTACATTAATTCCAACGCTATTCACGCAACTCATAACGACAGTGTCTAATTCTCCTTTAAGTTTTGATTGATCAACATCGTGTTGGTATTGTCCTACTCCTATCGATTTAGCATCAATTTTCACTAATTCTGCTAATGGATCTGCCAATCTTCTACCAATAGAAACTGCTCCTCTAACGGTAACATCATAATTAGGGAACTCATCTCTAGCTATTTTTGATGCCGAATAGATTGATGCTCCACTTTCATTAACCATAAAAACTTGCAATGGTTTATCAAATGGTATTTTTTTTACAAAAGCTTCTGTTTCTCTTGCCGCTGTTCCGTTACCAATAGCAATAGCTTCTATTTTGTATGCATTAATTAATGATCTAATTTTTTTAATTGCTGGTGTAACTTCTCTTTGTGGAGGATGTGGATAGATATTTTCATTATGCAACAAACCTCCTTGCTCGTCTAAACATACCAACTTACATCCTGACTTAAAACCTGGGTCTAATGCTAATATCCTCTTTTGTCCTAGAGGTGATGCTAATAACAATTGTTTTAAGTTTTGAGCAAACACTTTAATTGCTCCTTCATCTGCTTTAAGTTTATTTTTACCTAATACTTCTGTTACCAATGCCGGTGATAATAATCTTTTATAAGCATCTTCAATAGCTAGAAATACTTGATCTGTACAAGGTTTTACATTTGTTTTTATAATTATATCATCTATACAATATAAAGCGTATTCTTCTGATATCGTTATCTTTACTCTTAAAAACTTTTCCTTTTCTCCTCTTAATATTGCTAATAATCTATGAGAAGGACATTTATTTAAAGGCTCTTCCCAATCGAAGTATTGCTCATATTTTTTTGCTGATTCCTCTTCCTTCTTAGTCTTTATAACTTTAGAAGAAATTACAGCTTTTCGTTCATAGATTTTACGAAGTTGCGTTCGTACTTTTTCATTTTCATTAATCCATTCGGCTATAATATCTCTTGCTCCTGCAAGTGCTTTATCTTCATCCGTTATCTCTTTTGTCAAGTATTTTGAAGTAATAAAAGATATTTCTGATTCTCGCTGTTCTATCAATATTTTAGCTAAAGGTTCTAATCCTTGCTCCTTAGCTACACTTGCTCTAGTTTTTCTTTTCTTTTTATAAGGTAAATAAAGATCTTCAAGAACTGTTAAATTAAAACATGTTTTTATCTTTTTTTCTAATATTGTAGTTAACGAATCTTGCTCTTTTATACTTTCTAGAATACTTTCCTTTCTTTTTTCTATAGTTTCAAAAATTTCTTTCTGTTTAACTATAGCTCCTATAGCCACCTCATCAAGATTTCCAGTCATTTCTTTACGATACCTAGAAATAAAAGGAATGGTAGCTCCTTCTTCTAGTAATGCAACTGTTTTTTCTATTTGTTTTTCTGATATAGAAGTTTGTTTATTTATAAAATCGATTGTATTCATGTGCTGTTTTCTTATTCTACTTCAAAGATAAATAATACCTTTTATCCATTAAAGTTACCTTTATAAAAAGACCTTTATTATTCTAATAATACCAAATAAAATTCAATTTTAATCTATAAAAAAAGAGAGCATAAATTATGCTCTCTTTAATAATATTAAAGACTGTCTATTATTTAAATTTCATTGTTTTCATTATAGCTTCTAATTCAAACATATTATCTCTTTTATTTACTGAAGGTGCGAATACAAACCCTTCTAAAACTAACAATCTATTGTTCTTTTTATCTTCAATAGCATAATTAACAAAAGGGCCTGCCATAAATTTACCTTTAACCTCCCATGTTCCTTTAGTTTCATAAGCAAATGTATTATCTATAGAAGATTTAAACAAATACGGTGCATAAGCTTCCTCAGTTATAAATCTACCTCCTTCTATTGTTGGGATATATATTGCACCAATTGAATCTCTTATTTTAATTATACTACCGACAATATTACTATCTTTTTTGATGGTATTTATAGGTAATTCGTACGCAATTAGATTCATACTTCCATGAGTGATATCTTTTCTAATCCAAAAGAAATTATCTTCTAATTTTGCCAATCGATATGCACTAGGAATTTTCATAGTAATTCCTAGTTTTTCTTCCAATTCTGGAATTTTTTCTAAGGATTTGTTGATTCTTCTTTGTTTTTCTTTGGTTTCAGTTGCTTTGTATTTTGAAATAATATATTCCGCTTTTTCTTCTAAAATTTTAATAATTTCATTCGCATCTTTTCCTGAAATAACAATTCCTGCTTGAGGAGTTGCATATTTATTTTTAAACTCTTTAAAATTATTGTTTTCTATTTCTATTTTAAGAAATGTTCTATTTTTTCTAGATATTCCAAAAAAAGCTTGTGGTGGCATTTGGCGCATAGAAAATAATGGTTCTTCTTGAGGAAGTCCCGCTACTTCGGCTGCAAAATATTTCCGAATAGTTTCCCCTACTTTCCCTTTCCATAATTCATTATCCACAACTACAGATAACTCATTAATTCTACCTACAGATTGTGCCATAGCACTTCTATCTCTCTTTTCTTCAGGTTTTTCTTTTTTCTCTGAACATCCTACAGCAAACAGAATGCTTAGAACTAGTATTGGTATAATTTTCTTCATGAGTTTCCTTTATTTTTTACGTTTTAGATATTTTAAGTTTCATTCCAGGTTTTAACCCTTTACTTCTAATATCATTCCATTGTCTTAGTTTGTCTATAGTAACTCCGTTAAATTTCTTTGCAATACTCCATAAAGTATCCCCTTTACGTACAGTGTATGTTTTACCGCTATAATTTTTATTGGAAGTTTTTGCTATTGTTTTTTTCTTAGATCTTGTTGTAACTGGCCTTCTTGGATAAATTGTTAACCTTCTTCCTATTTTTAAATTGTTACTTCTTAATCCGTTCCATCGCTTAATCTGACTTACTCTTACACCATAACGCCTTGCTATTTTCCCTAAATAATCTCCACTTCTAACTCTATATCGAATACGATCTTGTGCCTCAAAAAATTTAGGTAATGGTTTTTCTCTTTTATCAAATTCTTCTTGAGCTATAGCATAAATTTGCTCTTCATTTGTTACAAATTTCCCTACTTTATTTAGTGGCAACCTCAATACATAATTCTCATCTTTGATAAAAGGAATAATATCTAGTTTATAAGAAGGGTTCAAAAATTGTAATTCTTCTATATCTATCTGCATTACTTCGGATACTTGATCCAACGTAATCATTTTTTTTACTCTAACTGTATCAGTTTCAAAATAAGCGAATTTTGGCTTTTCTGGTTTAAAACCATGTTCTTCTGCATATTCAAAAATATACATTGTAGCTAAAAATGCTGGTAAGTATCCCGCTGTTTCTCTTGGCAAATTGTTTCTGATATTCCAATAATTCGTATATCCACCACTTCTTCTTATAGCTTTTGTTACATTTCCTGGACCAGAATTATACGATGCTAAGGCTAAATCCCAATCTCCAAATACTTTATACAAACTAGCTAAATATTTACATGCGGCTTCTGTTGCCATTACAGGATCCATACGTTCATCTACATAAGAACTTACTTCAAGCCCAAACATTTTACCTGTACCATACATGAATTGCCATAATCCAGTTGCTCCTACTCTTGATTTGGCTCTTGGTTTTAATGCAGATTCAACAATTGCCAAATACTTTACTTCTAGAGGTATGTCATAATTATCTAATTCTTGCTCGAATAATGGAAAGTAAAACTCTTTCATAGCCATCAATCGCTCTAAAGATTTTCTTCTTCTCTTTAAATAACGTTTAATAACACTTTCTAATGCTGGGTTATATTCTATATTAAATGGTGTTCTAGCATCTAATCTTTTTAATCGAGCTTTTAATGTATCTGTAGATAACTCATCATATTCAATAGGTTCATAATCTAGAGTTCTTACAGTTTTATTAATTGTATCAAATAATCTTGTGCTGTATAATTCTTGTTTCCATATAGAATCTAATTCGGCTAATCTAGGATGATCTTTAATAGTGTAAACAATACTATCTTTAACTGATGTCTTTGTTATTGATGCTGTTTTAAGCTCTCCTCCTAAAGATTGAATTACCTTAGTTGTATCTACTATCTGAATCGTATCTTTTGATATACTAGGTTTTACAGATTCTATTTTCTTTAATGCTGCTTTTTTATTAATTGTATCTTGAGCATTTATCCAAGAAATACTCATTACTCCTATTAAAAACAGATATGTCTTTTTCATTTAGTTTTTCATTTATATATTCCTTGTGAAAGGAGTATTTACAATTATTATACCGTTCTTATTTTAAAAAAAACAGTATCTATGCTAAAATCGTATATTTTTAATGAATTCCAAAAAAATGAAACGTTAAAACAATAAAACCTATCATAAATGATAGGTTTTATTGTTTATATAAAATACTAATTGTTAATTATTTATAGCTTCAATACCTGATAACACTTTACCTTCTAGGCTTTCTAACATAGCTCCTCCTCCAGTAGAAACATAACTTACTTTATCACCAAATCCAAATTGCTTTACCGCTGCTACAGAATCTCCTCCTCCAACAAGAGAGAAAGCTCCTTTTGTAGTAGCTTCAACAATAGACTCTCCTAATGCAATGGTACCTTTAGCAAAATTTGGCATTTCAAATACTCCTAATGGTCCGTTCCATAAAATTGTTTTAGATTGTAAAATTACCTCATGAAATTTCTCAATTGTCTTTGGTCCAGCATCTAAACCTTGCCATCCGTCAGGGATGTCTTTTACATCTATTACTTTTGTAGTTGCGTTATTATCAAAAGCATCTGCACCTATTACATCTACAGGCAAATGAATTTGTACATTTTTATCTGCAGCTTTTCTCATGATTTCCAATGCTAAATCTTGCTTATCATCTTCACAAATAGAATCACCAACTTTACCTCCTTGCGCTTTAATAAAAGTGTAAGTCATTCCACCACCAATAATAAGATGATCTACTTTATCTAAAATATTTTCAATAATAGTAATTTTAGAAGACACCTTTGATCCTCCTAATACAGCTGTAATTGGCTTTTCTCCACTCTGTAAAACTCTATTTATACTTTCTATTTCTTTAGCTAATAAACTTCCAAAACATTTATTCTCTTGAAAAAATTGAGCGACTATTGTTGTTGATGCATGAGCTCTGTGTGCGGTTCCAAAAGCATCATTTACATATATATCTCCTAACTTCGATAATTGCTCAGCAAAAGCTTTGTCTCCCCTTGTTTCTTCAGTATGAAATCTTAAGTTTTCTAATAACAAAACCTCTCCTGCTTTTAATTCTTCTACTGCCTTTTGAGCTTCTTCTCCAACACAATTATTCACAAATTTAACTTGTACACCGATAACCTCGGATACAACATCAACAATATGTTTTAACGAAAATTCTTCTTGAACACCTTTAGGTCTTCCTAGATGAGACATTAAAACGGCACTTCCTCCATCTTCTAGTATCTTTATAATAGTAGGTTTTGCTGCTTTTATTCTAGTAGTATCTGTTACTTCAAATTTTTCATTTAACGGAACATTAAAATCAACTCGAATTAATGCTTTTTTGGTATTAAAGTTAAAATCGTTTATGGTTTTCATTCTTAATTGGTTTAGCTACAAATATACTTTTTTTCAAACGTAATCTGTTTATTAAAACCTTCTCTAATAGCTTAAATTAGCTAGATCAAATTAGCTATAATTATTTCTTCTATTTAAAATTCCATAATTTATCTTTGTCTCATGCTTTTTTCAGAAATTTTAGGATTACCTCATATTAAAAAACATCTCACTCAAAGTGTAGATGGTAAACGTATAGCGCACGCTCAACTATTATCAGGAGCAAGTGGTAGTGGTATTTTACCAATGGCTATTGCTTATGCACAATATATTTTATGCAACAATAATCATGGAGAAAACTCTAATGGTAATCAGGCTTGTAATCTCAAATTTGATCATTTATCACATCCCGACTTACATTTTGCTTACCCAGTTGCAACAAATGATAAAATAAAAAGACATCCTATATCAGATCATTTTGCTCAAGAATGGAGATCTTTTGTTCAAAAAACTCCTTATGGAACTATTTTTGATTGGTATCAAAGTATTGGTATTGAAAATAAACAAGGTCAAATTGGAGTTGATGAAGCTTTAGAAATCGTAAAAAAACTTTCGCTTAAAAGCTACGAAGGAGGATATAAAATTATGATGATATGGATGGCAGATAAAATGAATGTTGCTGCTGCCAATAAACTTTTAAAACTAATCGAAGAGCCTCCTGAAAAAACTATTTTTCTTCTTATTGCAGAAGATGAAAAGCAGTTATTACAAACTATACGTTCTAGATGTCAAATTTTACATTTTCCTCCTCTTGGAGAACAAGTAATTAAAGATGCTCTAGTGGCTAAAGAAAATATTTCTGATACTCAGGCTACAAAAATAGCGCATCAATCAAATGGAGATTATAATAAAGCTCTCAGCATACTACATAACGATGGTAGTGATTTACAATTTGAAGAATGGTTTATTCAATGGATTCGAACGGCTTTTAGGGCAAAAGGAAATAAATCTGCTGTAAATGATTTAATAGCTTGGAGTGAAAATATAGCTGGAGCAGGTAGGGAAACACAAAAAAAGTTTTTAAAATATTGTTTGGATTTTTTCAGACAAGCAATGCTCTTAAATTATGGAGCAAAAGATTTAGTTTTTTTAGAACCAAAAACAAGCGGTTTCAAATTAGAAAAATTTGCTCCTTTTGTACATGGAGGAAATATTATGGATATTAATAAAGAACTACAAGATGCTACATATCATATAGAACGTAATGGAAATGCTAAAATCATTCTTACTGATCTTTCTATTAAATTAACAAGGCTTTTACATAAAAAACAATCCTAAAAAATAATATCATTATGGATCATTTTATGACTTACATAGTCACAATAACAATTTTATTATTCTTTTTCATTACCTATTTTCAATCAGCTATTGATAAAATTACTGATTGGAAAGGTAACGTAGTTTGGCTTAAAGAGCATTTTGCAAAAACATTTTTAAGAAACATGATTCCCTTAGCTCTAGGAATAGTATTATTTATTGAGTTTATCACTGTTATTATCTGTTGTATTGGTCTTTATGATTTAATAATAAATAATCAAAGTGGTTTTGCTACTTATGGGTTATTCTTTTCTTGTTTGACTTTACTTTTATTACTTTTTGGGCAACGTCTAGCAAAAGATTACCAAGGAGCTTTAACTATCACTTGCTATTTTATAGTATCAATTTTTGGATTATATGTAATCACTACTACGTAAGTAAATCTTTTATAACAAACAATAAGGCTTATGATTGATCATAAGCCTTATTGTTTGTTGTACTATTATATGTTTTAGTTTTATACGTTATTGTATTAATAC
Organism: uncultured Aquimarina sp.; assembly: GCA_947498595.1. Lineage (GTDB taxonomy): Bacteria > Bacteroidota > Bacteroidia > Flavobacteriales > Flavobacteriaceae > Aquimarina. The sequence goes on from CANMKX010000020.1 coordinate 82,868, forward strand.
GTACATCCACATTTACTCTTTATACACGCAAAGTCAATTCCTAAAGTAATCATATGTGATCCTGCTGT
>CANMKX010000021.1 GCA_947498595.1 uncultured Aquimarina sp.
CTACGCGTCTCAAGAGAATGCATCTTTTGACACTACATTAACAGCAGGAGCTTGTAGCTCATCTTGTTGTGGATCAGTAGAGACTGAAAAAGAAATCAGTCACTACGCGTCTCAAGAGAATGCATCTTTTGACACTACATTAACAGCAGGAGCTTGTAGCTCATCTTGTTGTGGATCAGCAGAAAAAGAAGTTAGTCATTATACTTCTTCTCAAGAAATGGGAACTATCTCAGAATTTGATAGCACTATATCAGTAGGAGCGTGTAGTACTTGTACATGTAGTTCTTCATGTGGTAGTGTTGAATAAATTCGCCCTTATCATTCTTTACAGAGAATAATAAGAAATTTCCAATAATACTCAATATTTCTATTGGAAAATCACCAGTATTACCCTCCTACTTAATATAGGAGGGTAATATAAGAATAGTTGATAAGAACACCATAAAAATAATTTAGAATCTAAATCTTTTTAGAAAAAATAAGCATATGAAAGAACAAAATTTAATTTTACATCCAGATGCGCATTGGGTTAAAGTAGATCAGGATAGAGTTCAATTGAGACAACCTGATGGAGAATATATTACTTTTGATAAACATGCAGACGATATTATAAATGCTCTTATAGCACTTAGTGCAACCTCAACAAATGATATAGAAATTGATGAAAGTATTTCTAACCAAATAAAAGATATACTTAAAGCAAGAGGATTATTAGTAGATAAGTACACCGAAAAGCAATATCAAATTCAACGATTAATTAATCAGCATGGCATTTCTGGCGGAAAGGTATATCCTGGAAAAAATCCAACAACTGTTTCAATTATAGGAGATGGTAAATTGAGTGATCTTGTTGAAGAAGCATTAGTAAATGCAGGGATAGAAATCGTAGGAAACGATGATTTTAAAAAAACTTCTAGCAAGCCTCCGTTATTACTCGCTATTTGTGATACCGATGATCATACTTTCTTAAAGAAAATAAATGGTATTGGTATTCAAAATAACCAACCAATTTTATTTTTTCGTTGGGTTCAATCTGGATTCAAATTAGGACCATTTGTTGTCCCTGGTGAGACTGCTTGTTTGGATTGTGTAAATCAAAGAGAAATTGCTTCAAGTTTATTTCCAGACGAACTAAAAGCTTATAAATCTTCAAACCTATCTAATTTACCTAATTATGAAGGTGGACCAGTATTAGATGATTTAGCAAAAGCTTTAATTACGAGACATGTAATAACAATATTAAATGGCAATTATGATTTATCAGAGCCAGCTACTATTATCACTATAAATCCTGTTCATTTGGATATCAAACATTCTCCTGTTATACGTTTAGCGCGTTGTCAAACTTGCAGTGATTTAAATGAAGCTCCACTTAGAGCTCTTCGGGATCAATTATAAAATCTTTTCAATTTAATGTAAAACGTATAAACACACACAAAAATGGATCCCAAATTATTCAAATTATTAGATCGCGTATTGGATCTAGATTACGGAATTATTCGATATATAAAGGAACTTCCTTTAATGCCTGATGAACCCGATATATTCATTGCCATAACAGAATTTCAAAATCCTTTTCCTGTATCTCCTGAAGCTGAGAATAGGGCACGATTTAAAATGGAAACACAATCTGCCGGTGCTGCTTTAGATAGAACTTCTGCTATATGGTCTGCAATTGGAGAAGGAATTGAACGCTATGCAGGAGCAATTTATGACCCTAGTGATATTATTTGGAATGCCTCTAATAATTTACTACCAGGTAGTTTTGTTGATCCAAATGATTTTATTTTGTTTACAGATGAGCAATACAACCTTCCTAATTTTAAATATGGAAAACATGATCCAGATATTTCTATCGGTTGGACAATTGCAAAATCTTTAAGTGATCAAAAAGAAGTTTTATTTCCCGCTTCATTAGCATATTTTGCATATAATAGTAAACACAAAAACGAATTCCCAACAGATTCTTATAGTACTGGATTAGCCTGTGGACCAACAAAAGAATGGGCTATTAGTTCTGGTTTATATGAAGTAATCGAACGAGATGCATACGCACTACATTGGGCTGCTAGTAAACCTGCAAAAAGAATTGATATAGATCAGGCTATAGCATGTGCAAGTCCTAATTTAAAAAAACTACTTCAGCATGAAGGTGTAGATTTATTTATAGGGGATATTACTACCGATATTGGTGTTCCAACAATATTAGTTATAGCAAAACATCCTAATAAACCTGGATTAGCTTTAGGAGCATCATCAAATTTATCACCTGTAAAAGCCTTAGAAAAAGCAGTAGTAGAATGTTTCCACACATTTAACTGGTGCATTGAAATGCATCGATGGGGAAAAACAATTGAAAAAGAGGAAGTAAAAGCATTTTCTGATCATGTATTGTATTATCTAAAAGAAGGACGAGATGAAAAGGCTAGTTTCTTTTGGAGTGGTACCGAAAAATCAACATTATTAGATGGATTTGAGTTTAAAACTCCAACTCCTATTGATCATAAAGAAGATTTAAAAACGATTATTACTAAACTGAATGATTCAAAACATCCTTCGTATGTAATAGATATTACACCTGCAGATATTGAAAGTTTAGGATTAAGAGTAACTAGAGCAGTTATTCCTAGTTTACAACCTATGTGGTGTGGATTTGGTAGAGTACCATTAGAAAGAAAGCGATTTGAACAATTTCTTAAGTATTTAGGAAAAGATCAAGAACAACCTATAAACCAAGAAATACACCCATTTCCATAATAGTAATTTCAAATTAGAACGAATTTTAATAATTACAATCCCAAAATCTTCTTTAATGAATACAAAAACAATTAGTTATTATCTGAAAAAAGGTGAAATCTCTGCTACCCAATCTTACAAAGAGAATAAGAAAGAGATGGTAGAAACCTTTCACGAAAACACAAAAATCTCTCACGCAACTAGGCCTTTATTAGACCGTTCAATTTTTAAACATTTATTTAATGGGTCTTATATCTTATCAGATTCAAGAAATAATAAGAATTATTTTTTAAAACCTGAGGCTGCTTTACCAAAGGCCAAAGCAATAGATATGTCTTTTGATACAATTTCTGAAAAAAGAACATCCAGTAGAAATTTTAATTCTGGACCACTTACGGATCAAGAATTGTCGGATTTATTGGCTAGTTTAAGAATAACACGTCGACATACCTCTGATCTTAATAAAAATGCAAAATTAGCATACCGAACATATGCTTCTGCTGGAGCTCTGTATCCTATAGAGATATACATATTATTACCTAATCAAGATCATACAGCATGGAGTGCTATGTATTATTCTCCTAAAAAACACACACTAACTACTATACATACGGGTATAACTCCCGAAATCATTTCAGAATATTTCCAAGATTACTCTAATATGAATAGTAAATCTGGTGCAATTGTTCTTTTAACAGGAATCTTTGAACGTAGTCTTGATAAATATGGTCCATTAGGCTATCGTTTCAGTTTATTAGAAGCTGGAGGTATTTTACAACAACTTGGTTTAGCCAGTGCAGGTATGGGCTTAGGATCTTTGGTTTGGGGAGGTACATATGATAATGAAATCAATAAACTTTTGAAAATTGATGGTGTTAATGAAGCTTATTTATCATGTCTTTTTGTAGGTCATCAATAAATGTGATGAACTTAATTTTTCACCCCATTATTCACTCAATTAAATTTTAATACAATAAAAACATGGATACTATTATAGAAAAAAGCCCTAATCAATTATTTAAATCTCTTTGTATTCTTGTTGCTAATAAATCTTGGCAAGAAGCTAGAGATGTAGCAGAACAATTAGCTAACAAAGGAGCTCAAGGGGCTTGGCTAGATTTAGCCTTTGATTTGGCAGATGGTTTAAAAAACCTTTTTCAAGTTTCTGAAGATTTATTCTCCTTAGGAAATGCTCCATTATCAACTACAGAAATAGAGAACATTATCGAAAGTAGAGAATGGGTTAGTCAACAATTAGGTACAAAAAAACCAACATTACTTATAGATGTATGTGCAGAAGGAACTCCTTTACATGCCATTACAGGTATAAATGGTTTTGGTTTTATTGCAGCAAGCAATTCTTCTTTATTAGATAAATCATTATTAGTTCACGAAATCACCCATTGTTCATTAATGTCAAGAGCTATATTTTTAGATGAAGGATTAGCAACATTACTTCAACATAGATATAACAATAGTGAAGATGTCTTTAAAAAACAGTTGTATTGGAATAGACCTAGTTTAGCAGGTCTTATTGAAGCAGATTGGAGTAATGATCCTTATTTTTCTAAAGTAACCCCTATAACCAACAATTCTTCTGATTTATCTCAGCATGATTTACGAGTACATGAATTAGCGGCTTATATGGTAGATCAAATGGTACAAAAGACTTCACTTGCTACAATAGTGAGTACATGGCCAACTCTTAAATCTCAACTAAGAGAAGGTAAAACAGCTGAGGTTATTAAAAAACTTTTTTCAATTGATTTATGGGAATATGATCATACTTTTCTTAAAGTAAGTTCTCCTGATATTACTTCCCCTTCAGACAATGATTCTTTGATGAGTATTGCGACAAAAGCGTTGTTAAATGAAGATAAAAAAAGTGCAGAACTTTGGTTGCCAATTGCAAGAATAACAGCTTTTGAAAATGACAAAGCATTAGAAGCTTTAATCATGTTACTTATTACTTTAGGTAATAATCGAGAAGATCCTGTGGGAAGTACTGCTTATCGTAGCGAAGCGATGGTAGCTATTCATTGGGCATCAACTAGAAATATTGACGAAATATCAAAAAAACTGTTCAATGCATATACGTATGTTTTAAAATTGAGAAGCGCTGGTCATGCAATAGCATTAAGAACAAATGGAATGAAAGCACATCAAGCTTTTCAAAACCTTTTAGAAAACCATCCTAATAACTCTTTAATCATAATCACGAGTGCAAAATCTCAAATACGATCAGTTCATGATTTTATGCCAATTAAAGATTGGCGCGAAAAATTAGAAAAAATAAAATCAGAAGGAGTTTATGCAAATGCGGCTGATACTCTTTTAAATCATTCTAGATTTCTATAAATCTTATACATTCAAAAATTGCTATTCATGGAAAACACAGATATATATACAGAAACAGCATACGTTAAATCATTACCTGGTCATGCGTATACTGATGAAAAAATATTCAAACAAGAACGGTACTCGTTATTCCGTTATTTACCAGTGATCGCTGGTCCATCTTGTTTGTTAAAAAAAAGTGGGAATTATATTGTTACTGACATTGCATCAGAAAGTATCATAACCATTAAAGATCAAGAAGGTGTAGTTAAAGCTATGGCTAATACATGCCGCCATCGTGGAAAACGTTTATTAGAAAATAATATTGGGTCAAATCCTCAAAAAACATTAAAATCAATCGTTTGCCCATATCATGCCTGGCGTTTTGACTTAAATGGAAAACTTATAATAGCAAGAGGAGATCAAGCAAATGCTTCGTTTCGTCATTTATGTCTTCGTAAATTAAGAGTACAAGAAACTGCTGGTTTAACTTTTTACCATGGTTTTAATCAAGAGTACGAACAAGTAAATAATCTCGAAAATATTTTAGGTACTCTAAAATTAGAAGATGCAGTCGTTCGAGATAGAAAAACCTACACTGTAAATGCAAATTGGAAGCTTTGGGTCGAAAATTTCTTGGAATGCTGGCATTGCGCGCCTAATCATCCTGAGTTATCCGAAGTAAAAGGTTTTATTAAACAATTTGAATCTGGTAGAGACGACCTGTACCTTGAAGATGAATATGATTGGAGAGCACAAGCTCACAAAAAAGGGTGGGAACTGCCACCTGATAATGATTTCTCTTCAGATGAAAATTTATTTCACTTCAATATATGCATGCCATTAGGAAACGGAAGAGTTACAGCTAATAAAGATGGAAAACGAATGGGTGATACTCTAGGAAATGCTGATGGACTTGAAGGTGGAGCTATCTTTGGTTGTATGGGACCTTTTCTATTCTATTTGGCGTATGTAGATTATACTGTCTTATTTTGTGTACGACCTCAATCGGTAACCAAAACAGAAGTAGAGTTAATGTGGGTTACATCAGAAAATTTTCAAGCATCTACAGATGATCTCACTTGGTTATGGCATACAACTATTCAACAAGATATTTCTTTGGTGGAAGAAACACAGCAAGGTGTTAGCTCTTTGTATTATACGCCAGGACCTTTTCAAGCTGAAGAATATAGAACACAGGCTTTTACTGCTTGGTGGCAAAACTGGAAATCAAAAAATGAGAATCAAAACAGTCCTAAATAGTTTTTTTGTATGAGTGTACAAAAATATAAAAAAGAGAAATACACACTATCCCTTCTATTTATTACTTTATTAGTGAGCTCAATTAGTTTTGGTTTAATAATACCTATTAAACCTCAGCTAATTATGGATATTACAAAAAGTGATTTAGCGACTACTGCCAGTTGGGGAGGTTATTTATTATTGGGATATTCGTTAGCTCAATTTTTAGTCGGCCCTATAATGGTAGCATTATCCGATAGGTATGGAAGAAAATCGATTATAGTAATAGCTCTTGCCGCAAGTACTCTCGATTATTTAATCATGGGAATTTCTCAACATATATTTTTATTATTCATCGCTAGAATATTTTCGGGAGCATTTGCTTCAACATTAGCAACTATTAACGCATCTATAGCCGATATTTCTTCTCCAGAGAAAAGGGCTGTTAATTTTGGTATTATCAATTCTGCTTTTGGATTAGGTCTAATGTTAGGTCCATCTATTGGTGGTTTTGTAGGTGAATATTGGGGCACACGCGCCCCTTTATATTTTGCTTCTATAGTATCGGCTATAAATTTATTATTAGTTTATCTCTTTTTACCAGAAACAATTGCTCAAAAAATAAAAGGGAATCTAAATTTTAAAAAATTAAATGCGTTTAGCATTCTAATTCATTTAAAAAACACTACAAAAATCACCTCATTTTTATTTGTTTATTTCTTACTTCAATTAGCATTTCATTCTTTTGCAGCTATCTGGGCTTATTATATGATTGAGAAATTTAATTGGAATTTTTCAGAAATAGGGTGGTCTTTATTCGTTGTTGGTGCTACAAATTTACTTGTTCAAGGAGGGTTAATCCGAATAATAATTCCGAAAGTAGGAGAAAAAAAAGCGCTAAATATCGGTTTAATTTTTATGATCCCTTCCTTTTTCGCATATGCATTTGCGTATGAAGGTTGGATGATATATTTCATTATAATTCTAGGAGGTATAGGCGGAATTGCAATTCCTTCTTTGCAAGGGATGATGTCAAAAATGCTTCCTAATCATCAACAAGGAGAATTAATGGGGGCTATCACATCGATTCGTGGTTTAGGAATGATTGCTGGTCCATTGTTAATGACCCAAACATTCTCTTTTTTTACAAATGATACTACTTCTTTCTATTTCCCTGGAGCTCCTTTTATAGTATCAGGAATATTGGTTGTTACTGCAATGCTATTAATTCAATGGACTTTTATTAAAAATTTAAAAGAAGTTCCAAAATAAAAATAAATTCAAATTAAAAAATATTTTATGGCTTCTATTATAAACATCGAAAAATCTGAAACGGGTTTTGTTGCAGATTATTTTCAAGGAACAGGAACAGAAAATTATGGAGTCCTTGTTTTAGGAGGTTCTGAAGGAGGTAAACCCAACCATTTAGCTTCCAAAATAGTTAAATTGGGATACTCTGTACTATCCTTAGCATATTTTAAACACGGTAATGAACTTCCAAAAGAATTAGAAGAAATACCTTTAGAATATTTTTATAAAGCAAAAAAGTGGTTCTTAAAAAGAAAAGAAATTAAGAACGATGGTTTGATCCTTATTGGATGGTCTAAAGGTGCAGAACTAGCCTTGATATTAAGTTCTCAAGACAAAGATTATAAGGGAGTTATTGCCATTAGTCCAAGTTCTACTGTTTGGCCTGGAATAATGACAAATTGGTCAAAAAAGCCATCATCGAGTTGGACATTTAATAATATTCAACTACCATTTATACCTTATTCATATCCGAACAATTATAGACAGGTAGCAGATATATATAAAAGATCACTAGAAAAAATAACTACAGATCATGATGCTATTATTAATGTAGAAAAGATCGTTGCTCCAATATTATTGCTAAGTGGGAGTCTAGATGCTATATGGCCAAGTGATATAATGTCTGAATTAATCTTAAATAGAATTAAGGAGTATTCTAGTAATAAAAATGAATTATGTACTCATTTTAATTACCCTAAGGCTGGTCATTTATTAGATGAAAAATTTAATTTAGGAGGTACTAAAGAAGATAATTTAATCGCAAATAAAGATTCATTTCTAAAAATGAAGGCATTTTTAAATAAATGCAACACATCCATTGAATGTGTATAATTTAATATATCACAGAATAGTCTTTTTATGACTCTAATAATACCACTTATAGCATTACTTTCTTTATAAAAAAGCCCTGTTCAGTATGTTTACTTTATAATTGGCGCAATTCCGAAAAGCCTATAAATAGAGTAGGAGTCATAAATAATCAAACATGAGTAATTTAGTAGAAAAAGGAAATTTAATTGAGTTTTATTTAGAACCTAAAGAAAGTACAAAAATTGAATGGCAACAAAATTTTGCTAAGCATAAAGAAAATTTTATGGTTGTGGCATTTAATGTCGTAAATTCTGAAGTAACAAGAACACTATTTATTGCGCAAAAAAAAGCAAAAGAATTCATGAATAAAGCAGAAAAGAGTACTAATGAAAATCCTCTTTTTGATGCTGTTTCATATACAACTACTGTAGATGACGATTTTCAATATGGTCAAGACGCTGATAAAACAATTCGTTTTTTAGTTTTTCATGATAAAAATGAAAAAATGTACCAACACCGCTTTGTTTCAACAAATGCATTTCAAAACGTAGCTACTGCTATAGGAGAAAAAGTTGATAAAATTGAGAGTATTAAAAAATACTTAGATAAAATAATGAGTTTAGGAAAAGCGTATATAGGTGATCCATTAAGAAGTTTTTAGAACATAAGTAAATCCAATACCCCCAATTAAAATGAGTAAACTAATTATTGTTTTGATCTTAAAAATCAATAATTAGTTTATTCATTTTGTAAAAATTACTGATATCTTTAGAAATAGTATTACATATAAACTAATCATCTATGAAATCAACTTTTTTACTCACATTATTTGCTTTAGGATTCTGCATAAGTAGTTGTTCTACAAAGGAAAAAAAAGCTACTTCTACAACTAAAACAATTGAAAAGATTACTGTTCAAAAAGATACAGTTCAATTCAGTTTTACTTTTTTAGGATGCAATCGTGTCGATCGTCATCAAGAATATGATACTACTGCTACCAATGGCTCTACAGCTAATCTAGTAGCCTTAAAGAAAATTTGGAATTCTATTGGTAATTTGGAGCGTAAACCAGATTTATTTTTCTTTTTGGGTGATATGGTATTGGCTGAGTCAACAACAGAAAAACTAGATACTCAACTAAAGGAATGGGTACAATTGTATAAAAATCCAGATTTTAGTTCTATTGATCAGCATGGTATCGAAATGGTTGCGGTACCCGGAAATCACGAAATGCTATATTACCATGATTATAAAGTACCTCATCATGATGAATGGCCTCTAAAAGGAGCTACCGAAATATGGATGAAACATATGAGTTCATTTATGCCAGAAGATAGAGATAGAGTTACAGGAAATGATAGTATAAACAATCAAATGACATTTGCTTTTACTCGTAAAAACATTGGATTTGTATTAATGAATACAGATACATACAATGCACCTACTAAGGAACATCCATATGGAATAGAAGGACAAGTACCGACAAAATGGATTATTGATAAGGTTTCTGCTTATAGAAATGATCCAACTATCGATCATGTTTTTGTTTTGGGTCATAAGCCATATTATATCAATGGTAATCCCGAAACAGGGCATGCTGGTCTTCCAGAAGGGCCAACGTTATGGCCAGAATTTAAAAAGAATCATGTCGCGGCTATGCTTTCTGCACATTTACATGATTATCAACGTATGCAACCAGAGAATGAAGGTACTTATCAAATAATTGCTGGAAATGCAGGAAGTCCAGGAGATGCAACTTTTTTTGGTTATTCTCAAATTGATATTATGAGCAATGGAACTATCAAACTAACATCTGTTGGCTATGACAAAGGAGATCCTTATTACACATCCACACCAGAACAAAAAATAACCGTTAGAGATACTACTATTTTGAGCTGGAGTAAAAATAAAAATCCATACATAGCACCAAATTCTGGTCAATAAAATGTTGTAAAGAGAATAGGGACAGGAGTCATTTTACCTTATTCTCTTTATGTATCTGTTCTATAAGACCATAAACAAACACTTAAATAATTACTTCATATAAAATCCATAAAGTTCAATAATTCAATTATTAAGCATTTACCAGACATTAACCTCCAATCTATTATTAATAAAAGTTAGTATGCTATTATAGCTTTAGCGTATGTTATTCTATATTTGAGAAACAAAGAAATAATCTTTCTTTTTAAATGTTCAGAATTATGAATACTCTTATTAGTGTAAATTGGTTATCAAAGCATTTGGATGATCCTAATCTTATTATTTTAGATGTTAGTCCACAAAGTAATATTTCAGGATTAAAGACCTCATTTGAAGGTGTCAAAATAAAGAATGCTCGTCGTGTTAATTTAAAACAGGATTTTAGTGATCACTCAAGTTCATTCCCTAATACTATTCAAGAACCTGATGCTTTCGAAAAATCGGCAAGAGCTTTAGGTATTTCTAATCAAAATACGCTTATTATTTATGATAATTTGGGTATCTATACTGCTCCAAGACTTTGGTGGCTTTTTAAAACAATGGGACACAAAAATGTTGCGGTTTTAGATGGAGGCCTTCCAGAATGGTGCATACAACATCAAGCTATTGAAGATATAAATATCCAACCTACATATTCAATCGGAAATTTTACAGCTAATTATCAAAGTGATGTTGTCACCTTGATGCCAAAAATGCTTCATCATCATATAGAGAATTCTATTGCTGTTGTAGACGCTCGTTCTTCAGGTAGGTTTACAGGAGAAGCACCTGAACCAAGAGAAGGTTTATCTAGTGGTCATATCCCTAATTCGTATAATATTCCATTTAAAGACGTTCTTAACGGACATTCCTATAAATCAAAAGAGGATTTAAAGAACGTTTTTTCAAAAATACCTCAAGACGTAACTTCTTATATTTTTAGTTGTGGATCTGGGTTAACGGCATGTATTGTTGCTTTGGCTTTACATCAAATTAAAGATATTCCTTATAGCGTTTATGACGGCTCATGGACAGAATGGGCACAATGTCAACCAAATTATATTGAAAAAAGCTATATATGAAATAGGAGAGAAGCTTTAAAACAAAATGCCAAAGTAAAGACTACTCTGGCATTTTGTTTTAATATTTTAGATGAGGTTTTAAGCAGACTTAGGTCTTAATTTAAAAAACTCAATATAACTTGGTGGATTTTCAACTTCACCTCTTTCAGAGATAAGTTTTATTGTAATCCCTTTTTCTTTAGCTTTAATTGTAAAATCATCTAATATTTCTATAATATCATTATCCAAATATCTTGTTTTTCTTACATCTAATTCTAAATAAGAATTCTCAGTTAAATTATCCAATTCTTTTAATATAGCTCCTTTGTTGAAAAAAGTAACTTCTTCTGCCAAAGTCATTTTTATCATCTGCTCACCATTACTTTTATCTTCAATATGTAAAAAGTGAGAATTTTGATAACTTTTAAATAAGATAACTACAATTCCTACTGCAAGTCCTAGTCCAATTCCTAATAATAAATCTCCAGTAATAACCATTGGTAAAACTGTTGCCATAAATGGCACAAATTGTTTCCATCCTAACTTATACATATTAATAAAAGTAGCTGGTTTTGCCAATTTATAACCTACAATTAATAAGATCGCAGCTAAAACCGATAATGGAATATTATTTAATAAAGTCGGAATTAATACAATAGAGATTAATAATAAAAATCCATGAATAATAGTTGACACTTTACTTTTACCTCCAGATTGAATATTAGCTGAACTTCTTACAATAACCTGAGTTACAGGTAAACCACCAATCATACCAGACATAATATTTCCAACTCCTTGAGCTAATAATTCTCTATTAGTAGGAGTTACATTTTTATCTGGATCTAATTTATCAGATGCTTCAACACATAATAATGTTTCTAAACTTGCTACAACTGCAATCGTAAAAGCAGTAATCCAAACATCTTTATTACCAATTACTCCAAAATTAGGAAATGTAAATTGACCTAAAAATGAATCTAAACTTTCTGGTACAGGAACACTTACTAATTGTTTAGCATTAACTGCTAATTGTTCATTTCCTTGTGTTATTACATAAAAAACTATACCGATAACCACTGCTACTAATGGTCCTTGTATTATTTGAAATATTTTTCCTTTCTTAGATAATACTTGTTGCCATAAAACTAAGATCAATAGACCTACAACTCCAATAACAGTAGATCCAATACTTATAGCATCAAAAGAAATTCCACCTGCTGATTTATCATAACCAAAAAAGAAAGGTATTTGTTTCATGATGATAATGATACCAATACCTGTTAACATCCCCTTAATCACTGAAGAAGGAAAATAATATCCTATAACTCCAGCTTTTAGAAATCCTAATATTAATTGAATAACTCCACCAATTACTACAGCCAATAAGAAATTTTCAAATCCTCCAAGACTATCGATAGAAGTTAAAACTATTGCAGCCAATCCTGCTGCTGGTCCACTTACTCCAATTTTTGATCCACTAAGAAATCCAACGACAATTCCTCCTACTATACCAGCGATAAGTCCACTAAATAATGGAGCTCCACTAGCTAATGCAATACCTAAACATAAAGGTAATGCAACAAAAAACACTACGATACTCGCTGGAATATCATTTTTAAAAGTTTTAAACATATATCTTAAATAATTTAATTTTTAAATAAAGTTTATGCATTATCTCATATAAGAATGCATCTATAATATCATTTATAAAAAATTAAACTAATTTGGGCGGAGGTGTTAGTATCTCGTTATGACGAAGTGTTTTATTCTCTTGTTCTTTAGAAAACATTTTTCTTTTATTATCAATAATACAATTAACTACGTCATCTGTATCTTCAATAAAAATTTTATTCTCAAATTCTCTTTTCTTTTCTTCAAGGTCATTATCATCAATATCCATAAGTTCAGCCACTTCAGAATCACATAAGATCTGAAAATAGAAGAATTGTGGCCCGGATAATACGGACAAAATTAATATGACACTGAAAAATATTCTCAATTACTACCTTTTAGATAACAAAAATAATTTTTTTTTTGTATTTATACGCTTCTTAACGATATTTTAATACACTTTGTAGAAAAAATATGATTTCTAGTAAGAGATTAGTATCTTATTATCTTAGTCCTTACATTACAAACTGTATTTTAATAAAACTTTACAAATATAATGATCGAATTAGCAGGCATTATCATATTAGGTATTCTAGCACAATGGGTCGCATGGAAACTTAAAATCCCAGCGATATTACCATTAATTTTAATTGGTTTACTTGTAGGACCTTTCGCCGCAGGATTTCTTAGTGAAGACGGTTACAAATGGATTGAACCTATATGGAATGGTCATCATGGATTGTTTCCAGGAGAAAGCCTATTTCATTTTGTTTCCTTGGCTATTAGTATTATCCTTTTTGAAGGAGGGTTAACACTGAAACTCAATGAAATTAAAAATATTGAACCTGTAATTACGAAATTAATTACCGTAGGCTCTGCAATTACATTTTTTGGAGCTGCTATTGCAGTACATTATACTTTTGACCTAGAATGGAATATTAGCTTCTTATTTTCTGGATTGATAATTGTTACTGGTCCAACAGTAATTGCCCCAATTTTACGAAATGTTCCACTTAAAAAAGATATTTCGGCTATTCTTAAATGGGAAGGAATACTGATTGATCCTATTGGAGCTTTGGTAGCGGTATTGGTATTCGAATTTATAAGCGTTGGAGGAGGAGAAGATTTTACAAAAACTGCGTTTATAGAATTTGGTAAAATTTTACTTTTCGGTACTACCTTTGGTTTTTCATTCGCACATGGATTGCATTTTGCTATGGAACGTAAATTGATTCCTCATTATCTATTAAACGTAGTTGCATTAACTTCTGTATTAGGTGTTTTTGTTTTATCAGATGCATTTGCTCATGAATCTGGTTTATTATCTGTGGTTGTTATGGGAATGGTATTGGGGAACTCTAATTCAAAACATCTTAAAGAACTATTATACTTCAAAGAATCTTTAAGTACGTTATTAATATCAATATTGTTTATATTACTTGCTGCTAATATTAACATTGCAGATTTAATGTTAATTTATAATTGGAAAACGCTGCTATTATTTAGTATTGTAATCTTTATAATTCGTCCATTAGGAGTATTTATTTGTACTACAAATTCGACTTTAAAGTTTAATGAAAAACTCTTTATTAGTTGGGTGGGACCAAGAGGAATTGTAGCTGCTGGTATTGCATCTCTATTTGGATTAAAATTAGCAAAACATAATGTTGAAGGTGCAGAATATATCACTCCTTTGGTGTTTATGATTGTATTAGGAACGGTATTATTAAATGCGACTACTGCACGTTTTTTTGCTAAAATAACAGGCGTTTTTCTTAAAAAATCTAACGGAATTTTAATTATTGGTGCTTCAAAATTTTCTAGAACACTAGCAGAATATCTTCTAAAAAATAACCGTCAAGTAGTTTTGATTGATACAAATAACGATAACATCAATCAAGCTAAAGAATTAGGGCTTGAAGCTCTTAGCATGGATATATATTCTGAAGAATTAAAATATGATATCGAATTGAATAATATAGGTTATTTAATGGCTTTTACAGGAAATTCTGAAATTAATAAATATGCCATTGATAAGTTTAAAAAACAATTTGGAGAAAATGGTGCTTTTAGAATTCATTCTAAAGACGAAATAGAGAATGATAAAACCATGCAAAATGGAGCTCCTCATATTTTTTCTAAAACAAATGATTTTGTTTCATTTGATGAAATAGCTCGTAAAAACCCAAAAATTCACGAAATAAAAATTAAAAACAATTACCAAGAATTACTTTCTAAAATAAATACCAATCCTAATACTGCAGCAATATTTGTAAAGAAAGAAAGCGGGCGTATAGAAATTATTTCAGATGTAAATACAAAAACTATCCAGCAAGAAAAAAATGCACATTTAATATACTTAGGAGAGCTGCTTAATTAAAAGAAGAATCCTAAAAACGAATTGTAAATTCAATATTTGTTTATTAAAAAACAATGATGAATTTACAATTCGCTCTTTACATATATAAATTATTAATGACTGCTTTATAAGTTTGTCCTATAGGAATTTTATGTTCTTCTATATGAATTCTATTCCCAACAATAGCTTCTATTTTATCCAATGCAACTACAAATGATTTATGCACTCTCAAGAAAGAAGTTGATGGAAGCAACGTTTCAAACGAAGATATTTTTTGATGACTTAAGATCATTTTATCTTCAAGAAACACTTTAGTATAGTTACCATAAGCTTCTATAAATAAAATGGTTTCAGAATGTATTTGATGGTGTTTTTTATCTCCTTTAATAAAAAGTCGTTTACTGCTTTGAGTTACTTCACTTGCTACTGTTATTGAGCTTTGAGATTTTGAAGAAGTAGCTATTGCTTTATTTACTGCGGTTAAAAATCTCTCAAAACTAAAGGGTTTTAATAGGTAATCTACAACATTAAGATCAAAACCTTCTAAGGCAAATTCTTTATAAGCAGTCGTGACTATAACCTTTGGAGGATTAGATAGTGTTCTTAAAAAATCAAAGCCTTTTAATTTTGGCATATTCAGATCTAAGAACATAAAATCGACAGTATTCGAATTTAAAAATTGTAGCGCTTCTAATGCATTATAACAATTTTTCTCTAGTGTAAGGTGTGGTAACATCGAACAGAATTCTTCTATTATTTCGTGCGCCAAAGGTTCATCATCAACAATCATATATCGTGTCATACTTCTTCTATTTTTAATAGTACTTCGTATTCATTATCTATTTTTGAAGTTATAATTTTATAAGAGTTTGGATACAATAAATTTAATCTTCTTACCAAATTACTCATTCCAATTCCTTCTTCAGGTGTTGTTGTTTCATCTAAGAAAGCATTTTTTATAGTAAAATTAATTTCACTTTTGGACACCTCTAAAAACATATGTACATATGCACTGTCAATCATTTTTTCAACCCCATGTTTAAATGCATTTTCAACCAAAATAATAAACAATAATGGTGCAATTAAAACTTGATCGTCAACTACATTATAATCAAACTCGATCGAAACATCTTTTTTATATCTAATCTTATGCAAATCAATATAATTTTCTAGATAATCTATTTCCTCTTTTATAGAAACACGTTCGTTCTTCCCTTCATAAATAGTATATCGCATCATCTCGGATAATTTTAAAATCACATCAGGTGCTTTATCTGATTTTTTAACAGTCAACGCGTATAAATTATTAAGAGTATTAAAAAAGAAATGAGGATTTATCTGTGCCTGAAGCATTTTTAATTCGGCTTGCGCTTTTGCATTTTTCAATGATTGCAACCATTTCCATTGCTCAAAACTCCATAAAGCAACACAAAATGGGATAGGAATTAAAAATAGGCCAATAGCTACTCCTTTTTTAAGCTCAACATAACTTTCAAAATCGCCTGTAAATAATCTTACATAAATAAAATATAAAGTAATAAGCGTATATAGGGTATAGATGTATTTTCCATATTTCTTAAAGAACTTAGCTGTAAAAAAACTAACTACATAAAGCCAGAAAACAACTAATAAACTAATTGTAACTGGGTTGTCAGGTATTTTTAAACTGTTATCAATCAATATCATAACAATAAGCACGCTTATCAAACCTACTATTTTGTATACAATGCGCTTTTTTTCTTTAATAAAAGAAAACTTATAAATAAGCAAAGAAATGAGCATCCACCAAAATAAGAAGATTAATACGACTTCGACAGGATCATCTTGTGGAATTAAAATGAACTGATAAAATTCTAGGCCTAATACAATAATAGAAACTATAAAAAAGCCAATTATAAATGCCTTATATTTTTTTAAAAACTGGATCATTTCACAAAATTACTAATGTTATCGACTGAGCCCAATTAAATTGATGAACCCTTTCTTTTTTGATACAAACATTGATCTTTTTATCACAAACTCAAGTAGCGTTATTTTTTATAGCATATATCCCCAATAACTGTTGGTAGAACATTCTTATTATAACACATCAAGGTTTCAATTTAGATTCGTCTTCAAGTCTAAAAATAGAATTTATGAATACTTTACAGATAGAAAACATTACAAAGACATATCCCAATGGAGTTCATGCTCTTAGCAACGTTTCATTAAAAATAAACAATGGATTATTTGGTTTATTAGGTCCTAACGGAGCAGGAAAGTCATCTTTGATGCGAACGATTGCATGTTTACAAGAACCTAGCAAAGGTGCCATTACCTTTAACGATGTGAATATTCTTCAAAATCCCCAAAAGCTTCGTTCATCTTTGGGATATCTACCTCAGGAATTTGGCGTATACCCCAAAATATCAGCATATAAATTATTGGATCATTTAGCCATTTTAAAAGGAATCATTCACAAAAAAGATAGAAAAACACAAGTGGAAGCTTTATTGGCACAGACAAATTTATACCAACATAGGAAAAAATCAGTATACAATTTTTCAGGAGGAATGAAACAACGTTTCGGAATTGCACAGGCATTGTTAGGAAATCCGCAATTAATTATTGTTGATGAACCTACAGCTGGATTAGATCCCGAAGAGCGAAATCGCTTTTTAAATTTATTAAGCGAGATAGGGGAGAACGTAATTGTTATTTTATCTACACATATCGTAGACGATGTAAGTGATTTATGCAAGCAAATGGCAATATTATCCAAAGGAGAAATCATCGCACAAGGAAAACCATCTGCTTTAATAAAAAGTTTAGAAGGAAAAATTTGGACCAAAAAAATTTCTAAAAATAATTTGATCTCGCATAAAAAAGCTTTTAATATTATTTCAACAAAACTGGTTGCTGGCATGACACAAATTAGAGTGATTGCAAAAAACCAACCCGAAGCCAGTTTTAAAGCTATAGCTCCTAATCTAGAAGATTACTATTTCTCAAGTATTCAACAAGCATCAATCAACAAAACACTATAAAATATGGTTAAGCAACTTATACAATTCGAATTTTATTATCAATGTAGACAACGTGCTTTTCTACTTTTATCCTTACTATTTCTTATGCTTGGTTATTTTTGTGGCCAACAAGGATTTGCATTAGATCAAGTACATTTTAATTCTGAATATCAGATAATATTCTACACTAGTTTGTTTACTCTTGGAGCTGTTTTTATCATTATGTTTTTTGCAAATAATGGAGTTTTAAGAGATCGACGATACCAGATGGAAGCTATAATGTATAGTACTTCCATGTCAAAAATCACCTTTTTCGGAATTCGTTTTCTAGGTGTTTTTATTAGTAGCTTATTAGCTTTTACACCATTCATTCTGGGCTATATTACAGGTATAGCACTTACAGATCTTGATCCTAGTCGCCTTTCTCACTTTTCTATATTTCCATATCTGAGAGCGTGGTTATTTTTTGTTGTTCCCAATATACTTTTGTGTTCATCGCTATTATTTGCTATTAGTTTATTAGCAAAAAATGCAATAGCAACTTATATAGGAGCCATATTTATATACATGCTATACATGATTAGTTCGATGTTTTTAAACTCTCCTTTATTAGCACAATCTGTTCCAGCATCTCCAGAGACAATGAGTTTTGCAGCTATAATGGATCCTTTAGGGATAGCAGCATTTTATGAACAAACACACTATTGGACGCCCGCGCAAAAAAATAGTGAACACTTAGCTTTTTCAGGTTTATTTATGTGGAATCGTATATTATGGATTTCAATTTCTTTATTAATAAATGGTATTAGCTATCAATTATTTTCATTTAGAAAATTGCAGCAAAAAACTAAAAAGAAAATAGGAAAACTATCTAACACATCAACTGTTTCTAATTATAGGCCTATCAATCCTGTTATATCAATTAAATCCCAATGTATTGCCTTGTTTTCTCTTTTAACAATAGAATTAAAATACGTTTTCAAGAATATTCCTTTTATAGCCATTATGTTAATGTGGCTGGTCATTATTACTACCGAATTTTATAACAATATTTATAATGGAGGCGCCTATAATGATAGTATATATCCTTTTACGAATCTATTGATTGATTTAATGGTAACACCAATGACAACGCTTAGCATTATCTTGATAATTTTTTACAGTGGAGAATTACTCTGGAAAGAGCGTAGTTTTAATTTTAATTATATCATTGACGCTACTCCTGTTTACAACAGCACTCTTTTTATATCCAAAAGTATTGCATTGCTTTTACTTCCTCTAGTATTAATAACGATAGGAATATTCACTGCTATTTTCTTTCAATTATTAAATGGCTCAGTAACTATAGATTTATGGCAATATATCGCGCTTTATTATTTTTATGGGCTTAAAATTTGTCTATATGCAATTATAGCAATTTGCATACAAAGTTTCGTTTCTAATAAATATTTAGGAATGGGAATTACAGGCTTGGTTATTTTCGGAAGTTTAATTTCGTATCGATTTGGTATAGAACATCCATTGCTCACTCTTGGAGCAATACCCAAACCAAATTATACTGATATGAATGGTTTTTCAAAAGATTATATCCAGTATTCTCATTTAATCAGTTATTGGATAAGTGGGGCAGGAGTTGCTATTATTTTTGCATTTAAAACCTGGCAACGTGGAATTAATAAAAGCATTTTATATAAGTTAAAGCAAATACGATCTAACTGGAAACTTTGGCAATATATTAATTTAGCTAGTTGTGTCCTTGTTTTCATTGTCATGGGAAGTATGGTATTTTACAATACCAATATCGTTACAAACTATACTACAATAAAAAGTACTACGAATGATAGGGAAACATACGAACGAAAATTTAAAAAATATGAAACCTTAAAAAAACTAATTCCTTCAAAGATTACTACGAGAGTTGCATTATTTCCTAAAAAAGATACCTATACAATTGCAGCTAATTATACCTTGAAAAATAATAATGAAACTTCAATTGACTCCGTATTAATCACAGAGCGAATTCCTTTAAAAAATATCACTCTTGAAAATGCTGTTCTAACGGAATATGATAGTATTCTCGGAACGTACTTATTTCGTTTTGAAGAAGCTGTAATTCCAAGTCAAGAAATCAATTTTAAATTTTCTATTCAGAAGGAATTAACTGGATATGAAACATCTAGAAATATAATCTCTAATGGTTCATATATAACACATCGTGATTTTGATCCCGTATTATCCTATCGAAAAAGTATCGAAATACAAGATCCTTTTGAACGTAAAAAAAGAGGTTTACCAGAACTTATTAAAGCGGAAAATACAGATCAACATATAATGAATAAAGAATTTTCTATGGAAAAAGTTACCTTTGAAACAATTATCAGCACCGATATTGAGCAAACAGCAATAACCACAGGAAATTTAATTAGAAAATGGGAGCAGGGGAATCGTTCCTTTTATGAATACAAAACTAAGCATCCAATACTACCGAGTATTGCTTATTTTTCAGCCAAATACAAAAAGAAAACAGCTAATTTTGAAGGAATTCGTATCGAACAATATTATGATAAAAAGCATGATTATAATATTGCTACGATTGAAAAAAGCACACAACAAGCTTTAGAATATTGCATTCAAAACTTTGGGAAATATCATGATGATCATATACGAATTGCTGAAATTCCAGCGCATTGGCAATTTGGAGGTTTTGCACACCCTGGAGTCATCAGTATGGTAGAAGATCGTTTGTATTTAACTGATTTAAGTAATGATCCGGCGTTTAATCTAGTCGCTAAGCGTACGATTCATGAGGTAGCACATCAATGGTGGGGACATATTTTATCGGCAAAACCTATTGCTGGTGGATCTTTATTAGTTGAAGGTTTTGCTAAATATACCGAAGGAGTTGTAATGGAAAAACATTATGGAAAAGGTGCATTATGGCAGTTAAGTCAGACAGCGAATAATCGGTATTTTAATGGTAGAGCACATGCAGCCTCCAATGAAGTTCCTATGTATAAGGTAGATGGGCAAAGTTATATATCATACGGAAAAAGTTACATTATTATGCAAGCTGTTAAAGAATTGATAGGCGAAGAAAAACTAAATATCGCATTACACGAACTTATTTTAAAGCATCAAAATGATTCTACTCCAAAAGTACATTCGATTCATTTTCTTGATGAGTTGTACAAAGTTACTCCAAAAGAACATCATCAATTAATTGATGATTGGTTTAAACGAATGTTCATATACGAGTTAGAGTTAACTGCATATACTTATCAAAAACTAGCTGATGGCACTTATCAAATTAGTATTACAGTGAAATCAAATAGAAATGAAATAATTGAAAATGGACAAATCAAAAAAGCTACCATAAACGAACCTATAACTATTGGAATATTTAGCGAGCATCCAAGTAATATAAAAGATGAGCATTCAATTATACATTTAGAAAAATATGAGTTTACAAAGGAAATGAATACTTATAAAATTATTACAACAGAATTACCTACATATATAAGTATTGATCCATTTGGAACACGCTTGGAAGAAAACAGAGAAAATAATATAATTAAACTATAAAGAGAGTCAATCATAAATAAAAGCATCAAAATTCACTTAGAATTGATTTTGCATATCAAATTTAGATGAATTTTGATGTTTATAATAGTATAAACAGAAATCCTTATAATTTTTAAATCAAAAAACAACATTCACATCATTCGTTAAAAACAAATAATGTGTTGATATATCTAATAAAAAACACATCTAAATTCATATATTCTCAATAAAAAGAAATAATTAGTGGTTTTATGATAATCAAACAACTTCCTAAACTCTCTGAGAATCGCTTATATTTATTTTAGTGATCCATTGTACAGAATATTCTCTATAAAACGCATTACAAACAAATTCAAAAGAGGTTGTTTTAAATTCTATTTTACATAATATTAATTATAGTACAAATTATATCATATACCAGCTTTATAAGAATAATCCGTATTTGTAGCTATAATTCTCTATTATGTAAAATATCCCAGAATGTTCTCGTTTCTTAATCATATATAGTATTTGGGTCATTAAGCATGCGTGTTTTGGCTTTTCGTTTAAACTGAATATTCTGTACAATCGTTCATAATTTTTCAAATGCGCGATTCTCAAGAAACATTCTAACTTAAAAATTTGTAGCTATAATTAGCCATTATGTAAAATTGCCTCTTGCCAAAATTGCTCGTATTGTTTTTTGTAAATAATTATGCTAAGCAGTAATTTTTCCAAACACAATTTACCAACGCTTTCCAGCCGCACAAAAAGCTTACATTTCGTTTTAAATTAAATTTTCGTTGAATATGGAATTCTCGTTGTAATTTTTTTCAGGAGCTTTTCGTTAAACTATACGCAAGAGTATAAAATTTTCCTACCGCATCATCCACGCTAAAATTTCTATACACTTGCTAACATAGTAACTAAAAATTAACTTTTTTCATTCTTGCGCTATTAGGTATTTTAAAAATTGATACTCAATCAATTCTTTAAAATAGTGTCTTGAAACAAAAGAAACAAAAATTCAAGGCTTCAGATAATTTTGGAAACAATTACGGTTTATTCGCTATATTTCAGAAAACATTCTAACTAGTTAATCTTGTTCTGAATTAGCCTTAAAGTTTGTATTAATTAAGAATATGTACTGCTAAAACTCTAAAATATAGACGCTCATTTCACCTATTGTTTTCACTAAAATTCTCTGAGGCCGTTTTTTTATAATGCTAACTTCTATTTAACATAATTATTGAGATGGTCTCAATATTAGCTCATATCTATTATTGCCTATTGTAATAGTCATTTCGGAGTTAATTAATCTTAAGCTCCAAATTTCAATGGAGTTTTCATTATCAAAAATTAACATCCTTGTATTATCAGGAGTTAATTCAGATAAAATAAGGTTATTTGTACTTATTGAATTCTCCCCTCTCTGAAGTAAATCTACTAGATTACCGTAATTAGGGTTTCCATTACGACCAATATATAAATTGAAATTATTCCCTAACCAAAGCCCTTGAATATCATTTAATGTGATTTCTTGCATTATTATTTATTTTAATTACGTTGAAAACTTTACTAAGACAATCATTTTGTAGAAACTAGTAATTCTCTGATATTTACATCTAGAATTTCTGCAATTATTTTTAAATCTTTTAAATGCGGTTGTGATTTATTATTACAAAATGCAGTTACAGACGTTGTACTTTTTCCCAATTTTTCCGCAAGCCACACTTGTGATTTTCCTTGAATTACTAAAACTTCTTTTATTCTATTTATCCTATCTACTGCCATAACTATTGATGTATTCCACCTTAAATATATAACACATACTTATCAAAACATAAGTTTAAGTTAAGTTTTATTAATTTAAACTTGTGTTTTCGAATTTTTTATATAAGTTTGAATTGACTTTATATAAGTTAAAATTGCATAAATGTAATTTTTAATTGAATTTTTATTGTTAATAACTTTATTCCAAACTTTATGCCATATCCTAAATATACCAAAGCCGACCTTGAACGAATTGTACATACTCAATTAGAAAACTTAAATGCTATTCACGATTTACTTAAAATTATGAAACTTCAAAATGAATTGATTGAAAATGCCAATAAGAAATTAAAAGATGAAATAACCGACTTTAAGAAACGGGTTAATTATGGAACTAATAAAAATAAATGATATATTATTTTAGTAATTTATATTTTAAAAACCATACTTAACTTCTCGTTTTTTAAAGGCTTCTTTACCGCCTTCAACAATATCAGCTATATGCTCTCTAATACCCATACTTTTTAATAAATCTTTTTCCTTAGAATCAAATTCCTTTGAGTTTTCAATGGGACCATTTATATAATCAAATTTGTACGGGCTAGAGGTTTCCTTATCATTTTGTCCTTTTTGGTTTGCGACTATTACATTTTCAGCATCAGCATTAACTACTACATTTGGATTATGTGTGACTAAAATTATTTGTCTATCAGTCTTCTTATCTCTTAAATATTTAACCAAATCTTTAGTTATAGATCTATTATCTAAATTATCCTCAGGTTGATCAATTAAGATAGGTGCTTTAGAACTACTTAACCCTACAATTAACATTAGTATTACAAAACTTGCTTTACCTGTGGACATTTCGCCCATTTTGTCTCCATCATATTCGGTTTCCCAATAATCTACAAAATAATCGTCCAATAGAACTTTAACAGCATTTTTTATACTTGTTTTAGTGTTTAGTACAAAGGTTTCATCTTCGACTATTGCTTTGAACATTTTTTTTAGTTCTTCAAGTTCTTCGGTATTTCTAAAATCTATTAAATCATTTTTACTTTGAAGTATTAAATATTCTTTCTCAGGATAACTTCTACCATCACTTATATCATACAAAGATTTTATAAACTTCCGTCCGTTAAATTTTTGTGTTCCAATTATCTCCAAATTTTGCTCTTCCAGTAATTTAGTTCTCTCATTAAGCGTAGAAATTATTTTTGGATATTCATTAGAGTTTTCAACGTATAATTCGAATAATTTGTCTTTGTTTTTTTCTAATTCTTCTTTACTATTTTTAATTTCTGTTTTTAACTGAGTAATGGCTTGCAGCTTCTGTTTATCTGCTGTTACTATTTTATCTATTTCAGTAATTTGTTGTTTGACCTTATCATTTTTTATTAGAGGCTCAAGCACCTTTTCTAATCTTATTTTTTCTTCTTTATTTGTTTGTAATAAACTACTAAATAAGTTTTCATTCACAAATACATTTTCTTCAGTTCTAATAGATTCAGTAAACAAATCTAGATCACTAATTGCAACATCTAAAAAGCTATATTTTGTAGTGAATAAGTCCTTTAGTGATTCAGTTTCTAAAGATTTTTGAGTTAGGTCTTTCTTGTTTTTCAACTCTTTTAAAGAGTTTAAAATATCTCTATTAAAATTAGATAATTTTCTATAATCATTTATAATTTTAATCCTTTCGGCTTCAATTTTTTCAAGTTTAACTTTTTCGGCATTATAAATAGCTATTTCCTCTGGTGTTAAACCAATACCTTTTTTAAGTTCTGAAATCTTTTCTATATTGGATGTAACACTTTTTGTTAAAACTTCCTCATTCCCTTTTTCTTTTAATTCTTTAACTTTAGTTTTTATATTCTCTTTGGTTTCAAAATAACTATCAATTAAATCACTTCTCTTTTTATCATTTGATTTTACTTTACTGAGAAAATCTTGATAATAATTTTTATAAATTTCATCTTCTAATAATAATCCTCTTACATATTTTAAAAGTTCTTCCCCTTTTTTATTTGCTTTTGGTTCTGCTAGTTTTGTTAGATAATTTTGAGGTATATATTTTATATTAGGAATAATAGAATTTGCTTTTTCATCAAATAATTTTTGGGAAACACCAGATAATGATTTAACCTCAAAATTAAAATTTTCATCATCTTTTCTGAAATCGTATTTGTCATTTGTAATTGACGTAACCTCACCGTTAGTTTCTAAAGTTGTGGCAATATTGTATAAAAGTATTGACTTACCAGAAGACTTTCCTCCTATTATAACATCTAGGTTTTTATTGAATTTAATTTTCTCAGGTGTAAATAAATTATTGGACGAGAAATATTGTACTTCATCAATAATCAACTTATCTTCTTTAAAATCTGGTTCATTAGGTTGTAGTTTTAATCGTTCATTTGGTTCATATATAATTTGTTTTAATCCCTCAAATGTAGGATCTGCTTTTATCCAAAGTTTTTCTTTTCTTTTATAATCTCTAATATTATGATTGTCAGAACAAATAATGGTTGGCAACCATTTATTTATTTTTTTATTCAAGTATGGGTTTACTTTTGTATTATAACCTTCGATATCTGATATTTTACCTAATTCAAAAATATCGACGATTTTAGCAATGTCTTCTTTTTGAGCTAAAGAATGAGGAAGTGAGTGAGTTAAATTCTCCAATCCATTACTTTTTGAACCTGCGTGAATACTAACAATACCATTTAGTTCTTTTATTAATTTAATAGTATCAGCTAAATCACAATAAACTTCATTAAATTTTTTATTTTCTCCTTCAATTTTTTTAAGTTCAGTATTATTTTTTAGCTGACCCCATATATAATCTAAATTACAATTTTCACTAAATATTGCTATAAAATGGATTGGTTCATTACCTCGTGCATCAGATAAGAACTCAATTCCAGGCAAAACAGTTACCCCTTTATTTTCACCTATACTTTGTAGTTCTTTTATTCTTTTTACATCAATTAAATTATGATCCGTTATAGCTATTACGCTAATATTATCATTAATTAAACCATCTATTATATCTTGATTAGTAACACTTTTGTCTTTATAATCATAAGATGAAGGTGTGTGAAAATGAAGATCCCATTGTTTCCATTCTGAACCCCTAGTTTTTTGTGCCATTTTAGTTTATAAATTTGGTTAAGTCAAAGTTCCATAAATGTAGTAAATTTTAACAAGTAAGTATTTGTGGAATTCCGTAATTAATTTAAAAATAAAGAGAATAATCCCATTCCATACACATTTTGCCTCCACTCCTCTGCCCTTTCAGCAAAAAGAGTATTCCATTACCTTTTTAGAGAAACTTTTCGAGAAGAAAAAAATCAAAGAAGATTTGTCTTTGGTAAAAGCTTTTACCCAAGCAAAGTTACATAACGCAGAACATTATAGTACAAATGTATTTATATGAGTAAAACTGTGAATAGAATTTTTTCTGTTCTATTTTACATAATTACTATTGATATTAAGTATCAACTTTTTCATTTTTAAACTATTCTGTATATCGTTTAATAGTTTTATTTTTTTTACCCATAAATTAATTCAATATTTGCAATTATAATAGTTTGTGAAACTTCATCTTTATTAATTTCTTTAAGCTCACTTTCTAATTCTTTCAATAGATTCGTATCCAAAATATTAACTAGTAATATTGGTCTAATTGTTTTATTTTGAAAAGTATCAATTTCTTTAATTCTACTGATATCTTTAGACAACTTCCCAAAATGTTCTCTTATTTTACTTTTTAATTTATTTTCGGATGTACTAAGTTTATACATTTTAATTTCTACAAAATTTACAGCTCCATTATTTTCATAAACACAATCAATTTCGATATCGTTTAAAAACATTCTATTACTAGTGTAAACAATTCCTCTTGACTCTAATATATTACACAAAGCATTTTGTAACAAACCATCTTTTTCCTTTACTATTTGATATATATCTTCATGTAGTTTATAAGGAACATAATAAGCTAATTCACTAGCACATACAGGACATTTTAAATTATTCAATTTATTTGGACTAACTTTTAATTGAAAACTGCCTTTATATGTTCCAGGAGGACAATTAGTACATTCAATTAAGGCATCTTCTATGCTTGAAGAAATTATATTACATTCATACAAGAGATTAAATAGTTTAATTCTAGACTCAAAGTTATCCTCTCTACTTAGTGCATTTACTAAAATCTGATTTGTATTATAAAGCACTTCATTATTTAAGTTTACATAAAAGTCTTTTAAATGTTTTACACCGTCTAGGAATAAGATTATATTTTCCTCAGAAAACAATTCACTATTTTTTTTAAAAATATAATTCTTTTGAAATAAATTTGAAACTTCTTCAAAGGTCAATATATTTCTACCTACAAAACCATATTCTTTAAGAAAAGAAATCCCTGTTTGCTCTTTATCTTCATCCTTGATAATATTACAAATAGCAGCTATAACACTTTCTGGATCTTTTTCTAAACCTTCAAGCAATTTATTAATAGGTTTATCGAGACTCTTTTTAAGAATATTTTCTATTAAAGGCTTAAAGTAATTAAATTTAGAAGTTAAAGAAGATTCATTATTGATGTTATTATTTTCGTTTCTGATTTTAATTGTATTTCCAATAAAATCATTCGCATCGACATTAGAAATTGTAATTCGGGGTTTAGAGTATCGCTTTTCACCGAAACCATAATTAAATAATTTAGAATCTAATAACTCCTCTTTAGACATTAAGAATAAATTTTGGCAAGATTTATTTTGCCAAAATAAATTATAAAATTTTTTTTGAATATCACTCATATTATTAATTAGTAGTCCCTTCTTTTAATAATTCAAATGAGTTCCCAATTTCATTATTATTTTCTTTAAATTTCATTTTATAGCATTTTAATATTTTCCAAAAAGCCAGTGTAATTTTAGCCTTTTAATATTAATCAAACTATCTTCATAAAGTAAATTTGTTGGCGTTATAAAAATATAAAACTGCGGATAAACTAAAGCTGTTAAATGTCAATTTTTTCAACTATTTTTAAACACATTATAAGATTCTTGCTTACAGGAAGTTAAACATGTTTTATTAACTATAAATAATGACAAGAAGAAACTATTTTATCACTAATTATAATGATGAAAAGCAAGATGTAAAAATTAATCTAATCGTATAATTTAAATAATTATAGGCAAATCAAATCATTTCATACACATTATATTCCCCTCCTTTTCTCGGGCCGTATAAAAGTATTTCATTAAAAATAAAGAGATAAACTTTGCTTTACCCAAGCAAAGTGACATAACCGCAAGTACATTATAGTACATTTAACAGCAATTATGTAAAGCTAATTGTGGCTTCGTTAGAGAAATTACAACTGTGTAGCTATATTAGTTTGCAACCTTAATATTTTTTTAGAAGTGCTCATAAATGCTAAAAAGCATTTCTCAAGAAACGTCGTAATAAATTTACTAGGTAGTCCATCCTTGATGAGCAAGAGAATTTCTAATAATCTTTAGAGCTTCTAACTCTTTATCGGATAAATCTACAGTCAAAACATCGTTATAAACCACTAGTTATAAACTCGTTATTAACATTTCTTAAATTATTGATGTAAATGTAGCTTGGATGTAAATTGTTTCCTTGTGGATTTCCATAATGAAAAGAAACTTTGTTCTAATAACCCTTTTCTAATATTTGTAACTAAAAAAGCTCAAATGTTTATAGAACATTTGAGCTTTTAAAATATTAATAATGCCTTACTACCAATTAGCTACTTCATTAATAAAACTTTCATATAAATCAGAAGATTTATTAGGGCAACCACCATAATTATGAATTCCGATAGCAACGGCTCTATTCTTTAATAATGCTCCTCCACTTTGACCACCAAAAGTGTCCGCATCATAGTAAAATCTTCCAGACTTCTTAATCAAGTTATCTGTCATTCTATATTGAAAAAGTCCATTGTCTCTATCCGCAGGATAGCCACAAATCTCTCCATAATTAGAATCTTCTATTGATGGTGTTATGAATTCATTGAACGTTACTGGTTTATTAAGTTTAATAGCTCCCATATCGTAGCGAGTAGATTTATTATCTATCCAACCTTTAGTAGCTGCTACACTTATGGCTTTATATCGTCCATAAGGTTCTGACAATCCAGATTTGGCTGGAATAACTATTATGCTTTCCTTCCATCCCCCTGTGCTATGACTAAAAACACAGTGTCCTGCAGTATATAATTTATCTCCTGAAACTAACCAACCAGAGCCAACATATGTTCTACCATTAGGAGCTTTCATATATAATTTACAAATAGCTATATATGGTAATTGATTTGTTGAAACCACCTTTTGTCGTTCATCAATTCCGCAAATCGATTCAGGAGTGAGTTCATTTTCTAATTCAATCCAGTTTTCTCTTGTGATTTCAGATTCGTTTATTTTATTTTTGTTTCCACTTATTTTATGAAAGATTAGTTTTTCCATTCTATAAAAATTTAGATTTATTTAGAATATCTATGCGCATAAAGAGTCAAGGGAACTAATAAGTAACTTCAATGCATCTCTCCATTTTTTTGGAATTAGAGGAATATTTGCTATTAGCCTAACAATACTTCCAATTTTATTCCATATCTGGCATATTTTAGAAGTTATATCTAGTGATTCTTGGTTTAAATCTGATTCTAATTGATTTAAATTTAAACTCTCAATTTCTTTGTTTACCGATTCAAATGTTAATTCTGACATATCTTTTAATTTTAAATTAATATTAAAACTAAAGTATAAATATCTGTATATTAGAAAAATACCCGTTAAAAGGTATATTTAGATTTAATCCCATTCCATACACATTACCACTTCTCTCCTATCGTCGCTTCGGGCAAAGCGTATTCCATTACATTTTTAAAGAAACATTTGAGAAGAAAAAAATAAAAGAAAATTTGTCTTTGGGAAAATCCAACGCACCATCTCACGCATATATATAAAAGTCTACTAGACTTTTATATATATGCTGTACCAAAGCAAAGTTACATAACGTTTTATTATAATTATATAGAAGAAAATATATAGCTATGAATTCTTTTCATAATCCATACTTTGGTTCAATACACGAAGAATTAAAATACCTATATCCGTGACTAAATAAAAAATAGTATGAGATTTATACGAAAATCTTTTTAAAGATAGAATAAATTCAGATGCATCACGACCAAGTGTAGCATTATCAGCTAATACTTGAAAAAGAGTATGCATTCCTGATAAATATGTTTTGGCTTGTTTTAATCCAAATGTTTCAATGCCATATTCATACATTTTGGCAAGATCAATTTCAGCTTTTCTTGATAATTTATAATTGGTCATCTGCTCGCATTCGGTCTTCAACTTCCTTCATAATATCTAGAACGGATTTATCACTAACACCACTTTCCATACCTTCAGTTATAGCTACTTTAAGTACTAAAAATTTAGCATTTTTTAGTTGATCTCGTCTTACGAGATCACGAAGATACTCACTATCATTAGTAAACTCTCCTGCTGTGATTCGTGACTTTATCCATTTATCTTGCTTTTCTGTAAATGTTATTGTTTTTCTAATTGTAGACATAATAACCTGTTTAAATAATCATACTATTGATGTAATATAATGTATTTGATCGTATATTACAAAATTATAGAAGTCAATTTCATACATTCAACAACTATTCCTATTCCATACGCATTTTGCCTCCACTTCTTCTGCCCTTTCTGCAAAAAGAGTATTTACTCACTCTTCATTTATTTGATAAATAGGTATTCGTGAACCCTGATGGGTTTCATTAGCTTTTTAAAGAAACTTCAGGGAAAGGAAAAAATCTAAAAAGAATGTTATATTGTGTAAAATATCCTACAATAATCTTTTTATCTTGATCCTTCGATAAATTCAGGGTAAATGACAAAAGAACAAAAAACTTGTACTGAGCTTGCCGAAATATCAAAGCTGCATAACACTTTGGAATGCCAGCCACATCATCTCGCAGATATAATAATTCCTCCACTGGAGAAATCATTATATCTCGTGTTTTACCAAAGTTTTCTGAGGCCGTTTTGCCTCCGCTACATCTGAGTAAGTAGCTTAGAACAATTCTGCCTAAGTGCTAAAGCATTATTATCTGCATCACTAAAAAATGCAAATTTATCGGTATATCCTTGATCTGAGGTATTAGATATAATTTCAGAACACTCTACATCGTGGTCTTTTAAAAATGTTATCATTTTTTCTATATTTTCAACCACAAGTGTTGGTATTGTTCCTATACCATTTGTATTCTCTTTAAAAGGTTCTTTTATATCATTATACAACCCAATTGCTGTAGTTACACCCATATTATTAAATAATAACTGAACGTATGGTACCGCTTTAGGTTGTTCTTTTTTTGTAATAGTATAACGTTCATCTATTTTTCCACCCAAGATGTTACAATAGAAGTTGATAGATTTACGCATATCGCTTACTGAAACTTTTAGGACCATACCTTGATAATTGGTATTTGCTCCTTCCATATTTTCATTATTTTTTTCGTTATTATTATTTTTCTTGTCATTTGGAATACCTCCAAAAATATTAGATAGAATCACATCCTTAACCTCAACTGCTTCTAAATACTTTTTGTCATTACCTGCGGCTACTATAATTGGCTTTTCAGAATCACTTACATTAGTTCTTCCGTGAGACCCTTTAATTAATTCGGCTGTAAGAGGTATTACATCGAACAACACTCTAAATCCTATTTTTTTGAGTAAAAGCTTGGTTATTAACTTTAATTTCAGTCCTCTTATTTTAGTGTTTAAGAACATTTCAACAGGATCGTAACCTGGTTTTTTGTGTATATCTACTGTACGTGCAAAATCTGGCGCTTTTTTATCATCTAACCAATAATAATATGTAAACCATACTTCTTCTTTTGCAACAACCATAAAATTGCCTGAGCGTTCATGCCAAAGTCCTCTTTTTTGTTGTTCTTGTTTATCTAACACCTCATCTATATCTGTAATACTTTTTAATAAAGTCATGACTTTATCTTCAAAATGTGGTAAGCAATATATATGAGCAACTTGGTGATCTGCTACTGCAAATGCTTTGCTTGCTGCTGCGTCTAATAATTCTTTTCCATTTTCTACTCGAATATTTAGTAACTCTTGTTTTCTGAATATACGATTAAGATGAATCGGTTTAGACACCGAAGAAATACCATATTCAGAAAGTATTATTGGTGTTATATTTTTAGTCTCATAAAACGCAATCAAATCTTTTAAAAGACTATCTAAATCTTTAATATCCTTTTGAACTTCTTTTGAGTTGTAATCGTATTTCTGAAAACAATAATCTAAGTGTGGTAAATAGATAAGTTGTAAAGTTGGGTTATATTTATCGTGTACGTATTTTGAAGCATCGGCGATCCATTGGCTAGATTTTATTGTTGTTCTAGGTCCCCAAAAATCGAATAGAGGAAAAATACCAAGTTCTTTCTGTAATTCATCTCTAAGTGTACTTGGAGAACTATAACAGTCTGGCTTTTTTAATCCATTTGCCCAATATTGAGGTCTAGGCGTTACAGAGTAATCTACACTAGAATACATATTATACCACCAAAACATATTGGCACAGGTGAAGTTGGGATTTATATCACGAGCTTCGTCCCAAATATTTGGGACTTGTACTAGTTTATTAGATTGTTTCCAGAATTGCACTTCCGATAACTCTTTATTGTACCATCCGTTACCAATTATCCCATGTTCGGCAGGTAGTTTCCCAGTAAGGTAGGTAGTTTGCATGCTACAGGTTACAGCTGGCAACACTGGCTCTATTGTTGCTAATTGTTTGTCTTTAGAACTCCATTGAGAGATAAACAATGTTTTATCCTCTAATATTTTTGCAGTAAGTCCTACTACATTAATGACAACGGTTTGTTTCATATTGTTTCGCCTATACTGTTTCTTACCCAATTAATTTCTCTAGTTACAGCATCTATTATATCTGTTTGCATTTGATTTGGTAACACGTCCCATGTGTAGGTTTCAATTTCTAAATGGTCTGTAAAATTATTGGTTTTCCAAAATTGTAATGTTTCAATTATATCGTCTTGTGTCGATTGTAAATCTTGATATTCTGCCAAAAACACAGGAACATGATAATGCGTTCTT
Source organism: uncultured Aquimarina sp. (assembly GCA_947498595.1). Taxonomy (GTDB): domain Bacteria; phylum Bacteroidota; class Bacteroidia; order Flavobacteriales; family Flavobacteriaceae; genus Aquimarina. The sequence continues at coordinate 33,953 of CANMKX010000021.1, forward strand.
AACTCTTTAAAATTTGTTACATTCATAGCTTCAATTGCTGCATCTAAATCTCTAAATTTTAAAGAGTTATTTTCACTCGTCTTAATAACCGCTTGATGCAAATAATTAGGTTCGCGAAAAGGTCTTAAATAGCTTTGTAATTCTTCAATAGTGTTATTACTTTCTACATTACATTTTAAAGCAGCACTTATCTGTACTTTGCCTATTTTAATAGCATTATTCTTCATTTTCTGGATAACCTCTACTGGCTTTTCGTATGCTATTGAGAAATGACAAACATCGAAACATAACTGAATATGTTCCCTTATAGCATTGTCTGATTCATTTTCTGTACAGTTAGTGTTTTTCATTAATAACGGAACACCTAATTTTAAAAGGTAATCGTTATAAAAATGTAAAAACTCTTCCGAATTTTCAATAACCCCATCTGGTTCGGGTTCTATATCTAAATGCATATTTTTCCCTGTCTGATTCTTTAAATCCATAAGGTGCTGCACAACATCAATTAAAAAATCACAGGCTTTTATTTTAGCATCTTCCAACCTCTCTTCTGTTGCATACCAGTATTTATAAGATATTGGAGAGGTTGAAATCCCTCCTAATATGTGTTCAGGTACTAATGCTCCCAAAATATCAAATAATAGTATGGTGTATTCCTTTCGCAAGTCGGTAGTCCAATCTGGCGTATGTACCTGGTCTTTAATAGTCTCTCCATGAAAATTCCCATAAGGAAAACCATTTATAGTAAATACATAGACATTATTTAGTGTCATCCATTCTTTAAAGGCATGCAATTTTGACTTATCACTTAATTCAATAGCTGCTTGATAGGACAATCTTAAACCAATGCCAAAAGGTTCTTTTTCTGAAACTTTTTGTTTAATATTAAGTAGATACACTTTTAGGTTTTCGAATATTTCTACCCACGATTCGCCTGCATGAATATTTGTGCAATAACTTAAATGTCCCGATTTACCTATTCTCATGCTTTTTGCTTTTCTATGGTTTCAAATGTTTTAGCATAGTATACAGCTTCATTTAATTTTTGGGTTTTCATGTCGTGGACTTCTTCTCCTTTACCTATTGCTTTTAATAGCATTATTGTTAATATGCCTCCCAAATGTTCTCTAAATTCTTCCAAACCATTAATTAATTCTGAATTAATGGTATTGCCATTTTCAGTATCAAATAATAATGGATGGGTTAAACTAAAACCTAAGTTTTTAAAGCTATTTAAAATTCTTATCAAATCGTTTTCAGATAAATAACCTATTTTATGGGAATAGCAAGAATCTAAAACAATACCTATAGCTACTGCTTCTCCATGCGTTAAAGTATAATCGGTAAGATATTCTAATTTATGCGCTGCCCAATGTCCGAAATCTAAAGGTCTTGAGGATCCTTGCTCGAAGGGATCACCACTGGTTCCTATATGTTCCGTATGCAGTTCTGCACATCTAAAAATTAGAATTTCCATTGCTTTAAGATTACGATTATTCAATAATGCTATGTTATCTTCTATCCAGTAAAAAAATGATGCATCTTTAATTAACGCTACTTTTATAGCTTCAGAAATTCCTGATCGCCAATCTCGGTCTGATAGTGTTGTTAAAAATGTGCTATCGTTTATAACGGCAAATGGTGGTTGAAATGCGCCAAGAAAGTTTTTCTTATTAAAAAGATTAATGGAGTTTTTAACGCCTACTCCCGAATCGTTTTGAGACAATACAGTAGTAGGAATACGTATTAATCTTACACCTCTATGTGCTATAGTACTTGCAAAACCGACCATATCTATAACAGCGCCTCCTCCAATAACTAAAACATAGGAATGTCTATCAATTTTTTCATTGTTTAATAAAATGAGAACGTTTTCTACTGCTCCCCAATCATTCTTAATATTTTCGCCACCTGCTACTAATAAAGGCTCTCCTTTTAGTGCTACATTATGACAACATGTTTTAAAATAAGCTTGAAGATCAATAATTAGATTTGGATGATGTTGAAACATCCCTTCATCTAAAACAACAACAGCTTTAGACATAGTATTGCTATGCGTAGCCGTTAACACCTCTGCTAATAACGAATTATTTTTATTAAAAATAGCTTTGGTAAATGAGATATTATAATTGAATTGAACTTGAAAATTTTGTTGTATAATTTTATTCATAAATAATGTATCCTAGATTAATGCGTCCACCAATTAGTGTGTTCATTCTTTAAAATTAAGTAACAGCATAGTGTTTTGCTATTATTATAGATATTGGAAGCAAACAAATAAGCAAAAGGGCATAATACCCATTTGAAAAACCAGCGACATAAATGGCGTTTAGCGGAATTAGTGATAATACACCTATTTTTACTGCTTGTTGAATTTGTTTTGGGTTATTCTGTTTTATAGCTCTTATTTTTGCAAATAAATTGATACCAAACCAAAAGAGTAAAAAGGGAATAGTAATCCATACATTCAAATAATCATTCAGCATTAAAACAACAAAAAACAAGGCTACCAGAGTATCTAAAACAATGGCTTTAATAATTGAATTCTTATTATTACCATGTGCTTCTTTTTGTCCTACTAAAGTAATAGCGCCTACAAACGCTAAAGGCACAAAACCAATAAACCATAATTCTTGAATGGTACTGTTTAGTATACTCATACCCAACAATAAATTCACTGACCTGCATAGCCCCATATTTATTGGCCCTAAAGCAGCATAGTGTTTTGCATATTTATCGTAGCTTAATGCTAATACTGCAATTAAAGAGGCTAATAGCCCACTTAAAGTAGAGGCTAGAAATGCAGCAATAATGCTCATAGAAAATAGAATTATTCCAAATAGAACAGCTTCATTCATTGAAATTTTACCAGTAGGCAAAACTCTCTCTGGTCTATTCAGTTTATCATCGTCATAATCGAAAATATCATTAAACACTATACCTCCTGCGTATAAACCAATAGTAGCTACTATTAATAAAACCATAGCTTCTAATTTAGCAGATACTAATTCTTGAAAAAAAACACCAGCAATAGCAAATCCAGCAATAACATCTGAAATAGCTGTTAAAATATTAGCTGGCCTTGCCATTCTTAAAAAAGAACCAAATCTCATTTTAGTTTTTAATTATATTGGAATACGTTTTTTTAACAAACTCCTGTCCTCTTAATACTGAATTACCGTTTAATAATTCTTTCTCTTCAATTGTAATCTCTTTTAGCCAATCTGCTTCATTAAAGTGTCCACTTTGTCCATAGACATCTAATGCATTTTTATAACAGGTAAGATGTATATCTTCTTTAGAAACGCCTCTTTCATTCATTAGTGATGCTGTTTTGGGTACTGCTAAAGGATCACTCACGCCCCAATCTGCAGAACTGTCTACAATAATTCTTTCAGACCCATATTGCTTAACAATGTCTACCATTCTTTCATTACCCATTTTTGTATTAGGGTAAATAGTAAATGCTGCCCAATAACCACGGTTTAAGACATCTTTTACGGTTTCTTCATTGTTATGATCTATAACCACCATAGATGGAGATACGCCATGCTCTTCTAAAACGTCCATACTTTTTATGGTTCCATTTTTTTTATCACGGTGTGGTGTATGTACCATTATAGGTAGCTTCAACTCTTTAGCTAATTCTATTTGTTGTCTAAAGTATTTATCTTCTGCTTTGGTTTGATCATCGTAACCAATTTCCCCAATAGCAACTACGCCTTCTTTAGAAGCGTATAACGGTAATAAGTTCATGACTTGCTCCGCTAAAGCTTCGTTATTCGCTTCTTTAGAGTTTAAACCAATAGTACAGTAGTGTTTAATTCCAAACTGGGAAGCACGAAACCGTTCCCAATTGACTAGGCTATTAAAATAGTCTTGAAAAGAACCAACTGAGGTTCTTGGTTGTCCCATCCAAAATGCGGGTTCTATAATGGCAACTATTCTTGCTGCTCTCATAGCTTCATAATCGTCTGTTGTACGTGAAACCATGTGAATATGTGGATCTATATATTGCATATATTTAGTCTTTATTAGTTATTGTATTGTTTTCCTATGTCAACCCAAATGGTTTTATATTCTTGTGTATTTGGGTTTACGCCTTCTAAAGTTATTTCTGCTGCTCTACGTTCTAACTCGTTAGTAGAAGCTATAGCTTTTCTTAATGTTTCTTGCAGTTTAGGGTTATTATATCCAGACATTAGTTGCCATACTTCTGGAGACACTGTTCGCCCAGCAGACCATCTCTCATGTATATAATCGTTGAGCACTAGTGCTAATTTTTGATTATTCCGTTCTAGAAGGTTGTATATTTTGTATAATGGGCGCCCCATAAAAATAGCTTTTAATACTAATTGATTCCAAGCCTCTTCCGATAAAAAATGAGCTGCATAGGGATTGTTTAATGCAATAGCATCAAAAACATCTGTAACGTTGGTTCGTACTCCTTCTTCTACAAGGTAACTAAAGTTTTCTGCATTTTCTAAAAAGAAAAGATTCTTATAAAAATCTACTTGTTCTTTAATACTACAGGTTTCAAAAAGTCTTTTTAATATTGCTATACTATTTCTCTTAGGTAAAATAACCATAAGTAATGCTCTACAAAGGGACTGTTTATTCCATTCGCCTTCAGAAAAAGAAGGATAATGTTCTATTAAATATTGTAATTCTTTAGAATCCCATTCTATTGTATCGTTTAATATGAAACGATGCACTAAACTATAGATGAGGATGAATTGGTTTCCCAACTCATCCTTTTCTATAAGTTGGCTCTTACTAGTTAGCCACTGGACTTCTTCATCTTTTAGTTTTTTTAAAACTAGCTCGTGTAATATAGTTTTGGATGCTGCTGCATTAGGCATATTTTAATATGTTTTAAAATCTTTACATTTTATCTTCCAGGCTTGTGCGACTTAAGCATTGTTTTCTCTTCCTTTGTTAAATCTTCATCTGTTACATATTCGAAACTAGGCCCGGCAACATATCCTGGATTATTAGGGTCTGGTGTTGTAAGTAACCTTAAAGCATATAATCTTATCGCAAACATTAAGCCCATAGCCTTATCTATGGTATCTGGCTTACCGTTAAATGTTATATGAAGGCTATTTAATAGACTAGTATAGTTATAATTAAAAAACTTGCTATTTGTATATGCTGGAGAGTCTACTGGATAATCGTTCATCTTAGGATTCTCTTTCATATTAGGAACTTTAGACGGGTCATAAGGTATATCTGCTCCAGAATACGAATAACCAACTTTAGTACTTGAGTCTTTTACTTTTACCAGTTTCTTCCCTTTATAGATTTCTTCAAAACGATAATAGTGTGCTGGTTCTGGTGCTGCTTCTCCTGGCCCTAAATCGTCTAGGTTAACAAATGGATCCATACTTGTTCCTTCCCCTTGATCAATAATAATATTTATGGCCTTTTCAGCAGAATCTAAATCATTAATTGCAAATAATTCTTGTTCTGGAAACCATTTCCCATTTGCCATTTGATAGCTAGGGTCTCCTGTAAAAATTGTATTACAATTTTCTTGAGCTCTCTCTTCTAAAGCTTTCATGTTAGCTATGATTTTATTGTAAAACTCACCAATTGTAATTTCTTTTTTCTCCTCGAACGCTGCGGTTCTCATCAGTTTAATATCGATAGGGTCTTCTGGCTTCTCTATTGCCATAAACTTATCTTTTATTAACTGTTTAGAAAACTTAGCTATTGGTACTATTAAGCCTTCTTCTACACCTCCTGGTAAAGGTCCAGGGTATTCGGGTATAAAACCAGGTTTATTTAACACTGGGCTTCCTCCAATTGCATTTAATAAATTACAGGCTATAGATAAATGCAACATTTCTTCTCCTACTACCGAACCTATTAGTTTTGAAATTTCATCATTTCCTGTATTGGTAAGAGTAAAGTTAGCTGTTAAATATGGTGGTATTGTTGCGTGTTCTAATTCTATTGCTTTTTGTACGGCATCTCTTAGAGATTCTATAGAGTTTATTTGTATATTTTTAAGTAAAATCATGATATTAATTATTTTTTAGTTGAATAGTCTTTTTTAAGTTTTAGCTTACGCTATTGTTTCTTTGGTTTCGCAGTCTATTACTCCCAAAATTCCATCCAGATAATTTAATATCATTTTTTGTTTGTCTCCAGATAAATCTCTGGTTGCAGGCATATAATTCGGATCTGTTTTCTCTTTACTAAATACAAATTTCAAAATTTTGGCATTATTATCTACTACCTCTTGTTTTGCTAAATTAAATACTCCTTTAGACATTAACGGATAAAGGTTAGCATACTGTTGCATAGTAGGTTGAAGATCTTCCCACGTAGGGCAATCTATTTTTTCTTGTTTTACACTATCGAAAACCAGAAGGCTAATAAAGTTATTTTGATTGCCACCTGAGAAAGATTGTCCTTCTAGATTATAGGTTAAAGCATAGATTTGTCCATCTATAAACTCTCTAGGATTGTCAGGATCTCCAGCTGTAATTTCTAAAACAGCTGTTCCATATTCATTTGTTACTACTTGAGAAGCGTTCTGTATTGCCGAAGTTGGTACGCCTGTTACTGGGACTGGGGGATCATCAAACATATATGGCGCTTGTTGAATCTCTATCGTTTTATTTGCAGCTATTTTTCCTAATTCCGTAGCATAAAAATTAACTGCGCACTGTTCTTTAGGGTTTAAACGGAAAACAAACTTATCTGCTATAGCATATTCAGCACTTTCATTAAATACCTGCGTAACTGTCGGGTCTAGAGTAAGCGTATTTGGGTTACTAGCCTGATAATCTACAATAGTTAATGGATATTTATTAACTAAATCTAATTGTTCTTTAGATAAGTTAAATGTACAACTCCCCGATTGTTGCATGTACCATCCTGGAACTCTATAATTAATTTTCCCTATATAATCATATTCTGGGACTTCTGCTGTACCAATATTTATTGCTAAAGTTAAATTACGAGTCTCTACTACCTCAACTTTTCCATTAACCTTTCCAAACTGCAAGGCATTAGATAAATCCATTGTAATAGTCTTTAAACTGTCGTCTACAACTGCGGTCGCATAATTACAATTAGAACCAACTGGGAACATTTGTCTCCCTAAAACGCAATGGTTTGGTTCTAAAGTAGAAGATGGCCCTATAGAACCTGCTAATCTACCAATAGTAAATTCTGCTGATGTATGATCTAAATTATAACGATCTACCGTGAATTGAATAGATAGCATATCTTTGCTAGCATCTTTTAATTCTTGAAGATATCTTGAATTAGATTGTTCTATATTCCAATTTATATTTGTAATTACTGATTGATAAGATGCTGTTGCTTTTCCTGCTCCGCCTTTTATATCTGTCGACCTGTTAAGCCAAAGATTTGTAAACGCTGCCTCTTTATAATCGCCTGTCATTAAATCATTCCCATCGTCCACAATTCTAACTTGCATTCCCCAAATTTCAGAAACTCCTTGTTGTTGAGAATCTAAATCTACTATTTTACCAGCAACTCTTCCATCTGCATCCATAACGCTCATTCCTATAATAGCATCGTCTTCAGGATTGCTTGTTGTAGTACCATCTTGATAGGTTACACTAGTAACCACACAATCTATTAATCTAAAATTACCTGTTCCGTCTGGATTCCACCAGCCATTAGTTCCGGGATTACCAGGTAAATTATAATCTTGAAATTCGGGACGAAACGTCGCATTATTAAAATGATTTGGATCATTATTTACCGTTGAGGGATCGGCTTGAAACTTCCCTGAAAAAGTAAGCCTTGGCGTGTTTAAATAAGACATATTTAAATTTTAGTTATATATTTAAGAGTAAGTTGGTTTTATAGTTCTATATGAAGTATGTAATTGAACTACTCTAATTTTATTGTTTTTCAAAACATAAAATTAGATATTACTGTATAATTAATTATGGGTATAAATACCTGTTTTTTTTATAAATCTACTAATTAAATACATTTTTTATCCGCTAAAAGCCATAATAAACGAGCATGCTATTTTAAAATGAAACAATAACAGTAATGCTAAACCATTGCATACACATTTCCACTTCACTCCTATCGACGCTTCGAGCAATGCGTATTCCATTATAGTAGTAGAAGAAACTTTTTAGAAAGAAAAAAAGAAGATTTGTCTTTGGGAAAATCCAACGTATCACTTAGTTTCTATATATAAAAGTCTACTATACTTTTATATATATTTGTACCAAAGCAAAATAGCATAGCACAAAACATTGTTGCGCATTCTATAAATAGGTTTGTCTTACTAGATGAGGCTATTTATAACTTAGATGATTCGCTGGCATTATTATCAATAATATATCTTTCTATTTTCCATCCGCATCATCTCGCAGCTTATTATAATTGATTTGACGATCAATAATAATAACTCGTGTAAACATCCCATAGTAATTCTATACTATTATTTTCCTCGCTAAAATCTTGCTTAAAAATTTCTTTACACTTGTTATATATAGAATTTCGAATAACTCTTTTTTCTTTGTCTTTGTTTTGAAACAAAAAAATCAAGTTTACATACGGGCACAACGTTAATAAAATACACAAAAGTATGTTTTTAGTGAAGCAGCAAGTTGGCGTGTTAGAGAAACAATTAACGTAGCAGTCACTATATTTTAGGCGGTACAAAATCAAAAGTCAACTAGATTTTTGATTTTGTGAGCGAGCTGGTGTGTTGGCAGTTTACACATTTTGTTCAATCTAAGCTACTACCATTATCAAGTCGTATCATCTCATAGCTTTATAAAATTGTTTCTATCAATCAATTTTGTAAACTCGTCTAAAATATGCATGCTCATTTTCCAACCGTATCAGCTCGCTGCTATACTAATTCCTTCACTGGAGTTATCACTATATCTTGTGTTTTAGTCAAAATTATATAAGGCTAACTCATTAAAATAATTGAGAGAAGGGTTAATTGTAGTTATATTACAAACTATTATTCTTTAGTCCAAACTGAAGTTTTTCCATTTTGTTCCCAGATAATCTTATTTTCTTCTGGTTTGAATTCAAATTTAGCACCAATAGCCCCAATTCTAAAGGTGTGCTTATCTATTGCGGTTGCAGGGAATAAATCTTGCATAGTTCCTTGTGCTGTTAAAATATTTCCATTTTTACCAATGGTAATTTTTAGCCATTTTGGTACATCAGGTGATGAATAAAGACCTAAATATTGATCTAATTCTTCTGATGTAACATCATAAGTTGGTCCAAATTCAGGAATTTTAAATGGTTTATTATACATAGCATCCAAAACTGTTTTTTGAATATCTCGATCTTTAAAATTTAATCCATTGGTAGCAAACGTATAGATTAAATCATCTTCAGGAATATAAATATAGTTAGCTCTAAAACCATCAATAGTTCCTGGATGTTCATAAGCTATTTTTCCATTAACATCTATTTCAAAAATTCCTAAACCTACTGTATCTTGAATGTTCTTCATTTTCTTTAGTGTTTCTTGATTTAGAATTTCTCCTCCAAAGAGAGCTTTAACGAACTTTACTAAATCTATTGTTGTAGAAACCATGCCTCCTGCTCCTAATGGAATAGAAATGCTTGTTTCTGGTTCAACAGACCAATCTGCTATATATTTATATGACTTACTCTCCTTTTTTGAAGTATCTATAGTGTCATCTAGATACGTATTACTTAATTGAAGTGGTTCCGTAATTTTTTCTTTTAAAATTTCATTAAATGTTTTGCCGTAAACTTTCTCCAAAATACGCGTTAATAAAATAAAGTTAGAATTACTGTAATAGGCTTTAGAATTTGGCGCAAACTGACTTTCACCGTTTCGAATAATCGTTAAAATTTCATCACGAGTTTTATCTTCTGTTCTCCAATCTAAAAAGTTAGGCTCGCTAGTTACACTATAAATGCCACTTCTATGGTTAAGTAAATATTCAATTTTTATGTCTTTGGCATTTTTAATTCTAGGATAGAATTTATCAAGTTTATCTTCTAAACTTAATTTTCCTTCTTCAACTGCCTTTAAAGTTAAAACTGCGGTGAAAGTTTTAGTGGTTGAGCCAATCCTGTACTTTGTATTCTCATCTGCTTTAGTTTTGTTTTCATAATCTGAAAACCCAACTGTTTTAGAATACACTATTTCTCCCTCTTTCATAACAGCTACACTTCCCATAAACTTATTTCCATCTTCTAAAGTTGAAAAATAATTGTCTAATTGAAATTTATTAAAATCAGGAGATAACGTGCTCCTATAAATATAAAATCCAACTAACATAGCTACTATTATTATGGTTATAATTATAATTCCTTTTTTCATTGTAATAGTTTTGTTTGAAAATTTTAAAAATTTACTAGATTATTTTATTTTATCTAAAGCTTCAGTAATCTTAACAACATACTTTTCAGCAAAGTTTAAATCTTTTTCGGGATCAATAACACTTGAGGTAACAACTCCAACCAATTGTTCTTTTTCTTCTTTATTTATGTTGTATGCAACTGTCTCTATAACATATTTTGTAGATAATATTGTCTTTTTGGAAACAGGTATATATCCCTCAACATTTCGATGATAGCTTCCATATTCGTATAGAGAATGATAATAATCATCGAAATCATTATAATGAGTTTCATCTTTAATAGTGTAATAGGATCTTTTTAAATCCTTAACTGAAGTAACAACTATACCTTTATATCCTTTCTTCGTTATAGTATTTTTTATTTCTTGCATTAGACTATTTGTTATCTTGCTATTCACATTAATTTGAGGATATTCTCTATAACTTTCGGTCACATTATACCCTCTCATTGTCATCTGTTTAACTATTCCTTCCTCGATAGTTATACGTGTACTATTATCAGCAGTTCGTGCTATTACCAAAATGTTTTGTTCTTTGAAATTATTCAATCTAACGCGGTCTGCTTTCCAGGCACTTAATACTTTAATACTTGAGCAACTATGGAACACAATCACCATTAAAAGGATCATAATTCTTATAATTTGGCTTCTCATTATTTTAGTTGTTTAAATTTTGCGCTACAAAACTGTAAATTAGTTAGATACTGCTAAAAAATACTCAATTAACGTATTGATATTTTCAATCAATGATATCATAAGATCAACTTTGTTATTGTTTGAATAATTCACTTTATTCATTGAAAAAAAAAGCTTACTTATTGAACTTTATTTTTGTATTTTACTATTTTCCTAATTTTGACAAAAACTAAGATTGAATGTCATTAAAACTAAATGTCAATTTATTACGTAACCCATTTATATTTTGGCTTGTTGTTGGCTTACTATACTATGGCATTTTATCATATTGGAATCCTACTGAAGCTTTGTTTTTTGCTTTTCAATTTGCTCTTATGCAAGGAATAATAGTAGCGTTTAACACTAAATACTTGCTCAAGAAACTAGAATATGACTCTGTTAAATACAAAACTCTCTCAATATTATTATTAGTTATTTTCTCTGGTTTGTCTATGGTAATTATGGCCTTATCTATTAATTATTTATTGCCTCCTCGTCTATCAAGTCAAAATCAATCAGTTCCTATTTTATGGATTTTCTTTATGAATATTCTAGCTTTAGGTGTTCCATTATTCATAAGTACATTTTTTCATATTTTAAGAAAAGAACGAGAGTATCGTATGCAAATTCAAGATTTAGAAAAGTTGCAAAATGAAACTGAATTAAAGTTTTTAAAAAGTCAGATTAATCCGCATTTTCTATTTAATGCGTTAAATAATATATACACTATAAGTTATACAGGTGATGCATCGGCTCCAGAAAAAATATTAATATTGTCCGATATGCTTCGTTATGTTCTTTACGATTGTAAGAGTAAAAAAGTGTTAATTTCTCGTGAATTGGAATATGTAAAATCGTTTATAGAATTTCAACAATTAAAAACAGAGTTTCCACAGAACATTAATTTTCAAATTGATGAAGTAAATGAATCAATACAAATTGCTCCTATGATAATAATTCCATTTATAGAAAATAGTTTTAAGCATAGTAAAATAGACACCGATAAAAATGCTTGGGTAAGTGCATTTATTAAAGTTGACAACGATAATTTAGTTTTTCAAATTGAAAATACAATACCAAAAGTTTCTCCACAAAATTGGTTAAGCTCTGAAGGTGGCATAGGATTAGAAAATGTAAAAAAAAGATTAGAACTTCTATATTCGCAGAAATACACTTTGAAAATTGTTTCTAATGCTAGTACTTATTATGTTAACTTAACCATCAATTTAAATTAATATGGAACGTATCAATTGCATTATTATAGATGATGAATTTTTAGCTCGTAAGCTATTAACTGATTACATAGAAAAATTACCTCAGATTCATTTACTGAAAAGTTTTGACAATGCTTTAAATGCTCTTGATTATGTTAATAGAAATGTTATTGATTTGATTTTTTGCGACATCCAAATGCCTGATTTAACCGGAATTGATTTTATAAAAAGTTTGCAACAAAAACCTGTTATTATTTTTACAACTGCATATTCTGAATTTGCGATTCAAGGTTACGAACTAGATGTCACCGAATATTTACTAAAACCTTTTTCTTTACCTAGATTTATAAAAGCCGTTAATAAAGCTACTGAAATTATACGTTTAAAGCGTATAGCTCATAAAAATTTAAATTTTGAGAATACTTCAATTGAAAAAGTTTCAAATAAAGAAAATAAAAGCTTTATGCTTATTAAATCTGATCGCAAAATCCATAAAGTATTTTATGATAGTATTCTGTTTATTGAAGGTGCACTTGAATATGTAAATTTTTTCACCAAAGAAAAACGTATTTTAGGCCTTTATTCTTTAAAAGAACTAGAAGATTTGCTTCCCAACTCTAATTTCATACGAGTACATAAATCTTATATTATAGCACTTAAAGAGATTAGTGAAGTTGATGGAAATCAAATAATTATTCAAGAACACAAAATCCCGATAGGGAAAAGTCACAAAACAGAATTTCTTAAACGTTTTGGGGTATAACTTTTCACCTTTTTGTGAGCCAATAATTTAATAATTATTGTGTAGAAAGAATTTAAATTCACACATTCTACTTCTCTCCTACCGTCACTTCGAGCAAAGCATATTACATTATAGTTGCAAAGAAACTTTTTAAAAAGAAAAAAAATAAAAGAAGATTTGTCTTTGGGAAAGCACTACGCACCACCTCATTCCTATATATAAATCAGATGATTCACGGGAGAAGTTATGAGGTTTGAGTCTACACATTCTATTTGTAAAATGATAGTTATATTAGCTATCTATAATTTTATTTAAAAAATCAATGGCTTTTTCTCTATAACTTATACCAATAAGGATTTCAACTGAATCTACTTCAATTTCATTAATTATGAAAGCTGTAATTTTATTTATATTAATAATATAAGATCTATGAATTCTTAAAAATTGTTTATCCTTAAGTTTGTTTTCAATATCTCCTATTTTATATTTAGCAACAATATGTTTCTCATTTTTTATATGAATCTTTATATAATCTTTTAAACTTTTTATATAGATAATCTCCTGTGTATAAACCTTGTGATGTTTATTTCCTGACTTCAACAATAAAAAGTTATCTATCTTAGTAGTAGACTCTAGAATATCTAGTTTAGATTATATCACACCAGTTGAAATGGAACTAAAAATTAAAATAAATCAATTAAATAATGTAGCTTAAAAAAATCGCACCAAATTTACTAGATAGTCCATAATTAAGAGAACTCCAATAAAGCCATTATGAAGTTTATTAATAATTCTATTTTCTTTTTTTATTCCGAATAAGAATAATTAATTGCTGAATATTGAGGGAAACCCTTTATATGACGCATAAAAAAAATAAAAACTAAATAATGCAATAAAAAATTCATAAAGTCTATAGTTCATAAATATCACTTATAGTTTTGTATTAAAGCTTTATATTTTTATATACTTAATAATATTAATTAGTTAGTGTATCATAAGTATAAAAATTAGTTCTATTTAAAGTACCATTTATATAAATTCTCTCAACTGATGGATATCCTTCACTATTATATTCATATTCTTTTGTTTCTATATAGTTTGGTTCATCAGAAATAGTTCTTCGTACCACATTATTATTTCCTTCTAAAATAGTTTTTAAAAACGTTTCATTAAAAAAAAGAGTAGTTGGGTTTTTCATGGAATCATATTCATAAATAAAGCTCCTCCCATTTGTTGTATTAGTAGTATTTATAACATTATTTTCATCATCAAAAGTATTAATGTTTTCTACCAACAATTGATTCGTTTCTATATTATATTCTTTAATGTTTATTGCTTGATTTAATACATTGTAACTATACTCTGATCTATAATAATCACTCTCAATACTTGAGACTAGGTTATTATTATTATTATAAGAGTATGCTCTAATTGTAAGACTATCAGAATTACAATCTGAAATTAACTTATCATCATTATATTTATAAATAATGCCTCCGTTTTCATGTGTAGCTCTTATCAATCTAAATAAATTATCATATGTATAATATAGATCTTGAGTTTGATTATTGTTATTATCAAATTGCTCTATTCTAACTAATTTATAAGCAGAATTAGACAATTGATCAGTATTGTTTTCTTCATTATCAGAACTGCAAGCGCTCATAAAAGAGGCTACAAGTAACAGGCAAAACAGTTTTTTCATATCTATTAAAAAGTTTTTTGATTTCTTTTACAAATGTAATTTATTTATGGGATTACCATATGTTATCTACTTGTAATTTTTTTGAACGATTTTTTAATAATCATAACAATAACAAGATTTCTAGTATATATAATCGAGTAATTAGCTTTACATTAACTTAGATATTGTTATTATGAATATGCTTTGATTAATGTATTTTTTAAAAACGCCTTAAGAGTATTATTGGTAAATGAAGCATTTACGGCATTTATATTGCATGCTAAAAAATGAGCTTTAGTCCAATTAAATTCTTTCTCAAGTATCTGGTATTCATTGCTAAGCGAAGTGTTTGATATCGTTTTAGCATCAGTATTTACACTCATAGAAACTCCAGCATTATAAATTTTAGAAACTGTATGTTTTTGAATCGAAGGATATACATTAGTCTGTATATTACTCGTTGGACACACTTCTAAATGAATCTTTTTCTCTATTAAGTATTCTATTAATTTTGGATCTTCATAACTTCGTACGCCATGTCCTATTCTGCTTGGATGAAAATTTCTTAATGTTTCCCAAACACTTTCACACCCTTTTGCTTCTACTGCATGAGCAGTACAATTTATATTTTTTCTCTTTGCATACTCAAAAGCTTTGATATGCGCATCTATAGGAAATCCTGCTTCATCAGCTGCAATATCAAAACCTACAATCGTTGTATTTCTAAAGGTCTCTACTAGTTTTACTGTTTCAATACTTTGTAGCTCATTATAGTGACGTAATGTACATAATATAATCCCTGCATTAATTCCTGTTAAATTAATACCTTCTAAAGTCGCTTCATGTACTGTTTGAACCACTTCATGAGAAGTTAATCCTTTGTTTATATGTAATAATGGAGCAAAACGTATTTCTGCATAAATGATATTATCTTTTTTTAATTGATCAAATAAATCAAGAACAACCCATCGCAAATGTTCTTTCGTTTGCATTAATTCTATTGCATTGTTAGCTCTAGTAATATAATCTGCTAAATCATTGCATTTTGCAGGAGCTATAAAAGAATCTCTATAGCTTTTTAAGGTTATAGTTGAGTCAATTTTATGAACTACCTCATAACTCAATGAACAGTCTAGATGAAGGTGTAATTCTATCTTTGGTAAATCTTGATACATATTTTTAATTTAGCTATAAATTAATAACAACTTTATTATCTTACATCATATAATATACATTGGTGTCAAGGACAAATGTCTTACTATTCATTAAATGATAAAAACAAACCTTAAAGTACTTCAGTTAATAGAAAAAATTGCACGTGATACTGCTAATGTTATTCTAAAAACATTTAAAAAAGGAGAGTATATAGTGCAGCAAAATGAAAAACCTAAAATTGTTTATATTATTAAAAAAGGAATCACAAAATGTTTTATTACTGAGGAAAATGGAAAAGATTACGTATTAGATTTTAGTAGTGCTGGAGAAATTATAGGAGAAGTTGAATTGCTTACACATAAAGATCAATATTTTTCTACTATTGAAGCTTTGACAATACTAGAAGTGTATGTTATACCTAAAGTCGTTTTTGACCAACTTAATAACGAGGATAATGATTTTAATATGCTTATAAAAGAAGTTTTAGCGCATAGATTAATGAATACTTCAAAGCGATCGTCTTATCAACAAATCTACCCACTGTTATATTCTGTTTTAAAAATAATTTATGATTTTGGACAACTCGATGAACATATATCAAAGCAGGATTTGGCTAATTATTTAGGAATAACGGTACGAAGTCTCAACAGGACATTACAAGAATTAGTTGACAAAAAAATTATCACTATAAACGAAGTTGATAATTTTGAAATTAAAAATGCACCTTTATTAATTAAAACTATCGAACAATTTTATTAAAAAAATTATTCATCAACTCGAATCATTTCAAATTCTCCATTTCCTGAAGACATATATATAGGTATACACCTAAAAAACCAATGCCATTCTTTTTTAAATTTCCAATTACCTGTAATTCTATTTCTTGAACCTTCTACAAAATTACCTTCATAATAGATTGGAGTATGTTCTTGTGTTTGATCTATATAAATGTTTCCCTCTCTGTCTGAAAAAGTCAATACAGGCATTTTTTTAACAAACATAATTTTCTCATTAATAACTTTTCCTATAATATATCCAATACCAGAGGTACCTCCAGAGGCTCTATCATCCTTTACATTTCCTCTAAAATCATCATTATTCAAATTAATTATTTCAATATCAAAAAAGACTCTTTTATGACGCGCTGTTTTACATCGCTCAGGGAGATCATAGGTGTAAAAGCCTTTCCATTTTCCTTTCATAATTAAATTTTGATTTTGCAAGTGCAAAAATATCTTTTTCAAATATATCAAAAATTGCAAAAGTCACACTTATAATAACTTCATGAAAATATAGTTATAGAAACTCCTATAAAAAATAAGGAGTAAAAAACTGATGATAAAACAAATAATGAATCTAAATATCGACTTCGATAAGATTCGCAACTAGAAGAAAACAATGCTCCTACTATACTTAAAATTATAGATGCAATAGGTATAATTACAAATAAAAATCCATGTACTGCGGATTGTAATTCTTCATAATTAGAAATCTTTTTTCCATAAATAGAAAAAATGATACTTGTTGCAATAACTAATATTAAATTTATAATGGTTATACTCTTCTTTGACATGTCAGGGGAAACATAATTTATACTGCAAAGATATATAACTATATATATTGATTTTATTGCTAAAAAAATGCAAAAAAATCAGTCGTTATTAAAAAGATATTTTCTTTTTATTTTCAACTCCTATTTTTGATCCTTCTGCCAGAAATACTGATGACGGTTTCATTTTTTGTAAATGGGCAAAATTTTTACCGTAAACTTCTTCAAAATTGATATCTATATCATATGATTTTACAGGATACATTTCCCATCTAGGATGCGTTACTTCATATTCATTCGTAGATTTATTATTTACTTTTGCATATCCCCAATAATGTTCTGATATAAATTCTGCCTCGCTCCCTTCTTCGATAGGAACAAGCTTATTAGTGGATTCAATTTTAATAGAATTTAGTTGGTTTTTACTTTGCCACTGGTACAAAACATTTAAATTATCATCTATATTTTTCCAATGATGCGTCATTGGGTTTGTTTCATAATGTTCATTGTAAATAGTATTTGCTATAAAGGATAATGCTCGTTTTGGAACAATTTCTTTTATAAAAACGACTCCTCTTTTCCAAACATTATTTTCTAATCTCTTAACATAAAATCTTAAATTAACTTCTTCAAAATTAATATGTCCAGGAACTTTTATACTTAATATTTTAGTATTTATAAACATAAACCCCACAATACTAACATAACATTTTTCGTTCCATAAGTCTAATACTGTTCCTTTTGGTATATATGGAGTTAATATCTCAGAATCAATCGTATAATTGATCATTGCTAATTTTCTCCATTCTGCTTTTAAAAAACTCATATTTGATTAATTTGGAACGAGATTATATGTTGTAGTGTTTACTAATTGACTCATGATCGGAGCTATATTTTCTGCTGTATCCTCAGCCCATTCAGATGAATTTATTTTCGAAACAATTTCATTATCCTTAGTAACTTTAATAAAAGCTGGAATTGCATTAATTTGATATAAGTTTTGCATTTCAGAATCCATTTGATCTACATCAATTTTGATAAGAACGGCATCTTTTAATGCTTCAATCATTTTAGAATCATTTAAAGTCCTACTATACTTTTTACATGGAGCACACCAACTCGCTCCAAAATATAGTATAGGTGTTTTTTCTTCAGCAACTATCTTATTTAGTAGTTCACTAAGTTCAAATGATTTGTTTTTATCATATAATTCGATCACCTCAACTTTTGTTTCATCATTGTTTTGTTGCTTGCATGAGTATGTGATTCCGCAAAGTATAAATAATATGATGTAATAATTTATTTTCATTGTTTGTAATACTAAGTTTAGTTTTTATTTAAATATATGATTCTTGCTATTTAATTTCTTTAATATTTTTTATAACTCCAGCTATGGGAGTAATTCTAATTTTTGAATCGTTTTTTTCTGCATAAAATATATAAGAACTATTTTTTCCTATTATTTCAATCCTTTTAGATTCATTAGTAACGTATGTTATTTGATCATTATATTTTAGAGTATTTGAAATTACTTTCTTTTCCATTTTATAACCATTAGCTAATCCAGATCCAACATAAAAACCTAATAAACCAAAAGATAGCATTTTAAAAAAAGTATTATTTGCCATTTATAACTTATTTGAAGAGTTATTATACAATCTATAATAATAGTATGATGCAATTATACTTATAAGAGAGAATAACGCTAGCATTAAAAAAACATGTTGATGACCTATTATCCCAGGAGAACTTTCTAGTAAATATCCTATAATAGGTCCAGAAAATATCTCAGGAGTAAATCCAACTAAAGAAATAATACCCACCGCAGTTCCTGTATATGATAACGGTATTTTTCCTTTTTCCATAACTGCAAAGTACAATGATCTTGCTGCATACACCCCACTTGCAACAATAAAAATAGAAATAAAAAATAGGATAGAAGCTGTAGGTACTACAAAACCAGTTCCTATCATTAAAGCTCCAAAAAATGAAATAATAAAACTTGCTATTAACCAAAATAAAATACTTGATCTATCAGCTAATATTCCAATAAGAACTCCAATAAATGGACGTAAGAATAATAAAAAAGTTCCTATTTGGGCAGATTGCACTTCTGTATAGAGCATTACATCCCTTGCATACAATGAAAAAACATCTGTGATCTTATAACCAACATATGCGCATAAAATAATAATCATTAATAACCATACAGATGGTAAACGCATTACTTGTTTAACTTGAGGCAATGATATTTTTTCAAGATTTACTTTTTCTTCAAGTTTTTTATCCAATTTCATAAAAAACCAAACTAGTATACCTACGAATATAATTATAAAAGAAGAGACTAATACAACTTGTCTAAAAGCTATTTTACTTTCTGAAGGAGTAATGTCTGTTGCTGATGATGTAACAATTAGAGCGAATATAATAAGACCTAAGCTACCAAATAAAGCTCCTACTAAGCCTCTACCTCCATCCAAAAAACCAAAAGCTTTTCCTTGTGAAATAGCACCTCCCCATATTCTGGTTGCTTTGATCATCGGTGCCCAAAATAGGAATATAGTTGTAAATCCCCAGTAACCATACAATAATTTCAATACTCCATAGCTTGGGATTGTAGCATATAGAAAGCCTCCTAAGGCTGTCATCCATAAAGCTATCGCGATTAATTTTCGAGGAGAAAATCTATCTGCTAATGGACCTCCTAATAAATAGGAGAACAATGCAACAATACCATAGATAGAAAAACAAATTCCTAACTCAATATTATCTAAATTAAAAACATCTAACACTGTTGGTCTAAATACTCTAGAAAGTACGAAAGGTAAAATAAAAACCGATTCTCCAGCTATTATTAATAAAAGTAGATAATACCATGGAATCTTGTTTTGCTTATTAGAAGTCAATATTTTAGATGTATTCATATAAATTGATATAATAATACGGAATATAATTATATCAACTTATATGAAACCTATTTTCTAGTTAAATTTTTGAAGTATTATTTTTATCCTAATTATTATTCATAATCTACACTAGCCTTAGATTCAATTACCTCATTGGTTTCCATCCAATGATACCATGTAGTCATGTCTGCTTGCTTTGGCCAAAAATCTGGTCTTTTCAAATGTTTAGGTAATAAAACTTCGTCATCTCCCAAAAATGTATTTAATTGTTCTTGTGTCAAGTTTTTAGCATTCGTTAAATCTATAAATGACAAATAACATTTTTCAAAATTACAACTTAAAAAATCTACTTTGTCAAGGTTTTTGAGTTGAAAAAATGATGTTTCATTAAAAAAACAATTTGAGAATTTTACATTATCCATATCATTTTCTGAAAAATCACAATTATCAAAATTACATTCTTTGAACATTGAATGACATAGGTTTATATTAACAAATTTTGTATATCCCATATAACATTCATTACATGAAAAGTGTTCTAAATTTGTTTTATAAAACCATATCGAATCTAACTCACATTTTTCAAAAACTGATCCATATAAGACTGAATTCGTATATTCCATTTTAATTAGTTTTTTTTGATCAAAATGCATTTTTTGAACTTTTATGTTCTCATATTTTTTATCAAGTTTTTTATTTTTACTTGTTATATAAAAATTCAGCAGTTTTCTATAACTCTTTCGTTCTTCTAATAATGATATATGAGGTAACCATTTATCTTCTACAAACGTATAGTTACCTTTGTAATCAACCGTAAAATCTACCTTTTTATCTTTAAAATCAAAATCATATATATCTTCCATATAATCAGCACTTAAAAAAGCATCTGAAGTTTGTAGGTATTTATATATATCCATATAATTCTCTTTTGAGAATTTTCTTTTTTTTGTTTTTATAATATTTTCTACAGCTTTATTAATTTCAATCGCATCAGGGTATGAATATCCTCCAATTGTTATTCGTGTAAATAAATCTTCGATCGATTTTTCCAGTTGTGCATCTCTAAATAACCTCTTCATTTTAATCTTTTTTCAAAATTTAATGTTCTACTATATTATGCTGCCAATTGGCTATCCCATTAAAATTCAATCTATCATTTTTACTACAATGTTGAATTCCATTAGTATCTATTATATCAAAGTCAGAAAGTGGAATGAATCCTGTGTAGTTTTCCTTTTCCCAAAATTTTAAAATTTTCTTATGTACTAATAATACCGTCATAAATTCGTCATATTTAACTGCTATTAGAGGTCTTTCTTCCACGGGAACTCTTTTGAATCTTTTTTCTGCTTTATCCAACGGTAACGGGTTTAAAAAAGAAATATAATGGTATCCTGTATGTTCCATTTCAAAAGGATCATTTAAAATGGCTTCTCCTCTATGGACTCCTACTTTTTCTGAAAAATGTAATTTTTTAAAAATAGCTTTGGACACAATAATAGATTGGTCTCGAAAACAATACATTATATCCAATTGTCTTAATTTCATGTTTTGATGCTGTAACCATTTTAAGTCATCTGCAAAATCTGCTCCAATATTCGGTAGATTCTCTTCTAATAACTCTTTTGCTTTATAACTTAAAAAGTTAATTTTTTTACCATCTTCATAGGTTAAAGGGTAATCTCTTCTATTAGCACACCATTCAAAAATAGTATCTGTAAAGCCGTATTTATAAGAATTTTTATTTAATGAGATTGTGATATCTTGAGATAACAACGGAACATATTCACTTAGTACTGAGTTGGGTTCTACATAATGCTCATTTATTTCATTCATGAGTTATATTATTTACAAATTTTATAGTCAAATATAATTTGTATCTATCTCATAAAATTCCCTGTTTATAGTGTAATTAGTTATATAATAACTCCCGTTATAGAGGTAAGAGATTTTGTTTATTTTAATTAGATATACTAAACATTGTCATCCTTTTATTATGCAAAAAATCGGCTTAAATTTCTCTAAACCGATTTCTAATATATTTTTAAATAAATACTAAACTGATAAATTCTAAGTTTATATGATTTTACTTTCGATATTTATCGTACAAACCAATTCCTTTTATAATCATAGGGATTATCTTTATCAGTCTTTTTTCTTTAGTTGCAATTCTTTTGGCTTCACTAACGTACTCTATGTATTCTCTTTGTTTGTATGGAGTAATTAATTCAAAGTTTTCTTTTAATCTACTATCTTTTTTAAATGCATCCATTAACTCGACAGGAATTATCAAATTTGATTTTCTATCTGGTTTAATTTCGTTTCCAGCTAATTGATTTTCTATAGCTTCGTCTATATACATCGAAAGTTTATCCTTTTTAATAGCATCTAAAGAATCGAATCTCCATTGTCTCATAGCTTTGGTTTTCCCTTCTTGTGCATTTAATAAGAGTTTTTCTTCATCCTTTAGTAAAGCTCCTTGATAAAACCACACTCCTACATACTCTTTAAAAGCTCCTAATCCTATTATATTTTTCCCATTTCTGGTTGTATAAACAGGCGCACCCCATTTAATTGTTTCTATAAGGTTTCTAGACAAAACAATAGATCTCAATAAAATAAGTTCTTCTTCCCATTGAGGTTTGGATGCTATATAACTTTCTACAGAGGTATGTTTTTCCATATTATAAAGTAATCATTATATTTTGCGTAGTTTCTTTTTTCCAAGGTATAACAATTTTTGCAATCTTGGTTTTCGCATTCCACTCAATTTCACTGATAATAGCTTCTCCTACCTTTATATTTTTAGGCTTTTCAATCATATTATGAATATTGATTGTTACTGTACGGTTTATGGCAGTATAGTTTTTTCCTAACGTAGTTGCAAAGTGCATATTTATTACATTAGCCTTTACGGTATTTTTAAATGTTAATATTTCAAACGCTCCTTTTTCAAAAGCATTTGGGTCTTTTCCATTATCATCATAGACAATGTCTTCGCTTGTAGCTTTCTCAGCATCATAATAATAATCTAAGATAAGAGCTTTGGTATCGTACTCTTCTGTAGTTTGTATAGGTGCTATACTAGGGATTATTGCTCCTCCTTTTACAAATACTGGTATATAATCAGCTTCTAATTGTACATTAGCAGTTTTTCCTCCGTTATATTTTTCTCCTGTATAAAAATCATACCAGTTAGCTCCTTTTGGAAAGTATATTTCTTGGCTTGTTATTCCTGCTTTTACTACTGGAGAAACTAATAAATTCTTTCCCCATAAATAAGTATTTTTTACTTCTGTTATAGCATCATTATTTTGTTCTTCAAAAAACACTGGTCGCATTAACGGAATCCCTGTTTGGTTATTTTCAAAAGCTAATGTATAGTTATAAGGAAGTAAACTGTATCGTAATTCAATAGCTTTTTTAGCTAATCCCTTAGTTATCTCGTCATGAAAAACTGGTTCTGGAGCAATATGTTCTTGCGCATGTGGTCTAAAAATTGGTTGAAACACTCCATATTGTAACCAACGAGTATATAATTCTGCATCAAAAGTTTCACCTCCTGCAAACCCACCTAAGTCTGAATGCATATATCCCAGACCTTGCATTCCCATTTGTAATGCAATTTCGGTTTGTGCTTGTAATCCTTCCCAACTACGGCTAACATCTCCAGACCATGGAATCATTCCAAATCTTTGTGATCCTGAATATCCTGCTCTCATTAGTATAAATGGACGTTGCGTAGGATAATCCTTCTTATATCCTTCTTGTATCAGCCTTGCCCAATCATGACCATAAATATTATGTACTTGATCTGCACTACCATTGGCATGTTGTAATTGAGTAGGATGAACTTCTGGTTCTCCTAGATCTCCCCACCAACCAGATACTCCCATATCGGTATATTTTTTATATACATCCCAAAACCATTTCTTCCCTTCTGGATTATAGATGTCGATGATTCCAGTATTTCCAAAATAAAAATCATAGGTATATGGTTTTCCTAATGAATCCCTTCCTAAAATGTTTTTTTCTGAAGTTTCTTTCCATTTTTTTGAAGTTGTTAAAACAAAAGGTTCTGTAATAAGTACCGTTTTTATTCCTTGATCTTTAAAATCATTAATCATTTTTTTAGGTGTAGGAAAAGAATCTTTTAAAAACTCTAGATTTCCCATCGTTCCTTTGATATCTTTTCCAAACCAATAAATATCAAGAATAACTGCATCTAATGGTATTTCGTCTTTTTTAAAACGTGCAATAACATCCTTTGTTTCTTTTTCTGAATGGTATCCAAATCTACTAGCAAAATTACCTAATGCCCAACGAGGAGGTAAAGGTTGTTTTCCTGTTAAGTCGGTATAACTATCTATTAAATCCTCCCATGTATCACCAGCAATAACTTGATATGTTTTACGTCCGCTAATCGTTTCGTATTGTAGCGAATTATCTTTTTTACTATCAATATCCAAAAAACCAATAGGAGCATTGTCAAAATGTACGGCATATTTTTTAGACGAATAAATTAATGGAATGGTATAATTCATCAATTCTGAATGCGTTCCATATCCATAATGTGCACGGTTGTATAGTTCTAATCGATGACCTCGACGATCCATTCCTACTACTCTAGCTCCTGCCCCATATATTTTTTCGGTAGCATCTAATTTAAAATCTAAAATTTCTGTACTATCAGTTTTTATATATCCTTTATTCTCCGCAATCAGCTCTTTCCCTTTATAATAATAATGGATAGAGAAAGGAGCTTTTTTTATTTCAACGCTAATACCTGTTGTAGTATAAAGTATCATACTATCATTTTCTGTCAAGTTTACTTCATTGACTTTAGGCTTCATAACAACAGCATGTGATTTTTCATCAAACACCTCACCCTTAGGAATAAAGGATGTCTCTATTATTTGATCAGAATAGGGTTTTATAAGATAAGTTCCATTATCTTTATAAATCTCAATATGCGTTTGCTTGTTTTCCATCCCTTGATATGGGCCTTGGATTTCTTTTTTACAACCGATCACAAAACTTACCAAAAGTAGCGTGATAAGCACTTTAAAGTGGTTACTTTTAATCATATATTCTCAATATTAGTTGGACACAAAAACACTTATATAAACATACTATTTACATAATAAATGTTCTTTTTAAATTTCTTTTTTAGCATTGGTTAAATGCCAAGTTTCAAATATAAGTCAATCTTATGAAGTTCTGTATTTCTACTATTATTTAACACCTTTTTTAATTCTTTATTGATTTATTAATCATGAATGTAAGTAGGTGAAAGCATTATTAGGTTTCTTATTTTTTGTATATTGTTACAACTAAATAATTTCAAAATCAATAGTATATGAATAAAAACAAACCAACATCGGCTTATTGGATCGTTGCGATTATTGCAGTCTTATGGAATATAATGGGAGTATTGGCATATTTAGGTCAAGCATTTATTACTGATGAAATGAAAGCTTTAATGCCACCAGAACAGGTTTCTATTATGGAAAATACACCTGCTTGGATTACAGCTGCGTTTGCCATGGCAACTTTTGCTGGTTTACTAGGTAGTTTATTATTACTATTTAGAAAAAAACTAGCAATTCCTATATTACTAATTTCTTTGATTACTGTTCTTATACAAATGGGATATTCATTTTTTGCAACAAATGCTATTGAAGTATACGGAATCGGTCAAGGACTTATAATGCCAATTGTTGTGATTGTAATTGCAATCTTCTTATATTGGTGGAGTAAATTACAAGCTACAAAAGGAATTATATAATTTTCTTTATAACCAACCGACTCCCTTAATCAAGAGAAATTTTGTTAAGGGAGTTATTTTTATTTAAAATTTAAAACGATCAGTCAATTTATAATATTTTTTTAATTGGTTCAACTCTATGTTCTCTATTTTCTCATAACTAGGAGTTTTACTAAACTCTGCTATTAATTTTCCTCCCTTAGAACATTCATTAATACTTTCTTTAATACTTTCTTTAATACTTTTTTTATCTATTAATTCTGAATTCGAAAGCATTTTGGTCAACTTAAAGTATATGTCATTCTTGTATTTTCCAATTGATAATGCTATTAAAAACATTACAGATATATAATTTTTTTCCGATTTATCTAAATTGATAGTATCATGTGCTTTAATAATTTTATAAATATTAGTAAATCTTTTTATTATTCTTGGATTAGAACCTATTAAACTCGAAAAATCTTGAAGTGCTTTAATCTCATTCTTTGATATTTTTAAGTGTTCTACATTATTTAATTCTTCAATATTGGTTGTTTTCGATGTTGTATTAATTCTCTCTTCTTCTGTGCCATTTATCTCAAATGTTTTTACATCATTTTTTTCTTCAGAAGGTTTTGGATTCATTTGTTCCTTTTTTTCATCTACATCCTCCTGTTCTAAATTTAGTTTATGAAGCATTTTTTTTATTTCTCCATCATTCGCTATTTTTAAATGCAAAGGAATTTGAAAAATTTTCTCTAAATAATTATTTGTTTTTTCTTCTGTTGTCTTTTCTTCTTTTATAAACTGAGATTTATATTTTTCTTCTAATGCAATTTTCACCCACTTAGGGTCAACACCTACAACAACGACAAATAAAGGAAAAGCCATCAATAAATTAACTGCTTCCAATACTTCTACAACCCTATTTTCTTTACATCTATCTAGATCATCTATATATAATACTATTCTATTTAATGGATTAAAACCTTTAAGATTTGACTCCTCTTTAGAATCTCTAAAAATATTACTTAAAGTTTCAAAATCTTTACGAATTAAAGATACCAAGCCTAAATGTTTTTTATAAACAATATCTTTATTTTTGTCTTTTATAAAGTTATGTAAAGTTATAGTAGCTAAAGAATTACTTAATTTATTTTCAATATCAATTATTTCATTTGATATCTTGTAAATATTAGAGTTATATGTATCTATTTTTTTTGTTAAATTAATTACTTCTAAATGATTAGTTTGTAATAATTCTTGGTATGTTAGCTTACATTCTTCAATTTTATTTTGATATTCTTTATTTATTTTTTGCAATCCATTGATTACAGGTTTAAATTTATTATATGTAGATGAATATTGTTTTATTAAAGGAATTGCAATTGCAATATTTGAAAGAATAGATTGTGGAATCAATGACGTAATACTTGAAAATAAATCAAGGCTAGGCACAATAAAAACAATTAACAACAATGTAATTGATAATGTAATCCATGACCATTTTAAATTTTTAAAACTTAAAAAGTCTTTAAAAAAAGTTCCATTTTTTTTTAATTCATCTAAAATTAAAGAAGGATCTTCTTTCAAATCATCCGATATATATGTATCAAAATTGTTGTTTTTTAATATTTTATTTATTTCCTCTGGAATTTTTAATTCTTTTATTCCTTTACCAATCAATGCTTTTAAAGTCGTTTTTTCTATCTCATTTTCTTTCTCATTCTTTTCTTTTTTTAATTTATTTCTCTCTTTTTCTAAACGATCTTTTTCTTTCTTAGCATTCATCTTTTCTCTTTCAAAAAACTCATTTTTGTTTTCTAAAAGAGTTATCTTTTTATTTAATTTTTCTTTAATTTTATCCTTTTCATCTTTACTAGGATAATTATTATCTATATAATCATATAATCCTTCAAAAATACGAGTAGCAATACTTGCCCATAAATTGGCATCTAGATATGACCAAGCATTAAAGTGTATATGACAAATACCATTCTCATAATTTTCTATAGGACTATTTGAAAGTGATGTTATTTTATTTTTTAGTTTTTCCATAAAAAAACTTTTACCCGATCCCCACTCTCCAAATAATGCTATAGCCAAAGGTGGGATAAAACGATTTGATGTAATGATTCTAGCTAAAGCATTAACATCACCAGAAATACTTAAGTAATCATCACCCGTAATTACATCGCTATCTAGAATAGGTATTTTTTCTTCTTTATCATAAATATGCAATAAATCATTTATGATCTTATTCAAATCAATCTTCTCATTTATTTTATTAAATATAACTGATATATCATGAGGGGATATTGTATCAATCGTATGTGTATAATATCCAAAATTTTCTATATCTATATATTCTCCTAGTCGATACCAATTAACATCTAATTTTCTTCCATCATTATGGTTTTTTAAAACGGTATCTATAGCTTTAACTCTTAGATAGTTTTCACCATTTTGATGAGGAAAAGTTGATTTAAATATTAAAACACCATTTTCTTTAATGGTATTTACATCTTTAAGGTATCTATCATCATATCCATTCTCCCATATACCTTCCTCTATAAACCTATCTATTTGATCTCCTCCACTATTCCAATTTGATCCTCCTAAAAAGATTGTATTTCCTGTTTTTTCTAAAATATATCTATCTATTATTCCAAGATATAATATTATCATTTATGATTTTTTGTTGTTCTTTATTTAAACTCTCTGGAGAAATGTAAACAATAACCTCTTTGGGATTAAACTTATTTCCTAATTCATTAAATACAGTTATAAGCGTATTAAAAGTTAAATAATAATTTTTATAACTATACTCAATAGTATCTAATGAAATACCTATTACTTTATTTTCTATCATTTCATTCTTAAAAAGAAAAGCTTCTTTTATGTATTCATAAAAATTAGTATACATTTGATTTTCAATCATGCGAAATAAAGTAATTATATCTTTTTCTTTATACTTAAATGTAAAATTAGAAGGCGATGGTATATCAGCATGTGTAAACCCAAACATCTTAGTTTTTTCCAAATAATATTTATGATTTCTATTATCTAGAGCAAACAAAAAAGTATCTGCATCTTCTATTTCTAAAGTATCTTTTAATCTTATTTTATAAGGCTTCATCCTCTTTTTCTTATAATTTATTTCTTACCGCGTTCCTGAATTTCTTTTTTTGTTCTTGTAGGGTGTTCTTCAGCAATTTTTTTGGATACAAACTTTCCCGTTTTTTCATCTCTATATATCGTACGTTTTTGTGTTTTTTTTTCTGCCATTATGATTCATATTTGAATCTCTTAAATTACAACGATCTGTTGATTTATTTTTATGGTTTTCCGTAAAAATAATGTTTTTTTTATTTTATTGATAAAACAACTTCTTAAAATGACTTTCTAAAACTCATAATAATCAATAATTTAGTTTTTTAATTATTTACGCAAATCAAATAGTAATATGATCGTTGTTATAGTTTATTTAAAAAAGGGTATTTTGTTGTAAAAAAAAGAGCACTTTGAATCCACATTTTACATCTATAAATAATTTTAACGACTTTATTAATGTCGCTTCCGTAGTGCATTCTGAAGAAATGCATGTTCTTAAATACGACGAGCATCCATCAATTAGGTTAGCGTCTGATGGTATTACCACTGATTTTTATTTTATAGCTTATAAAAAAAACATGAACGACCTAAATTGGTATGGAAATACTAAGTTTGACGAAAAAGCAGGTTTTTTATACTTCATGAGACCACATCAATTACATGCTTGGAACGCTTCAATGTCATGGAAAGGCTATCATATGCTATTAGTTCCGTCTGTATTAACAACTCATAATATACATTATAGTTTTTTTACCTATGGTATTAATAAAGCATTGTTTTTAACTCCAGAAGAACAATCTAAAGTAGAAATATTGTTTGAACAAATTTATGAGGGTTATCACGAAAAAACAGCTAGCATAGCGATCATTATGGCTTATTGCAATGTCTTATTTACATATATCCAAGAGTGTTATAAGCGACAATTTAATACTAGAGAACCTTTATATAATACTATTATTAATGATTTCAATAATTCATTAAATAATCACTATAAACAAAATCCACAACAATTACCTTCTGTAAAATATTTTGCACAAAAATTACACTTAACTTCTAACTATTTAGGCGATCTTATTAAGCATTATACAGGAAAGTCCGCCATAGATACTATTCATGATAAGGTCATTTTTGAAGCTAAAAACTTATTAGATGCAACTAATAAACCTGTATCTGAAATCGGATACTCTTTAGGTTTTGAATATCCTACTTATTTTTCTAGAATGTTCAAAAAACATACAGGACTTACACCTTCTCAATATCGGAAAAAGTAATTTGTTTCATTTATTCCTTTTTTTGTTTTAGTCTATAGTTACGTTCAACACGTACTTTTGCTCCATAAAAAAACAAAATGCTAGAAGATAATATAAAAGGGAAAGTTGTTATTATAACTGGAGCTAGTAGTGGTTTAGGCGAAGCTACTGCTCGATTATTAAGTGCGAAAGGAGCATCAGTTGTACTGGGAGCTAGAAGATTGGATAAATTAGAAGCTATTGCTGCTGATATCCATAATGAAGGAGGTAAAGCGCTTGCTGTACAAACTGATGTCACTGATAAAAAACAAGTACAATCATTAATTGATCAAAGTATTGTTACTTTTGGTAAAATTGATGTATTGGTTAATAATGCAGGTTTAATGTCAATAGCACCCTTGAGTGAAACTAAGGTTGATGAATGGGATAGAATGATTGATATTAATGTAAAAGGTGTTTTATATGGTATTGCAGCTGCATTGCCTGTTTTTCAAAAACAAGGAAGCGGTCATTTTATCAATTTAGCTTCTGTGGCTGGTATCAAAGTTTTTAGTCCGGGCGGAACTGTTTATAGTGGTACTAAATTTGCTGTTAGAGCAATTTCTGAAGGCTTACGTCATGAAGTTGGTGGTGCAATACGTACTACTACGATTGAACCTGGAGCTGTAGATTCTGAATTAAAGCATGGAAGTTCTCATAAAGAAAGTGCTGATTTTGTTGGAGAATTTTACAAAATCGCAATTTCATCAGATGCAGTAGCAAGAGCAATTGCTTATGCAATTGAACAACCTGCTGATGTGGATGTAAACGAAATTGTATTACGTCCTACTGTTCAAGATTTTTAAAAATTTCATTTATATTCACTGACGAAAATATGGGGTTAGACATTATGTTTAATCTCATATTTTTATATCCAATCATTTTTAAACTCATTACGCATTAATGCACCCTTTATGATAGCTGATTTCTATATTTTTTTATAGAAAAATAGTCTAAAAGAACTATTTATTAAAATTATAACCAATAGCATCCTTAAATAGCTGTAAATTGTATTTACTTATTAATCATCATTTTAAAAAACAAGGAGTCTTATTATTCATAGAAAAATAGTTTGAATGGAAGCATTCGGAACTTAAAAACTCATATACAAGTAGGGAACTTTCTTTATTTGCTGTTCTAACTACATAACTATGTTAATTTAAAATAAATTTTATGAGTATGAATAAAATATCACTGCTAATATCCGTAGTAAGTTTAATCCTTTTAAGTTCTTGTATTTCTTGTTCAAAAGATGATGATACAAATTCAGATACCGTGTTAATTAATGCTGGCAATGATCCTAATTTTACTATTGTTGCTAATACCGACGCTGGATTTACTTATTTTAATAGAAAAGTAACTGTTTTCGGAATTTCTATTTATGCAGTTGCTGCTGTTGAAGATGTAAAATTATTACACGCTGCTAATATTATGGCACAATATCTAGATAATAACGAAGATGGGGTTCTTGATAATCCAGAAGTTGTTGCTACGATGGTAAATCGCAATGCGTTTTTATTTATGTGGAAAAATGAATCTGATATGAACTCAATTTCATTACCTGATGGAGATAATGGTCAAGATTTGGGTAATGATGAAACCATTCCTTCTTGGCATACAAACGGAAGAATGGGAGATTTTGATGCTTCATTAGAAGAAGTATTGCATTTAATTACTCATGTAGGGTATGCAAATACATATCCAACTATTTTTGGCGAACAAGCTGGTACAGCATTAACAAATGCGATGGACATAGCTAGAGGAGGTCATTTTACTACTATCCCTAATCCATATCCTATTAATGCGTGGTACACTTATGATGATACTACATGTGAATATGATTGTATGGCTACAGAATATTTTTATTGGGCATTAACTTCTGCTTTAGGAGCACAAGAAAATAGGTTGAATGCTATAGATCAAGAATGGAAATTAAACACACCTCAACTGATAGAAAACACTGATGCTACTATATATGGTTTACTAACAAATCCTCTCTATAAATTACCTACAGTATTACCTGATGGTACATATAAAAGATAATTCCGTTTTTCAAACTCTCCATTCTACAAGTCATTTATCTTGAAAATTGGAGGGTTTTCTTTAATATTTATAAAAAATCAACTTGTTTTGGATATTCATTGGTAATATTAGCATTTTTTTCTCTGCGATATAAGCAATATCACCTACACTGCGCTCGGTCCCTAATATTAACGTAGTTTCACCATTTTTATGTACGAGATATACTGCACCTTCTTTCCAATCTGAAACAACAAATTGATTTTCATCAAATATTTGAACCCCATCTAAGTTTCCTAATATATCTTTTGTAATCTTTGTGATTTTTTTAGTTTCAATATCAAGTTTTAAAAAATTTCCTTTAGGTGCTTCAATAGGATTTCCATCCGAAAAACTACCCCAAGCTCCAATATAAATCTCTCC
This sequence comes from uncultured Aquimarina sp., assembly GCA_947498595.1. Lineage (GTDB taxonomy): Bacteria > Bacteroidota > Bacteroidia > Flavobacteriales > Flavobacteriaceae > Aquimarina. The sequence continues at coordinate 66,838 of CANMKX010000021.1, forward strand.
TTTTATAGCTAACAATCCGTTTGGATTCTCTAATATAGGATTGGTATACCATTTTGTAAATTTCTTCTTTTTATCTAATTTATAAATTGAAGAAGTAAACATATCTGAGACATAAACATTTTGATATTCATCAATAGTAACATCATTTAGGAATTCTGCTTCTTCCCCATCATATCGATTCAAAATCTCACCTGTATTTAAATCTGCTTCTATCAATTGTGTTACGTCTGATACATAGAGTCTATCATCAGTGATTGCTATTCCTTTTGGATTATTAATTCCTGCGATAAATGTTTTATCTAGAATTTTCCCTTCTAAAGAAACCTTTGCTATCGCTCCATCTCCTGGTGTTTTTTCTCCTTGGACAGAAACATATAATACATTTCTTTTCTTGTCAAAAACAACCGATTCACAATGTGCTAATTCAGTCGTTTCGTATAAAAACTCAGGGATTTTTTCTTTGTTAACTGCTGAAGATATTATCGTTTCACTTTTCGATTCTTGCTTCTTATTACAAGAAATTAGTAATGTTATGGTAGTTATAAATAGAATTAATTTTTTCATATTTCTTAAAAAACATTTGATTACTAATTTACATATATTTTATAAAACAAATATTCCTTTCAGTAATTAGACATATGCAAGCTTCTATTTCATTTTTTTTACTTTCTTTTGCCTTCTCAAAAATTGATTTTAATGAAAGCGATCACTACTCTTATATTTTTACTTTTTGCAATTTATAGCAGTGCACAAATTGTGAATATAGAATCATTGCGAAGAGTGAATGATACTTCAAAATGGTCAGGTTTTACTAGTTTGGATGTTAATTTAACCAAAAACACGAATACTATTTTTAATTTAAAAAACAGTATTCATGTGCAGTATCGTTATAAAAAACATTTAGCTTTATTAGTAAACACTATCGACCTAAAAGAAGCAAATGATGAAGCCTTGGTTAATAAAGGAATTCAACATTTGCGCTATAATTATAATATTACACCTAAAATTGCTTGGGAATTTTTCTTGCAATCTCAATATGATGATATTTCTAATATTAAATTTAGAGGACTTGTAGGAACTGGAAGTAGGTTTACTTTATATGCCTCTCAAAAATATAATTTTTACTTGGGTACATTAATGATGTACGAATATGAAGAAACAAAAACAGAGACCGCTACTATTTACGAAAGTGATATTAGAGGTAGTGCTTATTTTTCCTGTAGAATATATCCAACAGATAATATTTCTTTTATAAGTACTACATACTATCAACCCAAAATAAATGCGGTAGATGATTATAGGATTTCGAGTGAAACTTCATTATTGCTAAAAATCATTGCCAATTTATCTTTCAAAACTAGTTTTTATTATACTTTTGATGCTTTTCCAGCAGAAGGTGTTCCTTCATCACAATACAAGTTTACCAATGGATTATTATATTCTTTTGATTAAACTAATTTACTCCAAAAAATAATTACTTCTTTATTCGTTACCTTCTACTCTTTGCTTTAGTTCATTATTAAATATAGGATATACTTCAAGAGTTGTATTTGCCAAAGATTCTGTGCTAAAATCAGCATTTCCTATACCTCTAAATTCATCTGTTTGTATAAACCTTGTCTGACATTCAGAAATCATTTCTACAATAAACATATGATTATCCATTATTGTTCCTATACCTAATGAATCTGACCAACCAAATCTTATGCCTTCTTCATAAATTAAAATATGATGAAAACCTATGATGCTACCATTAGGTAGTGTTGCATCTACAATCACTTCACCTCCGTTACTGATATCACCAGTAATTCCTTGAATACTGCTACTCCATTCTGGATAATTATCAAAATCTCTTAATACATTCCACACCTCATTTATAGGAGCATTAATAACGATATCCGTATATATGCTATGATGATTTTGATTAATTTCAGCACTATTAATGACTTCAATTTCTAACGTATTGTCTACTACACATACATCATCATCATTTTTACAGGACACTATAAATAGTAAGATTAACGCACTTAGGTTCAATTTTTTTAAAATTCTCATTATTTCAATTTATATATGTATGCTACAAATGTCTATAAATGAGTTTTTGATAAAGTATCCAAACCTCTGAATTTAGTATACAAATTATGTATTACGATCTTGAGTATGTTTTGATATTATTATCTAATTAAAAAAACGAATACATTATGGAATTAACGGAAATGTATCTTCAAAATACTTGGTCCAAACACCATCTTTTAGTTGTTCTCCATATTCTTGAAATTCTCCTTTGGCAGTTCTTTTAAAAATTAAACGATTTGTAGGATTAAAGTGTACTATAAATTTACCTTCTTCAAATTTTCCTGCATATTTTCCCATTCCACGTTTTGAATAAGGGCAATAATAATAAGTCATCTCTTTACTATCATAATATATTATTGTATGTAATTGTAAAGATTCTGACTTTAAGTCAATTGTAATTATATGTTTGTCTAGAGAATAACTTATTTCTTCGTGAGCAGTAACGGTTTTGGTTCCTTTCTTACTAAAGGATTTTGAGATACCAACCCAATCTCCTACCATAAATGAAAGATCATTCATCTTTTGCTTTTCTTCACTTTGACTATACATACTACTTGCTGCAATAAATAGTATTAAAAATAATTTTGAAACTTTTTTCATATCAATTATAATTTTACTTTTTTCTTATTTTTCAGGAAGTTTATCTGCATTTAAATCAAAATCCATTTCATGTTCTAAATCATGCATACAGAATAAATGAATAGAATAATACGATGTACCTCTTATAATTACTGTTACTTCCTAATAAAGGAATAAAGATAGTGATTCATTAAAACGAAATTCAAAAAATAAATTTCTAATACATTTATACCTCACCCTATTCAAAATAAGGTAATACATATTTCCCTAAATCATTTAATACTTTATCAGCACTTCTCGAACCATATTTAAGGTTAATAATCACATGATTCACTCCTAATGATTCTAATGTTTTCAGGTGATTAACCAAATATTTGGCTCCTAATTGATAACCTAAATGAATCAACTTAGGCTTTGCATCTGGATTTGGCAATAAATCAATATATAAAGATTGCATGAAAGGTTTCCAATAAGATGCTTTTTTTATTAAACTATCCGTCCACTCTTCCATTAAATTCTCTAGCATACGTATGTTTCTAGGATAAAATATCCATCCATCTCCATGTTCGGAAATCCACTCTAATGATTGCCCAGAATATCCTGTGATAAGCATTGGTATGTGCTTAGTAGGTTTAGGTAATAAATCAATACTTCCGTTTGTTGTCCCATACGTTGATGTATTAATAATAGGATATGATTTTTCTAATTCTTTTATATAATAAAAATTCTCTCTAAATAATTGAGCCTTTTCATTGATATCCTTATTAAATGCAGGATATTCTATAGCTCTATCTCCAAAAGCAACACCTAAAATCAATCTTTTATTAGATAAATTCTGTATACTAAAAGCTGATTTTGCTGTATGAACTGGATGCCTTAATGGCAATACAATACTTCCAGTAGCTAATTGTATTTTTGTAGTATTGCTCATTATATGAGTCATATACACCCATGGATCATACATTTGACCAACATCACCAAACATAGGGTCATGAAAAGGAACATCTTTAAACCATAATGCCTTAAATCCAATAGTTTCTGCTTTTTGAGCTAATGAAACTTGATTTTCCATTGTAGGAATAGATCCCTTATAAGCTTCGATAGGAAAAAAAAGACCTAATGATAGCTTATTTTTTTGTGCAATATCTTTTAACATAGTCTCTTTTATTTTACTTCTGCAATAACAACTAATTCTACAAAAGCATTATAGGGTAGTGACTTTATAGTAAAAACAGTTCTTGCATGTTCTCCATCTTTCCCATCAAATAATTCGGCTATCAAATCTGAAGCTCCATCGAGCATTTTTGGGATATCTTTACCATTATCATGATTAAAATATCCATCAACTCTAACGATAGATACTACCTCCTCGATATCACTAAAATTCAATAGTTGTTTTAACACGTTTGCCATAGCGAGTCTTGCAGCTTTATAACCAAAATCAATAGTTGTATGCTCTTGTGCTGTCAACACCATTCCTGTGGAATAAACAGGCATTTGTCCTGAAACATATGCTATATTCCCTACTCTTTTTACAGCTACATAATTTCCCGCAGGTCTTGGGGCTAATAACGATATATCAAATCCTTCAATATCTACTGCTTTTAATTTTTTATATAAACTCTTTTTATTCATATCTCTGTCATTTATAAACAATACCATTTATAGTCTAAAATGAATATCAAAAATCATTCTATCACTTGCTATTTCATTTTAAACTATAGATGGTATTATCAAAATTAAACGTAATGCCTATGCTATTTAAAGCTGTTATTGATTAAGGCTTTAAAACTATATTACCTCTTACGCCACCATTAACTAGTAAATCATGTGCCTTATTAGCTTCTGAAAGTGGCAAAGTAGCTCCTAATTGAGGTTTTATTTTTCCTTGACGTACTAAATCAAGTCCAAATTCTAAATCTTCTTTCGTTCCCATAATAGAACCTCTAATAATAGTTTGTCCAAAAAATAGACCTCTTACATCAAAAGATACCTTAGGACTTGCTGCAAATCCCATAGAAACAAGAACTCCTTTTGGTTTTAGTGCTTCTATACTCTTCGAAAAGAATTCTCCTCCTAAATTATCTATGATAACATCTGCCCCTTTTCCGTCTGTCCATTCTTTAACTGCTGTAACTAAGTCTTCTTTTTTTGTATTAATTACCTTATCAGCTCCCAATTCTTTAATAAAATCTATGTTAGAATCAGAAATCGTTGTTGAAAAAACATCAGCCCCTAACGCTTTAGCAACTTGAATATTAAAACTTCCTGTCCCTGAGTTTCCGGCCAAAATAACAACTTTGTCACCTGCTTTAACTTGTCCTACTTCTTTAACAGCACGAACACCAGTAACCGTAACCATTGGCAAAGTTGCGGCTAATTCTGACGAAAGTCCTGAAATATCTTTAACAACAAATTTTGCTGGAACTTTTACATATTCTGCATACGTGCCTTGATTTGCAGCTCCTATAATTCCGTATGATGGAGCCAATGTGATAGGAGTAATATTTTGATCTTCTTTTTTCATTGGATAGCCAGGAACAACCATTACTTTATCTCCAACTGCAAATTCATCCACATCTGCTCCAATTGTTACTATCTCACCAACAGCATCTGATCCTAAAATATGTGGCAATGGAATATCAGGCATCATTTTACCTTCTCTTAAATAGTGATCTAATCTATTTACACCTGTTGCGTGTATCTTAACTAAAACTTCATCTGTCCCTGGTACCGGTGTTTCAACCTCTGTATATTGAAGTACTTCTGTCCCTCCGAATTCTTTTATCAATGCTGCTTTCATATTTATAAATATTTTTTTTTATTTAATACTGCGAATTTATGTTTACTTTTATTATCGTCTAAACAGATTATTTCGATTGATCAATCTAATTTTACGATTATGAATTTGCAGCAAATTAAATATTTCATAGCATTAGCTAATACCAAAAATTTTACAAGAGCATCAGAACAAGTGCATGTTGTTCAATCCACATTTTCTGCGGGTATAAAAAAATTAGAAAGTCATTTAGAAGTAAAACTTTTTGAAAGAGATAAACGAAATGTAAGCTTAACAAGCGCAGGTGAAATTCTTTTACCCAAAGCTATTGAATTAATGAATCAATGGTATACTATAGAAGAAACTTTTGAAATACGAACAAGCTTAGATATCAAACTAGGTTTCGTACAAAATATAGATATTAATATTGTTTTGCCAATCGTTAACGAATTGAAAAAACAATATGCATTATCCGAAGTCAAAATTTATGAAGATAAACATGCTATACTTTTACAAAAATTGGATACCAATTCTATACATGCTTTTTTTACTGAACACAGAGAAGTTGACAAAACTGAATATCAAACATATAATATCGCTAGTGAAAAATTGTTTTTTGCTATAAATCAAAATCATCCACTAGCTAAAATGGATGCATTAGAACTATCTGCATTACATAATCAACCTTTTATTGAACGAAGTCATTGCTTGCTTTATAACGATGTATTCGATCAGTTAGAAAAACAAAGTATCACCCCTAATAAAATGTTTACTGCACATAATAATGAAACAGTTGGTGCATTAATTACTTCTGGTATGGGGATTACCTTAATGCCTAAACCATTTTTTGAAATGCCGCAGGTAAAGTTTATACCAATAAAAGGACATGATTTTTCAAAAAAAATCATGTTATTATTTAAAAGATCCAATAAATCAGTTGAATTAAAAAAACTATTAGAGCTTATTAAAAAAAAGGAAATATTATAATACTCAATTATATTTCTTTAACAAAATTAAGGCAGGCTGTAATCATCTCTTTACTAGCAGTTTTATGAGGTGTATGTCCTTCTCTAGGAATCATGCATTTGGTACTTTTTGCTGTTGTTTGTGATACAATTGCATCTACTTGTTTCTCAGTTCCAAACTCATCATTCTCTCCTTGAATGATTAAACTTGGGCATGTTATTTTTGATAAAAAAGATTCGATATTCCAATCCTCAAAACCTTCTCTCAACCATGTATCTGCCCACATACTGAATACTTTTTCTGTATTATCATAATGATATTTGGACAATCGATTTTTTAAATTTGTTGTATGATAAGCTGTTACTGCATCTCTTATTCCATCTAAGGTGATATTCTCTACAAATACGTGTGCTCCTTCTGTAATTACTCCTTTAATTCTTTCTGGATATTTGGCTGCAGCTAATAATGCGATACTTCCACCATCGCTATGCCCAAAAAGTATTACATCATTCAAATTCTCTTTAACAATAATATCATGTAATACAGTAGCCTCTAACTCTAAATAATTATGAGATCGTTTGGCTATGGTAAAAGGTGAAGATTTACCGTAACCTTGACGATCATATAATAGGTAATTACATGATAATGCATTTGATAATATTTTAGGAAAATCTCTCCATAGCGTTACACATCCTAATGAATCATGTAAAAAAATAATGGTTTTTTGAGATACATCCTCATTATTTTTATTGTAATATAATCGTATTTCAGAATCAATGTTAATATACCCTTCTATCATGGTTTTTTATAATTAATAACTTTAAGTAATTGAACATTATTTTAATGTATCGAATTAGAATAATTATTTTATTCTACAAAGAAACATATTGTAAACCTATTAAACAGAATTTGCGCTAAAATCTTAATATCCTCTTAATTTTTTTATTTTTGCAGCTTTATTTTAAACCCAATTTATGAAAGTTTGTATAGCCGAAAAACCAAGTGTAGCCAGAGAAATTGCTGCTGTATTAGGAGCAAAAACAAAGCGAGACGGTTACTTTGAAGGAAATGGATATGCAGTTACTTACACTTTTGGACATTTATGTACTTTGTTTGAACCTAATGATTATAAACCACATTGGAAAAGTTGGGATTTAAATAATTTACCCATGCTTCCTGAAAAATTTAAAATCAAAGTTGTTGACGATTCTGGAATAAAAAAACAATTTGGAATTATAAAAAAATTGTTTGACACAGCTTCTGTTGTAATAAATTGTGGCGATGCAGGACAAGAAGGAGAATTGATTCAACGTTGGGTAATTGATGAAGCTGGATATACTGGAGAAGTACAACGATTATGGATTTCATCTTTAACAACCGAAGCTATTAAAGAAGGTTTTGATAAGCTACATACCTCTGCTAATTATGACAATCTATACCATGCGGGATTCTCAAGAGCTATTGGTGATTGGTTATTAGGGATGAATGCAACTAGATTGTATACCGTAAAGCATGGGGGATATAAACAAGTTTTGTCTGTAGGACGTGTACAAACTCCTACCTTAGCAATGTTAGTAAGGCGATTTAAAGAAATTGAGAGTTTTAAACCTCAACCTTATTGGGAATTACAAACAGTTTATAGAGAAACCACTTTTAATTGTGAGGAAGGTAGGTTTTTAAAAAAAGAAGAAGGGGAAGCTTTTGCAGAAAAGGTTAAAGAAGATGATTTTGAAATAACATCTATCACTAAAAAAAATGGGAAAGAATATGCTCCAAAATTATTTGATTTAACGGGTTTACAAGTTTACTGCAATACAAAATTTGGTTTAACTGCGGATGAAACCTTAAAAATAGCACAACGTTTATACGAACAAAAAGTAATTACATATCCAAGAGTTGATACTACATTCTTACCTAACGATGTATACCCAAAAGTTCCGAGTATTTTAAAAGGATTAAAAACTTACAACGAGTTAACTCAAGTAATTCTTAAAGGCAAAATAAAAAAATCTTCTAAAGTATTTAACGATAAAAAAGTTACAGATCACCATGCTATAATTCCTACAGGAATTGAAATCCATTTACAACCAAACCAACAATTAGTTTATGATAGTATTGTAAGACGTTTTATAGCTGCTTTTTATGAAGATTGTACCGTTGCCAATACTACTGTTTTGGGGAAAGCAGCTAATGTAAATTTCAAGACAACAGGAAAAGTTATCATAGAAAAAGGCTGGCGTGTAGTTTTTGAAAAATCCAATAGTCAACATAAAAAAGAAACAGGAATCCTTCCATTATTTGAAAAAGGAGAAAAAGGACCTCATCAACCATCATTTCTTGAAAAAGAAACTAAGCCGCCCAAACAATACACCGAAGCTACTTTATTGAGAGCTATGGAAACTGCTGGTAAACAAGTGGATGATGATGAAATGAGAGAGATTATGAAAGAAAATGGTATTGGGAGACCATCTACTCGTGCCAATATTATTGAAACACTATTTAGGAGAAAATACATACAACGTAATAAAAAGCAAATCTTACCTACTTTAATAGGTATTCAACTTATTGATACAATTCAGAATAAATTATTAAAATCGGCTGAATTGACAGGTAGGTGGGAAAAACAATTAAAGGAAATTGAGAGAGGTAATTATCCCGCAAGTGGTTTTATTAAAGGGATGAAAAGTATGGTTGACCAATTAGTTTATGAAGTTAGAATGGAAAATCATAGAGCTAATATTACACACACCACCACAGTAAACAAACCTAAAAAAGAAAAGAAAAAGAAAGTTGAAGGACTTGCTCATCATTCATGCCCAAAATGTTCTAAAGGAAGTTTATTAAAAGGCAAAAATGCATATGGATGTAGTAGTTTTAAAAACGGATGCGATTTTATTTTACCTTTTAAATTTAAGGATAAGAAAATATCAGAAAAACAATACATACGCTTATTACAAAAAGGATGTACGGTTAATCTCAAAGGATTCAAAGAAAGGGATCAAAGTATTGAAGGATTAATTCGTTTTGATGATGAATTTAAATTAGTTTTAGAGCCTAAAAAAGATTCCGTTTCATCAATAATTACCAAAGCTGAAGATCCAAATATTATTTCTTGTCCAAAATGTTCTAATGGTAAAATTCTGAAAGGAAAAACAGCATATGGTTGTAGCAATTTTAAATCTGGTTGTACATTTGTATATTCTTTTGACATGTTAAGAGAAAAAGCGAAAGGAAATCCTATAACCAAAGAATTAGTATATAAATTACTTCATGAATCTCGATAATATAAAGCATCGCCATTTTATGATTTATAAGCCTTACGGGTATTTAAGTCAATTTGTAAATAATGGTCAAAAACAAAATTCAAAAAAACTTTTGGGAGAGTTACATGATTTTCCTGAAAATACAATGTCTATTGGTCGACTGGATGAAAAATCAGAAGGATTATTATTACTTACTACAGATGGTAAAATGAGCAATCATATTAATAGTAATAAAATAGAAAAAGAATATTATGCATTGGTTGATGGCGAAATAACAGAAGATGCGATTAACAAAATGAAAACAGGTGTACATATCGGTATCAATGGAAAAAAATATAAAACAAAGCCATGCAATGCTTTTAAACTACTACAAGAACCAGATTTACCTGTACGTCAAAAAAAAATCCGAGATTTGAGACACGGTCCTGTTAGCTGGGTTTCTATTACTTTAAAAGAAGGTAAATTTAGACAAGTGCGAAAAATGACTTCTGAAGTTGGATTCCCTACACTACGTTTAGTAAGAGTTCGTGTTGGTAATATTAACTTAGGAACCATGAATATTGGGAGTTATAAAGAAATTGATTTTTTTGACTTATAAATAAATTATAATTACAGTTTAATAGAACATTGGTTATTTGATCAAACTAAAATAGTCATCTGTATTATAATCATTAAGGGGTTTAATTCTCAATGATTATACAAAACCAATTACAGTATTTTCTTATAGCATTTATAAGTATTCCTGATAAATCTACACCTCAATAATAGTGCATTTAAAATTTCTATTCATTACTGCGTTTTTCAAATATTTTTGGATGGGGAAATTTTTGAAACAATATATCCTACAATCATAGCTAATAAAAAAGAAGGTGCTAGTACATCTAATTCTTTAAAATATATTCCTATTCCTGCTATATTAGCTACTACAAATTTGAACAGTATTACTGACATAAACCCTGTAATCATGGATGCAATTGCTCCTTTTTCAGAATAGCCTTTCCAAAAAAGAGAGAGAATAATTACTGGGCAAAAAGTAGCAGCGATTCCAGACCATCCAAAAATCATTATCCAAAAAATTTGCCTATCAGGATATAAGTTATACAAGATAACAGCTATTCCTAATGCTGCTATTGCCATCGCTACAGTTACCAATCTCGAAAACTTTGTCAAATCTTCATCTTTTAAATCCGGTCTAAAAATTTTTTGATAAAAATCGCGCGTAATAGCACTTGATGCAAGTACAAGAAGAGAATCGATTGTAGACATAATCGCAGAAAGAACAATTGCTATAAAAATGGCTACTAAAACAGTTGGTAAAAATTCGTTGGTAACCATATTTAAAACATCTTCTCCCCCATTTCCTAATATTGCCTCTGGATCTTGCCCTTCTTTTGTAAAATAAATTCGAGCAAGAATACCAATTGTTACGGCAGCAGCATCTGTTAAAAAAGTAAACAATAAAGCGATCCATTTTCCTTTATCTATTTGTTTTTCGCTTTTGGTAGACATAAAACGAACATAAACTTGTGGTGATCCCAAGAAACCTAATCCAATCATAGAGAAACCTAAAATTGTAAATAGATTCATCATTCCATCATTGCTTCTCCCCATTATTTGTGTTAAAGTAGGATCGATAGCATTTAAGCCTTGAGTTATTCCTGTTCCATGATCCATAGAGAACCAAACGACTATTGGTAATAAAACGAGTCCAAAAAACATTAAAATCCCTTGAAACATATCTGACCAAACCGCAGCAACAAATCCACCTATAAAAATATAAGCTAAAACTATAAAAAAACCAATCAAAGCCCCTATTCGATAATCAATGTTAAGCATAGATTCAAATGCAATTCCTGTTACATCCATTTGAGAAGCAACATATATAACTACAAAAATGACTAAAGTAGAAGCAGATATAATCCGTAAACTATTTGTAGATGACTTAAAATGACTTTGGAGATAATCCGGAATCGTAATTGCTTTATATTCATCAGAACGTTTTTTAAATCGTTTTGCCATAAACTGCCACGAAATAAAAACACCGAGAAGCTCTCCAAAAACAACCCAATAACCAGAGTAACCTGCTATTGCTCCCATTCCTGTTAGACCGATTAAAAGCCATCCAGATTCTCCGGTCGCCCTTGCAGAAAAAGCAACAGCCCAAAAACCCATTTTTTTTCCTCCTAAATAAAAATCACTCATACTCTTAACTCTTCTTGAGGCAATAATCCCTATTAAGAATAGTATCGTAACATAAATTGCTAAAATGATGATTTTTGTAATCATTGCGTTTTGTTTAGTTCTCTTTATAAAGATAGTCTTTCTAAAATAACTGCTTGTTTTTATTATAAATGAACTTTTATTAAGATACGCTCTTATTTACAATCATTCTGAATATAATTATTCTCACAAAATTCATTAATTTTATAAGTCATAAATTCATAGTATTTATATATTTGCACCTTAATTTCATCAAAATCAAAAATCGAATATTTATGAATAGACAAGAACAATTAGTTTTTTGTAAGAAATGTACGCGTCGCAAAATGGATTTCAAACAAGGTTTAATTTGTGAAATCTCTAATGAAAAAGCTGACTTCATTGATAATTGCTTAAATTTTAATTTAGATACTTCTGTTAAAGAATCTCTTGATACAGAAACTCCACTAGAACATGCTGAAGCTATAGCTCAGATTCCTGAAAGTGCAATCGAATCTTTACGTACTGAACAAAATTTATCAAAAGGTATAATTGCTGGGACAGTTACAGGTATTATTGGTGCTTTATTATGGGGAACTATTACTGTATTAACTAATTTTCAAATTGGTTATATGGCTATTGCAATAGGTGCTGCTGTTGGCTATTCTTTTCGTTATTTCGGAAAAGGGATTGATCAAATCTATGGTATTCTTGGAGCTTTTACAGCTATTATTAGTTGTGTTTTAGGTAATTTCTTTAGTATCATAGGTTTTATTGCTAACAATGAAGGTTTAAGTTATATCGACACACTAGTTGCTTTTGATTATTCGTTATTAGGAGCTATTATGTCTGAAACTTTTAATCCTATGGATTTACTTTTTTACGGAATTGCAGCATACGAAGGTTATAAATTTTCTTTTAGATCTTTCACTGAAGCTGATTTAGCTTCTTTAAAATAAACACATTCTATTTAATTAAACTAATCTCTAATCCTCTACTCTGTCGGATACTTTTTATCCATTAGTTATACTATAAAATTACATTAATTCTACTTGATACAATACTCTAAAGGATTCAAACGTGAGCAGGAGAAAGTACCATAACTAAACATTTGGGTTACACGCAACGCAAAACTGAATGTAGTGTTAACTATATTTAATGTTTTTATTATAATTTTTAAGGAGGAATTAAAATAGTCATTTAAATTTTTAAACGTATAATATTCGAATATTATACACTTAAAATACTGATCCTAATACTGGAAAATCTTTGTTAGCTACTAATTTCATTACCTTCATTAAAAAAGAACTAGTAAATAATTTCAGAACACTAATTAATTTGATTACCTTTAATAAAAGAAAAATATAAGAGATATATAGTTACCATGGTAACTATATATTCATGTTAGCCACAATTTGATGACAAAGAAATTCATAGACCCAAAAGGAGATTACATATTTTTCATCCCAACTGAATGGGGTTATAGAAATGGAATGTATGATGCTAAAGAAGCTGACCCAGATTCATTTGAATTATACGAAAATTCTGTTGGATGTTTTCAAATTAGTTGCAACCCAAAAACCAAAGGAGAAATTCCAAAACTAATTGAAAATAATAAATTAAAAGCTCAAGAAGTTGGCAAAATCAATCTTGAATTTATCGAAAAATATGTTTCAGCCGAAAAGTTTGATATGTATTTGTGGTTTGCTGTGGTCAATGACAAATTCATAATGTGTAAATACATATATGATTCAGATAAAAAAGAATCAAAAAAAATAAAAGAGGAAATTGAAAAAGCAAAAAACTGCTTGAAAACAATTATGGTAATTGAAGAAGAGCATAAAACTGAAATATTAGCTTTTGAGAGATTTACCAAATTTATGAACTCTTTAGTTGCATCTGTTGACTTGAAAAATAGAGCGTATAAAAATGGCTCATCAATTGAACTAGTTGTTTTACTTGCCAACCAGATTGATGCACTTTTAAGATTGACTTTGATTTTAAAAAAACAATTAGATAATTCGACTGACGAAATTGATACAACATTAATTTTCCAAAAAGAAACCGATAGACCGATTATGGAAAAAAAAGTCTATAAAATGGCTCTTGATGAAGGATTAATAACTCAATCGTTACACGACGAACTTTTTGAATTATATAATCAAAGGAACAAAGTAATTCATCGATATATAATAACGGATTTACTAACTAAAGACGTAATGAAAGTTGTTTATGATTATGCAGTTATGGAAGAGAAAGTTGGAGGAATAGTCAGAAAGTACGAACAAAAACAATTTCAACAAAAAATTGGAATATACGGAACTGACACATCTCCAGATCATCCAATTGATGAAGAGACTAAAAAGAAAGTTATTGGAGCGATTAAAGAAAAACACGCTGACTACAGAATAAATAAAGATATAACCTTTGAGTAAAAAACTGTGGCTAACAAGGGTAACTGTTGCACAAGTTGATAATTATAAAATATAAAGGAGAAGAAAAGCCTTTTTAAGAAGCTTTTATTCTGTGTTTAGGTGAATCAATTGATAAAATTAAAGTTCTTTAAAAGAAGTATAATACGTCTTTATTAAGAATATAATCATTTATAAAAAGCGTCTTAGTTTTGGCTATACTTTTGCTCAGGTTTTTAGAAAATTTCAGATACTTTTTCAGATTATAGGCAATAGCAGAAAGCATCATTACTTT
>CANMKX010000022.1 GCA_947498595.1 uncultured Aquimarina sp.
AGGGGGCATTGATAGTTTCGAAAATATTAATATCTTTAGAAGATATAATAGAATAGGACTATCAGGCTCTACTCTACGGCTCAATTAGATAAATACAACAATGGAGTTACCTAAATATAATAAATCAACAAAAAAAGGAGAAGATGGAATTACAATTCTCAAAAGGATAGTAGAAACTGACCTTGAATGGTTATTTCGACCGAATCATAAAGAACATGATTTTGGAATTGATGCCTATTTAGATGTAATTGCTGAGTTTGGAGCAGTAACAGGTAAAACAATTGCAGCTCAAGTAAAAACTGGACCATCATATTTTAATGAAACAAATGATTTCGGATGGGTATACAGGGGAGAAATGAGCCACCTTAATTATTATCTAAATCATGATATCCCAGTTATAATAATCATTGTTGACGAAACAAATGCTAAAGCCTATTGGTGTCTTTGCGACCCAAACAAAACTGAGCGTGCTGGTGAAAATTGGAAGATAACGATTCCATTTAATAAAGAGTTGACAGCTAAGTCAAAAGCTGAATTAGTCCAATATATAAGCCCTGTACGTGATTATGCTTCTCAATTAGAACATTTTTGGAAGATTAACCAAGAATTAAAAAAGACAGATAGAATTGCATTTGTTGTTGACCGTCCAGACATTGAAAATGGATTATATAATGATTTACTGGATGGGTTTGAGCGCTTAAAAGTAAATCAAGAGTTAATAGCTCACGCTAAAGAAAAAGTTGACGTGTGGATTCATGGCTATAATGATGACCCAAGACAGTTGCATGAAATTGACGAATTCAAATCATGGTTAGAAAGAGTCTTTGATGGCATTAATGGTTGGTCATATTTTCTAGCTAAAGATAAAGCCGCTCAGTTTTTAAGGGTATTGCAACTGTGCAATATGAAGTTTATTTATACCGGAGAAACCTTTATTAATGAATTCGGTATTGAAACAAAGAAAATTGAAGTGGATTTGGAAAGTGGAGTTCCTTTTTTGGAAAATCTATTTGATGACTTAAATAAATTTTGCGAAGAACATGAGATTTCAGATGAAGTCAATATTGAAATAACGAATAATCTAGTAGAATACTTATTTGGAGAAAAAATTGAAAAAGAAAAATAAATGAGCCTAACAAAACCTAAACTGCATTGAAACGCAGTTTAGCCAAACCGTCAGACTGCGCAAAAACTCAAGAATAGTAATTGAATAAAAATAAGTATCTTACTATTATATAAATCGATACATTATTTTATGGATTATATTCAAGGTTTTGATCGAGGACAACTACAAATGATTTCATTTGATCAGTACGTTAAGCCAGACTCATGGGCAAGAATTGTTGATTTGTTTGTAACTATTTTACCTTTAAAGAATGATACTCCATCTTCAGAAGGACGTCCATCGTACGTTCCAGTAGATTTGTTAAGATTATGCCTTTCAAAAGAAATAAAAATCCATTTTAAATCTGTTTGATATTGGCTATATTTTGCTTTTATAAAACCATAAAGTAACAAATAGAGGGGCTCTGCGCAGACTCACGTTGTAGTTCATTAAAGAACCAAATGAATGAAAAAGAATATAGTTTTAATTATCACGCTTGTTCTATTAATCACTCTTGAATTATATTTGGTATTTTATATTGGTTCCGATAATGTGACATTCGTAATGAATTATGAATACAAAGACTTTATTTATATCGGACTGTTCTTTAGTTTCCTGTTTACGGAAAACAAAAAATTAGGATTACTATTTATTGCTGCATACCAAATAGTTATTGGACTGGTATATTTTTCTC
The DNA here is from genome assembly GCA_947498595.1 of uncultured Aquimarina sp. Lineage (GTDB taxonomy): Bacteria > Bacteroidota > Bacteroidia > Flavobacteriales > Flavobacteriaceae > Aquimarina. Next base: position 1,800 of record CANMKX010000022.1, read on the forward strand.
ATACACCTGGAATCGGAAATTGGATTTTGACAATTTTGCACCTGACAGCTGCACCTGTAATATATTTCCATAATTTGATTGAGGAAAAAATTGGAGTCAAATAAACGTTGTACAATAACTAAGCATTCGGACTGCTCGTAGATCTGAATGCAGTGTAGACTAAAACCCACGTATTACTAGCGATTTAATGACTATGGGTTTTACGAAGTTTTTTCTTGGAGGTATTAGAACTAATAAAAGTTCTTTTATTGAGGGGTAGTAAGATTATTTATATATTGATAACACTGTTTTTATTTAAAGAAACAAAAAATCATTTTAAAGCTGCTTGATATTGGCTATATTTAGCTTTTATAAAACGATAAAATAACAAATAGCGGTTTCTGCACAGACTCACGTTAGCTACAATTTAAGAAAAACAAAATGAAGAGAATTTTGACCATTATTTTAATAAGCATTTATGTGTCAAATTCATTTGCTTCAAGTCCACAAGTTCCAGACTATCTTGTCTATAAAAATGATACCATTTCGACTTACAACTTATTTGTTGAAAAATATCTTCAAACCAGAAAAGGTGACAAAGGTAAATTGTTTGATTTGAGTTTTAGAAATTCAATTGATGGAACAGAGGGAACCTCTTTAAACTGTTGGAGAGGTTATCAAGCAATTTACAAAATCGAAAATGACAGCTTATTTGTTAGTGCAATAATAGATTGCCATTCGCTCGAATACAAAAAAGAAGTTCCAAAAAATTATATCGAAAAAATATTCGGAGAAAAAGTAAAAAACGGAAAAGTATTTGTCGATTGGCATAGTGGAAATATATCTTTTCCTGCAAAAAGAAAGGATAATAAAGAAATACGTTGGGACGGAGTTTTTGAGAGAACATTTATGTACGAGACAGCTATCAAAGTCGACGACGGAAAAGTAATTGAAATCAGTGAACAACAGAATTACATTGATTTAAGAAGCGGAATTGACAGACTGGAAAGAGACTCAATAAGCAATATTTTGTTTAATTCAATTAAGGAATACAAATGGACTAAATTAGGCAAATTTGACTGTGGAGAAAGATATACAGTCGTAATTGGAAAAAAAGGAAAAGTAACCAATGTGGTTATGACCGATTATCAAACTGAAGAATTGACTAAAGAATATTGGGATACAAAAAGAGAATACAATCATTGTGTCAAATCGGTAAAAAAAGCACTTTCGAAATTGCAATTTGACATTCTGAAACGGAAAGGAGAACCAACTGAAGAAAATTATTTTATCGAAATATGGTTCAAAGAAGATGGAACAATTGAAAATTGGACTGATTAAAAAACTGTAGCTAATAACTAAACATTCGGACTGCTCGTAGAGCAGTATCTGAATACAGTGTAGACTAAAATCCACGTATTACTAGCGATTTAATGACTATGGGTTTTACGAAGCTTTTTCTTGGAGGTATTAGAACTAATAAAAGTTCTTTTTTGAAGATGATGATATGATTTACATATTTATAAAGTTGTTTTTATTAAAAGAAACAAAAACCCATTTTCAAGCTGCTTGATATTGGCTATATTTAGCTTTTATAAAACGATAAAATAACAAACAGGGGTTTCTGCGCAGACTCCCGTTGGGTACAATTATGAATAAAATACTGCTGACATTTTTTATTTTATGTTATTCCACCTTTTTAAGCGGACAATCTAAAATCAAGGGACAGCTTTTTGATGCGTATGGTAATACGGCATGGGCTGAAATATTTATAAACGGAAAACCTACCAAATGGATGAATTATGATGGTGCTATTAATCTAGTTTGCAGTAATAACGGCATAAACGAAATTACATTTAAATATTTTGGGCATTATATAACAAAGATAAAAGTTGAATGTCATAACGATATAGTTGATTTAGGGTCTATTCATTTAATAAGCGGACACTTTTGGTTAGATGGTCCAAAAAACGGAATTATATCGGATACTTATAAAAATAGAAAAACAAAATACAGAGTCAATATTAAAAGATGGAACCCTCATGGTGAATCAAAATTTTATAATTCTAAAGGAGAATTAACTCAAAAACTAATTCATAAAAAAGGGAAACTTTTGAATATATATATTAAAGAAAATGGAAAGCTGAAAGAGTTGAAATTTGAAATAACAAAAAAAGGTGAAATATTAACAATACCCAACAACAGTAATCATTGCACAAGTCGATAATTATAAAATATAAAGAAGAATAAAAGCCTTTTTAAGAAACTTTTCTTCTGTGTTTAGGTGAATCAATTGATAAAATTAAAGTTCTTTAAAAGAAGTATAATACGTCTTTATTAAGAATATAGACATCTATAAAAAGAACCTTAGTTTTGGCAATACTTTTGCTCAGGTTTTTAGAAAATTTCAGATACTTTTTCAGATTATAGGCAATAGCAGAAAGCATCATTACTTTGCTAGCTTGGTGGATTCCTATAGTATTGATCTTTCTCAATCCCATAAATTGAGTTAACGTTTCAAAGACTGGTTCAACTGTACTTTTTCTTTTTCGCTTCATGTATTTCCCTTTCTTGCTATATACTCTTGTTTTATTTCGTTCGTAATGTTCACGATAATAGGTTATAGAAAATTTCTTTTAATCGACGATAGAAATTTGTTTTGGCTACACGATCACTCAATTGAAAACGAGTGAATAGTTTTTCTTGATAAATCTTCTCGTCTTGCATACTTCAATTTACGAAATAATACTATTTTTAGCTAATACTTGTGTAACGGGTACAATGGCTATAATTTATATGCTATGGTGGAACTTAAAAAAGGTGATTATTTATAAAGACCGGAAAATTTTTAAATTTGACTTTTAGAAAAGAGAAAAGTTAAAAACAAGATATGAAAATTCAACTCTGAGTTAATCCGAAAAATTAATGCCTTTTACAGGCTACGTCTCATTAACAAGACCCTCGGCTTAATTAAAAACTGATCAAACTGAAAAAGATAATTCTATTTTTATTAATCATTTTACCACTGACAAGTTGTGATAATGGAGTTAATTATATAAAGCAAAAAGATGGGAAGAATCATCTTATAGATTGTGGGGTGTTTAGCGTAATTACACCAACTGAATTTAAATATAAAAAAGTTACGGGAATTGACTCTTATGTTGGGGAAATAAGAAATTGGAAGTTTACAACATTCATTTTTGATTATGGTCAGTATTCACCAAATCCACCTATGACAAAAGAACAATTTATTAAAAGTAGTAAAGAATATCTTAATCATGAAAGTACTTTGTTGTTTTTCAATTTAATAGATTTAAAACCTTATGAAAATGAAAAAGGTGAAGTTAATCCATTAAAAATTACTAAAAAAATCAAAAATATTGTTCTCAAAAAAATGAATGATAATGTAATATTGAGCAAAGGTCAAAATAAAAAATGTAGATATTATTATACATTTGACTTTGAAGAAAAAGAATATAAAATTCCTTTTTGTATTCCTCAAGAGAATTTAGATAGTTTCAAATATTACGAGATTAAAATAGATACAATAAATAACTATCAAAGGACTTTATCCATTTGGAGAAATGAAGAAATTGAAAAATATTCCAGTGTGCATTTAATACCTTTAAATCCTGACCAAAATAATATGAAATTATGGATTGGAATAAATACTAATGGAGAAATGAGGATAGAGAAAATAAGAGAGATTTTGGAAACTGTAGAACTGAAAAATAGCTGAAAATGAAAAGAAACTGAGATTAAAAACAAGTGAAACTTTACCAGCCTTTAACTGAAGTGTCTTAAAAATATCATTATTGATATTAATGAAAGATTAAAAAAGATTAAAGTTGACTATTATGGTTTAATTTAAAATATAGTATTCGAATATTATACGATTAAAATACTTATCTAAATACTAAAAGATTTTGTTAGTCACTAATTTCATTAACTTCATTAAAAAGGAACTAGTAAATAATTTCAGAACACTAATTAAAATTTGCATAACAATAAAAACATTGTTAATTTTGAACTACATTTTAACAATGTGTAAATATGAAGTTTGAAAAACCACCTATAATTGAATTTAATGTAGATACTTTTGAGAAGGTTACTTCTACAGAATACTCTAGCTTTTTAAACAAAACCGATTTACGTTATTTTTATTGGGATGAATTAAAATACAGGAATGACCTACCTCTTCAAACACGACTTGAAAATTGGGCGTTGGTCAAAACACATCGAAAAATCAAATATCAAAAACTAGTATTTGGGAATCATGTTTTTAACTATTATTTATCATCATATCAACTAAAAGAATTACATGAATTTGACCTCAAGCTAATAGGTGGTCTAAAACAAAACCCAATTTTACCATCTGACAGGTTTGAATATTTTAAAAGTTCTATACTTCAGGAGGCAATTTCTTCTTCACAAGTAGAGGGTGCAGCTACAACAACTGAAGTTGCTAAAGAGATGTTAAAGACTGGTCGAGACCCAAAAAATGAGTCTGAACAAATGATTTTTAACAATCTTAAAGCAATTCAGTTTATAAATGAATTTATTGATCAAGATTTGGATTTCAATTTCGTCATTGATCTACATAGTATAATGACTAGAAAAACTGAAGCGGAATATTGCTCAGGTGACTTTAGATCTAAAGGGGTTTATGTAACAGATCATGTTGATGGAGAAGTTGCTCATATCCCACCGGAACACTCTGAAGTTAAAAACCTTATGGACAAGTTGTGTCAATTTATAAATGATGATAAAGAATTTATTCATCCTATAGTAAAAGCATCAATATTACATTTTATGATTGGTTATATTCATCCTTTTTTAGATGGTAACGGTAGAACCGCAAGGGCTCTCTTTTATTGGTATCTGATAAAAAAAGATTACTTATTAATTAATAATATATCTATCTCAAAAGTTATTCTAGAATCCAGAACACAATATGATAAAGCTTTCTTGAAAACAGAAAATGATGAAAATGATTTAAATTATTTTATTAATTATTCAATTAAAAACCTACGAATTGCCTTTGAAAAATTATCTCAGTATAGAGATAAAAAAACTAAAGAAAGAGAGAAGGCTAACTCTATCGCGTTTAAATTAATTCAGAAAGGGCTGAACAAAAGACAAGCTGATTTAATGGGATACTTCTATATGAAACCGAAAAACTCTGTTACTTTAAAAGATTACTCTGAAAAAAATGAGATTGTAAGACAAACTGCAAGTAAAGACATTAAAGAATTAATTAAAATTGGATTCCTTAACGAAAATAAACGTAACAAGCCTATTAGATATAGTTTAGTTGATAAATTAAATATTGATAATTTTATAGAAAACTACACACAATAACTAAGCATTCGGACTGCTCGTAGAGCAGCATCTGAATGCAGCGTTGACTAAACCCCACGTATTGCTAGTGATTTAATAACTATGGATTTTACGAAGCTTTTTCTTGGAGGTATTAGAATTAATAAAAAGTTCTTTTCTTGAGGATAATAAGATTATTTACATATTGATAACACTGTTTTTATTTAAAGAAGCAAAAACCCATTTTCAAGCTGCTTGATATTGGCTATATTTAGCTTCTATAAAACCATAAAATAACAAACAGGGGTTTCTGCGCAGACTCACGTTGTAAACAATTAAAATAAATTATTCTGAAACATCACTTTATAATAATCACCTTAATTCTATTTAGCTGTAATTCGAAGTCTAAACCAGAGAATATCGAATTAGAGTATTATGCTGATAACAATAGTTTAATTCGAAAAAAAACAATCAAATTTCAAGATTTTGACAGTGTCTATTATTTCAATAAAGACAAATCAATTTTTAAAAAAGGGAAACAGTTTAAAAATAGACAAAAATTTGGTAAATGGAATCTTTATGGTAGTGATTCAAAACTTAAAGAAATTAGAGAATGGTTTTGTATTAATGGTAAATCCAAAATAAATAGAAATTGGTTTATTGATAACAAAAGTGATACTATTGCCTATAATAGAGTCAAAAATCTATATGATAAAACCGATTTTATAGGAGATACACTTGGGTTGAGAAATTCGAGCTATGATAAGTTTGTTTTTTTAACTAATGATACAATAAAAATAAATCAATATTATTTAGCATTTGCTCATTGTGGCTCTCCATTACTTAGAGATTTTGATTCGAAAATCAAAGTAATTGTAGATAACACAAATTCTTTAAATAGTGACTTTTCAAATATTAACTCTGTTAAGTTAGACACTTTTCAATATGCTAAAATTGATACAATTCATAAAGCTGACTTTGGAACATATGATTTATACAAAACTGCCGCCTTCAGTGGGAAATTTAAAAATTCAGGAAAAAAGATTTTAAGAGGTTTAATGATTGAATATTCAAACAAATACATTGATACAGATAGCGATATAGTATATGCAGAGTCACAAACATATTTTGAAAAAGAAATTTATGTTAAAGACACTATAAAATAAACTATTTACATCATCATATATGGAATCAGAGCAAAGTTTTGTGTCAAATCTAAAGGTCATTTTCTTTTTACAATGGCGCTAGATTTTTATAAATTAAACAAGAAATAAAAATGCACAGATAAATCAATTGGTTTAGGCTTACTTACCTTGCTCCGATTTATATATTTGGCATTGTAGTGCATTAAAACCAATCTTTACGAATGAAAAAATGGCTTTTTAGAATATCAATCTTTTTGAATGTAATCTTCATTCTATTGTTCGTCTGGAATTGGCTGAATAGTCCAACAAACGAACTCGGAAAATTAGAAAAAGATATTGAAATCAGATATTTTCAATCTAACAATTCTGTTTTCAAAATTCCTAAAGGGCTAACTGTAAAAAATGTTTCAGAAAGAGGATTAGGTGCAATCGGACAATTTGAAAACGAACGATTTCCTATCATAATAACTTCAAATGATGCGAGCTTGGTAAATTATGATTTGCCAAAAGATAGTTTAGATATGTTTGGTGAATTTTACTCTGCCGAAATTCCGCAAGCGAAATCTGAACAAGAAATACCACAAGGAAATTTTATTTACGAATTATATTTTGCCGAATTTGGTGGACGAATGAAAAACACAGAATGCAAAGTTGAGATAAATGGAAATAAAATTATTGTCGAGCAAACAGAGAACACTAATCTGACTGGCGGAAATCAAATATTTGACGGTTTGATTTTAAAACATAAAAGCGGAAAATGGATTTTAGCAGAAAATAAAGACGATATAAATGCGGAAGAAATTGGCGGTTGTACAGAAATTCCGATTATAAATTTTGAAACAAAAATTATAGAATGGTGCTGAGGAAATAACGCACACAACAATGGTAACTGTTACACAAGCTATTATTAAAAAAAAATGTCAGAACCAGATATAGATAGAATATTGAATTTTCTTATTGGAAATGAACCTATCAAAGAATTTGAATCTTGGGTATACAATGATGTTGAATTAGAAGAAAGGATTGGGGAACAATTTTATTACGAACTAATTGAAGTTAATTACAATGACAAATCTATTCTGTTTAACCTCAATAAAGCTATTATTGGAAAGTTTGTATCAGATAATGATTTTGAAGATTTCAAATACAAAGACAGACTTTTATCTGTTGGATGGTATCCAGATAGAAAAATCGAAGTTAAGTTAACCAAATCACAAAACAGACCAGAAATACAAAATGCTCTCAAGATAATTGAAGAATTCGGCGGATTAAAGTTCATATCTCCCTTCAAAAGAAAAGATTGGGTTCTAACACTTGTTGAAATTTAGGAAAAGCCTTATACAGATTTCAATATGAGCGAATATGAATTAAATAAAAATCTTGTTTGTTTTGCAAAAGCTCATAATGATCACATTGATGTATTTATTGATAAAGACTCAAACCTCTATCATTTAGACAATATTGTGAGTGAAGTCCTATATAAATTCAAAGAAGCTAGTATTAACCATTTTATTCAACAACTAATTATACCCGACTATGAAAGCAAATTTGAAGTTGTCGGTCGATTAAAAAAAAACAATAGCAATAACTAAGCATTCGGACTGCTTGTAGAGCAGCATCTGAATGCAGTGTTGACTAAAACCTACGTATTTCTAGCGATTTAATAACTATGGATTTTACGAAGCTTTTTCTTGGAGGTATTAGAACTAATAAAAGTTCTTTTCTTGAGGATAATAAGATTATTTACATATTGATAACACTGTTTTTATTTAAAGAAACAAAAAACCATTTTAAAGCTGCTTGATATTGGCTATATTTAGCTTTTATAAAACTATAAAATAACAAACAGGGAGGGCTGCGTAGACTCCCGTTATAAGCAATTTGACGACAAGAAACTACATATCGCTCCTTCTTTTGATTTTCTTATTTTCATGTCGGAATCATTTAATTGATGAGAAACATGATGATAAAGAAACTAAAAAATTCATCAGACAGTTAATAAAAAAAGAAAAAGAAATTCAACAAGAAAAGAGTTTCATTAATTCTATTTGTATTCTAGAACATCCTGAATGGAGATCGTTTGACAATGAATTCAAGCTAAAAATTCAAAAGGAATTAGGAATTGAGAATAAAGCATTTCTAGAACTTCAAATTGACTTGTTTAATAAATTCAAAATAACTAAAGAATTAACGCCCCAAAAAAACATTATCACTGATCAAGAATATATTCAATTTAACGAATCATTCAATAAAAATGAATTTGCTTATTTAGATTGGTTGGATAAAATGAATTGCCAACAAGGTTTTTCATCTATTTCTAAACCTTTATTTAATGAGAACTATGACCTTGCTATAGTTCGTTTTGAAAAAATTTGCGAACCATTATGTGGAGGAGGATTATTAGCCTTATACGAGATAACAAAAGGTAAATGGAAACAAAAGAAAATACTAGACAGTTGGATACATTAAAAAACTTATAGTTAATTGTTATTCCTTGTTAAATCAAAGGTGAATGAATTTTTTATAAAGCTATTGTTTAACTCTAAATTTTGTACATTTAAACACGCAACAAACGATATACAAACCATCAAACTGCGCAAAAACTCAAGAATAGTAATTGAATAGAAATAAGTATCTTCTTGTTATGTATATAGATACATTATTTTATGGATTATATTCAAGGTTTTAATCGAGGGCAACTACAAATGATTTCATTTGAAGAGTACGTTAAGTCAGATTCATGGGCAAGAATTGTTGATTTGTTTGTAATTATTTTACCTTTAAAGACATTAGGTTTTAATGATACACCATCTCCAGAAGGACGTCCGTCGTACGTTCCAGTAGATTTGTTAAGGTTATACCTTTTAAAAGAAACAAAAAACCATTTTAAAGCTGCTTGATATTGCTATATTTAGCTTTTATAAAATAGCAAATAGAGGGTTTTGCGTTTGCTACCGTTGTGATGCATTTAAAAAAATGAGAATATATAAAACATTAAATATAGGAGATTTTCACACTAACCATTGTGAAGATTTTTTAGTCGATGAGCAAATAGCCACAAATGAAAAATTAGTAGCTGTTTTAGATGGTTGTACAATGGGTACAGAATCAGTCTTTGCATCCATCTTATATGGGAAAATTTTAAGAAATATCTCTAAAAAAGAATTTTATAAGGAGTTTGTTACTAATGAACCTCTTGATTTAAAAACAAAATTAAAAGACGTAATTAAGCAATTAATAGAAGAAACAAAATCTATTAAAAATCAACTAGGACTTGAAATAAATGAATTACTATCGACACTAATAATTGGTATTATAAATACTAAAGATTCAAAAGCAGAGTTTTTAGCTGTTGGAGATGGTTTAATTTGTAAAGATGGTGAGATAATTGAATATGAACAAGATGACAAACCTGATTATCTAGGTTATCATTTAAGTGATGATTTTGATAAATGGTTTGGTAGTCAGAGTCAAAAGCTTTCTATTTCTGGATTCAATGATTTATCAATTTGTACAGATGGAATATATACTTTTAAGAATCTTGAAAACAAAACCAAGCAAAAATCTGAGAATGAAATTATTCAGTATTTATTAGTTGATAATGAAAATTCTGAATTTGATAACTTCTTGGATAGAAAAATAAGATTCTTAAAAGACGAATGGAATCATATTGTAACTGACGATTTAGCTATAATTAGAATAAAAATGAAATAACTAAGCATTCGAGTTGTTCATAGAGCAGTATCTGAATGCAGCGTAGACTAAAGCCCACGTATTGCTAGCCATTTAATTTAAACATATAGTATTCGAATATTATACGATTAAAATATTTATCCAAATACTAAAAGACTTTGTGAACTTTTGATTTTACTAATATCATTTAAAAAACACTAGTAAATAATTTCAGTACACTAATTAATTTGATTACTTTTAATAAAAGAGAAATATGCAATTGAGTATATTTAATTTATAGTATGTACACTAAAAAAATATAATGGAAATATGTGTATTAGTACACGTATTCAATTATTACCACACATTTGAACCAACCAATGAAAAAAGGAATTTTAATAACAATAATTATAGTTTTAATTATCGGAATTGCTTATTTCGGAATTGAAATGTTTGGCTTTGCAGAAGGAGTAAAAAATGATATAAAAATTCCTAAACAAGAAAATATAGAACTAACGGATAAAGAAACAAAAACTGAATCTGAATCTGAATTTAGCGAAGACGATTGTGTTTTTGACTTAAATACTCAAACGGATGATTTTCTGAAAGAAATTCCAGAATTTTCGAATTATGTTTGGGATAACGAGAGAAAAAAGGCAACAATAAAACTTAACAACGGAAATACATTAATTGTAACTCGTGGAGGTTGTGATCACTTTTCATTTTATGGAAATTTACTTCTAAACAAATCGGAGCTGAATTTTAATGACGAAAGTGGAATATTAAAAAAAACATTATGGATAGCTGAAATGCTATTCCATAAATCGGACTATGAATTAATAAAAAAATCATTGAATAATCAGGATTATGAAATTGAAAAATCTGAAAATCAATACTATTTAGATTTTAAAAACAATGCATATTGCGATATGACTTTGGTTATTGAAAATCTGACTGACCAAAACCTAGTATCAATTGAAATCGGATTTTATCAATGTTAAAAAAAATGTGGTAACAAAGTGTGAAAATAATAGCCGAGATAGTAGTAAATTAAAGGATTGTAGTCCGCTTCAGCTTTCGTTTAACTTGACAGGGAAATACTATGCATCCGTTTGTTATTTTTATAATCAATGTTATGGAGGATAAAAACTGAATGACTTTAGAAGGATTTAAGAACATATTGAGAATCGGATCAGATGATGAAAAGCATAAAGCAATTTCTAAAATAAAGTTAGAATTGGCTGAAGAGGAAGTATTTGAAACTTTATTTAGCTACTTGAAAGATGATGATCATAAAAATCGATTCTTCGCTCTTTATCATCTAATTGATAAGTTCCCAGATTCACTTAAAAACCTTAATGAATCAAAAATCAATGTAGTTTACACCCTTTTATTTGATGAGTTTAGTCCGATCGTTGATAGGTCCATTTGGGCACTCAACATCATTGGAGATAAGGCAATTGACAAATTAACATCAGAATATAAAACAGGTCTATTAAAAGTAAAAACTATGATTACTTATGCAATTGGTAGAGGTGATTTTAGTCAAAGAACATAGGATAGAGTTGAAATATTATTGGCAGGTCTTAAATCAACCGATGAAGATCTAAGATTCATAGCAATGTGTGAAATGATGTCAAATACTCCAATTGGACCATGGAGTGAAAGCGAATGGAATTCAACTTATGACCCTGATATTGATTTTGAGGAAATTTATGGCTTGATTTTACCAATAGCAACGAACTTCACTGAATCAAGAAGAGATGATTTTAAAGAATTTTCGAATAGATATCTAGACTGGATAGAAAATGCCTATAACAAAACCTAAACTACATTAAAACACAGCTTAGCTAAAACGCTAGGTTTTATTAAAAAATGGATAGAAAAGAAGTTCTCGAAAAATATATAACTATAATAATCGCTAATTTCTCTGAAGATGAACGAGAGGGAACTTTAACTTCTTTACTATTAGGAGATTGGTGTGATACTAACGGATGGGCAGATTTACCTCAGGAAATTCAGGAAGAATTCGAAAATGATGAACTACTGTGCAGTTTTAATGACCAAAAATATGATGAAATACTTAGATTCAAATTAAGGGATGATTTTAAAGGAATAATAAATGAGTATTTATCTAAACAAACAGGGATTGGAATAACGACTGGAATTCCGGCCGATTTAGAATCTTGCCCTTGTTGCGGTTTTAAAACTTTGGAGGAAAGAAATGATTTTGATGTTTGTAAGGTTTGTTGGTGGGAAGATGATGGTACTGATAACAATATTGCTGATAAATATGGAATTGGATCAAATGATGTAGCTAATTTAACCGTAGCTAGGTTCAACTATTTAGAATTTGGAATTTATAACCCTGAAAGAAATGATCTTAAAGAATTGTGTGATGATCCCAAGAAATTTAAACAGGAACGAATATTCAAACTGAATGATAAAGATCAACTGATTGAATTGAATACGAATTGGATCGGAGAGAGAAAAACCAAAACCTAATAACTAAGTATTTGGACAACTCACAACGCAAAATTTGAATGCAGTATTGATTGAAATTTACGTATCATTATAGATTTAATTTAAGTGTATAGTATTCGAATATTATACGTTTAAAATACTGATACTAATATTGAAAAATCTTTGTTAGTCACTAATTTCATTAACTTCGTTAAAAAAGAACTAGTAAATAGTTTCAGAACACTAATTAATTTAATTACCTTTAATAAAAGAAAAATATAAGAGATATATAGTTACCATGGTAACTATATATTTATGTTGACAGTCACCCAAAACCACCACGAAAAAAAATATGCGTAAATCTGATTTAAATAGAGTTGTATTTTATTCAAAAGAAGATTTGGCAGGTGGACACCAACTTCGAAAAGCTGAACCAATACTAAGAGTTGAAACTAAATCTGAATACAGTGATATTAATGACGTCTTAGAGTTATACAACATCAAAAAATATATTGACAATAAACTTTTCTTTGATGATTGGACACACGAGGAAGTTGTTGCATTTAAGAGTAAAGTAACAGAATTTGGAAAAATCATTGGAAGATTTATGGGAAATATCAATGATTCAAATGTATTTGATTTATATAATTCAACTCTTCGAAATTACACTAGTTCATTTTGGGAGCTGGTTGATAGTCAACACACATACAAACGTATTTCTAAAGAAAATTTTGAGTCAATTTTATCAAATGAACCTCATTTAATTCATACAATTTTAACTCATAAGAATATTGTCAATAAGTACAATATAGCCATAAGAGATTTTTTGATGGCTTATTCTCAATCTGCTGAGATTTTGCTTTCAATCTATGAGGTAACAGATGATTTAAAAAAGAATAACAAAGTCCTACCTAAAAGCCTTAATATAGAAAATAAGGAAGCCATTATAATAAATTATTTAGATTCAAATGAGATGAATTTAAATTACATTGGATTGATTCAAAACTCGAGGAATAGAAACGATTTTAGAATTTCGGACAAAACTCGGCTTAAAGCAAAAAGATTATATAAAAAAGAGACGGAGAAATTTTTTGCAGATCAAGGAGGAATGGAATACGGAGTGTCTATCGGCTTTCTAGAAAATATGACTGTACCCAAAGATGGATATGCTGATGATAACCTTACTGCTCATTATACCTACAGCTTAGATTTTATAAAACAATACAATAGTCCTTATCAATTATTTCAAAATTTCAAGTATTTATTCGAATATCTTGACAATCAAAATAGAATTAATCTTGTAAGTAAAAGAAGTGAAATGAGGTTGTTAGAACGAATAATGGGAGTTCATTCGCAAAACGAATATCGAGGAGGAACCTCATTCTCATTATCTGAAATGACATCTCAAGGGCAAATATTTGGCTACAACAAAATCATTCAGAATCTGAATAATTCGCTTGAAGAAATTCTTCAATTTGTTTTTTCATCTATATTTCAAGAAAGATATTCTTTTGCTAACAATGCAAGATTTTCTTTACCAACGGCTAAAACATATTTTGAAAAAATTAGATTATTAGCCCCTGAATTTGAATCTGCTCTTAAGCAGTTTAAACTATATGTTGAAGATGGAAGTATTGATTTTGAACTTTTACAAATATCATCTTCACCTTCAACTATTAAGGACATTCCAAGTCTTAACTCAAAAAAGTATCTTTATTTTAATGAATCTAATCAAACAATGGTTGGTTGCTCAAACATTTTTTTTTCAGATCAAACTCTTTTGGCTTACGTAGAACCTTACAAAGATGACAAGTACAGTACTTTTTTTGATTTATTAGCAAATGAAGAGGTTAAATTTGAGAATTATGAAGAACACCAAAAACCACGTTTAAACTATCTTATAGAAAAAGAATTTATAGAAGTTGATAAAAATGGATATGTACAAATGACAAATTGGAATAGAGTCTTAATTCTAAAAGACCTATATGACAATGAAGTTGGCTCATACTACAATTATTCATTAAACTTTCAAGAAGAAGCCGATAGAATGGCTAGTGATGATATCATCTATTTTGAAAGTTCGTTGTTTTCAAAACCTGAACAAGCATACTTTAATTACTTTTTGAACAAAAAGGAATTTACAAACGGATTAGATTTAAGAAATAGCTATTTACACGGAACACAAGCGAACCCAGAAGAAACGGAAAAACACGAATATGCATATTTTAAGTATTTGAAATTAATATTCTTGGCTCTATTAAAAATAGATGATGATTTAAATATTTATAACGTTATTGAAAAAGGGCGAACTGCTAACAATGGTAACTGTTGCACAAGCTAATAATTATAAAATATAAAGGAGAATAAAAGCCTTTTTAAGAGGCTTTTATTCTGTGTTTATGTGAATCAATTGATAAAATTAAAGTTCTTTGAAAGAAGTATAATACGTCTTTATTAAGAATATAGTCATCTATAAAAAGTATCTTAGTTTTGGCAATACTTTTGCTCAGGTTTTTAGAAAATTTCAGATACTTTTTTAGGTTATAGGCAATAGCAGAAAGCATCATTACTTTGCTAGCTTGGTGGATTCCTATAGTATTGATCTTTCTCAATCCCATAAATTGAGTTAGCGTTCCAAAGACTGGTTCAACTGTACTTTGCCTTTTTCGTTTCATGTATTTCCCTTTCTTGCTATATACTCTTGTTTTATTTCGTTCGTAATGTTCACGATAATAGGTTACGGAAAATTTCTTTTCTTTGGCTGTTTTTCCTAAACACTGTATAGCTAATGGACAATTTTTGCATTGTTTGGAGGAACTACGGTATTCCTTCTTTTTAGTCTTTGTTCGATAATCTAAAAATACTTTCTTAAAAGGAATAATCTCTCCTTTAGGACATAGATAGTGATCTAGTTCTTTTATATAAGAAAAACCATCAGGCCCACCTTTATACGTACCATGAGGAGGTATATAACTATAAATTCTCCTTTGTTCTAAAAAAGCATAAACTTCGCCACTACTATAGCCCGTATCTGCAATAACATTTTCCCAAACAAAGCCTTGTTTCCACAAACGTTTGTGCAATCTAGAAACGATATCTTCTAGACATTGATTATCTTTTTTATCGGCATGATAGGCCTTTATATCCGTAATTACATGATGAGCTGTATCTACACTCAGTTGACTACTATAATTAAGTTTTCGTGCCTTACCAGGTTTTACACTAATTCTAGCATCTGGATCTGTAGGACTATAATGTGTTTTATTGCTTGTATAGCGACTTTTCTTATTATTGGAACCTTGACGTTGATTTTGATCTTTAGCCCATTTTTTATTTCTAGCTGTTATACTATTTAATTCTTTGGAATTAGCTGTAATTGTTCTTTGTTCTAGAGTAGCTTTGTTTTCTTTAGCTTTTCTAAAAACCTCTTTATCTCTATTACTAATATGCCTGATCTTGGCTAAATGAATATTTAATTCATTAGCAGGAACTTTTAACTCTAAAGAATCCATACTGGCATTAGCTTTTATAGGAGCTGAATCTATCGATTGAGTATGGCCACTTACCATCCCCATATCCACGCACAAGGAAAGTATATGGGTAAAGACTTGTTCAAAAACTACTTCAGGAAAAAGCTGTCGTGTACGACTGATAGTAGAATGCCAAGGAAGCTGTTCATCTAGATCATAATCTAAAAAGTAAAGAATATCCAATCGCATGCTACAATGCTCGATAAGCTTACGATCACTGATGATATTTTCTAAATAACCTACTAAACATAGTTTAAAAAACACCACAGGATCAATACTTTTTTGACCACTATTGCCGTAAAAATTTTTAGTACTATCATATAAAAAATCTAAATCGATAACTTCTTTTAATCGACGATAGAAATTTGTTTTGGCTACACGATCACTCATTTGAAAATGAGTGAATAGTTTTTCTTGATAAATCTTCTTGCCTTGCATACTTCAATTTACGAAATAATACTATTTTTAGCTAATACTTGTGCAACAGGCACAATGTATATAAAAAATAGCGATTTAATCGCTTAATAGATAGAAAATGAATAAATTAAAGGCCAGTTATAATCCGAAAAGTTAGTGTTTAAAACACGCTACTTTTCATATACAAGACCGTTACCTGTAAGTTGAGAAAAAGTATACTTCAAATATTATTAGTCATTTTTGGAATGGGAATAGGAATTTCCCAAACTGAAAGTCCTCACTACGAACAAATCGCATTTGAATTTTTCCAGGAAGAAATTCTGACTGAAAATCTGACGAATAAAAAAGTAACCGTTTACAAAGAGTTAAAGCCAGTTATCAATCTGGACTCAACATCTTTATCAATATCTCAACATCAAAAAAATTACAACCCTTTTTGGTTTCCTAAATGTAATAAGCTTTTTACAGAAGCATTTCAACTATTATACAAGGAACAGAAAACGAATAGTATAAAAAACAACATTTCTGGTGAAAAACATTTAAACTTATCTAGAATAAGTGAAGCAAATTTTAAAATCAAAAAGTATGGTAAAGGAAAGTATCCCAAACTTTTTGTGGATCAATCAGTAACTATAATTGTAAAAGACATTGAATTAACAATTGTCAATATTAGTTTGATTGAAAAATTTAAAGGAACTATATATCACATTCAAATCGACAAGAATGGAAAAGTAAAAAAATGGTGTCAGACTGGATATATAGAATAAAACCTACAGGTAATAACTAAGCATTCGGACTGCTCGTAGAGCAGTATCTGAATGCAGTGTTGACTAAAACCCACGTATTGCTAGCGATTTAATGGTTATGGGTTTTACGAAGCTTTTTCTTAGAGGTATTAGAACTAATAAAAGTTCTTTTCTTGAGGATAATAAGATTATTTACATATTTATAAAGTTGTTTTTATTAAAAGAAACAAAAATCCATTTTAAAGCTGTTTGGTATTGGCTATATTTAGTTTTTATAAGTCGATAAAATAATAAATAAAAATTTCTACGCAAACTCCTGTGAGTTGACCGTAGTTTAGCCGATTAATATTTTTATGGGATTAAGAGATGTAAAAAAAGAACTTCATAAAATGGATAAATCTGAAATGATTAAACTCGTATCAGAAATGTATTCAAAAATACCATCAGCTAAAGAATTTCTTGATGTTTTTTTTGGAGTTAAAATTGAGACACTTATTGAGAAGTATAAAAAAGAAATTGAACGATATATATACCCAAGCGGAAAAGAAATGGTTTTGCGAGAATCAGAAGCTCGGAAAATAATACGTACCGTTCGAAAAATGAAAATAACGGAACTTAATGTTGAATTGGAATTGCATTATGTAGAGTGTTGTCTCGAGATAATTCAAAGTTTCGGATATTCTAACGAAAATTATTATATAGCTATCGAAAAAATGTTTGATAGTGCTATAAATGCAATATCTCAAATCGGAGAAGAAGAAAAGTATAAATCAAGAATTGACAATATATACAACATAGCTAGTGAATATGGAATAGAATTTTACTATTAAAAGTCAATTAATAATAACTAAACATTCTAATTACACATAGCACAACATATAAATGCGATATTGACTAAATTATACACATTATTAGTGATTTGATCCTTGTAAGTTTTACAAAGAAATAAAACTCATCATCTAGACTAAATACGCTTATATAGCATTTATTCAAATAATAAGAAAAATATGTTAATTACTGAGTTCATCAGTTTAACCGAGAAAACACTAGTAAATAATTAAAAATAACGGTTGATTCTATTATCTTTGAGGGAAGCCTACAGTATTAGCGTGATAACTATTATAGGTTTGTAGTGTGATATATAAAAACTGAATATTGAAATTTAAAATATTATTTATATTTCTGTGTCAATTCATATATGCACAGCAAACGCAAATGGGAAGCAATCAAAATCGCTATAACCCCCAATTTACTACTAACTATGAGTTGAATAAAGAATTTGAAACTAAGATTAAATCTGAAAATAAATTTAAATTAATAGTATCATCAGACGTCAATAGAGAAATTTCAGTTTATATTCAAAATAACACAACTGATACAATTTCAATATCCCATCAAGACTATAAAATCTATATCCTTCAAGAGGCAATGGATAAAGATGGAATTTGGAAACCAATTGAGTATTGGAAAAATTCTGATTGTGGGAACAGTTTTGGAGAAATAAAAATTGAGTCATATGGAATAATTGAAACTAAATCGAGAGAATATAATGGATATTTCAAAACTAAAATTCGATTTAAATTAAGTGAAGGTAATAAAGTGTATTATTCCAATGCAATTGAGGGGAATATAGACCTCGATAAGTTGATTACGCCAACTGATTTTAGTTTCACATGGCCATTAGCTTTTATAGCAAATAGAGGAATAAAAGTACCAATGAAATTACAAAGAAAAGTGGTTTTTTTAGAGCCAAATGGTTTGAAAGAATTTAATCAATTTATAGAGGACATACTGATTGAAAGAAATTGAAGTAAGAATATGCTACATAATAGCTGAGCGTTCAAGACGCTTGTAGAGTAGTATATTATCGTTATGATGACCAAGTTCTAAGTATTACCAGAGGTTTGATTTCTATAAATTTTACATGGGTATGAAACTTTTTTCTTTAGAAAAGTTTTGTTTTAAAATTACTTGGTACAGGTTATATTTAATTTTTATAAGATTATAAAAAAAACAGACTAATGAGTATAGAAAAAGCTTATAATATTTGGGCAAATCAATATGATACAAATGAAAATCGAACAAGAGATTTAGATAGAAAGTGTACTATTGAAACTTTGAATGATTTTGATTTTGAAAATGTTTTAGAATTGGGGTGCGGAACAGGAAAAAATACAGAATGGTTACTTAATAAAGCTAAAAGAGTAATTGGATTGGATTTTTCTCAAGAAATGCTCAATAAAGCAGTAGAAAAGATATCAGATGAAAGAGTAATATTTAAGAAAGCAGATTTAACTAAAAATTGGGAAGTAGAAAACAACTTCGCAGATTTAATTACTTCGAGTTTAACACTTGAACATATTAGTGATTTAGATCATATTTTTAATCAAGCTAATCAAAAAATAAAAAGTAATGGACTATTTTTTATTAGTGAATTACACTCCTTTAAACAATATTCTGGAAGTAAAGCTAGATACGAAACAGAAAACGGAACTGAGGAATTAGAAGTTTACGTTCATCATATATCAGAATATATTGATATAGCAAAAAAGAACGGCTTTCAACTAATCGAATTAAAGGAATGGTTTGATGATGATTCCAGTAATGGAGTACCAAGATTGATATCATTTGTATTTAAAAATAAATTCTAATGATAATAGCTAAGCATTTGGACTACTAACAACGTAATACCTGAATGTTTGGTTGGTTAAAAATAGAATGATTTGATTCTTCTGAGTTTTACGAAAAAAAAAATCATCATCTAGATTTTATGTATCTGTATACAATAAGTTTAATAATATGTCCTGTTCATTTTTTCATAGAATTAATAAGCATATATTATAAAAACATACCGAAATAACATAACTAAATGAATGATTTTTGTATTTTTCAATCATTGAAAAATACAAAAGTTAATAATCAGTGTGCAGAAAAATAAAAAACAAAGGAATATTTAATCTTGTTGCGATATATTAAAGAAAAAAACGTAGACATCTGTTACATTACCATGCATAAATCGAGAATTAATGAGAAAAATATTAATGGGGGATTTTATTATTGTTATACCCCATTTCTAAGTCATTCTTAATTCAAAGAAGAATTTGAAAAAATGAGCGAGTAGAATCTCCAATTTACGATGATTTTGAACCTTTAATGTATTTTGCTACTAAAATTGAGAAATTTTGGGTGAATAAAAATACTGATTATTCAATGTCAACCTTTAGAAGACTTTTTAAAGTTTACAATCTAACAGTAAACAATATTTTTTTAATGATGCATCATTTGTTGATTTTAAAAAATGAATACAATAGATTAATTATCTGTAATTAAATCAAAAAAATACTAAAGCATATAAGAAAGATGTTTTCAAATAATTGATTCCTAGTTAATAGGAAATGTATAATGATACTGTAGATGAAATTAGAGCAAAGTTTCGTACTAAAACCAAAGGTTTTTTCTTTTTCTAAATAAAAGTAGTTTATCATTCTATTTTAACAAGAATGAGCGATGAAAAACCAGTAATAATGATTAGAATACAAAAAAATATTTAAAGATTATAGTATGGTGAAAATCGGATTTTTAGCATCGGGTAATGGTGGTACATTAAAATTTTTACATTTAGTTCAACAAATGGAGGTTTATAATTATTCTATCCAATTTGTTATTGCTGATAGAAACTGTGGAGCTATAGAGTATGCTAATAAAAATGATATTCCTAATGATATCATTGAATATAACAAAACAAATAGACAAGATTTATTTGATAGTTTAAGTGAATTTGAAGATGTTGATATTATTATTACGAATATTCATAAAGTTTTGGATAATAAGATTTTGGAAGTTTTTAGCTCTCGACTGATTAACTTACATTATTCTCTACTTCCTGCTTATGGAGGTGTAATCGGAATGAAAACAGTAGACAAAGCAAGAATTGATAACATCATGTTTATCGGTGCTACATGCCATGAAGTTTCTGAAATTTTAGATGGAGGTAAAATTATTTGCCAAAGTTGTTTTCCCGCCGATTGGCGATTATCAGATGAAGAAATTAAAGACTTGGTATTTCAATCAGCTAATTTATGTATACTCAATTCAATACTAATAAGAACAGAAAGTACAACTTTTTCCATAAAAAACTATTCCTATAAAAAGTTTATTTTCAATCCAATATTGAATTTTACAACTGAAGAATTTACTGAAGAATTTTGGTTTAAATTAAAAAATGAATAAAAATAAAAACCTATCAAGTAGAATACAGAAACGAAAAATAAAAATTATAATGAATACATGATTTTTATAATAGTCAGATTATCAGTAGAAATATGATGTTTCTCTTCTTAGAGAAAACGAACCTGATCATTATTATCATTTATAAAAAAACGCATGGTCAACCCAAGCATGAGGACTAATAATACTTTTTTGAGCTGTTTTTTTTGAAAATTTTAATATAGGAAAATATGTTTTATTGGATGAATTATTATAGATTGATTTATATATTTATGATGGATATCAAATACGTATTTAGATAATTATTTAAAAAAATAAAAAAGACTAAAAATCTTCTTAAAGTCAATGAGGAACTGCCTTCAAAAAATTATATTTGACGATTAATAATATAAGAATGTCATGTTAGAAATAGTAGTAGCATTGCTGTATTTTGCAAACAAAATATTTTTAAGTCAAGAAAAGAAAACAGGATGGATATTAGGTGCTATGGCATCTGCTACAGCAATTTTTTATTTTATATCTATAGAAGTCTATTTATTATTAATATTAGAATCAGGTTTTTTTATTTTAATGCTTTTTGGATTAAAAAATCATAAAAGTTCTCCTCAAAAAAATATTTATATATATGGAATAATGATCATAACTATGTTAGGGATGTTATTCGTAGTAGATGAGGTACAACCTATAGAGTTTCTTGTTTCTGTAGGATTTATTGTAGCAATACATTCATTAGCGGTACACCGTTGGAAATTAGGATGGGTTATTATGGGGATGTCACATATTATAATGGCTTATTTTACTTATGAAAAGCAACAATACTTTTTTGCATTAATGCAAGGAGTTTCGGTTTTTATAGCAATATATGCTTTGATGAAAAAAAGACAAGAATTGCAAATGAAAATTAACTAAAAAGAATATTTAATAAAGGCAATAACAATTATTTATATAAAGAAAAATAAAGAAACCATACAAGGTTAATTCAAAAACAGTTATATTTGCGTGCAATTAAATCACTAATTGCAATGACAGCACACGACACCAAAATCGTTGGAGAAGGACTTACCTACGACGATGTATTACTAGTACCAGCTTATTCAGAAATACTTCCAAGAGAAGTAAATATTCAAACTAAATTTACGAGAAACATAGCGATTAATGTACCAATCATATCTGCGGCTATGGACACGGTTACAGAAAGTCGAATGGCAATCGCGATGGCACAAGAAGGAGGAATAGGAGTGTTGCATAAAAACATGACTATAGATGAGCAAGCGATGAAAGTACGCAAAGTAAAGCGTGCAGAGAGCGGGATGATTATAGATCCAGTTACATTGCCATTAAATTCTACGGTAAAAGATGCTAAAAATAACATGAAAGAGTTTAGCATCGGAGGGATTCCTATAGTTGATAAAGATGAAAAATTATTAGGAATTGTTACCAATCGTGATTTAAGATTCGAAAAAAATGATGATAGACCGATAGCTGAAGTGATGACAAGCGAAAATCTTGTGACGGTAAGTGAAGGTACATCATTGACAGATGCAGAAGAGATTTTACAGGAAAATAAAATAGAAAAATTACCTGTAATTAATAAAGATAATATTTTAGTAGGTTTAATTACCTTTAGAGATATTACAAAACTAACCTTAAAACCTAGTGCAAACAAAGACCAATTTGGACGATTAAGAGTTGCAGCAGCAATTGGTGTCACAGGAGACGCTGTAGAACGCGCAGCGGCATTAGTAAAAGCTGGAGTTGATGCTATTATTATTGATACTGCTCATGGTCATACAGAAGGAGTTGTTTTGGTACTAAAAGAGGTTAAAAAACAATTTCCAGAACTAGATGTTGTAGTAGGAAATATAGCTACAGGAGAAGCAGCAAAATATTTAGTTGAAGCTGGAGCAGATGCTGTAAAAGTAGGAATAGGACCAGGGTCAATCTGCACTACAAGAGTTGTTGCTGGAGTTGGATTTCCTCAATTTTCTGCTGTATTAGAAGTAGCTGCCGCTATAAAAGGAACTGGAGTGCCAGTAATTGCAGATGGTGGAATTCGTTATACAGGAGATATTCCTAAAGCTATCGCTGCTGGAGCAGATACAGTGATGCTGGGATCTTTATTAGCAGGAACAAAAGAATCCCCAGGAGAAACGATTATATACGAAGGAAGAAAGTTTAAATCGTATAGAGGTATGGGATCTGTAGAAGCAATGAAAAAAGGATCAAAAGACCGATATTTTCAGGATGTAGAGGATGATATTAAAAAATTAGTACCAGAAGGAATCGTTGGACGTGTAGCATATAAAGGAGAATTATACGAAAGTATACATCAATTTGTAGGTGGACTGAGAGCAGGAATGGGCTATTGCGGAGCGAAAGATATAGACACTTTAAAAGAAACTGGTCGTTTCGTGAAAATTACAGCAAGCGGGATTAACGAAAGTCATCCACATGATGTTACAATAACAAAGGAAGCTCCTAATTATTCTAGATAGAGAATCTGAAAAATAGAAGAAAGCGATTTATTAGTAGATAGTAAATCGCTTTTTTTATTGTAATTTCAATACTTGATTAGATATTGACCTACATGAAAATTATACCATATACACAGGAGTATAAAGAAGCAGTGATTGCTCTTTTGGATCAAAATATACCAGACTATTTTGCTGCTGAAGAAAAAGAGGATTTAATACGTTATTTAGAAAACGAAATAGAAGAATATTTTTTAGTAGAGTTCGATAGAAAAATAATAGGAGCTGGCGGAATTAATTTTTTAAATAATAAGACTCAGGGAAGAATTAGTTGGGATATTATACATCCAAATTACCAAGGAAAAGGAGTTGGAAGTACCTTACTAAAATATAGAATTCAAATCTTAGAAAAGTATAAAGGAATAACCGAAATTATAGTAAGAACAAGCCAGCTTGCTTATATGTTCTATGAAAAAAATGGATTTGACTTATTAGAAATAAAAAAAGAATATTGGGCAAAAGGATTTGATCTATATCTAATGCAATACAAAATATAATTTTTTAAATCTAAGAAAAGGATTTTTAAATATCCTCCTCTTAGATGATTTTATGATGAATTAAAATAATTCTAATTCATTAGCAATATATGCTAAATGAAATAAGGTCTTAGCTTGAGTTTTTGATTTAATTTCAGCTAACTTTTTTTCAATACTACTGCGACTATTAGGTGAAATTTTCTCACGAGATAGTTGTTCAGATATTTCTTGTTGAGTATGCCCCATAGCTAAACGTCTTAAAAGTGATTTTTCAAAATCATTTAAAGGTATAGGTTTAAATACCTGGGATCTGTCAGTGGCTTGTGTGAATTTCATAATTTTGAATTGTTTTGAAAACAATACTACTATTATTTCATAACATTTTCTTTATTTTTTATCATATAAAGTGAAAACTGAAGAAAAATAGACGTTAATTGAAACTATTTGGAGAAAAAACAAAGAAATTTTTTCTTAGTGATTTGAGAAACAATAAAAACGACAACAGTGATTCAAGATAGAAAATTAATAGAAATAGCATTGCTTTTTTTTAAACTAGGTTGTATTGCATTTGGTGGACCTGCAGCGCATATAGCGATGATGGAAGATGAAATTGTGACAAAGAGAAAATGGATGACACAAGAACATTTTATGGATTTGATCGGGATTACAAACTTAATTCCAGGACCAAATTCTACAGAAATGGTAATGCATTGCGGAAGAGATAGAGCAGGATGGAAAGGTCTTTTTGTAGCCGGAATTAGTTTTATTTTTCCAGCAGTAGTCATTACAGGTATTTTTGCATGGTTATATCAAAAGTATGGAGAATTACCAGCAGTAGAACCTTTTATTTATGGAATTAAACCTGCAGTAATCGTCATTATTATAATGGCAGGATATCGATTAGGAAAAAAAGCAATAAAAAATATTCAATTAGCGATATTAGGGATCGTAGTCGTTTTACTATCCTTAATAGGAGGAATCAACCAAATTGTAATTCTTTTAGGAAGTGGAATGATTGGAGTGATTTTCTTTTTTATAAAAAATAAAAAAGAAGGACTCTTAACAATTTTACCGTTTTCATACCTAAAATTATTTGATGTAACCGGAATAAGTAATAGCGGGATTTTTTTAACATTTTTAAAAATAGGATCAATTTTATATGGAAGCGGATACGTTTTGTTTGCGTTTTTAGATACCGAGTTAGTTTCTATGGGATGGCTTACTCGTCAAGAACTATTAGATGCAGTAGCTGTAGGACAACTTACACCAGGTCCCGTATTATCAACAGCAACGTTTATTGGATGGCAAATAAATGATATTCAAGGAGCATTATTAGCTACATTAGGAATCTTTCTTCCATCATTTCTATTCGTAATGATATTAACACCAATAATACCCAAATTACAGAAATCAAAGAAAATTAGAGCCTTTTTGGATGCTGTAAATGTAGGAGCTGTAGCATTAATTGTAGCTGTATGTATACAAATGGGAAAGGAAACTTTAACCGATTGGAGAGCTATATGTATCGCTATTATAAGTATTGCAATAGTCATTGTATTTAAAAAAGTAAATAGCTTATATATTGTAATAGGAGGAGCACTAATAGGATATGTTTTACATTATTTTTAAAGAGATATATTTAATCCTTGTATATTTATAGAGGAAACAAAAAGAGAAGGATGTTTATAAATAACAATATAAAAACATCATATGTATCGACACATAGAAGAATCTCAAACATTATTAGTTAATACACAATCACAAATTTTAGAAGCTCAAAATAAAGAAATTATCAAATTTGGATTTGGACAATCTCCATTTTTACCTCCAGCGTTTGTTCTAGAAAGTTTAAAGACTTCTATATTTCATAAAGAATATTCATCTGTTCAAGGAGATGAAAAATTAAGAGAAAATATAGCTAAGTTTCATTATGAACATAATGGATTAGAAAGTAGATCAGAGGATATATTGATTGCTCCTGGATCCAAAATTTTAATCTATACAATATTATTAGCATATAAAAATGCAGATGTGTTTATTCCATCTCCAGCATGGGTATCTTATGAGCCTCAAACAAAATTAACAGGACATCATAGTATACAAATACATACTAATTATGAAAATAGATGGCGGGTAACACCAGAAAGCATAAGAAATGCGGTAAAACGTAAAAAGCATAAAGCAACCATCATGATTCTTAATTTACCAGGCAATCCAGATGGACTTACTTATACCGAAAATGAACTTATAGCGATAGCCAAAATCGCTAGAGAATTAGATATATTAGTTATTTCGGATGAGATATATGGTTTATTGACTTATAAAAAAGACCACTGCTCTTTTGCGAAGTATTATCCAGAAAAAACAATAACGACAACAGGACTTTCAAAATGGTGTGGAGCAGGAGGATGGCGCTTAGGAGTAGCTATGTTATACAAAACTATAGAGCCAGAATTTAGAGATGCATTAATAGGAATTGCATCAGAGACGTACTCTTGTGCGCCTACTCCTGTACAAATAGCAGCAAGAACAGCGTATGAAGATTTTGAAAAGATAAGACCGTATGTAACTTATCAGAATCAAATACTCTCTGAAATAGGGATGTTTTGTGCAGAAAAACTAAACGCATCAAAAATAAAAGTTGAATTTCCAGAAGGAGGCTTTTATATTTTTCCAGATTTTACAGAGCATAAAGAAAAACTAAATAAAAAAGGAATAAAAACGTCAATAGAATTATGCGAGGAATTGTTAAAAGAAACAGGTGTTGCTATTTTACCAGGAGCAGCATTTGGACTTAAAGCAGATTACTTAGCAGCAAGATTAGCATACGTAGATTTTGAACCACCTAAATCAGCAACTAATTTTGATATATATATTCATTGTCCTAGAGTAGTAAGAGGAATACAAAAAATATGTGATTGGATTGAAGAAATATAAAAGGAAATCAAAATTAATAAAACATAAAAAGCTTTCCTGTTAAGAGAAAGCTTTTTACGTTTTATGAAGAATAAAAAGATAAATTATTTCTGATCTTCCACTTTAATTCCAAGCTTTGTTAAAACAGCTTTGGTTAAATCATATTGAGGATCGATATACGCAAGATTATTATTAATTGTGAAAACTTGTGAATATCCTTGAGCTTTAGAAATTTCATCTAATGCTTTTCCAATTTTTAAATACAAAGGGCGTAATAATTCTTCTTGTTTTAACTGAACTAAACCATTTCCATTTTGTCTAAATTTGGCAATATCATTTTCAGCAGCAATGATTTCTTGTTGCTTTGTTTTTTTCATGGCATCAGTCATAGTACTTTCACCAGTTTGATATACTTTAATCAAGGCTTGATACGCATCAATTTTTACTTTTAAATCACCTTCTAATTTAGTATTGTATGCTTTTAAATCTTCTTGTACATTAGTAAGTTCAGGCATTTTTGATAAAACAAAATCAGTATCAAAAGTTCCAGTTTTTGTTTGAGCAAAAGATGAAATACTTAGAAATAAAAATAAAAATGGTAAAAAAATCTTTTTCATGAATGTAAAATTAAATGAAGGACTATATTCCTATTGATAAAGAATTAATCCACTACTTTCTGTTTTTGTTAATAAAACGATAACGTTTTCCAATTGTTGCAAATATATACGATCTTGGACAATATTTTTATGAAGACAAGATTTATTCTTGATAGAGTTGACCTCGATGAGGTTTTAAAGCATCTCTAATGACTTTCATTTCAGATTCAAGTACAACCATATAAGCAATGCTATGCATGTCATTAATATGCTGGCAAGCAGTTACATTGATTGATACTTGCTCTATTTCTATATATTCGTTTAGATGAATTACATGATGTTCAGCTGTTTTAGCAGCAGCAGGTCCTCTGAAATCCCAAATTAATTTTATTTTTTTTTCCATAACATTATGACAAACATTTTAAAAGTATTCAAAATTATTAAAAATGTTTACAATAATATTAAGAAAATTAACCTAAAACGCTGATATTCTTTTCGGCATAATCTTTAAAAGCTTTCATATAGCTATAAGATTGTTTTTTAAAAGCATTAGGCATTAAGAATCCCATTATTTTCATAAAACCACTAAAGTTAAACTCATTTTTGGCAACCCATAACGTATGTCCATTAGATAATATTTCGAAATGGTTTTCTTGAATATTATAAACACTCTTTGTATCAAACGTAAAATGGATTTCATTAGGGAGGTTTTCAAGAGTTATAGTTTCTTTCATATCAATAACTCGTTTGCCCATCTGAAATTTAATAGAGCTAACAGCACCAGTTTTTCCTTTAGTTCCACTAATATGATCCATACTAACAAAACCTTTTTGCCAATGTTTAAGAGAATCTTCATTGTTAAACTTATCGATAACCTGATCTCTAGAGAGTTCAATTTCAATTTTGTGAGTGTACTTCATGATAAGTGTTTTTAATGAGAAGAAAAAATAACTATATTCTATAGTTAAACCTATTAAAAATACTAAAATAAAACGACTTATGCTATTATACGATGATTTGGATTGTAATCTAACAAATCATCTAAAAAAATAAGATTCAAATATAGCTCTATAGATATACGATGAGAGATATAAGTTTCGTTTATATAAGCACTTGCTAAACATACTAATATTATTATTTTTGTCAAACACAGACATCACTACTTAAATTATGGATAAGAGAAATTATACAATAGCATTTCTATTTTTTATTATAGCAAATTACGGATTTGCACAACAAAAAGATGCAGTATTATTAACGATAGAAGATGAACCAGTTTATGCATCAGAATTTAAGCATGTATATTTAAAAAATATAGATTTAGTAAAAGATGAATCACAGAAAGATGTAGATGAATACTTGCAATTATTTATAAATTATAAACTAAAAATTAAAGAAGCTGAAGCTAAAGGGTTAGATCAAAAAGAAAATCATAAAAAAGAGTTAGCAGGATACCGAAAGCAACTTTCTGCAAATTATTTGACAGATCCAAGTGTTTCAGAAGAACTAATAAAAGAAGCTTATGATCGTTCTATAGAACGAGTTAATGCAAGTCATATTTTGATAAAAATAACAGAAGATGCAGTTCCTATAGATACCCTTAATGCATATAATAAACTAATGAAAATTAGAGAACGCATTATAAAAGGAGAAGACTTTAAGACGGTTGCACAACAAAATAGTGAAGATCCATCAGCAAAAAGAAATAATGGTGATTTGGGATGGTTTTCAGCTTTCAGAATGGTATACCCGTTTGAAGAAGCAGCCTTTAATACACCTATTGGAGATCTCTCTATGCCATTCAGAACACGTTTTGGATATCATATACTTAAAGTTAATAAAAAAGAAAAATTAGAAGGCGAAGTTACAGTTGCACATATAATGATAGCAAGTAACGATAAAAGAACGCCTGCAGATGCCAAACAAAAAATTGATGAAATAGCAACACAACTTAAAGAGGGGGCATCTTTTGAAACATTGGCCAAGCAATATAGCGACGATAGAAATACAGCAATTAACGGAGGTCAAATTAACCGTTTTGGTAAAGGAGCATTAAATTCAGAAAAATTTGAAAGAACAGCTTTTAGCCTACAAGAAATAGGAGAAATATCAACTCCAATTCAAAGTAGCTATGGATGGCATATCATTAAACTGATCAAAAAACATGAACTACCATCGTTTGAAGCTCAGAAAAATGAAATTACTAAAAAAGTAAAGAGAGATAGTAGATCGCAATTAATAACAACGTCTTTTACTAATTCTTTAAAAAAGAAGTATCAAGTAAAAGAAAATAAAGAAGGAATATCATTTTTTAAGCAACATTTATCTTCAGACATTTTATTGGGGAAATGGAAAGAAAATATAGAATTAAATTCAACTAAAGAATTATTGACCATAGCAGAGAAGAAATATACATATAAAGATTTTGCAACATATCTAAGAAGTAAAAGTCTTAGAAGAAGTAAGTATAAAAGTGTGTCAATGCATGTAGAAGAAGTTTATAAAAAGTTTGAAGGAGATCAATTGTTGGCATATTACGAAGCAAATCTAGAAAGAGACAATAAAGAATTTGCACAGGTATATGAAGAATACAGAAATGGATTGTTGTTGTTTGATTTAATGGAAAGTAAAATATGGAACAAAGCAAAAGATGATTCGTTAGGATTAAAAAACTTTTACCAGTCACATATTGAGAATTATCAAGAAGAAGAACGTTATAGAGTATTAAAAGCTTCTTCAGGAAATAAGAAAGTATTAAAAAAAGTAAAAGAATTATTAGCGAAAGGAACAGCTATACAAACAATCAAGAATCAAATAAATAAAGGAGACCAATCAACAATAATATTTTCTGAAGAAACAATAACGAAAGAAGATACCAACCTGCCAAAAGGATTTAAAGGAGAGAAAGGACTTTTAGATATCACAGAAGATAAAGGCTATTATACATTAATAGAGGTTAAAGAAGTTTTAGCTCCACACACAAAGTCATTTGAAGATACAAAAGGGAAAGTGATTAGTGATTATCAAGGACAGATAGAAAAAGATTGGTTAGTAGAATTACAGGATAAATATGCTGTAATAGTAAAAAAGAAAGCTTTAAAAAAAATAAAAAAAGAATTACGAAACTAATATGAGATGCTATCATTTATATATAGGGATACTAATAATCGTATTCTCAAGTTGCAACACTTTTAAAGATGCTCAAGAACGAGAAATTGTAGCCAGAGTTAATAGTTCATTCCTGTATATGGATGAAATAATGAATAAATTTCCCGAAAACACTACAAAAGAAGATAGTATAACAATTGTAAATAACTATATCAAAAGATGGGCTACAAAACAATTATTACTAGATAGAGCCAAGCTTAATTTAGCTCAAGAAGAGATGAATGATTTTAATGCTTTGGTAAAAGATTATAAAAATACATTATATACCAATGCATATAAAAATGCAGTTATTGCAAAATCAATAGACGAAGAAGTTTCTGAGGCAGAACTAGAAAACTATTACGAGAAAAATCAAAAAAACTTTAAGCTTAAAACAGAATTAATTCAATTAAGATACGTCCAATTATCTCCAGATTATGAAAACGTAGTTGCAACGCGAAAACAATTTGATCGTTATAATGATGAAGATAGGATAATTTTAAATGAAAATAAACTACAATTTATCAAACACTCTTTCGAAGATTCTTTATGGGTAGAATTAGATCAAGTAATAGAGAAAATACCGGTACTCAAGAAACTAAAGAAAAAGGAAATATTAAAAAAACAAAAAACTATACACCTACTTGACTCCTTAGGTGTATATTTGGTCAGAATTAAAAAGGTCTTAAAACGTAATGAGACTGCACCATTAGGATATGTTAAGTCGACGGTAAAGCAGATCATTTTGAACAAGCGGAAACAAGAACTAGTAAGGAAATTAGAAAAGGATATTACAAAAGATGCAATTAAAAACAAACAATTTGAAATCTATAATTAATCAAAAGGTATGGGGGATTCTAGTACTATTATGTATTGGAATGCAAATGAATGCACAAGAAACTCAAGTTGAAGTACAAGATACAATACCTCAAGAAGAAGTTAAAGAAGAAGAACCAGTAGTAGAAACAAAGCCTTTTCAGCGTAGAAAAATTGATGGGGTAGCAGCTGTAATAGGTGAACACGTATTATTAGATAGCGATATTGATATTGCATATGAACAACTAAAAAGCGAAGGAATTTCTGTAGCTGATGTCTCAAGATGTCAATTAGCAGGAAGTCTATTTGAAAATAAATTATATGCACACCATGCAGTACAAGACAGTATTATTATATCTAATGCCGAAGTTGATTCAAGAGTAGATCAGCAAATATCTGTAATGACACAACAATTAGGAACTACAGAGAAAGTATTGAAATTTTATAAAAAAGATAACTTAGTAGAGTTTAGAGAAGAATTATTCGAAATTAATAAATCAAATTTATTATCGGATAGAATGCGCTCTAAAATTGTTGAAGAAGTAGAGATTACACCAGAAGAAGTACGTCAATATTTTGATGAAATCCCAAAAGATTCCTTACCTCAATTTGGAACAGAATTAGAATTGGCTCAAATTATAATTGAACCAAAAATTCCAGAAGAAAAAGTTAAAGAAGTATTAGATAGATTAAATACTTATAGAACCGATGTTCTAGAAAACGGAGCAAGTTTTGCAACAAAAGCAGTATTGTATACTCAAGATTTTGGATCAAGATCATCAGGAGGAAAATATACATTAAAGAGAACAGATCCTTATGTAAAAGAATTTAAAGATGCTGCATTTAGTTTACAAGAAGGAGAAATTAGTGAGCCATTTAAATCAGAGTTTGGATACCATATTTTAACTGTTGACAAAATTAGAGGTCAAGAAGTAGATGTAAGACATATATTATTAAAACCAGAACCAACTACAGAAACTATTAACGAAGCTAAAAAATTAATAGACTCTATTAGAGCAAGAGTCGTAGCAGGAGATTTAAAGTTTCAAGAAGCAGCAAGAGAGTTTAGTGACGAAAAAGAAACAAAAGAAGACGGAGGACAATTAATTAATCCAACAACAGGAGATACTCGCTTTGAACTTACCAAAATTGATCCTATATTGTACGATCAAGTATCAAAGTTGAAAACAAATGAAGTGTCTTTGGTAATTCCTGATGAAGATCGTCAAGGACGTAAGAAATTTAAAATTATTACAGTTTTAGATAGACATGACGAACACATAGCAGATTATGCAAAAGATTATTCTAAAATACAGGAGTTAGCATTAAGAAAAAAGCAAATTAGAGCTATTGAAAAATGGCAAGATGAAAAAATAAAAGATACTTACATAAAAATCAACGGAGAATATAAAAATTGCGATTACAGTGGTAACTGGTTAAAAAAAGAAAAATAAAATATGTCAGACGTTGCAGCAGTAAAAGAACTGGTAAGTAAGCACAGCGAACTAAAAAAAGAAATATCAAAAATAATAATAGGGCAAGAAGCAGTAGTAGATCAAATATTGTTGTCTATTTTTTCTGGAGGACATGCCTTATTAATAGGAGTACCTGGATTAGCAAAAACGTTAATGGTCAATACGATCTCGCAAGCGTTAGGATTGGATTTTAAAAGAATTCAATTTACACCAGATTTAATGCCAAGTGATATTTTAGGAAGTGAAATACTGGATGAAACGAGACATTTTAAATTTATAAAAGGACCTATATTCTCAAATATCATCTTAGCAGATGAGATTAATCGTACACCACCAAAAACGCAGGCAGCTCTATTAGAAGCAATGCAAGAAAGATCTGTAACAGTTGCAGGGAATCATTATAAATTGGATTTGCCATATTTTGTATTAGCAACACAAAACCCAATAGAACAAGAAGGAACATATCCGCTACCAGAAGCACAATTAGATAGATTTATGTTTTCTATCGAATTGAAATATCCTACATTTCAAGAAGAAGTAGATGTTGTAAAAAGCACTACAGGAGATAGTAAAAAAACAATCAATGCATTATTGAAAG
Source organism: uncultured Aquimarina sp. (assembly GCA_947498595.1). Lineage (GTDB taxonomy): Bacteria > Bacteroidota > Bacteroidia > Flavobacteriales > Flavobacteriaceae > Aquimarina. The sequence continues at coordinate 35,853 of CANMKX010000022.1, forward strand.
CAAAAGAAATATTAGCATTTCAACAACTAATACGTAGGATACCAGTAACAGATAATGTAATTGAATATGCAGTAAGTTTGGTAAGTAAAACTAGGCCCAAAGAAAATACGGCAAGTGAACTAGTGAAAAAATACATAGATTGGGGAGCAGGACCAAGAGCTTCTCAAAATTTGATATTAGCAGCGAAATCACATGCAGCTATTAAAGGGAAGTTTTCTCCAGATATAGAAGATGTTCAAGCTGTAAGTATAGGAATTCTTAGACATAGAATGATTAAGAATTATAAAGCAGAAGCAGAAGGAATAAGTATAGAAGAAATTATTAAGAGTTTATTTTAAATAGAAATAAATTCAATTATATCAAAAGCTCAAATTATTATTTAAATAATTTGAGCTTTTTTTTATTCTCATTAAACCTTTCTTTAAATAAGCAGTCTTAGTATTGAACGTTCGTAGAAAATTAGAATAAAAAATAAAAAAACACAGATGAAAAATATAGTAAAAAGAATCATATTTATAATAACCGTAGTTTGTCTAGCAACAAATGTTTCTTTAGCACAAGAGGGAAAAGGACATGGGAAACATAAAAAGCATAAAAAAGAATATAAAGAGTTCTATAAAAGCTTAAATGAAAACCAACAAGCAGTTTTAAAAGAACAAAGAAAATTAAGAAAAGAGCAAAGAAAAGCTTTAAAAGCAACGTTTTCTGCAGAGCAAATAGCAATTACTAAAAATGAAGACCTTTCAAGAAAAGGGAAAAAGAAAGCTTTAAAAGCTACTTATACATCGAATCAAAAAACAATGATAGAGAACAATAAGAAGTTATTAGAAGAAAAAAGAAAAGCTTTTGAAGCAACATTGTCGTCAGAACAATTAGAAGAATTTAAAAAAATAAAGAAGAAAAGAAAAACAAAGCATGAAGGACGCAACAGGCGTCATTGAGATTATTTTTTCCGAAGAAAAGCGAAACCCATATTAGTTTCGCTTTTTTTGTGCTTTTACAAGAATTAGACCAAATTAGAAGAAATTAGGATTTTTTTACGATAACGTTTTCTTAAATTAATGAGAAAGTAAAAAGTGAAGATGACGAGTATTTTATGAATATGATATAATAGATAGGTGTAAATTATGAATATCAGAAAAATGAAATGAAGATTTTCTTAAAAAATCAAAAAAAGTTAGACTCATTACAAACTAGCAAGAGATGTAATAAAATAGTCAAAAATTCGTATTTTCGCAAGACTTTCAATACTTAAAAAAAATAGTTTATGGCATTTGATATCGATATGATAAAAAAGGTCTATAGCCAGATAGGTGAACGTGTAAATGCAGCACGCGAACTTACAGGAAGACCTTTAACTTTAGCAGAGAAAATTTTATATTCACATTTATGGGATGGTAAAGCTGAAACAGCTTTTAAAAGAGGAAAAGATTATGTAGACTTTGCGCCGGACCGTATCGCTTGTCAAGATGCCACGGCACAAATGGCTTTATTGCAATTTATGCAGGCTGGAAAAAATAAAGTAGCTGTTCCTACAACTGTACATTGTGATCACTTGATTCAAGCAAAAGTTGGAGCAGGAAAAGATTTACAATCAGCATTAAACACGAGTAATGAAGTGTTTAATTTCCTAGAATCTGTATCTAATAAATACGGAATTGGATTTTGGAAACCAGGAGCAGGAATTATTCACCAAGTAGTATTAGAAAACTATGCATTCCCTGGAGGAATGATGATCGGTACCGATTCTCATACAGTAAATGCTGGTGGATTAGGAATGGTAGCCATAGGTGTAGGTGGAGCAGATGCAGTAGATGTAATGGCAGGAATGCCTTGGGAACTTAAATTTCCTAAATTAATAGGAGTAAAGTTAACAGGAAAACTTTCTGGATGGACAGCACCAAAAGATGTTATTCTTAAAGTAGCAGGAATTGTTTCTGCTAAAGGAGGAACAGGAGCAATTGTCGAATATTTTGGAGAAGGAGCTACTTCTATGTCATGTACAGGTAAAGGAACTATCTGTAATATGGGAGCAGAAATAGGAGCAACTACCTCTACTTTTGGGTATGATGAATCTATGGAGCGTTATTTACGTGCTACAGACCGTGATGGAGTAGCAGATGCAGCAAATGCTGTAAAAGAACACTTAACTGGAGATGTTGAGGTATACGCTAATCCAGAACAGTATTTTGATCAAGTGATCGAAATTAATTTATCTGAATTATTACCACATTTAAATGGACCATTTACGCCAGATTTAGCAACACCTGTTGGAACAATGACAGATAAAGCTACAGCTAATGGTTGGCCATTAAAAGTAGAGTGGGGATTAATAGGTTCTTGTACAAACTCATCATACGAAGATTTATCAAGAGCAGCCTCTATAGCACAACAAGCAATAGATAAAGGACTTAAAACGAAAGCTGATTTTGGTATTAATCCAGGATCAGAACAAGTACGTTACACAGCAGATCGTGACGGTATTTTAGAAGTTTTTGAAAAACTAGATGCTAAAATATTCACAAATGCTTGTGGACCATGTATCGGACAATGGGCTAGAGAAGGAGCTGATAAAGAAGAGAAAAATTCAATTATTCACTCGTTCAACCGTAACTTTGCAAAACGTGCTGATGGAAACCCTAATACGCATGCATTTGTAGCATCACCAGAAATGGTTGCAGCAATAGCAATTTCTGGACGATTAGATTTCAATCCAATCACTGATACATTAATCAATGAAAATGGAGAAGAAGTAACGTTAGACGAACCTACAGGATGGGAATTACCATCAAAAGGTTTTGCTGTTGAAGATGCAGGATATCTTGCACCAGTAGAGGACGGGTCAGGAGTTAAAGTAAGTGTTGCTGATGATTCAGAACGTTTAGAATTATTAACACCGTTTGCACCTTGGAATGGTGAGAACATTACTGGAGCTAAATTATTAATTAAAGCTTTTGGTAAATGTACTACGGATCATATTTCAATGGCTGGACCATGGTTACGTTATAGAGGACACTTAGATAACATCTCTAATAACTGTTTGATAGGAGCTGTTAATGCATATAACCAAAAAACAAACTTTGTTAAAAACCAATTGACAGGTGAGTATGATGGAGTACCAACAGTACAGAGAGCTTATAAAGCAGCAAGTGTACCTACAGTAGTAATCGGAGACCATAATTATGGTGAAGGTTCTTCTCGTGAACATGCAGCTATGGAGCCACGTCACTTAGGAGTGCGTGCCGTTATAGTAAAATCTTTTGCTCGTATCCATGAAACAAACCTTAAAAAACAAGGAATGTTAGGATTGACGTTTGCTAATGAGAATGATTATGATTTAATTCAAGAAGATGATACATTCAACTTTACAGATTTAAATGCATTTGCACCAGAAAAGCAATTAACATTAGAAATTGTACATGCAGATGGTTCATCGGATACGATAAAATTAAATCATACTTATAATGCACCTCAGATTGAGTGGTTTAAAGAAGGATCAGCGTTAAACTTAATCAAAAAGCAAAACGCATAATTTATACACGTAATAGTACATTACTGTAATTTAAAAAATGACTATTCTATTTATTAGGATAGTCATTTTTTTAAGTATCATTTTAAAAATAACACCTTTTTTTAAACGAAATGAAAACCTAAAAAGATAAAATATTATTTTTGTAGCAATGGTACAACAAAATATAAAGGTAGCGGTAGACGCAGTTGTTTTTGGATACAAAGAAAAAACACTTAAAGTATTATTAATTAAAAGAAAAGTAGCTCCGTTTATCGATTCCTGGGCTTTACCAGGAGGGTTGGTTCTAGAAGATGAGAGCCTTGAAGAGGCTGTAGAACGAGAATTAAAAGAAGAAACCAATGTAAAAGTTGATTATTTAGAACAACTTTACTCTTTCGGAAAACCAAAAAGAGACCCTCGTAATAGAGTAATTAGTGTAGCTTATTTTTGCCTAGTAAAACCAGAGAGACATCATATAAAAGCAGATACAGATGCAAAAGATGTTGCATGGTTTGATATGCAAGATTTACCAGAACTAGCATTTGATCATGAACATATTATTGAGGCAGCTACCAAAAGATTACAAAGTAAACTTACTTACGAACCTATAGGATTTGATTTATTAGCAAATAAATTCTTATTTTCAGATTTAGAAAAATTATATACTACGATTCTTCAAAAACCTATCGATAGACGAAATTTCAGAAAAAAAATACTAAGCTTTAAAATTTTAGAAGAATTAGAAGAAAAAGTATCAGAAGGTAGAGGTAGACCTGCTAACCTATTCAAATTTAATAAAAAACAATATTTTAAACTACAAGAAGAAGGATTCCTTTTTGATATTAAATAAACTACAAAACACCTGTAATACTAATTTTCTATAGCATAAAGTTTTAATATTAGTAACCTATAAAAGATATTAAAATTAAATTAGTGTAAAAATTACGTAAAATATTTTGTCATGTAATTGAAGTGATATATTTTTGCGTATAAATTACACAATTATGCAGTTTTTACATTTAGATACTTCATTTTCTCCTTTTGGTAAATCTATAGCATTCAAAAGTTTTTTATTTAATGGAGGAGAACCACATATTAAAATAACAGAAAATGATCTAGAAGAAGAGATAATGATCACGCATCGTATACAATCTTTTAACGACCTAGGAATGTTATTGATAGCAACAGATGCTTTACGGCGAATGGGGATTAAAAAAATTCAAGTATATATTCCTTACTTCCCAGGAGCCAGACAAGATAGAGTAATGGTTGCTGGAGAAGCGTTGAGCGTAAAAGTGTATGCAAATTTGATCAATGCGCAGAATTATGATAAAGTATTCATATTTGATCCGCATAGCGAAGTTACACCAGCAGTTATAGAAAATGTAGCAGTAATTCAAAATTACGAGTTTGTAAAAAAATGCTTAGAGTTGCTAGAAGAAGAAGTAGTTTTAATATCACCAGACGGTGGAGCACTTAAAAAAATATACAAAGTAGCAGCATATCTAGGAGGAATTGAAGTGATAGAATGTTCCAAAAAAAGAGATGTAAAAACAGGAAAATTGTCAGGATTTAAAGTATATGAAAATCATTTAAAAGGAAAACATTGTGTCATAGTAGATGATATCTGTGATGGAGGAGGAACATTTTTAGGATTAGCAAAAGCACTAAAAGAAAAGGGAGCAACTGCAATGAGTTTAATAGTGAGTCATGGGATATTTAGTAAAGGAACAGAAGAATTAAAAGAAACATTCGATCATGTTTTTACTACCAATTCTTTTAAAGACATAGATACAGTACATCAAATCAAATTATAAAAAACGAACAGTTATGTTAGATAGAATCAAAGGAGGAATTATTGGAGTTGCCGTAGGAGATGCGTTGGGTGTACCATTTGAATTTAAAGATAGAGCTATATTAGAACTGAACCCAGTGAACGACATGGTAGGATATGGAACGCATAATCAACCATTAGGAACTTGGTCAGACGATAGTTCTATGACATTTTGTACAATAGATTCATTATGCAATGGATATGATATAGTAGATATCTCAAAAAAATATTCAAAATGGTATAATAACAATTTATGGACACCAAGAGGGAGTGTTTTCGATATTGGTATTACGACAAGAAAAGCTATAAATCTGATAGATCAAGGAGTAAAACCTGAAATTACAGGAGGCTTTGACGAATACTCAAATGGAAATGGTTCGTTAATGAGAATACTACCTTTAGTATATTATTTAAAAAATGAACCATCAATAGATAAAAGATATCTAAAAATTTTAGAAGTATCCTCTATAACTCATGCACATTTTAGAGCTGTTTTTTCATGTTTTATATATGTCGAATACGGAATATTATTATTAAAAGGACTTGATAAAAAAAGCGCTTACGATCGTTTAAAAAAAGAAATCAATGACTTTGTTTCAAAAGAGCGATTTGATGCTAAAGAAATAATAATGTTTGATAGATTATTAAGAAAAGATATAACAAAGAAAGAAAGATTTAATATAAAAGGAACAGGATATGTTTTAAGATCTTTAGAAGCGTCTTTGTGGTGTTTTTTAACTTCAGATAATTATGAGAAAGCAGTATTGAAAGCTGTGAATTTAGGTAGTGATACAGATACTACAGGAGCAATAACAGGAGGATTAGCAGGGCTGTATTATGGCTTTGGTGCAATACCAGAAACATGGAAATTTCAACTAGCTAGATATGAAGATATAGAGGAATTGATAGAACGATTTAAGGAAACAATACGATGAAATATTCTATAAAAACAATACAACAATATTTTAATGAAAATAAGCGACTTAAATATCTATTTTTCTGGGGACATACTCCAAAAACAAAAGATATAATAGATAAAAGTTGTTTCAGTCAATGGTATCCTATAGCATTTGAAGAAGATGGGATATTATATCCAACAGCAGAGCATTATATGATGGCGCATAAAGCAAAATTATTTAAAGATAATGCAATTTTTGAAGAAATAATTATGTCTAAGCATCCAAATGATGTAAAAAAGTTAGGGCGAAAAGTAAAAAATTTTGACACCAAAATTTGGGATGCACACAAATACGAAATTGTAAAGAAAGCGAATTATCAAAAATTTAGTCAAAATAAGAAACTTAAAGAATTTTTGGTAAACACAAAAGATAGAATCATTGTAGAGGCAAGCCCAGTAGATGCTATATGGGGAATCGGAATGGCACAAGATCATGGTAATATTTTAAACCCTATGAAATGGAGAGGAGAAAATTTACTAGGTTTCGCTTTAATGGAAGTAAGAGAAGAATTAATGTAAGAGACGATGCAGGATAAAACAATTGAAAGTATAGCATATCTTATAAAAGAAGCTAAAAAATTAAATAAACCGAAGCCTATAATTTTATTAGGAGCAGGGATGTCAGTTAGTGCAGGAATTCCGTTAGCAAATGATATAGTTGATGATATTTTCCAAAAGTTTAATGAAAAACCTGAAATAAAAGAATTAATCAGTAGAGGAGATAAAAGTTATTATAATGTAATGGAGGTATTGACACCTCAAGAGCGTAAAAGTTTATTAAAAGGATATATCAGAGCTGATAAAGTAAAAATAAATGTTGGTCATATATATTTAGCACAATTATTAAAATATGAATATGTTGATTATATATTGACTGTAAATTTTGATGATTTATTACTAAGAGCATCAGGACTTTTTAATTTTTTACCTCCTACTTATGATGTAACTACTATGAATGATTTGACTACTAATAATATCGAAAGTCAATCTGTAACATATTTACATGGACAACATCATGGATTATGGTTATTAAATTCTCCAGATGAATTAAATGAAACAGAGAAAATTATTCCAAAACTATTTGAGAGAATATGTAATGAAAGAACTTGGATTATAATCGGTTATAGCGGAGAGGATAAAATATTTGATTATGTGAAAAGTTTAGGGTCATTTGCTAATAATTTATATTGGGTAGGATATAAAAATAATGATCCAAGTGATAAAGTAAAAGAGTTATTGCATACTAGAAATAAAAATGCATATTTGATTAAAGGATATGATGCAGATTTATTTTTCATGAAATTGAATGCAGAAATTAAAAAAATGAATAATGATTCAGATTTAGATACACCAGAAATACTTAGAAATCCATTTAGTTATGTAAATAATGTTTTGGAGAATGTAAAAGATATTGCAGATAATCATGAATATAAGGATATAAATAAAAGACTGTTAATTAGTAAGAAAATAGCAAGAAAAGCAGAAAAAGAATATCAAGAAAGAGAATCTATAGAGAAAATTATTCTGCAAATGATTGAAGATAGAATTAATAAGGATTTTGATAATATTGATTATTATACTATTGAAGTAGAAAAGAATAGAAACGATAAAGATCTGAATGATGCGTTTTTAAATTTTGTAAATGGTTATGCTTTAGAGTTTTTTAAAAATAAGGATTATAAAACAAGTTTACGGATTTTCGATAGTGCTATAACATATGATGCAAATAATCAATATCTGTGGTTTAATAAGGGATTTGCATTATTAGCTGAAGGAATTACTACTAATAATATAGCGAAATTAAATGAATCTATTGAAGCTTTTCAACAATGTTTAACTATAAACTTAAATTATAATGAAGCAAGAATATGCATAGGTGAAATAATGTGTCGAATTGGGGATATAGAGAAAAATAAAAATAAATTACTTGAAGGTATAGCTATAATAGAAAAATATGTAGATAATGTTGATTTTAAAAATCAACATTATGACATATTAGGAACAGCATATATTTTATTAGTTCATTTAGAAAATAAAGATAAGGTTAAAAGAAAATATTTGATTAAAGCTAAAAACTATTCTTTAAAAGGATATAATTTAAATGGTAAATCATATAATCTAGCATGTTCTTATGCGTTATTAAAAGAAGAAGAGGAAGCCTTAATTTATCTTGAAAAATCACTTAAAAATAAAGAACATACCGTTGATGCAATTAGAAATGATAGAGATTGGATTAATTTTTTGCAAAAAAAAGATTTTATTAGAATACTAGAGAAATATAAATAGAACCAATCAATCAAAAAACGAATGAATTCAAAACACAAACAAATAAGTAAATATCTAAGCTTAATATTAAGGCACAATCCAGAAAAAATAGGATTGAAATTAGATGATAATGGATGGGCTTCGGTGACAGAGTTACTTAGTAGATCTAAAAGAAAACAGCCTCTCTTAACGATAGAATTGTTAAGAGAAATAGTAATGACTAATGATAAACAAAGATTTAGTTTTAAAGAGAATGAAACTAAAATTAGGGCAAATCAAGGACATTCTATAAAAGTAACATTAGGATATGATAGTAAAGAGCCACCTGCTTTTTTATTTCACGGTACAGTAGGGAAATTTATACCAGCAATAAAAGAGAAAGGGATTTTAAAAATGAGCCGTCATCATGTTCATTTAAGCCATGATAGAAATACAGCAGCTAAGGTAGGAGCAAGAAGAGGAATTCCAATTATTTTGACAATACGAGCAAGAGATATGTATCGTGATGGAATTCAGTTTTATCAATCAGAAAACGGAGTCTGGTTAACAGATCATATACCATCACCTTATATAGAATTTGCCAAATAGAATATGATTTCGATACAAGAGCGATGTAGCGGAAGCTTATTATTAGGAGCGATAGGTGATGCAATGGGAAGTGCTCACGAATTCCAAGAAAAAGAAGATGCAACAGTAGCATACCCCTTTGGTAAACCATTTGTAAATAAGAAAGATTGGAATATTACAGATGATACGCAGTTAAGTCTTGTTACATGCGAAGCATATATAAATAATTTACAGTTAACTCCAGAAATAGTAGCTCATTCATTACGTAAATTTTATAAGACAAGAAAATTGAGAGGAGCTGGAGCAGCAACGATAAAAGCATTACAGGAATTAGAAGTTGGTGGACATTGGAGTCAAGTGGGACGAAGAGGTGAATATGCGGCTGGAAACGGAGCAGCGATGCGAATAGCACCAGTAGCTTTTGTGAAGAAATGTAATAGAAATTTACTGAAAGAAATTTGTTCGATTACACACCATAATGACGAAGCTTACGTAGGAGGGCTCATTATATATATAGCGATAAAAGTAATTATATCCGGAGGATGGGAAAAAGAAGAAAATCTTATCCAAATTATAATAAATAAAATACCAGATACAAGAATAAGAGATCGCCTTATTCAAATCAATGAAATTAAAAACCCATCTATTTCAATTGTAGGGAAATTAGGGAGTGATGGATATGTAGTTAATTCTGTTCCGTTAGCAATATATGCAGCTACACAAATAAAACATATAAGTGTGACTACGATATTTAATGAATTGATAGACTTGGGAGGAGATACAGATACAAATTGTTCTATTGCAGGGCAAATTATAGGAGCATATATAGGAATAAATAGGGTTCCTGACGAGTATCTTAATGAAATAAAAAAAATACCTGAATATAATTGGATTGAAATGACGATTCAAAAATTTTCAGCAATAATTTAATTATGAGAATACTAGTGATTGGAGACATACACGGGGGATATAAAGCATTAAAACAAGTTTTAGAAAGAGCTAATATAACTAGCGATGATAAATTAATTTTTTTGGGAGATTATATAGATGGATGGAGTGAAGCAGCAGAAACTATAAACTATTTGATATCGCTATCTAATACACATAAATGTGTTTTTATAAAGGGAAATCATGACATTTGGTGCGAATTATGGTTGAAAACAGGAGCAACGAATCCTATCTGGTTAGCACATGGAGGAAAAGAAACCATAGAAAGTTATATTACATCAGGATTAATAACCTCACAAACACATAAAGATTTTTTTAAAAAACTTCAAGATTATTACATTGACGATCAAAACCGATTATTCATTCACGCTGGATTTACATCTATGCATGGAGTAGAAAAAGAAGAATACAAATCTAATTACTATTGGGATCGGACTTTATGGGAATCTGCTTTATTAGCAGAAAAAGTTGCAGAAAAAGAATTGCAGAGTGAAGATGCAATTCCGATGAGGTTTCAACATTATAAAGAAATTTATATAGGACATACAGCAACCACTAATTACAAAAAGACAAAGCCAATAAAAGCCTATACATTATGGAATATAGATACAGGAGCAGGATTTACTGGAAAATTAACAGCGTTAGATATTAATACAAAAGACTATTGGCAAAGTGATTTTGTAAAAGAGTTATATCCTACCGAAAAAGGAAGAAATTAAATAAATTAAAAATATAAAACAAAGCGATCGAGGTTAGTCATAACCTCGATCGCTTTGTTTTTTGAAGTAATTGAATATGTTAAAAAAGTAAAATACAGTTGTAGAATTTAAAAATAAATATATATTTGTGTATATATAACGCAAAATAAAAGATTATGAATCCACTATTATTAACAGACGGGTATAAATTAGGCCATAAAGAGCAATATCCAAAGGGAACCAATATGGTATATTCAAATTGGACACCTAGAAAAAGTAGAATAGATGGAATAAATGCTGTTGTATTCTTTGGATTACAATATTTCATAAAAGAATATTTAATAAAGCAATTCAATCAAGAATTTTTTAATCAACCTAAGAGAGCTGTAATAACTGAGTATAAAAAATATGTGGATCATTATTTAGGTGTAGATTATGACGTGTCACATATAGAAGCACTACATGATTTAGGCTATTTACCAATAGAAATAAAAGCAGTTTCAGAAGGAACAGAAGTACCTATAAAAGTACCCATGTTTACAATGGTAAATACTGAGCCAGAGTTTTTTTGGTTAACAAATTATCTAGAGACACTATTGTCAAATGTAATATGGCAACCATGTACATCTGCTACGATAGCAAAACAATATAGAAAAATACTAACAAAATTTGCATTAGAAACTGATCAAGCTAATCTTGACTTTATAAATTGGCAAGGACATGATTTTTCTATGAGAGGGATGTCAGGAACAGAGTCAGCAATAATTAGTGGTATGGGGCACGCATTATCATTCTCAGGAAGCGATACATTACCAGTAGCAAAAGCATTTGAAGATTTTTATGGAGCAGATGTGACAGAAGAATTAGTTGTAGGAAGTGTAAATGCAACAGAGCACAGTGTAATGTGTGCAGGAAGTAAAGATGACGAAATAGGCACATTTAAACGATTAATTGAAACATATCCATCAGGAATACTATCAGTTGTTTCTGATACATGGGATTTATGGAAAGTGTTAACAGAATATTTACCAGCACTTAAAAGAGAGATTTTGTCAAGAGATGGTAAATTGGTTATTCGTCCAGATTCAGGAGATCCAGTAGCTATTATTTGTGGATGTGATAATACAAATCCAATTATAGCAAAAGGAGTAATTGAATTGCTTTGGGACGAATTTGGAGGAACTATAAATGAGCAAGGATATAAAGTATTGAATCCTAAAATCGGTGCTATTTATGGAGATAGTATTACAATTGATCGAGCAAAATTGATCTGTGAGAGATTAAAAGAAAAAGGCTTCGCATCTACAAATGTTGTTTTAGGAATAGGAAGTTTTACATATCAATACAATACTAGAGATACTTTTGGTTTTGCAATGAAAGCGACTTATGTAGAAGTAAAAGGAAAAGGGAGAGCGATTTTTAAGAATCCAATTACAGATGATGGAACAAAAAAATCAGCAAAAGGTTTGATTTCATTATTTTACGAAAATGAGAATCTAATACTAAAAGATCAATGTACGTTAGATGAAGAAAAAGAAGGTGTTTTAGAAACAGTTTTTAAAGACGGGGTGTTAATACGTGAAGAAACATTACAAGAAATACGTAAGCGAATCTAATAATTAAAAAGAGAGTAATAAAATAAAGAGTTGTAGCAAAATGTTACAACTCTTTGTCTTTTAGTGCTTTTAGGATACTATAAGAATAAATAACCCGTTTAATTACACAGGATAATATGCTGATATATTCATATATAAAGTTCTAGTATATTATCAACAATTTGTTCTATATAATTGTTCTACCTCCTTATTAATGATATAGATCGCTGTAAAAATAAAAAGAAAAAATACCGATATCAAGAATAGGTATGATAAGTCAATGCTCATGATTTTATTAGGCGACTATAAAATTAAAAATGAGTTTTTTACACAAATTAGAAAGAATAAAAGAATACTTAAATCATAGATTTTTAAAGACTTATGATAAAGGTGAGTACATTTATAGAGAAGGAGAATCATCAAAAAAAATATACTATATAAATAAAGGAGCAGTTCGGATAGGCAATTATACAGAACAAGGAGAAGAGCTCTTGAAATATATTTTAAAAGAAGAAACTATAATAGGCGAAAAATCAATTCTAGGATATACAACTAGAAATGAATTTGCAAAAACAATTACAAAAACAGAATTATATGCAATACCTTCTATAATTATCTACGAGATAATGTTTAAAGATGAGTTGTTCAAAATTGAAATTTATTATCAAATATATAAACGATACTACCGATTAGAAAAAAGGTTAAATGTTTTAATACATAATGATATCAAAACTAGAATATGGGCACTCTTTGTAGAACTAGAAGAATATTATGAATCTTATAAGGATCCAGATACAGGAGATTTGATTTTGAAGCATCCATATACACAGCAGGACTTAGCCAGTCTGATAAGAACTTCAAGGTCTCGATTAAATATAGCAATGAAAGAACTTAAAGAATTAGAACTAATTAATTATAAAAATTACGAAATAACAATTAATAATGATCAATAAAATAGAAAAACAATATCATGTTTTTAAATATTCTATAAGTGATTGAAAAAATATTGTAAGGAAATGTAGCTGCTTACGACACCATAATTACTAACAAGTAAACACATTGGTTATGAATTCGATTTGGTTTTTTGAGGATTCTAATCTTTTTAAACTCCTATGTCCCCACAAATTCAAAGCATATCAAGAAACTCATGAATTTGAAGATTATAAAAAAAGTGATTACATCTATTTTGAAGAAGACTCAGCCAATAAGATATATTTAATAGAAAAAGGTAAAGTTAAAATAGGATATTATTCTGAAGATGGAGGAGAAGTAATTAAAGCAATTTTGACCAAAGGTGAAATTTTTGGAGAAAAAGCAATTCTAGGAGAAAATAAGAGAACAGAATTCGCACAATCTGTAGATACGCTAACTTCAATTTGTCCTATTGGAGTAGATACAATGCATGAATTAATGAGAGATAATGAATCTTTTAGTTTAAAAATCTATAAATTTATTGGTATGCGATTTAAACGATTGGAACGACGATTACATCTTCTATTGTTTAAAGATACAAAGACACGTTTATTAGAGTTTTTTAATGAATTAAAAGAAGATTATGGAACGCAATGTGAGCATACAGGAGATGTAATAATACGACACCCATATACGCAAAAAGATATTGCAAATCTTATAGGTACATCAAGACCTACCTTAAATATTATAATGAATGAATTAAAAGATAATGATCAAATAGATTTTAATCGAAAAGAAATTCGAATGAAAATGGCGATCTAAATAAAGACATTATTCTTGTGATAATATAAGTAATGTTAGCTAGCTAACATTTTATCTGAAATCAGAGCTGTAATTTTACAAATAGAAATCATAAAGAATAAAGCAATGTTAAAAAAAGTATTAATTGCAGGGGCTTTTGTATTAAGCTTAGCAGTTGTTTCTTGTAGCAGCGATGATGATGCAGGAAACGTAAATAATACCTCTAATTTGATTCTTAATTTGTCAGGATTAGAAGATTTAGGAAGTAATTATATTTATGAAGGTTGGGTAATCGTAAATGGAGCCCCAGTATCAACAGGAACTTTTAGTGTTAATGCGTCAGGAGAATTATCTGCAACATCTTTTGCAGTAGATCAATCAAATCTCGAATCAGCAACATCTTTTGTATTAACAATTGAGCCTGTACCGGATACTGATCCAGCACCAGCAGCTACAAAATATTTAAAAGCAGATTTTGCAACAGGAAGTAGTACAGCAACTGTAGACTTTGGTCCTGTAGCAATGGATGGTTTTGCTAATGCAGCAGGAGGATTCTTTTTACGTACCCCTACAGATGAAGCTCCAGGAACTATGAATAATGGAAATGATGAAAGTGGAGTATGGTTTGGAATTCCTGGAATGCCACCGGCAGCTAATTTAACATTACCAATATTAAACCCAGGATGGAAATATGAAGGATGGGTTGTAACTCCAGAAGGACCGTTATCAACAGGAACTTTTACAGCATTTGATACAATGGATGATAATGCAGGAGCTGCAGATGGATTTAGTGAAACAGCTTCTGTAGGACCACAAATACCAGGTGAAGACTTTTTTCGTAATGCACCAGATGGATTTACATTTCCAATAGATGTTAGAGGAAAAACAGTTGTAATTACAGTTGAACCATCACCAGATAATTCACCTGCACCATTTACCTTAAAACCGTTAGCTGGGATGGCAGCAAACAGTTTACCAGATTCGAATACATTAGAACTAAATACAGATTCATTTCCATCAGGAAGTGTCTCAAGATAGTTCATTGTTGTTTTTTTGTTAGTTTTGAAGCGCAGTCATTGATTGCGCTTCATTTTTTTTATAAATAACTAAAATATCATACCTATAAAATGAAACTCGATAAAAATAAAATATCCAATATTGTATTTGTAATTTTTATAATTCTGTTTTTTATTCCTACAACAAGAGGAATGATGCAAATCGTTTTAACAAGAATATTTTCATTTAGCCCAAGTGTTGTTCAAGTTGATGATAGAACTAAAATAGAAGGATATTCATGGAAATTACATGGAGTTAATACAGAAACTATAAATTTTAAAGAAGCTCAAGGAAAAGTAGTTTTAATTAATTATTGGGCGACATGGTGTCCACCTTGTATTGCAGAAATGCCATCTTTACAGAAATTATACAATGATTATAATAAAGATGTAGCTTTTTTCTTTGTAACAACAGATGATGATCCGGAGCTGAATAAATTTATGAATGATAAAAGTTACAATTTTCCTATTTATAGATCATTATCAGCCACTCCTAAACCATTAAATGGAACATCATTACCTACAACGTATTTAATAGATAAAAAAGGACATATAGTTATAGAAAAGACTGGTGCAGCAGATTGGAATAGTGCATCAACTAGAAAAACTATTGACAAATTACTAAAAGAATAAAATAAAAAAGCGATCATTTATGAAAATAAATGGTCGTTTTTAAATATAATATTGGAAATGAATTATAATAATAGATAGTGCCCAGAGTGGGAGTCGAACCCACACGCCCTAATGGACACATGGCCCTCAACCATGCCTGTCTACCAATTCCAGCACCTGGGCTATTTACTGAAGTAGAAATAGCTGTAAAAAAAAATAATTTATTTAAATGAATAAATAAATTATTTGTGACCGGGCTGGGGCTCGAACCCAGGACCCTCTCCTTAAAAGGGAGATGCTCTACCAACTGAGCTACCCGGTCTAATTAAGATTTTATAAAAAATAAGTGACCGGGCTGGGGCTCGAACCCAGGACCCTCTCCTTAAAAGGGAGATGCTCTACCAACTGAGCTACCCGGTCGATCAAATTATTTTATGATAAAATCCAATATTTTTAAGAACATTATTGTGACCGGGCTGGGGCTCGAACCCAGGACCCTCTCCTTAAAAGGGAGATGCTCTACCAACTGAGCTACCCGGTCATTAAATATGTTTCCTTATTGCGGGTGCAAATATACTACCTATTTTGGATTATACAAGCGAAAATTCATATAAATTTACATTTTATTAAAAAAAGCATGAAATCACATAAAATTGAAATAAAAAAATAAGAATGAATATTATTTTGATAGGTTATATGGGGAGTGGTAAGTCGTACATTAGTAGTGGTTTATCAGAATCCTTAAAGAGAGTGACTATAGATCTGGATGATTATATAGAAAAAAAGGAAGAAAAAACTATTTCTGAAATTTTTTTAGAAAAAGGTGAAATTTACTTTAGAAAGAAAGAAAATGAATATTTGAAACAGTGTTTAGAAGAGCATGACAATGCTATTATATCTTTAGGAGGAGGAACTCCTTGCTTTGGAAATAATTTAGAAATCGTAAAAGCGAATCAAGGCGCTATAGTTTATTTAAAAACTTCTCTTGACGAATTAGTAAGAAGATTATATCCCGAAAGAAAAAAACGTCCTCTAATCGCACATTTAGAGACAGAAGACGTATTAAAAGATTTTATTCGAAAACATTTATTTGAACGATCTTATTATTATAATCAAGCGGATTATATTATAACAACCGATTCAAAAGAAATGCATGAAATAGCAGATGAAATAAAAAAGATTATTCTAGAATAGCAAAATCTTCTGTTTCATTAAAAATGATTTTAACATGCTCATGTAGTGATGTAGATAAAGAAATACCCTTGAAGTCAGCTTTAATAGGGTATTTTTTATGATTCCTATTAACTAATACAGCAGTTTTAAATTTGCTTAATGGCACCTCTAAAAAATGCTTAACACTATATATTAACGTTGTTCCAGAATTTAAAACATCGTCAGTTAATACAAGAGACTTATTTTGAAATTCAGCTATATCTATTGATGTAGTAATGCCTTTTTGAGGATTCTCTTTATCTATAGTAACTTTACAAAGCGTTATTTTAATATCAGAAATCTTTTCTAATATAGCTGTAATACGTTCTGCAAATAAATAACCATTATGAGCAACTCCTGCTATAATGATTTCTTTTTCGTTAACATTAGTCTCATATATTTGATAAGCAATTCTTCTAATTTTATGTTGAATTTGCTCATGAGTTAAAATGATATTAGAATTATTATTTGACATAGTAATATAGATTCAGTTAAAAGATGTTTATGGAATTGAATTTTCAAAGATAAAGAAGAGTTCGCTGTTCCGCCTTGGTCTAAATGAATTATAGCAAGTTTCTAAAGTATTTATTTTAAAGAAAGGAGAAAATAATTTAGAATACTCTTCGTAACTTCCTCCAAAAGGAGGTCCTTCATGACTAAAAGTTCGATCAAACAATAATCCAATAAATTTACCAGTAGATTTTAATAGTGATTTCATTTTTTGAGCATAATTAAATCTGTTTTCAGGAGATAAGGCACAAAAAAAAGTTTGTTCTATAATAAGGTCATAAGTATCGGTATGATCAAAAAAATTAGTGTTAATCAAATTTGCTTGAGGAAAACTAGGACATCTTTGTTTTAGATTGATTAAACCTGTATCTACAAAATCAATAACACTAACAGATAAAAAGCCTTTCATGTGTAAAAACTCAGCTTCATAACTATTACCACTTCCTGGAATTAATATTTTTAGATCTTTATTCGATAATTGATTTAAATATTTTTCAAGAGGAGGTGAGATATTTCCAATATCCCAATTTGTTTTTTCAGATCGATATCTTTTTTGCCAATAATCTTTTTCCAAAATTAATTTGTTTCTTTAGTGTCAGATTCAGAATCACCTTCAAACCAATCATCAATATCACGCCTATCTTTTTTAGTAGGTCTACCAGTTCCTTTTTTTCTATAATAATCTTTAGAATACTTAAGAAGATCTAATTTTTGCAACGTTTCTTTAGGAGTAACGTCTTTACGATACATATCGACTAGTTTAGCACCTAATCGACTATCGGGAGTATCAAGGACAACTAATTGGTAATCAATTTGATTTTTACGAACTTGTATAGTATCACTAGCGTATATTTCACGAGATGGTTTAACAAGATCACCATTTACTCGAACTTTACCTTGTTTACAAGCATTGGTAGAAATGCTTCTAGATTTAAAATAACGGATGCACCATAGATATTTATCGACTCGCATATTAAAAAGCTTAAAAATTGCGTTTATGTTAAACAATTATAAAACAAAAGTACAAGAAAATCGTATCTTGCAGCACTTAAAAAGTAATTAGATGAATTTAAAAAAATACGTTGTTATTGTGGGAGCTTGTCTTCTGGGGTTATATGCTTGTAAAAATGATGATAATGGAACTGTAATAGAGCCTCCTAGAGATAGAGGTGAACAGGCATTAGCAGATGATGAGCTTTTAAGAGAATATCTTGAAACTCATTTTTATAATTATGAAGAATTTCAGAATCCACCTGCGAACTTTGATTACAAAATAGTTATAGATACAATAGAAGGAAGTAATAGTAATAAAATACCATTAATAAACCAAGTTGAGACTAAGGTGGTTAATCGTGTTGAAACGGATCAAAATTTATATGTATTAAGAGCTAGAGAAGGAGAAAATGAAATAGTTACAATAGCTGATTCTACATTAGTTAAATACGAAGGATTTCTTTTAAACGGATCTGTTTTTGATAGTGCAATTACACCTGTTTGGTTTGACTTACCCGGTACAACACCTGCTGGAGGAGTAGTTGAAGGTTTCTCTCAATCATTAGATACTTTTAAAGGAGGAACTATTAATTCTATTAGTTCTGATGGAACGTATGTTTTTAATAATGATTATGGAGTAGGAGCAATGTTTATGCCTAGTGGATTAGCGTATTTTAATAGTACCTTAAATGGAATTCCATCTTATAGTCCATTAGTGTTTACTTTTCAAGTTTTTGATAACAATACAGCTGATCATGATAGAGATCACGTAAGTTCTATAGCAGAAGATCTTAATAATAATAACTTTGTTAAAGATGATGATACAGACGGAGATAATATTCCTAATTATGTTGATATAGATGATGATGGAGATGGAGTATTAACAGTAGATGAAGATTTAGAACCAGATGCAGATTTGTTAGTTGATAGAGATGGAGATGGAAATCCTACTAATGATATTGGAGATGGAGATCCTACAAATGATGATACGGATGGAGATGGTGTTCCTAATTATTTGGATACTGATGATACAGCTTCAAGGAGAGATAGTTAATAATAAGAAAAAAGAATATAAAAAAAGCGAGATGTAATATTTTTACATCTCGCTTTTTTTATGAATTCTATAATATTAGAATTGCTCTCTACCAGAAAAATGGAAAGCTCCTTCTATAGCAGCATTCTCATCACTATCACTTCCGTGAACAGCATTTTCTCCAATTGATTTAGCATATTTTTTACGAATAGTACCTTCAGCAGCCTCTTCAGGGTTAGTAGCACCAATAAGAGTTCTAAAATCTTCTACAGCATTTTCTTTTTCAAGAATTGCAGCTACTATAGGTCCACTAGTCATATATTCAACTAACTCACCATAAAAAGGACGCTCACTATGAACAGCATAAAAAGCTTTTGCATCATTAGTAGTTAATTGAGTTAATTTCATAGCTACGATTCTGAAACCAGAAGCTGTAATTTGTTCAA
Organism: uncultured Aquimarina sp.; assembly: GCA_947498595.1. GTDB lineage: Bacteria > Bacteroidota > Bacteroidia > Flavobacteriales > Flavobacteriaceae > Aquimarina. The sequence continues at coordinate 55,803 of CANMKX010000022.1, forward strand.
GAATAGCACCGATGTGTCCGTCTCTAACAGCATCTGGCTTAAGCATAGTAAATGTTCTATTTGTTGCCATTTTTTAATAATTAAAATAAAGTAAGAAAAAACATCAAACTTTAATTAGTGTTAATTTTTTTGCAAAAGTATATATAATCAAATCAAAAACAAGTTTTAGAGCGATAAAGTATTTTTTTAATAACATTAAATGTTTATTGAGGATACTTCTGAAAATGACTTTGCAATACTTTATGCCCGTGAGCTTGCATTTCCATTAAGACGCTTTTTTGATTAAAATTAAACTTTAAAACTCCATAACTAGGAACAGAAATAACACCTCCTATTCTATATGGATTAGGTTCATTATTAAATTCTTCGTAAGAGTGAGTTAAACCACTTGAAGTAAAGTCAATTAAAGGGTACGGCAGTTTATCTAAAGAGATGTGTGAAAATTCAGAAATGTGACGATCACCACTTAAAATTAAAGTACGTTTCGCTTTGGATGAAATAATGATTTCTTTGAGTTTTTGAACCTCATTAGGGAAATTCCCCCAAGTTTCAAAACCATGTTCAGAAGAAAGAAACTGTATACTACTAACAATGATATTAAAATCAGCAGTACTTTTATGTAATCCGTTAGAAAGCCAATGCCATTGTTTTTTACCTAGAATAGTTCCACCTAGTTTAGGTTCATATCGTTTGTTAGGGAGCGAACTTTTTTGTAATGATGATCTATGATATCGAGTGTCTAACACAAAAACATTGATAGACCCTTTAGGAGTCGTATACAATTTTGAATAATAAATACCATCTTGAGTGCGACGAATATCATTTTTAGGAACTTGTAAGAAATCTAAAAATAATTGCTGACTTTGCCTTTTCATTTCCCATTCAGAACCAGCATCGTTTTTTCCATAATCATGATCATCCCATGTAGCCATTATAGGAGTGCGTTGTATCAATTTTTGATAAGAAGGAATACTTAATTGCTTTTGATACGCCTGAGCTAATTCTTTCATATCTGCAGTGTCTGCATATATATTATCACCAGCCCAAATAAAAAGATTAGGTTCTATTAAGGAAATATCATTCCAAAAAGGTTGAGGAAGTTCTTGTTTATTACAACTACCAAATACAATTTTAAAATCAGTAAAAAATGTGTTGGTTACTTGAGGGATTTTATCAACTCGTTTTTTACATGAAGAGAAGGATACTAAAAGAATAAGAGACCAAATTTTTAAAGGCATAGTAAAGATGTTAGAATCAAGATAAAAATACGATATTGATTATTATTAAAATACTATTTAATTGTATATTCGTGGCCTTATGAATACATCTGAAATAAGTGAGATAAAAGAGTTATTATCTACACCAAAAAATATAGTAATAGTACCACATAAGAACCCTGATGGAGATGCCATTGGTTCTACTACAGCACTACATCAATATCTTAAAAATAAAGGACATAATTCTATAATAATAGCTCCTAATGATTATCCATCTTTTTTAAAATGGATACCAGGAGAAGACGGAGTGATTAAATTTGATGGAGATCAAGAAAGAGCAAAAGAATATATAGCACAAGCAGATTTAATTTTTACATTAGATTTTAATCATTTTTCTAGAGCAGGAATGATGGAACGATCATTGAACGAAGCTAAAGGAATTTATGTAATGATAGATCATCACCAAGCTCCAGATGATTATGCGAAGTATACATATAGCGATACAACTATGAGTTCTACCTGTCAAATGATATATCATTTTATAGAAAAACTGGGAGATGTTGATGCAATAACGCCGGAGATTGCTACGAGTATTTATGTTGGAATAATGACAGATACAGGTTCTTTTCGATTTAGATCTACAACGAGTGTAACTCACCGTATTATAGCAGATCTGATTGATAAGGGAGCTGATAATACAAGAATACATCAACAAATATATGATACAAATTCCTATTCGAGACTACAGTTACAAGGTGTTGCATTGAAAAATTTGAAAGTATTACCTGGATATAAAACAGCATATATAACTCTTTCTCAAGAAGAATTAGATGAACATAAATTTAGAAAAGGAGATACAGAAGGATTTGTGAATTTTGGACTCTCTCTAGATGGAATTATTTTTGCAGCTATATTTATTGAAAATAAAGGAGAAGGTATTATAAAAATATCATTAAGATCAAAAGGTGACTTTTCTGTAAATGAATTTTCTAGAGCACATTTCGAAGGTGGAGGACATACTAATGCTGCAGGAGGAAAAAGTGAACTAGGATTAGAGAAAACAGTTGAAAAATTTATTAGTATATTACCATCTTATAAAAACGAATTAGAAATATGAATCGATTTTGGATATTATTAATACTAGGAATTGTATTTGCTAATGGAGCTTGTCAAACTCCAAAAGCTAGGCAACCTATTGATGTTTTTTCAGGATCATTTATTAAGACTTCTGCAGAACGTAATAAGAAATTATTAGAAAGAGAACAAGCAGTAATAGAAAATGTAATAAAAAAAGATACGGTTCAAAATTATGTAACATCTCAAGGTGGGTATTGGTATTATTACAATAAAAAAGACACAGTAAGTACAAAAACACCCGAGTTTGGTGATATTGTAAATTTTGATTACAATGTTAAAACACTAAATGGCTCTGTTATATATACAGAAGAAGAACTAGGTAATCAAGTATATCCTATTGATAAAGATGAGTTGTTTCATGGTTTACGAGAGGGATTGAAATTAATGAAAATTGGAGAAGATGTGACGTTTGTGTTTCCATCTTATTTAGCTTTTGGCTATTATGGCGATAATGATAAAATAGGAACTAATGTTCCTATAATAGTAAACGTAAAACTTAATAACATAAAAAAAGAAGATTAATTAACGCAAAAAAATGAAAAAACTAAGCCTTTTATTATTAACAATCATAACGATAGTTGTGAGTAGTTGTGAAGATAAATATCCAGACTTGAAAGATGGATTATACGCAGAAATCATAACTAACAAAGGAACAGTTGTAACTGAATTGTTCTTTAAAGAAACCCCAATGACTGTAGCTAACTTTGTTTCTTTAGCAGAAGGAACAAATACAATGGTAGACAGCACATATAAAGGGAAAAAATATTATAATGGAATTATTTTTCATAGAGTTATAAAAGATTTTATGATACAAACAGGAGATCCAAAAGGAAATGGAGCTGGAGATCCAGGATATAAATTTCCAGATGAGATAGTAGATTCTTTAACACATAAGTCTAAAGGAATTCTATCTATGGCTAATGCTGGTCCAGGAACTAATGGTAGTCAGTTTTTTATTACTTTAAAAGAAACACCTTGGTTAAATGGGAAGCACACTGTTTTTGGAGAAGTTGCTTTAGGTATGGATGTAGTAGACAGTATTGGAGCTGCAGAAGTATCAGGAAGTAAGCCTAAAGATACTATTAAAATGAATGAAGTAAATATCATTCGAAAAGGAAAAGATGCTAAGAAATTTGATGCTGTAGCCATTTTTGATGCTAAACTTAAAGATGAAGAAGCTAAAAAAGAAGAGGCTATTAAAAAAGTAGAAGACGCAAAAAAAGCTACAGTAAAAAGACATGCAGAGTTAAAAGAGAAAGCTACTAAATTAGAAAGTGGATTAGAGCTTGTAATTTTAAATCCAGGTGATGGTGAGAAACCAAAACAAGGAGATATGGTAGGTGTTCATTATGCTGGATTCCTTACAGATGGAACAGCTTTTGGAACAAGTATAGAATCTTTAGCTAGAGAATTAGGAATTTTTAACCCAAGACAAGCAGCTAACCCAAAAGGATATGCACCATTAGTAGTGCCTTATTCTCCAGATGCACAATTAATTCCAGGTTTCAAAGAAGGAGTTCAAAATCTAAAAGTAGGAGAGAAAGCTGTATTGTTTATTCCGTCTCACCTTGGGTATGGAGAAAGAGCTACTGGACCTATTCCTGCTAAATCTGATTTAGTTTTTGAAATAGAGTTGACTCACATAGAGATGAATGATAAATAATAGAATTATCAAATATTTCTAATATAAAATAAAAAGCCTTGGAAGTAATTCCAAGGCTTTTTTAATTGTAAAGAAAATATAAATTATTTTTTAGGGATATTCTTTAAGATTTCTAATACAAAATCCCAATATTTTTGAGCAGAAGAAATACTAGCTCTCTCATCTGGAGAATGCGCTCCTTTAATAGTAGGGCCAAAAGAAATCATATCCATATTAGGGTAATTTTGTCCTAAAATACCACATTCTAATCCAGCATGGCAAGCAGCAATATTTGCTTTCTCACCATTATTAAGTTTTTGATACAGCGCATCAAGTACTTTTAGTATTTCAGAATCAGTATTAGGTGTCCATCCAGGGTATGATCCACTAGCCTCAACTTCGCAGCCAATTAATTCAAAAGTAGCTCTCAATTTGTTAGTTAAATCTATTTTAGAAGTTTCAACACTACTACGAGTTAAGCAAGCTATTTTAAGAGCACCATTACCAACAGTTACTTTAGCAATATTATTTGAAGTTTCAACAAGTTCGGGAATAGAAGCACTCATAGTGTAAACACCGTTGTGAGCTGCATATAAAGATTTTAGAAAGCCTTCTTGTACTCCTAATTCCATGATTTTTTCTGGAGTATCAATTACAGAGATCTCGACATGAAGATTTTTTTCAGTTACGGCATATTCGTTTTTTAATACTTGAATCAGTTCATTTATTTCGTATTCAAAAGCATCTTTATGTATAGAGTCAATTACTATAGTAGCAAAACTTTCTCTAGGAATAGCATTTCGTAAACTTCCTCCTTGAATAGTAGCAATACGCAAACCAAAGTTTTCAAAACCATCAAATAACAAACGATTCATTAAAGTATTAGCATTCCCTAAACCTTTATCAATGTCCATTCCAGAATGCCCACCGTTTAAGCCAGTTATAGCAATAGAATATCCAGTTTTACCTTGAGGAGTTTCTTCTTCTTCATAGTTTCTTGTTGCTGTAATATCAATACCTCCAGCACAACCGATACCTATCTCATCGTCTTCTTCTGTATCTAGATTTAATAAAATATCTCCTTTTAGCCAACCACCTTTAAGTTCAATGGCTCCAGTCATACCAGTTTCTTCATCAATTGTAAACAAAGCTTCGATTGCAGGATGAGAGATATCTTTTGATTCTAAAATAGCCATAATTGTAGCTACTCCTAAACCATTATCTGCACCTAATGTTGTTCCATTTGCTCTTACCCAATCTCCATCAATATACATTTCTATACCTTGAGTATCGAAATTGAAATTTGTATCAGCATTTTTTTGGTGTACCATATCTAAATGAGACTGCATAACAACTGTTTTGCAATTTTCATAACCAGCAGTAGCAGGTTTTTTTATTAAGACATTTCCAATAGCATCTGTTTCTGTTGAAAGTCCTAAAGATTCTCCAAAATTTTTCATGAACTCTATTACGCGTTCTTCTTTTTTTGAAGGTCTAGGAACAGCATTTAAGTCAGCAAATTTATTCCATAATGCCTTAGGTTCTAATTCTCTTATCTCAGCATTCATAAGTATCTATATTTAGCAAACGAAAATACTTCTATTTTAAGAAGAAATCAAAAGTTTATAGAGTAACTAAAGGTTTTCAAAATTAGAAAGCGATTTTTAAGATTTTTTTGAATACATATCATTTATAGGAATTGTATTTTTAGCGAATGCAACAGAAAACAAAATTATATTTAGTATTGAGTTTACCAATACAATTTATGATTATAAAAATACTTTCTTTTTTTCCAGAATTTATAGAACGATATTATAGTGATGGATTGTACCAATATATATCTAAGAGTCTTCGATATGTTTTTGGAGCGCTACCATTTTCTTTTGGTGATATAGGATATCTTGTATTGTTATTATTACTAATTCGCTTTTTAATGAAAAGCCTTTTTAAAAAGGAAAATAGGTCTTGGAAAAAAATAGGATTGGAAATAGGAAGTAATTTAGCAATTATATATGCAGTCTTTCACTTGTTTTGGGGATTAAACTATTACCGATTACCGTTACACAGAGTATTGGTGTTAGATGATACATATACAACAGAAGAATTAATTAGAGTAACTGAAAAACTGATATCACAAGCAAATGAGATACATTCAAAAATAGAAGTGAATGATTCGATAGCTATTGTGATGCCATATACGAAAGCAGAAATATTTAAAGAAACACGATATGTTTATCATGAATTGTCAAGGAAATATACACAATTAAAATACGAACCAAGTAGTATAAAAACATCATTGTTAAGTATTCCATTAACTTATATGGGATTTAGCGGGTATTTAAACCCTATAACAAATGAAGCTCAAGTAAATGCGTTAATTTTAGATTATAAAAGCCCCACAACAAGTTGTCATGAAGAAGCACATCAATTAGGTTTTGCTAAAGAAAATGAGGCTAATTTTATAGCAGCTATTGCAACAATGGAATATGAAAACTTATACTATCAATATAGCGGAACTACTTTCGCTTTAAAATTTTGTTTGAATGATTTGTATTTTAAAGATGAAGAAAAAGCTATTTGTTTGATAGAGAAATTAAGACCAGGAATAAGAATGAATTACCGTGAGGTGAATGAATTTTGGGATCGTTATGAAAATCCTTTAGAACCAATCTTTAAAACAACTTATGATAATTATTTAAAAGCTAATAATCAACCAAAAGGGATTGAAACATATAGCTATGTTGTAGCTCTTTTGGTAAATTACTTTAAATAAGAATGCTCCAAAATTATAGAATATAAAATTGAAGCATTTTTACGAAGTGTTTTTATAATGAATTATAAAAATCTATAATTTTGATAACATCTTTTTCTTTTTTGTATTTAAGTTTGTTTTTAGAAACGTAATTAATAATATCTTCCTTTTTATCTTTTAAAGCAGTTAAAATGTTCTTTTTCTTTAATTTAAGAGGGATTAATTTACCTTCTTTATTTAAGAAATAATATTGATAAGAAGAAATGAACCTAGCAGTTTGTCCTTTATCATAACTAGATTTTGGTAGTACTTTTTCTTTAAATTTCTTTTTTGCATTTAAAAGAAGAGAAGTTTTACCTTTATTAAATGTAATATAGAATTTTTTCTCTCCATTGATATCATAAAGCTTAAAATTTAAGTTCTTAATAATAACAGAAAGACCATCGTTTTTGAAAATATTATAAGGAGTTTCTCCTCTTAGAAATTCAATGTTATCACTATAACCATTATATTTAAGTAACGATTTTCCTTGGAGCACACCATCTTTGAAGACTTCACCTAAAGTGTAATTTTCTTGATAATATGGAGTTCCGTCTACATCATCACCGCTTGTAATATTGCTTACAGATACTAAAGAAGCAGTTCGTCCAACCTCACTATTAATATCGAAACTTGTTTTTTGTGAATAACTAGTTAGAGAAAGAAATAAAAAGATTATACATATAAATTTCATAGAAATATGTTTTAATTGTTAATTGAGTTTAAAATATCAATAATCATTCCTTAATATAAAAATGAATTAAAATATTGGAATTAATGTAATTTGAGTAAAAATACAATGTTTAGAAATTTATAGGATAACTATCTGTTAAAATATTCATAATTGGTTTATACTTAAAGCTGCAACCCCTAATTTTAAAACAACTTATACATAAAACAACTTATACATAAAACAACTTATACATAAAACAACTTATACATAAAACAACTTATACATAAAACAACTTAT
>CANMKX010000023.1 GCA_947498595.1 uncultured Aquimarina sp.
AACCTGCTATCAAATTTGAAACTACCAAATCAGACCAATTAACACTATTCTTATAAACCCTTAGATCGAATTCAGGTCTATAGGTTTTAGTATCTTATTATTAAGTATTAGAATTTTAAAAACTCATTCTATTTTCTATACCTTTTTAATCTGGAATCTTTTCTTAGCAATAATTCCTTATATCATAAGCTTTTTTATGAAGCATAACAAACTATCGCCATTAATCTATTCTATGATTTTTATAGTTTGGCTACTTTTTTTCCCTAATGCTCCTTATATCATAACGGATTTAAAACACTTGAAACACAGCAATACCCTTATTTGGTTTGATACTTTGCTCATATTAAGTTTTAGCTTAAATGGTTTGTTATTTTGCTTTGCTTCAATCCATAATATACAAAGCTCTCTCAATCGTTATTTTTCTACCAAAAACAGTAATCTTATTATATACATATGCTTAATTCTAGCAGCATTTGGCATCTATCTAGGACGGTTCTTAAGGTGGAATACTTGGGATATACTCAAGCGTCCATTTATAATAACAAAAGATATCATAAACAGAATCATCCATCCTATCGCTTATCATGAAGCATGGGAATTTACATTCTCATTCGGTCTCTTTCTTAGCTTAATATTCTTCATAATTCAAGAACACATATTAATAAAAACTACTCATTAAATCTAAAAACAGACTCGTATGGAAATTCAAAAACAAAAAAAATCCTTCAATCAATGGCTTAAATCATCCATAACAGTACGCATGTTAATGGTAGGTTTTTTAATTCTTATTCTATTAATTCCTCTATCATTTATAAAAAACTTAATACATGAACGAGCAAATAGGCAATCATCTGTAGTAAATGAAATTAATCAAAAATGGGGAAACGAAGTATTACTCTATGGTCCAATACTTAAAATTCCTTATCAAACACATCGTCTAAAGAAAATTTGGGATGAACAAACAAAATCATATACAGAAGAAGATCAAATTACGACTAAAAATGCTTTCTTTTTTCCTTCAACCTTAAACATTAAATCTAATATAAAATGCGAAACATTAGGAAGAAGCATATATGAATCTGTAGTTTACACAGCTGATATGAAAATAGAAGGTAGTTTTCCTGTCCCCTCTTTTGATGCTTTGGAGATTAGTAAAGATGATATTTTATGGAATAAAGCAACTGTTATTGTTAACTCTAGTAACTTAAAAGGTATTAAAAGTAATCTAGCTATTGATATAGAAAAAAACAAATACAATTTAACTTCAAAATTCAACAAAGATTCTTATATCAATCGGCTAGAGACGAAATCTTTATCTGGCAATTCTTTTAATAGTAAAAAATCAATAGATTTTAATTTAGATCTTGTTATTAATGGTAGTGAACAAGTGCGATTTGTTCCTATTGGAAAAGAAACTAATGTCTCTATGCAGTCAGATTGGCCTACTCCAAGTTTTAATGGTAATTTTTTACCTAATACCAAAACAAAGGAGATAACAAAAGAAGGATTTAAGGCAAATTGGAAAGTACTGCAAATTAATAGAGAATTTGAACAAGAGTTTTACAATGGATTGCCTAATGTTACTGCTTCTACTTTTGGAGTACGTTTATTAATTCCTGTTGATGAATATCAAAAAAGTGAGCGTGCAGTTAAATATGGCTATTTAGTAATAGCCTTAACTTTCCTTATATTTTTTTTACTACAAACAGTAAGTAAAATCAATATTCATCCATTTCAGTATTTAATGATTGGATTAGCGTTATCAATGTTTTATACATTATTACTTTCCATATCTGAACATTCATCATTTCTAAAAGCGTATTTGATTGCTGGTATTGCCGTGATTGCATTAATTACCATATATTCTAAATCCATTCTTAAAAACATAAAATTTACAATATTTATTTGGGGTTCACTTACAACCCTTTACACATTCATTTTTGTATTAATTCAGTTAGAAAATTATGCTTTACTAGTAGGGAGTATTGGTTTATTTATCATATTAAGTACTATCATGCTTATATCTAAAAAGATTGATTGGAAAAATAATTAGCCTCAGTTTAATATATATACAACAATCTGTTATTTATTTTTTCTAAATGAAATCCATAAAAATATTTCATTTTAAAACGTAACAATAAACACTTACATCAATATTAAAATCATCTTTTCTATCAAGGAAGATGATTTTTTTGTTCTTATAAGTATCTTTATTTAAATTATTTATTCAACATCAAAATGAAAAAAATTTTAATCATAGGGATTTTATCTTTTCCATTGTTTTTAAATACATCTTGCAAAAAAGAAACTCGCAAGGTAGAAACAATACAAACAGAAGAAATTCAATTTAAAAAAGAAGGGAAATTAGTCTTATCAAACAAAGATGGAGTTACAATTAAAAAACTTGATATAGAGATTGCTGATGATGATTACCAAATCCAAACAGGATTAATGTATAGAAAATCCATGAAGGAAAATCAAGGAATGTTATTTCTATTTAAGAATAGTATTGTTAGGTATTTTTATATGAAAAACACTTTAATCCCATTAGATATTATTTACATAGATCAAAGCAAACATATTGTAAGCATTCAAAAAAACGCGAAGCCTCTTGACGAAACCACACTTCCTTCTGAAGGGCCAGCTATGTATGTGTTAGAAATTAATGCTGGTTTAAGTGATCAATGGGGATTAAAAAAAGGAGATAAAATGTCTTTTATCTCTTCTCAAGACTAACCATTTATTATTTATAAAAATAAAAAACCGCTACATAAGTAGCGGTTTTTTTATAATATATCAAGAAAAAAATTAAGCTTTCACTTCTTCTGTTTCTTCTTCTTTAGGTTCTTCCATTTTCAAACCAACCTTGCTGATTGTATCAAACATTACTGGTGTTGCAATAAATAACGAAGAATATGTTCCTACTAATACCCCTACGATTAATGCAAACATTAATCCTTGAATAGATTCACCACCAAAAATAAAGATTGATAATAATACAATCAAAGTAGTTAATGACGTATTTAACGTACGGCTTAAAGTACTATTTAATGCACCGTTAACAGTTTTTTCTAATGGCCAATCTGTATGTTCTTTAAAGAATTCTCTAATTCTATCAAAAACAACCACGGTATCATTTAATGAATATCCAATCACAGTTAATATTGCTGCAATAAACGCTTGGTCAATCTCCATATTAAATGGCATAAATTTCCATGTTAAAGAGAAAATCCCTAATACGATTAATACATCATGGAATACAGCAGCTACAGCTCCTAAACTAAATTGCCATCTTCTAAAACGTAATAAGATATATAAGAATACTACAATTAATGATCCTAATACAGCCCATACAGAAGATTGTTTAATATCATCTGCTATAGTTGGTCCTACTTCCATTGAAGCCATTACACCAACTTGCTTATCCTCTTTACCATTCATAAACTCATCTTGAGTTAATCCTTCAGTTAAATGAGGTTTTAAAGCTGTGAATAATTTATTTGCAATATCTGCATCAACTTCTTCACCAGATTCTCCAACTCTGAAAGTTGTAGTAACTTTTAATTGATTTGCTGATCCATAAGTTTTAGCTTGAGCACTTCCAAATTGCGCTTGTAAGTCTCCTGCTATTTGAGTAGGATTTACATCATTTGCAAAACGAACAATATAATCTCTTCCTCCTTTAAAATCTACTCCTTGATTTAATCCTGACCCAAACAATAATGAACCTAAACCAATCAAGATAACTACAGCCGAAATTCCGTAAGCTATTTTACGCTTCGCTAAGAATCCAACATTCATTTTACTAAACCAGTTTTTAGTCAATCCAGTAGAAAAGTCTAATGATTTTCCATTTTTACCAAACCCATCAATTAATAAACGAGTTACAAAAATTGCTGTAAATAATGAAGTAGCAATACCTATTAATAATGTTGTAGCAAAACCTTTAATTGGTCCTGTACCTAATAAAAATAAGATTAATGCAGTTAGTCCTGTAGTAATATTGGCATCAAAAATAGATGACAATGCATTACTAAACCCATCTTTAATTGCGTCTGCTTGAGATTTCCCTTTTCCAAGTTCCTCTCTAATACGCTCAAAGATTAATACGTTTGCATCCACAGACATACCAATTGTTAATACAATACCGGCAATACCAGGTAATGTAAGTACAGCTTTTAGTCCTGCTAATACTCCAAATATAAATAAGATATTAACTACTAAAGCGATATCTGCAAATAGACCAGCTTTACCATAATAAAATATCATCCATACTAATACTAATGCTAATGCTATTAAGAAAGAGCTTATTCCACTATCAATTGCTTCTTGACCTAAAGATGGTCCTACAACAGCACTTTGAATAATATCTGCTGAAGCTGGTAATTTACCTGCTCTTAATACATTTGCTAAATCTTGTCCTTCTGCAACAGTAAAGGTTCCAGTAATTTCACTACGTCCTCCAGAAATAGGTCCTGTAGAAACTCCAGGTGCAGAATATACAACGTCGTCTAAAACAATTGCTATCTGACTTCCGTTTTGAGAAGCTCTTCCAGTCATTTCTTCCCAAATCTTAGCTCCTTTACCATCCATTTGCATAGATACAGCAATACGTCCTAATTGATCATATGTCTGACTTGCATCAGTAACCACATTACCACTTAATTCTGGCTTGCTTTCACGATTTCCTTTTAAAGCATATAAATCAACAACTTCACTATCTTTTACAGGTTTACCCCATACAAATTTAGCATAACGTTGTTCAACAGGTAATAAGCTTTTAACTGCTGGATTTCTTAAATAAGCATTAAATTGAGCAGTATCTTTAATTGCTACAGTAGCTAAGATTCCTCCTCCATTAGGTCCTCCTGCGAATAAATCAAAAAGAGGATTCGCTTCAGCTACTTCAGTAGAATCTTCAGAGTCTTCTAATAATTCTTCTACTGATGTATCTGCATCTGTAGAATCTTTTTCTACTTCTTTAGCAGTTTCTTCTACTTTTTTATCTTGTTCTTTTAAAACATTGTTAGCTGCAAATAAGAATTGTCCAATTTCAGATGATTTATATACATCCCAAAATTCTAATTGTGCAGTACTCTGTAATAATTTTTTAACACGATCTACGTCTTTTGCTCCAGGAAGTTCTACAAGAATACGACCAGATTCACCTAAACGTTGAATATTAGGTTGAGTTACCCCAAACTTATCAATACGTTTACGTAATACTTCAAATGCAGAGGTAATTGACTCATCAATTCTTTTAGACAATACTGGTTTTACTTCAGCATTTGTCATTTCGAAATTAATTACATCACTTAATCCTTTGTTTGCAAAGATGTCTGGAGAAGCTAATTTAGCATCTGGAATACTTTCAAATGCTGTGAAGAAATCTTCTACATAAGTATTCTGTCCATCTTTTTGAGATTCATCTGCTTTAGCTAGTGCTTGATTAAAAGCTGGATCTTTTGAATCATTAGCCAATCCTTTAAGGATATCTTTTACAGAGATCTGAAGAATTACGTTAATTCCACCTCTAAGGTCAAGTCCTTTATTAAGTTCTTTATCCTTAGCATCATTATACGTTATTCCAGCGAAGATTTCTTCTTTACCGATAGAATCTAAGTAATTGCGTTCTGCAACTTCTCTTAATTTTGAGCTACCGCTGTCTGGATATTTATTTTTCGCATAAACCTCAGCTTCTTTCTCCTTAGTAAATGTCAAATACGTATACGATAACTGGTAAATACATACCAAACCGAATAATATTGCAAATACTCTAACAAGTCCTTTATTCTGCATTATTTTTAATTAAATATTAATTGGTCATTTTTATAAAACGGACAAATATAGGATTTCAAAAAATAAATGGCAATTACTTTTTAAATAAAAAAAGATCGCTTTGCAAGCGATCTTCTCTATTTATTGATAATTTTGCTATTATCTTTATATTTTAACAATTGTTTTATTACAATTCTAATAATCCATTTGTCTTTTTAACACCTTCTGCGCTTTCTTGCATTTTAGCTTTCTCAGCGTCACTTAAATCAATATCAACAATACGTTCAATACCATTTTTACCTAATACAACAGGTACTCCAATGCATAAATCATTTAAATCGTATTCTCCTTCAAGTAGTGTTGAACAAGGGAATATTTTCTTTTGATCACAAGCAATAGCTTGTACTAATCCTGAAACTGCAGCTCCTGGAGCGTACCAAGCACTTGTTCCTAATAATTTTGTTAATGTAGCACCTCCTACTTTTGTATCTGCTGCTACTTGCTCTAATCTATCCGAATCAATGAATTGTGATACTGGTACACTATTTCTTGTAGCCAATCTTGTTAAAGGAACCATTCCTTTATCACTATGTCCACCTATTACCATACCATCTACATCAGAAATAGGCGCCTCTAATGCTTCTGCTAATCTATACTTAAAACGTGCACTATCTAATGCTCCTCCCATACCAATGATTCTATTCTTTGGTAATCCAGTAGTTTTATGTACTAAATATGTCATTGTATCCATAGGATTACTTACAACAATCATTATTGTATTTGGAGAATGCTCAATTAAGTTAGCTGATACAGATTTTACAATTCCTGCATTAATCCCTATTAATTCTTCACGAGTCATTCCTGGTTTACGTGGAATACCACTAGTAATTACTACGATATCACTTCCGGCAGTTTTACTATAATCATTTGTAGTTCCTACAATTTTTGTATCAAAACCGTTCAATGAAGCTGTTTGCATAAGATCCATTGCTTTTCCTTCTGCAAATCCTTCTTTAATATCTAAAATTACTACTTCTGAAGCGAAATTTTTAATTGCAATGTACTCTGCGCAACTTGCACCTACAGCACCTGCTCCTACTACGGTTACTTTCATCTATTTATATTTATGATTTTGATTAAAATTTATTTTCTACTGCGAAAATACGAATTCTTCACAGATTTCTTTTCTCAACAAAAGGTTAAATATCAACTTGGTTATATTCTTAGCTTTTTCATTACCTTATGTTTATTTACATTATGTTATGTCGTATTCTTTCTAGTAACTTAACTTATTTTATTTTCTACAAATAAAAAAACCGTTCAATAGTATTGAACGGTCTCTTTTATTGTATTTGAATAGTATTAGTTTCCTAAACTGAATTCAGTATAATCTAAGATATATACTCCTAATAAACTCCATTTTATTTTTTTATCAGCATATTTTGCTTTGAACTTATCATTGTCCATAAATAATTCTTCAAAAAAGTCTTTAAAATCACTTTTATGTAACCAAACTATTTTATCTCCTTTTTTCAAGTAATAAGATTTTGCTATACCTCCAGCTAATTTCAATCCTCCTACTCCAATACTTCCTGTTTTACTTGCAAAAGGATCATGAAAAACCTGCATCACAGCGCTAAATCTTGGATTTACTAACTGCATTAAATATTCTGCTTCTGCTTTCTTATTTTTTAAAGAAACTTTTTGATTTGTATAATATGAGTATCCTTTATTTACAACATCTGATAAGCTTGAATTTCCCCATTTTGAAACATCATAGAATACATTATTAAATTTACCTGCTTTTTCAAAACCAGAAGGATATACATATAATTCTTTAATTTCACTAGCAGGTATTTTTTCTACTTGCTTTTCTGCTATCTCAAAATAAACTTCTCTAATTTGTCCTTTCTTAGTTTTAGTTTTTTTCAGTTTTCCTTCGATTTTTTTTCCATCTTTATAAGTAAGGTAAGCTGTTTTTTTTCTTGAAAACGTTTCATACCCTGGATCAAATCGTGCTTGTTTTTCTCTTTCTTTAAGGTTTTCTTGAGCAAAAACTGTTACACTTGCTAGGAACAGTACAAATAATAATTTTAATTTCATGATAGTTGTTTTTTTTTAATTGACTACTTAATTAAGCTTTATGCATCGATATTAGCATACACAGCATTATCTTCGATGAACTTTCTACGTGGTGGTACTTCATCTCCCATTAACATCGAGAACACATGATCTGCTTCTGCTAAATTATCTATTGTAACTTTACGTAAAGTTCTATAATCTGGATTCATTGTTGTATCCCATAACTGTTCTGCATTCATCTCTCCAAGACCTTTGTATCGCTGAATTTTTGAATTATCTCCAAACTCATTTACAATTTGATCTCGTTGATCATCGTTCCATGCATATCGTTTTTTAGCTCCTTTTTTAACTAAATATAACGGTGGTGCAGCTATATAAATATTTCCATTTTCTATCAGTTCTTTCATATATCTGAAAAAGAACGTCAATATTAATGTAGAAATGTGACTACCATCGACATCGGCATCACACATAATCACTACTTTATGGTATCGTAATTTTGAAATATTTAAAGCTTTACTATCTTCTTCTGTACCAATGGTAACTCCTAAAGCTGTAAAAATATTACGAATCTCTTCATTCTCAAAAACTTTATGATGCATTGCTTTTTCAACATTCAATATTTTACCTCTTAATGGCAATATTGCTTGAAAATTACGATCACGTCCTTGTTTCGCAGTTCCACCTGCCGAATCTCCCTCGACTAAGAACACTTCACATAAAGCAGGATCTTGTTCTGAACAATCAGATAGTTTACCAGGCAAACCACCGATACTCATTACAGTTTTACGTTGCACCATTTCACGTGCTTTCTTTGCAGCGTGTCTTGCTTGTGCAGCTAAAATTACTTTTTGAATAATTCTTTTAGCATCATTAGGATTTTCTTCCAAATAATTCTCTAGCATTTCAGACACTGCCTGTGATACTGCAGAAGTTACTTCTCTATTTCCTAATTTAGTTTTTGTTTGCCCTTCAAATTGAGGTTCTCCTACTTTAACCGAAACAATAGCTGTTAATCCTTCTCTAAAATCATCTCCTGCTATTTCAAATTTCAATTTATCCAGCATTCCAGATGCATCTGCATACTTTTTTAATGTAGATGTTAATCCACGTCTGAAACCAGATAAATGTGTTCCTCCTTCATGTGTATTGATATTATTTACATAAGAATGTAAATTCTCTACATATGAATCATTATATGTCATAGCAACTTCTACCGGAATCTCGTTTTTTTCTCCTTCCATAGAGATTACATCTTCTATGATAGGATTACGACTACCGTCAAGAAATTTTACAAATTCTTTAAGTCCTTCTTCAGAATGAAAAACTTCGTGGACAAAATCTCCTTTTTCATCTACATTTCTTTTGTCTGTAAGCGTTATCTTAATCCCTTTATTAAGGTATGATAATTCTCGCATACGACTTGCTAACGTATCGTAATTGTACTCTGTAGTTTGCTGAAAAATACTTCTATCTGGTAAGAAAGTAACAACAGTACCTGTGATATCTGTATCTCCTACAGATTTAACTGGGTAGAGTGTTTTTCCTCTCTCGTACTCTTGTTCCCAAATTTTACCATCTCTAAAAACTGTTGCTTTTAAAGAATCTGATAATGCATTAACACAAGATACTCCAACTCCGTGAAGTCCCCCTGATACTTTATATGAATCTTTATCAAATTTACCTCCAGCACCAATTTTAGTCATTACAACTTCTAATGCAGAAACTCCTTCTTTTTTATGAATACCTATAGGAATTCCACGTCCATTATCTTTGGTCGTGATAGAATTATCTTCGTTAATAGTAACTTCTATTGTATCACAATGTCCCGCCAGCGCTTCATCAATAGAGTTATCAACCACCTCATAAACCAAATGGTGTAATCCTCTTACTCCTACATCTCCAATATACATTGATGGACGCATACGTACATGCTCCATACCTTCCAGCGCTTGAATACTGTCTGCTGAATACTTATTTACTTCTTCGCTCATAAATCTTAATTGTGCTTAAACAATTCTCGTAACAAGCAAATATAACAAAAGCAAGCTATTATCATAATATATAGCCAAATTAGAATGCATAAGTTATTAACAAAAAAATGCATTCATCACAAAATGAATTCTTATTTATTTTCTAATTTTATTAAAAAAGCGTCATAAAATTTATGACGCTTTAAATAATTCAATACTATTCAAATAATTTTCATCTAATACGCATCAACATGCACTTGAGCAATAGCTCTTCCTGATGGTTCATTTAAATTTTTAAAAGCTTCATCCCATTCTAATGCTATCTTAGTGCTACATGCTACCGATGGTTCTTGTGGTACACATAATGCAGCTGCATCTGATGGAAAATGTTCTCCAAAGATTGAACGATAATAGAATTCTTCTTTAGAGGTTGGTGTTTGTAATGGAAACTTATATTTAGCGTTGGTTAATTGCTCATCTGTCACTTCTTTTTCTACGACTTCTTTTAATGTATCAATCCAGCTATATCCTACTCCATCAGAAAATTGTTCTTTCTGTCTCCATGCCACACTTTCTGGTAAGTATGATTCAAATGCTTTACGGATTACCCATTTTTCCATACGCTCTCCATTAATCATTTTATCATCTGGATTTATCCTCATCGCTACATCCATAAATTCTTTATCCAAAAATGGTACTCTTCCTTCAATTCCCCATGCTGCTAATGATTTATTAGCTCTTAAACAATCATACATGTGCAGTTTCTCCAGTTTTCGTACAGTTTCTTCGTGAAATTCTTGTGCATTAGGTGCTTTGTGAAAATATAAATATCCTCCAAAAATCTCATCGGCTCCTTCACCAGAAAGAACCATTTTAACTCCCATTGACTTTATTACTCTAGCCATTAGGTACATTGGCGTTGAAGCTCTTATTGTTGTTACATCGTATGTCTCTAAATGATATATTACATCTTTAATTGCATCTAATCCTTCTTGAATTGTAAATTTAATTTCGTGATGTACAGTACCAATATGATCTGCCACTTTTTGAGCTGCTGCCAAATCTGGAGACCCCTCTAGTCCTATAGAAAAAGAATGCAACCTAGGCCACCACGCATCAGTTGTATCTCCTGATTCTATTCTTTTTTCGGCATATTTTTTTGCTATAGCAGAAGTTACTGACGAATCCAAACCTCCAGATAATAAAACCCCATAAGGTACATCTGACATTAATTGTCTATGCACTGCTGCTTCAAGAGCATCTCTAACCTCGTCAATACTCGTTTGATTTTCTTTCACCTGATCATAATCAGACCAATCTCTTTTGTACCATCTCTTTAATTCTCCATCACTACTTGATAAATAATGCCCTGGAGGGAATAATTCAATTTTTGTACATATTCCTTCTAATGCTTTAAGTTCTGATCCTATATAAAAAGTACCGTTCTCATCCCATCCCATATATAGCGGGATAATCCCCATATGATCTCTTCCGATCAAATATTCATCACGTTCGACATCATAAACTGCAAAACCAAAAATTCCATTTAAATCATCTAAAAAATCACTTCCTTTTTCTCTGTATAATGCTAATATAACTTCACAGTCAGATTCAGTTTGAAAATCATATACTTCCTCTAATTCTTTTCTTATTGTTCTATGGTTGTATATTTCTCCATTAGCTGCTAAAACAAGTTTTTGATCTTTACTCAATAAAGGTTGTTTTCCTGAAGCTGGATCAACTATTGCTAACCGTTCGTGTGTCATTATCACATTTTCATTATGAAAAACACCACTCCAATCTGGTCCTCTATGACGAATTTTTTTCGACATTTCTAATAATTGAGGTCTTAACACTTCTGCTTTTTCTTTTAAATCAAATGCACATACTATTCCACACATATCATTTCCATTTATTATTAATTATGAAGCAAATTTGATATTTTACTTACAATATAAAAACACAAATAAGCCAAACAGTTTTAATTTTTAACTAAAACTGTTATTTTTAATTAAAATCACAAGAAAAACAACATACATCTGTCATTTTTACTAACAATCTATCATTTTCTCTAAATATTTAACATAGAATAGTATAATGTTAACATTTTGATTGTAAGTTCTGTTCTATTTTTACGATATTAATGTAAAACATAAAAACACAGGTTAATATGAAAAAAGTTTTATTTGCAGTTTTTGTAGCTTTATTAAGCATGACAACTTCTGTTACAGCTCAAGATTTTGCTGGAATACAAAAGAGTCCAACTGATATTGTTTATGCTAAAGCTGGTAGAAGAGCTGCTCCAAACATCAAAGTTATTTACAGTAGACCTCAAAAAAAGGGACGTACTTTATTTGGTGAACTAGTTCCTTATGGTAAAGTATGGAGAACTGGAGCAGATGAAGCTACAGAAATCAAAATATTCCAAGACATGAAAATTGGAAGTAAGAATATTAAAGCTGGTACGTATTCACTATTTACGATACCTGGAGAGAAAGAATGGACTATTATCCTAAGTAATCAATTAGATATATGGGGAGCGTATAGTTACGATCAAAGTAAAGATGCAGTAAGAATTAAAGTTCCTGCTACTTCTGGGTCTGACATAGAAGCATTTTCTATCGCTTTTAAAAGTATTGATAAAGGATATGGAATGGTTTTAGCTTGGGGAAAAACTAGAGTTGAAGTTCCTTTTAAACTACAATAAATAATACAATAGCAAGTATATATAAAAAGGCTTATTATGAAAGTATCATAATAAGCCTTTTTATTTTCAAATTAGTTTTAAGAATTTGTAATTCCAGTTCTAATAAATAGCTAACTTTATCTTTATTTTTTCAATCATATTCACTTTTTTGGGGAATAAAAAATTAATACGATACTGTGTAACAACTGAAAAAATAAGTCCTACAGTTTTCTATCTATGGATTGCATGACTTGATGCACTTGGTAATTCTTTTAAAAAGTCCATTACGACTCTAAAAGTTAATCTGATCTTAGTGTAAAATAACCCCATAACGTTTTTATTATTAATTAGTTACACAAATATAACTATCTAAATCTGTTAAGTCAATAGTTTTAACTTTATGGTTTACACCTTTTAGATATACGGATTTATTTTATCGACAAAGAACACAAAAAAGCACAATCTATTTAAAAAAAACCTACACTCATCTTACAAAAAAACCTTTCTTTTCAGGGGGTTTTTACCCTATCACACTGTTTTTCAATACTTTTTAATCATTTATATCTACAAAATATAATACTATACTAATCACATTAGAGCATAAAAAAAATCAACTTAATTATAAAGTTATACCCCTTTGACTTTATAATTAAGTTGATTTTTAAATTGCTAAAATTAAGTATTTCCCTTACTACTTTTCATTTTTAGCCCTATCGACGGTTTTAGATTTCATGCAATTTGAATCATTGCTCACAAAAATATTTCTGGAAGTTTTTAAAACTTATAAATATTTTTATTAAATCTAAAAATTAGTATAAATAACTCATCGTCCTTTGATTATTGATTGCATTGCAAAGATAGAGCACTTCTCATGTTCTGCGTAAAAACCGTAATAGTTTATTTCCTTATTTTCTACATAACAAATAATAAAATCTATGTAATACACAAAAAACAATAAAAACACAAAATAAAGAAGTTTTTTTCCTACATCGTTTTTTATGTTTTATGGGGAAATTCCCCCCTTTTTAACGAAATAGGATTTTTATTGGACATTTATTAGTAAATATTTTCATCCTGGATTTTTTTTGGGGCAAGAAAATATGATCATTTAAAATATTGAAAAAACAAGGACATACAACAGAAGTATTTTAATATCTGATGTAATTTTTTTCTATTCTAATGTTAATTTGTTTTATAGAAACTCGAGGAACACTAAATTTTTATTTATATATAAAAACCTAATATATTTTGGAAGATTATTTAAGTATTAAAATAATTATACTATTACGCATATTATAAAAAAACAAGATCAATGCATCTATAAAGTTATACCCCAATAACTTCACAAACACATCGATCAAGAACGCTAAAATTTAGATTTCCCCTCTACTTTTTTAGCTTTATTAAACACATTTATTATACGATTAATTATCTTCTAATTGCCTGGCCTGAAGCTTCTGGTAGCTCCTTAGCAAAACCAACAATTATCTTACAAATTAATCTAACCCTTTTATAAAAAAACCCCATTTTTTCTATTGTTTATTAGTTGCATTGCAAAGATATAACCTAGTGCTAGTTATTGCTTTAAATACAATTCTATTATTTTAATTTATTATACAAAACAAATCGCATAATCGTTAAAAAACACAAAAAAATAAACACACTACAATAAACGAAGTCTTTTTCCTACAATTGTATTCCATTTTTTCAGGGATATTTCCCCTTGATTTTGGCATTAAAAAAGTCTTATTGATATTGTTATCAATAAGACTCATTTTATATTGTGTAAAATACTTTAGTAACTTAATAGCATACTATTTTGCTAATTTTCTTAGTGCGACCCATTGTTTTAATGTTTCTCTAGAATCACTTGCTGGATATCCTAAAACAGTTTTTCCCGCTGGGACATCATTCATTACCCCAGATCCAGCTCCTACAATTGCCCCTGAATGGATAGTAACATGATCTTTGATAGAAGCACTTCCTCCTATTACAACTCCATCGCCTAAAGTAACAGATCCTGCTAAACCACTACTTCCAGCCATAATACAAGAACGTCCTAAAACAGAATTGTGCCCAATTTGAACTAGGTTATCTATTTTACAACCATCTCCTACTATTGTAGAATTAAATTTAGCTCTGTCAATACATGAATTAGCACCTATTTCTACTCCATTTCCTATAACTACATTTCCTATATGTGGTATTTTTACTAAGCCCTGACCATTTTCACTTGGACAATATCCAAATCCATCAGCTCCAATACTTACATTATTATGTATAATACAAAAATGCCCTATTTCACTTCTTTCTCTAATTACTGTACCAGACCAAATCACTGTCTGTTTACCTATTTTACTATTATCAAAAATTGTTACATTTGGATAAATAACAGCCCCATCATCAAGAACTACATTTTTACCAATATAGCAACCAGCACCAATTTTACAACCAACTCCTATTGAAGCAGATTGATCAACTACTGCGGTAGGATGTATATCTTTGTCAAAAGATGGCCCTTCGTCTGGCTTAAATACATCAAGTAATTTAGCCATTGCCAAATCAACATTTTTTACCATGATCAATGCTTTTTCATCTGCCGCTCCTACATTTAATTTTTCATTATCAACAATAGCAACACTAGCACTAGAGTTTTTCCATAGTCTTGCATATTTAGAATTTCCTATGAAAGTTACTTCTCCGCTTTTAGCATCTTTTATTTGATTTAATCCTTTAATTTGTTCTTTAGTATTTCCAATAATTTTACCATCAAGAATGGTATTTATTTCTTCAATTGTAAATGACTTCATAATTACGTTAAGTTAGGGGTTTAGGTGTTTACTATTCCTATTTATAGATTATATGACGCTCTATAAATACATATAATTGCTAAACATACTACTTTTTAACACTTATATTACTATAATAGTATATTTTAATGTCTATTATATCAAAAAGAAAGCTCTTTAATACAAAATATTAAAGAGCTTTTTTCTATTTCCTAGTATATTTATTTAAGGAATATTTAAATACTTATGTGTTTGAAGTGAAACTTTCCATTTAGGATTATTCATTACATAATCAACTATTAACGGAACCATTTTATCCCTAACACTCCATTCTGGTTGTAAATATAAAATACAATCGTCATTTACTTTACTTGCCTGAGACTCTGCAAATTTAAAATCACTTTTATTATAAATGATCATCTTAAGTTCATTTGCTTCTTTATATACATCTGTATGAGGCAATTTTACTTTTTTGGGTGACAAGCATACCCAATCCCACGTACCAGACATAGGATATGCTCCTGATGTTTCAATATGTGTATTTGCTCCTTTAGCTTTCAGTTGATTTGTTAAAACAGTCATATCCCAAGTTAATGGTTCTCCACCAGTAACCACTATGACATCACTATATTTTACTGCGTTATCTACAATAATTTCTGTAGCTGTAGGTGGATGAAGGTTAGCATCCCAGCTTTCTTTTACATCACACCAATGGCATCCTACATCACATCCTCCTATTCTTATAAAATATGCTGCTGTTCCTTTATAATATCCTTCTCCTTGTATGGTATAAAACTCCTCCATCAAAGGAAGCATTCTTCCTTCTTCTACTAATTTTTGTGTACTCTCTTGCATAAGTTGACAAAGGTACATAACAATAGATAATTATCAATATGTCAACTTAATTTATTTATTTTGACCGTACTGCAATACATTCTATTTCTATTTTTGCATTTCTAGCTAAACCTTTAACAGCAAAGGTTGTCCTTGCAGGTTTTTGAGGAAAATATTCCTTATAAATAGTATTAAAAGCAGCAAAATCTTCTATATCAGCCAAGACAACTGTAGCTTTTACGACATCTTTCATTTCTAAGTTATGATGCTGTAATACTTCTTTTATATTTTCTAAAGTCTGAATAGTTTCTTGTTTTATTCCTCCTTCAACTAATTTTCTTGTTGTATGATCCATCCCTATCTGTCCCGAAAGAAAAAACATATTCCCAACCTCTACTATATCAGAAAAAGGAGTATTATTTTTCTTTAGTTCATGGGATTTATGGAATATTGGTTTAGTTTCGTTTCCATTTGTTTTGCATCCTAATACTACTATTGATATGATAAGGATTAAGGAATATTTTATTTTCATGATTGTCTTTTTATTTTAGTATACATTAATCTTTGTTCATTACATTTTATCGAACATTTGCACTAAAATTAATTGTTTATTTCTATAGCCCAATTAAGATTATTATTTTTATCAAAATTTATTGTCATTATGAGCAACCATAAGGAGTTTTTGAATCATATCAATCAAGGGTACCAAACAAAAGGAGATTATATTACTCTAGGTGCTGCAATGTATCAAAATGAAACCATTACTGATGCACACATAAAAGTTCCTTTAAAAACATTAAATCGTCACGGATTGATTGCTGGTGCAACTGGTACTGGTAAAACGAAAACTTTACAAGTTTTAGCAGAAAACTTGAGTGATCAAGGAATCCCTGTTTTAATGATGGATTTAAAAGGGGATTTAAGTGGTATTGCAACTGCTAGTGCAGGACATCCTAAAATTGATGAACGTCATGAAAAAATAGGTATTCCATATACAGCCAAAAGTTTTCCTACAGAAATTTTATCTCTATCAAATCAAGACGGTGTAAAGTTAAGAGCTACTATTAGTGAATTTGGCCCTGTTCTACTTTCTAGAATTTTAGATGTAACTTCTACTCAAGCTGGAATTATTGCTATTATATTTAAATATTGTGACGATCAGCAATTACCATTACTAGATTTAAAAGACCTTAAAAAGGTATTACAATACATTACAAGAGAAGGAAAAAAGGAAATTGAAGAAAATTACGGTCGTATTTCAACTGCTTCTACAGGCGCTATTCTTCGAAAAATTATTGAATTAGAACAACAAGGTGCTGATCTTTTTTTTGGAGAACGTTCTTTTGATGTTTCAGATTTACAACGAATTGATGATAATGGTCGCGGATATATTAATATCATTAGATTGACTGATATTCAAGATAAGCCAAAATTATTTTCAACATTTATCTTAAGCTTATTAGCTGAAATATATAGTAATTTCCCTGAACAAGGAGATAGTGATCGCCCTGAATTAGTTTTATTTATAGATGAAGCTCATTTAATTTTCAAAAAAGCTTCAGACGCATTACTTGATGAAATAGAAAGTATTGTTAAGTTAATTCGTTCAAAAGGTGTTGGTTTATATTTTGTTACTCAAAACCCTTCTGATATTCCAACTGATGTTTTAAGTCAATTAGGTTTAAAAGTTCAGCATGCTTTACGTGCATTTACAGCAAAAGATAGGAAAGCAATTAAATTAACTGCGGAAAACTACCCTCTTTCACCATATTATGATACTGCTGAAACGTTAACTTCTTTGGGGATTGGAGAAGCTTTAGTTTCTGCTTTAGACGAAAAAGGTAGACCTACTCCATTAGCTGCAACAATGCTACGTGCTCCAATGAGTCGCATGGATATTTTAACTCCTGATGAACTCAATACTCTTATTTCTAATTCTTCTTTGGTAAAAAAATATAATGAAGAAATAGATCGAGAGAGTGCGTATGAATTGTTAAATCAAAAAATTGAAAAAGCTGAGGCTGAAGAAGCTAAAATAGCTGCAAAAAAGGAGAGGGAAAAAATTAATTCTTCTTCTTCAAGAAAAAGAAGTAGAAACACAAATACAACAGAAAAAGCTATTGTTAAAGTATTAACTAGTGCTACTTTTATTAGAGGTGCTTTAGGAATACTCAATAAATTACTACGATAATCATTTATACTCATATATTTCATTTTTAATACAATCATGATAAAAAGAATACTTCCATTAATTGCATGTACTATTTTGTTGGCTAGTTGTCAAAAAGAAAATAACCAGAAAGAGAATCCTTTCGAAATCCAAAAAAACAAAATCGGACATCTTACAAATACGATTCAGTTATATCAATTAGATTCTATATACGCTCAAGATTCTATCGTAAAAAGAATTGCAGGCGATGAGTTTTTAAACACTAGCAATCAGATCGAAATTTTTGATAAAAAAGGAAATAAACTACTAGTTCTTGAAGCAGAACATGAATTTGATACTACTTCAACCATTAAAAACATTGAGGTTATAGATTCTAGATACAAAACTCAAAGTGGTTTAGCTCCTAAAGCATATTTTAAAGATATAAAAGATCACTACCCTATTTCTAAAATTAATAATACATTAAGTTCTGCCGTTATTTTTATAGATAGCATCGGTGCATATGTTACTATTGATAAAAAAGAATTACCTAGCGAATTTAAGTTCAATACAGATTTAAAAATAGAAGTTTCTAAAATTCCTGATTCGGCAAGAATTAAAAATTTCTGGATCTCATGGGATACTCATTAATTTTTTAATCATGAAAAAAAAATATAACATACAAAACTCCCCTTTCATTGTACCAACTACAGATGGTAAGGTGATCAAAGAGCATTTTGGCAACGCTACAGACGGTAATACCGAAATCAGCATTGCACATATGATTGCTCCACCTGGATGGAGTGAACCTCATCAGACTCCAGCTTTTGATGAATACACTTTTATCATTAAAGGGAAAAAGAATATCGAAATTGAAGGTGAGCTTGTTGAAGTTTCTGCTGGGCAGTCTATTAAAATAGAAAAAAATACTCGGGTACGTTATTCAAATCCATTTGAAGAGACTTGTGAATACTTAGCTATTTGTTTACCTGCATTTTCTATTGATAAAGTACATCGAGAATAAGTTTTCATATATATGAAAGAATTAAAGAAAAAATACCTTCCACTACTCGTAGGAAGGTATTTGACTATTATACACAAAATATTTCCTGAAAAAGCTTTAAAAACTGCTCTTTCTCTTTTTTGTACTCCTCAAAAAGGAAAAGCAACGGAAATACAAAATGAATATCTAATTCCGCTAAAGGATTTATATATCGATTTTAAAAACATAAAATTACAATCGTATCGTTGGGAAGGGACTAAAGAAACTATTCTTTTAATTCATGGATGGGAAAGTAACTCGCATCGATGGAAAACACTAGCCGAAAAACTCAATGCTTCAGGATATAATGTTATTGCTGTTGATGCTCCAGCACATGGAAATTCTACAGGAAAACAAATTGACATGCCTTTATATGCCGATTCTATAGCACATCTTATTACTATTTATAAGCCATCAATTCTTATCGGACATTCAATGGGTGGAATGGCTACTCTATATCATCAATATAAATATAAAGCTAAAACTGTACGTAAAATAATTGCTCTTGCTGCACCTGCAGAGCTAAAAGATTTAATGTTACATTATAAAAATCTTTTAGGATTCTCTACAACTTTTATGCAAGATCTTGAATCTTATTTTGTCAATAAATATGATTTTAAGTTTGCTGATTTTTCAATTCCGAAATTCGTACAAAATTTATCTATGAAAGGTCTCATTGTTCATGATACCGAAGATGATATTATTTCGTATAAAGCTGCTTTAGCTATTTCAAAAGAATGGAAAGATGCTACTTTAATTACGACTCAAGGTCAAGGGCACTCGTTATTTACTCCTAAAGTAGATGAAGATATTTTAACTTTTATAAGGAAAGAAGAATAATCTTCTTGGCATAAAATCTATACAACCATATTAACTTTTCAAACTCTTTAGTCTATTTAAAGTTCTTTTATAATAATTATACTATAGAAGAACTTTTCATTCATATATTCTCTAATTGATAAGAAATTTCAATTTAGTTTATATAGATAAAAGGGGAGAATTCACGATAATTTCTATAACAGTATCAAACGTTTTTTTATAAAGGTTATTTTCTTCTCTAAAAACTCGTATTAATAAATTAAATACCTTTTCAATTTTATACTTCAAAATCCTTATTCATCATTCTCTAGTTATCTTTCGTAATAAAGTAGTAGCTTTGTCCTTTATTAGTATAATTAATAGTATGTCGGATATACAACTTACAAGACTCAATAAATATTTAAGCGAAGTAGGATACTGCTCTCGCAGAGAAGCTGATAAACTTATCGATCAAGGTAGGGTAACGATTAATGGTATTGTACCAGAAATGGGAACTAAAGTTGCCGATGGTGATATTGTTAAAGTAGATGGAGAAGCAGTTGTTGCTCCTAAAGATGATCATGTATATCTTGCTTTTCATAAACCTGTAGGAATCATTTGTACTACATCTCCTGAAGAGAAAGACAACATTATTGATTATATTAATTATCCTAAACGTATCTTTCCTATTGGTAGATTAGATAAGCCTAGTGAAGGATTAATTTTTCTAACTAGTGATGGAGATATCGTTAACAAAATATTACGTGCTCGTAATAATCACGAAAAAGAATATATCGTAACAGTTAACAAACTTATCAATCCTGATTTTATCCGTAGAATGGGTAATGGAATCCCTATTCTGAATACTATTACACGTAAATGTGAAGTAGAACAAATAAGTAAATATGATTTTAGGATTGTGCTTACTCAAGGACTTAATCGACAGATTCGTCGTATGTGTGAATACCTCGGTTTTGATGTTATCAAGCTAAAACGTGTTAGGATTATGAATATCAAATTAGATGTTCCTGTTGGTACTTGGAGAGATTTTACAAAAGAAGAATTATTAGCCATTAACGAGAATACAGAAGATTCTGATAAAACAGAAAATGCTTCAATAATTAAAACACAACGAGCTCCTAGAAAATCAAAAGAGACTACTCGAAACTCTTCTAGAAAGAGACCTAGCAATACGACTTCTCAACGAAGTTCTAGAAGACCTAATTCAGATAAAAAGAGAAATAATAGGTAAGTAATTATTTTACATCTCTATCTTCTTAGAGAATACTATAAAATTAATATCTCAGTGGTAACAATGTTTATTTGTTACCATTTTTTATTTATTCAAAACGTTAATTAACTTTTTATTATCTCCAAAAATCATACATTTACTAGTATCCAAAACATCAAATTATGAGCACAAAACTTTCTCCTTTTCATTTAGCAATTCCTGTAGATAATTTAAATACTGCTCGCATCTTTTATAGAGATACCCTAGAGTTTACAGAAGGTAGAAGTAGTGATCATTGGGTTGATTTTAATTTTTTTGGGCACCAGCTTGTTATTCATTATAAAGAAAGTGATTCTAAACAAACTGTTAACCATAATAAAGTAGACGGTAAACAGGTACCTGTACCTCATTTTGGCGTTGTACTTGAATGGGATCTTTGGTTGACTTTTTCTAAAATGTTGCAACAAAAAAATATTCAATTCGTTATCGAACCTTACATTCGTTTTAAAGGAGAAACTGGAGAACAAGCCACTCTCTTTTTTTATGATCCATGTGGAAATGCATTAGAATTTAAAGCGTTTAAAAATCCAACAGATCTTTTCAAAAAATAACCTCCTTAAAAACTACAAGTCAATAACTTATATTTTTTTTCTTATATTTAGTCTGAGACATAGGCACTTATTTGTCATGTTATATTATTATTTAATATTCATTTTATAAAGTAATGTATATGAAAAAAATGCCCCTAATTTTCATTCTCCTTTCACTTATTATTATAAGTTGTGGAGTACCTCAAGCTGATTTTGATTTATTAAAAAAAGAAAACGAGCAACTCAAACTCGAAATTGCGAATTGTCAGTTAACTCCCAAACAACTCTTGGAACAAGCTAATGAATTTTTTGAAGCCTTGGAATACGAAAAAAGTAAATCTAAAATCACTACGCTAACTTTAAAATTCCCTAACTCTGAAGAAACAAAGCAATCTAATCGCCTTTTAAGAAAGGTAGAAAAAGAAATGAAAGAGACTGCTCAATTAATTGAGAAAGGTAAACAAGTTGAAGATACCAATGAAAAATATATTGAGGCTTTGTCGAAAATGAGAAAGCGATACGATATGAATAAAAAGATCACTTGGTACTATGATAAAACTTCACCTAAATATAACAATGAAAATGGTTTCTATATCTATCTTGGAAAAAAAGAAAAAAGAAAACCTTGGTTAGGTTTATCTATTAATCATTTCTCCAAAGATTGGTTATTTATTCAACAAATAATCATTGATGCAGATGGACAAACATATACTATCGAAGAAGATAAACCAGGTGAATTTAAAGCTAATGAAGAAAACGATGGTAATAGAGAGTGGGTAGATCGTATCATCAAAAAAGATAATATGGATATGCTAACTTCAATTGCAACTAGCAAAACTGTTAAAATTAAATATGTAGGAAAGAATACTTCGTTAAATAAGACATTAACTACTGCCCAAAAAAAAGCAATTGCGAATGTACTTGATACATATCAAATGCTTGGAGGTACTATCCAATAAAAACAATACTAAAAACAGTTAAAAAAGGTTGCTATATAGCAACCTTTTTTCATTTTCAAGCATATATCTACTCTTTATTTTGTAAATTTTCAATCTTATTCCTCCACACAATGAATTACACTAACTTATTAGAGAAGCAACGCTCTTTTTTTGCTACACAGGCAACTAAAGACATTTCTTTTAGAATTCAACAACTCAAACGATTCAAAAACAGCATTCAAAAGAACGAAAAACTCTTATTTGAAGCTATTTATAAAGATTTTAAAAAATCAGATTACGAAACACATATCACTGAACTTTCTCTTATTTATCATGAAATTGATCTTGCTATTGTAAAAATAAAAAAATGGACAAAGAAGAAATCAATTACTCCAAGCTTAGCTAATTTTCCTTCTAGAGCCTATTCTATTCCAGAACCCCTAGGGAATGCATTAATTATCGGTGCTTGGAATTATCCTTATCAATTATCTTTAGGCCCAGTTGTAGGTGCTATTGCTGCTGGTTGTACTATAATCCTAAAACCTAGTGAGATTGCACATCATAGTGCTATTGCTATGGAAAAAATTATTAAAGAAAATTTTAATGATAACTATTTTAAAGTCATTTTAGGAGCTGTTCCAGAAACAACCGAATTATTAGCACATAAATTCGATACTATTTTCTTTACTGGAAGCACTACCGTTGGGAAAATCGTATATCAAGCTGCTGCAAAACATTTAACTCCTGTTACTTTAGAATTAGGAGGAAAAAGTCCCGCTATTATTACAGAACATTGTAATATCGATATGGCTGCAAAGCGTTTAGTGTGGTCAAAATTTTTAAATGCTGGACAAACGTGTATTGCTCCTGACTATATTATGGTTGCTGAAAGCATACAATCAACATTGATCGAAGCTTTAATTAAATACATTAAAAAATTCGATTATTCTATTGACAATAAAAACTATACCCAAATTATCAATCAAAAGAATTTCGATCGTTTAAAACAATTAATGCCACAAAAAAAAGTAATCTATGGTGGTGATTGTATCCAAAACGAACGAATAATCACTCCTACGCTTTTAGATAATATCACTTTTGATGATTCTATTATGCAAGAAGAGATTTTTGGTCCTCTCTTACCTATTATAACTTATAAAAATATCGATTCGGCTATTGAGGATATCAAAAAAATTCCACAACCATTATCTTGTTATTTATTTACAAAAAACAAAAAACTTCGTCATAAAATATTACGCGAACTTTCTTTTGGTGGTGGTGCTATTAATGATGCTGTAATGCACATTACCGAAATTGATCTTCCGTTTGGAGGAGTTGGTGCTAGTGGTATGGGGAGTTATCATGGAGAAGCTGGTTTTAAAGCATTTTCTCACTATAAGAGTATTTTACAAAAACCATTCTGGTTCGAACCAAATTTAAAATACGCTCCATATACAAAAACAAAATTATCTATAATAAAAAAGCTACTAGGTTGACTCTAGTAGCTTTTTTGTTATTCCAATAACGATAACATTTGTTGTTCTACTTCATCACTGTCCCATAGTTCACTTATGTTTTCCAATGCCATGATCTTATCCATAACATTTGATTGTTTATCTCCTTCATTTAATGCTTCTACATAAGGTTGATGAGAAAATGTAACTCTTGAATATAATGGTATCCATTTATCTGGATATTTTTCTGAAAAATGTTTTTCTATTTTCTTTCGTAATAAAAACATAGGATCAGCAGTTTTACTACTCATTTCAATAAAATTACGATATGATAATTCTGCTATTGCATCTGCATTCGGTTTTCTATTTTCCTGGTATTTTTTAAATACATTTTCCCAATCATCATCTCCATTCTCTTCTAGTAATTCTACTAATATTGATATATCCTCAAAACCTGCGTTCATTCCTTGTCCATAAAACGGAACAATCGCATGAGCAGAATCCCCTACAAGAGCTACTTTATCCCAATAAGTCCACGGATAACATTTCATCGTTACTAAAGCACTTGTTGGATTGTTTTTAAAATCTTCTAATAAAGTTGGCATTAAAGGAATAGTATCTGGAAAATGTTTTTTCCAAAACTCTAATACAGCAGCTTCTTCTTTTAAGTTTTCAAAAGAGTTTTCACCTTCATGCGGCATAAACAACGTACAAGTAAAAGTTCCATCTGTATTAGGTAAGGCAATCAACATAAAATTACCTCTAGGCCATATATGTAAAGAATTTTTATTTAATTGATGTGATCCATCAGGTTTTGCTGGAATTCTCAATTCTTTATATCCTGTATTTAAAAAACTTTGCGAATAATCAAATCTACTACGTCGTTGCATTTTATGACGTACTCTAGAAAAAGCGCCGTCACAACCAAAGATTAAATCAAAAGAGTATTCTTCCCAAATGCCTTTTTCAGTTTCTCCTGTATATAATTTAGATTCAGGTAAGTTAATATCCCATACCTTTTCATTAAATCGAAATTCAACTCCAGCTTCTTCAGCAAGGGAGATCATTTTTCTATTTAAAATTCCTCTAGAAATCGAATAAATAGCTTCTCCATCGTCTCCATAATATTGATAATATTCTGATTTCCCGTTTACATGCATTGCGCGTTTATCCATCGCAATAGCTATTTCTCTTATTTCTTTACCTATTCCAATAAGATCTAATGCTTTCCATCCTCTAACAGACATTGCTAGATTTATGGACCTACCACTAAATTTAATTTTTCTTATATCAGGTCTTCTATCAAAAACCGTTACTTTATAATTCTTCTTTCGTAAGTAAATAGCCAATAAAGACCCAACAAGTCCACTACCTACAATGGCTATATTTTTTTTTTGCATATATATAAATGCTTAATAGTAATATCGTTATTTACAAATACGACATCACTTTTTATTTCTTATTGAAATCATATTTAAGATAGCTAATTTAAGGATTAAATATTACTTTTTACCTCGTTATCTCTCATACGCTATTTAAAATCGTTATTTTCAATACGTTTTATAAAACCTCATACAATCTTAATTTCTTCTTAAAAAAAACAAATGTCACATTGTTAGTTTTAAAAGGAAAAATCGACCAGTATATTATGATCAAGGAATTTAAAGAATTTACTACCAATGGTGTTCTTATTATGGGAACTGAAGAAATTTTGAATCAATATACGACTTCAAAATTACTAGGATTATATACTTTTATAAGAGCTACGACAACTTCTGTAAATGCTATTATAGATAGTATTCCTATCACTATAGCACCCAATCAAATAGTTTCTCTCACTCCTAATCAATATTTTCAGTTTATTGACGGATCTGATATTGTTGTATATCAATTTAACCGAGAATTTTATTGTATCAAAGATCATGATAAAGAAGTAAGTTGTATTGGTGTTTTATTTTTCGGAAATACGACTATTCCACTTATCACTCTTAATGCTACTGAAGCTCATAAGTTTTGTTTACTACATGAAATCATCATTGAAGAATTTGATACTGTTGATACCATTCAAGCAGAAATGTTACGTATTTTATTAAAACGATTTATAATTAAGACTACTCGTTTGATAAAAGAGCAAAATAATGTTGATCATATTTTTGATGAAAAATTAAACCTTTTAAGAGAATATAATTTTCTAGTAGAAACACATTTTAGAAAAGAACACAGTGTTGCTTTTTATGCTTCAGAATTAAATAAATCTCCAAAAACGTTATCCAATAGTTTTTCTGGATATGAAAAAGGACCGTTACAAATCATTCATGAACGTATTATATTAGAAGCAAAACGATTATTAACTTATACCGATAAATCTGCAAAAGAAATTGCTTATGAAATAGGATTTGATGATGCTTCTCATCTAAGCAGACTTTTTAAAAAACATGTAGGAGTATCCCCATCTTCATTTAAAAAAAGCATCCATAATTATAAAAACTAACAAAAACAAAAAACAACAAATTATTAACAACAATGAAAAAGTATTTCCCTTTAGTATTAAGAATTGTAGTAGCTATTATACTAATACAAACTTTACGTTTTAAGTTTACAGCACATCCAGACAGTGTTTATATTTTTACTAAAGTTGGTTTAGAGCCAGTGGGAAGAATTGGCATCGGTATTGCAGAATTAATTGCTGGAATATTTTTATTGATTCCAAGAACAGCATGGATAGGAGCAACACTAACTTTAGGAGTTTTAGGTGGTGCTATTATGATGCATCTTACTCAATTAGGTATCGAAATTCATGGTGATGGTGGCGTACTATTTTATACTGCCGTTATTACATTTATATTAAGCGCCATTATCTTATGGTTTTATAGAACTGCAATTCCTATTATTGGTAAGAGATTTGTATAATCTCAACTCTTAAAATAAGAAAAGCCTTCAAATTTGAAGGCTTTTCTTATTTTAGGGAAAAATTGACAAGCTCAAAGGACAAAACGTCATTCCTCACTTTGCTATCTAGTTGTAATTTTACATCATCAAAATAAAAGTATATCAATTAATTAAAAAATAAAATAGCAATGGATACTACAATTGAAAAAAACCTAACACACGTACACGAATTATTAGCTAAAGGGGAATTTATCCAAGCAATGGATACTTATTTACATGACGATGTAGAGTTAAGAGAAGCTAATGGAGAACCTAAAAAAGGAAAAGCATTTAACTTAAAATTTGAACAAGATTTTATTGACAATCAATTAGAAGAGTTTGTTCGTTATGATGTAAATAATTATGCTATAAATGGTAATCATTCTTTTTATGATGCTGTTATGGAATTAAAGTTAAAAGATGGTAGCACAATGCTATCTGAACAAACTGTTGTTACAGAATGGAAAGATGGAAAAATTTATAGAGAACGTTATTTCCACGCATAATCATTAGTCTAAAGAAAAATTGACAAGCAGAAAGGAAAAAATGTCATTTTAAAATCCTTAAGCTTGAAAGATATTTGCACTGTTCTAATTATAGAAAAGAAAACACAATACAACATAACAAAAATATAAAACATTATGAGCACAATTAATGTTCCAAAAAGAGAAGAAGTATCATCTAATAATCAAGAAATTTTTGATAATCTAGAAAAAGGACTTGGATTTGTCCCTAACTTATATGCTACATATGCACATAGTGATACTGCATTAGGTAATTATTTAGCTTTTAGCGGCGCTAAAACATCTTTATCTGCTAAAGAAAAAGAAGTTGTAAATTTAGCAGTTAGTCAAGTTAACAATTGTATTTATTGTTTATCTGCTCATACAGCTATAGGTAAAATGAATGGTTTTGATGACGCTCAGATACTAGAATTAAGAGCTGGAAAAGCTTCTTTTGATAGTAAATTAGATGCATTAGCACAATTGGCTAAAAACATCACTGAGAACAGAGGTAATACTGATCAAAATGTATTAGATAATTTCTTTAATGCAGGTTATAATAAAGCCAATTTAATAGATACTATTTCTTTAGTTGGCGATAAAACTATATCAAATTATCTACATAGCACAACTAAAGTACCGGTTGATTTCCCAGAAGCTCAACCATTATCATAAACATTATATTAAAAATTAGTAAAATCACAATAACTTAAAATTATGAAAAAAGTAATCGCATTATTAGTATTAGTATTAGGATTCTCATTATCATCAGCTGCACAGTCAAAAACTGTAACTCTTGAGCAAACAAAAGGAGAATTCACTCAAAAATCAATTACATTATCTGAAGGAACATACACTTTTGAAATTTCTAATAACAGTGTAGGTCATGATGTAGGATTTGTATTAGTGAAAAAAGGAAAAGATATTTCTAATCCTGCTAATCACATTAAAAATGCATATGTAACTAAACCAGTTGGTAACAATACAAAAGGAACTTCTAAAAAAGTAACTCTTAAGAAAGGTGAGTATGTTTATTTCTGCCCACTTAATCCAACTTCAACAGACAATACTATTATTGTAAAATAATTTCCTTTTTACAATCAATTTGCTAAGAAGCTCCTCATAATGAGGAGCTTTTGTTATATATACTCTTTTATGATAAAGCCTTGTTAATTAATAGTTACATTTTTATGGTATTTTTTATGTTTGCGACTTTAAAACAACTTTCTATCTTAAATTTTTAGAATTTTCATATTATGAAAAAATTAATTTTCGCAACAATTACATCATTACTTTTAATTGCTTGTAAATCAGAAATAAAAAAAAGCAAACCTACACAATTAGATAACACTCCTTCTATTACAACTCTCAGTATTCCTGAAAAGATTGCTAAAGCTAATGGTTTTGATCATTGGAATACCGTAAAAGAAATTCAATTTGCTTTTAATGTAGATAGAGGGACAAGGAAGTATACACGTTTGTGGAAATGGAATCCTACATCTGATGAGGTTACCTCTATATCCAATGGGGATACTATTCGTTATAATAGAAAATCTATTGACAGTACTGCTTTAAAAGCTGATCAAGGCTTTATTAATGATAGTTACTGGTTACTGACCCCATTTAATCTTGTTTGGGATAAAGGAATTACATTTTCTTCTGAAAAAAATGCAATAGCTCCTATCAGTAAAAAGAACTTAGATAAACTTACTATTGTATACAGCGATAAAGGTGGTTATACTCCTGGTGATGCATATGACTTTTATTATGATGCAAACTTTATAATTCAAGAATGGGTTTTTAGACAAGGAAATCAAGACTCTGCATCTTTATCAACTACATGGGAAGATTATCAAGAGTTTAATGGAATTAAATTATCATTATCTAGGAAAACAGCTGATGAAAAATTTCACTTATTCTTTACAGATATCAAAATAACTCAATAAAAAAAGGAGCTTAATGCTCCTTTTTTTTATTCTTTATTTAAAATTCCTTTTCTTAATATCTGTCCAAATCGATACATATCTTCATAAGAGCAGTACAATGGTGCTGGTGCCAATCGTATTACATTAGGTTCTCTCCAATCGGTAACAACTCCATTTTTCATTAAATAATGAAATAATTCTTTTCCTTCTCCATGAAGGAAAACAGATAACTGAGTTCCTCTTTCTTCTTGATCTGGAGGAGTTATGATTTCAAAAGAACTCGCTACTTCTTTATCTATTTCCTTTAGTATAAATTCAAGATAACGAACTATATTGTTTCTTTTTTTAATAATTCTTTCCATTCCAACTTCCTCAAACATTGTTAAAGAAGCTAAATATGGTGCTATTGATAATATTGGGGCATTACTCAATTGCCAAGCTTCTGCATTTGGCATAGGATCAAACTGAGGCTGCATTAAAAAACGTGTATCCTTTTTTGCTCCCCACCAACCTTCAAATCGTGGAATTTCTTTTTGATTATGAAATCGCTCATGAACGAAATACCCTGATACGTTTCCAGGACCACTATTCATATATTTATAACTACACCAAGCTGCAAAGTCGACATCCCAATCATGTAATTCTAACTTTATATTCCCTGCTGCATGTGCCAAATCCCAACCTACAAAAGCTCCTACATCATGTCCTTTTTGAGTAATTGTCTTCATGTCAAAAACTTGTCCTGTGTAATAATTTACACCTCCTATAAGAACTAATGCGCACTCTTCTCCTACTTCTTCTATTGTTTCTAAAATATCTTCTATTCTAAAATTATGTTCTCCGGTTCTCTTTTTTATCTCTACAATTGCTTCACTTGGATCATATCCATGATATCTTACTTGACTTTGTAACATATACTGATCACTCGGAAAAGCTTTTTCCTCGCATATGATTTTATATCTTTTCCCTTGTGGTCTATAAAAAGAAACCATCAATAGGTGCAAGTTAACTGTTAACGTACTCATTACACTAACTTCGCTAGGCTTTGCTCCAACTATTTTACTTAATGGATTCGCTAAACGCTCATGATAATCCCACCATGGTTTTTCTGCATAAAAATGCCCTTCTACAGCAAGTTCTTCCCAATCTTTCATTACCTCATTTACATACAGCTTCGCATTTTTAGGCTGAAGTCCTAAGGAATTTCCAGTAAAATAAATTACTTGTTTACCATTTATTTTAGGAAAAAGAAAAGAATTTCTATAATCTTTTAATTCATCTTTTGCATCTAATTCTTTTGCAAAAGCAAGTGTATTTTCAAATTGCATATAAAAGAAAGGTTCTAAATGTTTACTCAAATGTAAACATTCAGAAGGTTACATTGCAATCTTTTTATTTATTGTAGCTCTTTTAATATTTTTTGTGCTTCAAAATAGTTATAGTTATCACTATTAGAAGTAATAATATGAAGTACTTGTATCGCTTTTTTCTTATTCCCTTGCTTTAATAATAATAATGTTTTATACCAATATCCTTTAGAGCTATCTAATAGTTTACTATTAATTAAAGTATCAAATTCTTTCATTGCTTTTGGATACGCACCAATTTCCATATACGAGATTCCTTTATACAAACTCACAACAGGAACATAATTCTTTTCTAAAGTTGTGTAGCTTTCGAACTTTTTTAATGCTTCAACGTATTGCTTATCGAGAAAGTATACTTCTCCTTGGGTCAATAATTTATTTTCATCTACAGCTCTAGATGTCAACGAAGGTAATTCTTTCCATCCGCTATAATTAGCATATAGACCTTCTGCTGTATCTTTTCTTGTCAATGAAAAAACTCCAATAAATAATGCAATCGAAGCTGCTATTGCATATGGTGCTATTTTTCGTAAAGAAAACACTGGCACTTCCTTTTCATCTTTATAAGCTTCTTGAGCTTCTAACATTACTTGTTGTAATATAGCTGCTTCATCACTTTCAAAAAAAGATTCTAATTCTTTGGTCTCATCTTTATCAACTTGCAATGATACCCAAGAAGGTGTTTCTCCAAAATCTTGTTGTAACTGTTTATTAATTTCGATTTCTTCTGCTAAAATTGCATCATTAGCAATCTCTTTTTCAAAAGACAAACGATCTTTTTCAGTCATCTCGTTAGCGAGATACTGTTCTATTTTTATATATATTTCTTCAGAAAAACTCATATAGTTTGCAATCCTTTATATCTAGAATCTGATTTTATCATTTCCGTTAATTTTGCTTTACACTTAAAAACTCGTTGTCTAGCAACAGTTTCAGATGAGTATCCCAATAATTTTACTATCGTACTATAAGCTGTTTTTTCAAAAAACATTTTTAATACTTCCTTACAATTATCTGATAAGAGTTCAAATTTTTCTTTATATATTTCCCAACGTTCTTGTTCCAAAATACTAACTGACATTTCAGTTGCATCATATATAGGTTCAAGGTCTTTATCTGTTGTTACCCGTTTTTTATTTTTATTTAGTTCTCTTCTCCATAAATTTTTACATGCGGTAAAAATATACCCTTCAAATGTAGATGAAATTGTAAATTCTTTCACCTTCATTCTTGCGCTAAATTGGAGCAAAACTTTCTGAAAAACATCTTCTGCATCTTCTTTTTGCCCTTTGTTATTTAATACAAATTTTAAAACTTTAGGAAAAAACATTTTATAAATATCTATAAACACCTTTTTATCAGTATTTTGAATTCCTTTTAAAAAATATTCGTTTTTTTTCATGAAAAATTTAGCGATCTAATGGGTAACAAAATTAATTCTTTTTTAACTAGTATATTGTAAACCGATTAAAATTACGGAAAAACCATAAAAAAATAACTCTCAAAATTGGAAAAATTATGAAAAAAACAATCTACACTTTATTACTATTTGCTATCTCATTCATAGCTATAAGTTGGAATTCAATATCTACTGAAAATAATATCGATACTACATTCTGTATTGAAGAAACAAATGAAATTTGCATGGATGATGAACAATTAGATTATGATTTTATATTACATGTTATTCAAACATCTTCATTAACCTCACCTTCACTTAAACGTTTACGATCAAGTCTATACAATGGATTTATTGTTGTTGATTATATATATGTTGACAGAGATGATGCTTTACAAGAAGAATATTGGTATGTTAAATCTCTTATTCCTGGTCTAACCCCAGGTGAAGCTGTAA
Source organism: uncultured Aquimarina sp. (assembly GCA_947498595.1). Classification (GTDB taxonomy): domain Bacteria; phylum Bacteroidota; class Bacteroidia; order Flavobacteriales; family Flavobacteriaceae; genus Aquimarina. Next base: position 32,923 of record CANMKX010000023.1, read on the forward strand.
ATCAAGTTAATCTTAGTTCTACTAATCAAAATGGTAACGGTAATGGTAACGGTAACGGTAATGGTAACGGTAATGATGATGGTGATGGTGCTGTCTATATATCAATAGTGACTCATACCTTATAATAATTTAAAGAATAAAAATTAATGACAAGGATATTATTTTATCTTTGTCATTAATCTTATTTTATGCAAAAGCAAACTCTTTATTTATTCATCTTCATTTTTTCTTATATCAATGCACAACAGTCAGAAGTAACGATTGATTCTATATTAAAGCTCTCTATAAGTGAAAATGAAAAAACTTTCTTAATAAATTCTTATAAAGAAGATATAGATAGTATTCAAATAAAAGGATTGCACAATTTTCTTTTATCAAAACACTTTTATAAAAGAAGAAAATATAAATCTTCATTATTTCATGCTAGACAATCCTTAACATATAGAGAAAAACAAAAACCTTTTGACACGCTTGCTTATCAAAATAGTCTCTATTATATTGCTTACAATAATTATACACTTCAAAATTTTACAGAGGCATATAAATATTATCGAAAAGTTATACAATTACCTATTCAAAATAAATATACTGCTGTATCTTATTCAAGATTAGCTAATCAAAAATATGAAACTGAAAATTTTCATACAGCTATAGATTATTATACAAAATCTAGCGCCTTAGCTAGAAAAGTAAAGCACAATTCTTTGATTTTTAGAAATCTTATTAGTTTCTCATTAGTTTATCAAAGACTTGGAGATGATATTTCTGTAAAAAAAGGAATTCATGCTTTATTAAAAGCTCAAAAATTGCTAAAAACCACAAATACTTCCCTTCTTAATCAGTTTATAATATATAACCAGTTAGGAAATCTTCATCGTCTTGAAAAAAATAAATCTATTGCTAAAACTACTGATTATTATTACGAAGCTTTAAATATAGGTATTCAATTAAAAAACAATTACCTTATTGCCTCTGTTTACAATAATTTAGGTTCATTCCTCAATTCTACTAATCCATCGCAAACTAAACATTTCTTATTAAAAGGTCTAGATATTGCTAAAGATCCTAACCAAAAAGGAGATTTATTACACAATTTATCTGAAAATGCCTTTTTAACTAAAGATTATAAAAAAGCATTGAATTATGCAAGTCAATCCATTAGGGCTAATTTAAATATAACTACTGCTATTCCTCTTGAAAAAATAAAAGCTAATAGTTATCTAAATTCCAATAATAAAATTAATATACTTACATTACTTTCATTGGATTTAACATATCGCTTAGCATTATATCAAGAAACAAAAGACAATTCCTTACTTAAAAAAGGATTACAAATAGCTTATATTGCTGATCAATTATTAGATCACATTCGTTTTGAACAAAATAGTGACGCTTCTAAATTATTCTGGCAAGAAAAATCTGAAGAGCTGTACAACTTAGCTATTAAAATGGCTTATAAATTACAACAGCCTGAAGATGCTTTTTTCTTTATGGAAAAATCAAAAGCAGTACTGTTATTAGAAAATATTACGGATAAGCAAGCTACAGTATTAAGTAAGTTACCTGATTCTATACAAAACAGTAAATTACAACAACAAAAATTTATAGTAGAAGCTCAAGAAGAACTCTATTATACTCAGAATGTTGACAAGAAAGATTCTATCCAAAATAGAATTCTTGATGCTAGAATTACTCTTCATAAATTCACCGATTCTTTAAAATCTAAGTATCCTCAGTACGCTAAATTAAAAAAAGACATTTCTCTGTCTACAATACAAGAAGTGCAAAAACAATTGGATACAACTAGCATTCTTATAGAGTATAGTAATACTGACGATTTTGGATATGGTCTAGCTATTTCTAAACAAGAAGTTACTTTTTTTGAATTAGAAAACATTTCTTCTCTTCAACAAGAAATTCAAGCTATAAAATCTAAAATATACACTCCCTTTCTTAAAAAAGAAGAGTTTATACACTACAAAAAACAAGCTCATCAATTAGTACAAAGGTTAATTCCTACTAAAATACGCGCTAAGCTTAATGGAAAAAAAATTATTATTATTCCTAATCACGCTACTCAAAATCTTCCTTTTGAAGCACTCACGATACAAAATGGCGATAAAACTTATGAGTATCTAATTGAAAATTCCGAAATTAATTATGCCTATTCCTATTCTTTTTTCGACGAAAATCAAAAAAGAAAAAATCAATCTACCATCAACTATATAGGATATGCACCTCAAAATTTTCAGTACGATCAACTATCTAAATTGCCTTTTAGTTCGCAAGAAGTTAGTGAAGCTGCTTCTCTTTTTTCTGGCACTTCTTTTATTGGGGATGCAGCAGCTAAAAATCAGTTTTTAAATACCTCTACATATCCTCAGATTTTGCATTTATCAACACATGCTACCGCTAATGATTCTATTCAACCATGGATTGCTTTTAAAGATAAAAAAGTATTCTTAAACGAAATCTACAATACGGACAACACTGCTAACCTTGTGGTGTTAAGTGCTTGCAAAACGGCTTTAGGAGAGACTAAAAAAGGGGAAGGTGTTATGAGTCTTGCTAGAGGTTTTACCTATGCTGGGGCAAAAAGCGTCTTGTCTTCTATTTGGAATGTTAATGATAAAGCTACTCAGGAAATTTTAAGCTCTTTTTATCAAAATATTAAAAATGGGGATACTAAATCGCAAGCTTTACGTAAAGCTAAATTAACTTATCTGGGCACACATTCGTTAAGTGAAAAATCCCCTTATTATTGGTCTTCTCTAATTCTAATTGGCGATACAGGAACTATCAATTTTCATCAATCCTATACTTATTGGTATTATATTCTCATTGGATTTGTTTTGTTAACCATTCTTATTACACTCATTATCAATGCTAAGAAGGATTAATTATTATTTTCTTATTCTTAAGGGTAACAAATAAATAATACTAAGAACCTATGGGTGTATTTTATACTGATAGGTTCTTATTTTTTTGCAGTTAGTTTTCTCAATCAACATTCATTAATCAACATTCATTAATCAACATTCATTAATCAACATTCATTAATCAACATTCATCAATCAACATTCATCAATCAAGAACCTATCAGTTTTCATTATTCATTTAAAATATCTCAATATTATTTCTCCTTATTAACTATTCTTATAATACTCATTATCAAAACTAAGAAGAATTAATTATTATTTTCTTATTCTTAAGGGTAATAAATAATATTAAGAACTTATGGGTGTATTTTATACTGATAGGTTCTTATTTTTTTTGCAGCTAGTTTTCTCAATCAACATTCATCAATCAAGAACCTATCATTATTCATTTAAAATATCTCAATATTATTTCTCTTTATTAACTATTCTTATTACACTCATTATCAAAGCTAAGAAGAATTAATTATTATTTTCTTATTCTTAAGGGTAACAAATAAATAGTACTAAGAACCTATGGGTGTATTTTATACTGATAGGTTCTTATTTTTTTGCAGTTATTTTTTTCAATCAACATTCATCAATCAACATTCATCAGTCAAGAACCTATCAGTTTTTATTATTCATTTAAAAGTTTCTTCAAATAATTCTATATCTCTTTAAGTTTTATTTAAATCATAGCAACCATTCTTTCTAAAAAATAAATAGTTTTGTATAAAATTAAATTTTATGCATTTTATTCCTGAGGCTTTAGATGATTATGTAGTTGCACATTCTGAAAAAGAACCTGAATTACTTCAATTATTGACAAGAGAAACGTATCAAAAAATATTGCAACCACGCATGTTGAGTGGTCATTATCAAGGTCGAATTCTTAGTATTTTATCTAAATTAATAAATCCAAAGCACATTTTAGAAATTGGAACATATACGGGATACTCTGCCTTATGCTTAGCTGAAGGAATTACTAAGCATGGACAATTACATACTATTGATATAAATGAGGAACTATATGATTTTCAGCGAAAATACTTTGATTTATCAAAGTATGGGCAACAAATTCATCAACATTTAGGGGATGCTACTAACGTCATTCCAAAAATAGATTTAAATTTTGATTTAGTTTTTATTGATGCCGATAAACCAAATTATCCTGCTTATTTTGATTTAATTATCAACAAAATGAATTCAGGAGGTGTCATTTTATCTGATAATGTTTTATGGAGTGGTAAAGTTATTGAGAAGCTCAAAAAAGACGATGCCTCGACTACCGCATTATTAAAATACAATAAATTATTAGCTGAAGATCCTAGAGTAGAAACAGTTTTATTACCTGTTAGAGATGGTTTGACAATTACTCGTGTTAAATAATCTTTATTTCATGATAAAAATAAAGAGGACTATGTATAGTCCTCTTTATAGCTAATTCACTTCTTAATTATTTTTTATTGTACTGCTTCTAGTGCATTGATGTTACCATATCCATAGCTACCATCTTTATTAGGGTAAAACTCAGCAGATTGTTTTAATTTATTTAGAACTTGTGTTCTACTCCAATTAGGGTGCTTAGACCAAACTAATGCTGCTATACCAGCAGTAGTTGCTGTTGCAATAGAAGATCCACCTACATAACTTCTCGTTCCAGTTCTAAATCCTAAAACAGGTATATTACGTCCATCATCACTAGTTCTTTCCATAACAACTGTGAAATCTATTTGACGTCCACTATGACATACTGCGCAACGGTCATATTGTCCATTATCTTTAATACCAGTAACTGCAACTGTTTCACTCATACTTCCTGGAAAAGTAACTCCATACCAGTTTGTGAAAGAAGTAGAAGTACCTCCAGCTGCAAAAATTAATTTACCTCTGCTATAAGCATATCGTACTGCATCTTTTACACTACCTATAGACCACGGATATCCAAGAGACATTGAGATAATTTTCACGTTACTATTATTTCCTAATGCTTTTAATGCATCACTAACGCCTTTACGCTCACTTGATCCATTTAAAACTACGTCAGAAGTTCCTCTATAAACAATCAAATTACTATTATATGCTACCCCCATTGGCATACCATCATCATTACGTGGAGCTGCTAATACTGCTGACATTGAAGTTCCATGTCCACATTCATCATTTACTCCATCATTATTATAAGTTCCAAATCGTTGTACTGAACGTCCATTAGAATATCCATCATTAAAATCGCTATTCATTAAACGTTGAGCTCCAGATAATCCTGTATCAATTACTGCTACTGTTATCCCAGCTCCTGTACTATGATTCCATGCTTGCGGAATATTATGCAAATCAAAACTCCATGGAACCCATGCGTTAGGTGCTACAACTCTATAATCAGCTCCATTAATTGTTTGATTTCTTTCTCCACATCCTGCACTCGATTTAACATCTCCATTAGGGTTTTGTAAATAATATGAATATCCGTTAGGTTCTATATAACGAATTCCACTTGTTTTTTGCAAAGTTGCAATTGTTTCAAATTTTGTTATTTCAACATTCATCATGTTCAAAATATCATCTTCTGATACTTTCATATCAGAATTCTTGAAACTTTCTTCTATTTGAATAACTTCTAATATATTATTTTTTACGGATCTCATTTCTGGAGTTCTTTCAATAGCAAAGCTTTCTCCTTCATTACCGTAACCGATTGTTACAACATCTTTACTATGAACGATAGCACTCCACAAAATTCGAGTTGGAGCCATCTTCCATTCGACATCGCCAGTAGTTTTTAGCTGCTCTTCGATGTAAGTATTTATTTCTTCTATTGATGCTAATTTCTGTGAAATTTCGATTTCTTCTTGTTGATTTACAAGATCTGTTTGCTCTTCATTAGAACATGAAGCGCACATCAAAATTAGCCCAAAGGCTAAAATTCCTATTCTTTTCATTTTACGTATAAGTTTTGAGTTTGTGTTACTTAATACCAAAAATAAATAGAAGCGAATTAGTTAAATTACAGTATTTTATGGTATCATTTTGCTAAAATAATTAACATTATTCACAAAATATGTTAATTATTAATTAAAAAAACAAAATAACTCATAAAAAAAGGAGATTTGACAATCAAATCTCCTTTTTTATTTTATATATAAATGCTTTATTTAGTACGTTTAATGGATCCAGTTATGTTGTCTATTCCTTTCTTTACATCTTTTATTTCTCTCTGAAAATCTTGCGTGATATTTGATGCAATATTAGGATCTAACCCATGTTCATCAGCACTTTTAGTAATTTCATGTTTTATTTCATTTGTAGCACTTTTAATAGTTCGCATACCTTTCCCTAGTCCACGAGCAATTTCTGGAATTTTATCTGCTCCAAAAACCATTACTAAAATAAAAACAATAAAGGCTATTTCACCTCCACTAATAAATAAAGGAATAAATGTTATCATATCATTACAAATATACGGACAAATTTAACCATAAAAAAAGTCGACTTTACAAGTCGACTTAATTTTATTTCTAAATATTACTAAATCAATTAATAATACTTATCACTAATTTTTATTTTTAAACTGACCAAATTTATTTGTAGTTCCTTCACTTGGCCATGTATTATTAGAAACATCAATATCTGCTGTTTCTAATTTTGGATCTACAACTATTTTTGTAATTTCTTTTGTAGTTCCTAAAGACTTAGATACTTCTGTATCATTTTTTCTCCATATTTGTGCAGGATATTTTATAGTTTCTGATGTTCCGTCACTATATGTATATTCTACTATTAATGGCATTACTAAACCTCCTGGTTTTTCAAAAGTTACTTGATAAAAATACTTAGGTGTTTTCATTGATTTTCTTTCCTCTGCAGTAAAGTTATCCATTAAATACTCTTTTAATGTTCCTGAATTATCAATTACAGTCCCATTCTTAAGATTTTCATTAAATTCATCGGTTCCTTCTTCAACCATATAAACTCTTGCTCCTAAATCACTTTCTTTAAGACCTCTACTATCAATAAAATCTTTTGCTTGCTTGTTTATTTTAGGAGATACATAAAATTTCTTAACTTCTTTTACTCCTATATCTGTATAATCTGTAGTATAGAACCATCCTCTCCAAAACCAATCTAAATCAACAGCAGAAGCATCTTCCATTGTTCTAAAAAAGTCTTCTGGAGTTGGGTGTTTAAACATCCATCTTTCTGAGTATGTTCTAAAAGCGTAATCAAACAACTCTCTTCCCATTACAGTTTCTCTTAAAATATTTAATCCTGTTGCTGGTTTAGAATATGCATTACTTCCAAATTGATATATATTATTTGACTGAGACATTATAGGCGAGATAAAACTTTGATCACCACTCATATAAGGTACAATTTTATCTGCTGGTCCACGACGAGATGGATATTTTTTAAGAGGCTTAATAGCATCTGGATACCACTCTCCTAAATCTTGTTCTGCTACATATTGCACAAAAGTATTTAATCCTTCATCCATCCATGTCCATTGGCGTTCATCACTATTTACGATCATCGGGAAAAAGTTATGTCCAACTTCGTGTACTATTACACTCATCATCCCATATTTAACACGATCACTATAAGTCCCATCTGGATTAGGTCTTCCATAATTCCAGCAAATCATTGGATATTCCATTCCTTGATTTTTTGCATGTACAGATATTGCCTTATGGTATGGATAATCAAATGTCATACGGCTATATGATTTTAAAGTACTAGCAACAACTTTTGTTGACCAATCTTCCCATAAAGGGTTTCCTTCTTTAGGATACATAGATACTGCCATTACATCTTTATCACCAACTTTAACAGCCATCATATCCCAAATAAAACGACGAGATGTTGCAAATCCAAAATCACGAACATTTTTTGCTTTTAATTTCCATGTTTTCTCTGTTGTTGCAAAAGATTTTTCTGCTTTTTCTGCTTCTTTTTGTGTTACAATTACAACAGGTTTTTTATATGACTTTTTCGCTTTTTCGTAACGCTTCATCATTTCTTTAGAAAATACTTCTTTTCTATTAGTCAACACTCCTGTACCATCTAAAATATGATCTGATGGCACTGTAATATTCACTTCAAAATCACCAAATGGTAATGCGAACTCACCTCTTCCCCAGAATTGAGAGTTCTGCCATCCTTCAACATCATTATAAACGGCCATACGAGGATAGAACTGAGCTATAACATATGCTCTATTTCCATCTTCAAATTCTTCGTATCCTGATCTACCTCTTCCATCAACATGATTATTAATATTATACCACCAATCTATTGAAAAAGTAAATTTACCACCTGGTTTCAAATCCTGTGGCATTTCAACTCGCATCATTGTTTGGTTAATAGTATGCTCTAAAGTCTCTCCATTGGTTCCTTTAACCGCAGTTATGTTAAATCCTCCATCAAAAGGATCTCTCATAAATTTTTTAGCAAAGTCGCTTGGACGATCCGCTATTCCCATTTGCTCTGGTTGGATCAAAGGAGTCTTAGAATCTTTAGTTCTTACGTTTTGATCTAATTGTACCCAAAGAAATTCTAAAACATCTGGAGAATTGTTCGTATAAGTAATTGTTTCTTTCCCCGTAATTTTTTTATTCTTATCGTCTAACTTGATGTCCATTTTATAATCTGCTTGTTGTTGGTAATAAGCAGATCCTGGTGCACCTGATGCAGTACGATACATATTAGGAGTTGAAAACTCCTGATACAATTGTCTAAATTTGTTTTCATTTATATGACCCAATTCTCGAGTCTCTTCTTGTTTTTCTTGACCGTATGACATCGCACCGGTAAATAAGAAAAATGCTGAAATAGCATAAACTATTTTTTTCATATTCAATGACTAAGTTCGTAAAAAGTGCAAAATAATTTTTTTATCAGAAGTTTGTTGATTTATTTGGTAAAATTTAACATGCCATTATCATTTTCTCTTTCTAAGATAAGACTTTTTCTCTTTTTACCCTTCTTAACATGTATTATATTTTGCTGTTCTTCAAATAGATCCATCAATACTTTGTTTTTAATTTTTATAGTTTTTAATGATTCTATATTTTCAATTTCAAGATAACACAGCATGATATCATTTTCATATTCTTTTCCTAAGAAATTGAATTTAACATCTTTTCCATTCACATTAATTTGTAATTTTTGTGCTAAATATCGATCTATATATTCGTTAATTTTCTTTTCATTTGCTTCATTTTTTGTCATCAACTCTATAGATTCATCGTATCGTTCTCTCAATAACTTCTCAAAATCATCTATGAAAATTCTAGATATAATTTCTAAACTTTTCGTTTTCTCATTTACTTCAATTTGTGTTACACTTACATAAAACTTGTGTGCGAATGTATATGAACATAAAAACATTACTAGTAAACACAATCCTATTCCTTTTTTCACTCAGTTCTTTTTAAGTTATTTTTTATACTCAGACTTTATTGAGTTCCTTATTTTTGTTTTCTATAAATGTATTATCATTCATAGAAAACAAAATATCAAACTCATGTTGAAATCTCATTCTCTGCTATTTATTATTTTTTTGTATATAACAAATATTGGAATTGCTCAATCAATAAATGACAATAACCAAAAAACATTCCAAACTTCAACTTTTAAAAATGTTAAAATATACGAAGCTCCAGAAAAAGGATTAGGTCCATGTGAACCTAGCATTTTTATTAATCCAAAAAAACCTTCAGAAATTATAGCTGGTAGTGTTATTGATTTTGTGCATCGATCTAATGATGGTGGGGTAACTTGGAATACTGATCGATTAAAATCATCACTCGGAATTTGGGGTGATCCTGTTATCACAGCAGATAATCTTGGTAATTTTTATTATTTTCATCTTAGCGATCCTGATGGTACTAACTGGAGGAGTGACAAAATTCTTGACCGTATGGTTGTACAAAAAAGCAATGATGCTGGTCTTACATGGTCAAAAGGGATTGGTATTGGTCATAATCCTCCAAAACAACAAGATAAAGAATGGGCTACTGTAAATCCTTTGACAAACGAAATTTATCTTACTTGGACAGAATTTGATAAATATGGTAGTAAAAATACGGATGATAAGACACGAATACTATATGCTAGCTCAAAGGATCAAGGAGAAACTTGGTCAAATCCTATTGCTATTAATCAATTTGATGGGAATTGCATTGATGATAATAATACTGTTGAAGGTGCTGTTCCTGCTAGTGATGGTAAAAACATATATGTAGCTTGGAGTTATAAAAATCAAATTTGGTTTGATCGCAGTCTTGATAATGGTAAAACTTGGCTAGATACAGATGTCATTATCACTCCCCAAAAATCTGGATGGACTTTTAATGTTCCTGCTGTAAATCGTACTAATGGAATGCCTGTTACTGGTGTAGATATTTCTAACTCTAAATACAAAGGAACTATTTATGTTAATTGGACTGATCAAATATCGGAAAATGATACCGATGTTTTTATAGCGAAATCTAATGATCAAGGTAAAACATGGTCTTCTCCTTTTAGAGTTAATTTAGATAAAACTAAAACTCATCAATTTCTTACGTGGATGAGTGTAGATCCTATTACTGGTTATATTTATATTATTTATTATGATAGAAGTCCTTATAAGGATACGCAAACTGATGTAGTTCTAGCTGTTTCTAAAGATGGTGGTACTACTTTTTCTAATACAACTATTTCAGAAAGTTCATTTGATCCTACTGGTTGTCCTTTCTTTGGAGATTATAATAACATTAGTGCTTATAACGGAATTGTTAGACCTATATGGACACGTTATGAAAATGATAAATTAAGCGTTTGGACAGCTATTATTAATGATAAATAGTCTCTATAATAATACATAAAACCAACATAACAATACTAATAAGTATATTGAATATATAGTATAAAACAAAGTTCGAGTTCGTTCTCCCAACAGAACTATCTTAATTTTTCTTAATGTATTCATATCACAATTATTTTTAAACGAGAAATATATTGTTCCCTCAATCAATATATTTCTCGTTTACTTATAACGTTAAAGGACAGCTATTACCCTCTAAATTTTTCTTTTTTTCTAAAAACCATATTTATTCTAAAAGATCCTTCTCCTCCATCTAATTCGTCAAAAATAACATCTAGATCGTCTTTTCCTGCACTAGCAGTAACTGCTGAGGCATTGTATGCATTTACATATTCGAATCCGAGTTTTGACATTGAGTTTAATAAATCTGTTTGATTTCTAACTCTCAGTTTATCTCCATCTTGTAATAGTTCTTCTAGTTCGCGTAATGAGTTTTTATATGTTGATTTTTTATAATCTATAATTATATTAATTCCTCCTAGAAGCTTAGTATTTTGCGATGTTATAATTACATATTCTGGTAATTGATTAACATTTACTCTTGCTGCTCTTACTACAGATAATTCTTGCCCCTGAATTTGATTGTGTGTGAATATCCCTAAAGCACATATCACAAAAAGCGTTTTTGCTTTTTTCATAAATAATGTTTTAAAATTTGTTTTTGAATTTTTATTACAATCTGTTTTATTCTAGAAGTATAAACAGTCATCATTTCTGATGACTGTTTTATCTTACTTTTTATAAAGTAAACATCAACCAATGGTTTATCTCTGATATATTCCCCCTAGCTATCAAAGACTCCATATAACTCGTTATGAGTGAATACAAATATTTCCAAAACAAATGTTATTACACAAGATTTTTAAGGTGTTAGGAGTACTGATTCATGATTTAGAACCATTTTACGATCTATTTACTGATCTCTATATTTTGCAGGTGTCATTCCTACTTCTTTCTTAAATGCATTATAGAAGGCGCTTTTAGATTTGAATCCGGATTCCATTCCGATTCCTTCTACTGATAGATTTATATTGGCATTCTTTAATAATGATTTAGCATTTTCTATTCTAAACGAATTTATATATTTATTAAAGTTCTTTTCTAATGTAGAATTAATTGCATTTGAAATTCTTTTAGGATGAATATCTAATGCGTTACCTATATCTACTATTGTTAGATCTGTATTTGTAAAAATTCTCGAAAGATGTATGTATTCTGTAACCTCATTAACTAAGGTTTCAAATTCTTTTGTGCTTTCAATTTTAACTATTTCCTCTTCCTTTACTTCTTCTGTTATTATTGATAATACTGGTTCTTGTTGAATTACTTGAACAACTATCCAGTATACCAATACCAAATCATATATCTCTAAAAAAACATTCATTATTAAGTTTTCTTCAAAGAAAAAAACCGCTATAGGTGCTATTAATAAATAAATTAGTAATAGAATTATAAATATTCTCGACCATCTTAATTGCTTGTGAATAATCGAAGAATATTGTTCTTTAACTTTGCATAAGTGTTTTTTCAACCATAAAATAATCTTGATCCCAACACTAAGTATAAAAAAGTATCCTATAACGAGGTAAATTATATAGAATGTTGAATCCTCTATTCTTTCCTTCGTTTCATAAGATTGAAAAAACAGTATTATTCCTAATATCAATTCTAGTAATCCAGGTAATAATATCCCGTAATTTATTTTCTTAGTATCGAGTATCGATATTTCCTTAATATATAGATAAAATAAAGGGAGTGTTAAAAATAGAAAATTGAAAGGCAATGATTTTAATTCAGGATATATTTCTATAATTTTTGTTTCTTCGATAAATAAGCTTAAATTTTCTAATCCAACTGTTAACAAAAACAATCCTATAAATAAAGTTGGTCGTTTTTTATTAACATAATAATATAACATCATGAATCCAAACACTAAAGTTTGAATACATGCTATAATTGTTATGATATTTGGAAATGTAAAATTCAATGTTTCATGATAAGGAAAGCAAAAGTAAGTATTTTAGGTAAGTGCTTTAAGGATTAATTTTAACACCTTCTTTTTTCTTTAATTCTTTATAAATTGTTGCTTTCTCTTGAAAAAATTCCAATAAGCTTAATTTTTTATTTCTTTTTAGAAGGTTCTCATAGTGATAATCTTCAGAACAATAGTGTACGAAATCGGAAATTAACTCCTTAGAGATTTTTAAATCATTAATAAAAAAGGATTCTCTAAATGCATTTTCTCCTTTTTGAACTTTTTGTTCTTTATCTTCTAAGGCTTTAATAATTTTCAGCTTTTTCAATCTTCCCGAGATTAAATTCAGCATTAAATCTAAAGGTACTCCACCTGAACTGGTTTTCGCTGTATAAAGTCTTCTTTCTGCCTGAGTCAAAGGTTTTTTCTTAGGTTGTGATATACCAAAGTTGCTTGCTTGGATAAATGGTTTTACTTTTACGTTTGTTGCATCTTTAATTAAATCTCCTGATAGTTTTACATTACTAATCCTAACCTCTTCTAATTCATTTATTTTTGGCAACAACACAATTTTTAATTCTTGCTGAAGAAAATCTTTTTCTGTAATTTCCTTTTCAAACACTTCGTATTGTATAGATGAAAAATAAAGCATATCTCCTACTTCTACTTCAATTTCAAAATATCCATTAGCATCACTTACTGTTCCTTTTTCTTTATTTAAATTGATAATATTAATTGCTGTTTCTTCTATCGAATCTGCAAGTATTCTTCCTTTTAAAGTTTTTGATTGACCTATCAATTGCATAGAAACAATTGACATTATTAAAAGTATTTTTTTTTCCATCCCTAACTATTAATTTACTTTTTGCACATAAAAAGTACTTTTGCTACACTTTTTTAACATGCACATTTTTAAATTAAATCTCCGGATGATTTATTTTCAATTTCGTTTCATTTTATATAAAACAAAATACGATCTATAATTATAGACCGTATTTCTTTATTTATGTTGCGAAATTAAATTTTTTCTTTATTGATTTTTCTTATAATTTTCACTTTGAATTACAAGAAACTCTAACAATTCTAATTCTTTACCTTCTTTAAAGTATGATGCATTTAATCCTTTTTCTTCAGCATAAAATATAAATTCATTTATATTTTCTATATCAATTTTTAAATTTTCCTTAAAAAATTGATCATTATACATCTCTCTAATTTTTGTATCAACATCATCTTTAGGAATAGCGTTTTTATCTTTCTTTTTATTTTTAGATTTTATTACTAGTTTGAATAAATTTACAAAGTTCAGCCCATTCACTAACATTTCTTTATCAAGAGCGATATTTCTCATCGTAGGATTAGCTCCTTCTTTCCATTTATCAATTCCTATTAAATTTTCATTTAGATCAGGTTTTATTAGTGGTGTCACTTTTATTTTTTTTGCATCAACTCTTATATTCCCTAGTAAGTCATAAGGGCGCACGACTACTTCTTCTAATTCGTTTACAGACTCATTTAAAAAAATTGCCATACGTCTATTTTCTATTACACCTTGATCAATTAATACTACAAATCGTTCGTATTGAACAGAAATCACTTCTACAATATCATCGATTCCTGCATTTATCTTAAATTCTCCTTTTTCATTGGTTACGGTTCCTTTGTCTGTATTTTTATTTAAAACAACAATACCTTCTACATTATCATTTATCGACGCGTTAATTTTTCCTTCAATAGTAATTCTCGAAGTTATTTGTGCATTTAATACTACCATCGTAAAGGAAAATAGTATCATTGTGAAAACCTTTTTCATAGGGGCTAGATTATATTTTTACTTAAAATTACAACATTCTAAGTAAAAAAAACAAAAGGTTCATTTATTTTTACATCAATCATAAATTTCTATTTTTAGATCAATATAAAAAGACTATGAAAAAATGTATTATCGCTAGCACTTCGACTATATATGGAAGTGGTTATCTTGAATATTTATTAGACACACTTGCTGATTTTTACAGTGATGTTTCAGAAATCGTCTTCATTCCGTATGCAAGACCTAGTGGAATATCTCATGATGATTATACAGAAATAGCTAACAAAGCTTTGCAAAAAATTGGTAAAAAAGTTATTGGATTACATACTTATGATGATCCTGTACAAGCGATCACAACTGCAAAAGCGATTTTTACTGGTGGTGGAAATACTTTTTTATTAGTCGATCAACTCTATAAAAATCAACTTATAAAACCTTTACAAGATATCATTAAAACAGGCATTCCTTATCTAGGAACTAGTGCTGGAAGTAATATTTGTGGTTTATCAATGAAAACTACTAATGATATGCCAATTATTTATCCTCCAAGTTTCAATACCTTAGGGATTGTTCCTTTTAATATAAATCCTCATTATTTAGATCCTGATCCAAATTCAACTCATAAAGGTGAAACAAGAGAAACAAGAATTAAAGAATTTCATAAATTTAATACTTCACCAGTAGTAGGACTAAGAGAAGGAAGTTGGTTAGATGTATCTAATAATGACATTGTAATTAAAGGTACATTAACTGCTCGTATTTTTGAACAAAACAAAACTCCTTATGAATTAAATTCTGGAGTTTCTATAAAGAGTTTAAATTAAAAATTCATGGATTACCAAAAGATTCTAGAGAACATATACGCTACTCTTAAAGGTCATAAATCAACAGGTAAGGTTGCTACTTATATTCCAGAGTTGGCTAAAATCCCATTCTCAAAACTAGGGATGCACATCTATTGTATTAACTCTGGGCATTACCATATTGGTGATGCTAACGAACGTTTTTCTATACAAAGTATTTCTAAAGTTTTTGGACTAACTCTTGCTATGGGCATTCTTGGAGACGATCTTTTTAAGCGGATTGATGTAGAACCTTCTGGTAATCCTTTTAATTCTTTAATTCAGTTAGAATATGAAAATGGAATTCCAAGAAATCCTTTTATAAATGCAGGTGCTCTATTAATTGCAGATGTATTAATTTCAAATCTTAAAAATCCTAAAAAGGAATTACTAGAATTTATTCGTAACATCACAAATGACTATACCATCATTTCTAATTCTCAAGTTTCAAATTCTGAAAAAGAGCATAGTCATCGAAATGCTTCGCTATTACATCTTATGAAGTCTTTTGGTAATATCAAAAATCCAATTGAAGATGTTTTAGATTTATATCTATTTCAGTGCGCTATCGAAATGTCTTGTAAAGAATTAGCAACCGCTTTTATGGTATATGCTAATGAGGGTAAGCTTATTAATACAAATCAACAATTACTAAATCCTAGTTATATAAAAAGAATCAATGCAATCATGCAAACATGTGGTTTTTATGATGAAGCTGGTGAATTTAGTTTCAGAGTAGGATTACCTGGGAAAAGTGGTGTTGGTGGTGGAATTGTAGCCATTCACCCTGGAGTTTATACTACTGCTGTTTGGAGTCCACCTCTCAATCCTAAAGGAAATTCTGAACTAGGTATGATCGCTTTAGAAGAATTAACTTCGCGTACAGGACTTTCAATATTTTAAAACCTTTATCGTAGCTTATAATCATTAACATTTTATAATATAAAAACTAAAAAGCATTGGAAACTTTATCTAAGAAAAAAGTACTTTATTTCATTTTATTAATGTTAATCGTTACAACGATCACCTACCTTAATCATTTTGACAATGGTTTTCATTTTGATGATAGTCATACTATAGAAAACAACCCTTTTATACGAAGTTTACATCATATCCCTAGTTTCTTTACAGACGGAACTACTTTTAGTTCTCTTCCTCAAAACCAATCTTATAGACCTCTTGTTTCAACTAGTTTAGCCATTGACTACTGGTTAGCAGGAAATACTTATAATACATTTTTTTTCCATTTAACATCTTATATCTTATACTTATTCTTGGGAATTTTTCTTTTTTTATTCTCTCATAAAATTTTTAATATATCATATACTAATAAGTATAATTTCTATTTGAGCGCAATAGTTACACTATGGTTTATGCTTCATCCTGTAATGGCTGAAACTATTAATTACATTATCGCTCGATCCGATTTGCAATCAACTTTTTTTGTAGTTCTAGCCTTTGTTTTATACCAGTATTCTTCTTTATCTAGAAAATATTTTCTATACTTAATTCCTATCATTTTAGGGACTTTGGCAAAACCAACTGCTGTTATGTTTGCTCCTATCTTTTTGGCTTATATAATATTGTTCAAGTATAACTCTAACTTTAAAAATATTATTTCGTTTAAAAACAAGTCTTTAAACATAGAAATTCTTAAATATTTTTCTCCTGCAATCTTACTTTGCGTACTCATTTATTTATGGACTGATTTTTTTACTCCTACTTCTTTTAGCACTGGATCTCAAGAAACGTTACAATACCTAATTACTCAACCATTAGTAATAGCATATTATGCATATTGTTTATTATTTCCAATACACTTGAGTGCAGATACAGATTGGACCTTATTAAAATCCATTTGGTCATACGAATTTTTCTTAGGGATATCTTTTTTAATATCACTTCTATTTTTAATATTTAAAACATCAAATCATAAAAAATTATTTCCTATAAGTTTTGGTCTACTATGGTTTTTATTTGCCTTAGCACCAACCTCAAGTTTAATTCCGTTAGCCGAAGTAATGAATGATCATCGTATGTTTTTTCCGTTTATTGGATTAATCATAAGTGTTATTTGGTCATTATTCTTACTCTTTGAAAAAATAAAGAAAACAATTCCTTCAATTAAATATATTTCAATTATCACGGTAATTTTAATGTTAACTGTTTATGCATATGGTACTCATAAACGTAATATCATTTGGGATAACGATGAAAGTTTATGGAAAGATGTAACTATAAAAAGTCCTAATAATGGTCGTGGATTAATGAATTATGGTTTAACACAAATGGCAATAGGGAACTATGATGTTGCTAAAGATTATTTTATGAGAGCTTTGTCATTGACTCCTAGATATCATTCATTACACATCAATCTAGGAATCTTATATAATGTGCAAGGAAGTTCTACACTAGCTGAATCTCATTTCAAAAAAGCGATACAATACGGTCCTGATCGCTATAACAGCTGGTTTTATTATGGAAGGTATCTAAAAAACAATTCGAAATATACCGAAGCAATTACACATCTCAATAAAGCTCTAGAAATATCACCTACTCATATTCCGTCTATTCTTTTATTATTAAAAATACACCATCAACAGGAAAATTGGGAAGCCTTAAATCAAGCTATTACCCTTTTAAGTAATATCGATTCGAATCATCCAAAAGTTATTTATTATAAAAAAATAAATACTCAGCGAATTAGCCTATTTGAAATGAAAGAAATTGAAATTGATAAAAATCCTTCCCCAGAAAAATATTTAAATTTAAGTTTAGAATACTACAAATTAAAGAAATACGACAGATGTATCGAAATTGCTCAAAAAGCAATAAAACTAAACCCCAATTATGCCGAAGCTTATAATAATATCTGTACATCATTAAACCTTTTAGGCGATTATGATCAAGCTGCCTTGGCATGCAAAAAGGCATTAGAGATAAATCCTAAATATATACTAGCTCTTAATAATTTAAATGATATTGAATCTCGTAAAAATCATATTCATAAATTAAAACAGCTACTTAATAATGATAATTCTGAATTTAATTACATTCAATTAAGTCTAGCTTATTATAAGTATGGATCTTTTCAGAAATGTATCGATGTGTCAAAGCAGACACTTTTAATACATACTAAATCTGATAAGTCTTACAATAATATATGCGCGGCATATAATGAACTAAAGAAATGGAACTTAGCAATTAAAGCTGCCAATGATGGATTAGAAATAAATCCAAAAAATCAATTATTAAGAAATAATCTCAATTGGGCAATAAATAACCTAAAAAAATAACTTTATGATCTTTACTAAGAAAAAAAAACACTTTCTTATTGAATGTGTTTTACTTGTTGTGATTCCTTCTATATTCTTTTTAGTGATAGTTATTAAAAATAAAAATGAGTTTAATAAAACATCATCAGTACAACTAGAAAAAAACAATATAGTTATTGATGAAAATGATTTAATTAATAAAGCATTACAACTCATTCAAGCTAAGAAATATCAAGAAAGTATTGAACTAAATCTAAAAGTAATTTCTATAAACCCTAACAATAGTATCGCTCTTAACAATATAGGCTATGCTTATGGTAACTTAGGCCAATGGACAAAGGGGATTGAATATTGCTCTAGAGCATTAAAAATAGACCCTAATTTTCATTTAGCTAAAAACAATCTTAATTGGATGAAGTCTAAAAAATAAATTATTTATTTTGTTTAGCCCAATTTAAATTATTTCTCGACAATGTATGGTCTCCATTAATACTTAAAGCTTTCTCACAAGCTTTTATAGCTTCTTCATATATTTTCAACTCATTATAGGCAGAACAAATATTATTATATGCAATATAATTATTAGGTTCAAGTTCTATAACGCTATAGTTGACTTCAATACATTTTTGGTATTCATTCAATTGATAATAATTATATCCTAATGTTAAATAATCAGATACTGTTCTTTTTTTAGTTTCAAGGCTTTGAATACCTAACAAAGCAGCCTTCAAATTATTCTTTCCTAATTGATTTTCAGAATTGATAGAAATACATTTTTCTCCTGCTTCTCTTGCTGCTTCGAACATCTTTAAATGATTATAGGCTGCACACATATTATTATACGCAACATCATTCAAATTATTTAATAATATTGCTTTTCTAGCTATTTTAATAGTATTTATGTAATCCCCTTTTTGATATAATTCTAAACTTAAATTAGTAAACCCTACAGATGTTTGGGGATTTCTTTTAAAATCATTTTTCACAACATAACAAATAGGCACTCCATCAGTTTCCACCTGATACACAGCGTTTTTTGGTGGCCAATTATCTTTTAAATTTTTATCAAATTTAGCTTCTGTTAATAGCGTTATTGAATAATCCCAAGCCGCAGAGTTTTTATGACTATTCACAAACTCTAAGTGTGGAATTTTATTAGTATAATAAGATGCTTTGTGCTTTTCTCCATAATACAATCGTACTTTGATTGGCGTTCCATCAGATTTATATGTCGTGTTCTTTTCTAACCAATCAAAAGCTTTTTTTATAGATATTCCCCAATAGTCTATCTCATACTTTCCATATGCATTTTCAACACCTCCTATTATTGGACTAAAATAAGTGGATTGTAGTGGATGGTTTCTTATCATAAAAGCTAACGGCTGAAGCATTAATATTCCTAAAAACGTGAGCACTCCTAATCGAATGTAAATATTTTTTAATAAACTAATTATTTTTCCCCAAGCAAGTGCTATTACGATTACTAAAGGAGCAACAATAAATAAAAAATGCCTCCCATTATCATAACTATTAGGTTTTCCGACTATAACTAATAGTATAGGAAAAAGTGAGATAAATAGTAACAATAAGTAACTCATTTTAATCTTTCTTTCACTCTTATAAAACAGTACAGGAATGAAAAAAAGACCTATAAAGAAGAATAATGGACTCTTTATAATCAATAAACTTTTTAGGTGATAATACCATGGCATCTCGTAACTAGATCGCCATACTCCTTCAAATAATTGAGTACTTATAAATCCTTTAAAATCCTTAATTGCTAAAAACATTTTAATAGGTGCTAATAAAGGATTCGATTTTGCATACGGCCAAAACAAGCTTGCACTTAAATATCCAAAAATTGCAATTGCTATTATTTTACCTCCTAAAAGACTACTACTTTTAAGCGTCGCTTTTTCTGTTTTTTGTATAAAGAAATGATCTATCCACCATATAAAGACTACAAAGAATAACTGCCCTATCATTACTATTCCTAACAATCTAATATTAATTAACAATCCTATAAAAACTACTAAATAACAACTCCTTTTTATAGTTAAGATTGGTAATTCTTTGTATAATTTTATTAAATGATATCCTATTATGATGTAAAAAGTCGCAAATGGAATATCTTTGAAATTAAACATAACATGACCAAAAATCATTGGCATTAAAACAATTGAAACAAATACAAGTATTGCTGCTTTCCATCCTGATAATTCTCTAGCTATAAGAGCACTATATAAGAATAAGAAAAAACCAAAAACTGCATTTAACAAATTACGAACTTCATATATATCAAGGAAACTAAGATATTGTGAAACAAACTCTGCTAACAAATCAAAAAAACCGCCAAAACCGTTCATCCCTCTATGTTGACTTTCAGTATTTAAAGCTATATTTATTAATTTATCATTTTCATCTAATGGACTTAATGCTGCGATATTACTTTCATCTTTAAAATATTCTAGTAATCTCTTACCATGTTCTCTATGCAACTTACTATCTTCTGTTACAGAAAAATCCAAACTAACATAACACATCAAAACACAAGTCATTACTGTCAATACAATAAATAACCGCTTCCAATTTATCTTAGAAAAATACGTCTTATTGATCATGTCTATTTATTCTCAAAAAAATTAAAAATTTGTGCTATAATATAACTTTGTTGTTCTTGTTCTAACTCATAATACAAAGGCAATCTCAGCAATCTTTCTGAAAAACTTTCGCAATTTTCCAGCAATTTTCTTTCATACCTACTACTATAGTATTCACTAGTATGCAAAGGAACATAATGAAAAACACTTTGAACATTCTGCTCTAACAAATACGCTATTAGAGATGTTCTTTCATCTATATTTTTACATAAAATATAAAACAAATGTCCATTTATAGTTGCATAATCTGGAACTTTGGGTAATTGAATAAATTCTTTATCACCAAGTTCTTTTAATTGATGATAATAATAAAACCATAATTCTTTTCTTCGTTTCTGAATTTTATTAATATTCTCTAATTGAGCATATAAAAAAGCGGCGGTAACATCTGATGGTAAATAAGAAGAACCTACATCTACCCATGAATATTTATCTATTTCACCTCTAAAAAAAGCAGATCTATTAGTTCCCTTTTCCCAAACAATTTCAGCTCTATTGTCAAATTGATCGTCGTTAATCACAAGCATCCCTCCTTCTCCAGAAATAATATTTTTAGTTTCATGGAATGAAAAAGCTGATAAATGACCAATACTCCCTAGTGGTTTTTCTTTGTAATACGAATCAACTGCTTGTGCCGCATCTTCTATAACATATATGCTGTTTTTTTTAGCTAATTTCATAATTGCATCCATATCACAAGCTACTCCTGCATAATGAACTACAACTATAGCTTTCGTTTTAGGTGTAATTAATATTTCTAAAAGCTCAGCATCCATATTTGGATTATTTCTCGAACTATCCGCAAAAATCACTTTCGCTCCTCTTAATATAAAGGCATTTGCTGTAGAAACAAATGTATATGACGGCATTATCACTTCATCCCCTTCTTTAATATCAATTAAAATAGCAGCCATTTCTAAAGCATCTGTACATGATGATGTTAACAGACAATTTCTGAAATTAAATTTTTCTTTAAAAAAATTGTGACACTTTTTTGTATAATATCCGTTTCCCGATATTTTCCCACGAGTTACTGCATCTTTAATATAATACAGTTCGTCTCCAGTCATATAAGGTTTATTAAAGGGGATCATAATATATTATTTTGGGTTCCAAATAAATTGTGGTTGATTAGCTTTCCATTTTAATTTCCCTATTACTTCCCATGGATTCTTAATATTTTTTTCCAATAAATCTTTTTTCCATTCAAATGACACATCAATTTTTTTCTTAACAATTTCAAACTCTTGATCATTCACTAAATTCATTCCTATATAAGCATAAATCATATGATACTCATAGCTAGTCATACTCGAAATAAACACCAATGTTAATATGTAATTTAGAACAGAAACCCATCGTGTTTTATATCCAACAATGAATAACAATAGTAGAACCATCCAAAATAATAATAAAATTTCATTATTAGGAAAATGGGGAGTTAAATATGGAATTTCATCAAAATACAACTGATTATATCTAAACAGGTGAATTATTTCAAATAAAAAGTTTATCCCATAAAAAATTCTAAAAATTGCTAATCCTTTACTCGAAATCTCTTTAAATAAGTAATTATATATTTTCTCCAATATTCTGAAAATTAAAAATTCATTAAACCTTAGTATTCTGACCTCCTAAATAAAATAATTCTGTTCCTGGAAAAGAATACACACCATCTTTAATAGTGTTTTTCTTTATCACACTTCCACATCCTATAATACATCTATCTTCTATTATAACATGATCTCTTATCGTAGCATTTAATCTTATAAAACAATTATTTTTTACTACAACTTTTCCAGAAACAACAACTGAAGGTCCAAAAAAACAATGATCTCTAATTGATGAGTGATGCGCAATGACACAACCACTCCATAACACATTATTTACACCTATTTTTGTTCCATATTCTACTATACATCCATCAAAAATAAAAGAACCTTCACCTATATTATTAGCATCCCATACATTAGATTTTGGACTTATATATGTTAATATTGAATACCTTTCTCTTTTGCTTCATCAAATAATCGCTTCCTCAATGTATTATTTTCTCTAGGCCCCACTGCTATTAATAACATAATATCATCTACAGAGAAAAAAGTTTCTAGATTTTCAAAATCTATAACGTCTAAGCTGCAAAATTTTTCGCCTGCATTATATTCTTTCTATACAGAAAAAGCAACAACTTCTCTCTCCATCTCTCTTTAAGTATTGATAAGCCACTTCTGCTAAATACCCAGTACCTATAATAACAACATCTTTCATTTATTTATATACTTTAGCAACTACTGTAAGTGGTCGATCTTTAATTTCATTAAAAATTTTAGACAAATAAATGCCTAAAACACCTATACAACTAATAATAAGACCGCTCAAAAACCAAATAGAAACAATCAATGACGACCACCCTATTAAATAATCCTTATAAAATGCTGCTTTTATTCCAAAATATAGAATTCCTATAAATGAAGTTAAACTAACAATTAATCCCAAATAAAAAACATAAATCAATAATCTATTAGATGTAGCAGTTATTGCATTAACCAAAAGACTCATTCTTTTCTTAAAAGTATAAGTAGTATCCGGTCTTGATCCTTTTTGAACAGGAACCGATATCTGCGAAAAACCTACAAGAGCAAATACCCCTCCAAGAAACAACTCTTTTTCTTTAAATTCTTTTAATGATTCTACATAATTGCTTTTCATTAAACGAGCCATTAATATATTTTCTTCAATTGTCACTTCAGACATTAGGTTAAATATTTTATAAAAAAAGAAGCCTGAAATTTTTTCCAAATACTTCCCTTTTCTCTTATTCTGGACACCATATACAACTTCTACGTTTTGCTGATCCATTGTCAAATAAAATTCCAGTAATAGCTCCGGTGGTTCTTCTAAATCAATATCTAACAAAAAAACATAATCTCCAGTTACATAATTCATTCCTGTCATTATAGCCTTATGATGTCCAAAATTCCTAGATAGTTCAACTAATTTAACATTGGTATCTTCATCACGTAATTTTAAAACTTCTAAATTTGAATTATCAGGTGATCCGTCATTCACAAAAATAATTTCATAATCCTCTGTAAGTTTCAAAAGAGTAGTAATCATTCTTTCATAAAATTCAATAACAAATCTTTCTGATTTATATAGGGTAGTGACTACAGATATTTTCATTCTCAAAAACTTTTTAAATAGGCAATTGATTCGGGTCCCAGATTAAATAATACATCCAAAATACTGACACCATGTTCAAAAGGAAAAAATGATTGTTTGTACTCCTTATATCCAGAATATTCCATCCATTCAACATCTATTTCTTCGTTCTTAAATAGCGAAATATCAATATAGCTCTTAGCAGCTGGCCCCGATAAATAAACATTAGCATCTAGTTTTTTACACGCGTCTATTAATCGTTCGTTTTTATCTCCAGTCAGTTCTAGTGACTTACTACTTATAATTTTTGTAGAAATTCCTAAAATCTCATTGATTTTACAAATAAACTTCTTATTAATTTCGCTTAAAAGAGAGGTGTTACAGGACTCATATAACTCTTTAAACTCCTTTTTATAATTATTAAAAAAAGGAGCTCTTCCATAAACTGCTTCTAATGTTTTCCAGTGCTTAACATTCCAGTTTTTCTGAGCTATTTCTGTCTCATTAATTAATTGATCCAATTTCTTTTGTTTAACAGGAATTGTAATCCAATTTAAACCATTCTTGGTTTGAATCAAATTACGATTCCGCCAATCATTTTTGGTATACTGTACATCATCATACAAAACAAATGTATCTACCATATTAATCATATCAAAATAACCTTTCCAAGGAATATAATTAGATTGACATATCGCTATTTTCTTTTTCAATATTTTTCTTTATTAGACGCTCCTTTAAAATAGCTAATTCTTGAGTTAATTTTTTATTCTGATCTTGTAATTTTGATACAACAATACTAAGATGGAGAAGATAAACAAAAATCACAAATATACTTGCAGTAAAAACAAAATTAGGTGGATCATAAATACCAAATAAATCAGAAACAAAATCCAACCCTTTTCTCCAAAAAGAAAATACAATCAAGAAAAAAGTACATAAAATCCAAACTATAGAATATTCTTCTCTTAATTTTCCTTTTACAATCAATCTAATTACAAAAAATGTAAACATTAGACTTATTAATATAGATATCAATTGAATTTTTCCCATCACATTTTTATTTCCTTGATTTTATTCTAATAAAAGTATAAAAAATAGCTAAAGTAACTTTTACCATATAATAAATTGATGATACAAAATTAATAGATGATACACCTCCTTGACGTTCTTTCATCATAACAGGTATTTCTTTAATCAAAAAACCTTGTAGATTAAATAAGACTATAGCTTCTGGTTCTGGATAATCATCAGGGTAATAATCACACAAAACAGATACAACATCTTTAGTAACCATTCTAAAACCTGAAGTACAATCTGTAATAATAATCCCTAATAAAATCTTGTTTAAAAATTGAAAATACTGAATTCCAAACCTTCTCAACAATGAAGATTGAAACCCTTCTTTAGTAATAAATCGAGAACCTATTACTACATCGACGTTATTCTCAGAAATTTCTTTAAATAACAATTCTATGGCATCAACAGGGTGTTGACCATCACCATCTACTTGGATAGCATAATCGTATTCATTAATAGATGCATATTTATATCCCGTTTGAACAGCACCTCCTATTCCTAAATTAAAAGGCAAATTTAATAATACACAATCCAATTTCTCTACTATAAAAGCTGTAGCATCTGTTGAACAATCGTTAACAACTATAGGATCAGCTTTAAATAACGAAGATTTAATATTATGCACATCTTTTACTACTTGAGCTATATTTTTAGCCTCATTGTAAGCAGGTATTATAATAGCTATTCTTTTCATTGTGATATAAATCTACAAAGAATATTAAAATATAGATATAAAAAAAGCTTCATTTATACAAATGAAGCTTAAGAGCGGGAGACCAGGTTCGAACTGGCGACATTCAGCTTGGAAGGCTGACGCTCTACCAACTGAGCTACTCCCGCATTACGAGTGCAAATATAAGCTTTAAAAAAGCTTAATTCCAAACAAAAAAAGTCTTTTTCAATAAAAAAAACTTAATGTTCTCATAACAAACAAAATACATTCAATCTAAATAATTTGGTATTTTAACTAAAAAAAATTGCTATTCATCGAAAGTTTACTAGATATTCATCGACCATTTTATTAGCAATCACTAAGATTTTTATATCTTTACGCAATATTTTATAAAGGGAATAAGGAATATAAAACCATATATAAAGTATTAAATACCATCAACCCAACAATGAAATCGCCTACAATATGAAGATAAAATTACTTTCCATCATATTTATGCTTGCTGTAGCCTATGCCTCACAGGCACAAGTAAAAGTTGGAGAAAACCCTGACACAATAGATACCGCTTCAATTTTAGAGCTAGATAGTCCAGATAAAGTTTTTGTACTTACAAGAGTAAATAATGCTCAAATGAATGCAATAACTCCTCTCAATGGTGCATTAATCTATAATATTGAACAAAACTGTTTATTTCAATTCAGCAACAATACTTGGAATAGTTTATGTGCTGCATCAAATGATGATCAAACAATTTCTTTCGATTCTACCACTAATATTTTAACATTAGAAAATGGTGGAGCTGTTAATTTATCATCTCTCATAAATGATCCAGATTCGGATCCCACAAACGAAATTCAAACACTAAGTAAAGCCGGAACAACTATTACGTTATCTAATGGTGGTGGTAGTATCAATGAAACTATTTCCACTTTAGTAAATAATGGAGATGGAACTTTTACGTATACTGCAGAAAATGGTGTTACTACAAACATAGGTGTTATTGGAGCAACGGGTGCTACTGGAGCACAAGGTATTCAAGGAAATACAGGTGCTACTGGAGCGCAAGGTATTCAAGGAAATACAGGTGCTACTGGGGCACAAGGTATCCAAGGAAACACAGGTGCTACTGGAGCTCAAGGTATTCAAGGAAATACGGGTGCTACTGGTGCACAAGGAAATATAGGAGTTACTGGTGCTACTGGAGCGCAAGGAATTCAAGGAAATACGGGTGCTACTGGAGCGCAAGGTATTCAAGGAAATACAGGTGCTACTGGAGCGCAAGGAATCCAAGGAAACACGGGTGCTACTGGAGCGCAAGGAATCCAAGGGAATACAGGTGCTACTGGAGCGCAAGGTATTCAAGGAAATACAGGTGCTACTGGAGCTCAAGGTATTCAAGG
>CANMKX010000024.1 GCA_947498595.1 uncultured Aquimarina sp.
TCCCCATATTCTTATCCATAAATCGGAGAGTAATTTTTTTGCCTGTTTTTTATTCTTAGGAACTTCTGTGATAGATAAAGTGTTTATTATATAGTATATGTGTTTAACTTATAAATGTTAAAAATCATAGAGATTCTTTTCATTTTGATATCTTTAAAAACAAAAACATGAAAAAGTACATTTTCTTATTGAGTATTTTGTTTTTCGTAATTGGATGTAAACAACAGCAAGCACAGGAATCCAAAGAAATTAGAAGTAATAGGAGAACCAATTATGACGAAAAGACCGACATACAAAAGCAGCAAAAACATGAAAACCCTAGAATGCAATTTAAAAGTATTCAATCTAAATATGGGTATTCATTAGATGTATTACAAGCTATAAAAGATGATATAAATACATTTTCTACAGAAGAATATGAGCGTTTAAAACCAATGATTTTGGAACAAGATATTCCTACATTGCAAAACCTAGTAAAAAAAGGAGCACTTACTTATGAGAAATTAACAATGTTCTATTTATATAGAATCTTAAAAATTGAAAATAATCCAAAAATATCATTACATAGTATCATAGCTTTAAACCGAAATGTTATAGAAGAAGCTAGAGATAAGGATAGAAATAAAAAGGATGCTGCTGCATTTTCTTTATATGGGATGCCAATTTTATTAAAAGATAATATAAATACATTAGGAATGCCAACTACGGCAGGTGCGTATGCTTTATTAAATAATAGAAATACAGAAGATGCTTTTATTGTAGAGCAAATAAAAAAGAATGGAGGTTTGATTTTAGGAAAAGTAAACCTAAGTGAATGGGCGTATTATTTTTGTAATGGTTGTCCATTAGGATATAGTGCAATAGGAGGTCAAACATTGAATCCGTATGGGCGAGGAATTTTTGAAACAGGAGGATCAAGTTCAGGAAGTGGTGCAGCTATTGCAGCAAATTATGCCGTTGCAGCAGTTGGAACAGAAACAGCAGGATCAATAATATCACCTTCAAGTCAAAACTCTGTAGTGGGATTAAAACCAACTATAGGTGTATTAAGTAGAACTGGGATTGTACCTATTTCTAGTACTTTGGATACACCTGGTCCTATGACAAAATCAGTAATAGATAATATCATTTTTATGAATGCGATGCTAGGAGAAGATGTTACTGATATAGCGACAACAAAAGTACCCGAAAGAAAATTATATAAAATAGACACAAATGAGTCAAGTTTAAAAGGAAAACGTTTAGGAGTTATAAAAGGATTGTTAGAAGATAAAATATATGCTGCTACAATCAAAAAAATAGAAGCTTCTGGAGCAGAAGTAATTGAAATAGATCCAACTCAAACACCATTAGAAGGATTTCTGACATTGCTTAATGTTGATATGAAATATGACTTGCCTAAATATTTAAAAAATAATGCAGATAAGTCTCTAAAAATCAATTCTGTTGAAGATGTGATAAAGCTTAATAATAAAGACTTAGATAATAGAGCTCCATATGGACAAGCACTTTTTGAAGGAATTAAAAATGATACGACGACTATAGAAGAGTTAGAGAAAATAAAAAAGAGGCTAAAACAAGAAGGAGAAACATATTTTTCTAGTTTGAAAAAACAGAAATTAGATGCAATCTTATCTATTAATAATTATCATTCAGCTTATGCAGCTGTAGCACAATATCCTTGTTTAACAATTCCTATGGGATATAAAGATACAGAAGAACCTTTGAGTTTAACATTTATAGGTCAACCATTTGAAGAAGAACAATTATTAGGATTAGGATATGCATTCGAGCAATTGACTAAAATACGTAGAATGCCTAAAAATTATGAGTAAGGATTAAGAAAACTGTGAGAACCTATTTTTTTAATGTATAAAAGCAGTATTTTTGCGCTCTATAAATAAAGCGAAATGCGTACAAAGACACTCAAGAAAAATAAAATTAATGTAGTAACCTTAGGATGTAGTAAAAATGTTTACGATAGCGAAGTCTTAATGGGACAATTGAGAGCGAACAATAAAGAAGTAGTTCATGAAGAAGAAGGAAATGTAGTTGTAATTAATACTTGTGGGTTTATAGCAAATGCTAAAGAAGAATCGGTTAATACGATTCTAGAGTATGTTAAGCTAAAAGAAGAAGGAGAAGTAGATAAAATTTTTGTAACTGGATGTTTATCTGAGCGATATAAGCCAGATCTACAGAAAGAAATTCCAGATGTTGATCAATATTTTGGAACAACAGAATTGCCAGGATTATTAAAAGCCTTAGGAGCAGATTATAAGCATGAATTAATAGGAGAACGATTAACGACGACACCTAAAAATTATGCTTATTTAAAAATAGCAGAAGGATGTGATCGTCCATGCTCATTTTGCGCGATACCATTAATGAGAGGAAAGCATGTTTCTACACCAATAGAAGAGCTGGTAGTAGAAGCAGAAAAGTTAGCTGCTGATGGTGTGAAAGAATTGATATTGATTGCTCAGGATTTAACATACTATGGGTTAGACTTATATAAAGAACGTAAATTAGCTGATTTATTGAAAGAATTAGTTAAAGTAGATGGAATTGAGTGGATACGATTACATTATGCGTTTCCATCAGGATTTCCAATGGAGGTTCTAGAAGTTATGAATAAAGAACCTAAAGTATGTAATTATATTGATATTCCTTTACAACATATCGCAGATCCAATTCTGAAATCGATGCGTAGAGGAACTACAAAAGCTAAAACAACTAAATTATTAAACGAATTTAGAGCAGCTGTTCCTGAAATGGCAATTCGTACAACATTGATTGTAGGGTACCCAGGAGAAACACAGGAAGATTTTGAAACACTTAGAGAATGGGTAAGAGAAATGCGATTTGAACGTTTAGGATGTTTTACATACTCACATGAAGAAAATACACATGCATACAATCTAGAGGATGATGTTCCAGAAGAAGTAAAGATGGAGAGAGCAAATGAAATTATGGAGATTCAATCTCAAATTTCATGGGAATTAAACCAAGAAAAAATAGGAAAAGAATTTAAAGTTGTTGTTGATCGAAAAGAAGGAAACTATTTTGTAGGTCGTACAGAATTTGATTCTCCAGATGTTGATAATGAGGTGCTAATAGATGCTTCTAAATATTATTTGAAGACAGGTGAGTACACAAAAATTAAAGTGATTGAAGCAGAAGATTTTGACCTTTATGGTGAAGTGATTTCATAATGTAAGAAAGCATACAAAAAAAGAATAAGGAGGAATTATATACGATTCCTCCTTTTTTTGTAAAGTTTAAATCTAAGGGGAAACACTAATTACAGATAGAATTGTAAAATAGTTGTTATAAAAGGAGAGGGGAATAAATAATTTATAAAGTGAAGTCAAATAGAAGAATTCATTTTTTTTATCAATTTTCCGATCGCATCAATGCGTTCATCATTAATTTTTCGGTTATACTTTAAAAACTTTTGGATACTTCCTTTTGATGCCCCAATTTCTCTTTCAATGGCTTGATTGTTAAAAAATGCTTGGTTTTTTAGTAACCATTTTTCGATTTTTTCTCTTTTGCTTAAACTCATAAAATGCTAATCATAATTTTAATAGATCAAGAATAAGATATTGATATAACCTATTCTTGAGTGCTATATATACATACAAAATGAACCTATCAATGTTGCATTGATAAGGAAAAAAGACATAGATTACTACTTGAGATTACATATCGTAAAATCAATTAATAATAAGTCATATTATTTTGAGTGTTTTTGTTTTTTATCTCTTCCGGAGTGGGGTAGTTGAAGAGAGCTTGCAAAGCTATTAATTTTTATGAATAAGTATATACGGTTTTACCGTATATTTTTATATAAAGCTTTGTTGTTAATAATGTTGAGCTTAAAAACAAACAAACCGTTGTTAGATATATATTCTAACAACGGTTTGTTTATAAATGATAATTGTAAAAAAATACTAATCTACTAAATTATCGTTTTTAGGATTTATTAATTCAACTTTACCAAAACCTAATTGTTCTAGTGGTTTCATTTGAGTTGCTGCATCACCTACAACAAAATAAATCATTTTGTTAGGATCTAAATATTTTTGAGCTAGATTTTTAATCTCTTCAATGCTCATGTTTTTTACAATAGTTTCACGTTGTTTAGCGTAATCATCACTAAAATTATAAGTACTAATGTTAGTAAGCATATTTAATTTTGAACGCATAGTTTCAAAAGCACGAGCATTACTCTTAATTAAGAAACCTTTGGAAACTTCTAGATCGTTTTCATTATATTTTTCACCATAACTACCAACAATGTCTTTAATTAATTTAGAAGATTCATAAGTAACGTTAGAACGAACACCACTGCTAATTGTAAATGGACCAGGTATTGTCGATCCTGAAAAACTGGAACGAATACCATAAGTATATCCTTTACCTTCTCTTAATTCTTGAGTTAATTGAGAAGCGAAACCTCCACCACCAAGTCGGTAATTTAAGATTCGAGCAGGGTAATAATCTTTATCAGTTACAGCTAAGGCAGGGTATCCAAATCGTAAAGCAGATTGTTTAGCGCCAGGAACGTCGTAAAAATAAACTTTGGATTGTTCTGGAGCTTTTGGAGCTTTAATAGCTGGAAACGTTACATTTTTTACTTTCCATTCTTTGTTTAATGTAGCTAAAGAACTAACTACTTTTTCTTTCGTAATATCTCCTACTATATGGAAATTGGTTACAGAAGGTGAAATAAACTGATTGTAATAAGATTTAAGATCATTTATTGAAATAGCATTAATAGAAGCTGTAGTACCTAGATTGTTATGAGATAATATATGATCGTTCCCATAAATAAGTTTTGCAAATTGATTAGCTGCTATACTATTTGGGTTTGCTTTTTGTTGCTGTATTTGACTTAAAACACTTTGTTTTAATAAATCAAATTCTTTTTGATCCCAACGTGGTTCTAATATGATTTCTTGTACAAGAGCAATGGTTTTTTCATAATTTTTAGCAAGTGTATTTCCGGTAATGATAATAGACTCGTTAGTTGCAAATGCATTTATGCTAGCTCCTAAGCTTTCAATAGTATTTTCAAGTACTTCAGGAGTTTTTCGTTGTGTTCCTTTAGTTAATAATTCTGCTAAAAGATTAGAAACTCCAATTTTTGAAGAGTTTTCTAATAATAAACCACCTTTAATGTTTACTTGAAATTGAACTAATGGTATTTCATTATTTTCAATACCATACGTTTTTAAACCAGAAGAAAGTTTCTCTTTCCATACTATAGGTGTTTTTACATCAGGGCTTTCTCCATAAGACGGTTCTACTGAACGGTCAAAAGAAGAAGGTGTTTTTTCGTAAGTAGCAGCGATACTAGCATCAAAAGTTTCTTCAGCTCCTTGTACAATTTTCTCTTCAACAACTTCAGCTAGTGTAGAATTCTTTAAAATTAAGTCAGCTTGACCGATTGGAACAAAGCTAGTTGCAACGTAATGTTTGTTTTTTATATATTTATTATAAACGCGCATCACATCTTCTTTAGTAACAGCAAGAATGTTTTTTACATCTTGATTAATAAATGCAGGATCTCCAGCAAAAATTTCATATTGAGCTAATTGAAATCCTTTTCCTAAAACGCTTGATACACTATTATAAAAACTAGTTTCTTGACCAGCTTTAATCCTATCTAAATCTTTTTGAGAAATACCTTCAGATTCAAATTTTGAAAAAGCTTCTTGTATTGCTTCATCCACTAAATTTAAATTAGTTTTATCAAAAGCAGTTACATTTAACATAAATTGCCCAGCTATTTCTGAATTGTATTGAAACATAGCAACATTATCTGTTACTTGTTTACC
Organism: uncultured Aquimarina sp.; assembly: GCA_947498595.1. Lineage (GTDB taxonomy): Bacteria > Bacteroidota > Bacteroidia > Flavobacteriales > Flavobacteriaceae > Aquimarina. The sequence goes on from CANMKX010000024.1 coordinate 5,847, forward strand.
TTCTACTAATACTTTATATAGAGGAGCTTTTTTACCTTCAGAAAGATAAGTGGCTAAAACTTCTAGTGGATAAGAATCAGGGTGGTATTCATAAACAGATGGCCATGTTAATGTTAATTGAGGTAAGCGAGCAAAATTATCTTCGTAATATAATTTTTTAGTTTCACTAAGAGTCACAGGTTGCTTTTCCATAGGTGGAATTTGCTCTCCTCTTTTAATTTCACTAAAATATTTATTTACCCATTTTTTTGCTTGAGCTGTATCAAAATCTCCAGCGATAGTTAAGGTGACATTATTAGGAACATACCAGCGATTATAAAAATCCTTTACATCTTGTAATGTAGCATTTTGTAAATCTTCAAGTGATCCAATTACTTCCCAACTATACGGATGTCCTTTTGGATATAGATTTTTGTCGATGACATAAAAATTATGACCATAAGGACGATTGTCAACACTTTGCCTTTTTTCGTTTTTTACAACTTGTTTTTCTTTAGCTAATACAGGTTCTGTAACAGTATTGATAAAGAAACCTAGTTTATCTGCTTCTGCCCAAATCATTTTTTCAAGCGCATCTTTAGGTACCGTCTGGTAGTAGTTTGTGCGATCTCGACTAGTTGAACCATTAGCACCAGATCCACCAATGCGAGCACTCATTTTATCCAAACCACCTTTACCTAAATTTTCAGATTCTAGAAATAGTAGGTGCTCGAATAAATGAGCAAAACCTGTACGACCTTCTTTTTCGCGAGCAGAACCTACATGACTGGTTAAGGCGACAGCAACTACAGGATCAGAACGATCGACATGAAAAATTACTTGAAGACCATTGTCTAATGTGAATTTTTCAAAATCAACTTTGAATTCTTTGGTTGCTTTTTCATGTTGTGTAATCTGATCTGATACTTTTTGTTCTTTAGCGCAACTAGCCAATAGAGTTGAGGCGACAAAAAGATAAGAGATAGGTTTAAAAATATTTTTCATAAATTATAAAATGGAGATTATAGTCTGAATTTATTATTATTTGTATAGAAAATTGCATTCACAAAAAAGAGTTTACCGTTTTCCCAAAAAGATCTAAATAGAGGGTTGTCAACCATATAAATTACACTCCCATTACCAATTCGATCCTCACCAAAAACAAGAGAGTTTTTTAATCTTTTTAAAGATTCTTCACCAGCAAATCCAGAAACGTTTTCTGGAGTCCCATCTATATATGAAACATTATAACCATTTTCTAAAAACTTATAAGAAGAACTTCCTAGTTTTAAACTAAAATAGGTGTCGTCGTATCCAAAAGCTAACGGGTGGGAAGTATCTATTTTTGTTTTAAAAATACTCCCTGTAATAAGATGTTTTACGCTTTCTTTTTCTTGTTGATCATATGGAATTAAAATGTTTTTCTTAGTAGATTCCTCTTTCTTACTATCGTTTTTATTAGTTTGTAAACTAAATCCATCTTTATTAGCAAATGTATTAACAGCATTACCAATAGCAATTACTTTCCCACCTTTACGAATCCATTTTTGTAATTGACTTAATGCGTTTTTATCAAAATAACTACTATAATATCCATTAGGCATGATTAATACATCATAGCGATCTAGATTAACCTGTTTAAAATAATCGGTGTCAATTGAAGTAACAGGGTATTGTAACTGTTGTTCAAAAAAATGCCATATTTCACCATAGCTAAGAGAAGATGTATAATCTCCTTTTAATAGAGCAATGCGTTGTGGATTGATAAGCTTTACATCAGGAGATCCAAAGTCGACACCACTAGTAGCAAAACTTGACTGAGCAATATGTAATTTACGTTGATATTTATTAGCCAAAGAAGTTACTTTTTGATCAAAGTCTTTTAAGTATTTATTATCACTTTTAGTAATAATTAAACTTCCTTTTTTGAAGTTTTGAGAACCATTAACAAAATCTTTTTCACTAAAACGTACTCTTATTTTTTGTTGTAAAATAGCAGCTAAAAATTGAGCATCATTTAAAGAGTTCCATGATGTAACATATCCAGGAGTGTTTTTTGATGGATTGTTATTAATAACTTCACTAGTTTTTTCTTTAGTTGAAGGAACAAGAGAAGTAGAGGCAATAGCATCTAACCCATATGCATAGGGTATACTCCAAGCTGTGATATCATAAGTAATAGGATTAGTTAGTTTTGCATTAGGTTCAAACAGAGCTTTAACCATTTTTCCTTTAGGTTGATTGGTACTAACAACCAAAGCCCCCTTGGCAGTCATGCTTCCTTGTTTACCTGTATCGTATGATAAACCACTTACTTTATTAGTTGTTGCATATCCATATTTGATTTCGTGTTTATCTAATAATGATTCAAGAGCTTGTATTTTATCAGGATTACCATTTAGAACATAGCTTTTATAAATAAGATTTGAATTATCAAAAAACTTATGAAATTCAGTATTTAATTGGAATGCGTTTTGAGAAGAGATTTCTACTGTTGATAAACCTGTAGTTGTGTGATGAGCAACACGATCTTTAAGAGTTAATACATACCCTTCGTCTGTTTGTATCCCTAAACCAGCACGTCCGTGACCAGCCTGCTCATAAGTCATTCCTATAGCTCCCATAAATGTAGGATATGTATCTCCATAACTAGGATATAATAAATCAAAACGTTCTCTAGTAAAAAATAACCAACCTTCTTTATCAAAATAGCGAGCATGGTTTTTACCGATTTGAGTTTGGAAATTACGTTGCCAATCAGAGATGATTTCATGAAAAGGCTCTGCTGCTGGAGCAAAATAATAAGGTTCATTAATTCCTTGTTCATGAAAATCAACATGTACGTGTGGCATCCAAGAATTATAAACTTTTAATCGTTGTTGTGATTCTACCTGAGTTGCCCAAGCCCAGTCACGATTTAAATCAAATAAATAGTGATTAGGTCTACCTCCAGGCCAAGATTCATTATGTTCTGATGCATTTTGATCAATATTATACGGATTCGCTTTTACTTGATTATACCAATTAACATAACGATCTCTTCCGTCAGGATTTACACATGGATCAAGAATTACTACCGTATTTTTTAAATAATCTTTTTTTGATGTGATCAACTCGTAAGCTGTTTTCATAGCAGCTTCTGTACTTGAAGCTTCATTACCATGAACATTATAACTTAACCAAACTATAGCAATTTCTGGAGTACTTTTTCCTGATTCTATTCCAATGTTTTTTAAATTATTTAAACGAATAGCTTCTATGTTTTTTAAATTTTCTTCAGACGAAATAATCGCATAGGTAAGTGATCTGCGTTCATTTGTTTTTCCATATTCATGATAAGAAATCATAGAAGAATTGGTGGCGATGTGTTTAAAATAAGACACTACGTCTGCATGACGAGTAAATTCGTTACCTAATTCATATCCCAGAAAAGAAGATGGAGATTGCTGAGAGAATGTCACTAGAGATATAGCGAGACATATGTACGTTAAAAAAAATTTCATTTAATATATTTAAGTTTTTAGCAGTGAAATAATTGGATAATGAGTAAACATTAACGGGATTGTAAAATATTTTGTTTGTTTTGAATGGTAAAGTACAACCTTAGTAGGAGTTTTTAAAATTGTATTAACTAAAATTTAGGATTTGAGTGTATATTCTACCGTATATTTATCCTCCAAAAAAACAATATATGCCTAGTGACTGTATTCCGTTCAGAGATACAAATTATTTTTCATCATTGATATGTGATTATTTAGACCAACGCACTGATCTAGATACTCTTTATAATCGTTTTCCTTCAAAGGAAAATTTTTTACCTCAAATAGAAGAAAAGAGAGAGGAATTTCCTGAAAAACATAGAAAAGTATTAGTTGAAGTACTAAAGGAACAATATAAAATGTTGAGTGTTTCAGAAATAACTGAAGCGAATATAGCGCTATTAGCTAAAGAAACAACATTTACGATTACAACAGGACATCAATTAAACTTATTTACAGGACCTCTTTACTTTTTATATAAGATAGTCTCAGCTATTAATTTATCTGATAGATTAAAAAAAGAACATCCAGGATATGATTTTGTTCCGGTATATTGGATGGCTACAGAAGATCATGATTTTGATGAGATTAATTATTTTAATCTTAAAGGGAAAAAAGTACAATGGAATCGTGAAGATGGAGGAGCTGTTGGACGTTTTAATACTAACGGATTAGATAAAGTTTTAGAGATTTTTGCAGCCGAGATAGGAGTAGGAAAGAATGCGTTAGAATTAAAAAAGCTTTTTGAAGAAGCATATATAAAACATGAAAATTTAGCAGATGCTACGAGATATTTAGCTAATGAGTTATTTAAAGAATATGGATTAGTTATTATCGATGCTGATCAACATGATTTAAAGAAATTGTTTGTTCCTATTATGGAACGAGAACTTAAAGAAGAAGTAGCATATAAAAATGTAATTCCAGCAACAGAAAAATTAACGTCTTTAGGATATAAAGTACAGGTGAATCCAAGGGAAATTAACTTGTTTTACTTAGGAGATGATATAAGAGAACGTATTATAAATGTTGAAGGGAAATACCAAGTTAACGGAACTGATATTGCTTGGGATACGCAAGAATTGTTATTAAAAGAACTCAATCAATATCCCGAAAGGTTTAGTCCTAATGTAATGATGAGGCCTTTATATCAAGAAGTTATTTTGCCAAATCTTTGTTATATCGGCGGAGGTGGCGAATTGGCATATTGGTTTGAGTTGAAAAAATATTTTGAAGCTGTAAATATTACTTTTCCAATATTGTTATTGCGAAATTCTGTGTTGGTGCAATCAAAAAAACAAGCAGAGAAACTAGCCAAATTAACTGTTAAAAAAGAAGATATATTCTTAAAACAACATGAGTTAATTAACCGTAAAGTAAGAGAGATTTCTAATATAGATATTAATTTTGAACCTCAACGTAAACATTTACAAGAACAGTTTAAAGAAATGTTTGCATTAGCAGAACAAACGGATATAACTTTCTTAAATGCAGTAAAAGCTCAAGAAATAAAACAATTGAAAGGGTTGGATATGTTAGAAAAGAGATTGTTGAAAGCTCAGAAATATAAGTTGAGCGATCAGGTTTCTAGAATTACTTCAATTCAAAATGAATTATTTCCTAATTATAGTTTACAAGAAAGAAATTTAAATTTTTCAGAATTATATGTAGAACATGGAAAAGAATTGATACCAGAACTGATAGATCATTTAGAACCATTAAAAGGAGAGTTTCTTATTTTAACAAAGTAAAAGAGATTATAATATATAATAATTAAAGAGCCATAATACCAATTAGTATTATGGCTCTTCGTATTTTTAAAATAAAAAATATGAATATAACATTAGCACAGGCAGAAAAAGTAATCAAACTAGCAAAAGAGAAAGCGATAGAGATGGATACACAAATGGATATTGCTATAGTAGATGCAGGAACAAATCTTGTTGCATTTATTAGAATGGATAATGCTTGGATAGGTTCTATAGATATTGCGATGAAAAAAGCGAAAACAGCTGCCGCTTTTCATAAAGATACTGGGATATTGGGCGAATTATCGCAACCCGGAGGACCTTTATATAATATAGAACATTCTAATAATGGATTGATTACTTTTCCAAGGGGAGTTCCTATTAAAAATAAAGAAGGAATTGTAATAGGTGCAATAGGAGTGAGCGGAAGTTCTATTGAGAATGATCAGTTAGTTGCTAAAGCAGGAGTAAAAGGTGTTTTATAGAAAAATACATGTTAAATTCATTAAGATATAATTAGTATTTTATTTAGAAAAGTTTAAGAAAGAGGAGATACTAAAACGAAACGAATCATAGTTCTTGTTCAGTAACATTGTAACTAAATTTAACTATGAAAAACATTAACCTAGTAGAATACACCCCAAGGTATTCTACACGAGTAGGAAGGCGTCACATTCCTACTACAGCTATGATTACAGTATTTATTTTATTCCTAAATTTTATAGGATACGCTCAAGTTAACACAACTCCATTTTTAATTAGTAGTGAAGAAGATTTTAGCGAACGCCTTTTCAACAGAAAAAATAACATAATAGATTTATACCTAACAGATACAGAAGTTATCGAAGGAAAAGTGAATTTTCAAGAAGGGACTGTAGATAATTATAGAATAATAGGAGAAGTATTAAATACTGAGGATGGAAAACTATCAAGCTTTAATTTTGTTAAAGAAAATGATGTGATTTCAGGAACCATAATACTTAAAAGTGAAGAGAAGGCATATAAATATTATATAGATGATACAGCGAACGTATATGTAGAAGAAACTAGTATACATAATGTTTTATGTGTATCATATGAATTAGAAACTGAAACGAATGCTGCAGAAACATCAAATTCTTCTAGCGTTATGCAAGTGCCAATATTAGAAAGTAATCCAGGAGCTCCAGGAACAATATACCTAGACTTTGATGGAGAACTAGTAGAAAATACATTTTGGGCTTCTGGTGGAGATATAAATGCATTGCCTACAAATTATAGTGATGAAAAAATCACAAATATTTGGCGTATTATGGTTGAAGATTTTAAACCTTTTAACTTTAACATAACAACCAATAGAACTATTTTTGACGCAGCTCCTGTAAACAGAAGAATGATGGTTATTTTTACACCTACTACAGATGCAGCTCCAGGAACTGGAGGTGTCGCTTTATTAAGATCATTTGCATCTAATACAGATGAACCTTGTTGGGCTTTTAATAGTCAAACTAGAGCAGCAGGAGAAACAGGTTCTCATGAGGTAGGACATACGTTAGGTTTAGATCATGATGGACATCCCGCGGCAGGTGATTATTATAGAGGCCATGGAGAATGGAGTCCTATAATGGGATGGAGTGCAAATAGGACATTAGGGCATTGGAGTATGGGAGAATATCCAGGAGCAACAAATCAAGAAGATGATATTTCAATTATTACTGAAAATAGTAATGGAGTAGGTTATAAAGTGGATGATCATGGAGATATAATCACTGCTGCGAGCTTATTGATTACGAACGCAGATGGAACTGTAAATGCAAGTCAAAATACAGGACTTATTGAAAGGAGAGAAGATAAAGATGTGTATTCTTTTGTAACACAAGGAGGACAAGTAACTTTAGAAGTTCAACCAGATCCTTATTATCCTAATTTAAATATTCAAGCAAGGATATTAAATGGATTAGGAGAGGAGATGGCAATTTCAAGTCCTGAAATAGATTTATCAGCAGCAATTAGTACAAATTTAGCTGAAGGAACGTATTTTATTGAAATAGATGGAGTAGGAGAAGGAGACTTAAATTCAGGATATTCGGATTATTCATCTATAGGAGAATATAGTATTTCGGGGAATTATCCATTAGGAGATAACAATCAACCACCAATTTCTAACTTTGAAGCAACAATACTTTGTGGAGAAGCAGTATTTGTAAATACATCAATAAATACAGTTGATACTTATTTATGGGATTTTGGAGATGGAGCTACTTCAACAGAACAAAGTCCAACACATAATTATGCAGCAGATGGAACATATACCGTTAGTTTGACTACAACAAACGGAGTAGGAACAGATACCAATGTTAAAAATGACTTTGTAGTTGTTGCAACACCTTCACTTCCAACAGCAATGAACATCGATGTTTGTAATGGAATCTCTACGAGTGTAGTTTTAGAAGGAAGTAATGGTTATGTATGGTATGATCAAGAAACTGGAGGGAATTTATTAGGTACAGGTAATGCTTTTCACACACCAGCTATTACAGCAAATACAACATATTATGTTGCAGGAACTCTAGATGAGATTTCTGTAGAAAATGTAGGAATAGAAGAAATTGATCAATCTAGAGGAACAATACATGGAGGAGGTCAATATTTGATCTTTGATGTAGAAGAAACTACTTTATTGAGAAGAGCTAGAGTGTATGCAGAAGAATCAAAAGAAAGAACTTTACAATTAAGAAGTAGCACTGGAACTGTACTTACATCTAAAACTATTTTTATAGAAGCAGGAGAACATATAATAGATATAAATATAGAATTACCAATAGGAGAGAATTTACAAATAGGATTTCCTACTGGATCTGATTTATTTAGAAATAATCAAGGAGTAAGCTATCCTTATCAAGTTAACGATGTAGTTGAAATAAAGAGAAGTTCTGCACCTACTAATTCGCAACAATTTTACTATTTCTTATATAATTGGGAAGTATCAACATTAGGAGGATGTAAAACAGAAACAAGAACTCCAATTACATTGAATGTTGTAGATGCACCTAGTCAACCAGTAATTACGTATAATAGTAATTTAGACGAATTAACTACAAGTGCTGGATATCAAAATTACCAATGGTATCATAATGGAGCAGTAATTAATGGCGCTAATACTTCAAGTCATATTGCTACAGAAACAGGAAGATATACAGTAAGTGTATATAACGGAATTCCATGTGAAATATTTTCTGAAGAAACTATTGTAGGAACTTTAGGAATAGAAGAATTAGTAGCTAATGAAAAAGAAATAATATTATATCCAAATCCAGTTGAAGAAGTATTAAACATAAGAGGAGGAAATATTGTAGGTAATATTAGTGAGGTTAAAATAACAAATATGTTAGGACAAACAGTCTTGAATTATACAGGAGAAAGTTTAGAAGAAACATATGATACATCATCATTAAATGATGGGATGTACTTTTTTATAATAGACAATACCGTAGTGAAGCGTTTTGTTAAAAAAGGAAAATAATTAAATAAAAAAAATGAAAAAGAGCAGTTAATTAAGTTTGACTGCTTTTTTTGTTTACACATTAAATGATAACAGCTATATAGTATACTATTTATAAAGAATACGAAAAGTTAAGTTAAGTAATGTTTAAGATTTGATTTGGATAGAAATGTTTAAAAAAACCTTAAAAAAATATACCAATAGGATTTTTGAGTTTTCAATTAAATATTATTTTTGCTTATGCAAAACAACGTACTAATTCTCGACTTTGGATCTCAATATACACAACTTATAGCAAGACGTGTTCGTGAGCTTAATATTTATTGTGAAATCCATCCATATCACAAAATTCCAGAAAATGTAGCAGATTTTAAAGCTGTAATCCTTTCAGGATCTCCGTTTTCTGTTAGAGCAGAGGATGCACCACATCCAGATTTATCAAATATAAGAGGAAAAAAACCATTATTAGCGGTTTGTTATGGAGCACAATATCTAGCACATTTTAGTGGAGGAGAAGTAGCTCCATCTAATACTAGAGAATATGGTAGAGCAAATTTATCATTTGTTAAGAAAGAGGAATTGTTTTTTGAAAAAATTACAGAAGGATCACAAGTATGGATGAGTCATAGTGATACGATAAAATCATTGCCTACAAATGCTGTTAAATTAGCGAGTACTCATGATGTAGAAAATGCAGCATATAAAATAGAAGGAGAAGATACATATGCTATTCAGTTTCATCCAGAAGTATACCATTCTACAGACGGAAAACAATTGCTAGAAAATTTTTTAATAAAAATAGGAAAAGTAGTTCCTAATTGGACACCCGATTCTTTTGTAGAAACTACAGTGCAAGGATTGAAAGAAAAAATAGGAAATGATAAGGTCATCTTAGGATTGAGTGGAGGTGTTGATTCAACAGTTGCAGCTATTTTATTACATAAAGCAATAGGACAGAATTTACATTGTATTTTTGTGAATAATGGATTGCTTAGAAAGAATGAATATGAAGGCGTTTTAAAGCAATATGAAGGCATGGGACTTAATGTTAAAGGAGTCGATGCTTCGGCACGCTTTTTGGATGCCTTGGCAGGAGAAAGTGACCCAGAGAGGAAACGTAAAATCATTGGAGGTGTTTTTATAGACGTATTTGATGATGAGTCTAATAAAATTACAGATGCAAAGTGGTTAGCACAAGGAACTATTTATCCTGATGTGATAGAATCAGTGTCTGTAAATGGACCATCAGTAACCATAAAATCTCATCATAACGTAGGAGGATTGCCTGATTATATGAAATTACAAGTTGTGGAGCCTTTGAGAATGTTGTTTAAAGACGAAGTAAGACGTGTAGGAGCTTCTATGGGGATCGATGCAGAGTTGTTAGGAAGGCATCCATTTCCTGGTCCAGGATTAGCAATCCGTATTTTAGGGGATATCACTTCAGAAAAAGTTAGTATCTTACAAGATGTTGACGCTATATTTATAGAAGGACTAAAAGAGCATGGATTATATAATAAAGTATGGCAAGCTGGAGCAATCCTATTACCCGTTAATAGTGTTGGTGTAATGGGAGATGAACGTACTTATGAAAAATGTGTAGCGTTAAGAGCAGTAGAAAGTACTGACGGAATGACTGCAGATTGGGTAAATTTACCTTATGAGTTTTTACAGAAGATATCAAATGATATAATAAATAAGGTTAAAGGCGTTAATAGAGTAGTGTATGATATTAGTTCTAAGCCACCTGCAACTATTGAATGGGAGTAAAACGCTTTAGGAAATAACATTCAGATAATCAATAATAAAACTATAAGAATGAAGAGATTTTTTGTATTCTTCTTACTTTATATAAGTATGACAATGGCTTTGCATGCCATTCAACAACAATATAAAAGTCATAAGGTTGAACAAGGAGAAACTGTATATAGTATAGCCAAGAAATATAGCATAACACCAGAAGCTATATATGCAATTAATCCTACTGCAAAAGAAGGAATCCAGATAGGAGTTGTTTTGGCAATTCCTGTGACTCAAAATTATATTGACGAACAAAATGCTCAATATAAAATGCATACAGTTGTAGACGATGATACAGTATATAATATTGCAAGAAAGTACAATACGACTCCAGAATATATCTATGAACTTAATCCAAATGCTAGACAAGGAATTAAGTTAGGTCAGGAGTTACGAATTGCAAAGATAACTGTAGAAGAGCAAGTAAAAGATCAAGTAGATACTGTTATAGAGAGTTTTAATATAGAACCTGAATTTAAAATTCATAAAGTTAAACGAAAAGAAACCTTATATAGTATAGCAAAACAATACGGAGTAACGGTTGATGATATCAAAAAATATAATAAAGAATTATATTCAAGAGATGTTAGAAAAAGAGAAAAGATAAGAATACCTATTCTTAAAGAAAAAATAGAAGAAACAGTTGATACTCCAATAGTTGATGAGGTAGCTACATATACACAGTATATAGTGAAACCTAAAGAAACTAAATTTAGTATTGCTAGAAAGCACGGAATTACAATTCAAGAATTAGAACAGTTGAATCCAACAATGGAAGAAGTGCTTTCTATTGGAGCAGAAATAAAAGTTCCAACAGCAGTTTTTGTTGAGTATAGTGATGTTGTTGAAGAAGGGTTTGAGTTGTATCAAGTACCTCCAAAGGATACAATGTTTAGTTTATTGAGAAGATTAAATATCTCATCAGATTCTTTAATTAAAATGAATCCTTATTTGAGAGATGGATTGAAAGCAGGTATGATTTTAACAATACCATCTGCTGAAGACTCATTAGTAGTTACGTTTGATGAAGATGAAAAAATTAATTTAGAAAATAAATTATATAATTTCAAAACAAAAAAAGTAGCAATAATGCTTCCTTTTGATATTTCAAATCTAAATATAGATGTTCCAGAAGAGACAGAAGCAGCGTTAAAAAATAAACGTAATTTAAGAATTGCTTTAGATTTTTATAGCGGAGCTTTGATTGCTATTGATTCAGCAAAGAGTAAAGGAATAAGTACTGAGATTAGTGTTTTTGATACTCGTAAGAATAATAATATAGCAGAAATCAAACGAATTATTGCAAATAATAATTTTGACGAGTTTGACGCTGTAATTGGCCCATTATATCAAAAAAATGTTGAAATGGTAGCAGGAGAATTAAAACGATATGATATCCCTGTTATTTCACCAATAACAAAAAAAGAATCAAAATTATATAGTAATTTCTTTCAAGCTCGTCCAACAGATGTGATGTTGGAGGATAAAATGATCGAGTATGTCGAAAAAGATTCTACCGATAAGAACCTGATTATTATAACAGATTTAAAAAACAAAGAAATAAAAGAAAAGCTTAAGGCAAAATTTCCAAACGCCAAGGTTTTGAAAATGAGAGAAGGTGGTTTCTTATATGAGATAGACATTGTTAAAGTACTTGATAAAAGCAAACCTAACTGGGTGTTTTTAGAATCTAATAGTGTTGCTTCAGTAAGTAATGTAATTACTTACTTAAATGCAAGAGCAGAAACACACCAGATAACTTTGTTTACAACAGATAAAAACAAGGCATTTGACAACGATAATGTAAGTAATGAAGATTTGTTGAGATTACGTTTTCATTATCCTTCTGTAGAAAAAGAGTATAATGAAGATGCATTGAAAAATTTTATTACTAGATATAAGAAAGAAAATAATGGTATTGTACCGAATCAGTATGCTGTAAAAGGATTTGACATAACGTACGATATATTAATGAGATTGGGAACTGCAAACAACCTTTTTGAAGCAAGTATGCATGGAGGAACTACAGAGTACATAGAAAATAAATTTAATTATTCAAAAAAATTATTAGGAGGATATTACAATAAAGCTATGTATATTGTGAAATATGATGAAAATCTTAAATTAACAGTTGTAGAATAATAATAAGATGATATCAAAAGTTGTATATCAAGGAGACCTTAGAACTAAATGTACACATATTAAAAGTGGAGATGCATATTTAACAGATGCGCCTGTTGATAATAATGGTAAAGGTGAAGCTTTTTCCCCTACAGATAGTGTTGCTACAGCATTAGCAAGTTGTATGTTAACGATCATGGGAATAAAAGCAAAAGATATGCAACTTAATATGGGAGGTACCGAAGCCGTAGTTGTAAAAAAAATGGGAGTGAATCCTAGAAGAATCACTTGTATTGAAATATCAATTGCATTGAAAATATCTACCAATGAAAAAAATAAAGCTATTCTGGAAAAAGCTGCAAGATCCTGCCCTGTCTTGCATAGTCTACATCCAGAAATAGAAAAGAAATTAACCTTTAATTGGCCATAGTTATTACAATTATGAATAGATTAATTATTGTACTTTTTGCTACCCTATTTATAAATAAAGATTCTTATGAGAAGTTTTCGTATAGTGAAAAAAGTAAGTTAGAATGGAGTGATTTTAGAGGACAACCCGAAGAAAATAGTTCTCTGGCATTTGCAGCAGCAAGTGTTAATACAGGATTTACCTACCAATGGTCCTACAATAAAGAAAGTGAAGTTCCCTATTTTGAATACGAAGTAGATAGTTTTTGCTATCCATTATTATCGTGGGTAAGAGAAGGTCAAAAAACAGATTACCTTTTAGCTCACGAACAATTACATTTTGATATTTCAGAATTACATGCGCGTATTATGCGGATGCGATTAAAGGAGTATAAAATTAAAAACGATAAAGATATAGGTGAAGTAGGAGAGGATTTGAAAAGAATGAATAAAGTAGTAGAACGTTTGAGAGCTAGTATGCAAGAGCAATATGATGCTGAAACAGATCATTCTAAAAATGAAGTTCAACAAGAAAAATGGAATAAAAAAGTAAAACACTTATTGATCTATTATAAAGCCTACGAAAAGAAAAAAAAAACAAAAAAGTATAAATAAAGTTTTTTAGTGGAGCATCAAGAGCAAAGGGAATTCCTGATTAAATTAGCAAAGACCAAAATGCCTTATGGAAAATATAAAGATAAATATTTAATAGACTTACCAGAGCATTATATCGTATGGTATCATCAAAAAGGCTTTCCTAAAGGTACAATAGGAAAACAATTGCAAACTATTTACGAAATAAAAGTAAATGGATTAGAACATATTATTCGAAACATTCAACGAATGTAATATAACAATCAAAAAACATAAAAATATAAAAAGGCTACTTTTAACAAAACTAGCCTTTTTGATTATAAAATATGATTCATAAACTATTTCACTTCTTCAACTTGCGAATCAAAAATGGAGATATCAACTTGGTTTCTTGTTAAATCTTCAAAAGTTTCTCGTTTACGAATTAAATGTGCTTCATTATTATGCCATAAAACTTCGGCTGGGCGAAATCTAGAATTATAATTACTAGCCATGGTAAAACAATAAGCTCCAGCGTTTTTAAAAGCAATAATATCACCTTCAGTTATTTCGCTAATTCTTCTATTAGTAGCAAACGTATCCGTTTCACAGATATAACCTACTACAGAATAAAAACGTTCTCTACCAGAAGGGTTTGAAACATTATAAATTTCATGATGAGAGTTATATAACATTGGACGAATAAGATGGTTAAAACCAGAATCAATCCCTGCAAATACAGTAGAAGTAGTTTGTTTAACAACATTTACTTTTGCTAAAAAATATCCAGATTCACTTACCAAAAACTTTCCAGGTTCAAAACCAAGCGTCAAATCTTTACCATATTCCTTACAAAACTCATTAAATCGTTTTGTTAATTTTACTCCAAATTCTTCGATGTTCGTCTCTATATCACCACTCTTATATGGAACTTTAAAACCGCTACCAAAATCTATGAAGTCTAGATTTTTAAAATGCTTTGCCGTATCAAATAAAATTTCACTAGCATATAAAAAGACATCTATATCTAGAATATCACTCCCTGTATGCATATGGATACCATTGATAGTCATCCCTGTGTTTTCTACAATTCGTAAAATATGTGGGATTTGATGTATCGAAATACCAAATTTACTATCGATGTGACCTACAGAAATGTTACTGTTACCACCAGCCATTACATGCGGATTGATACGAATACAAACAGGAGTTTTTGGATGTTTTGTTCCAAATTGTTCAAGAATAGACAAATTATCTATATTAATTTGAACTCCCATTGCAGCTACTTCTTCAATCTCTTCAAGAGAAACACCGTTTGGAGTGAAAATAATATTACTCGGAGCAACACCAGCAGCAAGACCTAAATGTACTTCTTGTATAGAAACTGTATCTAATCCAGCCCCTAAAGAATTCATTAACTTTAAGATCGCGATATTAGATAATGCTTTAACAGCATAATTAAGTTTTAACTGTTTGACTTTCTTAAACGCTTGGGTTAAGCGATTATACTGTGAAACAATTTTAGAGGAATCATACACGTAAATAGGACTCCCAAACTCTTCTGCGATAGCTAATAAATTTGTGTTTTCCATTGAATTTTAAAATTTAAGCTTACGAAATTATTAATAATTATTTAATAAGTATCCAATCGAAGGTTAAAAAATCTACAAAAGAACTAGATTTATAGCAAATGATTAATATTTAATCAATAAGAACTAAAAAAGTATCATAAAATAAACTGTGTTACGTGTTTATATAAAACTAAATGAAGCAAAGAAATAAGAAAGATTTTTATAGAAAACTTTTACCCTAAAAAAGATTAGCAGAATATAATGACATTTCCTATTTTTGGGACTCCTATTAAAAGGCAAATACGAATATTATGAATTTACACGAATATCAGGGTAAAGAAATATTAAGCAGCTTTGGCGTACGTATACAACGTGGTATAGTTGCTCACAATGCAAAAGAAGCGGTAGATGCCGCAAAACAATTAACTTCTGAGACTGGAACAGAGTGGCATGTAATTAAAGCACAAGTTCATGCTGGTGGTCGTGGTAAAGGTGGAGGTGTTAAACTTGCAAAAAATATTCAAGAAGTTGAAGATATTGCAGGACAAATCATTGGAATGGATTTGGTAACTCCACAAACTTCTGCAGAAGGAAAAAGAGTACACCAAGTATTAGTAGCTGAGGATGTATATTATCCAGGTGAAAGTGAGCCAGACGAATATTATATGTCTGTGTTATTAAATAGAGCTACAGGACGTAATATGATTATGTACTCTACAGAGGGTGGAATGGATATTGAAACAGTTGCTGAAGAAACACCACATTTAATTTATACAGAAGAAGTAGATCCTTCAACAGGATTATTACCTTTTCAAGCACGTCGTATCGCTTTTAATTTAGGTTTAAGTGGAACAGCATTTAAAGAAATGACAAAGTTTGTTAACGCTTTATATACTGCATATGTAAAATCTGATTCTTCTTTATTTGAAATAAACCCAGTATTGAAGACTAGTGATAGTAAAATAATGGCAGTTGATGCTAAAGTTACTTTAGATGAAAACGCATTATATCGTCATAAAGATTACGTTGAAATGCGTGATATTCGTGAAGAAAATCCTGTAGAAGTTGAAGCTAAAGCAGTTGGTCTTAACTATGTTGATTTAGACGGAAACGTTGGTTGTATGGTTAATGGAGCTGGATTAGCAATGGCTACAATGGATTTAATTAAGCAAGCAGGTGGAGAACCAGCTAACTTTTTAGATGTTGGAGGTACAGCAGATGCAAAACGTGTTGAAGAAGCTTTTAGATTGATTTTAAAAGATGATAACGTAAAAGCAATTTTAATTAATATTTTTGGAGGTATAGTTCGTTGTGATCGTGTAGCACAAGGAGTTGTTGATGCATACAAAAATATGGGAGATGCTATTAAAGTACCTATTATTGTACGTTTACAAGGAACGAATGCAGATATTGCAAAAGAATTAATTGATAATAGTGGATTGGATGTACAGAGTGCTGTATTATTTCAAGAAGCAGCAGATAAAGTACAAGCTGTATTAGCATAATTTTATAGCTTATAAAATCATTATAAGGCTGTTTGGTTATCCAAACAGCCTTTTTTAATTTAAAATAAACAATGGAAAAACGTATACAAGAAATTGTAGCACATTTAGAAATGCTGCCACATCCAGAAGGAGGTTTTTATAAAGAAACTTATAGAAGTAATGGAGTTATTTCAAAAAATCATTTGATTTCTGATTTTTCTGGAGATAGAAATTATAGTACCGCAATCTATTTTTTATTGACATCAGATAATTTTTCGGCATTTCATAAAATTAAACAAGATGAAATATGGCATTACTATGAGGGAGCATCATTATATGTTCATGTTATTGATCAAGAAGGAAAATATACGAGATATACTGTTGGAATGAATTTGGATAATGATGAATATCCTCAACTAGTAGTTCCTGCAGGATGTTGGTTCGCATCTAGTGTTAAAGACGTTGAAGCATACTCATTAGTCGGTTGTACAGTAGCTCCAGGTTTTGATTTTGAGGATTTTGAATTAGCTAACAGAAATGAATTAGTGAATGAATATCCATTGCATAAAGATTTAATAACAAAATTAACTAGAGAATAAAAAAGGCCAGATTTAATCTGGCTTTTTTTGTTTTATGAATTTAAATTAATGACTAGCTCTTTTAGGATATGGAGGCCTTTTGTATGTTTTTGGTGGGTTTTCTTTTAATTGTTTTAAGGCAATTTCAATCGCTTTTTCAAGTTGAGGATCTTTACCCTGTAAAACATCTACAGGTAATTGATCTACTTCAATATCTGGAGCAACCCCCACATTTTCGACAATAAACCCATCTTCTGTCCAAATAGCTACATTAGGAGCAGTAACACTAGCCCCATCAATAAATTCAGGAAAACCTAATACACCAACTAAACCACCCCAAGTTCTTTTACCAACAAGTGTTCCAACGTTAAATTTACGAAACATCCAAGGTAACATATCTCCACCAGAACCAGCTGTTTCATCTATTAGCATTACTTTAGGACCTTGAATAGACGCACTAGGTGTTTTAAGATCATTTCCATATCTGAAATTCCAATGAGCTTGTAATGGATTTGTCAATAAGTTGATGTAATAATCAGCAATTTGCCCTCCTCCGTTGAAACGTTCGTCTATAATGATGGCCTTTTTGTTAGCTTGCGGATAAAAATAGCGTTTAAAGTATTCATGACCAGCTCCTGCAGTATTAGGAACGTATACATAGGCTACTTGACCGTTTGTAGCTTTGTGAACTTTTTTTAAATTGTTTTCAACCCATTCTCTATTACGTAAACGAGATTCATTTGTAATAGGCGTTACTTTTACAATTCTAGAATTTTTATAATTGGAAGTATTACTAATTGTAAGTTCAACGATGGTATTTGCAGTGTTTTCAAACAAACTAAATAAATTTGTACTAGCTTTGATATCAACACCATTAACAGCTAATATATAATCACCTTGATTAATATTTAACCCAGGCTCTGTTAAAGGGGATCTAAGTTCTGGATTCCAATTGAGACCTCCATATATTTTTTTGAATTGGTATCGGTTATTCTGTATCGTATAATCAGCTCCAAGAAGGCCAACAGGAATGTATTCTGGAGTATGTAATTGTTCACCCCTTCCTTGTAGTCTATGATGACCTACTCCCAATTCACTACACATCCATTGCATAACTCTATTAAGATCATTACGAGTTGTTAAATGAGGAAGAAAAGCTGCGTATTTCTTTTTCATAGCTAACCAATCAGACCCATGCATTGCAGGATCATAGAAATAATCACGATTTACTCTCCAGGCTTCATGAAAGATATTTGACCATTCTTCTATTGGATTTATTTTAACTTTAATAGCAGCTGTTTTTAGTTTTCCTTTTCCTGGAGCAGGTTTTTTAGCGATATCAGATATACTCCAAGAACCTCCACTTTCATATAACATCTTTTTTCTATTAGCAGAAACTATGTAATTGTCGACCTCCATAATCTCTGTGTCTTTTCTAGTTGATAAATCATATTGATGTAGCATTGATGGAATGGATGCATCACTAGCATTAAAAGAAATGTACATTAGAGAGTTTTCTGCCCCAGAAGATAAACCATAATAATTTCCTGAAGTTATAGGAAAACTAATGATTCTTTGCTGAAGCCCATCTAAATCTATTTGTAATGATGCATTTTCTTTATCATCCTCATTGGTATTTTCATCCTCGTCAGATTTTTCTGAAAAATCTTCTTCATCAGATTCTTTGGAAAAAGGAGATACTATATCTTTTCGTAAGGTTGCTAAATATATAGAATTGGTAATAGACATATCTTGATTTGATTGGTCAAACCAATTAACTACAGGACCAGCATCTGTAGATGCAAAAAAGTATATGTATTTACCATTGGCATCAAAAACAGGATTTGTAGCATTACTTAAACCATCACTAACTGGATATGATGTATTTTTTTGTATAGAGTATAAAAATACTTGTTCAAAATTTGAATCTATTATTTTTGAATATACAATCCAATTTGAATCGGATGACCAATCACCAAAAAGATTTCTAAATGCTCCAGGATAATAATAATCATCCTGATTTATTTTTGTGATTTTTTTAGAATCAATATCTAAAATGTATAAATTTCTGCCGTTATCTGAAAAGGAAATTTTTTTTCCATCTGGAGACCAATTAGTATATGCATAAAAACCAGTTCCTTCGAGTTTGATTTTTTTGACATCTCCTTTTCCGTCTTGTGATTTTATATGTAATTGATATTCACCGGAGATATCAGAAAAATAAGCTATTTTTTTTCCATCAGGAGACCAAGAAGGATATTTTTCATGAGCGTTTGAGCTAGTTGTAATATTTCTAGGATCTCCTTTTTCTTGAGGTACGGTAATGATTTCTCCTCTATAATCAAATACTGCCCTTTTACCAGATGGCGAAATTGATGCAGACCGTATGTGTTGATTCCCTTTTACATAACGCTCTCTTAATTCTAATAAATCAGTAGAGATGCCGACAGTTAATTTTTTATTTTCATTAGTTTCACTATTATAAATATACAGATAACCAGCATGTTCAAAAATGATTTCCTTTTCATGGATAGAAGCATTAATAATAGGGAAGTCCTTGAAATGTGTTAATTGTTCAACAGTTTTAGAATTAATATGATATGAAAATAGGTTGAATTCACCATTTCGATCACTTAAAAAATAAATATGATCGTTTTTCCACATTGGTTGTACATCGTTACTACCTCCTTTAGGTTGTGGTATTTTTATAATTGATTTGTCTTTAAAAGAAAATAACCAAATATTCGATGTTGTTCCTCCTCTATAATGTTTCCATTGTTGAAAGCGGTCAGGTATAGGAGTATAAGCCATATATTTCCCGTCAGGCGAATATGCAGCATGCCATGCATTAGGAATAGCAACTTCGTCAGGAAATCCTCCGTTTATAGCTACTTGATATAGTTTTGTGTATCGATTAGTATATGATGTTCTCCTAGAGTTAAATAAAACAGCAGTTCCATCAGGAGTAAACTCGATAGCTCTATCATAGCCTGGATGCCAAGTTAAACGTTTTGGTATTCCGCCTGTTACTGGAATCGTAAAAACATCAATGTTTCCGTCATATTCGGCACTAAAGGCAATTAGTTTTCCGTCAGGAGAAAATGTAGGATTAGATTCAATTCCCTCATCTATAGTTAAACGTTTAGGGTTACTTCCATCCTTATTTGCTACCCACAAATCTTCAGCATAGATAAAAGCAATATGTGATTGACTCATGGACGGTTGCTGTAATAAACGAGTATCTATAGGGTCAATTGCATATGATGTAAATGTAATTAATCCTAAAATTAGTGATAGAATAAATAAATAAGTTTTTTTCATGATAATATAATCTGTATGGATATTAATAAGTGGTATTAAATTACATTTTATGGAAAGAATTATTGTTAATCATACTTTAAAATTAAAAGAATATTTGTCCCTATATAATGTTAAAAATAAAAATAATTTGAATGCCTTAGAGTAGAAG
Organism: uncultured Aquimarina sp.; assembly: GCA_947498595.1. GTDB lineage: Bacteria > Bacteroidota > Bacteroidia > Flavobacteriales > Flavobacteriaceae > Aquimarina. The sequence goes on from CANMKX010000024.1 coordinate 26,598, forward strand.
ATATACAGTTTAAATAGCTGTGATTTAAATAGTTTAAAGAAGTTTTTTGAAGGTTTAAAAGGTTGATTTGTATATTGTTAATCTGTTGTTAAATGGAAAAATGATTGTAACGAAGATTAAAAAAGTAAGGTCTTATATGTAAACAAATTAATAAACAACTTCCATTATGAAACAAGTAAATATAATTGTATTAGCCGTATTATTTATGTGTACAACTGTACTATCAGCCGCAAATGTACCAGTAACTAAAAAGAATAGTGAACTTTCTGCAGAAATAGGATTGTTATTGAAAAATCCGTCATTCAAAATTAAAGAAGATATTAAAGCTAGAATAACTTTCACATTGAATAAAAACAATGAAATAGTTGTGTTATCAGTAGATTCTGAAGATTTGAAAATAGAGAGTTTTATAAAAAATAGATTGAACTATCAAAAAGTCACAGCCTTAACTAACAATGCTATAAAAGAATATAAGGTGCCTGTGAGAATTGTACAAGAATAGACTAATTGACAAACTTGCTTATTATTTAATTATTATAAAGTTCTCTATTTTGATGGAATCAATAGAGAACTTTTATTATGCACCTAATAAGTAATGAATACTCACTGTAGCAAGCTCTGAGTTTGGAAATTTATGAAAATAAGAAGGAACACTTTTTAGACCACTTTCTTCAATTATCTTTAAAAAAGAATCAATTTCCAAAATGTATTGATCAGAAAACCCATGAGTTGCATCATATGCTGTAGCAGCTGTTTTTCCTAGATTTTTTGAAGTTATTTTAGGCGAAATAGTATGTAATTCTATAAGAATTAAACCGTACTTAGCAATGTATGGAGTCCATTTAAGAAAGTGATCTTTTAAATTACGCTCAACTTCATCTCCAGAGAGTTTTTGACCTCTATATGCAAAAGCTCCGGTAGATAAACTAGCAGTTTTTATATCTGCAATAGGAGTGGACCAAATTCTATTATGGTCTAGAAAAGTTCTAACAGAGAGTAAATCTTTTAATGCTATATTATAATTATGTAAAAGGTCTCTGTGTAATTGATCGGGGTTACCAATATCACCCCAAATAACTTTTGCCCATATATCTGCTTGAACTAAATTAGCTCGTGTAACCTTTAATGCTGCTTTATTATAATCGGCACCTACGAGAAATAATGGATGATTGTCTAGATGTTTACCTCTAAGTGTTTTGGATGCAATAGTTTCAAATAGGTGAATTAAAAAAGCACCATTACCACATCCCATATCTAATATTCCTTTAGGTTGAAGTTCCAATGGTTGATTAAAAATTGTGATGATGCTTTCATCAATTTTTTTGAAATAAGCGATATGAGCACCGCCGCTTCCCCAAACATTCATTTCACGGTCAACATGAATCTCGTGTGTAATCTTGGAGTTCCACAATATGTTTGCATCTCCGTATAGTAAATCATTAATTTTTCTGAACATAGGAATATATGAAACTGTAACTCCATATGCCGTTGCTCTCTTTGCAAAAAATAACCCTTTTGGTGTAAAAGTATAGGTTGCTTCTTCTTGTTTAAACCAACCTAGAAGACTTAAAAAACTTAATATAATATCAAAACTTTCAGGATTCTTGTGATATTCTTCTGGTGTAAACGAAGCCTCCATAAAGTATTTGTGAAACATACCTCCCATACCTAAAAATACGATAGTAGGTCCAACCAGAACACCTTCGATATGTTTTAGTATTTGTTGTTGAATACTAGCTGTTTTAGTGTTTTTTGAAATTTTAAGATCAAAATTTCTATAATATTGATGGTAAAGACGTTCTAACTTTTGAAATGGTTTTGCTTCAAACTTTCTAGGATGAAAATTTCCTGAATAATTTAATAAATCAACCACACTTTCGTAGAGGTAAAATAAAGAAAAAGCAATTTCAGTATTTGCGTTGCATGAAATCAGCACTTCATTATCATTAAAAGTATATTCTACCCACCCTTGAGAGGCAAGCATTCTTAAAGCAACATTTAAGTAGCCTTCATTAGCACCACAAATAGAGGCTAATCTAGTACAGCTTATTTTTTGTTGTTGAAGTAAGTATTGTGTAATTCCTTTTTGATATAATGAAAAAGCAACAGGAGCTATTACTATACCATCAAGATGTTTGAAGAGATCAGCTCTAAATAATTTTTTATCTTCTTTTGTTAACATATAAATGCTTAATTTAAGTAGGTAATGATTTATAATAGTAAAATCTCACCTTTAAATTAAGCATTTAATTTATAGTGTAAAAATATATTTACCTGATAATTAGGGTTTAGTGTTTTTTGAGTCCTCTTTAGGTTTTGGCTTTTCTCCTTTAGGAGGCATAGGACCTCTTAAATGTATAACTAATCCGTTTAGAAAATTTCTTAATATTTGATCACCACATTCCATGTATTTAGGATGATTTTCGTTTCTAAAAAGTGCTCCAAGCTCACTTTTAGTTACTTTAAAATCAACCAAAGCACAGATCTGTACTATATCATCATCTTTTAATTTATGAGCTACTCTCAGCTTTTTAAATATATCGTTATTCGTTAATCCCATAAAGCAAAGGTAATTTACTTTAGGCGATTTAAAAAATAAAGATATTGTAAATGAAATGATGTTTACTTGGTATATTTTACATTATTTTATAATATAAATCAGTTTTTTTTTTAATTTTTGTGTACCCCTTAATTAAATTCATAGAACGAAACTTATGTACAGTAAAGATGAAAAACTGAGCTTGCTTTCAGAAATGCTATTATTTGCAATGGCTGATGGAGAAATAAAAGAAGAAGAATACGATTTTATTTTGGCTATAGCATCACAACTTGGTGTTAGCAAGATAGAATTAGATAACCTCCCTTTGAATGGAGATAATTATAAGCCAATTAAATCTGAATCTCAACGAATATTACAATTTCATAGATTAGTATTATTGATGAATGTTGATCAAATGATGTCTCAATCAGAAGTTTATAAAATAAAAGAGATGGGATTAAAGATGGGATTAAGAGCAGAAGCTATTGATACGGTTCTTAAAGAAATGCATCAATATCCAAATAAAGTAATTCCTCCTCAAGAATTGATTAAAATATTTACCAGATTTTATAATTAAGAATAAATATTTAAACCCCGTAAGTGCGACTTATGGGGTTTTTTATGTCAAATTGTGAACATTATAAAATCAAAACAAGACATTTTGTCTCTACTTACACATGTGTTAGTGACATAATGACGTATTTCGATAATTGGAATTCTATTTGTAATAGATGATTTGTATTAAAAAAGATGAATCATAAAAAAAATAGATATGAATACTATAAAAAGAACTGAAAAAACTCCATTTACATTTGAAGATTTATTTAAAACTGATTGGTTAGGAGGAACAGCAGACGTAAGAAAAATAGGAGTTAATACACCAGCAGCAAATATACTTGAAGGTGAGCAGAGTTTTACAATTGAATTAGCTGTTCCAGGGTTTGTTAAAGAAAATATCAATATAGAATTAGATAATGATCGTTTGACAATTTCATCTAAAGAGAATCCTACAATTGATGTAAAGAAAAAATATACACGAAAAGAATTTGGATATAAATCATTTAAAAGAATTTTTGATCTTCCAGAAACAATAAATATAAAAGAAATAAAAGCTTCGTATGAACAAGGAATTTTAAAAATAGAATTGCCTAAAAAAGAAGAAGCAAAGGTACAGCCTAAAAGATCGATTACTATAGGGTAAGTAATTGTAATTTATTTATAGAGTATGTAATTTAGTTATGTTTTAATTAGTAGAAAAGGTTCTCTTTATTTAAAGAGAACCTTTTTCTTTTAAAGAACTAATCGTTGTTCCCATAGTTTTTGATGCTTATTAGCAAAGTATTTGATATAAGATTCATCCCGATGTAAATCAGCGTGAATCAGCGTTAACTTTTCTTTTTTACCAAACCCCCATTCTTTATCAAAATTAGGGCTTTCTCCTAAGTCTTTACCGCCTGCACGATACATCATCTTATGAGTATTCAAGGAATTTATTCCAGTACATAACCATTCACTTTTAGATGGTGTATTATGAAACATGTATAGGATAAGATAGGTGACTTCAAGAAGTAATAATTTGTTTTCTTTTTGGGAGGCAAATTCGGGTAAAATTGTCCATCTTGAATTATGGAAGATTTCAGAAGTATTGGTTTTGTTTTTTAAAAGAACATGGTTTAAAGCATCTTTACATGATTGATTAGCATATGTGTTAACTTCACTAATAACATCAAATTCGGTTTCTAGTTGTTGGCAAAATTGATATGATAAAGAACGAAATCCTGTGAGTACCTTGTGGTTTCCATCGTTTTGACGTAAACAAATTAGAAGATGAGTTGCCAAATAATCATAATGATCTAAAGGGAGTGATTTTTTTCCGTGAGCAAATTGATATCCTGCTAATTTCATTTGACACATATTAGAGAAATAATAACGCCCTATAGCAGTTTGTAGAGAAGTATATGGAGGCGAAAGAATGACAATTTGAAGCTGAGAAGGGATTATTTTCATTTGACACCTTGTGCTATAAATTTATTGTAAAAAAGAGTCGTGTGAGGATTTTGAAGTTCATTTAAGTATAGAGAAATAAAATGATTAGCTTCTTCTTCAGAATTTAATATTTCTATAATAGTGTTTTTTGCAAAATCAAAACGCAATCTATAATTTTCTATTTCAGCGATCATTTCTGAAGCATTGAAAGACATACTATCTACCGTATAAGAAATTTCTTTAAAACCAGCACTTTGTAATAAACAAGGTAATTTTCGCCCAATAAATAAATCGAATTTAAGTGCTAAGTGAATTTTTATTAAATATTGATTTAATTCGTCATTTGTCGTGTATAAATTGAAAAGAACTCCATCGATATCAATTAAGGTAATACGAGCATCTTTTTTACATACTCTATAAAGCTCGTCAACAGCTTTTTGAGGATCTTCTAGATGTTGTAATACAAATCGAGAAATACAGAAATCATATGTGTTATCATCAGACTTTATATTTTCTAAAGATGATTGAAAATAATTTATACTTCGTTCATTGATGTGTTTCTTTGACAACTTTTCGGCTTGTAATAATCGATCTTTAGAAATATCGCAAGCGTTAATTGTTGTTTTAGGATATTTAGAAGCAAAGTAACGTGAAATAATTCCTGAACCGCAACCTGCATCTAATATGTTTGTAGCATAAGAAAGATCCATATCTTTAATTTCTGTAATGGGATCATACGCATTAATAGTCGCTTGGAATTCTAACCGAGAAACTTCTTCTTGACTATCTAGTATATATTCATTTTTATTCATAGAGTTTTTTGATGTATAGTATTGATGGATAAAAATGAGAACGAAAGTAAGGTTTAAACCAAAAGTTATAATCACCCATTTCGGGTGATTTTTACTGTAGATTAGATGTGTTTATTTAATATCTAATAATGAATAAAATGACTGTGATGAATTTTACTGGATATAAAAACTAAAATTATAGATATGACTTTATTTATTGATTAGCCGTATAGCTTCTTTATGACTAAGCGTTGATAATTTATAATTGTCTACAAAATCAAGTACCCAATCAGGATTTGTTCTACTATATTGGCGTAATATCCAGCCAATAGCTTTATTAATAAAAAACTCATTAGTATTTAAGTTTGCTATTATAACTTGTTTTAATACAGTTGTATCAAGTATCTCTTTATAATGTAGTTGATAGATAATAGCAGATCGTTTTGTCCAAAGATTATCAGATAAACTCCATTTTTTTACATACAAAGAAATTTGATCTGGATATTTTTTAAAATAATTAGCAATTAGTTTTGTTGCTATAAAATCAACAGTGTCCCACCATGATTGATGAGTTATCATATAATAATACAGATCAATGTCTTGTACGTCTATTTGCTTTATGTATTTATAAGCTAACTCTTGTGCAAAATAATGATACTCTCTTTGTGGTAAATTCCATAATGCTTTTATAATAATAGGCAAAGATTGTTTAGAAGGTAAGTACGCTTTCTCAAGAAAAGGTTTTTGTATTTTCCTACGTAGTGGGGTTTTTAATCCATAGAAATCGAATTGATTTTTAAGGTATTGCTTTTGTCCCAAGGCTATAGTTGGATCTTGATGCCTTTCTAATTCACATTGTAAAGTTTCAATATACGTTTTCATATAAAAGAGAATCTATTGAAAGATAAAAAGAGCTATTGAGTTTTACAAACATGTTGTTTTTCTAGTAGAAGAATAGAGAAGTTTTTTATAACTGCAGCTGGGTTTATTGATTAAATTCAGAATAAAATTCTTTTGTAATTTGATCAAGATCTTCTGTCGTGTATTTCCTAGAGAAATGTATCGGAAAAGCATTTTTAACTGAAGCTTCTCTCATTATTTTTCCAGATTCCATAGCGTAACTATGAAAATTTGCTTTGGCAAATTCTCGATCTTCAGTCTTATAAAAACATTCGATGTATACAGTATCAAAATTTGAAAAAGTATCTTTAATTTTTTGATGATTTTCAGAATGAGCAGCATGATCCATTATGATACCAAGAGTATTTCCTTTCTTGATTTCAAGTAAATGATATAAGTCAGAAGCTTTATACTCTTTTGAATCTATCATAATTAAAGATTCTGGTAGATGTTCTTCATAAGCCTTTTTTAAACTAGAAATCCATGGTCCACCTTTATAAGTAGTTGTAAGATTGATTTTGATAGTATCGACTTCTTTGAAAGCATACGCTATTGAAGGAATTTTGTGATCTAAAATAGCATATCTAACATTAAAACGATTGTTCTGATAAATAATTCCGTGAGTTTCTGTTTTTAATTTTATAAGTTCCCAAATAGGAGGGGATAATTTATAATAATTGATGGTTTTACTATCTATGATTTCCCTAATTTCGTAGTGTATAGCATCGTTTTCAATTAAATTCCAATGATATCCTTTTATTTTTGATTGTATGTGTAAATGAATATTTTTAGGACCACAGATGATGACTCTTTTTTGACTTCCAATTTGGTGGCGTAAGAACTGATCAAAATTTACAAAGTGATCTATATGAGTATGACTTATAAAAATTACATGTGCATTTTGATATTCCTTCACCGTATAGCCACTTGCATCTCCACAATCACAAATATAACTTTCAGAATGATTATCTAGTTGAATTTGAATTGAAATGTCTTCTTTTTGAGCACTTTTTATAACAGGTAAAAACATAAGAAAATGATTGATGATGATAAGAATTTACAATACTACAAAAAAATTACTCAATGAATAAGAAAGACGTACAACGTATTAAGTTTTGATCATCGGATATAGTATTGATATCGATAAGCTCAAGATTAGAATTGTAACAATTTTTATATATTCTCATAATTGATACGATTTTTTCCATTTCTTTTTTTCTATTAGATGTATCTAGAAATGGAGCATGAGTTGATAAATAAACAATAGGTTTGTGTTGAATTAAAAATGTTTCTAAAGTAGGAAGTAAGAAAAATTCAGCCCCTTCAATATCAATTTTAATAAAGTTAATTTCTTTTAAAGAAGAAAACTTAAGAAAAGAGTCCCATTGTAATGTAAATGCGTTAAAAGAATCATTTTCAGTCGTAGAAGAAGAAAGTAAACTAGTCATACTATCTCCTAACTCTTTACCAAGACTTCCCATTTTTTGAATTCCTGTCTGATCAGATAAAGCTATGTTATAAGGAGCAACATTTTTTAAGTTATTTAATTGAATATTTGAAAGTAAGTATTGATATGCAATAGGATCTGGTTCAAAGCAAATTACTTGTTTGCATTTTTTTGAAGCATATAAAACTGTAGAACCAATCCATGCACCAATATCAAAATATACCATTTCTGGAGTTAAATATTTTGATAATATGATATACGTTTCAGGTTCCCATTTTCCTTTAGAAGCATTTCTCCAAGTACCTAAGTGTTTGGGGTTTGTTTTAAAAGAAAATTCTTTGATTTTGACCGTATAATAACCGCGAGCTCTATAAAATGCTTTTACACTTTTTTTTATGAATTGTAGCATAGAACTATAGCGTTGCTTTTTTGGTTTGTAACGCTTTGATTTGATCTCTTAATTTAGCGGCAAGCATAAAATCTAATTCTTTAGCAGCTTTCTCCATTTCTTTTCTAGTGGCTCTAATTTTAGTTTCATATTGATCCTTTGTCCAATATAGCGTATCTTCTTCGGCTGCTAATAAAACTTCTGGAGCTTCCGTTTGATAATCCTTCGCTTTTCCTGGAGTAAGTACATTATCTAATGATTTTTTTAATGCTTTAGGTTGTATTCCATGTTTGGTATTATAGGCAATTTGCTTTTGTCGACGATAATTAGTTTCGTCAATAGTACGCTCCATACTTTTAGTGATTTTGTCAGCATACATAATTGCTTTACCATTTAAGTTTCTTGCTGCTCTACCTACAGTTTGCGTTAAAGATCTTGCACTGCGTAAAAAGCCTTCTTTATCAGCATCAATAATAGCGACTAAAGAAACTTCGGGTAGATCTAATCCTTCACGTAGTAAATTAACACCAATGAGTACATCAAATATACCTTTACGTAAATCTTGCATAATTTCAACACGTTCCAGTGTATCTACATCACTATGGATATAACGACATCGAACATCTATACGAGTGAGGTATTTAGCCAACTCTTCAGCCATACGTTTTGTTAAAGTTGTAACCAAAATTCGTTCATCTTTATCGATACGTAAATGCATTTCTTCTACTAAATCATCTATTTGATTTAAGCTAGGTCTGACTTCTATAACAGGGTCTAATAACCCTGTAGGTCTGATTACTTGCTCAATATATATACCTTCTGTTTTTTGTAATTCGTAATCAGCTGGAGTAGCACTTATATATAATACTTGGTTTTGAAGAGCTTCGAATTCTTCAAATTTTAAAGGGCGATTGTCCATTGCAGCAGGCAATCTAAAACCGTATTCAACCAAGTTTTCTTTTCGAGATCTATCTCCACCATACATGGCATGAACTTGAGAAACGGTAACGTGACTCTCATCTATAATCATTAAATAATCATCAGGAAAATAATCTAATAAACAGAACGGGCGAGTTCCGGGATCTCTACCGTCCAGATATCTTGAATAATTTTCGATACCAGAACAGTAGCCTAATTCTCGAATCATTTCTAAGTCAAAATTAGTTCGTTCCTCAAGGCGTTTTGCTTCAAGGTGCTTTCCTATTTCCTTAAAATATTCGACTTGTTTACCTAAATCTAAACTAATATCTGTAATAGCATTGTTAAGTACTTCAGGAGAAGTAACAAACATATTGGCAGGATATATTGTTAAGCGATCATATCGCTCAATTATTTCATTTGTTTTAACGTCAAAAGCTTCAATTTCTTCAATTTCATCTCCAAAAAAATGTATTCTGAAAGCGTCATCAGCATAACTAGGATATACATCTACAGTATCACCTTTGATTCTAAAGTTACCATGTAAAAATTCAGCTTCTGTACGAGAATATAAACTTTGTACTAATTTATGTAAGAGTTTTGTTCTTGAAATTTGCTGGTCACGTTCTAAGGATATAACATTTTTTTGAAATTCTACTGGATTTCCTATACCATATAAACAAGATACCGAAGCTACAACAATAACATCTCTACGTCCAGAGAGTAGAGAAGAGGTTGTGCTAAGACGTAACTTTTCTATTTCATCATTAATAGATAAATCTTTCTCTATATACGTTCCAGTTGTAGGAATAAAAGCTTCGGGTTGATAATAATCATAATATGAAACAAAATATTCTACAGCATTGTTTGGGAAAAACTGTTTAAATTCTGAATATAGCTGAGCTGCAAGAGTTTTATTATGAGCAAGTACTAAGGTAGGTTTTTGTACAGACTCAATAACATTAGCAGCAGTAAAGGTTTTACCAGAACCAGTAACTCCAAGTAAAGTTTGATAACGTTCTTGTGATTCTATGCCATTAATTAGTTGACGTATCGCTTCTGGTTGATCCCCAGTAGGTTTGAATTCGGACTCTAATTTAAACTTCATAGATAATATATAGATTGGATAAAACGTAATTTGTAATTCATGAAAAATGATTTCCATGAATTACAAAAATACGGAATATCGATAATAAAAATTAACGTTTTAAACTAAAGGATCCAGTTAATATACGACCATCTTCTAATTCAACTCTATACCAATAATCACTTGATGGCATAGGTGTTTTATTATAAACTCCATCCCATCCTAATCCTGTTGGAGAAACTTTGGTCAATAACTTTCCGTAGCGATCAAAAATATAGATTAAAGAGTTTCCTAGATGAGTACTAGAAATACCTCTTACATTCCATCGCTCATTGAAAGAATCTCCATTAGGAGTAAAAAAATCGGGGAAACCTACTACAGCAATATCTTCTATAGTGATCGGTAAACAACCATTTTTATCTCTAATAAATACGCGATGAAATCCTGGAGGAACATTTGTAAATGTGGAACTATCTTGATAATTACTAAGCTCGTTATTAACTTCAATAGCATATTCATAATCTCCTAAACCTGTAACATTGATTGTTACAGTATTGTTATCAACAGCATCGTCAATTTCTATTGATTCTATTGTGGCAGGATTAGAAAGTGTTACTTCTATTGTACGTGTTTTTTCACAGCCATTAATATTAGTTACTACTACAGTATAAGTTCCATCCATACCTACATTAATAGTAGGAGAAGTTTCTCCAGTAGACCATAAATAAGTGAATTCTGAAATATCACCAGACAAGATTGCAGGAGTTAATGTAACCGATTCATTCTCGCATAAAGATTGGGTTGCTTCAACTTCTATATTAGGCAATTCATGTACTTGTAAAGTAATATTACTAATCCCAAAACAATTATTTGTGTTCTCAATTCGAGCATAAATAATTTGTGTATTGGCAGTTGTATTAACAAAAGGAGTACTTAATGAATTTTCTTCTAATAAAGCGTCATTTTCTGAAGCATAAAAATTGACAAGAGATCCTAGTGGAGTAGGAATAGTTGTTAGAATGGTATTTTGGATAGTATTGAGATCAAAACTATAAAAACCATCTTCAGTTCCATCATCGTCACATTGTTCTATTATAATATCAGCTACACCTAGAGGAACTGTATTAAGAGTTAGTGTTGTAATTCTAATACAGTTGGTCGTAGGATCTATAGCCCTAACATATAGTACTTGATTGTTAGTTGTATTGATATATGAAGTTGTATTTGTAATGAGATTGGTTCCCATTTCAGCATTTATTTGATCAAGGTGAAATGTAATCGTATTCCCAGTATTTCCTCCTGTAACTTGAGGTAAAGCTTGCTCTAAATTAAATAAAGTAATTCCGTCACTTGGATTATCCGTATCGCATTGAATTAATGTCGCGTCTGATGTTGTTGGCAATAAATTAATGGTAACTGGGATTTCTGTAGTGTCGTAACAATTAGGATTAGCGATATTAGAAATCCTAGCAAAAATAGCAGTAGTTGTTGTATTTAAAATAACGTTTTGAGGCACTGCAATTAAATCAGTATTATTATCAGCACCAGTTTGAGAAGTATGGTATGTAATTTGAAAAACTAGAGGATCTTGACCGTTAAAAACAGTAGGATCAAGCGTTGTTAAATCAAACATGATTTGACCATTAGTATCATCTCCATCATCGTCATTGTCACAATTTATTATTGGAGCTACAGGAAAAGCTTCTGGATTGATGAAAATATCAATATCGAAACTTGCTGTATCAAAACAATCAGTATTATTAATGTTTTCAATTCTCGCAGCAATAGTCTGTGGATTAGTTTCTGTTACAAAATTTACAGTTAACTCATCAGTATTAGACATAGCGTCTGCAATAGATCTAAAATATCGAACTTGGAAAAGAGCTGGGTCTTGTGTACCGATAATTGTATTTGTGTATTGAGATAAATCTATCTGTGCTGTTCCATCAGTATTAGGTGTACAAAAAACTTCATTGAGAGGGACATTTTGTACAGTAGGAATATCAAAAAACATAACATTGGCAACTCCTATAGCAGGACAACTACCATCGTTTAAATCTATTTCGAGACGGTAATTAGCAGAAGTATTTACAATTAATGAGTTTGTCGTATTAGCTATTTGTACATCGTCTACAAACCAAGTATAAGTTGCTGTAGGGATATTAGTAAAAGAAAGTGTATACGTATCACCAAAGCATAAATTAAGATTAACATCATTAGCTGGTTGGTTAGGGTCGTTTATAATATTGATAGATTGTGCAAATAGTGATTGAATGAACGGAGGGAGTCCTATTCTTGAACCTCGATTTCCATCAATATTTATTCTAAAACTTGTTTCTGTATAAGAAGCATTGTTTCCTAGCATTTCAGGATTTTCTATAACACCTAAAAAGTCACCATTATTAGAACCGAAATCAAATAAAGCTCGATATATTCTACCATCAGGAGCTAATTGCAATGCTCCAGCACTGAAATTGGTAGTATTCTGTCCATTCTCATTACGAATACGAATACCACTTCCTGCTATTTGTGGATCGGGTAGTGTAAGATCAAATTGTAATAAAAAACTACCTGAAGAACCGTTGTTTCCGCCACCAACAGTTGCATATAAACGTTCACCACTAGGAGAGAACTCAACCCCATAAGGAGCGTCACCATCATATAATTCTACTTCATTACTTACGGTTCCTGTTGTATTATCAAAATCGTATAACAATACTTTTCCAGGAGCATTGCCATTAATTTGTGTAGCAAACCCAAAATGAGCAACAGCTATTTTATCTCCTTCAGGAGCGGCTTTGATATACCCTAGAGCATTTCTTCTGTAACCAGAAATAGGAACTTCAACACCTGTATTAGAAATTACAGGAGTTGTATTCACACCGGTGTTATCAACTTCAAAGGCATAGAAGTTATCTATAAAATGAGTGATTACCCAAAAGGAATCACAGTTATCGCTTTTTACAGCCGTAATCTTTTCAGAGCATTTATATAAACTCTCTAATTGACTATTAGTATCATAAGTGATTAATTGAATGTTTTTTTGAGTAGCTATTACTGCACCTTCTCCACCATTTAGAGACATATCAACTACAGAATACATAAAACCATCATTAACACCATCCCCATCTTGTGTCGTTGGATCACTATCAGCATTTTGATGATGAGGTTCATCTACAGTAAATATCAGGTAAATGTTAGGAGTATTAGGTTGTGGAATAATTAAAGCCGATGAGGTACTAGAAGGATCGCCTTTAAGTCCAGTACCATTTTGCATAATGGTATGATTTCTAGTAAAAACACGACTTCCATCTGTATAAAAAAGTAATTGACCTGTAGCATCAGAAATAGTAGTACATCCTTCAAGGGTATCTACTTGACCATCTGTAAGTATGGTTGGAGGAGTTGTACCAAAATTTACTCCAGCATTTTGCCCAAAGTACCAATAATTAGCTTCTCCTTGGGCAAAAATAGTTGAACTTATTATAAGCAATAAGAACGTGTAATAATATCTCATATATTAGGTATATGAGCCAAAGATATTATAAATCTCTCTTTTTTAGTAAAATGTATGAAAGATTAACAAATATTGCAGTCCATACAATTACAATGAGTATCTCGTACCAGTGAACAGCATAATCTTTTTCGATATTAGTCCCTAATTGGTTTGCAGCTGATTGAATAAAATTTAATCTTGAAAATGGTTCTTTAATAAGGTTTGACATTGCTTCAAGAGGAAGAAAACCTGTAACTGTCTCTGCTATATTCGTTCCTTTAAACACTTTGAACTTTAAAACTGCATAAAAGATATTTTCAAAAATATACCATATAAATAGGAAACCTAAAGCAAAAGCTGAACGCTTAATTAAAACACCTAAAAACATACAAAAAGTAAAAAAGCCAATAAGTTTTACTAAATAGGCTACTACATATTCTAAATCAGAAAAGATAATTGAAAATTCATTATAATCTGAAAAACTTAAACCGAGTATCATTGATACAATAAACAGAAATAGTGTAGATGCTAATGCAAAAGTAAACGCAGTTAAAAATTTAGATAAAATAAATTCCTTTTTACTTAAACCATCAATTAAATTTTGTTTTAAAGTCCTATTACTATATTCATTGGCAATCGTAGAAACAATAACAATCGCAAAGAATAATTTTAACCAAGATACCAGATAAGTATTAAAATGCCAGATATATGGGAAATTAAAAATACCTTGATCAGCAACTCTAAATTTTACTCCAGCAAAATTAAATTCAATAGAAGCTATAAGAGCAACAAAAGTAATAAGTATGAAATAAGTAATTGTGATTATTTTAGCGGCCTTACTATGACGCAATTTTTGAAATTCTATATTGAGTAGTCGTAGCATAATTTTATTGTAAGTTGTTGGTTAATTGTAAGAATTGCTCTTCTAAACTTTCTTTTCTCTTAACTAGATGTGATAAAGAAATGCCAGTTTGATGTAACTGAGTATTCAAAGATTCAGCATCTAATTCTTTTGTTAAAAAAGCTACGATTTTATCTTCTTCTATTTTTATGTTTCCAAATGAATCATGTTTGGAAAGCCATGTTTGAAGTTCTGAATTGTTTTTGCTTTTTAGTTCAAAGAAACCTTTACTAGCGTTCATCTCGTCAACACGACCGGCATAAAGTTTAACTCCTTTACGTAAAATAACAACATGACTACATACTTTTTCTACCTCGTCTAGTAAATGCGAAGCTAGAAGGATGGTTGTACCTTGTGCAGCAATTATTTTTATGATTTCTCTTATTTGGTGTATTCCTTGAGGATCCAAACCATTAGTAGGTTCGTCTAGAATTAAAATTTCAGGATCATTTAATAGAGCAGAGGCAATAGCTAGACGTTGCTTCATCCCTAAAGAGAAAGTTCTGAATTTACTGTCTTTACGCTCTAATAATCCTACAACTTCAAGTTTTTCTTCGATTTTATCAGCTGTAATTCCTTTTATTTGACATACTAATTTTAAATTTTGAGCAGCAGTCATATAAGGATAAAAATTAGGACGTTCTATTATAGCGCCTACTTTTTTTAATGCATCATGAGTAGATGTATGCCCATCAAACCAAGTAAAATTACCAGAAGTAGCATTTACTACGTTTAATACGATTCCTAAAGTAGTGGATTTTCCACTACCATTAGGACCTAAAATACCGTAAACATTTCCCTTTTTGATTGTAAAGGAAAGATTGTTTACAGCAGTCAAGGGACCAAATTTTTTGGTCAGGTTGTTTATTGTTAATATAGTTTCCAATATTTTTCTATTTTCTTGATTGGTATACTTACTTGACGAATAAATATCATTTTTGTTACAACTTGCTCGATCTAATCTCTTTATATCAATTGTTTTAAAATAAAAAAAGGTCTCTATTATAGAGACCTTTTTTATTATGTTATAAAATAAAACGAATTATTTTTTACTTGCATTTTTTTGTGCTTCAGCTTGTTCCATCATCGCCTTCATTCTCTTTTGAAACTTATTTTCTTTTTTAGGTTTCTTTTTGTTTTCCTGAATTTTAGCATGAATTTTATCTTCATCAATAATAACGTATTTGATAACAAGCATAATTCCAATTGTAATTAAGTTCGAAATAAAATAGTATAATGATAAACCACTAGCATAGTTATTAAAGAAAAATAACATCATTAATGGTGATAAGTACATCATAAATTTCATATTAGGCATACCTGGTTGCTGAGTCTGCATTGTTTGCCCAGTTGTCATTGTCATGTATATGAAAATAGCGATAGAAGCTAAAATTGGAAATAAACTAATGTGGTCTCCATAAAAAGGAATGGTAAAAGGTAACTCTGCAATAGTATCATAACTTGATAAATCATCAGCCCATAAGAAACTTTTTTGACGTAATTGAAAAGTACTAGGGAAGAAGTTGAATAAAGCATAAAATACAGGGATTTGCATTAATGCAGGTAAACAACCACTCATAGGACTTGCGCCGGCTTTACTATACAGAGCCATTGTTTCCTGTTGTTTTTTCATAGCATTATCCTTATACTTTTCATTGATCTCATTGATCTCAGGACGTAAAACTTTCATTTTAGCTTGAGAAACATATGATTTGTAAGTAACAGGAGATAAAACTATACGTACAATAATAGTCATTACTACAATTGCTAAACCATATGGTAAGAATCCGCTTAAAAATCCAAAGAAATTAATGAAAATATAACGGTTTATCCAACCAAATATACCCCATCCTAAAGGAACTACTTCGTCCAGGTTGCGATCATAACTATCTAAAGTTTTATAATCAGTAGGACCATAATACCAATCCATAGCGTAATTTAATTCGCCACCAGTTAACTCTAGAGGTATTGATGCTGTAAATGCTTTTGTAGCTTTTATATCTTTATCGTCTGCTTCACTAATTTGTGCTAAATTTTTGGAAGTAAAAGATGCATTTTTAAAAGGCGTATCTGTTAATAGTATTGAAGTAAAGAAATGTTGCTTAAAAGCAATCCATGTAACATCAATAGCAGTGTCATCTGTAGATTTACCCTGACCAAGATAATCATCTTTACCTCCTTCATATTCAAATAATACTTCTGTATATCTATTCTCGTAAGAAGCACTTTTTGCTTGTCTAATTGTTTCTAAATCCCAATTAAGATTTATAGGTTGACTACTATTAATTACATTTTGTAAACCTTGAGATCGAATAGCGAAATCGATCATGTAGTCATTAGGACTTAATTCATAACGATATTCTAAAAATTGACTTTGAGAAACTTTTAGTTTCATAGAAAGAATAGTATTCTCTCCATTTTTTGTTACAGTAGGTTCAAAAAATAAATCTTTAGTATTTAATGTTCGATTATCTGTAGTTCCTAAATTAATATTAAAGTTAGCATTCTTACCATCTTTGATAAGGTATACAGGAATAGAATCATAGGTTTTATATTTTTTTAATTTGGCTTCATAAATATAACCTCCTTGATTACTGATTTTTAAACTTAAAACATCATTTTCGATATGAGTTATCCCATTTTGAGCAGATGGCAAAGACGCTGAATATGCAAAAGCACCTAGTTGACTTTTAGCCTGTTCAAGAGCTAAAGAATCTTGAGGATTAACTATAAGCGTATTCTTTTTTGAAGCAGCCGTTATATTTGTAGTATCTACCTGTTCTTGAGTTGTAGTATCTGTTAAAGCTTCATCTTTAGAAGGATTCTTAAAAAGCATCCAAGTTAAGATTCCTGCAATTAATACAAATCCGATGATTGAATTAAAATCAAATTTCTTTTCTTCCATTGAGTATTCCTGATCAAAAATTTTTTAGAATTAAAAAACTTTCTTTTTGTTAATTATTAATTAAATATTGATAAATCAATTATTTTTCCAATTTTACTTTTCATGCCAATATGGCATTTTTATTTTTGCTGAGAGTATTTTTTTACAGCTTTTATAAAAGATACAAATAGAGGATGAGGATTCGCAACAGTACTCTTGTATTCAGGGTGGTATTGTACACCTACAAACCATGGATGTGTTGATATTTCTATAATCTCTACAAGTCCTGTTTTAGGATTAATCCCAGTTGTTTTCAATCCAGCTTTTTCTAATTGATCTTTATATGCGTTATTATATTCGTAACGGTGACGGTGACGTTCTGATATTAGCGAATTATTATAAGCATTAGAAGCGATAGTGTTTTCTACCAATTGACAATCCCACGCTCCTAAACGCATTGTACCTCCCAATTCGGTAATATCTTTTTGCTCTTCCATTAAATTAATAACTGGCACTTTAGTGTTTTCATCAACTTCAACAGAACAAGCGTCCTTTAAACCTAAAACATTTCGAGTATATTCAATTACAGCCATTTGCATACCTAAACAAATTCCAAAGAAAGGAAGGTTGTTTTCTCTTGCAAATTGAACAGCTTTGATTTTACCTTCAATACCTCTTTCTCCAAAACCAGGAGCAACAAGTATACCGTCTAAATGTGCTATTTTTTCTTTTATAGTAGCGTCATCAATATATTCTGAATGAATACTTTCGATAGTTACTTTTACATCATTTTCAACACCCGCGTGGATGAATGCTTCAAGAATTGATTTATACGAATCTTGAAGTTCTACATATTTTCCTATAAGTCCAATTGTAACTTTGGATGTGGCATTTTCAAGACGATTAAGAAAACCGTTCCATTTCTCTAAGTTAGGAGCGTCATCATCTCTTAAAACTAATTGCTTTAAAACAACTTTGTCTAAACCTTCTTCAAGCATTAAATTAGGTACAGCATAAATTGAATTGGCATCTATTGATTGTATTACGGCCTCAGGTTTTACATTACAGAACAAAGCTAATTTACGACGTAATTCCTGTGATAATTCATGTTCTGTTCTACATACTAATACGTCAGCTTTGATACCACTTTCCATTAATGTTTTAACACTATGCTGAGTAGGTTTTGTTTTTAATTCTCCTGCAGCAGAAAGATAAGGAACCAAAGTAAGATGAATAACCAAAGCATTTGTATCTCCTAATTCCCATTTTAATTGACGAACAGATTCGATATAGGGTAAAGATTCTATATCACCTACAGTACCTCCAATTTCGGTGATTATAATATCATAATCTCCGGTTTTTCCTAAAATTTGTATACGTTCTTTTATCTCATTTGTAATATGAGGAACTACTTGTACTGTTTTTCCTAGAAATTCACCTCTACGTTCTTTTTCAATAACACTTTGATAAATACGACCCGTAGTAACATTATTAGCTTGAGATGTAGGAACATTAAGGAAACGTTCATAATGACCTAAATCTAGATCTGTTTCAGCTCCATCATCAGTTACATAACATTCTCCATGCTCATAAGGATTTAATGTTCCAGGATCAACATTGATATAAGGATCAAATTTTTGAATAGTAACTCTATATCCTCTTGCTTGCAATAGTTTTGCTAAAGAAGCAGCAATAATACCTTTTCCTAAGGATGAAGATACTCCTCCAGTAACGAAAACATATTTAGTGTTAGCCATATAACGAATTGTTTGTTGTGTTTTTTTTATCTGCGCAAAAGTACAAAGAAGTCCTGAAACTTTACTCTGAAATTATAGCAATGTTCTTACGAATTTTAAATTTGAAAACAATTGGCTAAGATGTTGATATGTTTTGTTTTATGCTTTGTTGTAGAAGCTTGTGATAAAAAAATCCCTCTTATGTAAGAGGGATTAAATATGTTTTGATGCTATGTTGTAAGAAGCTTATTCTTCTTCTTCACTAGCATTTTGAGCTACTTCAGAAAAATCTGTAAGTCCTTTGCTTTGTAAAATATTATACCATTGTATAACTTTTTTAATGTCACTAGGATATACTCTATCAGTATCGTAATTAGGTAAAATCTCACTGAAAAAAGAAGTCAAAACCTCTTTAGATTCCTTGTGATTAATAGTTTGCTCTCCGTTAGCTTTTTCTTTAATTTGACTTAAAACTTCACGTAAAGGTACTTCTTCTGTATAAGTGTAAATAGCAATTTCACTTAAAACACTTACATTATGTCTCATACTAATAGACATACGCTTACCATCAGCTAATGATTCTGCGATGAAACCACTTCTGGTTTGTGCTTTTAATTCGTATAATCCAGGTTTTCCTGAAATTGCTAATATTTTATCTAAGCTCATATATTTTTAAATTCTAAAATGTCTTTTTTATTCAATAAGGCGGCAAATATCAATAGTTTGTTGTTAATAATCAAAAAAAATTAACGACCTTTTTTAGCTAACGGAAATTTCATGCGATAATCAACACGTATTTTTCCAATAGATATATTACCTAATTTACCTTTTATTAAACGTTTTTTTAGACTAGATAGTTTATCTGTAAATAAAATTCCTTCAATATGATCATATTCATGTTGTATGACTCTAGCAGCTAGTCCACTATAAGATTCAGTATGTTCAACAAAATTTTCATCATAATAACGAATTTTGATTGTCTCTTTTCTGAAAACATCTTCTCGTACATCAGGAATACTTAAACACCCTTCGTTAAAAGCCCATTCTTCGCCTGTTTCTTCTAGAATAATAGGATTGATAAATGGTTTTTTTAATGTTTTTAAAATAGCAATCTCTTCTTCTGTATTTTCTTCATCATCAGCAAAAGGTTCTGTATCTATAATAAATAATCGGATAGGTAAACCTATTTGTGGAGCAGCTAATCCAACACCATGTGCATTATACATAGTTTCGAACATATTATCTATTAACTCAGTTAAATTTGGGTGTTCTTTAGTAATATCTTTAGCTTTTTTTCTTAATACAGGATCTCCGTATGCAACAATTGGTAAAACCATTTCTTATTTTGTCTAAATTAATCTTAAAATTAAAAAATCAAGAATTATAAATTATATAAATAATCTTGAAGTATGATAGTAGCACTTATTTGATCTACTAAAGCTTTATTTTGCCTTTTCTTTTTAGAAATTCCACTAGCTAACATTGTATTGAAGGCTATTTTTGAAGTAAAACGTTCATCTATTCTCTTGATAGGAATAGAAGGATATAACGAACTTAATTTCGCTATAAAAGGTTTGATAAGTGCTTCACTTTCTGAAGCTTCTCCATGCAAACGCTTAGGTTCTCCAATAATGAATAATTCAATATCCTCTTTAACAAGATACTCTTTTAACCAATTTAATAAGGATTTAGTATCAACAGTAGTTAAACCTGATGCAATAATCTTTGATTCATCGGTAACGGCAATTCCACAACGTTTACCTCCATAATCTATAGCTAGAATGCGTGCCATTATAAATTTTTTGCAAAAATATGATTTATATTGATAGTATAGAAATTTAAATGCTAAGTATCTTTAACTTAAGAATAAAATTAGTTTAAAAAAGAGCATATTAAGTATGTTTTTTTATACACATAGTTACGTGTAAATTCAATTGAAGCATTATCTTTACCACAAAAAAACAATGAATCAATTGCAAGAAATCATAGAAAAAGCTTGGGAAGATAGAGCTTTATTAAAAGAAACTAAAACCCAAGATGCTATACGTAATGTTGTAGATCTATTAGATAAAGGAGAACTTAGAGTAGCTGAGCCTAAAGAAACTGGATGGCAAGTAAATGAATGGGTTAAAAAAGCTGTAGTTCTATATTTTCCAATACAAAAAATGGAAACGTTAGAAGCAGGTATTTTTGAATATCATGATAAAATCCCGTTAAAGAAAGGTTATGAAGCAAAAGGCATACGAGTAGTTCCTAACGCCGTAGCTAGGCATGGAGCATATATATCATCAGGTACAATTTTGATGCCTAGTTATGTTAATATAGGTGCTTATGTAGATGAAGGAACAATGGTTGATACATGGGCAACAGTAGGAAGCTGTGCACAAATTGGAAAGAATGTACATTTAAGTGGAGGTGTAGGTATTGGAGGAGTACTAGAACCATTACAAGCGGCTCCCGTAATTATTGAAGAGAATGCCTTTATAGGTTCTAGATGTATTGTTGTAGAAGGAGTGAAAGTAGAACGTGAAGCTGTTCTTGGAGCAAATGTAGTATTAACGGCATCTACTAAGATTATTGATGTAACAGGAGATGAACCTGTAGAAATGAAAGGAATAGTTCCAGCTCAATCAGTAGTAATTCCAGGAAGTTATACTAAGAAATTTCCAGCAGGAGAGTATAATGTGCCTTGTGCTTTAATTATAGGAAAGCGTAAAGAAAGTACCAATAAAAAGACATCATTAAACGATGCATTGCGTGAATATGACGTTGCGGTTTAATCAAATGTTTTAAAGATAAAATAAATAAATCTACACATGATACTTTATGTGTAGATTTATCGTTTAACATTGAATCCATAATCGATGAAGATATTAGTAATTCAACAAAAAATGATTGGCGATGTGCTCACAAGTACTATAATTTGTGAAGCATTGCAAAAAAAATATCCAAATTCGACTATAGATTATTTAGTGAATTCTAATACGTTGCCTGTTATAGATGAACATCCTAATATTGGAAACGTAATTTTATTTTTACCGAAATATAGAAAAAGTAGAAAAGCTTTTTATAAATTTTTAAAAGAAATTAAAAGAGCTAAGTATGATTTAGTAATCGATGCTTATGGTAAATTAGAAAGTAATATTATCACATATTTTTCTAAAGCACCTCAGAAAATTTCATTTGATAAATGGTATACTCGTTTTGTGTATACACATACTGTAAAGCGTAAATTAAACGCATTAACTAATGCAAGTACAGCTATAGAAAATAGATTACGTCTGTTGTTTGATGATGAAAAAGAGATGTTAGCGGAGATAAAAGAACCTAGAATCTTTTTGACAAATTTAGAAAAACAAAATGCTAAAAAATATCTAGAAGATAGTGGGGTAAGTACAAATAATCCCGTTATAATGATAAGCGTTTTAGGTAGTGAAATTAAAAAAACATTACCTTTTGATAAAATGGCAGTTGTAATTGATGAAATTGTTAGAGGAACAAATGCTTCAATTTTATTTAATTATATACCAAGTCAAGAATCTGATGCTAAGAGTATTTTTGAATTAACTAAAACAAAAACACAGAAACATATATATTTTAATGTTTTTGGAAAGAGTTTGCGTGAATTTTTAGCAATATTATCACAATGTGATGCATTGATAGGAAATGAAGGAGGAGCAGTCAATATGGCTAAAGCCCTTGAAAAACCTACATTTACTATTTTTTCTCCTTGGATAGTTAAAAAGGATTGGAATATGTTTGAAGATGGTCAAAGACATATTTCAGTGCATCTAGCAGACTACCTTCCATATATATATACAACTCAGGATAGAAAAAAATTAAAAGAGCAATCTTTGGAGTTGTATAATTATTTTGAGCCCCATTTATTTTTACCGAAGTTGCAAGAGTTTTTAGGTAAAAACTTTAAATTTGCACCTTCAAAAAACAGAACAGTCATCGATACAAAAGCACACGATAGAGAAAAAATTACGGCCATTATTCCTGCTTATAATGAAGCCCATAATATAAGAGAAGTATTAGAGTCTGTATCTTTTGCAGACGAAATTATGGTTGTAGATTCTTACAGTACAGATAATACTGTAGAAATAGCTAGAGAGTATACAGATTTTATTATTCAAAGAGAATATAAGTATTCTGCTTCTCAAAAAAATTGGGCAATTCCTCAGGCAACTCATAAATGGATATTGTTGGTGGATGCTGATGAAAGGGTCACACCTGAGCTTAAAGAAGAACTACTAAAAGTATTGCAAGATCCAGGAAAAGACAATACTACTGGGTACTGGATAAAGCGAATGAACCATTTTATGGGAGAACGCGTTAAATACAGTGGATGGAGAAATGATAAAGTAGTACGTTTATTCATGAGAGATCGATGTAGTTATGAAGATAAACAAGTACATTCTGAAATAAAAACAGATGGGAATCTAGTTTTTTTGAGTAATAAGTTTTATCATAATACTTACACTACTTTAGATGCTCATATGAAAAAAATGAATAGATATGCAGCATGGCAAGCAAATGATTATGACAAAAGAACAGGAAGATTAACTCCATATCATTTTGTAGTTAAACCTTTTTGGAGCTTTTTTAAGCATTATATCATGCAACAAGGTTTTAGAGACGGCGTTGTAGGATTTGTAATTGCGTATATACAATCATATTCAGTAATGATGCGCTATATCAAATTATGGCTGTTAAGAAAGAATAGAAAATAAAAAGAAGTGCTTATTGCACTTCTTCACGATATTTTTTTTTCCAAAAAAAGAGTTTTCGTTTTAAAGCTCTTTTTTTGTGAAATTTTTGCTGAAACTCTTCGGTGACTTTCCACATTTTATCAAAAATTACAGTTTCATCTTTTTTAGTAAGTTTAGCATATTCATTAGCCATGATACTTACCATATCTTTTTTAGGAGTTAAACGTGCAAAGTTTTGAATACGTGTTTCAAGATCAAGAGAACCAAATTCCATTCGATTAAGATCTACAAGGTAAAAATCATAATGATCATTTTGCTTAACAATTAACGTATTTCCAGGAGAGTGATCAAGAAATAGAATTCCTTTTTCATGTAAATCAAAAGTAAATCGAGTGAAAGCTCGTAAGATGTTTTCATGATCAGGGTAATCCGATTGTCTAACAAGTTCTCTGTAAGTTAAATCACAATTTAATAACTCACTAACATAATAACTGTCTTTAAAAAATAAAGAAGACATATTGTTCTGAAAAGCAACAGGGAATGGAGTCTTAATACCAGCTTCAATTAATTTATTAGCATATAAAAAAGAACGTTCAGCTTTTGATTTCCTGAAGAATCGATAAACAATTTGATTTATTAAATTCGGAATTTTAAATGATTTAATAGTATAAGCCTTTCCTTCAATAGTAATTACTTTAATTACATTTCTATCCCCTTGACCTAGTACTTCTGTATGGTTATCAAAATTAAGAATAGCACTCTTAATTAAAGGCGTTAATGAATTTTGAGAAGAATTTATTTTAAAATGTTTAATCATTAGCTTTCTTAAAGGATTTTATAAAGAATCTAAATGGTTGTTAATACCATTTTTACATTGAATAATTTTTTGCGAGATAGTCTCTTGTTGTATTTTATCATTAGCTAATAATCTGTCTTTAGATTTTTCAATATGCCATATATGATATACAATGGCTATATATCTTAACCTACGACCTTTTACACCATGATTTATTAAACGTAATACAAATTCGCTATCTTCTCTTCCCCAGCCTTCCATATCTTCATTATAGCCATTAATAGCTAAAGCATCTTTTTTCCAATAAGACAAATTACAACCTCTCAGTTTTTTAGATAATTCTATATTCTTTTTAAAAAAAGAACTGAAAAATGGAAAATGAATAGCTCTAGTTCTCTTTTTAATACCTTTAGAAAAAGGAGAAAATCGAATGTTTTTAGAACTATATAATTCAGGAAGATAAGATTCTTGAATATTAACTCTCGAACCATATAGATAAACGCTTTCTTCAATAAAATTAGCGTGATCTTTTATGAAATTAGGATGCAAAATACAATCTCCATCTAATTGAATAATATAATCACTTGAAGTTTTTATAATGGCTTTATTTAAAATAGCAGATTTTCTAAAACCATTATCAGCATGCCAAAGATGAATAAGATTACAATTAAATTTACTTATGTATGATGTTACAAGCTCCTTCGTTTCACTAGAAGATCCATCGTCAGCAATGATAATTTCATTTGGAATACGGGTTTGCGCTAATACACTTTTTAATACAAGATCTAAAGCTTCTGGCCAGTTATAAGTTGAAATTATTAATGTAATACTAGTCATTTTGTAATACCTGTTGGTAAGTTTTTAAAGTGTTTTTTGCTAATTGAGTTGTAGTGAACTTAGACATTAAAAGTTCGTAAGAACGCTCTTTGAATGATGAAACTCTATCTGTACTTTCAAGAAGGTATTTTACATTTTTAGCAAGTGTTTTGTAATCTTTGATTTCTGCTAATAAACCATTAAAATCATGAGTGATTGCTTCAGGAATACCTCCAGCTTTAGTTGAAATAACAGGAATTTTCTTATAAAAAGCTTCATATATAGTAATCGGTAATCCTTCTCGTTCAGAGGACATTAGATATACATCTAGTTGAGATAACAGATCCATAGCATTTGTAGTAAAACCAGTAAAAGAAATATAATCTTCAATATTCAATTCTTTGATTAGAGGCATAAAAGTATCACTGTACTTAGACTCTTTCCCTATTTGAACAAAATGCACATTTTTTACCTGTAATACATGCACTAAATGGTGTATTGTTTTAACAAATGTGACTAAATCTTTAGCTCTAGTATGATTAGCAATATTTCCTATGATAGTTGTATCACTTTTAATGTTAAATTTATTTCTAAGGTTTATGTCAGTTTTTTGATCGGCTCTTTCAATCTTTATACCATCATAAACTACTGTCAATTTATGATGATTATTAGGTTTTAAAGTAGCTTTAAAAGACTCTTTTACAGCTTCAGAAACACAGATGACACTCTTAATGTTTTTGTAATTATATTTATAGGAACTAAGTCCTTTTTTAGGAGAACTAATACCTTTTTTAGAAAACACTGTAGGAGTGTTTAATTTATAAAGAAGATCAGCAACAACATATGTTGTTACAGAATTGCTAGTATGTAAATGAATAATATCTATACCATCTTCAACAACTACTTGTTTTAAATATTTGCATAATGAAATAGAATGAGATTTTTGCTTTTTAATACTTCGAATTTGTAGATTGTTTTCCTGTGCATAAAGATCCATAGGGGAACCTTTGAAACAAAAAATAATATTTTCTACATCTAGTTTTTGTAGACCAAAAATGGAATCTACTAATTGTTGCTCGTTTCCTCCCCAACTATAAGCTCCAGAAACATGAAGTACTTTCATAAACAGTCTTGATTATTTATTGGCAAATATATGTTAATTTTGCTTAGCAAATTTTTAATAAAAATAGGAACATGTTTCTATCAAGTATAAGATTAATTATATGGACATAAGAGAAGAAATAGAGAAAGTTGTAGCTGTACTTAAAAGAGGTGGAGTGATCCTGTATCCTACCGATACAGTATGGGGGATAGGATGTGACGCTACAAATGCAGATGCTATAGACAAAGTCTATGCATTAAAAAAAAGAGCAGAAGAAAAATCAATGCTATGCTTAGTAAGTGATTACAATATGTTAGAACAATATGTAGAAAAAATACCAAGAGTAATATATGATATTTTAAAACTAACAGATAAACCAACAACAATAATATACGACGACCCAATTAGAGTACCAGAAAATATTATAGCAAAAGACAATACGTTAGGAATTCGAGTAGTAGACGAAGGTTTTAGTCATAAATTAATTCGAAAATATAAGAAACCAATAGTTTCAACATCTGCTAATATCAGTGGTAAGGCTACTCCAATGCATTTCAAAGAAATAAGTAAAGAGATTTTGGAAGGCGTTGACTATGTTGTAAATTTGCAAGAGCAAAAAAAAGTAAAAAAACCTTCATCTATCATAAGAGTGACATTAGATAGTAAGGTAACAATTATAAGGAAGTAAATCGATACATGTCGGAAGCGAAAAATTATAGAGACGCATTAAAACAATCAGTTTTTAAAAAAATATCTAAAGCAGCTGAAATACAAGAAGTAGAAACGTATGTAATAGGAGGCTTTGTTAGAGATTATATATTACAGCGAGGCGTTGTTAAAGATATAGATATTGTTGCAGTAGGAAGTGGTATAGAATTAGCAAACCAAGTTTCTAGGTTGCTGCCCAATAAGCCTAAAGTACAGGTGTTTAAGACATATGGAACTGCTATGTTAAGAGCAGATGATATTGAAATAGAATTTGTAGGTGCACGAAAAGAGTCTTACAATGAAAATAGCCGTAATCCAGTTGTTGAGAATGGAACACTTGAAGATGATCAAAATAGAAGAGATTTTACAATTAATACATTAGCCTTAAGTTTATCACCTCAGAAATATGGAGAATTACTAGATCCATTTGGAGGGGTAAGAGATTTAGAAGCAAAAATAATTCGTACACCATTGGATCCAGATATAACATACTCTGATGATCCATTGCGAATGATGAGAGCAATTCGATTTGCAACCCAATTAAATTTTACTATAGAGAAAGAATCATTAGATGCTATATCACGTAATAAAAATCGAATTAAAATTATTACTAAAGAACGTATAGTAGAAGAATTACATAAAATAATGCTTAGTGATGTGCCTTCTATAGGATTTATTCTTTTAGAAAAAACAGGACTGTTAAAATATATTTTACCAGAGTTAACAGCATTAAAAGGTATTGATGAAGAAGAAGGGCAAACACATAAAGATAATTTTTATCATACTTTAGAAGTAGTAGATAATATTAGTCAAAACACAGATGATTTATGGTTGCGCTGGGCAGCATTATTACACGATATCGGTAAGGCTCCAACAAAACGCTTTCATAAAAGAAACGGATGGACATTTCATGGACATGAATTTGTAGGTGCAAAAATGGTCTTTCAATTATTTAAAAGATTAAAAATGCCGTTGAATGATAAAATGAAATTCGTTCAAAAAATGGTGTTAATGAGTTCTAGACCTATTGTAATAGCGTCAGAAGTTACAGACTCAGCAGTTCGAAGATTGATTTTTGATGCAGGAAATTATATAAATCAATTAATGACATTATGTGAAGCTGATATAACAACAAAAAACCCAAAACGATTTAGAAAATACCACAACAATTTTAAAATTGTTAGGCAAAAAATGATTGAAGTTGAAGAACGCGATCAGATCCGTAATTTTCAACCTCCTATTACGGGAGAAAAAATTATGGAAACATTTAATATAAAACCATCTCGTGAAATAGGAATTATAAAAGAAGCAATAAAAGAAGCAATTTTAGAAGGAGTGATTCCAAACGAATATGATGCAGCTTATAATTATATGATGCAAAAAGGAATAGAATTAGGACTGAAAGCATAAAGAAATACATGAAAAAGAGTAATAAAAAAGTAATTTATTGGCTATTAACAGGATGTTTACTGATATTTATAATGGTAGTAGTTGGAGGAATCACAAGATTAACTCATTCAGGACTCTCGATTTCTAACTACAAATTAATTTCTGGAACACTACCACCGATGAATGACGTCGAATGGAATGAAGCATTTGAATTATACAAGCAATATCCAGAATATCAGAAAATAAATAACGAATTCACGATACAAGATTTTAAAGATATATACTTTTGGGAATGGTTACATAGAGTTATAGGACGCTTTATAGGAATTGTTTTTTTTATTCCTTTTATGTATTTTGTAATAACAAAGCAACTTTCAAAAGAAACTATAAAAAAATCAGTTTTTCTAATGATTCTAGGAGGGTTTCAAGGATTTTTAGGTTGGTTTATGGTTAAGAGTGGTTTAGTAGATCGACCAGATGTAAGTCATTATAGATTAGCGTTACATTTAGTAACTGCATTCATAACATTTGCATGTACTTTCTGGGTAGCATTAGATTTAATTTATCCAGACACTAAAAAGATAAATACAAAATACCGTAACTTGATTCGATGGGGAATAGTAATTTTAATAATACAAATTACTTATGGTGCTTTTGTAGCTGGATTAGATGCCGGTTTTTTACATAATTATTGGCCGTTAATGTCAGATGGAAAACTTATTCATGACTCTGTATTTATTGAACAAAATCCATGGATAAAGAATTTTATTGAAGGAAAAAGTGGAGTTCAATTTATTCATAGATATTTAGCTTACTTAGTGGTAATAATAATAGGTGTAATTTGGTACAAAGGGAAAAAACATGTAACAACTAAAATACAACAAAAATCACTTCACATGTTATTGATTTTTGTTGGAGTTCAGTTTGTTTTAGGTGTATTGACCTTAATATTAAGAGTGCCAATCTTATTAGGAGTATTACATCAAGTAATGGCTTTTGCATTGTTGGCCTCAATGACATTTTCTTTACACCGCTTTAGTAAATAAAACTATCTTTTTAGAAAGCAATTTGTATCTTTGTCAGTCCAAAATAGTATAAAATAATGATTTACCGTTTTAGAATTATCTTAGATACAGAAGAAGACGTATTTAGAGATATAGAAATAGAGGAAGACACAACTCTAGAAGAATTCCATAATGTAATAACACAATCGTTTGGTTTCGACGGAACCGAAATGGCATCATTTTATGTAAGCGATAAAGAATGGAATCAAGGGGAAGAAATATCATTATTTGATATGAGTGATGGTAGTCAGCCAGTACGATTAATGAGTGAAACAACATTGTCAGATGTTGTTAATAAAAAATCTCCGAAATTAATTTATGTATATGACTTCTTTTCAATGTGGACATTTTTAGTTGAGTTAGCTGAAATTGCCGAATTTGAAGATGGAAGAGAATATCCTAATGTAATGTTTGTACATGGACAACTACCAGACAGCGCGCCAGAAAAAGAATTTCAAGCAGAAGGAGAAGATGATTATCATGAAGACGATGATTTTGACATAGATAACTATGACGAAATGGATTTTAATGAAAATTGGAATTAAAAGAAGATAAAATAAAACGAATACAGAAGGAAGCACAGAATGATTAATTTATATAGTACCCAATTCGAATCACTATCAGTACATAAGATAGGAAATAAAAGTAGGAATGAAAATATTTTCTTATCAGATCAAGCCTATGCATTAAATGATGAATTGGTAGCTTTATTAAAAGAATACTTCTTTAAGCCATTTAGAGAAAAAGAAGAAAATTATTATCAGTTTTCAAACGAAGCCGATCTAGAATTTAATCCTTTATATAAAATCGTATCAGAAGTTTTTGATAATCCTTCTACAATACATGAACAATCCAAACGTATAGGAGCTTTGCTATATGAGCAATCTCAACATCCTCATATTAAAAGTGGAGAGTTGTACGTAACATATTTAGAAAATGTATCGATTGATAATGAAAAAGTGTCAGCAATAGGGATATTTAAATCAGAATTAAAATATGATTACTTACAATTTGATGAGAATGGATCGAATATAGAATTAGTATTGCAACAAGGAGTTAACTTAAATAAATTAGACAAAGGATGTTTAATATTTAATTATAAAAAAGAAGAAGGATATAAAATCCTATCAATAGACTCTAATAGATACGATACAAAATATTGGTTAGAACATTTCTTAGGAGTATCAGCATTTGTTGATTCAAATTATCAGACAAAGAAATACATGAAATTTTGCGAAGATTTTGCGAAAGACGTGGTATTACCAGCAGAAGATAAAAAAGAAGAGGTAATGTTCATGAACCGTTCTGTGAATTATTTTGCAAAAAACGATGAATTTGAAGAAACAAATTTCTTAAATGAAGTAATTGATAACCCAGAATTGATTCCAGAATTTAAACATTATAAGGTAGAAAAAGCACCAAAATACCAAATTGAAGATTTAACCACGTTTCCAATTGCAAACTCAGCAGTTTCTGCAGCAAGAAAGAAAATGAAGAATACCATTAATTTGGATACCAATATTCAGATAAAAATGGATTTTATAAATCCTGAATCTGCAGAGAAATTTGTAGAAAAAGGATGGGATGAAGAAAAACAAATGTATTACTATCTGGTGTATTTCAATAAAGAACAAAAAGATTAAATAAAAGCCGAGCATATAGCTCGGTTTTTTTTTGCTTTAAAAACAAAAGTGAATTAAGAATTCTTAAAGAAATGGTAAAT
Source organism: uncultured Aquimarina sp. (assembly GCA_947498595.1). GTDB lineage: Bacteria > Bacteroidota > Bacteroidia > Flavobacteriales > Flavobacteriaceae > Aquimarina. The sequence goes on from CANMKX010000024.1 coordinate 57,984, forward strand.
TACATATAGTTCTTACGATAAAGAGTTATTTTAGAAATGAAGTAACAATTCTAACGACAATAACTAAAAATCATTAAGAGTACTATGAATAATATAAAATTATACGGAGCAGATTGGTGTCCTGATTGTTTAAGAGCGAAAAGTTATTTAAAAGAAAATAATATTAAATATGAATTTGTAGATGTTGATCTAGATAAAGAAGCAACAGCAAGAGTAGAACAAATAAATAAAGGAAAAAGAATTATTCCTACAATATTAATAAACGAAAAATCATATACCAATCCAGATAATGATACTTTAGCATCAGTCCTTGGTATAAATGAAGTCGGAACTGTAATGCTATTTGGAGCAGATTGGTGTCCAGATTGTCGTAGAGCAAAAAGTTATTTAAGTGATAATAAAATAAAATATCAGTTTATTGATGTAGACGAATACGAATGGGCTACTCAAGAAGTAGAAAGAATTAATAAAGGAAAAAGAATTATTCCAACCGTAATCATAAATAACACTCCTTATACAAATCCAGACAATCAAAAACTTAAAGAAGTATTAAAGATTGATGAAGAAAAAGAAGATAAAGTTTACGATAGTATAATTGTAGGAGGAGGAGCAGCTGGATTAACAACGTCTATTTATGCACAGCGAGATCGCTTTGATACATTAATCTTAGAAAAGAAAAACATTGGAGGAAATGCTTTCTTAACCGAAAAGATAGAAAACTATCCAGGATTTAATTCTATATCTGGGCCTGAGCTAATGGAAAAGATGGAAGAGCAGGCTAGAACTTATGGAGCAAAAATAAAAACTGGAGAAGACGTAGAAGAAATAAAAAAAGAAGGACAACTCTTCTATATCAAAACAAAAGGAAATTCTTATATAAGTAAAACTGTAGTTTTAGCAACAGGATCAACATATCGTAAATTAGGAATTACAAACGAAGAAGAATTAATAGGCTCAGGAATACATTTTTGTGCAACTTGTGATGGAGCTTTTTATAGAGATAAAGAAGTTATAGTAATAGGAGGAGGGAATTCAGCTTTAGAAGAAGGGATTTTCTTGGCAGGCTTCTGTAAAAATGTAAAAATTATAAATAGATCATCAGAGTTTAAGGCATCTCAAACATATATAGAGAAATTACCAACTATCGATAATATCCAAACATATACAAATAAAACATCACTTGAATTTGTAGCAAATGAACAAGGATTATTTGAAGGAGTAAAAGTAAAAGATAATGAAACAGGTGTAGAAGAAGTTATTAAATCAGATGGCGCGTTTATTTTTATTGGATTAATTCCTAATACAGATAGTTTTGAAGGAGTAGTGGAATTAAATGAAAAAGGATTTATAACTACAACTGGATTAGCAGAAACTTCTGTAAAAGGAATTTTTGCAGCAGGAGATTGTCGAGAAGGAGCTATAGCACAAGTAGCAGCTGCGACTGGAGAAGGAGTTCTAGCTAGTTATGGAATCAGAAGCTTCTTTAAATAATAAGATTATTACAAAATAAACAAAACAAGAAACCCTAAGAAATTAGGGTTTTTTCTATTAAAAGAGCAGAGGGAAAAATAATAGAGGTGTATAAAAGCTACGGTATTAGTGTATTAAGAAAAAGTTAAGAGGGAATTAAGAAATAAGTAAGAAAAAAGCTTGTAGAAGTGAAAAAGAGGTGTATCTTTGCACCCGCTTAGCGCACGAATGAAACAAGTCAAACACTAAGTAACGTTCATAGAAAAAGCTTAAAAAAGTACTGAAAATAAAAAAAAATAAAATAACAAAAAGTTGTTTTGTTATCAAATAAAAGCAGTATGTTTGCAGCCCGCAAATGAGGAGAGAATAAAGAAGGGAAAGGGTTGATAGAGAAAGAATAAAGTCTTTTAAAAAGATAAAAAAAACTTTCAAAAAAAAGCTTGTGAGGAATAAAAAAGAATACTAGTTTTGCCCTTGCAAATAAGGAGAAACATCAGGTGATTTAGTAAGGTTCGAGTCCTTAGTTTTTAGCAAGAATCTCAGTAGAGAAGAGAGTTCATTGAAATATTGATTGACAGCGTGT